>NZ_BAKN01000008.1 GCF_000614205.1 Hoylesella saccharolytica JCM 17484
AAAACCATTACCTTTGTCGGTACATTTTTTTAACTCCTTAACGGAGTAGTTTTAGGATAATTATTAATAAAAAACAAGTTAACATGAAGAGAAAGCTATTGAAAAGGCTTGAGTATGAAAAGCCGGAAGTAAGCATTATCCCATTGTTGGAAGAAGGATTTATCTGTTCTTCGGTTGTACCCAAATCACCCGCCGATGCCAATTCGGAAGAAGATTGGATAGACGATCCAGAAAAGGATATGGGCGAGTTTGAAATCTAAGAAGAACTTGTAAGAAAGTAAAAAATCAAGTATGTAAAACTAAAAAGAAACAAAAATGAAATTTAACAAAATTATAACATCGTTCTTCAGCATCGCCGCAGCAAGTTTGCTCGTGGCAGCATGCGGCAGTAACGAACAAACTGCCATTGACGAAACGGGAAAGGTAGATCCATCCCAAGGGCTGGTCTTTAAAATCGAGGCGGAAGAATATCAAACAGTACCCACTAAAAGTGCTACCCGCGCAACAGGACAAGATACACAACCCCAAGAAATAGATTTGGGCAACGGACTGGTTGCCGAGCTTACCATCGAACCCGACACCCTGCAGCCTGCACCCCAAACCCGCGCCACCATCAGCGACGGGCACTACCGCATTTATGTCGTAAACAGCTCCAACCAGCGCCTTACAGGCCCCAACCAGTCGATAGCAGGCACGGTTTCGGGTGGCGTATTCACCCCCGACGCCAATAGACTTATGCTACTGGACCACGGCACCTATACCTTTGTGTGCATCAACGATGCCGTAACCGATAATGGCACCAGCCTTGAAGTAAAGCACGATGCTGTTAACGCTATGATAGGTACCACCACTGTAGCCATAACACAGCCCCGGCAAGAAATCTCTTTTACCATGCGGCACATGATGGCGCGCATACGCTATCAAATCACCTCGTACACCACTGCACCCACCAACGCAACATTTAGTATGGGTACAGATGCAGGCCCCTTTGGAACAGAAACATTCAACATAAAAGGCGAGAAAATATCTCAGGCATATAAGTCTTACAGTTTTTTAAACATACCCTTAACACCCACTGCCGCCGTGCAAAATTCGGCCATTGTAAAAAAATACAAGTCGCTTACCAATTATATGTATTTTCCCGACGGTTTCGATACCGGTATTATTCAAAGTGGTGGCGTTAAGGGCAATTTACATGGTAAAACTTTTTCCATTTCTCCTACAAGTTGGTTCCTTAACCGCACCAGTGTTCAGCGCAACCACAGTTACGTTTTCAACTTCACCATCAAAAGCAAAACCCCGCTACTGCTTTTCCAAGACGGAACGGTGGGCTACCTCGGTGATAAAGGCACCCGCACGCCCATCGGGGTAGTGGCACGCGAGAAGACTGCAACACAGCACGGTATAGCTGTGGCACTAAAAGATGTAGATAACTTGACGTATGCATACACCACTCCTTACGATTGGGATAAAATGAATATTCAGCACAACACTACGCATTATACCGATTTCGAAGATGTTGCTAACGACCTGGCGGGCTATGATTGGACTTACGAAGCCTCGGGGAGTGTGGATGGTCGCATCAAGGCGAACTTCTCTGCCGACTACACACCGTTTTATAAGGTTGCGCGGTATAATCCCGGCATAGGTATTACCGGAAGCAATGTAGGCAAGTGGTATCTGCCCGCCATGGGCGAATGGTATCTCGCATTTAAGTTTTTCGGTCGTTGGGATGGAGTGATTTCTTCTTCACTTAATTTAGACCTTGCTGCCATGAACAAGGCTTTTACCGATGCAGGCGGTGATGCACTAAAACATTACCAGTATTGGAACAGTTCTGAATTTGCGGGAGCGATGCGACCATTATTCTATGTCGGTCCCACAATTATGTTTAGCCAAAACGCCACCCATAATTTAGTGTGCCATATTCGCCCGTTTGTTCACTTCTAACACTAATAGACAGCATTCAGTCTTGCCCGTATGTGGGCAGACATATAAGCAATCCGTACGAAAACAAAGATTTTCAACCCCCACACCCGAGTGTTTCGCGGTAAACGAATGTTTTACCACCCCGACACTCGGGTGTTTTCGTGTAAAAACACTTTTCAGCCTGCGGCTACACAAACGCCACAACTTAAATTTGATTTTGATAGACGGCGACTGAGTCGCCGCGAACTAAAAACGCTTTTTGTGCTCGGCGATTCAGTCGCTATGCATATTTATGTATTTTAATGTGCAGCGATTCAGTCGAAGCGAATATTTATGCATTTTTCATCTGGCGATTCAATCACCGTGCATATTTATGCATTTTAGTACCTGGCGATTCAATCGCCGTGTTTTTTTTGCCGATGTGCCGGCGATTCAATCGCCGCACCATTTATTTTCTGCCAAAATCAAAAAAAACTTGTTTTTTTGATTTTAAAACCGGAAAAGATCTTACATTTGCCTCAACAAAATTCATGAACAACATTATTCTTATCGTTTTATTATTAACATCAAAAATCAAATTACAATGAAAAAGAAATTAAACGAAGTGCGTTTCGTAAGCTGTAACGCTGCAAGATTTGAAGCTGGATTGCACATGCAGTTTCAACGCAAAGAGTACGAGCAAGTAAAGGCTGCCGACCCGACAAAGGTGAAAATTCCTGCCGAACTGCTCAAAGAGTGGGAGGCCGCCGTCAACGTCGAGGTAGAAATTAACAAGCAGGCAACGGCATCGGCACACACCACGCAACTACGCGCAAAAGACGTCGAACGCGACGATCTGCTGTCGTACATCTTTAATTTGGTAAAAGTGCAAGTCAAGGCGCCCGTGGCAGACATTCGTACCGCCGCCCACGAACTCGAAGTAGTGCTGCGCCCCTACACCGGCATTCAGGCCGAAAGTGTGGAAATTGAAAGCGGACACATCGTGGGGCTTGAAAAAGACCTTGAACGCTATACCGCACAAACCGCCAAACTGGGGCTTACCGTGGCCCTGCAACAGCTGCACACCGTCAACGAGGCGTACGAAAGTTTGCGCACCGAAAGGCGGGTAGACGAGCTGGATGCAAAACTCCCGCCAACAAAAGTGGCACGCGCACAAACCGACGACGCCTTCGACCGCGTATGTCGCTACATCGAGGCCTCGTACCTCTTTGCCAAAGCCGAAGACCAACCCGCCATCGCCCGTCTGGTGGATATGATGAACAAAATAGCCGCCGACTTCCGCGCAACACACAACGCCATCTCGCCCCAAAATGGTGCGAAAGATAAAAAGAAACCGGGCGGAGGCGACGGCAACGGGAAAACTCCGGGTAAACCCGACGAAAAGCCGGGCGGAAGGGACGGAGGCAACGGAAAAACTCCGGGCGGCGATAAGGGTTCGGACGGAAAGGGTTCGAATGGCGGAAAAACTCCCGACGACGGCAAAGGCGGAAACAACGACGGTAAGGGAAAAGGTGGCAAGAAGGGCGGCGACGACGGAAACGTCAGTCCTGAAAAGGCGCTCATCACTCCGCTGCTTCCGGCACTGGAAACCGAACTGAATCTTGCCCACGATTGTCTGGCTTACGGCGGCGTAACCGACTGGCAAGACGGCGTAACCATCTATCTGATTGTAAATACGCGCACACAAGAGGAGATGTACGTCAAAGTTGAGGGCGGAAAACTCGTGGTGGTGGAGAAAAAAGGATGAAGGATGAAGGATGAAGGATGAAAGATGAAAGATGAGGGTTTAATTGTCCATTAGCTATTAGCTTTCATCCCTCATCCTTCATCCCTAATTCTAATTTCTAAATACAAAGAATTATAAAAGATGGACGCACAACATTAGTGCGTCCATCTTTGTTTTGTTATGATGTTTTATCTAAGTCAGCCTTTCATCTTCAAAAACGAATGCACCCCGAAAGTATTATGATTTACCTTCGGAGTGCCGATTATATGATGCAAACGGGGTTTAGAGCAGAGCTTTAAACTTTTCGTCGAGGGTGACCTTGTTGGTGGCGCCTACGAATTTGTCTACCAGCTCTCCACCCTTGAAGAAAAGGATGGTGGGGATGCTGCGCACGCCGAATTGCAGGGCAAGCTCGTCGTTCTCTTCTACGTCGCATTTTCCTACGACTATTTTTCCGTCATAATCTTGGGCCAATTCAGAGATAATGGGGCCCACCATTTTGCAGGGTCCGCACCAGGTGGCCCAGAAGTCTACTACCAACGGTAGGTTACCGTTTTTGTAACTTTCGAAGTTTTCTGTTGTAATTTTTACTTCCATAATTTTATTTTGTTAAGTGATTAGTGCATATAATGCTATGTGTAGGGCAAACGCCGTGCCAAGTGTTTTCAGTTGACGCGGTATGCCATATCCGGATTACTTTCGATGTAGTTCACGAGGTCGCGCTTGATAGTAAAGGTGCCGCGTGTGGATTGTAACAGGATGGATTTGTTGGTTTCGATATCACGAATATTGAAGTAGAGGCGGGTGTTACCGGGCGCGCTGCTTACAATGGTGGTGATATCGTTAACCACGGTTTCGTCGATGTGGTTGCTGTCTACGAATATGGTAAATCGCTCGATGCGCTTGTCGTAGACGGTTTGCAGATACTCGATACTGGATATTTGCAGATCGTAATAGGTGCTGTCGGGATATTTTTGGATGCATTTGGCGGTAATGAGTACTGAACATCCCTCGGTAAGATGCCCGCGCCATCGCCCCCATTCTTCGCCGAAGAATGCCAGTTCGCCCGAGCCTTCAAAGTCTTCAATGGTTACAAATCCGCAGGGTTTTCCGGTTTTGGTGAACTTCGATTTGATACCTGTAACGATGCCGCCGATAAGCAGTTCGTTCTTCTTGGTAAGGGCGGCTTTATCGTCGAGCTCGGTGCAACGGGTGTTGCACATGGAGTTGAGGATGATTTTAAAATCGTCGAGCGGATGTGCCGAGAGATAGATTCCGACAAGGTCGCGCTCACGGTTCAGTCGCTCAATGGTGCTCCATTCGTCTACCTGTGGTATGGCGGGTGTGGCTATTTCAACGGCTTCGGAGGCACCGAAGAGCGAGTGTTGGGCTTGTGTTTGCTCGGCCTGATAGAGCTGCCCGTATCTGACGAGCGTATCGAGGAAAGTTGCGCCTTTGCCGTTAGTAGAGGAATAGCATTCTCGAGCTATTCCAAAGTTGTCAAATCCACCGCTTAATGCCAGGTTTTCAAGCGCCTTCTTGTTGACGGCGCTGAGGTTAACCCGCTGCATAATGTCGAAGATGCTTTTAAAGGGACCGTTGGCTTCACGCTCGCTGATGATGGCTTGCGCGGCGGCATCGCCCATTCCTTTGATGGCGGCAAGACCGAATCGTATTTCACCTTTCTTGTTGACGCTGAACTTTAATCGCGACTCGTTTACATCGGGACCCAGTGTTTTGATACCCATGGCGCGGCACTCGTCCATAAACTTGGTAATTTCAGAGATGTTGGCAAGGTTTCTACTCATCACTGCCGCCATGTATTCGGCCGGATAATGCGCTTTGAGGTAGGCCGTTTGAAAGGCTACCCACGAGTAGCAGGTAGCGTGACTTTTGTTGAAGGCATAGGATGCAAATTTCTTCCAGTCTTCCCAAATCTTCTGAAGAACCTGTTTGGGGTGTCCGTTTTTAGCACCTCCTTCATAAAAAAGCTTCTCCAACTTATCCATTTGGGCAATCTGTTTCTTTCCCATCGCCTTACGCAGCGTATCGCTTTGTCCGCGTGTAAAGTTGGCCAACTGTCGCGAAAGAAGCATCACTTGCTCTTGATAGACGGTTATGCCGTAGGTGTCTTTCAGATATTTTTCCATACACGGAATATCGTATTCCACCTTGCTCGGGTCGCGTTTTCTAGCAATAAAATCGGGAATGTAATCCATCGGTCCCGGTCGGTAGAGCGCATTCATTGCAATTAAATCTTCAAATACCGACGGCTGCAATTCGCGCAAATATTTCTGCATTCCGGCCGACTCAAACTGGAAGGTACCAATTGTTCTTCCCTCGCAATAAAGTTGATAAGTCAGTGGGTCGTCTATAGGGATATTATCGAGGTCTACCTCATCACCTGTAGAGATACGGATGTTTTCTATCGCCTCTTTTAAGATAGACAAGGTTTTCAGCCCGAGAAAATCCATTTTAATGAGCCCGGTTTCTTCGATAACGTGTCCGTCGTATTGTGTACAAAGCACTTTATGGCCAGGGTCGGCCTTGTCTTCAGCAATAGACACCGGAACCCAATCGCTGATAGCATCGCGACAGATGATGGTTCCGCAAGCATGAATACCCGTTCCCCGGACCGTTCCTTCTAACATCTTAGCATACATCATCGTGTTTCGCAGTCGTTCGTCGGTGGAAACTTCAGCCTCTCGCAACTCGGGAATACTCTTAATCGCATTCGGAATGTTCATTTTCAGTCCGTCGGGCAGTCTGTCTGGAATCAGTTTGCACAGCGCATTTACTCTATCTAACGGAACTTTCTCAACGCGCGCCACATCTTTGATAGAGTTTTTCGTTGCCATGGTTCCGTAAGTGATAATATGTGCCACTTTGTCATGTCCGTATTTATCTTCCACCCATTCAAGCACGCGTCCGCGTCCGTCATCATCAAAGTCGGTATCAATATCGGGCAAAGAAATTCTATCGGGGTTCAAGAAACGCTCAAACAGCAAATCGTATTTAATGGGATCAATCTTAGTAATTCCCAAACAATAGGCAACAACAGAACCCGCAGCCGATCCACGCCCCGGTCCAACCAGCACATCCAGATCTCTTTGTGCCGAGTTGATGAAGTCTTGCACAATTAAGAAGTAACCCGGGAAACCCATTGTCTTCATGATGTGCAATTCAAAGTTAATACGTTCCACCACTTCCTCAGACAGTGGTTCTTCATAGCATCGTTTTGCCCCATCATAAGCCAGCTTGGCTAAATAGTCTGCTTCAAACTTTATGCGATATAACTTTTCATATCCGCCAATGCTTTTATCTTGGCCGCACCATCTTCTGCCGACAATTGATTTTCACCATTCTCATCACTGGTAAACTCATCATAAAGCTGTTGTTCAGTGAACTTTTTTTCTCCATTCTTCTTCCGTTCCGAAGTCTTCAGGTATCGGGAAAAAGGGCATAATCGGCGAATGATCTATCGAATAGGTTTCTACCTTATTAAATATCTCAATTGTATTCTGCATCGCTTCCGGCAAATCACCGAACACTGCATTCATTTCTTCGCGGGTTTTAAACCACTCTTGCTTTGAATAAAGCATGCGATTGGGGTCATCAAGATCTTTTCCCGTTGACAGACAAAGCAAATGGTCGTGGGCTTCAGCATTTTCTTGATCAACAAAATGTGCATCGTTGGTACATACCACCTTAATTCCATATTCTTTGGCCAATTCCAACATCACCTTATTAGCGCGTTGTTGCAGTGGATAAACCTCTCTATTGGCGCGTATCATCGGATCTTTTACCTCATGCCTTTGCAGCTCAAGATAATAATCTTCGCCAAAAACGCGGCGATGCCATTCTACCGCTTCGCGTGCACCGGCAATATCGCCTTTCAAGATTTTGCGTGGAACCTCGCCTGCAATGCACGCAGAACACACTATCAAACCTTCGTGGTACATCTCCAAATCTTCACGATCGGTGCGCGGACGCATATAAAATCCATCCACCCAAGATCTCGATACGAGTTTTATCAGATTTTTATAGCCTGTATAATTTTTAGCCAATACGATTAGATGGTAACCGCTCATGTCACCCTCATCTTTCACCTTGTCAATCTTTCGACGGCGTGCCACATACATTTCACAACCGATGATAGGTTTGAATTCAGGCTTTCCCTCCTCACGCAATTTGCTATTAACCTTCTTGCAATAGTTGTAAAATTCCTTCGTCCCAAACATATTGCCGTGATCAGTCAACGCCATTCCGCGCATTCCGTTAGAAACAGCCTTGTCGACAAGTTTCTGAATGCTTGATTGACCATCTAAAATAGAGTAATATGTGTGTACGTGGAGATGAACAAAATCTTCCATTTATCCTAAAATGTCTTGATATCCAATTGAGTTTCAAAGTTACCATTTATCTTTGAGATGGACAAAGATTGAGTGTAAAAATTTGCTATATCTCTGAAAAAGGACTATCTTTGCAAGCATATAAAAAAGAATCTGCCGAGAATGAGTAATAAAATAAAAACGTTTAAAAAGATACGAATTCACCGGGAAGGCACACAAACACTTGTGCTTAGTTTTGTTGCCATAACCTTGATTGCATTTATTTTATATTTTTCTTTTAGTACATTAATTCCTTTTTGGTGTTTTGTTAGTGTCTCAGCAATACTCTATGCCATCCTGCTTAACTTCTTTCGCTGTCCCAAACGCTATTTTAACGGCGAGACAAAAAATATCGTAGTAGCACCTGCCGACGGTAAAATCGTTGTCATTGAAGAAGTGGAAGAGAACAGGTATTTTCACGATCGTAGAATAATGGTATCCATTTTTATGAGCCTTTTCAATGTTCATGCTAATTGGTTTCCTGTGGATGGAAAGGTTAAGTTTGTAGAACATAGAGATGGAAATTTTTACAAAGCATGGCTACCCAAAGCCAGTGAAGAAAACGAACACGCAGATATTATGCTTACAACACCCGATGGAGTGGATATTCTGTGCCGACAGATAGCTGGTGCTATGGCGCGTCGTATCGTTACTTATGCCAAAGTTGGTGAAGAGTGTTTTATCGATGAACATCTTGGGTTTATCAAGCTGGGGTCGCGGGTGGATGTATTTTTGCCGCTCGGAACTGAAATTTGCGTAAAAATGGGACAACTTACCATAGGCAACCATACGGTGATTGCCAAACTGAAGTAGATTAAGACATCGCACAATGGCTAATAGGATAACCCAAAACATTCCCAATACAATTACTTGTTGCAATCTTATCTCAGGATGCATTGCCGTCACTTCCGCCCTCTATGGAGCGATGGAGATGGCCCTTTTATGGATTATAATAGGTGCTGTATTTGATTTTTTTGATGGAATGAGTGCCCGGTTGCTGCATATTTCTTCGCCTGTCGGTAAAGAATTAGATTCTTTGGCCGATGTAATTACCTTCGGATTGGCACCCGCCATGATTGTTTTCCGAGAACTGACAGTACTCAATTATCCTTCGTTCTTGACCCCTATATCTCCCCTGCTACCTTTCTTTGCGTTTGTTTTAGTCGCTTTTTCGGCACTCCGACTAGCCAAATTTAACCTTGATGAACGCCAAACCACCTCTTTTATTGGTCTTCCAACTCCTGCTAATGCACTTTTTTGGGGGGCTCTTTTGTTAGGGTTTAATCGGCAGATAGAAGCTTTTGAGTGGTCAACTCCACTCTTATTGGTTGGCATCTGTATCAGCTCTTGGTTACTTGTATCCGAAATACCAATGTTTGCGCTTAAATTCAAGCATTGGCAATGGCATGGAAACGAACTCAAATACATATTTATTCTTACTTGCATACCTCTGCTTATCTTCTTTCAAGTATCAGCCTTTGCATTCATTGTAGCTTGGTATGTTCTTTTGTCGATCTATGCAAACGCCACTCAAAAGTCAAATTAATAATGGCGTTGATAAAATTTATACTCTTCTTCTTTATCATTCTGCACTAATCATTTTCTTGATTGGGTTGTTTATTCTTAAACGTATTCTTTCTGTACTATACCGTAGACAAAACCCGAATGGTAATAGAAGCAATTCAACAACGCATCATCATCCTACGGGAAATGGAAACGATACCATCATTGATAATCGTACCTCAGAACAGACACAACGAAAAATTTTCAATGAAAACGAAGGAGAGTATATTGATTACAGCGAAGAACCATAACCTAATTAAAACTTTTACCATTTCCCTTTGGTACTTAGCCTTATTAAAATCGCAAGATATACGTTATCAAATAAAAGTGCACAACTGCGAATATAGTTACTTTGTTTGACAACATACATGCATTAATAAATTGCTTAAGAACAAAGCCCAATCTCACTCATTCCCCACATTTGTTGTACACAACTTCATTATAATCCTGTGCGAGGCATTGGCTGCATATTGCTTCTTCCAGAATAAGCCGGTGTTGTCCGTGCACATTGAAAAGAGTGGGGAATACCTCGGATTAGTTTCGAAGAAACAATATGCTGCCAATGCCGCACAAGAGATTCATGAGGAAGTTATGTACGGAGCAGGTTCTATTTCATTTCTTCAATAATTGTTTTGATACCTTTTATCTTTTCTCCTGTAACAGTGGCCAAGAGCGATTGGAGTTGGGAACTACGAACAGCGGCGTAGGCATAACGGGATAAGACATCTATGCGCCCAATATCTGTAGGAGCAAGCCCTCCTCGTTTACATAAAAATCCGAGTATGTCCGCCTTACTGATTTTATCTTTCTTGCCTTTGCCAATGTAAATGAGTGACATTTGAGGGTGGGGAGGTTCCGGGGGCGATGCGGAAGGGGTAAAAGGAACAACGGGAAGGGGAATGTAGGCAGGAAGTTGTTCGGCGGCAGAGGGGAGGAAATAGGTATTGCCGGTTTCATTCCAACGTGCTGTGCGCCCTATGCGATGTATATAGGCATCTTGTGTTTCGGGCAGATGATAGTGAATGATGTTGCGCACATGGGCGATATCAAGGCCGCGTGAGGCTAAATCGGTGCAAACAAGTACATTAGCAGCGGCGTGAGAGAAACGATATAGCGCGGCTTCGCGTTGTTGTTGATCAAGAGCGCCATGCAACATAGCGGTTATAAAGCCCTTTTGAATGAGGTAGGCATTGGTGCGTTCAACGCTTTCGCGATGGTTAAGAAAAATAATGGTGCTCTCGTGGGCAATGGTACAAAGCAACGAATACAAGGCAGGAAGTTTGTCTTTTTCAGAACTTCGTACCTCATAAACGGTAATCCGACTGCTACGTACTTCCGTTTCACTAAGAAAATCAATACGAAGCCCCGATCGGATGTCGATAAAACGCGAAATACGGGGTGAGTCAGTAGCAGATAACAGAACTCGTCTGCGGATGTAAGGGAGTTTGTTTAGAATACTGTACATCTCGTTTTCAAACCCCATGTCGAGACATTTGTCAAACTCATCAATAATCAGCAAACGGATGGCATCTGTCGAAATATTACCTTTATCAAGATGATCATTGAGACGTCCGGGAGTAGCAAAAACAACCTGTGGACGTGTACGGATGAGTGTCCGGTGCTCTTCCATTGTCATCCTGCCACCATAACAAGCACAACTTCTTACTCCACCTACTTCTGAAAGTACGCGATAGGATTGTAAGGCCAACTCACGGCCCGGCACAATAACTACAGCTTGTAGCTCGTCGCTATTAGGATTAATGCATTGCAACAGCGGTAAAAGGTAAGCTAAAGTTTTCCCTGTTCCGGTGGGAGAAAGGATAATCACATCTTTCTCTTGCTCAACAATAGCCTTATATGCCGCCTGTTGCATGGGGTTAAGACTTCCTATTCCCAGCTTTTCCAATATACCAATCGGTGCAATATCATTCATCACGTATAAGTTCAGAGATAATTATTTAGTATTCTCTTTTATCAGTCGATCGATTTCTTCAAATTCTTTACCCATATTCAGGTTCAGATAGATGGTGTAAAGTGGTAGAAGCCAGCGCGAAGACTGTGAAGGTTGCAATTTTCTGTACTGCACCATGTAGGGTAAAGCTTGCCGATAAAGATTTATCATCTGCTTTCTACCACTGCGCGTGGGCACGCTTTTATCTATTTTGACAGCCTGATTAAAATAAGCGAGACCGGCATTGAGATAGGCTTCGGGTAAACTATCACCTTGTGCAATCATACTATCGCAAATAGAAATACACTCTGCATATCGCTCTAAGTTCAGCACAGCGGTGGATTTAGTTATCTTCAACCATAGGTCATCCTTCATCTTTTCCCTTGCTTTGTCTACATAATTGTTCACCGTTTCCCAGTCCCCTTTTTGCGAATAAAAATCAATCAGACGCGAATAGTAAAACGGTTCGGTAGGATAATTAACAAAACCAGCCTCTAATACTACCAGATAACGGGCGGTGTTATTATCCAACAGATAGATATCTGCAAGATACTGCAACAAAGAAGCATAATGTTTTTTATCTTTCAGGGCCAGCGAAATATGGCGTTGGGCATCTTGTGGCTTTTGCATCTTGTACCCACAATAAACGCTCCAATAGGCCGCTTCGGGCATCAGCGCATCACTTGTGAGGTAATGATAAGGTAACAAGATGGGATGTTCGGCGCTTCGGACATAATGGTCAAAAAAGTCGTAGGCTTATCATACATCTTTTTTCTAATAAAATATAAGCCACCATTATATAGGTTCTGTCTGTATAGATTAAGCAACTCGCCATGTTTCTTGCGATATTTCAACTTATCGGCTACCCCCGAGTTATTTTCCAGCTCAACAGAGTCGAGCTTTTCTAAAACCAGAAAGATTTTTCGAGTAAGATTAAAGATGGTTGCAGTATCATAAGATTGCTTAAGATAGAGTTTTTCATTTCCAATATCATATTGTCGTTTGATAACGTCATAGAGCAGCAACCACGCCTTTTCATTTTTTTGCATAGCCGAATCGGTCAGCAGTTGTCGCATCATCTTCTCACCTTTTTCCAGTTCTTTTCCGCTTTTCAGATAGGTACGCACCTGTGCCATCTCCTTTTTCTGGGCAAAAGCGTTGTGAAACATGGTCCCTATGAACAACAAAATCATTAAAAACCTACTCATATACATACTCGTTTGTTTGCCTTTCGGCAAATCTATTATTATCCTAACAGCTCTATATAATATAATGTAGAGAATCTTGCTCCCTATTTCTCTGATTGCCTAATTGCACAGATAAGGCACAGAAGAGGAACTTATAAGTTGCTCCCCGTTCTGTGCCTTGTCTCTTCTTAAAAAATTATTTCCCACTCAATACAGCTTCCAACTCTTTTGTACGGGGATCATTAGCACTGTAATTTACATAATAACACTGGTAAAGCGGATAGCTCCAATTGGCCTTTTCGCGTTTTGGGTCAAGCTCTTTTGCTTTCTCCAAATAGCCCATTGACTCTTTGTATAAAGCCTTTTGTGCAGGAACGTCGTTGTTAATGGCCGATGCTTTCGAGTTGATACTAAAGCCGAGATATGTCAGAATGATAACATTATTGGGATCTAAGCTGATTACTTTTTTAAACGAAGCAATGGCATCGTCCCAATTGTTTGTGTTCATTTCATTCTGTCCTTTCAGCGACAATGCCGTAATATCGTTCGGAGATTGTGCGAGCTTCTCATTAATTAGTTTGCTCATATCATCCCTCATATTCAAGCTACCGTACATATTGCACAGTGTACCGAATATCATTTCGTTGTTGGGATCTTTTGCATAAGCGTCTTTCAACTTATTTACATAGTTAAGTGAGTCGCTTTTGGTTTTCAATTGTCTTTCTGCTACGTAGAATTTTAAATTCATTGCATCCTTATATTCAGCCGTATCTTTGAGGGCAACGTCCAAATATTTATCAGCAGTTGCATAGTCTTGTGCCTGTATAGCGTAACGTGCGGTGAAATTTGCGACCTGACCTAAATACGGATCAGCCGGCTTATTGGGCATGTCTTTAAACAAGTTCGACTCGGCAGAGTTCACGTATTCGCCCCAGTATTTCAGTACATCGTCATTCTTGCCCAGTTGAGCTGCTTCCTGACCAGCGTTCACCAGATATACGCGCAGCGAGTACAGACGTGTTTGATTATTTGAATGGAACTTGGGTTTAACCTTTCCTTTCTCGTTAGGCATTTGGTCATACTTATCGCATTCCTCAGCATTTTTTAACGCATCACAAATGGCATTGTAAAAGCCAACGTGTCATACGCCTCTACTTTACCTTGTTTCAACTGTTCTGCCATCTGATTGGCGGTGATGGTACCTTGTTCTTTGTTCACTTTTTCAAGAGCCAAGTCCACCAATTTATTATATGCTTTGGCCTTATCCGTATTATTCATACCCGATAAGCCCGCATTAACAAGACTCAAAGCATCGCTATAAGTCTTAGCCTTTAAGACTTCTTTGATTGCGTCTTGTGCAAAAGCCGTTGATGATACAGCGAACATCAGGGCCAACAACATCATTTTTTTCATAATTGCTATTTTAAAAGGTTTGTTTTTGTTTTTATTCCGATTTCTCTTCGTTTTCCATTTCACGGGGTTGTTCAGCCTGTGTCAAGGTTTTCTCTTCCTGTTCTTCGCTCTGTTCGTTCAGTGCGACTTCCATCTCAGAGGTCATTACTTTGCATACACTGGCTATCACATCGTTCTTCTTTGCTAAGTTAATTAGCCGCACCCCTTGCGTTGCGCGCCCCATAACTCTGCAATCGGATACCGCCAATCGAATCACAATACCGCTCTTATTGATAATCATTAAGTCGTTATCATTGGTTACATTCTTAATAGCAACAAGCTTACCGGTCTTTTCTGTGATGTTCAAGGTCTTCACACCCTTACCTCCACGTTTGGTCTTCCGATAGTCTTCTACCAACGAACGTTTTCCATATCCGTTCTCACTCACCACCATAACGGTTTCGCTTGCAGCATCGTTTACAACAATCATGCCCACAACGGCATCGTCTTTTCCATCCAAACGCATACCCCGTACACCTGTTGCCGTGCGGCCCATGGTACGAATATCGTTCTCGTCAAAGTACACAGCTCTACCGTTTCGGTTAGCTATAATCAACTCGTTTTTACCGTTGGTGAGCCTTACATCTACCACTTCGTCGCCTTCAGCAATGCTGATGGCAATCACACCGTTGGCACGAGGCCGAGAATAAGCCTGTAAACAAGTCTTCTTCACCGTACCATTTTTGGTTGCAAAAACAATATAATGGTTGTTGATAAATTCTTCATCGTTCAAACCTTTCACGCGCAAGAACGCATTTACAGCATCGTCTGCATCGATATTCAGCAGATTTTGAATGGCACGACCCTTAGAGGTTTTATCGCCTTCGGGTATCTCATAGCATTTCAGCCAATAACAACGACCTTTCTTCGTAAAGAATAACATTGTCTGGTGCATCGTTGCCGGGTATATATACTCTGTAAAATCTTTATCTCTTGTATTAGCACCCTTGCTGCCGACACCACCTCTTGCTTGCTCGTGAAATTCTGAGAGAGGGGTACGTTTGATGTACCCTAAATGGCTTACGGTGATAACAACGGGATCGTTGGGATAGAAATCTTCTGCGTTAAACTCGTGTTCGTCGGGAATAATCTCTGTTCTGCGCTCATCACCATATTTGTCTTTAACTCCGACTAACTCTTCTTTCATCACCTTTTTGCATTCTTCCGGATCATCCAAAATCAGTTGCAACTGTGCAATCAGTTTCTCCAAATCTTCATATTCGGCGTGTAATTGGTCGATGCGTAGTCCTGTTAACTGCGACAAGCGCATATCAACGATGGCTTTACTTTGTAACTCGTCCAGTTCAAAACGTTTCTCCAGATTACGCTGAGCATCAGAAGGCGTCTGACTTTGACGAATGATATGTACCACCTCATCAATATTGTCGCAAGCAATAATCAATCCTTCAAGAATATGAGCACGTTCTTGTGCTTTCTTCAAATCATATTGCGTTCTGCGAATGGTTACATCGTGACGGTGCTCAACAAAATACTTCACACATTCTTTTAAAGTCAGAAGTCTGGGTCTGCCCTTAACAAGTGCGATGTTATTCACCGAGAAAGAGCTTTGCAGCTGCGTCATTTTAAACAGTTTGTTTAATATAACGTTGGCATTGGCATCACGTTTTACGTCTACAACGATACGCATACCTTGTCGGCCTGATTCATCGTTGGCGTTTGAAATACCCTCTAACCTGCCTTCTTTTACCAGTTCAGCAATATTCTCTATCAGTTGCGCCTTATTTACTCCATACGGTATCTCGGTAACAACAATCTTGTCATGGTTTTCGTCGCTTTCTATTTCAGCCTTTGCACGTAATACTATTCTACCGCGTCCAGTTTCATAAGCGTCCTTCACACCTTGTAAACCGTAGATGTAAGCACCGGTAGGGAAGTCGGGAGCTTTGATATATTGCATCAGCCCCTCTGTATCAATATCAGGATTATCGATGTAAGCGCAGCAGCCATCAATAACTTCATTAAGGTTATGCGTAGGCATATTGGTGGCCATTCCCACAGCAATACCATTTCCCCCGTTTACCAACAGGTTCGGGATTTTTGTGGGCATCACCGTCGGTTCTTGCAGCGAATCATCAAAGTTGTTGGCCATATCGACCGTTTCTTTGTCCAAATCGTCCATGATACGCTCGCCCATCTTCGACAATCGACATTCGGTATAACGCATGGCAGCAGCCGAGTCACCATCTACACTACCAAAGTTTCCCTGCCCGTCAACCAGCGTATAGCGCATATTCCAATCTTGAGCAAGACGCACTAAGGCACCGTATACGGATGAATCGCCGTGTGGATGATACTTACCTAAAACCTCGCCCACTACGCGCGCGCATTTTTTATAAGGTTTATCATTTGTATTTCCAATTCCCAACATTCCGTAAAGAATTCTTCTGTGCACGGGTTTAAAACCGTCGCGCACATCAGGAAGCGCACGTGCTACGATTACCGACATACTGTAATCAATATAAGAAGACTTCATTTCTTCCTCTATATTGATCTTTATAATTCTGTCTTGATCAATTGTTTGATTTTCGTCCATTTAATATCTTACGTTTTTATTAAAAATTCCATTTAACGCCCGTTATTTGCGTTCTGCGCCGTTTGGGCTTATTTTACAAGGTGCTAAATTACGACATTTTTTTTATCTACAGAAACTTTTAAAGCTAAAATACGCCAAAACAGAACGATAGGGGGCTTTGCATTCAAAATAACGGTGGCAGAAAACAGAACTTTCTCGCTCAATTCGGTTTGTTATCTTTTATGCAGAAAAACTTTCAAACTGTAAGTTTTACCATTATAAAAATAAACCTGTATATTTCGCGAGGGTGCCTATAAAATCATTCTACGTATTTCTCGATTCATAAAAGTATAAGGATCTTACGATCATATATAAATCCAACAAACAGTTTGTTTATTGTAAAGAGCTCTTATTCTTTATTCACTCCTTTAAAAGAGTATAAGCCATCTAAACAACATAGAGTTCAACAAACTTTTATACCTTTTAAAAATTCACTTTGCCACATTTTTTATATTTTTTGCCCTATATGTGCAAGAATCCTTTATCAGAAAACAGTTAATTTTGCAATTAAAGAACTTAATTAACTTCATGCCAAATAAAACTATCAGGCAATATTAAAATCACACTAAAAAACATCATGAAGAGTAAAACATTTTTAGCTATGGTACTTTTAGGGTGGCTATCAATTGCTACATCTGTGGCACAAGAGCTTATCGTGAAAGGACTTGTCACAGACTATGCCCACGAACCCCTACCCGGAATTATAGTGAAAAGCAAGATACAATCTGCTATAACTAGTGCCAATGGTCAATTTGAAATAAAAGCGCATATAAACGACGTACTAACATTCTCGGGGCTAGGTTACGTAACAGAGAATCGAAAGATTAATTCATACGATGAAATAACCGTTGTGCTGACTGAGAAAGATCAAAATCTTGACGAGGTAATCGTTGTGGGAACGACCATGAAACGTAGCGATCTTACTGGCGCACTCTCTACCATCAATGCACAAACCTTAAGTCAAAAGCCGTCAACATCCATCAACGAGGCTTTGCAAGGACGTGTTGCAGGCGTATTTATTACACCCGGACAAAGTCCCTCAGACGGTGCAGGCATCAAAATACGCGGTATCAATACCATCAATTCGGGTGGAAATCCTATCTATGTTGTCGATGGAATGGTGATGAGTGATGCATTCAGTTTTTTTAATTCCATCAATCCCAACGATGTTGAAGATGTACAAGTGCTCAAAGATGCATCTGCCACTGCACTCTATGGTTCGCAAGGCGCCAATGGCGTGGTGGTAATTACAACCAAAAGAGCTAAAAATGGAAAGGGGCAAATTACTTACGATGGCTGGATGGGTATAACAACTATTGGACACCAACCTGCAACTATGAACACCCAACAACTTTACGATCTGCGTCTGGATGCTTTTGCTAACGGATACCTTTACAATAATCCCGGATCCGACCGACAAGCATATATTGATAATGTATTGTTGAAAAACAATATGGCTTTTTCCGAACAAGAACTTATGGGGTATCGTTCTGGACACACTTACGATTGGATCGGGCGCATATTACAAACAGGTATAAAACAAAGTCACACGCTTAGCTTCTCGAAAGCTACAGAAAGTACAAACTTATATCTTAGCCTAAATACAATAAACACAAGGGGGGTGGTGCGGCAAACACACCAAACATCTTATTCGGGACGCATCAATGCTGACACCCATATCAATACATGGATAAAAATAGGAACCAATACATCGTTTACACATACAGCCGACAACATTCCCTCAGACAATGTTTACAATAAGGCTTTATGGGCTAATCCAATGATTGATTATGCCCCTTATGAATCCACTGAAACTCGTCACCGAAAGGATTATAGGACACTTTATTGGCGTGCTCATACCGAACAAAATAATAACGACTTTAATCCATTTAACTCGTTGGAAATAACACAATACCGAGAACGTAACTATCTCACATCAATCAATTATATCAATATCAACCCATTCAAAGGCTTGAACCTGCGTTCCACGTTCTCGCTAAACCACACTACACAGGCTTGGTTCGAGTATATACCCACAGGCATACAAGAAACAGAGCGCAACAACAACGGCGATGCATTAGCTAAACACGAGCGTTGGAACACCACCATATGGCAGTGGGATAATTCAATAAGCTATTCCGGTCTGTGGAAAAAACATCAACTCAATGCCATGCTTGGCACAAGTACTAGCCGGGTTCTCAACGACTATACGCTTGCGGGGGGCAGCAGATTTGCTAGTAATGACCTAACATACCACAAATTGGGAGGTGCAGCTGATATGGCAAAACGTATTATCGATTCTGATTTTACCAATAGCAGTTTACTCTCGTTCATCTCACGCATCAATTACAACTATGCTAACCGCTATTTTGCAACATTAACGGCACGTTATGATGGGTCGTCAAAATTTGCACAAGGCCATCGATGGGGGTTAATGCCTTCGTTCTCTCTAGCATGGAATGTGGCTAATGAAAAATTTTTGGAACGTTATAGTGCTTGGCTTGATAAGCTGAAGTTGCGGGCAGGCTATGGTATAACCGGAAATCAAGACATAGAAAACTATGCCTATGTAACACTTTACTACCCCCAAATATCTAACGGATCAGCCTCTTACCGATCCAGCGGACGTAGGGGTACACCCGGCATCACGTGGGAAAAACAGCGACAAACCAACTTTGGTATCGATATTGCCATGTGGAATCAGCGCATCAGCATCAGTATGGATGCCTTCTTTATTACCAACGATGACCTTTTGATGAACCATTCACTCAACCGGACATCAGGCTACACCAATACATGGGAAAACATCGGTACCATGACTAATCGAGGATTTGAACTCACCATCAATGCAATTCCTATAAAAACAACAAATTGGCAATGGAATGTAAGCGCAAATCTATCCCTTGACCGCAATAAAGTTACACGATTGTATGGCGACGTAAAAGAGATATTGAATGACACTTACCGCGAAGGAAACATTTTTCTCAACAAGCCATTACACACCATCTACACCTACCGCACTGGTGGAATAGCAAACGAAAACAATCGTTCATTATGGGATGGTGTCAACTATAACGGAAAAACAGTAACACTTGGTGATCTTTTTCCGGCAGATCTTAATAATGATAAGGTTGTAGATCAGAAAGATCGCGATATTATCGGCACAACCACACCTAAATATTACGGGGGCTTTTCCACAGATATAACCTGGCGAGGGCTTATCCTAAATGCTATATTCAACTATTCTGTAGGAGCCCTAAAGATTAGTCCTTATTATGAAAGCCTTATCAATAGCACCGGTATAAGCAGTGCCTCCACCGATTTACTTGATCGTTGGACACCTCAAAACACAACAGCTCGATTTCCACGCGTAATTGATAATGTTACACTCTTTAACCGGGTATCACCTTCGGATGTAGATTTCTCGCTCCAAAACGCATCTTATCTAAGGCTCTCAACTTTATCGCTGGCTTACCAATTTCCAACAAGTATTTTTTCACGTTTTAAAGTCAACATACTGAAAGTATACTTTACCTCATCCAATGTCTTTTGTATTACTCCTTACAAAGGATTTGACCAGAACTGGGAGATAACAAATATCCACCCACAAAGATGTTTACTTTTGGCCTCAACTTTAGTTTTTAACGTCATTTTAAATCAATTGAAGTCATGAAACTTAGTATAAAATATACCATAGCGACAATACTCATTAGTTGTATTACGCTTTTTACTTCTTGTGCTGATTTTCTTAACGAGGAAAGTCAAACAGCTTTGTCCGAAGAGAAGATTTATTCCGACCTCCAATATGCCGAGCTTAATTTGCAAAGCATTTACACCCAATGGCGCAATAGTTGTTTTAAGGACGAGCATGTATGGATGTTTCTCATTGCAACCGACGAGATACAGAGTGGTGCTTATCAAGCTTTGAAGTCAGGAGCACAAAGGGCTGCAATGGAAACTTTCGATGCTAATCTCAACAGTCAACATGAAAGAATAACCAATGAATGGAACAACCGATGGCCTTGTGTCACATCTGCTGCAAAAATTATCCGTGCATTGAATAACGATGGTTTGCAAATTAACACTGAGCAAGCACGTATCTATGGTGAAGCCGCTTTTCTACGTGGCTGCATAGACTTTCAATTGGCAATGTATTGGGGGCGTATTCCCACTATTGATATGGCTCGTACAGCAGAATTAGGCTATGGCCGCCAATCGCTTAAAGACACCTGGCAGTTTATTATCAATGACTTTCAAGCAGCTGCGAACTATTGTGCCAACACTCAAAAGCCGGGACGTGCTACACGATGGGCAGCCCTTACAATGCTCGGGAAAGCCTTATGGCAGCTCCGAAAGAAACAGGGTTACGCAATTTTGCAAAAGCACAAGAGTGCTTTGATGCTATTATTAAATCAGGAAAGTTCAGCCTCAACGAAGATTTTGCTGATCTCTGGGATTATAACAAACAAAATACACCTGAATCGATCTTCGAATTTCAGTTCAAAAATGCTCAACCCGACAACAATCAAATACAATTTCAAATCGGTAGTCGAGCTGCACAGAGCAAGTTTACAGATGCGTGTTATTATGCCGGATATGACCATGCCGTACCTACAAAATATGCTTATTCCAAACAAGAGGATGGTGGATTATGGGAAGACGGAGACTTACGAATGGACGAAAGCATACGAACCGACTTTACCTGGTTCAACGGGGTTACGCCATCTCTTCAAGGATTGGAGTGGGAAGGACTTGGAACCGATTATGACGAACTGCTTCCACATATCCGAAAATATGAAGATTTTCGTACCGATAGTCATTCCGGACTGGGTATAAATAATATGTGGCACTCTGGAAAAAACATTCCTTGGTTACGCTATGCAGACGTTTTATTACTCAACGCCGAATGTTTAAATGAATTGGGACGTACCAATGAGGCAATTGACTTAGTAAATTCTACTGTCAGGAAACGTGCTTGGGGTGGTTCTTTGCCAGCCGGCAAACAATGGACAACAATGAGCAAAGAACAATTTCGAGAGCAAATAATGGATGAACGTATGCGTGAACTCTTCGGAGAACAGTGGAGGCGAATTGATTTGGTGCGTACAGGCAACTTTGAGAAACTGGTTAAACAACGTAACGAATGGGCCAAACGTTTTGCAACGATACATACTTACAACACACTTCTTCCCATACCTCTTACCGAATTACAACAAAATCCGGATATGAAAGAGAGTGATCAGAATGAGGGATACAAATAACTTAAAAACCTAAAAATATGAATTACAGATTATCAATTATCTTTTCTTTTTCTATTCTCGCCTCTACAAACGTACAAGCAGCAGAAAAAGTGACAAAACCTATTTTCTCTAAGGTCACCGTTCCTACTACATCAAATATGTTTCAGGGCAATCATGCTTTTGCGGATCTCAATGCCGATGGGAAAATGGATTTACTCGTAAAAGGCAGAAATCTTGATAATGGTTGGAATCCGGAAGCTTTTGCCTTGCTTAACGCTGGTCAGGAGTTTACCTCAAAACTTACTTTTGACTTGGTAAAGGGCTGGCATAAGGTCATCACACCCATTGATTATAATAACGACGGCTACCCCGACGTTTTACTTTCCGCCTCTTATGGGGCAGACCTCTATCGCAATGAGGGGGGTAAAAAGTTGGTAAAGGTAGACAACTTTTCTATCGAAGACCTTGAATTAGATAATGATGACAACAAAGAAACACGCTATGCCGGTTTGGTTTCGATTGCCGATTTTGATGCAGATGGTTGGCAAGACATTGTGACTTTCGACAAGTCGGGTAATCCTGTACTATATCTTAATAATAAGGGAACAGGTTCTTTTATGAAAAAAGACAATGCAGGATTGGCACAACAACGTAATGGAACGCTTGCCTCTGCCGACTTTAACAACGACGGTTATATTGACCTCGCTGTCAGTGGGTGGAGCGATGTGGCTGGAGGAACTTATCTTTCGGTATATAAGAACAATGGTGATGGTACCTTTACAGACATAAAAGCGGATACAAGTGTTGGCGGTAGTATCGCAGGAACAGAGAAAGGGCAAATTATGTGGGTAGATGCCAATGCCGATGGGCAAATGGATTTATTCATTACAGGATCTGCTTCACTCTATTCTTGGGCAAGCAAAGCATTACTATATCTCAATAACGGTAATGGCACTTTTACCAAACATGCCACAGATTTCATTGGGGTAAAAAAAAGTGGAACGGCATGGTGCGACGTCAATGGCGATGGTACAACAGATATTCTTTATGCCGGAGAGATACAAGGTGGTAAAGCCGTTACATTCGTTGCATTGGGAAAGAAAGACGGAAGTTTTGAAGTGCATGATAATTTGATGTCCGGTGTACGTAGTGGAGCAGCCGTTTCACTATTCGACTACAATGCCAACGGTATGCCCGATGCCGTATGTATGGGATGGGGTGATAGAGATAAATTTGCCATTTATACGGGTATTGTACTCAAGGGTCTTAATACCCGTCCTACAGCACCAACCGGATTACAGATGCAAAACGAAGCTGACGGCGTAGTGCTCAGTTGGAATGCTGCCACAGATAAAGAGACACCGGTAGCTGCTTTACGTTACAATGTATTTGTAAAACTAAAAAATGGAAAAACATACACCCTCACTCCTGCTAACATTAATATAGGAACTTTACTCATTCCTGATGTTAACAATACAATTGCAACCCGTTCTTATAGACTTAAAATGGCTGCTTCAGACATTGACAGCTGGGGTGTACAGACTATAGATCAGGGAAAAAGTGCCAGTGTTTTTGCTACATCACAAACCACCGGAATAGAAACAATAGGGCAAGATCTCAATACTCACATCACACTTACTCAGAATGGATTTGAAGCAATAGTGCAGGAAAATGCCGAAATCTGTATCTTCGATATGCCGGGAAGTCTTCTTGAACGTCAGACTGTAAAAAGTGGAACAACTTACACTTATAATCTACCCAAAGGCATTTACGTTGTTCGTATAAAAACAATTAACAATAGCCGAACCTTTAAAGTCATGGTGAGATGATATATCACACAATACAAAAAATAACTCTTGTGCTGTTGGGGATTCTTGGCAGCTTGGCTAATATACAGGCTGCCGATATTCATTCGGCCCATTGGCAGATTACGCTTAACTCCAACCGCTCATTTACATTCACTTTTGAGGGGAAGACACTACTCAAAAACGCCTATGCACGGGCAATAAGCGGAGAGAATGATGAACTTCTATCAATAGATTATCCTACCGTTACACAACGAGAGGAAGCTGTGAACGATGCTTTCGGAACAGGCACAAAATATGTTTACACTTTCAGCGGCAGACCAGGAAAGCCTGATATGGAACAAACATTCTATCTATATACGGCTCACAATTACCTGCTTACCGAACTTTCATTGGTCGCATCAACAGGTATAGTGCGTTCACATCTACTTTCTCCTCTCACCACGACATCGCCTTTGGCATTCCTTCCCACACAAGGAGACAACCGAGTACTCACCGTTCCATTCGACAACGACAAATTTCGTACCTACAACGCAATGAAATGGTCGCTACTAAGCATCGGTGCAACGTCTTCAGAGGTCACTGCATTCTATAATATTGCTACTCGCGAAGCCTTTTGCTTAGGAAGTATTGAACACGACACATGGAAAACCGGTATTGAAATACGAACTTCCGGAGTCAACACCTTGAGACGCCTTACACTCTATGGAGGCTATGCCGGCCCTGCCACCAACGATGTTTCAACACGTCACGGGAGCCTTTCTGGCAGTCGGATAAAGTCGCCTAAGATGTTTATTGGCTATTTTAAAGACTGGCGTATAGCATTAGAAACATTCGCAGATGCCAACGCATTGGTGCGCCCTAAGAAAGAAGCAGCTAACAAAGGAGTATTTGGCTGGCAGAGTTGGGGTGGAATGGAGAAGAATGTTAACTATGAGGGGGTAGCTGATGTGTCTGATTTCTTTGCACAGAATCTGCAAAACCAACATTTCGGAGATGATACCCAACGCACATATATGGTACTTGACTCGTTCTGGGATAATCTCAACGAAACACAATTACGCTCTTTTGCCAGTCTGTGTACAGCCAAGGGACAAATACCTGGCATATATTTTACCCCCTTTTCATTTTGGGGTAAAGAAACAGATTTAGATTGGACAGTACCCGGAACAAATGGTCAGTACCGATTTAGAGATATAATCTTACGCGCCAATGGTAACCCCATAAAGGTGGGCGATGCACTTTCGCTTGACCCGACACATCCCGGAACAAAACAAATGATTGAGCACCGGTTTGCTCTTTTCAGAGCATGGGGGTATCGCTTTGTTAAACTCGATTTCCTCAACAGCGGAAGCGTAGAAGCGGATAGTTATTATAATACCGTTGTAACAACAGGAATGCAAGCCTATACAGAGGGTATGCTGCATGTGGAAAGTCAGCTATCAGACTTTTTCATCGACCTTTCGATTGCCCCATTATTTCCCAATTTTGGGCATGCACGCCGTATTTCGTGTGATGCTTGGGGTAAAATTTCGGATAGTCAGTATGTACTAAACAGCCTGAGTATGGGCTGGTGGCTTGATAGGCTTTATGCTTTCAACGACCCTGATCACATCGTTTTTGCAAAAAGCAATGATGGAGCCAATCGTATCCGCTATACCACAGGTGTTATAACAGGTATGGTATTACTAGGCGATAACTTCAGTTTGAAGGGCACCTATAAAGGAATTGAAACGTACAGGGAGCAGGCACTGCGTACAGCAACCAAAGAAGCAGTGAATGCGGTAGCACGGCTGGGGCGCTCTTTCCGACCTGTTGAGGGCGCATTAAGCAGCGTTTTTTCCCGCGGCGGAACAGATAACATTTTCTGTCTGGATACACCCGAAGCTTTCTATGTAGCAGTTTTCAACTTCAATACCACTCAAGATTTATCACTTTCGTTAGATAGAAAACGACTGGGAGCTAATAATGCAACAAATGTTACCGAACTTTGGACAGGAGAACAGACGCGCCTTGGCGGAGAAACACTACCTGTATTTGTACCCAAAGGTGATGTACGGCTGTATAAACTTGACAAAACAGGCACTGCTATATATACCCCCGAAAGCGGCACCTCTGGTATTGAGGTGTCGCGTTTGGGACATTTACTGCATATCACAGCACCCGAATGCATACGACGCGTTGAGCTTTTCGACTTATCGGGCAGCCTAATTGTTCGCCATAACATTGACGGAGAAAGTGTTCACGCCAACATCCCGATTCCTGATATACAGACATTTATCATTAAAACACTGCTTTGTTCAGGGCGAAAAATCGGTAAATCCGTAAGCTGTCCATCAGTAAACAAATCTTAATTTTAAAAACCTCATTTAACATAACATTTTGTTTGAAATAGTAAAAATAAAGAGCTTTGTTTGTAAGCCGTACATAGCAAAATGCGGAAAGTTAATCTAAAAAATGTCTGAAAACAATCTTCCACCAACTCAAAGCATAACTTTTAGGGTTAAAAACCTATGCTTTTAGAGGGTAAAAGAATAGCTTTTAGCATGCAAAAGCTATGTTTTTACAAGCCGAAAGCATAGGTTTCAGCATGTAAAAAAGCAAGAGTGAAGACAGAAAAGACTACATAAATCCCATAAGTAAATGATAAACAACAAATTAGATAAAAAGATTCTTAACAGCACGAGATGGCAATATTCAGAGGCGAAGAATAGGAAGGGCGCAAATAATCAATTCTCGTAGAGATATGGTATGCCAATTTTAACAGATAAGACCTAATATGCTAAAATATATTTATCAATAAATCCTCTTTCCAATAATATGGAAAATAAAGGCTTAAAAAATAAGCAGAAGATGAATTAAATTTGTAAAGCAAACCGCACTGATGAGCAAAACGGTTAAAATACAAACGTTACTATTAGCACTTCTATTCCTGTATATAAGTTCATACATACAGGCAAGAGAGCATTTTGCTTTCTCACACATCAATGGAAACGTAGGTCTTTCATCGGGAAATGTAAAAACTATTCTGCAAGATAGTTGGGGGTTGATGTGGTTCGGTACGAAAAATGGCCTTAACCGATACGATGGATACAGTGTAAAACATTTAGATTGTTACGACCGCCAACGCCATATTGGCAATAATAATATCGGTGCCTTGTATGAAGATGACCAGCAACAATTGTGGGTAGGCACAGATAGAGGTATTTATATCTTTCATCCCACGACAGCCACTTTTCATCTTGTGGTAACAAAAACTGCAGGTGGCGTCAGTCCAGACAACTGGGTTCAAGAAATTTGCGGAGACAAACGTGGTAATGTTTGGGCATTATTGCCCGACATGGGAGTATTTCGTTGGCATGCAGGTACAATGAGCTACTATCGTATTACGCAAAAAAGAGGGATAAAAAAGCAAAACCCCACCAGCATCTGTGTACAGCCCGGAGGTGATGTTTTAGTGGGAACGGCAAGTGCCGGATTATTCCGTTATGATGCACGGGCCGAGTGTTTTAACTACGTTTACGAAGGCGATGCCTTCCATTTTAAGAACAAAAACATTATCAGTATTTGTAATGAGAATGCCGACAATGTACTGTTAGGCACCGAAAGCGGAGAACTTTACCGGTATCATCTGTCTACCGGGAAAATAACCGAAGTATTTTTCTCGGGTAGCAGACACATTTTTTTGCGCGATTTACTGTGTTTAAATAATGAGTTATGGATTGGAACACAACAAGGACTGTACATAATCGACCTAAAAACCGGAATAGAGCGTTGCCTAAAAGAAGACTTAAAAAATAGATTCAGCTTGTCAGATAACGTGATTTATTACATCTATCACGCACCGACGGTAGCACTTGGGTAGGTACAATGTTTGGAGGTGTAAATTATATCACGGGTAACCCGTTTTATTTCAACAGCTTTCTCTCGTCAAACTTCGCCTCTTCAAAAGAGCATATACGAATAAGAGGACTGGCAAGGCTTGCCAATGGTAAAATAATGATAGGCAGTGAAGCTCACGGAACATATGTACTTGATCCCCGAACGGGATGATTGAGAAGAGCTCAGGGCAATATAATACTGCAGGCATTACGTTTATGCGGCGTTCGGGAAAAGCCTTACAGATAGGACTGTTACGTAACGGATTGAGAATCGATGAAAAGGGCGAAACCCATATTTTATCGAAGATAGACCCCGAAATAACTGATAATAGTATCTATGCCGCATTGACAGACAGAGAAAACAACCTATGGGTAGGATTGGGGTCAGGACTTTATGTACGCAAACACAGCGAAAATACTTTTCAACGTGTGGAAAAGGTCGGTTACGATTGGATTTTTGACATTCTAGAAGCAAGTGATGGTACACTTTGGATGGCTACTATGGGGAACGGTATATGGCACTATATGCCCCGTACCAATACATTCAGACGCTATGTATACGACACACGAAGCCCCAACGGTTTACGTTCCAACTCGATTAGCTCGATAATGGAAGACAAACAACGCAATATCTGGTTCTCTACAGATAGAGGTGGCATCAGCAGATATAACCCTAAGACCGACAACTTTACATCATGGGGAATTCAAGAAGGATTGCCTGACGATGTAACCTATGATATTTTGCAAGACGTTAAAGGTTTTTTGTGGTTCGGAACCAACAAAGGATTGGTAAAATTTCACCCACAACGGCATAGCATAAAGGTATTCAGTGCCAAAGACGGATTGCCCGGAAACGAATTTAATTACCGTTCAGCAGAATGTGATGAACAGGGTAATTTCTATTTTGGAGGTATCAACGGACTAGTGATGTTTAACCCCTTGACAGATGTTTCACACACACAGAAACCCCGACTATACTTTACACGCCTGTTGATAGGTGGGAAAGAGGTGTCGGGAAATACCGATATCTTCTTTAAAGACAAAATCGTATTACCACACGACTCTGCCAATATCGTGCTGGAAATGGCCTCACCCGATTTCGTTTCAATGGGCAATAAGTATTATAAGTATAAGCTAGAACCCATAGACAAGGATTGGATGGAAGTAAATATGCAAAGTGGTGTGCCCTCTGTGGCGTATGCCAATCTTCCCATCGGCAACTATACGTTACATATCTCTGTAGAAAACAGCGGACAAACAACAGAACGCCAACTATATATAACTATTCTGGCACCCTGGTATAGAACATTTTGGGCTTATCTATGTTATGGTTTACTGCTCATCACTGGAATACTTTTGTGGTTCAGATGGTATCGCAAGTATAAGGATAGAGGTATTGAAGCACGGCAAAAACTCCTGACGAGTGAGAAAGAAAAAGAAGTATATGAAAGTAAAGTGCGTTTTTTACCGAGATAGCACACGAAATACGTACCCCCCTTACCTTAATAGAGGCACCGTTGGAGGCTATGGGAGAGATGGAGAGCGTAGACCAAAAGATGACTCACTACATTGCTGTGACCCGCAGCAATACGAAACGGTTGTTGCAACTTACTGAACAATTGCTAGATTTCAGAAAAGTGGAAACGGCCAATTTACAACTGCAGTATGAACAGACAGATATAAACACACTTCTTAACGACATCATTTCACGTTTTGAGCCAACTATTACACTTAGGCGAAAAACTCTTATTTACAATATTACCGACCGTCAAATTACGGCAGAAATAGACCGTGACGCTGTGATAAAGATTGTGAGTAACCTGCTGAACAATGCACTGAAATATGCACACAGTACGATTATTGTAGGTATGAACTTAACAGGCAACAGTTTTGAAATAAGTATTGCAAGTGACGGGGAGAAGATAACAGAGGCAGATGCACGACATATCTTCGAACCATTTTTCCAAACTGGCGATACAAACGACAAACAAGGAGGTGTTGGTCTTGGATTATCGGTTGCCCGTTCGCTTGCAGAGATGCACGAAGGAACCCTCACCTTGTCAACGGAAAACCGAGAAGATAACGTGTTTATACTCTCGTTACCCATTAAAAGTAAATCTACTGAAAAGCGCCGGCTAATAACCTCAGAAACCGTTACTTATATTTCTGACGACGATTCGCCCTTAGAAACTCCCACGCAACAAGGGTATACTTTATTACTGGTAGAAGATCACGATGATATGCGACAATTTATTGCCGAGCAAATGGCGCACCACTTCATTGTAGAAACCGCAAACGAGGGGCGTGAAGCGTTATCAATTTTAAGCGAAAGCCATATCGATATCATTGTAACAGACATCATGATGCCAATCATGGACGGGTTTGAGCTATGCCGTACAGTAAAAAACGATATCAACATTTCACACATCCCGATTGTTTTTCTCACAGCCAAGAACGACATACAAAGTAAGATTGAAGGTTTAAAATCGGGTGCAGAGTCGTATATTGAAAAGCCCTTTTCAATTAAATATCTGCGCCAGCAACTCCTTTCTATTCTCGACAACCGTCGCAGAGAGCGAACAGCTTTCTCTCAAAACCCCTTCTTTGGCATTGATAGCATGAAGATGAACAAAGCTGACGAAGAATTTATGAATAAGGTAATCTGTAAAATTGAGGAGCATCTTTCAGACGAAACGTTCAACGTTGAAGCAATGGCTGACCTGTTTTGTATGAGCCGTTCAAGCCTATTGAGAAAAATTAAAACCCTTTTCAACCTTTCACCGATAGAACTAATACGTACCATCCGACTTAAAAAGGCAGCACAGCTAATACGCGATGGTAACCATTCGATTGCTGATGTAGGCTTTATGGTAGGCATCACTTCTGCTGCTTATTTCAGTAAACAATTCGGAAAGCAATTCGGAATAACACCGAAAGATTTTGAAAAGCAATGTAAAGGCAATATAAAAAACTGATAGTATTATCCATTATTTACCAACTTTCAACTTATGAAATATTTGACAACGATCCTTCTTACAGTAAGTATACTACCGCTTTCGGCACAACAAATTGTCATCAACACAGAACATACCGCATTGGTTTTACGTGTAGATAAAGACAAACGGTTGCATCAAACATATCTTGGCAAACGATTGATACATGAAAAAGAGTATGACATGCTATCTAATATGGGCGAGGTATGCATAGCAAACGGCAACGGAGACTATTTTGAACCGGCATTTCACATCAGTAATAACAAAGGAAACGAAACACTGGTGCTGAAATATGTATCGCATCAAGTAAAGAAAACAGAGGATAACAATACTGAAACGGTCATTGTATTAAGTGACGAGGTGCGACAAAATAGTGTTCGACTATTTTATAAAACCTATTCTAAAGAAGATGTTATCTCAACATATGCCGAAATCATCAATGGCGAACAACAGCCCGTATATCTGTACAAATATGCCTCTGCACTGTTGCATCTGAACGCAGAGGCCTACTACCTGACTCAGTTTAACGGTGATTGGGCTGCAGAAGTGGGAATGACTGAGAGCCGCTTGGGCTTCGGAAAGAAAATTATAGACAGCAATCTAGGTACACGAACCAACATGTTTGCTTCGCCGTTCTTTGTACTTTCGCTCGAAAAGAATGCCGAAGAAAACACGGGAAAAGCATTGATAGGGACACTGGGATGGACAGGAAACTTTAGGTTTACTTTTGAAGTGGATCATGAAAACAAACTTCGCGTAATTAGCGGCATTAATCCCTACAACTCCAAATATGAACTAAAAGTGGGTGAAACCTTCAAAACACCCGAATTTATCTTTACTTATAGCGAACGAGGAACGGGTGAAGCCAGCAGAAATATTCATAGTTGGGCACGCCGACATCGTGTTAAAGATGGACAAGGAGAACGTCTTACACTGCTGAATAATTGGGAAGCCACCTACTTTGACTTTAACGAAAAAAAGATTATCGCTTTAATAGACGAAGCAAAAACGTTGGGGTTGGATATGTTTCTGCTCGATGATGGATGGTTCGGGAACAAATATCCACGCAACAACGACAATGCCGGATTGGGCGATTGGCAACCAAACAAGAAGAAATTACCAAACGGTCTCAACGCGTTAACTGCTGCCACAGCAAAGAAAGGAATAAAGTTTGGTCTGTGGATAGAACCCGAAATGGTAAATCCGAAGAGCGAATTGATAGAACAACATCCAGATTGGGCAATTGCTTGGAATGACAGGACGCAATCATATTTCAGAAATCAACTGGTGCTAGACATGAGTAATCCCGAAGTACAAGCTTATGTTTTCAATATTATAGACGGCTTACTCACCACCTGTCCCAATATCTCTTACTTCAAATGGGACTGTAATAGTCCAATGACAAACGTGTATTCAGCTTACGAACAAAGTTGCCAATCGCATCTGTTTATTGATTATGTAAAAGGCTTTTATGCCGTTCTCGACAGACTAAAAACCAAATATCCGCATCTACCAATGATGCTTTGTGCAGGTGGAGGAGGACGTACCGACTATGAAGCACTACGCTATTTCACCGAGTTTTGGGCGAGCGACAATACCGACCCCATTGATCGACTCTACATTCAGTGGGGGTACTCGTATCTGTTTCCTGCCAAAACAATATGCTCGCACGTAACAGCTTGGAATAAAAAGGTAGACATTAAGTTTAAAATTGATGTGGCAATGATGGGTAAAATGGGCTTCGATCTAAACTTTTCTACTCTTTCAAAGCCTGATGCTGAGTTTTGTAAATATGCTGTACAAACCTATAATGGCATCAAAGACATTATTTTCGAGGGTAACCTTTACCGTCTGGTATCGCCCTATAATAATACCCACACGGCGTCAATGTTTATAGACAATGCAAGCAAACGTGCCGTGGTATTTGCCTTTGACATCTTTCCCAGATACAGCAAAACAGCTCCACAGCCTCTTCGTTTACAAGGGTTACAGGCAGCCAAGATGTATCGAGTGAAAGAGATTAACCGCTACGATGGGAAAGAACAGAAAATCGGTACTTTCTCGGGCGATTACTTGATGTCTATCGGCTTACAAGCTTTTACAGGAAAACGACTCGAAAGCCATGTATTCTATCTCGAAGAATAACACAAAACACCTAAAAAGATTATTGGATATGAAAGTCAAATCCAATAAAAAATACACAATTAATAAAAGAAACACAAATTATAAAAGAAACGAAATAGTCTGAGAGGTGAGGCAATACCTCTCGGATCATTTCATTTTATAGATCAAAAAAAGAGAAGAAAATGTCTATAGATATACCATTTTATCAGCTTCGTCTAGTTGAGAAGGGATCTTTTATGATTGTTTTTTTTAGTATCTCCGTCAAAAGCGGTAAATTTGCACCACAAATATAATAAGGTAGAGATACCTAAAAATAGATTTATTTAAATTATAAAATAAAAAAGAAAATGGAAAAAAGTGCGTTGCAGAAGGCCAGAGCGTCTTATCAACCCAAGTTACCTAAAGCCCTTCAAGGTGCGGTAAAGATTGCTGAGGGTGCTCCTACGCAGAGCGTTGACAATCAAGAAGATATTAAAAAACTGTTTCCCAACACGTATGGCATGCCTCTTATCGAATTTGTTCAGGGTAACGAAATTCCTGCTAAGGCCATCAATGTAGGTATCATTCTCAGTGGCGGACAGGCTCCCGGCGGGCATAATGTTATATCGGGCTTATTTGACGAAGTAAAAAAACTGAACCCCAATAATCGACTTTACGGGTTTTTGATGGGTCCCGGTGGATTGGTAGACCATAAATATATTGAGATTACAGCCGACTTTTTGAACGACTATCGCAATACAGGCGGATTTGATATGATTGGAAGCGGACGTACCAAACTGGAAACAACCGAACAATTTGAGAAGGGGCTGGAAATCATTCGTAAACTTGATATCAACGCCATTGTTATCATTGGAGGTGACGACTCGAATACTAATGCCTGCGTATTGGCCGAATATTATGCAGCCAAAAACTATGGTGTGCAGGTTATCGGCTGTCCGAAGACCATCGATGGCGACTTGAAAAACGACCAAATAGAAACATCATTCGGATTTGATACAGCAACAAAGACTTATAGTGAACTGATTGGCAACATTGAGCGCGATTGTAATTCAGCCCGTAAATATTGGCACTTCGTAAAACTAATGGGTCGTTCGGCATCGCACATCGCACTTGAATGTGCCCTGCAAACACAACCCAACATCTGTATTATCTCTGAAGAAGTAGAAGCAAAAGATCTTACACTGAACAATATTATCGAGAATATTGCTGCTGCGGTGGCTTATCGGGCAGAGCAAGGACAAAACTTCGGCGTGGTGCTTATTCCCGAAGGACTTATTGAATTTGTACCTGCTATTGGTCGACTGATACAAGAGCTAAACGACTTGTTGGCTGCTCACGGTGCCGATTACAAAGATTTAGACAAGGATGCGCAACGCGAATATATCATGACTCACCTCAGTGCTGAAAACAAAGCCACGTTTGAGACACTGCCAGAAAGCGTTGGTCGCCAACTGTCGTTGGACCGTGACCCACACGGAAACGTACAAGTATCGCTCATCGAGACAGAAAAGCTGATTTCGGAGATGGTAGATGCCAAGCTGGCTTCATGGGCTAAGCAGGGCAAATACAAAGGTCAGTTTGCCCCTCAACACCATTTCTTTGGATACGAAGGCCGCTGTGCTGCACCCTCGAATTTTGATGCAGACTATTGTTATGCACTCGGAACAAGTGCAGCATTACTGATTGCAAGTGGTAAAACAGGCTATATGGCTATCGTGAAGAATACCACAGCAAACGCAGAAAACTGGAAAGCAGGTGGTGTACCCATCACAATGATGATGAATATGGAAAGACGTAACGGTGAGATGAAACCGGTTATCCGCAAGGCTTTAGTAGAGCTTGAAGGAAAACCGTTCAAGACATTTGCCGCACAACGTGATGAGTGGGCTAAAAATACGTGCTACATCTACCCCGGACCAATACAGTATTGGGGACCAAGCGAGGTGTGCGACCAACCCACAAAGACACTGGAACTAGAACAGAAATAAGGTTTCCGGTGGATGCACTGTGAAGTTCCGAACGTTGTGTGGTCGGGACTTCACAGTTTTTTATTGACTACTGATGACAAAGAAAAAGTCTGGAAGAAGCAGAATAACAGTCCGTTCGACACGTAAAAAACGTCGGATGCGTCACCGTTTTCATTTTTACAACATTATCATTCCAAAATTTTTCCGCCATTCGCGACATCGAGCATGGTGGTTGGGAGGTATTGGTGTAATTTGTTTATATATCTGGGTGTTTTATTCTTTTTTTGTAGGCCCTACCGGTTTCAGATGGCGTGCGCTTTATGGCGATGCCAATTATCCACAAGGCTACAGCATTCACGGTATCGATATATCTCATTATCAGGGCATCATTGACTGGGATAAACTGAGCGAAGCCACTGTAGACGGTAATCCACTGAAGTTTGTTATTATCAAATCAACTGAAGGAACGTCTTCGCTCGATGAGAATTTCAACGACAATTTCTTTCAAGCCCGCGAGTATGGTTTATACGTGGTGCTTACCACTTTTGGAGTAATCAATCGGATGCACGTGCTCAGGCCAACTATTTTCTTAAGAGAGTAAGGTTGCAAAAGGGTGATTTGCCACCCGTACTCGATATTGAGCACAAACCAAAGAATAAGTCGGCAGAAGATTTTCAGCGTGATGTGTTAACGTGGTTGCATATTGTAGAAAACAAATATCACGTTAAGCCCATTCTTTATACCTATTATAAGTTTAAGGAACAATATCTCTGTGCGCCCGTTTTTGACGACTATCCCTACTGGATTGCGCACTATTACGTGGAGAAAGTAGAGTATAAAGGTCCGTGGAAGTTTTGGCAACACACCGACGCCGGCAAGCTTGATGGAATTAAAGGCTATGTAGACCTAAACATTTATAATGGTTCGTATTATGAATTGAGAAAATTGACCATCGGCTCAGAGAAATTGGAAGAGGATTAAAGGCAAGATAATGCGGAACATACATCAAGATTTCATGGTGATAAACGAGGAACGAAAACAGAGCAAACAACCTAATAACAAAAAGGGAGCGAACATCAAATGTTCGTTCCCTTTTCGGCTATTAATGTCCAAAAGCCACTGTATTGGTTTTTGGTTAAACACACATCGGTATTCCTTTATTTCACGTTATATTATACAATAAGACTAAATACACGAAAAAAAGATTTACAACGCGGTGAAGGCAGCGATAAATCCGAACACAATACCCGGCGCATTGGCTATCGCAACAGGCCAATCACGATGCTCTTTAAACAGTGCGTAAGATACCCACAACGTACAGTTGATACCTGCCATGAAAGGTTGAATGAACGATCCCTTATGTCCTTCGAGGTTACCTTGAATCTGTGGAAAATAAAAGACATACATTAAGATGGCTGTAACGATACCTACCCAGCCCATGGTTTCAAAAAATTTTTGCTTCTCCATTTTATAATTATCCTTTAAAAGTTATAATTTTACATTTCGTTATTTATGCTGTCATCCTTTGTTTACACTTCTTTCTACATTTTTCCAACTCTTTTCTAACTCCGCAAAGATACAATTTACTTGGATAAGAAAAACGAAAAACAACGATTATTTTCTTATGAAACAAGTTCTTCACAATCTTCTCACCAATTGGAAAGCCTATCTCTCCAACCATACATATATAAAATAAGAGTAGCGTTTATGTAAAAGGTGAAGAACTGTGGAACAAGACATAAAAGACTTGATTTATTTTGCTCTTCCTATGATTTACGCTATCTTTGCAACCGTTATTTCGAAATAAACATTTTATTTACCGATAGATGAAACAGTATAAGTTGGTAGACAATGTGCTGGGTTGGCTTACATTCTTTATCGCCGCCTTTGTTTATTGTTCTACAATAGAACCTACAGCAAGTTTCTGGGATTGCCCCGAGTTTATTACAACAGGTTATAAACTGGAAATAGGACATCCGCCCGGCGCACCTTTTTTTATGCTTACAGCCAATTTGTTCTCGCACTTTGCGAGCGATGTAACGCAAGTGGCACGGATGGTGAACACGATGAGTGCGCTGCTGAGTGCAACAACCATTCTTTTCTTGTTCTGGACCATCACACACCTGACACGTAAACTGGTGCTGAAAGATTGGAGCGCAATGACAACAGGCAAACTGATTGCCATCGAAGCATCGGGACTTGTAGGCGCGCTAATTTATACTTTCAGCGACACATTTTGGTTCAGTGCTGTAGAAGGCGAGGTTTATGCCTATTCTTCAGCATTTACGGCAGTGGTGTTTTGGCTGATTTTGAAGTGGGAAGACCACGCCGACGAGCCTCACAGCGATCGCTGGTTAGTGCTGATTATGTATATGACGGGGTTAAGCATCGGTGTGCATCTGCTCAATTTGCTTTGCATTCCGGCCATCGTCTTGGTGTTTGTGTATCGCAAGTTCCCCGATATTGAAGTGAAAGGTTCGCTCATTGCGCTGTTTATTTCGTTCGCAGTAGTGGCCGCCGTGCTTTATGGTGTGGTACCCGGCATCATCACTGTGGGTGGCTGGTTTGAGCTGTTCTTTGTCAATACGTTGGGCATGCCGTTTAACACGGGAGTGATTATATACATTATATTATTAGTGTCGGCCATGATTTGGGCCATCTATGAAAGCTATACGGGCAGTAACAAAAAACGCGAAAACATATCGTTCCTCACGGCTTTCGGTATGCTCGGCATTCCGTTCTACGGTTACGGATGGTCGGCTGCACTAATAGGTATCTTAGTGCTTGCAACACTTTATTTCGTATTGAATTACAAACGCAAGACAACCGATAAAAAGTTGGTTCCGCTGATTTCGTCACGCATCAAGAATACCACACTGCTTTGTCTGCTGATGCTGATGATTGGCTATTCCAGCTACGCAGTAATCGTTATTCGTTCATCAGCCAATCCACCAATGGATCAAAACTCTCCAGAAGATATTTTCACGCTGGGTACCTATCTCAGTCGTGACCAATATGGCGACCGTCCATTGCTTTACGGACCGGCTTTTACCTCTCAAGTACAGTTGGATCAGGAAGGAAACATGTGCAAACCGCGTATGTCAAAAGGTGCACCGATTTATCAGCGTAAGGAAAAAGCCAGCAAAGACGAAAAAGACTCTTACTTTGTTGTGAGCCAAAAAAGCCGATATATATATGCGCAGAATATGCTTTTTCCGCGTATGCACAGCTCAATTGACAGACATCCGCAGGCTTACGAAGATTGGATGGGGGGTATAGAAGGAACGGAAGTGCCTTACGACCGATGCGGAGAGAACATCATGGTAAAGATGCCCACGCAATTAGAAAACATACGTTTTTTCCTCTCTTATCAGTGCAACTTTATGTACTGGCGTTACTTTATGTGGAACTTTGCCGGACGGCAGAACGATATACAGGGTAACGGAGAACTTGAACACGGCAACTGGCTCACGGGTATCGGCTTCATTGATAATCTGCGATTGGGCGACCAAAGCAAATTGCCCGACGATTTAAAAAATAACAAGGGGCATAATGTTTTCTACTGTCTGCCCTTGTTGTTAGGTGTCATCGGACTATTCTGGCAAGCTTTCCGCGGGCGGCGCGGCATACGCCAGTTCTGGGTCGTATTCTTCCTTTTCTTCATGACCGGATTGGCTATCGTGATTTATCTGAACCAAACACCGATGCAACCGCGTGAACGAGACTATGCCTATGCAGGCTCCTTCTATGCCTTTGCCATTTGGTGTGGCATCGGTGTAGCTGCCATCATCGACTTATTGAAGAAAAAAATCAAAGTAGAGGGAACCATCGTTTCGGCCGCAGTTGGCGTATTGGCATTGCTCGTACCAATACAGATGGCATCACAAACATGGGACGACCACGACCGCAGCAACCGTTACACTTGTCGTGATTTTGGACAAAACTACCTGATGACCCTACAAGACAAGGGCAACCCCATTATTTTTACCAACGGCGACAACGACACCTTCCCACTATGGTATAACCAAGAGGTGGAAGGCGTGCGCACAGATGCCCGCGTATGCAATCTCAGCTATCTGCAAACCGACTGGTACATCGACCAAATGAAACGCCCGGCTTACAACTCGCCCGCAGTACCCATCACATGGCCGCGACTTGATTATTGTTCAGGCACAAACGAATATGTCGAAGTAGTTCCGCAGGCCAAGCAGCAGCTGTTAGATTTCTACAACAAGCACCCGCAGAAAGCAAAAGCAACCTACGGAGACGAGCCGTTCGAACTGAAGAACATCCTAAAATATTGGGTACGTTCGAAAGATGCCGAATTGCATATCATTCCCACCGACACGCTTTACGTAACCATCGACAAAGAGGCCGTGAAAAAGAGCGGAATGATGATGGCTGCCGACACCATTCCCAACCGTATGGTGATATCGCTTGCAGGGAAAAAGGCTCTGTACAAAGGCGACCTGATGATGCTCGAGATGATTGCACAGTGCAACTGGATACGCCCCATATACGTGGCATACACGGTGGGTTCGGAAAATTATATGAACTTGGGCGACAATTTTGTACAAGAAGGATTGGCCAACAGGATTACGCCGTTTACCACCAACAAGGAGGGAGCACGTAACTTCGACACCGAGAAGACCTACAACAACGTGATGAACCGCTACAAATTCGGCGGACTTACCCGGAAAGGCATCTATCTTGACGAAACCATTATGCGCATGTGCTGCACCCACCGACGACTGATGGCACAACTGGCCATGCAGCTGATTGTCGAGGGAAAGAACGACAAGGCACTCAAGGTTCTGCAAAAAGTCGAGAAAGAATTCCCCACCTATAACGTTCCGATAACGTATATGATTAGCGGTCTCGACTGGGGTGGTGGAGCAGAAATAGCTCGCGCCTACATCCTGCTGGGGCAGAAAGCCAAAGCCAAAGAGTATATCCAGGCCGTATGGACCACTGCCGAACAGTATCTCAACTGGTATCTCTCGCTCGACGGCGGACGGTTCGCCGGGTCGATGAACGATTGTTTGTCGCAATTCTACACCATGCGACAGCTTAGCCAACTTACCGAAATGGTTGACCGCAAATGGGCTGCCCGGCAGACGCAACAACTCAACGCCCTCTACATCCAGTATCAAGGCAAGGGCGGAACGTTCCCCCAAGAAAAATAAGGCGCTCGTTGCAGAGAAAACAAATCCCAATGTTGGGAAATCGTGCCGGCGAAGAAACCGGTGCCTCCCAACATTGGGAAATCGCCCCAACAGCGACAGCAGTCCTTCCAAAGGTGTGGAAAACCTTCCGATAGCAACTGCAATCTTTCCCAACATTGGGAAACCTTCCCGACAACAAAGGCGATATCTCCCAACATTGGGACGCGTTGCCGGCAAAAAAGTAGTATTTCCCAAGATTGGGACACATATTACTTTCGTTGCTCAACCTTTCCCACCGGTGGGAAACACAAAAGTCAACAAAAACAAATTTCCCCGTTAAAGGGAACATCTGAATATCCACAAAACAATTTTCCACCGCTGAAGGGGAACCTCGAAATGGCTAAACGCCCCCTCTCCCTTCGCAGGAACCACTAAAAGCATGATAATCGAGCAACCCGCGATATTTCTACGCTGGCTTTACCCCAAAGCCCTATGGCGAATGAATCAACATGAGCGCAGCATTTATCTCACCTTCGACGACGGTCCCATCCCCCAGTCTACCCCCTTTATTCTTGAAACACTTGCCCATTACAACGTTCGTGCCACCTTCTTTATGGTAGGCCAAAACGTAGAAAAGCATCCCGAACTGTATCAACAAATCGTTGAAGCAGGCCATTGCGTGGGCAACCACACCTACAACCACATCAGCGGTTTCAAGCACTCGATACACCGATACACCGACAATACCAATCGCGCCGACAAGCTGATACACTCGAACCTGTTCCGCCCACCACACGGGTGGATGCGCTGGTCGCAATATGCCTGGCTCAGCAGAAAATATAAAGTGGTGATGTGGGACGTAGTTACGCGCGATTACTCGAAATGGATGACTGCCGAAGACGTACTCGACAACGTCAAACGATACGTGCGCAATGGCTCGATTATCACTTTTCACGACTCGCTCAAAAGCATCGACAAACTGCATTTCGCACTTCCCAAAGCCTTAGAATGGCTAAAAGAACAGGGCTACACATTTAAAACATTCTGACGGCGAGGGTAAGGTTCTGCAGAGCGTTCTGTACAAGAAATTCCGACCCAATGACTTCCAAACATTCTGAAGAAACCAATTCCATCCTTTCTGAAGAAACAAAGGCTAAGCTTTCTGAAGAAATAAAAGTCGAGGCACAACGTCTCGGCTTTTTTGCCTGCGGAATAGCTCAAGCAAGTGCCGTAGACCGCGATACGGCAGCTGAAGTAAAACGATGGCTCGATAAAGGCGGCTACGCGGAAATGAACTACATGAACAACCACACCGACAAGCGACTCGACCCACGTTTGCTGATGCAGGGCCTCAAATCCATCGTTTGCGTAGCGCTCAATTACGCCCCCGAACAGCGCATTCCGCAAACCGAATTTCAGCTGGCCGGCTATGCCTACGGACAAGATTATCACGATGTGGTGAAAAACAAACTGCGACAACTGGCTGCAACATTCGGTTTTCAGCCCTATACAGAACCCGCCGGCTCCCACACCCCTGCCGTTCCTACCCCACAAACAATCCCTAATCCCTCCTCTCTAATCCCTCCTCCCCTCCCACCCCAATTCCGCGTTTTTTGCGACAGCGCGCCCATTCTCGAACGCTATTGGGCGGTAAAGGCCGGTTTGGGATGGACGGGGCGCAACCACCAACTCATCCTTCCCAACGCTGGCAGCATGTTTGTTTTGGGCGAGCTTTTTCTCGATATCCCCCTTACCTACGACCAGCCCCTACCCAACCGATGCGGTTCGTGTCATCGCTGCATCGACGCCTGTCCCACCGGCGCATTGGGCACTTGGAATAGCCCAACCGCCGACCATCTGCACCCCTTTGACGCCGCCCGATGCCTGTCTTATCAAACCATTGAAAATCGCGGAACACTCTCCACCGACATTGCCGCAGCAATGGGAAACACCATCTACGGCTGCGACAAGTGTCAAACAGCCTGCCCTTGGAACCGTTTCGCCTCTCCTACGAACATTGCCGAGCTGCGTCCGCGCCCCGAACTCCTTGCCATGACTCGCGAAAAATGGCTACATCTTTCGGAAGAAGACTATCAAAAGCTCTTCAAAGGCAGTGCCGTAAAGCGCGCCAAGTATTCAGGTTTGATGCGTAACATCACCGCCGTGAACAACCAAGAGAAAGATAAAGAACACCCGTCGGAATAAGTTTTATCCCCGCCTTGTTACAAAGCAAAAGGTCTTAGAAGCACCCACCCCATTGTTTGTGCCAGATTGTTAATAAAGCCTATATTATCAACCCGATATATACATTATTTATATAAATTGTCATACCTTTGCCACAGCTTTAACAAAAGAACAAACTCTTTTCAGATAGAAATACAGAAAAAGTTTTTCAAATTAAGACATATTTTACAAGAGATAAGAAAATCAAAATACAATGTGTTGTGTAAATACATATTCGGAAACGTTAAAAGTTGCAGTTTTGTATGTGTGGAATAACTCGCTAACACACAAGCAACTTAACTTACGTGCGCGTATCATATAACAAATATAACAAAAACAATAGCTTGTAAAGGATTTCTACGGAATTCCCTTGTGTTTTTTATGTATTTTTCCCCAAGTTAAATAGAAAATAGCTTCAAAATTTATTCACAAAAAAATGAGATAAAAAGATGAAAAGGAAACAAGAAAATTACATTCCACCTTGTATCAAGGTGATTGAAACCAAAGTGGAATATCACCTCTTAGAAGGATCGAATATTGGTCAAGGCGGGCACAATTCGGAACTGTCAATCCGCCGATCAGTGGTTCCAAACAAGGCTTTTTTGAAGAGGAAGAAGAGGAAGAAAACGAGGAGGAAACAAACGGATCGTGGAATATTTGACAATGAAAACAAACATTTAAGATTTGACAACAATGAAGAAAAATATTTTATGGATATTCGCCATGGCTGCCCTTTTGGTCGGTTGTGCCGCTAACACCGTGGACGATGAGAAACAAACCAAAGAGACAAAGAAAGGTAATCCTGCCCAGCAAGGTACCACCTTTATTGGCGGAATAGACATCAAACCGAGTGCTACATCTGCCACTCGTACATCGCTCAGTATGACTTACCCGGGTGGCACGCAAGTAGACTATTTCTGGGAAAAAGGTGACACTATATGGACTGCCGATGGTGCTAAAGGAGGAGCACAAATAACAACAAAATCTGCAACGGCAAAATTCTATCTGTCCAGAGGTTATGATACTCCTACTGTTACACTATACTATCCCGGTAAGTACGCTACAAAATACAACAAAGTAATGATCAATACTTCCCAAAGACAAAAGGATCCCAATGTAACCGATAGTCTTGGTATATATGGCGATTGCGGAACGGCTACAGCCCATCAGCAGTCTGACAAGACATATTCGTTCAATCTCGACCATAAAGCAGCATTTATTTGTTTTCTGCCTTATAGCGAAAACCATTTTCTGCCGTCAGTTCACGTTCGTTCAATCAAAGTAACAGCCGACCATAACATTGCCGGCACCTATACGCTTACACCAACCGGACTTACTGGTAGCGGCACCGCCAACAGCATAACACTGTACTTGGGGGGGAACTTTAAACTCACCAACACAACTCCCAGTCAAGCTACCAATGCCAGTTATATGGTGATTGCGCCGGGCACACATCAACTCACGGTAGAATATGAATTAGCTGAAAACTCTTCTGCTTATGCTTCCGGAAAAATCATTAAAACCATCAATAGCCATACCTATGCAGCTAATACGGTAACCCCCATCACGGTAGACCTGACGATAAAAGACTTTTCCGACCGTAAAAACAATTTCTATCTGTGGGATGCCCAAAATAACTATTGGTATAACGAGGCAACAAACAGCCAGTTTCCCAACATCCCTACAGCTTACGGTGAAAAGAATGAGAATTATCCCAAACTAAACACCGATAGCCGGTGGTATAATCCTTCGGAGACACCTGCAACAAATTCGTGTAAAAACTGCCCTTCATTTGCCGCCATGACATGGTATGCCTATGCCGGCGACCCCCATACAGAACAGATTTTATTTGCATATAACGGACATTTGTTGATTGGCGGGGTATGGTTTAAAAAGTGGAATAACATTACTGCCACCGACGCGAACGGCAACACAAAGTCTACTACTGTTCCTTATAACAATCTACCTCCTGATAAAAGCGAGAGTGACTATCCGCAATGCCCTGCACCCGCAACCCGACCAGCCGGTGCATTATGGGATTACAAAAACGGAGAATTGCCTGGCAGTCAGTATTTCTTTTTACCTAGTTTAGGTTATATAAATCAAGGGGAATATAGTCCAGGTTCGGGATGTTATTGGACAAGTACACCCTATAAAAAGGATAGCTACGAAAGTAGCGAAGCTAACCACCTTTACATCGTATGGGGTAGGCTAGAATTCAACCGTTCAGCAGTACCTAGGAAATCCATTGCGGAGCAAATATGGACGATGCAATAAGAAACATGCTGCTAAAATATTATGTTCGGAATGCCGGATGCTCCATCAGAATCTCTGAAACCATTTCCGGAATCTCGGATGCCCCGTCAGAATCTCTGAAATCATTTCCGGAGTCTCGGATGTCCCGTCAGAATCTCTGAAACCATTTCCGGAATTCCCGGATGCCCTGTCAGAATCTCTGAAACCATTTCCGGAGTCTCGGATGCCCCGTCAGAATCTCTGAAATCATTTCCGGAGTTCCCCGGATGTCCCGTCAGAATCTCTGAAATCATTTCCGGAGTACTCGGATGTCCCGTCAGAATCTCTGACGAGGCATCCGATACTTCCTTACAAGGAAAACACCTATATAAACTTTAATAACTTTTAAAAATGAAAAGAATTTTAAGATTCGAAGGGACGTTCAGTTCCCTTTACAGCAACATCTTGCACGCACAGTATCAGCGCAAGCAGTACGAACTGGTAAAAGCCGCCGACGCGACGAAGACGAACGTTTCGGCCGAGTGGCTCGCCGAGTGGGAGAAGGCCATCAAGGTGGAAACCGAAATTAACATGCAGGCGTCGGCATCGGTGTTTACAGCCAAAATGCGCGAGAAAGATGCAGAACGCGACATGCTGCTAACCAACATCTTTTCGGTGGTAAGGGCGCAACGCACATCGCCCGTGAGCGCCATTCGCGAGGCCGCGCAACGGTTGTATGTGGTTTTTAAACCCTATTTCGGCATTCAAGACGAGATTTTTGAGGCTGAAAGCGGTCATATCATCGGTATGGAACAGGATGCCGCGCGGTATCAAACCGAAATCACAGCGCTGGGTCTGAAACCCGTGTTCGACGAGCTGCATACCGCCAACGAGGCGTACGAAAAAATGCGCACCGACCGTCGCACTGAGGGGCTCGAGGCAAAACTACCCGATGCTCGCACGGCGCGTCGCAACACCGACGAGCTGTTCGAGGGTGTTTGTCAGTGTATTCTCGCCTCGTACATCCTGGCCAAGACCGATGCCGACAAGCAAACGGTTGCCAACTTAGTCGACGCCATGAACAAAACCTCCGCTGATTTTAAGGCCACGCACAACGCCAGCATGGCGCAAAAGAAATCGAAAGATAAAAAGAAACCGGGCAAACCGGATGAAAAGTCGGGCGGAAGCGACGGCGGAAACGGAAAAACTCCGGGCGGCGATAAGGGTTCGGACGGAAAGGGCCCGAATGGCGGAAAAACTCCCGATGATGGCAAAGGTGGAAAGGGAAACAACGACGGTAAGGGAAAAGGTGGCAAGAAGGGCGGCGACGACGGAAACGTCAGTCCCGAAAAGGCGCTCATTACTCCGCTGCTTCCGGCACTGGAAACCGAACTGAATCTTGCCCACGATTGTCTGGCTTACGGCGGCGTAACCGACGTGCAAGACGGCGTAACCATCTATCTGATTGTAAACAAACGCACACAAGAGGAAATGTACGTCAAAGTTGAAGGCGGAAAACTCGTGGTGGTGGAGAAGAAATGATGGATTAGAGTCATGCTATCTGCTGACAGGTACATCCCCTCCTAACCTCCCCTTTTTAAGGGGAGGGATGTGTTGAGGTTCTCCTTTACAATTATTGAGTTCTCCCTTGGTATAAGCTTTCGAGTGGATATGCAGCACACCTCTCCCCTTGAAAAGGGGAGAAAGAGAGGGGATTACTTATAACGAACTGACGTAAAGAATTATAAAAGATGGACGCACTACTTTGTGCGTCCATCTTTGTTTTGTTATACAATCCGCAAAGAAAAAGTGAAAAGTGAAAGAGTGAAAAGGTGGAAAGGGATAGGTGTACTACATTACTTGCGCTTTGCTCTTTATATGGTGCCTGCATCCTTTCACTTTTTCACTTTTTTACTTTTTCACTTTTTCACTTTTTCACCCTTTCACCTTTTCACCCTTTCACTTTTAAACCGTCTTACAAACCTATTTTATCAAGTATATCTTTGGGAACGGCATTTTTGTTAACCATAAAGTCCATGGTTTTAAGGGCGATGAAAGCCTTGGTCATATACCAAATGCCTTTATAGTCGCCGTAGGCACCCCAAGAGTTTTTTACCATATAATATTCTCTGCCGTTTTGGTCTTTGGCAATTCCAAAGATGTGCATGCCGTGGTCGTCGGTTGTTTCCCAATTGTCGTAAGCCTCTTGCCGCATCTCTTGTGTGGGAACGAGTTCGGGAACATTCACTCCGAGCGAATCATACTTTACTTTCTTCTCATCTTTCGACAACTTAAACCAGCGGTCGGCATCTGTTCCTGCCATCGAACGTACTTTTTTAGCATCGATAGCTATGCCGAGCCCCTTGCGGGTAAAACCATCTTCGGTAACGTCGCCGCCCCAACCGATGGTGTAACCATTCATAATGGCGTTATCGATGATGCGGGTAAGGTCGGCAATGGGCACGTTGTAGCTCTGGGCCCAGCGCCAATTGTCTTGCACTTCGACAGCAAACTTTTTGTACCAAGGGTGATGTGTATAGCTGGTGAAAGTGATATAATCGTCCCAGTTAAGCCTAAACTTTGGGCAAAACTTTGCGGAGTGTAGCTTTTTCCTTCGTAAGTGAAGTTTTCAGGACATTTACCGAGATACGCGTCTAATATTCCCTGCAAACCTTTCTTCCAGGCCGGAGACAGTTTTTTGCTCTTACTTTTTGCCACAGCAGACACGTAAGGCAGCATCACTTCAAAAAACTCGTTGAAGTTGGCCAGTGAATCGCCTATCGGTGTTCCGGGTAATGCCATTGCCTCTTCGGGCACAATGCCGTGCTGTTTGATAACAAAGATGGGGTCGTCGAAGCTTCCGCCTTGTGCAAACGATACATCGCCATGCATTCTTACTGACTTAACGGCGCGGTCCATATAGTTTTTGCTGGCTATGAACATTTCGCTAAGGTTATAGGTTTTACCCGAGTTGCGCAGTATTTCGCTTTCGAGAAAGCTCAGTGTAGCATAGTCCCAGCAGGTTCCGCTACGGTTTTGGTCTTTAATACTTGTAATCTTATTTTCTTTGATAACGGTAAATACCGGTTTGTTTTTGTTGGCATTTGCTTTTGCCTTTGGTGTCTTTGCGCTCGCGGTTATTGCTGTGAGAGCAATAAGCGCGGTGAAAAATACTTTTCTCATTACGTGTTGTTTTAAAATGTTTTTTGAGTTTATAGTGTTCGTTTTTATAAAAGTTACGATGCCATATAGTCTTCGACGTCTTTAGGATGATAAGGGATTTGTTCTTTTCCGATAATTCGGCATCCGTTGTCAGTAATCAAAATATCATCTTCTATGCGTATGCCGCCGAAGTCCTTATAGGTTTCGAGAAGTTCGAAGTTAAGAAATTCCTTGCAATGTCCTGTTGCTTTCCAACTGTCTATGAGGGCGGGAATAAAGTAAATTCCCGGCTCGTCGGTCACAACAAAGCCTTTCTCGAGGCGTCGCCCCATACGAAGCGCCGATGTTCCAAACTGAGTTGAAGGCTGAATTTCGTCGTCAAAGCCTACATAACGCTGGTCGAGCGATTCCATATCGTGCACATCCATTCCCATCATGTGTCCCAATCCATGGGGCAGAAACATAGCGTGCGCACCGGCTCTTACCGCTTCCTCAGTGTCGCCCTTCATCAATCCAAGCTCTTTCAGACGGTCAGTCATCAGGCGGCAAATATCCATATGCACGTCATAATACTTCACACCGGGTTTAGAAAGTTCCAAGGCAAGGTCGTGACAAGCCTCGACAATACTGTAAATTTCCAACTGACGCTGTGTAAACTTACCGCTCACGGGCATGGTGCGGGTATTGTCTGAACAATAGTTGTTCATCGTTTCGGCACCGGCATCACACAAAGCCAGTCGCCCTGCTTCAAGAACGGCCATCGAAGGATTGCCGTGCATAATTTCGCCGTGTTGCGAAAAGATGGTCGGAAAACTAACCATCGCGCCGTAAGAACCGGCTATTCCGCTCACCTGTCCGCCCACAAACTTCTCTGTTACACCGGGTTTAATCAGCTTCATGGCCGTTGTGTGCATTTTATAACCTATCTCGCAGCTCGCTCCAGCTCTTCCACTTCCTGGTCTTCTTTTACCGAACGCATCTTCACTACAGCTTTAATCAGTTCTATCGAAGCCGATTCTTTCTGCTGATGGGGATGAATGCCCAACAAATCGAATATCTGCAACTTGGTGTCGTGCCGGTAAGGCGGCAAAAAATGTATTTTTCTTTTCAGGCGTAAGGCGTCATAACAAATAGTTTTCAGTTGTTTCATGGGGGTCGAATGGGCTACACCTGCCTGCGCTGCCATATCTTTCACGCTGTCTACAGCCCCATACCATACGATGTCATCAATATCGATATCGTTTCCTATCAGTGTTTCGGTATCGTTGTCAATGTCGATTACACCAACCAGTCCGTCGCGTTGAGCACCAAAATAATAAAGAAACGAAGAATCTTGTCTGAAAGGATAATACCGTTGTTGGGAAAATTACAGGGCGATTCGTTATTACCAAAGAAAATAATAACGCCATTTTGTACCAGTTTTTTCAATTCGGCACGCCGCCGAATATATGTATCTTTTTCGAACATAAAGTTTGTTTTTATAACATTTGTACGCAAAGATATAGAAAAAATACCATATTTTATTAACTTTGCTGACAAATTTAAACTGTCTTATGCAAATTGGAAGAAATACGGGATTAGTTCTTGAAGGGGGCGGAATGCGTGGTGTGTTCACCAGCGGAGTGCTGGATGCCTTCATGAAACACGACCGATACTTCAATTATATCGTAGCAGTTTCGGCAGGAGCGTGTAACGGAATGTCATACGTAAGCCGTCAGCCACGCCGTGCCCGCATATCCAACATCGATTATCTGGCACGTTATAAATATATAGGTATTCGCCATTTGGTAACACAAGGTTGTATCTTTGATCAGGAATTGTTATACGATAAGTTTCCCAATCAATATCTTCCCTACGATTTTGACACCTATTTCAGCAATCCCACAACGTTCGAAATGGTTACCACCAATTGTCTTACGGGCACAGCGATGTATCTTACCGATAAACAAAATAAACAACGTACACTCGACATTGTTCGGGCCTCAAGCAGTCTGCCTTTTGTAAGTAAGATTGTAGAGGTAGATGGGATACCAATGCTCGACGGTGGAATTGTAGACAGTATCCCCGTTATGCGGGCGATAGAAACAGGCCACGAAACCAACGTTGTTGTTATGACGCGCAATTTTGGTTTTCGTGCCACAGGCAAAGACCATAAAATACCTTACTTTATTTACAAGAAATATCCACGCCTGCGGGTGGCTTTAAGTCGCCGATTGCAGGTTTATAACAACCAGTTGCAGCTTACTGAAGATTTGGAAAGAGAAGGAAAAATTATCTGTATACGCCCCGAAAAGCCACTGGAAGTGGGCCGAATAGAGAAAGATACCCTTAAATTAGAACAGCTTTATGAAGAAGGTTTCAAACAGGGAGAACGTTTTTGCCTGCAGTATACTCCCTGACCGGACTACCGAGAAGTTCTTTCAGCTCATGCCTCCGCACACAGAAACGTCCTTAATTCTGTTTGTTTAACCCTACAAATTCGGCACCTATACCCGGCCAAAATGCACATTTCTTCAGCAAAGCCTAAAAAAGAACAGTCGTCCAAGGGCTCAAAGACAGAGAAAAGCAGACAAAAACAATCTGCCAATAGCCTATAAAATTTTGCCCCGCGACCGCTCCACAGCATCAAAATTACATATCCCTGCATACACAAATATCTGTATATATTCATTTATGTTTTAACTAAACCTTTATTATTATGAAGAAAATTGTACTCTCTTTTGCTGTCTTGGCATTCATTACGGCTAATGCACAGACTAATTTTAAAGTGGGAGACATCACCTACAAGGTAAAAAACGCCACTCAGGTAGAAATCAACAAGTACGAAGGAAAAGCCGCAACGGTTGCCATTCCTGCCACGGTTGAACACGAGGGTGTTTCTTACGATGTCAAATCGATTGGTGCGGAGGCTTTTGAATGGACAAGCGTAGAAAATGTAACCATTCCGGCTTCGGTCGATTCGATAAAAGAATTGGCTTTCTACTACACAAAGCTAAAGAGTGTAACCTTTGCCGAAGGACTGAAATACATCGGTAATCGTGCTTTCGGGGCTTGCAAAATGACCAAGCTCGACATTCCCGGAAGCGTCGAAGTGATAGACGATAACGCCTTCTTTACTGCCGGCGAACTGCTTGAAATTACCTTTCACGAGGGCTTGAAAAAGATCGGGAATGCAGCATTTTACCATAGTCCGAAATTAACGAAGCTGGTTTTCCCCAACTCGCTCGAACATATCGGCAGAACTGCTTTCCATCAATGCGCCGCTGTAGAAACCATTCAGTTCCCCGCTAACCTATTGTACATCGGCGACGGAGCCTTTGGAAGATGTAAAAAACTTACCGCAGTATCGCTTCCTTCCACAGTTACCTACATCGGCGACGAGGCATTTATGAAGTGCGGATTACTCACTTCATTCACCATTCCCAAGAATACCGAAACGCTGGGCTTCTCTTTTATCGCCATGACAAGTGTACAAACACTCTCTGTCGAAGCAGGTAGCAAGCATTTTCATATTGTTGACGGTGCCGTATACGACACGAAAAACAAAATGCTTTATGTAATACCGATGAAAGGAACAACTACCTTCAAAGTAAAAGAAGGATGTATCGGTATCAACGGTGGGGCAGCTTGGGGTAGCGAACTGCAAAGCATAACGCTTCCGAAAAGTCTTATCGCCATCGGCAAATATGCATTTGAAAGCACCGCCCTTACCCACATCGACCTTCCCGAAAACCTTACTTTTATCGACGAACAAGCTTTTGCCGATACCAAACTCAAGAATGTTGTCGTGCCCGAAAACGTAATTTACATGGCCGACGGTGTTTTTGCACAATGTAAGGATTTGGTTTCTGCCACGCTTCCTTCATCCATTGTTGCTGTATACAACCATGCCTTCGCCTACAGTTCTGAACTGGCCACAGTTACTTGTTTGGGATCTAAAGCACCTACCATAAAAAGTTACGGCGACGAATACGACAGCCCTTTCTATAAAATCAAAGCCAAAGCCGTACTTAACGTACCCAAAGGCTGCAGCCATGATTATAAAGTACATGGTTGGGGTGCATACTTTACCATCAAAGAGATGACCAACGGCGTTCTAACACCGAAGAATACCGACCCCGCTGATGGTTCAACAGTGAGCGGAAGACGACCACTCAAATTTACAATCAACTTCGACGAACCGGTCACTGTGGTAAAAGCTAACCCCAACGTTACGCTTCGACGCGACAATGTACTTTTTGCCAACAGCTTTACACCCGATCAATCGTGGGTCACCGTGCTCAGTTCAGATAAGAAATCGTTAACACTCTGGGCGTCAGACTATGACAGTTTCACGCAAGATTATAAGTTTGAAGACGACCACGCCTACTTTATTGTTATCCCATCGGCGTTGTCAAGAATGCGGCAGGCGACCTTAACGAGCGTATTGTTATCAAACTTCTCGGTGCAACACTGGCCGATGTTAAGGCTCCAACAACCGAAACAGGAAACAAAACCGTTGTAGCGCGTTACAATATCCAAGGTCAGAAAATCAATGCACCACAACCCGGCATTAACATTGTGAAATATTCTGACGGAACAACCCAAAAGATTCTTATCAAATAACACCGTTTAATCTGCCTGCCAAGGCTGCTATTCTGTAATAACAGCATAGGTCTTGCTGAGCAGGTACACAGATATTACTTATAAAAACGATGCTTTTGATCTGCAAAAGCATCGTTTTTTATACTGTAGCAACATAAAATTATTTGGCACACTTACTACCAAAGTCATTCATTAGCCATTCTCTATGGGTGAGTTTCTTTTATCGCATTATAACAGGTGAGTTTTTTTACAGAACCTTCATCCATCTTTTCACAGATAAAGGGCCTTATAAAACATCAAGTAAGAAATAACAAATCATCGGTTTACATACATTTTTACTTATAATCCGTTTTTCATAATTCTATCTTGTTTTAACATTTAAAATGTAAAGAAAGAGCACTGAAAAAGCATAAAATCAGTGTTCAAAATTAAAAAGCATAGGTTTGAGATTGCAAAAGCATAGGTTTTGGAGGATAAAAGCATTGTTTTGAGAATGCAAAAGCTATGTTTTTGAGAACAAAAAAACACGTTTTTAGGGCATTGCGAATGACTGTAAAAATAGAACTATTTATTAAATAATAGACAAATCACTGATTATCAGCGGTATACAAAATTATGAATTTTCCGTATTTTTACGAGTAAAAAAGTACCGAGACCTTCCATCGGCACGCTGACGAAGCAGAAAACACATTTTTAACAATAGTAAAATTTATAATTTAGAAGTTTTCCTCACTAAAAGATAACAAACCGATAAATGTTATAAACCTAAAAAAACAAGCCTTGTCTTACCTCGTCAACTATCCATTATCAGTTACCAATTCTGCCGATTTAGACTAAATAAATCCGAGAGATTTATACTTCGGTAAGAAAAGAAAGGGTAGAACAGAAAGAAAAGACGTAAATTTGCCCTTGAAAAAACAAATGATGAAATGGCCATTATCTATCCTTCGCCCATCTTCGGGCCCGTTCGCAGTCGCCGCTTAGGCATTTCGCTGGGTATCAATCTGCTGCCCGCCGACGGAAAGCAATGCACCTTCGACTGTGTTTACTGTGAGTGCGGATGGAATAAAGACCACATTCCCACCCTACCCCTGCCCACAAGAGAGCAGGTGGCTCAAAAGCTGGAAGCGAAGCTGAAAGAACTGACAGCCGACGGTATCTATCCTAACGTGCTCACATTTGCGGGCAACGGAGAACCTACAAGTCACCCACAGTTTGCCGAAATTATAGCCGACACACAACAGCTGCGCAACCAATACTGTCCGGCGGCAAAGGTTTCTGTGCTGAGCAATGCCACTTTTATTTTGCGTAAGGCCGTACACGATGCCCTAATGACGGTAGATAACAACATTTTAAAACTAGACACGGTAGACCCCGACTATATTTATAAGGTAGACAAACCAACGGGTATTGCCTATCAGCTGCCGCGACTTATCGAGGGTATGAAAGCTTTTAACGGGCACCTTATCATCCAAACGATGTTTATGAAAGGAACGGTTGATGGTGAAGATGTGAATAATACAACCGACAAATATGTTACTGCATGGCTCAAAACCGTAAAAGAGATTGGTCCGCAACAAGTAATGGTTTACACCATTGACCGAGATACGCCGGTGAATACTCTTCTAAAAGCGTCGCCCGACGAGCTCAACAGCATTCGCGATCGTGTAATTGCAGCAGGCATTCCCTGCACCGCCTCATACTAAATACAGGTAATATACCCCTTTTTGACAACAAAAACATGCCACGACCAGCATCTATGAATAAAATCGTTTTTCTGTTACCACGCAGTAGTCGTGAACCCATTGGAGGCTTCAAAGTGGTGTTTGAATATGCCAATCGCCTTGCTGCAGATGGCTTTAAGGTAGAAATCGTCTATCCAAGAATAAACGACCAAAGGCAATTTGACACCATCCACACCCTACTTTATGGGCAAAATTTTATCTACAAAAAGTTGACGGGAAAATACAAAACACGATGGTTTGCACTGGATAAACGCATCAAACAGCGTTGGGTTTGGCGGTTGGACAACTGTAAATTTGGCCCCAACGAAACGATTGTTGCTACCTCTGTAGAGACCGCCTTTTCGCTTCAACGCAACAAAAGCAAAACCCACAATCAGCGAACATTTTACTTTATTCAGGATTTTGAAAACTGGTCGTACAGCGATGAGCAGGTATTTGAAAGCTATCGACTGCCAATGCAGAAGCTCGTTGTATCGCGCTGGCTGCAACAGGTTATAACAACGTGCGGCGAAAAAGCCGTATGGATACCCAACGGATTTGACTTCAGCTACTTTCAGTTGACAACGCCCCCAGCCCAAAGAAACAAATATACACTGGTCTGCATGTATCATCAGGATGCCCGAAAAGACCTGCCTACGGCATTTAAGGCAATGGAAAAGGTAAAAGAAAAATATCCTCAGCTACATATTACGATGTTCGGCGCCTACCCTCCACCCACTTTACCTGCAGGATATACCTATCATCAACGCCCCAATAAGGCTCTTTTCAACGCTATATATAACGAGGCTGCCATCTATGTGGCAGCCAGTAAGATAGAAGGATGGGGACTAACCATCGGCGAAGCCATGCAATGCGGATGCGCTGTAGCTTGCACCGACAACAAGGGATATTTGGAAATGGCGCATCACGAAACAACAGCACTGGTGTCGGCGGTGGGAGATGCCGAAGCATTGGCACAAAACATCATTCGCTTGATAGAGAACGATGCTCTGCGCGAACGCATTGCGCGAACGGGCAACACCTTTATTCACGGTATGGATATTAATCAGTCTTACCACCAAATGAAAGAAGAACTGACCAGAGAAACGCCTGTCGAAGCGCAAGAGACAGTTCATTAAAAGACCTTCGAATGGTTGTCGGAGGGGCAGAGAATAACTACAAGCAGGGTTTGGAATAGCCGTTTGTTTTTGTTATATTTGCAATATCATAAAGAAAAAAGGAATGGAGATAGATGACATACAGCCCAATATAGAGAAAGAGGACGACGAACAGCCGCCCATACCGCAGGAAGCTACAGCCGACGGCCTGCCATGGTATGCCATAAGACTGTTTTCGCTGAGGCTGAAGGCTGTGCTCAGCTATTTTAAAGAAGCGGGTTTAGAATGTTTTGTACCGATGGAATACGCGTTCAAACAAACCCCGAAGGGCAGTCCGCGTCGTACTTTACGGCCCGTTGTACACAATCTCGTTTTTATAAAAAAGAAAGGGAAAGAGAGCGAATTAAAAAAAATCATCACACAGGCAGAATATAAAATGTCGGTTATTCGCAAAACAACAGATAGCAAAGCCTACTATGAGATACCCGCCAAACAGATGCTTGACTTTATGATTATGTGCAACCCCGACATCGAACTACGTAAATATATCGGTGAAGAAGAGGCACACCTGAAAGTAGGAACGCCTGTTCAGGTGAAGTTTGGTGCCTTAAAGGGACTTAACGGAAAGCTGGTAAGAAGCAGCGGAAAATACTTTTTACTGAAAGAAGTACCGGGAATGGCGGTGATGATCAAAGTAAGCCGTTGGTGTTGCGTACCCGGTTAAAGGTAACATACAGACATCAGCACACGCCATACAGGGATAAAGACAACGGGAGTACTACTTAAAAGCAGTACTCCCGTTGATGTTTCAGAGGATAAATAACCGTTTAAAATTCGCTGGTAAAGTGGAAACGAATGTGCTCAAAGTCTTGTTGCGCCATGCTGAGCACATATCCTGAGTCGGCTAAAAACACGTCACGGCCCTCTCTATCTTTTGCCATATACTGGTACTTACGCTTCTTAAAGTTTTCCAACTCTTGCGCATTGTCCGACTCAATCCAGCATGCCTTGTACAGATGAACGGGTTCCCAGCGACATTTGGCACTATATTCGTTTTGCAGTCGGTATTCAATAACTTCAAATTGCAGCTGTCCGACAGTACCGATAATTTTGCGCCCGTTGAACTGATTAATAAAAAGCTGTGCCACACCTTCATCCATCAGTTGCTCAATACCTTTATTTAACTGCTTGGCTTTCATCGGATCATCGTTCTCAATATACTTAAACATCTCGGGCGAAAAGGATGGAAGTCCTCTGAAATGTAATTGTTCGCCATCAGTAAGGGTATCGCCAATCTTGAAAACGCCGTTATCAGGCAGTCCGATAATATCACCGGGATAGGCTTCTTCGATAGTGCTTTTGCGCTGAGCCATAAACTGCGTGGGACTGCTGAAACGTAACGTTTTGTCTAACCGCACATGAAGGTAGGGTTGATTGCGCACAAACTTGCCGCTACACACTTTGCAAAAGGCAATACACGAACGATGATTGGGGTCGATGTTAGCAGTTATCTTAAAGATAAATCCTGTAAATTTGGGTTCCGAAGGCTCTACTATTCGCTCTTCTGCCTTCGTAGGCTTGGGGCTGGGTGCTATTTCTACAAAGCAATTGAGCAATTCTTGCACACCAAAATTGTTAAGTGCACTACCGAAGAAAACCGGTGCAACTTGCGCCGAGCGATAGGTTTCGACCTCAAATTCAGGGTATACCCCGCTAACCAATTCTAAATCTTCGCGCAGCTTATCGGCATCATCTGCCCCGATATGTTGCATCAGTTCGGGCCCCGAAACATCCACTTCTACCTTCTCAGTAACCCGTTGTTTATCCGGAGTAAACAATTGAAGCTGATTTTCGTAGATATTGTAAACACCCTTAAAACGTGCTCCCTGATTGATAGGCCACGACAAAGGGCGCACCTTTATTTGCAACTCTTCTTCCAATTCGTCGAGCAATTCGAAAGGATCACGACCTTCGCGGTCCATCTTATTGATAAAGATGATAACGGGTGTGTTGCGCATTCGGCACACCTCCATTAGTTTTCGAGTCTGCATTTCCACACCTTTGGCACTGTCGACAACGATAATAGCCGAGTCGACCGCAGTAAGCGTGCGATAAGTATCTTCAGCAAAGTCTTGGTGTCCGGGTGTATCGAGAATATTCACTTTATAGCCTTCGTAATCAAACTCCATCACAGAGGTAGATACAGAAATACCACGTTGTTTCTCAATATCCATCCAGTCGGATGTGGCAGTTTTACGTATTTTATTACTCTTTACGGCTCCCGCCACCTGAATTTGTCCTCCAAAGAGCAGAAACTTCTCTGTCAACGTGGTTTTACCGGCATCAGGATGCGAGATAATGGCGAACGTTCGCCGTCTTTCTATTTCATTCATGTTATACGTTTTATGCGTAAAAAGGATGCGAGATAATAGGGTTGATGGATAAAAAACGATTAGTCGGCCATCAATTCATGCGCAATGCACTCAGCCAACGACTCTTCCCAGTAAGGCACTTCAATGCTAAAAGTTTGCTTGAGCTTCGTTTTATCAAGCACACTATAAGCCGGACGCTTTGCAGGCGTAGGATATTCGGCTGTATGAAGTGGCTTAACGTGACAGGTTTTGATACCGGCAAGACGATGAATGGCTTTGGTAAAATCGTACCAACTGATAACACCCTCATTTGAAAAATGGTAAACACCGGGCACAATACCTTGTTGAATAACCTCTATAATAACACGCGCCAAATCGCGAGCGTAGGTAGGTGTGCCTATCTGATCAAAAATAACGCCCAGTTCTTTGCGCTCTTTTCCCAACCGAATCATCGTTTTAACAAAGTTGTTACCAAAGTTGCTATAAAGCCATGCCGTTCTTATAATCATCGTTTGCCGGCATGCTTGCTGCACAAAAAGTTCTCCTGCCAGTTTTGTTTCGCCGTAAACACTATTAGGACAGGGTGTATCAACCTCTGTATAAGGCGTATGATTCGTTCCATCGAATACATAATCAGTAGAGATTTGTATCATCCAACCTCCTCGTTTTTCAACTGCCGCAGCCAGATAAGCAGGCGCATCGGCGTTAAGTGCAGTGCAAAGCTTGCGGTTAGCCTCAGCTTTGTCTACCGCAGTATAGGCAGCACAATTGACAACACCATCTATTTGATGGTCTGTTACAAAGCGTTCGACGGCATCTTTATCGGTTATATCCAACTCGTTGACATCGGTATTCAACCACTGATGTTGTGTTTGTTTCTTTTCTAAAAGTTGCAATTCGTTGCCCAACTGTCCGTTGCAACCGGTAATCAATATGTTCATGCTTATCTGATTTTAATCATCTTCAAACTTCAGTCCTTCATTTTTGTCCTTCAAATAATAATCGGAGAGCATGCCGATAAAGGTCGTAATCTCCTTGATGGCGTGCGAAGTATCAGGGCTAAATTCCTTTTTTTTGAGCCGCAAGAGCATTACACCATAAAGCGCATCAAAACAAGTTTCAATCTCGTTAATATCTTTGTCGCCCTTGTTTCTCAGTTCTACGATGAAAGGTAGCACCTTATAATACTCTGCATGATAAAAAGGGAACTTGGAACTTTGCAGCAATTGCTTATGAAGTTCGAGTAAATCGTGAATTAAAATTTTGTTGATTTGTAGGTGTCCGCGCTCCCTACAACCTTCCTCATTAATCATTCTGACCAGATTTCCGTACCAATCGAGCATCTCTTCTTTCTGTTCATCGGTATAATGAAAGGTGTCGATATATTCACGACGAATGCGTTGCAGCGAACATCCGTAGGCTCGAATAAGATCTTCTACCTGCCACATATATAGTATATACTCGGCAATGCTCTTCTTCCTTAATTCTTTGGCTATATACATATAATATCTTTTAATACAGAAAAAGCACGCAACCGCAGTTTCGGTCGCCTGTTTATTGAACAGTAATAACGTTACTGTCAGTAATCGAAAGTGAAAAGATTGAAGATTGTTCCGATAAGAACAATGAGCGAGAAAATAATAACAAGGCTTCCTATTACCTTATTAATAAGTACAATTCCGTCTTTATCAAACTTCCCCCTAATCTTATCCACAAGCCATGTAAGACCGAACCACCACAGCAAAGCACCTACAACGATGCTAAAGTAACCTGCACTCATCATCAACGGTTGATTGGGAACAACAAAGGCAAACTGTGCAAAGGCCGCCATAAAAAGAAAGATGATGAGCGGATTAGAGGATGTTACCAAGAAAGCTGTTATGCCGTTGTGTAACAAAGTACCTTTTCCTTTTCCGCTAAAATGTACCTTCTTCGTAGGATTTGACTTAAAACAGTAAATCCCGAAAAGTAATAACATAATGCTACCGGTAATTTTTAAAACAAAGAGAGTTTGCGGATCGGTTATCAAATCCATAATAAAGCTCATGCCATAACCCGTTATCAAGGCATAAATAATATCACTTACAGCGGCTCCAATACCTGTAATAAAGCCATACCAACGGCCCTTATTCAACGTTCTTTGCACACAAAGTACCCCCACCGGACCCATAGGCGCAGAAGCAATAATACCAATAAGGATTCCCTTGAATATTAAATCCAATATGTCTATATGAAAAGGAAACGGCATAGCGGCTGCAAAATTGCAAAAAATATACGGATTGCGCAAATTTTCAACTTATAAGTTTGCCGTATATTAGATTTTTCATACCTTTGCCGTTGCCGCTTTCAGGCAATGAGCCGGACAGGCAAACAGATACAACAGACTTGTTTCGCATCTACCGGTAAACATATTCTTTGTAAAAAATATCACTAACTAAAACCCAAAATTAATAGTATGAATGGACAGACCGAATTAAAACCATACGTTATCGGTTTAGACTTGGGCGGAACAAACTCTGTTTTTGGAGTAGTTGACAGTCGTGGCGAAATCAAAGCTACAACCGCCATTAAAACACAAGCTTACGACAATGTAGAAGACTATGTAAAGGCTTCGCTTGAAGCATTACACATTATTATCGACCAAGTAGGTGGCATCGACACCATCAAAGCCATGGGAATAGGTGCACCTAACGGTAATTATTACAAAGGAACTATCGAATTTGCACCCAACCTGATATGGGGACATACCGGGATAGTTCCGTTGGCCGACATGTTTTCACAAGGACTCGGCGTACCTGTAGCCCTAACCAACGACGCCAACGCAGCCGCCATCGGCGAAATGATTTATGGCGTGGCACGCGGAATGAAAAACTTTATCGTTATCACACTTGGTACAGGTGTAGGTTCGGGTATTGTTGTTAACGGACAAGTAGTTTACGGAAGCGACGGATTTGCTGGCGAACTGGGTCACGTTATCGTATGTCGTGAAGATGGACGCAGCTGCGGATGCGGAAGAAACGGATGCCTCGAAGCCTACTGTTCAGCAACAGGTGTAGCCTGTTCGGCCCGTGAATTCTTGGAGAAATCTACCGAGCCCTCGCTGCTTCGTGAGCTAAATCCTGAAGAAATTACCTCGCTCGATGTTTCTATAGCAGCTTCCAAAGGCGACCAACTGGCACTCAACATCTACGAATTTACCGGTAGACTACTCGGAGAAGCCTGTGCAAACTTCGCAGCATTTTCCTCACCCGAAGCCTTTATCTTCTTCGGTGGGCTCACCAAAGCAGGCGATTTGCTGATGAATCCCATCAAAGAAAGCTACAACGAGCACGTTTTGAAGATATATAAAGACAAGGCTAAATTCTTAATCAGTGGTCTCGAAGGCTCTTCAGCCGCTGTTCTTGGTGCTAGTGCCGTAGGTTGGGAACTGTAAAAACACTTCTCAAATATCGTATTTATAATTTTTGTGACAATCAACAGAGTGTATTTAGCTTTGTAAAAGATTATCTTTTACCTCGTGAAAGACCGTGTTTTGGGTAACAAAACACGGTCTTTTGCAAGGTAAAAGCATAGGTTTTAGAGACTAAAAGCATAGCTTTTGCAACCCAAAACCTATGCTTTTAGGAACCTATTTTTAAGCTATTGAAAATCAGTAACTTAAAAAGGGGATTGCAAGCATACATCTTTTACCTTCTACCTATGCCCCCTTTTACCTCATAATTGTACCACAGTTGTGAGTAAAAACATAGTTTTGAGGAGGTAAAACGGTAAAATTGAATGATAATATAATAAGGTGGTGAAATAAAAAAAATACAGATATGGTTAAAGTGAAACCGGCATATATTGTTGTAGCTTTATCTTTGCCGGTAGTAATGTTTACTTATCGATTATACCTTATACCGGTATGGTGTGTGCTTCTCTTTTCAGCTTACAGCCATTTTTATTTAAAATGTCCTTTTCTATATTGTCTTTATCGCATTCCAGATAATTTTTGTACTTTTGCACACATATAATATATACACGATATGAACGTATTAGAACTGAGTGAACAGGAAATTGTGAGGCGGCAAAGTTTGCAAGAACTGCGGGATATGGGTATCGACCCCTATCCGGCGGCAGAGTTTTCCACCAATGCTTTTTCTACAGAGATAAGAGATAATTTCAAGGACGACGAACAACGAGAGGTGTGTATTGCGGGGCGAATGATGAGCCGACGCGTGATGGGCAAGGCCAGTTTTGCCGAATTACAAGACTCGAAAGGGCGTATTCAGGTGTACATCACACGCGATGATATTTGCCCCGGCGAGAATAAGGAACTTTATAACACGGTGTTTAAACGGTTGCTCGATATTGGCGACTTTATCGGCGTGCGCGGATTTGTATTTCGCACGCAGACGGGCGAGATATCGGTTCATGCCCGCGAACTTACGGTGTTGAGCAAAAGTCTTAAGCCGTTGCCCATCGTGAAGTATAAAGACGGCGTGGCTTACGATAAGTTTGACGACCCCGAACTGCGCTATCGCCAGCGGTATGTAGACCTCGTGGTGAACGAAGGCGTGAAAGACACGTTTCTTAAGCGCGCCACCGTGCTGCGCACACTGCGTAACGTGCTCGACGAGGCAGGCTATACCGAAGTAGAAACGCCCACCCTGCAAAATATTGCCGGTGGTGCAACGGCTCGCCCATTTATCACCCATTTCAACGCACTTAATCAAGAAATGTATCTGCGCATCGCCACCGAACTGTATCTGAAACGGCTCATCGTAGGCGGATTTGAAGGTGTGTATGAAATCGGAAAAAACTTCCGCAACGAGGGTATGGACCGCACGCACAATCCCGAATTTACGTGCATGGAACTCTACGTGCAATACAAAGACTATAATTGGATGATGGCGTTTACTGAGCAATTGCTCGAAACCATCTGCACAAAGGTAAACGGAAAGCCCGAAAGCGTGGTCGATGGCCAGGTTATTAGCTTTAAAGCGCCTTATCGCAGGCTGCCCATCCTTGACGCCATCAAAGAAAAAACAGGGTTCGACCTCAATGGCATGACTGAAGACGAGATACGTAATGTGTGTCGTCAACTTAAAATGGAGGTAAACGAAACGATGGGTAAGGGCAAACTTATCGATGAGATTTTTGGCGAGTTCTGCGAGGGGCAATTTATTCAGCCCACATTTATCATCGACTATCCCGTTGAGATGAGTCCGCTTACGAAGATGCATCGCTCGAAGCCCGGACTAACAGAGCGTTTCGAACTGATGGTAAACGGTAAAGAACTGGCCAATGCCTACTCGGAGTTGAACGACCCCATTGACCAAGAAGAACGTTTTGTTGACCAGATGAAACTGGCAGACAAGGGCGACGATGAGGCGATGGTAATTGATCAAGACTTTTTGCGTGCATTGCAATACGGTATGCCGCCCACATCGGGTATCGGCATTGGAATTGACCGATTGGTGATGTTGATGACAGGCCAGACCGCCATTCAAGAGGTACTTTTCTTTCCGCAGATGCGCCCCGAGAAGAAAATTCCCAAAAGCACAGTGGCAGAATGGGCTGCGCTGGGTATTGCTGAAGAATGGGTTCCGGTACTGAACAAAGCTGGTTACAACCTCGTTTCGGATATAAAAGAAGTGAAAGCGCAGAAACTTCAGATGGATGTCTGCGGTGTGAACAAAAAATATAAATTAGGCTACGACAATCCAAAAGTGGAAGCTTTCCAAGCTTGGATTGACAAGGCAAACGAAGAGTGAAAAGCTGCGGTAAAATAGCTATTGTGGGTGGAGGTAGTTGGGCTACTGCCATCGCCAAAATTGTGGTACAGCACACGCATCACATCGGGTGGTATATGCGCCGCGACGACAGGATAGAAGATTTCAAACGATTGGGACATAACCCCGCCTATCTGATGAGCGTGCATTTCAATATCAACGAGATATTTTTTTCAAGCGACATCAATAAAATTGCCGACAGCTACGACACGCTAGTATTTGTAACACCCTCGCCCTATCTTACCAATCACCTGCGTAAACTCAAAACAAGGCTGCACGATAAATTTATCGTCACTGCAATTAAAGGGCTTGTCTCAGACGAAAACCTGATTTGTTCAGAGTTCTTCCATCAGATGTATGATGTTCCTTATGACAACATCGCGTGTATTGGTGGTCCGTCGCACGCTGAAGAGGTGGCCCTCGAACGCCTGTCTTATCTTACAGTCGGTTGTTCTGATCAGGATAAAGCACAGGCTTTCGCTGATATTTTGGGTAGCGAATTTATTAAAACCAAAACCAGTCAGGATGTGGTTGGCATTGAATACGCCTCTGTGCTGAAGAATGTCTACGCCATCGCCGCCGGCATTTGCAGTGGTCTGAAATATGGCGATAACTTCCAAGCGGTACTAATAGCCAACGCTGTTCAAGAAATGTCGCGCTTCCTCTCTGTAACTCATCCGTTGGAACGCAACGTTTACGATAGTGTTTATTTGGGCGACTTGCTTGTAACGGGCTATTCTAATTTCTCGCGTAACCGCACATTTGGTACAATGATTGGAAAGGGGTATAGTGTGAAGAGTGCGCAAATAGAAATGGAAATGATTGCCGAAGGATATTATGGTACCAAGTGTATGAAGGAGATTAATCGTCATCTGCATGTTAATATGCCTATTCTCGATGCCGTTTATAATATTTTATACGAACGCATTTCGCCACAGGTGGAAATAAAGCTCCTTACCGATAGTTTCAGATAATTCGACAGAAGGGTGTATTTTATTTATCTAAACATGTACTTCTGTCATCTAAAAATACATAAACAATGAATCATATTCAATTAGACATTACCAAAGCTACTTCGTTTTTGAACGAAGGCGCAGTAAAAGCGTATGAATCGAGAGTAAAGGCGGCACAAAAATCGCTAGAAAATGCAACTTGTCCAGGCAACGATTTTCTCGGTTGGTTACATCTGCCGTCTTCTATCACTTCTGCATTTCTCGATGAAGTGCAGACTGTAGCCGACACCTTGCGTGAGAAATGTGAGGTTATCGTTGTTGCCGGAATTGGTGGAAGTTATCTGGGTGCACGTGCCGTCATCGAGGCTTTGGGCAATTCTTTTGCGTGGCTTGTTAACGACAAACGCAACCCCGCTATCGTTTTCGCTGGTAATAATATCGGAGAAGACTATCTCTTTGAACTCTCTGACTATCTCAAAGATAAACGGTTTGGCGTTATCAATATTTCTAAATCGGGCACAACTACTGAAACAGCACTAGCCTTTCGCCTGCTGAAAAAGCAATGCGAAGCACAGCGCGGAAGGGATGAAGCACGCCAAGTTATCGTTGCCATCACCGATGCAAAGCGCGGAGCTGCTCGAGCTGCTGCTGACAAAGAGGGTTACAAGACGTTCGTTATTCCCGATAGTGTGGGTGGGCGTTTCTCGGTACTTACGCCTGTAGGTTTGTTACCAATCGCCTGTGCCGGTTTCGATATTAAGGCGTTGGTTGCTGGAGCCACCGATATGGAAAAGTTAACCGGTCCTGAAGTACCTTTTGAGCAGAATCTTGCCGCCCAATATGCCGCTGTACGGAACGCGCTATATGCTGATAAGGGGAAGAAAATTGAGATAATGGTTAATTACCAGCCTAAACTTCACTTCATCGCCGAGTGGTGGAAACAACTTTACGGTGAAAGTGAAGGAAAAGAACACAAAGGCATTTTCCCCACGTCTTGCGACTTCACCACTGACCTACACTCGATGGGACAGTGGATACAAGAAGGCGAACGCAGTATTTTTGAAACAGTTATCAGCGTTGAAAAGCCGGCCCGGGAGTTGCTCTTTCCCAACGATGAAGAAAATCTTGACGGTCTAAACTTCCTTGCAGGGAAACGTGTTGATGAAGTAAACAAAATGGCTGAATTAGGTACTCTCCTCGCTCACGTAGATGGTGGTGTGCCCAACATCCGCATCAGCGTGCCCGAACTTAACGCCTATTACATTGGTCAGCTTATATATTTCTTTGAAATAGGTTGCGGTATCAGTGGAAACCTCCTTGGCGTTAATCCTTTTAATCAGCCCGGCGTAGAAGCCTACAAAAAAAATATGTTCGCATTACTCGATAAGCCTGGTTATGAGGTGGAGAGCAAGGCAATTAAAGAAAGATTGAAGTAAATTCTATTTCCCCAATCCCCCTCCGTACACTCAGAGGGGGATTTTTGTACCAATTAACTTTTTAAGAAGCAACACCAAAACATCAAATTGTATACGATGAACAGTTCTCAAACATCCTTTCTGCCCTTCGGTTCAGCTGAAGCGGTGCAAAGCTACCTGCAACAACAGCATTTTGATCGCTTTTCCCCACAAGCCGTTCTCTTCGATATGGATGGCGTGCTTTACGACTCTATGCCCAACCATGCGCGTTGTTGGCAAGAGGCCATGGCCAAGTTCGGACTGAAAATGACCGCTGCTGATGTGTATGCTACTGAGGGAATGCGCGGTGTAGAAACCATTCGTATGATGATGCGCGAGCAAAAAGGGTGCGATATTTCTGATGAAGAAGCGCAAAAGATGTACGATGAGAAAGCACGTCTCTTTGCACTATTACCCCAAGCGCCCATTATGACCGGGGTTTTCGAGTTGATGCAAAAGATAAGGGCTTTAGGTATGCAAATCGTCGTGGTAACGGGTAGCGGACAACGCCCCCTCATTAATCGCTTGCTGCACGACTTTCATGGCTACATCTCCCCAGATAAAATCGTCACCGCCTACGATGTTGCACAAGGTAAACCCGCTCCAGACCCTTATCTTATGGGCTTACAAAAAGCCGGTGGACTACAACCTTTCCAAGCTATCGTAGTCGAAAATGCTCCTATGGGCGTACGAGCAGGTGTTGCTGCACGCATTTTCACCATTGCGGTAAATAGCGGTCCGCTGCCTAACAGCGTACTATCTTCCGAAGGTGCCCACCTCGTTTTCAATCGTATGGTCGACTTTTGTGCGGCTTGGAAAATAAAATAATATTTTTCTTTTGCGAGATATCCGTTGTCAAACCAAAGTGCAAACTGCAAATATAGTTATTTTACAGTTTGCACTTTGGTTTGACAACAGACAAGAAAGACTTGTCTGGTTTGAAACGTAACTTATTTATTGGGCAATATGATGTTTCAAGATTTGACACAATGATTATCCCGGCAAACAAGATAATATCACGTTTTCTTGATCTGAAAACCAAGTTGGCGGGTAAGATCTTTCAGAAATAATCTACATATAGTGTTCGCCTGATCATTGTAGATGATTTTATGCACTTTACGAATCAAAGTCTAAATAACCTTATCTGCTAATCTAATTGAGTCCCGACAAGTAAATTTTATTTTGTCTTTATTGCAGTTCCTGACTCTTTTGGATAAAGCATGATTTATCTGTTCTTCGGCTTATTGCATATCATACACCACCTGCATCAGCTGTTTACCTAAGGCGTCGGCCTCTTCCATCGTAGCCGCCTCGCTGTAAACGCGAATAATGGGTTCTGTGTTGCTTTTGCGCAGATGTACCCATTTGTCTGGGAAATCAATCTTTACACCGTCTATATCGTTTACCTGCTCATTCTTAAACAACTCTTTTATACGTTCAAGAATGGCGTCAATATTGGTCGATGGTGTCAAATCAATACGGTTTTTGGCAATGCAATAGTCGGGATAGGTTGCCCGTAATTCGCTGACTTTACAGCCTTTGTGTGCCAAATTACTTAAGAAAAGGGCAATACCCACGAGTGCATCTCGGCCGTAATGACTGGCGGGATAAATTACTCCGCCATTTCCTTCTCCACCAATAACGGCTTGTACAGCCTTCATTTGGGTGGTAACATTTACCTCGCCCACTGCCGAAGCGGTGTATTGACCACCGTATTTTTCAGTAACATCTCGTAGTGCGCGTGTCGAACTGAGATTCGATACGGTGTTGCCGGGTGTGAGTGATAGTACATAATCAGCTACGCTTACCAGCGTATATTCCTCACCAAACATCTTACCGTTTTCGCAAATAAAAGCCAAACGGTCAACATCGGGATCTACAACGATACCCAAATCATAGTTTCCGCCCGTCATTTCGGCCATGATTTCCGATAAGTTTTTCTCCAAAGGTTCGGGGTTATGTGCAAAATCACCTGTCGGATCGCCATTCAACATTTTGTAGGTTACACCCAATCGGTCAAGTAATTTGGGCAAAACAACCCCACCCACGCTGTTCACACTATCAACAACAACTTTAAAACCTGCTTTGCGCACAGCTTCTGCATCCACTGCTTCAAGTGCCAGCACGCTATCAATGTGCTTCTCGTCGAAGGTGTTATCTTCGGTATACTTTCCTAATGCGTCGACATCGGCAAAATCGAAATCTTCTTTTTCGGCTATACTGAGCACTTCGGCACCGTCTTGAGCTGTAAGAAATTCTCCCTTATTGTTCAGTAGTTTCAGCGCATTCCATTGACGCGGGTTATGACTTGCAGTGATAATGATACCACCGTCAGCCCCGCACATCGTTACGGCGAGCTCTGTCGTGGGAGTTGTTGCCAAGCCAATGTTTACTACATCAAATCCCATTCCCATTAATGTGCCGCACACAACGTTCTTCACCATTTCGCCGGAAATACGTGCATCACGTCCAACTACGATTTTATTACAGCCTCCGGGTGTGTTTTTACGAATAAAGGTAGCATACGCTGAAGTAAATTTTACGATATCAAGTGGATTGAGTGTGTCGCCCGAACGTCCGCCGATAGTACCGCGAATGCCGGAAATAGATTTGATTAATGTCATAGTTTTAAATAGATGATTTTATTTTCCTTTTTCGTAAGTGATTTCGTATAAGAACGGTGTAACGCCCGACATGGCCGCTCCATGCCCTTTGTCGTGAGGAACGATGACCCGTACTCGCGCTACTTTTTCGCCATCTGCAGCAGGGCGTCCGATAGAGATGTAACTTAATGGAGTAAGCCAACCCGATGGAACGGATGTTCCGCTGGAACGCTGATATGCCTGATACATCAGTCCCGAACCGCCTGTAAAGGCACCCGTAAACGTTCCCGAAGTATTGGTTACAGACATTTTATCGACCATTGCCGCAAATGCCGGTAAAAAACTCGATAGCTGAACGGTGTCTTTCAGAAGATTCCATTCGGTGAAACGGCACAACACATCTGTACGTTCACCATCGGCAATCTTTTTTCCGCATCCCTTATCAATGATTTGCAGATAGATACCCGAACTTTCGAATACCACAAATTCGTTTTTGCTTGTATCTGTTTTTTCGCCGTTGGCTACAAAGTCGTTCTCGCTAATTACCCGTATGCCGTGTTTTGCGATGTACTGATTGATGGCATTGCGTTCTAGTTTCACTTGGTCGGCATAAGATTGATACTTATCGCAAGAGCCCAATATCCATATTCCCGCAAAGCAACAGAGGGAGAAAAGTAGTTTTTTCATTCTTTAATATTTAATATATGTGAGGCCGAAATCTGGCATAATAAATAAGGTGAAAATGTGTATCTTCGCTTTATTCATGCCAGCTCAATCCATGCAAAGTTAGTAAAAAGATTATATTTTGACGGATAGCTATTTGTATTTTTGGCTTTTTTACATACCGCCTAACCTTTTTACACGCATGTTACATAGTTTTTTACAAAAGTTTGGTTCAGTCTTTCAGCCTGTCACCAAAGGCCATAATGGCATCGCGTACTGTACGTTCGGCCTCATCCATCGTACAAAACAGTTTTCCGCCGCTGGCATTCAGATGCCCACCACCATTGAAAAAACGGGCAGCGACCTCGTTACACGGAAAATCGTCTACCGACCGTAGGCTTACCCATATCAGGTTATCCTTGTCCGTATCTTCTCTTAACGAAATCACTAATTTTTGTCCACGTATCCTCAGTGGTTCGTTAACAAGCCCTTCTGCATCGCCTTTTACAAAATGATAATTCCTCATTTCCTGTCGGGTTATGCAAAAATAAGAGGCGTTGTAATCGTTAATAACATTGAGTTTCTGGCTCATGATAAATCCACGAAATCTAATTGCCCACGAGCTGTAATTGTTATACACCTGCCGATATATCTTATCTTTATCAAAGCCTTTGGTTAAAAGATGGCCGATAATGGTGTATATCTCTGGTCTGCAAGAGTTGTAAGTAAAACTGCCTGTATCGGTCATCATGCCACAATAGATGGCTACGGCAGCCTTTCGGTTCATCATGTCAAAACCGCCCAGTTGCCAAACAACTCGAAAAACGATTTCGCACGTGCTGCTCATATCGGTATGAGAGATGGTGAGTGCTGTATCCATGGTAGGATTCAGATGATGATCCATCATCACCTTTTGTGCAGGCGATGCATCCAGTGTCGTCTGCATATCGTCTACCCGCGTAGAAGCATTGAAGTCAAGACAAAAAATAAGGTCGGCCTCAGCAAAGATTTTGTCAGCCTCTTCCTTGTGTTTGTCATAGCGCATCATGCGTTCTATACCCGGCAACCATTTTAAAAAGTCGGGAAAGGCATCGGGAATGATGATCTGCGGCTCTTTCTTCCGGTCTCTAAGATATTCTGCCCAAGCCAGTGAAGAACCAATGGCGTCGCCATCGGGCGACTTATGGCAGCATATCACAATATGTTGTGCCGATTCGATAAGTTGTGATAATAGATCTTGTTCGGTTTCTGAAAGTATTTCCAAGTTCATAGCAATACAAGGTTAAAAAGCAAAGGCGCACCTTTTAAAATGCGCCTTTACCTATGCTATTATCATTTAAAACAGTTTTGAAGGGTATACGCCTTCATCAATAAGACTCTGTATGCGTGCCACTGTACCTGCACGGTCGGCCGAATAAGTTACACCAAACCATTTGCTGGTTGTGTCAAGCACCTTTACGGTTGCTGTTTTTTCATTAATCAGCTTGTTCACCATTAGCGGAATAAAAAATTCTGCTTTGAGGTTTTCCATATTCTTCGGGTCAGATAAAAATGCCTTAAAATAAGCCTCGCTATGCTCAAAATAGTCGGGTGTAAAGCCCCACATATTCATTGAAACGGGTGTGTTGTCGGCAATGGCAACCCATTTTCCTTCTTCATCTTTATAACTTACGGCTCCGTTAACTCGCATTACTTCTGTGCGTTCTACCACTGTTGTGAGGTGTCCCTCTGCGTCTGTGGCGCATACACCGCGAGCCACCGTACCATTTTCGCTCAATGTATTGCCTACGCGGAAACCCACCATGGCATAATTGTTCTTTGCATCGGCCGGTAGTTCAGATAAAAATTTGCCCATAACCATAAACGAGTCGCGGTTATAAAAGTCGTCGCAGTTAATCGGACAAAAGGGTTCTTTGATAACATCTTTTGCCATCATAACAGCGTGATTGGTGCCCCATGGTTTTTCTCTGCCTTCCGGAACGGTGAAACCGGCAGGTAAGGCATTCAGACTTTGAAATACCAATTCGACCGAAATGTGGCCTTCATATTTAGGAAGAATTTGCTTTCTAAAATCCTCTTCAAAGTCTTTACGAATAACAAAAACAATCTTTCCGAAGCCGGCTTTAATGGCGTCGTAAATCGAATAATCCATAATTGTTTCGCCGTTGGGGCCTAGTCCGTCCAGCTGCTTTAAGCCACCGTAACGGCTTCCCATACCTGCGGCAAGCAATAATAGTGTAGGTTTCATATTTTTTGTAGTTTAAAAATGTAGTGCAAATGTAATAAAAAAAAGCGAAAGGCTTACATACAGGCGCCAAAAGAACCTTTTACAGTTTGCTGTAATAGCTTTTTTGTTTAGTTGTAGCTTTGTTTGCTTACCCTTTTTCCTTAGCTTTTTTGTCAAAAATATCTTTAGCTTACGCAGCTTATATATTTAATTGAAGGTGTAAAACTGATGAATCTCATTCTTTCGAAATGCTTTAGACCGTTTGATTTATCGTTTTTTGAAGAGCGCTTTTGGATAGCTGAATAAGTGAAAATATCAATGGGGGTGTGAAAGATGATGTTTTAGGTTGCAAAAGATGATGTTTTAGGTTGCAAAAGATGATGTTTTAAAGCGCGAAAGATAGTGTTTTACATTGCGAAAGACTATGTTTTGCAATGCGAAAGCATAGGTTTTGCAAATCAAAAACATAGGTTTTAAAAACTGAAAAGTGTAAAAAGCGAATAAAGAAGAGTGTGAAGGCCTCTTCAAAACAAACCGTAAGTCTGTAACTTTTGATTATCATACACGTTAAAAGAATTGTGTATTACGACTAAAAAGAAAGTCTGCTGCGTTCTATGCACGTATTTTGAGATTGCATCTTTCTGCACCCTTACGCACCGATATCTTTTCCCTCTTTCGGCTTTTCACCGTTAATCAAATCTTCTCCCCAGTGTGTTCGGGCCTCGCGTTCTTCGCGTTCTATTATTTCGGCAGCCTTTTTGGGGTAGAATATCATGCGGAGCGACTGGTTGTAATTAAAATAATTCCATACCCAATTGAGCAGTACCACCACCTTATTGCGCACACCCAAGATAGAGCGCAAGTGAACAATGAGCCACATCAGCCACGCCCAAAAGCCCTTCATTTTGATGCGGGCAAACTCGGCTACGGCTTTATTGCGACCTACGGTGGCCATTGCACCGAGGTTTTTGTAAAGAAAAGGCTTGAGTTCTTTGCCTTTGAGCATGCGGCGGAAGTTGTTGGCGAGATTGCTACCCTGCTGAATGGCGGGCTGTGCCAGCTGAGGATGCCCGTTGGGATATTCGGGGTCGCCCTCGACAAGGCATTGATCGCCAATACAGAATACATCATCAAGCCCGATAACACGGTTAAAGGTGTCGACGCGGATGCGTCGCCCACGACCAAGATGTTCAGGATTGAGGTTACCCACAGGCTGTCCAGCCACACCACTGACCCAGATAAAGGTGCGGGTAGATATGGAAGAACCGTCTGCCAGCATCACTTTGTGGTCTTGATAGTCGGTTACCATCTTGTTGAGCAAAATGTTGACACCCATCTGACGCAGATATTTTTCGACGGCAGCAGACGATTCGGGCGACATGGCAGATAGAAGTCGGTTGCCGGCTTCAATGAGATAAATGTTCATCAAACTGGGGTCGAGGTCGTGATAGTCGTGAGGCAGGATGGTACGTTTCATTTCAGAGAGCACGCCGGCAATTTCTACGCCGGTGGCTCCGCCGCCTACAATAACGACATTGAGCAGTTCTTGCTGTTCAAGTTTGGTAGCGCAAGTGATGGCACGCTCGATGTTCGAGAGGATGGCATTTTGCAGTCCCATCGCCTCGTCAACAGTTTTCATCGGCATTGCCTCGTGCTCTACATTTCTGTTACCGAAGAAATTAGAGGTTGTTCCAGCTGCCAAAACCAGATAATCGTATTCCACCTTACCGATGGAGGTTTGGATAAGCTTCTTTTCTGGGAAAATGGCACGCAGTTCAGCCATGCGATAATAGAAGTTTTTTTGGTGCTGAAAGTTTTTACGAAACGGAAAGGAGATGGAACTGGCTTCCATTCCGGCCGACGCTACTTGATAGATAAGCGGCGGAAACTGGTGGTAGTTGTTTTTATCAATGAGAATTACCTGATAGTCGGTGCCTTTGAGCTTGTTGGCCAATCGCAAGCCACCGAAACCTCCACCTATAATCACAATCCTTTTTCTGTTACCTTTTTCTATGTTTAAACTCATACGTTATAAATCTTAAAAAGTCAAACAAGTTATCATATTGAATACGCTGCAAATGTAGCGCTTTTTATCGAAACGCAACCGTTGCATGGTGTTTTCTTTCCGTTCTCGGGCATATTGGAAGACAGTCTGAACGGTATCTCATTGTTTTTTCGTAATTTTGCACACTCGATATTGCATTTACTAAGGATAAAAAACAACAAACAGGATATGGAAATAGCAAGTAAGTATGACCCCAGAGAAGTGGAAACCAAATGGTATCAATATTGGCTAGACAACAAACTCTTTGCCAGTAAGCCCGACGGAAGGGCTCCTTACCCCGTGGTTATCCCTCCGCCCAACGTAACGGGCGTGCTACACATGGGCCACATGCTTAACAACACGATACAAGACATCCTCGTTCGTCGCGCACGAATGGAGGGAAAGAACGCCTGTTGGGTGCCTGGCACCGACCACGCATCTATCGCCACCGAGGCAAAAGTGGTGGCCAAGCTGGCCGAAAAGGGCGTGAAGAAAACGGATTTAAGCCGCGACGAGTTCCTAAAACACGCGTGGGATTGGACACACGAACACGGTGGCATCATCCTTAAACAGCTTAGACGCCTGGGCGCATCGTGCGATTGGGACCGAACGGCATTCACCATGGACGACGAACGCTCTGAAAGCGTCCTCAAAGTGTTCTGCGATCTCTACGAAAAGGGATTGATTTACCGCGGCGTTCGCATGGTTAACTGGGACCCACAAGCACAAACGGCACTCTCCGACGAAGAGGTGGTGTACAAGGAAGAGCACTCCAAGCTCTTCTATCTTAAATATATGGTGGTCGAAGAACCAGGAAAATACGCCGTGGTAGCCACTACACGCCCCGAAACAATTATGGGCGACACCGCCATGTGCATCAATCCGAACGACCCGAAGAACTCTTGGCTCAAAGGCAAGCATGTTATCGTGCCGCTGGTAGGCCGCGAAATACCCGTGATTGAAGACGATTACGTGGACATCGAGTTTGGAACGGGATGCTTGAAGGTTACGCCTGCACACGATATTAACGATCATAACCTGGGATTGAAACACGGATTGGACACCATCGACATTTTCAACGACAACGGTACGCTATCCGAGGCGGCTGGTTTGTACGTTGGCATGGACCGCATGGACGTGCGTAAGCAAATCGCCGGCGACCTAGAAGCGGCTGGTTTGATGGAGAAAACCGAAGATTACAACAACAAGGTGGGCTATTCTGAGCGCACACACGTGCCTATCGAGCCGAAATTGTCTACCCAATGGTTCCTTAAAATGCAGCATTTTGCCGACTTGGCCCTGCAACCTGTTATGGACGACGACATCGCTTTCTATCCGCAGAAGTACAAAAACACCTATCGCCACTGGCTAGAAAACATCAAAGATTGGTGTATTAGCCGTCAGTTGTGGTGGGGACATCGCATTCCGGCCTACTATTTCACGGCAAACGGAAAGCGCGAATGTGTTGTGGCGCTCACCGCCGAAGAAGCGCTCACTAAGGCCAAAGCCATGTGTAGCACCCTCACTGCTGCCGATTTGGAACAAGATGAGGACTGTCTTGACACGTGGTTCTCGTCGTGGCTGTGGCCCATCTCGGTGTTCAACGGCATCAACCAACCCGATAACGAAGAGATTAACTACTATTATCCCACGAGCGACCTTGTAACAGGACCCGACATTATCTTCTTCTGGGTGGCCCGAATGATTATGGCAGGGTACGAATATCGTGGTAAAATGCCTTTCAAGAACGTGTATTTCACGGGTATCGTACGCGACAAATTGGGACGCAAAATGTCGAAATCGCTCGGCAACTCGCCCGACCCCATCGAATTGATTGAACAATATGGCGCCGACGGTGTTCGTATGGGCATGATGCTTTCGGCACCTGCGGGCAACGATATTCTTTTCGACGAGGCACTATGCGAACAAGGACGTAACTTCAACAACAAGATTTGGAACGCGTTCAGGCTCGTTAAGGGCTGGGAAGTTAGCGACCAACCGCAACCCGAGGCTAGCCGAATTGCTTGTCAATGGTTCGAAGCCAAGCTACGCCAAACCAACGAAGAACTGAACGACTTGTTCTCTAAGTACCGCATTTCGGAAGCTCTTATGGCGGTATATCGTCTTTTCTGGGACGAGTTCTCAAGCTGGTATCTCGAAATGGTGAAGCCTGCTTACGGCTCACCCATCGACAGCCACACCTACAACGCCACGTTGCGTTACTTTGAAACGTTGCTCAACATGCTGCATCCCTTCATGCCTTTCATTACCGAAGAGCTGTGGCAACACATCGCCGAGCGCAAAGAGGGCGAGTCGATTATGTGTCAATGCCTGAAAATAGATGCTCCCACAGAGGCCGACAATAAGTTGAATGCCGACATCGAGGTTGTAAAACAGATTGTGAGTGGTGTACGAATGGTGCGCAACCAAAAGAACATCGCCCCCAAAGAGCAACTGTCGCTGCAGGCCATTGGCCAAAACCATTACGCCCAATACGATGATGTGGTAACCAAAATGGCCAACATCGACAAGGTGGAAGTGGTGAAAGAGAAGTCGGCCGACACTGCACAATTCATGGTTGGCACCGACGAATACGCCGTGCCCATAGGCAACCTTGTAGACGTAGAAGCCGAGATAAAGAAGCAAGAGGCGCAACTGGCGCACCTCGAAGGTTTCCTTGCCGGCATTAAGAAGAAGCTATCTAACGAACGTTTTGTGGCCAACGCCCCCGAAGCCGTTGTGGCCTTGGAACGCAAGAAACAAAGCGACTCGGAAGAAAAGATTGCCGCCCTAAAAGCGTCTATCGAAGAATTGAAAAAGAAATAATTTTAAACAGATGGGAAGGCGAGCTGATCAACACCCGAAAAGTTATTTTTAACAAGGTTCAACGCCAACTTGCCATCCCATTTTCTCATTAACCCAACCGGAGAGTTATGAACAAAATCAAACATTTATTTTTATCAATATTCGCAGTTGTGCTTTTCACTGCTTGTGAAAACAATACCCCTGCCCCCTACCCCGTCCCACAACAACAGGCTGACAAAACCCTCTTTGTTTATATGCCGTGGAGCGCAAGCAGAACCAGCAACTATGGTAGTTATATAACGCATTTCAGCAGAACCTCAGAGATATGAAAGCCGGCATAGTGGCCGATGGCGGACTGCATCGCAATCGACTGATGGTATTCATCTCTACATCGGCTACCACAGCCGTGATGATGGAGATAACCTATGACAATGGCGTTTGTCGACAAGATACCCTCGAACAGTATACCGCCGCAAACATTCCCGCTTTCACAACTCCCGACGCATTGCCCACATATTAAATAAAGTAAAGTACAAAGCCCCCGCCCAGACCTATGCGATGCTCATCGGATGTCACGGAACGGGATGGCTCTTCGCCAATGGAGCAAGCCGAGCTAAGACCCGCTATTTCGGAGGTTCAGATTCCTATTTCCAAACCAACATCCCCACATTAGCACAAGGCATAAGTCGGGCTGGGATGCAGATGCAATATATCATGTTCGACGACTGCTACATGTCGAACATCGAAGTAGCTTACGAACTACGGAACGTCACCAACTATCTCATTGGTTGTTGCAGCGAAATTATGGCCTACGGCATGCCCTATCAAAAGATGTGGCCTTATTTGACCCAGCTATCGCCCGATTACGGAAAGATTGTCGACGAGTTTCACGATTTTTACTCCAATTACAGCACCCCCTGCGGCAATATCGGTATCACCAACTGTAACAAGACAGAAGAGATGGCTCAAGTGATGCATGCTATCAACACCACCCACACCTTTAACCTTGCCGACACAACAAATGTGCAGAAACTTGACGGCTATCGCAACACTATTTTTTACGACATGGGTGCTTATGTTAGTCGTCTGTGCACTGATCCCACGCTCTATGCCACCTTTCAGTCTGCCCTCAATCAGCTCACCCCTTTCAAATCCACCACACCCGACATATATACCAACTTGGGACAGTTGCCTTACAACCGGATTAGTGTAAACACCTTCAGCGGTATCACCATCAGCGATCCCACCGTTTCAAACTTCGAGAGAGCCATCATTACCAAGACACAAACCGGTTGGTGGAAAGCCACACACTAAATATAATTCAGATACATCGAGCGAAAAAATTCGAATGTGCCCATCAAATAAAAGAATGGTCCGAGAGGTATTGACTACTTCTCGGACCCTTGCATTTAAGCCAAAGAGATAAAACGACTCTACCTATTTATTAAGTGTATTTTTCGAACTATTCCTTGCCCGGTCACACCTTTCCACATTGCGATGACGAGTCGTTGCGAAATCTCATTCACAGATACCTCGTGAGAACCTGCTTCCAAATTCTTTTTCATCAGTTTACTGCCATCCACACCAAAAAGCGTAAATGTACCATCTTGAGTAGCGGTTAAGCAGACGAAACCACGTGCAGCGTCATACCCCAATGTTGCAATAGCATCAGATGTAGCACCATTCGGCGAAGTGATTGCAGTTGTTTCTTCCTTTACGTCAAAGTAGATGCGCTCAAAAGGTTCAAAATATCCACCGCGCGGAAAATAAGCAATAAAATATCTTCCAACGGGCAAAAACGTAGCCGCTCCCTCGCCTGTACATAAGTTAAGTGTCCCGTTGGGCGTGCCCTGCGGAACATACGCCCACGAAGCGGCAGTAGTGCCATCAGCTCCGGGCGTAATATCGTCACGATATATGCCCAACCAGTCACCCTCTAAAGCAGGAGCCGTTGCGAAAGTTACTACAATAGGCTGGTTTACTTTATACTGCGATTTATCAATAGTAATCTTAGCCTCACTACCCACCAAGAATGGCGCATACTTGGAAAGTTCGGTATTTGTTCCATCATCGGCTTCCAGATAAAGGGCAGCATAATACTCATTGGAGTCGGCGGTAGAAAAAGTAACTGTTCCGCTCGCACCCGTTGTGTATTCCCATTTTACAGATGCAGCATTGGTAACATTCTGATACTTGCGATAGATACCCACCCAAACCTTCTTTCCTTCGGGAACATGGGCATAACTGATTTGAATTTCTTCTCCCACATCAAAGCGCTTTTGGGTTACGCTCACCGTGGTTCATTTGTTTCTTCATCAGCAAGTAGTACACCTGTTAAAATGCCGAACTGCGTTAACTCTTTTGCCTGCACAGAGGACAAAGCTGCCAGAAAAAGAGCGACAGTTAAAAAGTAATTTTTCTTCATACAATTTAAAAATTTAGTTATTAATTTGAGGTTATTCTTTATTACAAAGCTATAAAGACGAATAAAAGCGATATACCACAATTCAACCATTTCATATAAAAATCGGACTTCTTGTCGCAGAAAGCCACAGAGTAGATGAATTGTGCTATCAGGTATTTGTTTTTTACACTACATTTGTAATAAGATTTACTAACCGTCTCTACCGCAACACTGGAAAGAGACCCCATTTTAAAGAAAAATAATGAAAAGACAACTATTGATTCTTGCATGTGCCGCCGCAACTGTTTTATCCGCCGTAGCCAAAACCCGAAAAGCCATATACGTTATCATTGATGGCGTATCGGCCAATTTTCTGGAAAAAACTCATCCTCAAACCATCTTTGACGTGGCTCGGACAGGAAGTTACGCCCATGCCTACGCCGGCGGAAAGGTGGGTGAACTTACCGAAACACCTACCATCTCGGCCATAGGATATAGCAACATCCTCACCGGTACATGGATGTACAAGCACAACGTGCGAGGCAACTCAGACATTAAAACCAACTATAATTACTGGTCGCTCTTCCGCATTGCCAAAGCTCAAAACCGACCTGTTACGACGGCGCTGTTTTCTAGCTGGTCTGATAACCGAACAATACTTATTGGCGAAAACCTTCCTCAGACCAACCACGTAAAAATAGATTATGCCTATGACGGATATGATCAAGATGAAACCCACTTCCCCAAGAAACCTCACGAACTGCACATCTACGACATCGACTCGGTAGTTTGCCGCGCCGCAGCAGATTGCATACGCAAGGATGCTCCCGACGTAAGTTGGGTATACCTTTGGTATATCGACGACGCTTTCCACGACACCGGCTATAGTCCCTACTCTGAAAAATACTTACATAAAGAAGATCGCCTACTCAACGACATTTGGCAGGCTGTTCGCTATCGCGAGAAACACTTCGACGAAGACTGGTTACTCATCCTCACCACCGATCACGGACGTGAAGAACAGGGTTTTTATCACGGCGGACAAACAGAAGGTGAGCGCGGAATATGGATGGCCACCAACCGCCGCGACATGAACGAGCAATGGGGCAGTTCTGCCCTTTCACAAGTAGACATACTTCCCTCCATCTGTCGCTACATGGGTTTCACCATTCCTCGCGACATCGAATGGGAGCAAGACGGTTTGCCCTTCTTCGGAAAAGCCGACATATACGATCTCAAAACAACAGGCTATGGCGATAGCATCATCCTCGAATGGAGCGTAAGAAACAAAGCCAAGACAAAGACCAATGCCGACATCTATATCGCCCTAACCAACAACTTTAACACCGGAGGAAAAGACGAATGGATAAAACTTGCCACCGTAAAAACCGCCGAAGGCCGGGCTACCATCGACCTGTCGCCCTACAAATCGAGATTTTTCAAATTTCAAGTAGTTACACCTTACAACCGTCTTACGCGCTGGTACAACAAATCACGCTGGTATCGCGACATCATCCCTACCTTCCAAAAATAAAAAAGAAAGATAGAAGATTATTTTCCTCTCATAGAAAAGTCTGATAAAACCCCAAATTGGTACGGGCATAAAACCAATTGAAAAAATGAAATTCCAAATTGGGACGGTATTTAAAAAATTCTTAGATTGATATTCTTTATCATCCCGAACTCGCGTATTTTTTTGATAAACAAAATGAGAGGATAAACGTAACATTTGCGATAAATCTGCTAACTGCAGACATAAAAACGAGGAAGCCTTTGAGGCTTCCTCGTTTTTTACCTTGTTATCTTCATTACCTTAATACGTGTATTCGTCAAATTATAAATTATTTCTTTTTCTTTACTCTGCCCATTCAATGGCATAGTCGGGATTTTTGATTTGGGTATTGATTTTTCGTTCAAGTGTAAGCGTTCCCTTTACGGTATATTCCATTTCATAATTAGGAACAGAAGTGTAATCAACGTAATTATAATTAACATTATTAACGATAATGTAACGATGTTTGAGATAGGGTTTTACTTCGTCCATCATCTCGTCAATACGAAACGAGGCTTTGTTATCGGTTGTGAACTTGAGCTGAGGATTGTCTGACCAGAAGGTAACCGTTCCCTGCGTTCCGCCGTTAAATCGGGCGTAGATTTTGTACTTGGCCCGCTCAGTATAGGTCTCGTCTACATTTCCGGCATAGAAGAAAACAGTGTTTTCGTCAACCACATAGGCGCGGGCATATTCCATGCCAATGGCATTGGCGGGGTCGCCGGCATTAGCGATGGTGAGTGTGGTAGCCGAGTAATCACCCGAATAGTTGTTGTAGGGAAATACACGTAGAAGGGCTTTGGCGTAGTTTTTATAAGGATTTACCGCGTAACTGCCCGAAGGGTCAGGAGCCACTTTAATGGGCAGTACCCACTTATTTACGAGATCAATGTCCTTGAAATTAAAACGGATGTCGAGCAGACCAATATCTTCGCCCGAACGAAGATTGAGCGTTTCAGGATAAGTGGCGTAAGTGCTCATATCCGTATAGAAAAGGTCGTTACGGTTCTGAAAACGTGCATAGTTGAGCGTTTGCAATGTATCGGCATCGTGGGCAACATGCACGGTTATGTCATTAGCATTTTGCACCGATCCGCTCACGATAACGGGCAGCAGATAGTTAGACTTTCCGGATTCGCCAAAAGTCAGGGTTCCATCGTCATTGTGTCTGCTATAAGGCACGTATAGGTTGGTTACGCCATTGTTGTTAAGCGGTGCCTTGAAACTGATGTACTGCGTAAACTGTTCTTTTGTCCATTCGTCGTTACACGATGTAGACAGCATAAGAAGTGTCGACAGCAAGGCTACGAATATTGCAATTCTTTTCATATCGTTTGCTTTTGTATGGGTTAGTCATTGTAAGTCCATCCCGGATTTTGGGTAAGTTTTCTATTGCGTTTCAACTCCGAATGCGAGATGGGCCAAAAATACATTCTGTCTGAGAAGGTGGCCGAGAGGTTATAGGTTGGCACAATGCGTTGAAACTCGTCCCGGTTGGCCCTTGTCTGCAACACATTCAGGCCGTAAACCTTCTTCGCTTCTTCAATCGGGGCATCCATCCACCGACGGAGATCGAAGTAACGTTTGCCTTCTCCGAGAAACTCTATCATTCTTTCGCGCTTGATTTTGGTACGCAAGATATTCTTATCGGCATACTCGGTAGGAGTAAAGTCGGGCAGTCCGGCACGTATGCGCACAGGTTGCAGCCCTTTTCTCATCTCATCGAGGTCGCGACTGATAGTATAAGTGGTGGCACCATCCCAAGAAGCCACTTGATAAGAACCGTCGAGTTCATTAAGTGCTTCGGCATACAGCAACAGAATATCTGCATAACGAATGGCCGTTTCGGCTTTTTCGCGCAGGCGTGTATAACGGTTTTCGCTAGATGCGATATATTCGTAGGGGTTATACCACTTTTTGCACCCAATGCCGGTACGTAGATAAGAGAAAGTATTAAGGTAGCCGTCGCCATCACCGCGATAATAGAATATCTGTTTGTTTCTGTTTCCTGCCACAGGATCATCCAAGCGTTCCCATACCGAACCATTGAAAGCTACCGACGCATAGAAACGTGGTTCACGACCGACATACTGCAAAGAAACATTTACCCCACCTTTGGTTGCATTGACCGAGAGCTCCGGATATTTCTTCTGTGTTATATCTTGCAGTCTTGTCCAACCATGAACGCGTTCCGACCCATCGCCTCCATTCATTTCACTATCTTTACCGGGCACATCCGTTCCATCTTTCATATAATATGTATCGACCATCTTTTGCGTTAGTCCGTGCGTATTCCAACCACCCATACTGCTGGGCATTTCGTGTACCACTAACGAACCGATGCCGTATTCACTATCTTCTCTGTCAATATTACTCACACGAGAAAAGATCAGCTCAGGATTGTTAACAGCATTTACAACACCGTTAAACAGGTTGCGATACGAAAGATAAGGGTCTATATCTTTCCATCCGTCGGGCCAGTTTTTATTAGAGAAGTTACCATCGTCGGGCGGCACAATGGTGGCAGGTGCATCATCTGAGGGTGCATTCAGAAACGCTGCATGATACAAATCATACACGCCTAAGTTCATCACATCTTTGCAAGCCGCAGCTGCGCGTGCCCATTTCGACTCGTCGTATTGCAATGAAAGCAACGGTGTTTTGTCATAGTTTAGCATTTGCTTGGCCACATCATTAGTTACACCTGCGGGATGTTGACCATTTGAAAGCTGCCCATTGGCCAACGGACTGGCTGCATACATATACACAATAGCACGTGTAGCCAGACAGGCTCCTTTGGTCGGACGTGAGATATTTCCTTCATCACGCTTGGTATATTTAATTTCTTGTGCTGCCTTCACCATCTCCGATGCAATAAAGTTGGCTACCTCTTCATACGTACTGCGCGGTGTGGCTATCTGGTCATAAGGCTGCATATAGTCGATGCCTTCATCCGGAACAATGGGTATCGGACCGTATTTACGCAATAGCAACCAGTAATAATAAGCCCGCACAAAACGAGCCTGCCCCCTGTAATCTTCAATTTCAGTCTGTGTCATCTCCTTGTTTCGGTAGATATTGTGAATAAACACTGAAGCCTGAAAAATACCTTTATAACAATCTTCCCACGACTGTTGCCCGATACTTTCGTTGTAGGTACCCTCACGAAATGAGTTATAATCGGTCGGACCGTCATCCTCTATCTTGCTCCCGTAAAACTTATCACGGTCTCCGTAATACATGGCATCATCAAAACAGAAGGGGTTCCACATATTACTATTATACTTCCCGGTCCCCCCCTTGGTACCTACCTCTACATTACACTTCTTTAAAAACGAGTAAGCATAAGCCAACCATTGTTCCGATTGGGTTTTATCCGAAAACACCGATTCGAGTGTTTTGCGGTCATCAAAGTATCTGTCTGAGTCTAACGAGTCTGTACACGAATGGAGAAATACCCCCGAACAAACCACCGACATCAGAAATATAGAAAGTTTTGTTTTCATAATCATTATTTGTTTAAAGACTAACTTGTACACCTACAGTAATGGCTTTCGTGATGGGATATTGTTCACCGTTAGACTGTAGCGACTCAGGATCCCACGCATCAAACTTCTTCGAGAGGAAAAAAAGATTGGTTCCAGACACATAGAAACGCACATGGGTAAGATGTAACTTCACGCTCAACGATTTGGGCAAGGTATAACCGAAGTCCAAATTTTTTAAACGCAGATAGCGTCCATCACGCAACCAATACGAAGAAGCTCGATAATTGTTTTCGTTGGCGCCATAACTCAGGCGGGGATAAGTAGCATTGGGATTTTCAGTTGCCGTTGTTCCCGACAAATCTGATGATATCCAGCGATTATCCAACATACCTGTAAAGATATTTCCCCATTGTTCTTGGCTGAAAGCGTATACACTTTTACCATTGATAAGAAAGGTAGACTTACCTGCTCCTTGAAAATGCAGATTAAAATCAAAAGCTTTCCACTGTACTGAAATACCCAATCCGTAAATCAAGTTAGGCTTGCTCGTTGCCCCGATCGCCACTTCGTCATTGGCATTTACTACGCCGTCGCCATTCACATCTTTATACTTAATGTCGCCGGGTTGCACCGTACCAAACTGCTGTTGCGGACTATTACGAATATCATCATAATCTTTGAACAAGCCTAATGCCACTAAACCGCGTACTTGATCCACTCGATAACCTCGCATATTCTTGTAACCGTAGATGTTGTTTTCTTCATCATACTCAAGAATTTCGTTCTTGCTATAAGTCATATTACCACGTACGGTCACCCCTACTTCACCGAAACGTTGCTCGTATTTAAAGTTACCGTCAACACCTTGCGACTTAACCTCACCGATATTAGCCCTCGGAAGATTCCAATGACCTAATCCGGCAATCTGCGGCATATATTTCCGCACCATATAAATACCCGCACGTTTTTCGTAGAAATAGTCGGCTGTGAGCGATAACTTATTATCAAACAATACTAAATCGATACCTGCATCGTGCTTATGAGCTACCTCCCATGTTACCCGATTAGAAGCTACTTGGTAGTAATAGATACCTTTATACGAATTGGTATTTGCTATTCCCCAACTGTAAGTTCTATCTTTTGAAGCCTCATCTGATAAGCTGTAAAGATACGGGAAACGCGTTCCCATATCGTCGTTACCCACCTTACCGCGCGAATAACGCAGCTTAAACATATTAATCCATGGGGCTTTTTTCTGCACAAAGGGTTCTTCACCGATGTTCCAAGCTACCGACCATGCCGGGAAAAAACCCCAACGATGACCGTCGGCAAAGTTTTCCGAGCCATTATAACCAAAATTATAATCAATAAAATAGCGGTTTTTATAGTTATAAGTAAACTGGCTGGCAAGCCCCATGTTACGTCTAGCAACAGAGTTTTTAATGTCTTTTCCCAAGTTTTGCGTTGCGATGTTGGCATCTTGTGTAAACTTAACGTTGGCGCCAAACGAATGTGCCTTGAGGAAAGTACGATCCCAATGCAACAGCAAATCAAGAAATTCGCGACGCGATCCATCACTTCCCGACGTTTGATACATATCGACAGCATCAAGCGTTTTCTCAAATTCGAGCTGTCCGGTTACTGTGTTTCGTTTGGTAGCCGCATACAATGCAGGGTATTTGATATGAGAGATGGCGTTAGAATTGTAGGTATCATACCCGAAACGGGCTGTAAAATGGAGGCCCTTGGTAATAAAATCCAACTTCTGTTCTAATGTTACATTCGACTGAATATTGTTGTTCCAATTCTCGTTATAACCCGTCTGCGTAGCCGAAACCCATGGATTCATATAAGCAAAAAGTAAGTTTCCTTTCTCATCTTTCAATCCACGACCGGGCATATAACCATTAGAATATCTCACAGGTGTGTACAAAGGATTATATCCGAAGAGCTGTTCCCACACCCTGCTATCACCCAAACCCGGGCTGTTGCGCTTGGAAAGATCACCCGAAACACCCAGTTTCAGTACCGTTGTTTTAGTTATATCAATATCTACATTTAAGCGATAATTCCATCGGCGATAATTCGCGTTTGTGTTATACTTGTTTCTTAACGTTTCATCGGTTTTATACATACCTTGATCTTCCGTGTAAGACATCGACGCATAATAGCGCGATGTAGTACCACCGCCACTGAGATTAACGTTAGCCCGATAGCTCATAGCACCATCTTTCAACAATAGTTTCTTCCAATCTACATTGGGATAGAGGTCCGGATCAAGTCCTGTTCTAATGAGTTCCAGCTCTTCCGGACGGTAAAGCACACCCAGATTGCGAGTAATGCGTGCCTCATTGAGCAAATTGGCATAAGTTTCTCCGTCTACAAACTGAGGTGTTATGGTACGCGTGTTATAAGAAGTTTCTACCTTTCCGCTGATGTTGATACGACCCTCCTTTCCTCGTTTGGTGGTGATAAGAATAACGCCGTTGGCACCTTTTGAACCGTAAATGGCAGTAGCTGATGCATCTTTGAGCACCGAAAACGATTCAATGTCTTCTATATTCAAGTCGTCGATATTCTTTCGTTCAAACCCGTCGACAAGAATATAAGCCGACTTGCCCGCACCAAACGTGGAAATACCGCGTATCCAAAACTCTGATGTATTTTTACCGGGCTGTCCCGACGACTGAAAAGCCATAATACCGGGTACATTTCCTGCAAGAACATTGGTCAGGTTAGAGGTAGAATAGTGTTTTAAGCTATTGACATCGACATTGGTAACCGCCCCTGTCACAGTGAGCTTTTTCCTTGTACCCATTGCCGTTACAACCACTTCATCTACCGCGTTCACTTTTTCTTCGTTCAACTTCACATCGATAACCGTTTTATCGCCCCTTACAAGCACTTCTACAGGCTTAAAACCGATGTACGAAAAAACAAGTTTCTTATATCGTTCTACCTTTATTTTATAATGTCCGTCTATGTTGGTAATGACGCCAAGACCTGAAACATCTTTCACAGTGATGGTGGCACCAACAATCGGTTCGCCTTGTGCATCAGTTACCGTACCTGTTATCTCCAGCTGATCTTGCGCCAAGCGCCTGCAGATACACACAAGAAGACGAACAGCATCATTAAATACTTTTTCATATTCATTGATATTAGTATGTTTTAATTTAATGGATTATGCTGCGTTAGGGATTCTTTTTCTCCATCGCAATCGTTCTTATCTTACAGTTTCTGCTGTCAAGGATATAGAATGCGGGTGTTTTTTCGCCCGTAGAAGGGTCCGTACGGAAGTTGCTGGCTAAACCTGTGGGCTCGTAAAAACGTGCCACACGACGCAACTCACCATCTTCAGCACCCTCCCGTTTATTGTCCGAGTGGGTTTCTTTACTGCCTCCTGCGTAAGTACTTACTATGCCAAAGGGACTCAGCGACCTGATTGAATGGTTGTAACAATCGCAAAAATAGAAGTCGTAAACATCTTCCCGCCCTTCTTTTACATATTCGTCGTTCTGTACAAAAGTGCCCTGACAAGGGAAATTCATCCTTGCACTCTTACCTACACCGTCTATAAAGTCGCCACTATCAATTTTTCCGGCAACCAGATAAGGAGAGGAGAAACGTTTATTGACCTCATCATAATCGGTACGAAGAATATAATTGCGGTTGATAACAACAATGTATGCGTACTTACCGGACGGATGAATGTAAATCTGGAAATTCCATCGATTATCTTGAACCTTAAAAAGCTTCTCAAAAGCACCCGTCCCCGACGCCGAACCGGTAGCCGAATTATAAAGATTATCCTCAACATAGGGATCCCATGTACCTCTGCTTCCACTGTTTCCCAATACAAATCCATATCCATTTTGAGCACGGAGCCGTCGGCATAACTGTTAAAATAAAGTTCGCCGTTTACGGGATGAAGCACCGCACCGTTACATTGCTGATAGCAGGCAAGCAGCCTGTGCGGCGAACTACTACTGAATTTTCCCTGTGCATCACGATCAACGATATACACAGAGTGGGCCCTATTGTGCGAGTCGTAATTGTCAGCGGCAATAATCAGATGGTCGCACCACTGTCGTTCATTCAACGGAGCGGTGGAATGCCACGTGGCATCGCTTCGACCGATGATTTTTCCGTCAGCATCGTATTTAAACGGATCGATGGCAAAATCTATCGAACGTAGACGTTCATTGTTAAACATGCTAAGGGGAAGAATAGTTTGTACCTCTTCTTTTTTTAAGTCGATAAGCTGTATACCGTGTGCTACAACACCCCAATAAGGTTCTTGGTCATAGACCACAAACAGTTGATTAGGATCGTAAGGCGAAAAATGCATAAAGCCGTAATTGCGAAAACCGCAACAAGTAGCAAACGGGCCATCAACCCAACCTTGGTCGTCGCGAGCGTTCTTGTAACCACATAGCGTACCGGCCACCATCTTACGCTGATAGTTAAACTTGTCTGCAGCCTCTGCAGTCTGCTTTCCTACGGCGTCATCGCCCACTGTTACAGTCACCTCGCCTGTAAAAGCACCGGCCGGAACAAAGCAATACAGACTGTTACCTTTTACGTTTACCAGTACGGCTTTCTGTCCGCCAATGGTTACATTTACTTTTGCGGTATCATTACCAAAGTTGCTTCCGTTGATAACTAACTGCTGTCCCACACCACCTTGTGTGGGCGTAAAATTCGAAATTTTTACGGGTTGAGCCGGATCATAAGCAGCTGCTCCACCCGTTTCTACATAATCCTCTATCGTGGTTGTACCGTTACATCCTGTCACAACAAATGCAGCGAGCACTACTGTAAATAGTACACACGGAATAAAGAATGTCATTTTAAATTTACTCATATTATTGTTCGTCATTTAGGTTACACGTATTTTCAGTACGGCATACGAAGGGTTAGCGTTGGTCTTCGTTACTAAGATTGTTCGCATCTGCGTGCTGCAAAAATAGAAAGAGATGTAACAACAGCCTATAACATACCGACCTTTTAATACAACATTTGAACAATGGGATTTCTAAGCTGTATAGCAGCAAAACAATAGTAAATTTAAATGGTATCATTCAACCCTTTGTACCCACTGTCAACTACGTTTATGTCCGTAAGTGTTCGTTAACAGGGCAAATACTCAAGCACTTTCACAAGCCATTAAATACCAACTTACAGAATTTATAAATTGTTGGTTTTTAATATAGAAATGTTTTAAATTATCACTTTTACAATTGTTAAAATATAAGTACAACCTCAAAATACCGGCTATAAAATCTTTTGATGAGATATTTGCTCATAAAATCGTGAAATTTTGCGATCTACAAACATCATTGAATATCAACACCTTATACATCTCATACTTTATTTCGGCATTTCTCAACCATTATTCTTACCTCTAAAAGTACGTTTTTCAGGGTACAATAGCATAGGTTTTAGTTTACAAAAGATAATATTTTAGCATGCAAAAGCTATCCTTTTAGGATGTAAAAGCTATCCTTTTAGGATGTAAAAGCTATTCTTTTACCACTCAAGACCCATGACTTTGAATTCTCAGAGCCATTCTTTGCCTCAATAAACAAAAAATTTTCTCTAGATTGGAAATGTTAATTGTCAAGAAAAGAGAAATCTTAAAGTGTAATAAAAGGTTAAAAATGTTACAATTTGAAAGTTTCAACTTCAATTCCTCTCCAAAGAGAGAAAAAAATAATTAGCTTAATTTTATCGTGCATTTGTACATTGATAAATTGGTATGCTCTCTGTTGATAAATAATAAGTGTCTATGACTTATCAGATATTCTCAAGGAAACAAAGGTCGTAATAAAAGGATGGGGATAGAGTGTACTTAATTGGTGTAAGCCTTTTTGTTAGTCTTTTCGGCGTTATACTTATCTGGCATAACATAAAACCCCGCTATTTCGGTGAAACAACGGGGAATAGATTTTTGCTAAAAAGGATTCTTTTCAGGTGTTGGCTATAGAGCTAAATTAGGATACTGCGTGCCTAACATCTTTAAGAAATAATACCCTGCAGCATAAAAGGCAATGCGGTCTTTGGGAAGGGTACTGCTTAATTTTTCTGCAGTAGGGTAAGAGGCAGTGCTTAAATTAATACGAAACATGCCGCTATCTGTAGGTATCGAAAGCGTGTAAAGGCGTTCTTCAGGTGTATGTACATCCTTTTTTACGCTTCCGGTATACTTCTCTAACTTTGCAAGCGAAAGTTTTTCGTTATCGAAAAGCAGATGTTCTTCCAGTTGTTGGTAGGCATCTAATATAAAGAGGTGCAAACCGTCGTCTGCTAAAACCAACGGGGTGGCCACTTCAACGGTATCAAACTTTACGTAACCTAATGTAAGCGCAGTTTTTAAGAGGTCTTTTCTTTCATCCTTACGCCGCTCTTCATCGGTTATAAGATGTCGTTCGTAGCCCAGTGCAAGTATTTTTCTATCGGCCAATATTTTCTTATACTCCGCATTTTTTTTATTATATAACCTCATCATATCTGCTTCACTGAAAGCTTCTGCAGCCTTTTCGATCTCTTCGATAGTAGGCCCTTTTTTACTCATGAAGTAGAAATTTAACCCCAATACCACCACCATGAGAATAACCAGGGCAACAATTAACAATATAGAGGAACTTTGCATGGTTTATTGTTCTTTGAGTCTGGAAAAAACTTTCTTGATTTCTCCCCATGCCCCAAAAAGGATAATAGCGAGTAAAACAAGCCCTACTAACTTACCTCCATAACGTGTATAGAAGCCAAGATTTAGCAAATCGGCTCATTCAGCTTCTTTTTCTTAATATAAGATTGCAAAATTGCTTTTTCTTCAGGTGTCCTAGGTTCGTAGTAAACTTTTGATGTTTTGTCGTAATAAACCAAAACAGGCTCTTTTATTACGTACAAAGGGAGAATATATCCGATGTTATACTCACGGTGGTAACATCCGATATCTAAATGTTTTCCATCGATTTCAATGCTGTCTTGTGCAGGAGTTTTATACACTACGTTGATTACATCACGCTCGCCTACAGGTATTTTTGCACGCGAAAAAGCTACGGTAGGCAGCAACAACATTAACACGGCGGCCATTAATACCACCTTTACAAAAGGTCTCTGTTTCATATTTTGTTGAATTAAGTTTAAATAAAAAATGTTTTATCAACGCAAAAGTATAAAAAAATGATAAAAGAACAATGCCTATAACTAAAAAATACGACGCAATAATAGAACCACTTATCATGCAAAGCTACCCCTTTTGTGTAGTAAAACAAGAATGCTTGAAAGCCAATAATAGCTATTTCAAGATTTCGAAAACAGCTACCGGGAGGATAAAATAGCCCGTCAGTGGGTTAACGTACCGTGGTAATGGGCAGCTGAAGTGGCTGATCTTCTTGCACATTTCTGCCTTCCTGAACGCGCGTATTGCGATTGGCACCATTCTTTTTGGGTCCCGGCATTAGCGGACTATAATAAAGTACATGTCGCATTCGGTACTTCTGATCGGCCGAAATTTGAAAGCCCAAACTCACAGCATAGTCCATGATGTTATACGATTGAAAGTTTTGACCATCACAACTACTGCGAGCCAACAGCAGATGGGGATTTACAGGCTGTCCGGATGATAACTGAAGAAGGTATTGGTTGAGGTAATTATCGTATTCTACTTTATTATAGGAAGGGGTGTCTTTGCAATAATCGGTATCTCCGCAAGAGTCGACCACCTCATTATCTCGTTCGGTAAAGGTGTGAAAAGCACCCAGATAATGGCCTAATTCATGGGCAAGGGTAACGTTGATATCCCAAAGTGATAAGGTGTAACGTGACTTATGCTTATCTACGGTGTAACGCGACGACTCCTGATTGATGTATTGGCTATTAAGCGATGTACAATAGGCATAGGATAAATTACCTTTGCTAAGGTGTGGATAGTTTATGATTGACAACCCTTCAAGTTTGTTCTTACCCTCTATAGAATAAGGCATGTGACTCACTCCGAGTGTTGTCCCATTTATATTTTCACTTTTAAAGTGATACACTAGCACGTTGATATACTCGTTGGGATCCCAAATATACCGAATATATTTGCGTGTATTATCGCCCATCAGCGTGTAAGGATTGATAGGATAAGTATCTGTCCACCGTACATATTCTACGCCGGGCGTTTCTAGTTGCCGTCCGTTTTCGTCAACAGAAGCAACACAAACCGTACCTTTACGTTCTCGCTTTGGCCATAAATGCCACCTTGATAAATCTCGTTGACATTATTTAAAATGTCTTTTAATCGGGTGGCATCTACATATTGGGTTTTATCGTTTCTATCAGAATATAAAACATGAAATATCACAGGCAGTTTATAGACATAATTTTCGTCAATGGTAACAGTTGTATTGTCTTCGTCTTGGTCAATGTTATAACCTGCTCGGGCGGCTTCATCATCGCCTCCGCACGCGCTGATGATAAACGCAAACAAGGTGGCAAGTATGCTAAAAGAGCCTGTTTTCTTAGTCATAATCGGATGGTTTTATAAATATCGCAGACAGTTACCATTGTTCTGCAAACGGATAAATAAACGACTGTTACTTTTGCAAAAGTACATATTATATCGAAAGGTAGTTATTAAAAGCCGAAAAAACATTGACAAAATTTGTTTTTTACGTGCAAACTGCTTATCTTTGCACTCGCTTTAAAGCACAAATCGGGATTTAGCGCAGTTGGTAGCGCACACGTCTGGGGGGCGCGAGGTCGCTGGTTCGAGTCCAGTAATCCCGACAAAATCACAAATAAAAGGTTGGTTATCAACCTTTTATGCGTGGTCGGAGGTAATTTACTCGGCGAAAAGTCGGTGAGAAAAAATCTCTGTTTTATTTGATAATTAACGTAGGGCGTTTCGAAGAAAATTTCAAAATGTCCAAAAAAAATTTGCTTTCTACGAAAAAACAAACTGCAATTGAAGAGATTGTAGGTTGGAAAATTCCGAGCTTTCATCAAGCCTCGGAGTGTTATGTATCGTTCTCTGCTTTCAATCCGGAAAAGGGGAAACTATGCGCAAAGAAGATTATGCTCGGACATGTCAAAGGGAAACGAGCGCAAAAAATCTATGGCGAAGCTCTGATTAAACGACTGACCGAAAAGCTGCTGGAAGGTTGGAATCCGTGGATCGAACAAACCCAACCACTGGAGTATACCTCATTCGACACTGCATGCGATAAATATCGAGAATATCTCATGAAGCTGATGAAAGAACATGACATGAGAGAAGAATCGGTTGTGTCGTATCTGAGTCGACTAAAGGTATTACAGGAGTGGAAAGGAAAAGAAAAAGTTAACCTTTTCTATACATATCAGTTTGACAGCAAAGTTGTGGGACAGTTCTTAGATTATATCTTTGTGGACCGCAATAACACGCTGCAAACCCGAAACAACTACCTGGCATGGATGAAGACGTTTTGCAAGTATCTTTTTGAGCGGGGCTATATCTCGGTAAACCCGACAGAGGGATTTTCATTAGTACAGCGCAGGAGTAAAGGAAAGAACCGGGATGTGATTCCGGATAAGGTACTGCAAGAACTGAAAGCGTGGCTCGAAAAAAACAACAAGCACTTCCTGTTGGCATGTTATATTCTACACTATCTTTTTGTGCGCCCCAAGGAAATGAGCTATCTGAAGGTGGGTGATTTTTCTATATCAAAAAAGACTTTACATCTGCACGGAGACAATACCAAGAACCATCATGACGCCATTCTTACGCTTCCCGATCACGTACTTAAGCTGATGATTGAGCTGCATATCTTCGATGCGCCCGGCAGCTACTATCTTTTTAGCGACGGTTTTGCACCGGGCAAAGACCGAAAGAGCGAGAAAGCTTTTCGAGATTACTGGCTTCGGTATGTCTGCAAAGCCCTGCAACTATCGGAAAGGTATAAATTTTATTCGCTCAAAGACACCGGCATTACTAACATGCTGCGTGCTAATACCGACATTCTTACCGTTCGCGATCAGGCACGCCACTCTTCTATTCTTATTACGGATATCTATACGCCTAAGGATATCAAGGAAGCCAATAAATTAATTTTAAACTACCACGGAATTTTATAAAATATAGGAGCGGGATTGTTATTTTCCGCTCCTACTATCCTACAATCCTACAAAAAAGGCCGCCGCGTCTCTCGACGCAGCGGCCTTAAAAAATTTCAGAAATGTCAAATATCTTATCGTTCTTTGAACATCCATTTGAATGAGACGCCAAAAGAGCAGGGGCGACTGCAGAAGTCGAAGCCGGCTGCACGGAGGGCGACAAACACATCGGAAGGTTTTACCTTTGCCGAGGGGTCAAGCTCGGTGATGGCTTGCACAACTTCGTCGGTAGAGAAGAAGTGGGTGGCGTCGGCGGGTGTCTGCGCGGGCTTATACGTTTTTTCGAGAGCCGCCACGTAGATGCTGATGTCGGTGACGGGCTGCTCGGGACGGGGTTGTTTTCTATTTTCCATTGTGGTTACAGTTTATCGGTTTCGTTTATGCTCTCGCCGTTGTCGGGGCAGAGGGCATTGAGGGTACGGATGTCTTCTTTGAGCATGCGCAAGGTGCGGAGGGTTTGAAAGACGCCGGGGCGCGGCTCGCCGGTGTCGTCGGCGAAGCATCCGGTGTCATCGGTCATGATCGTGTTTTCGAGCTGCTCGAGCATTTCGAGGTGCACGAGGAACTTGCCATCGGCGACCATACTGTTGAGCGCAGCGATGGTGTGCTGCGAGACGTAGCTGAGCGATTGATTTACGGGACGGTTCATAGGGCGCCTCCTTCCAGCCATTGGGCCACACTACATGCTGCAATCAGGGCGATGCAGTAGAGTTGTGCGAGGAGCACATGCTTGTTGGTAAAATCGTCCCCGCAAACGGCGGAGAACCATTCGTTTTTTTTGCCCAGCCATGCTTTGACGGCGAGGGCGCACCGATGGGTGCGAGGGATTGTAATTGTTGCCATTTTGAAAGGATTTTGACATAAAGAAGCTGCACTACGCGCTGTCAAGGCTCCTTTCGCGAGACCTCCGGGGGCGTTTCCGCACACCCGACGCGGTGCAGCTGTATTGATTTTCGATACATGAGGATACAAAAACAGCCGATGTGAATCGGCGGCATCTGTACCGCGAAAAGAA
>NZ_BAKN01000007.1 GCF_000614205.1 Hoylesella saccharolytica JCM 17484
TGTCGGAGACTCCCGAAATGGTTTCAGAGATTCTGACGAGGCGTCGGAGACTCCTGAAATGGTTTCAGAGATTCTGACGAGGCGTCGGAGACTCCCGAAATGGTTTCAGAGATTCTGACGGGATGTCCGGAGACTCTCGAAATGGTTTCATAGACTCTGACGAGGCGTCGGAAACTCCCGAAATGGTTTCAGAGATTCTGACGAGGTATCGGAGAACTCCCGAAATGGTTTCAGAGACTCTGATGAAGCATCCCGACACGCTGAAATCCATACGCTTTGTTGTGTTTAACGATGTTCCTCGCGCAGCAAATCGTTCACCGTCTTCACGGGATTGAAGGTAGACAGGGGCACTTCTACAAACACGGTGTTCCAATCGCTCATTGCCCCATTCCATAAGCCGGGCAATTCGAGCGCCTTTAAGGTATGCCCGTTTTTACTTTTTGAACTGATAAAACCGGTCGAAGCATCCACAAAATCGGGTAGATGAAATGCGCTACCTTTGTAATCGCAAAGGCCACAAACGAGATCTACGGGGTTAAAGTGCGTTCCCTCGCGAAACATTCGCAGGTAATCGGCGTTGCTGCTGTCTATCTGACTGCTTTCGAGTATCTGCAAGCTCACCGTTCCGTCGGGGTTATAGGTCAGGAACGGACCGCCTCCCGGTTCGCCTACATTCTTCACAACACCACAAACGCGCATCGGGCGGTTCAGTTTTTTACGTAGATATGCCGTGCGCTCAGTACGGCTCAGCGTATCAAAATCTGCTTTCGTGCAACACAAATCATCTTCAACAAACTGACGAACTTGCTCCAAATCAGCATCCGAAAATGTCTCTGTGTCGAGCAATTGCAGATAATCGAACGCCCGCCGTTGCAACGTTACCAATATGCCCGCCAACAACTGCTTATAAGCTACAGTTTCTTCTTTCAGCCGGTCGGGCACCACGTTATCGATGTTTTTAATAAATACCACCTCGCCTTGTATGTCGTTGAGGTTGCGAATAAGTGCTCCGTGCCCACCGGGACGGAATAACAGCGACCCGTCTTCATTGCGAAACGGTGTATTATCGGGATTCACAGCGATGGTATCGGTGTTGGGTTGTTGCTCTGAGAACGATACATTGAGCCGTATATCGTATTTGCGGGCATACTTGTCGGCCACCTCCTGCACTTTGTCTTTAAACATCTGCATGTGGTTGTGCGACACGGTGAAGTGTACATTTGCCTCCCGATTCGACGCTGCATACAGCGCCGCCTCAACCAAATGTTCTTCGAGCGGTGTGCGCGGACCGTCGTCGTAGTTGTGAAACAACAGCAAACCTTTCGGCATAGCGCCGTAGTTCAGTCCGCACTTTTCGAGCAGATGCGCCACCACTTCCTTATAACGACCCGCCTCAAGCAGTCCGCACACATTGGTAGAAATGTCGGCTTTGCACGCACTGCACAGCGCTTTACGAAACGCAAACTGTCGCAGATTACTAAAAAATTCTTTCTCAAACGCCGTTGTCGGCGTGTCGTAATCGGCCTCCAAGAACGCGAACAGGTCTTTAAACATTCTGCTGGCAGCACCCGACGCCGGCACAAACTTAACTATTTTGTGCCCTTCGTCCTTATATTTCTGCCAGGCCTGCACATACTCTGCCTGCTCTTTCTTTGTAACTGCCATGATTCCGCGCCGGACAGACGCAGCCGCTTCTATCCGAAGAAACGGAAATCCGGTGCGAAACTGTTCTAATTGTCGGTTCACATCAGCCTCCGAGATTCCCCGTTCGGCTATTTGTTGAAAATCTTTTTGTGATAACATTGTTGTAGAGATTAGATATTGGAGATGAAAGATAAGTTTATCTTTCTACTTTTTCCTTTCCTTATGATCAATTGCTGATTATGAATTGTGAATTATGAATTAAATTCTTGTAACCTGCTTCACACCTTTTACGGCGCGTATTTTTTTCATCAACGACTCGAGTTTGCCCACATCTTCCAACTGAACAACGATGTTTCCGTCAAACAATCCGTCGTGCGAATCGATATTAATGGAACGCATCACGATTTTCTCTTCCTTTGAAATGATGCTTGTAATGTTGTTGACAATGCCCAAATCGTCGTTGCCAATTACCTTGATGGTGATGCTGTATTGGCCCGCACTCTTTCCACTCCATCGTGCCTTAACGATACGATAGCCGAACCGTTTACGCAGTTCGGGCGCATTAGGACAGTTGGCACGATGGATTTTGATACCGCCGCTCACTGTAACGAAGCCGAAAACGGGGTCGCCATAGATAGGCTGACAACATTTGGCCAACGAATAGTCTACGCCCTTGAGGTTGCGGTCGATTACCAACACATCTTCGTTAGAGCGGGCAATCTCCTCGTCAGGATTCTCGTAGTTAAACTCTGTTGCACTGCGTACAGGGGTCGCAGCATTGAGGTTCTGGTCGTAATCGCGCACCTCGACATACTTTTCTATCACCTCGTTCACATCCAACTTCTCGTCGGCAATCTGCTTATAAAAGTCGGTTACAAGCTTAAAGCCCATCCTTTTTATCAGGTGCATCATCGTTGCCTCGTCAAAATCTATTTTGCGATTCTTCATGCGTCGCTCCAATAGTTCTTTGGCATAGGCACCATCTTTCACCAACGTATCTTTCAAGGCCAGTTTTATCTTGGCTTTTGCACGTGGAGTTTTGGCAATGTTCACCCATTCGGGCTTGGGCATCTGATTGTTTTGAGTAACGATTTCCACCTCGTCGCCCGATTTCAGTTCGGCACGAAACGATACATTCTTGCCATTGATTTTACCGCCCACACATTTATTACCCACCCCTGAGTGGATGCGATAGGCAAAGTCGAGAATGGTAGCACCTTTGGGAAACTTCAGCAGTTCGCCTTTGGGCGTGAAAACAAACACTTCGTCTTCGTATAACCCGAGTTTAAACTGGTCCATCAGTTGCAAGTCGTCGTTGCTTTCAAGTGCAGCCCGAATGTTCGACAGCCACTCGTCTACTCCACTTTCGCCCTTAATTCCTTTGTAACGCCAGTGCGCTGCCAAGCCCTTTTCAGCAATCTCGTCCATCCGTTCGGTACGAATTTGCACCTCAACCCACTTGTTCTCGGGTCCCAAAACAGTGATGTGCAGACTCTCGTATCCATTACTTTTGGGCACACTAAGCCAATCGCGCAGTCGTTTAGGATTGGGCATATACATATCCGTAACGATAGAATAGGCCTGCCAGCACTGCATTTTTTCGCGCTCTATAGGCGAATCGATGATGATACGGATGGCAAAAAGGTCGTAAATACCTTCAAAACCACACTTTTGTTTCTTCATCTTTTGCCAGATAGAGTGAATACTTTTCGTGCGTCCTTTCATATGAAACCGAAGCCCGGCTCCCTGCAATTGTCGCTGAATAGGCTCGATAAACCGCTCGATGTAACTATCTCGTGCCTGTTTTGTGGCGTTCAGTTTATCTTTTATCATGTAGTAAGCATCGTGCTCCAGATACTTCAAACTAAGGTCTTCCAATTCGCCTTTCAGTTTATACAGGCCTAATTTGTGCGCTAATGGGGCATAAAGATAACTCGCCTCTTGTGCCACTTCCTGCCGCGCCTCCTCGTTATCCGTGTCGCGCACTTGCCGCATTAGATTCACGCGATCGGCAATCATAATCAGAATAACGCGCATGTCTTCGGCAAAGGAGATGAGCAAATTGCGAAAATTCTCGCTTTCAATAACCGGATTGCGCTTGTAAAGCTCCTGAATACGAACCAATCCGTGAATAATCTGTGCCACACTTTTACCAAATTCGCGCTCTATTTCTTCGGCCGAATAACTGCCCCCCACGATGCCGGCATAGAGGATAATGGCTACAACGGCATCGCGTTTCAAACCGATTTCCTCTACGGCAATCTCTGCCGTTTCGAGCGCATGTAGTACCGGATTCAGTCCAAACACATCTCGTTGCAATTCTCCCCGTTCCATTGCCTCGCCGATATGACGCTGCAATTTCTCGCCATCGTCGGGCAGCAAACCGGCAGACAACGTCTTCTTCAGCCTCTTCAGTATCTCTTCGGCCTGCCCTTTTTCTTCATCCGTAAATACCAGTTTCTCTTTCATTAGCATCTTTTATTTTCAAATTGTACAGTGTAGCTTATCCTATGCAAAGGTACATAAATAATTTAACACAATAACTTCACCTGTTTTGCGTTATGTATCTATGAAAAAAGAAGACTTGCGAATTGTGTTCATGGGAACACCCGAATTTGCCGTCGAGTCGCTTCGTGCACTCTTTGAAGGCGGATATAACGTTGTGGCCGTGGTAACACAGCCCGATAAACCGGTAGGTCGGCACGGCTCAGTGCTACAAGCTTCGGCTGTAAAAGAATATGCGTTAAGCAAAAATCTGCCGGTACTGCAACCCGTGAAGATGAAAGATGAAGCGTTTTTGGAAGAACTTAAATCTTATCATGCCGACTTACAAGTAGTGGTGGCGTTTCGTATGTTGCCCGAACAAGTGTGGGCTATGCCGCGCTTTGGTACGTTCAATGTGCATGCTGCTCTGCTGCCTCAGTATCGCGGTGCAGCACCTATCAACTGGGCGGTTATCAACGGCGAAACGCAGACGGGCGTTACTACGTTCTTTCTCGACCACGATATCGATACGGGAAAAATTATACAACAAAAGCCTTTTGATATCCCCGATGATGCTGATGTGGCATTCGTTTACGACGGTCTGATGCGTCTTGGTGCCGACATCTGCATCGAAACGGTCAATCTGGTTTTGGAAAACGATGGCGAAGTAGAGGCTATTACACAACCACAAAGCGGAGAACTAAAGCATGCCCCAAAGATTTTTAAGGAAACTTGCGAAATCAATTGGCAGCAAAACGCTAAAAAAGTGTACGATTTTATTCGCGGTCTGAGCCCCTATCCCGGCGCATGGACTATTATATATAAAGGTGATATGCCCGAAGATAAACAGTCGGGTATAGTTTTGAAAATCTTCAAAACGGCCAAGACGGAGGGCGTATTGTCACCCCACAACGCAACTGCGGGTACTTTCTTCGTCGCCAATAATCGGCTATATATCCACACGGCCGACCGTCCTTTGGAAATTCTCGAACTGCAGTTGGCAGGCAAACGACGTATGACGGCTCGCGACTTTATTAACGGTATGCGCGATATTACAGATTATCGGGCACACTAAAAGTCGGCGTGCAACAATGGTTGCAACGCCCTTTCCACACATCCCCCGAAATGTAATATTCCCCATCGTTTCGCGTTTGTTGAGTATGCAATGGACTGACAGAATTCGACAGGTGAAGATTTTTTTAGTGTTGGCAGCAGTATTGATTGCTGTTGCATCGCTCGTTGCATCACGCTTGCTCACCCGCGACTTAGAAACAGAAGAACACCATAAGATGGAAATCTGGGCCGAAGCCATGCGTGCACTCAATCATGCAGACGAAAACACCGATCTTAATCTGGTTCTCAAAGTCATCAATACCAATCAAACCATCCCCGTTATCGTGCTCGATGCAGACGGCAAAGTGCAAACTTTTCGCAACATCGACCTAAAATCAAAGAACGTTACCGACAGCATGACTACCCTTGCACAGATGGGTCGCCAACTGAAAGATGAAGGGCGATCCATCCGAATCTTGCTCAACGGTACCGCCAAGCACGATTACATCGATGTGTGTTACGACGATTCGCTCATGCTCAAACGTCTCGCCACCTATCCTTATGTACAGTTGGGCGTGGTGCTTATCTTTGTTGTGGTGGCTATTTTTGCATTGCTCACCTCCAAGAAAGCCGAACAAAACAAGGTGTGGGTGGGTCTTTCGAAAGAAACTGCCCATCAGTTGGGCACACCCATATCGAGCCTGATGGCATGGACCGAAGTGTTGAAAGAAACGTATCCCGATGATATGCTTATCCCGGAAATGGAAAAAGACATCAGCCGACTACAGTTGGTGGCCGATCGTTTCTCAAAAATCGGCTCTCTGCCCGAACCTGTTCCCGCTTCTTTAAACGAGGTTCTAACCCACGTTGGCGATTATATGAACAAGCGCACATCAAGTAAAATCAGCATACAACACGCATTTCCCAACCACGAAGTAATTGTCCGCATCAACGCGTCGCTCTTCGAATGGGTTATCGAAAACCTCTGTAAAAATGCCGTCGACGCCATAGGCGAACAACCGGCACCATCACTCTGCGGCTCGAAGATACACCTCAACGTGCGGTTATTGAAGTTTCAGACACCGGAAAGGGAATACGCACGAAAGACATACGCAATGTTTTTCGTCCCGGTTTCACCACCAAAAGTCGTGGTTGGGGGCTCGGTCTGTCGCTCGCCAAACGCATTGTAGAATCTTATCACCACGGAAAGATATGGGTAAAAAGTTCCGAACCGGGCGTAGGAACAACTTTTCGGATAGAGCTGAAGAAAGTTGTCGGCTCGTAATAAAAACTTACAAATTGTAAGTTTCACCATTGTTAAAAACATACACCCTACCTTCAAATGCTTGCGATAGAAGCAAACAAGTTGCCGTTTGCTTGCAAATACACGCGTATTTTGCATTTCTGTATATGCTTGACAATCAGAGAATTATCTGTTTCTAGATAAATTTTGCCCGTTTTTTACCCCTCCGAAACGCCCTAAAACCGTGTTTTTCGGGCTACAAAAGCTATGGTTTTAGGCTGCAAAACCTATGCTTTTACCACCCAAAAACTATGCTTTCGCCACTCAAAACCTATGCTTTTGCATTTTCAAAGCTGTTTTTTTGACTAAATAAACGAAAGTTTTTTGCTATTTGAAGAAAGTGATTTGTAACGAAAAAAGAAAACAGAAAATGTTCTCGAATGTTAAAAAAGTAACAAATTGAAAGCAACTTAAAAAGTGAAGAAGTAAAAAGATGAAAGGGCATTTCTTGGATAAGGATGAAAGAATAAGGATGAAAGTTTGTGTGTTAGTCCGTCTCCCGTAAACTACTTTCACCTACTTAATCCTAATCTTACCTACCATATCTACTTACCATCTGCATCTTTTCCCCTTTTCATCTTTTCACTTTTTCTCCTTTTCATTATCGCTATCAGAAAAAATATTTGTAACTTTGCACTCCAAATGTGTGACTTGGAGACCTTTCAACTTCATCTCAAGATGCTAAAAGAAGGCGAAAACCGCTTTAAATACAGCCTTGATGATGGTTTTTTCGAGGCAATTGACGCACCCGAAGTAAAGAGCGGAAAGCTTGATGTTGAGCTCTCTGCTCATCGGAATGCCGATTTTTTTGAGCTGAATTTTCATACCAAAGGCTGGGTAAACATACCTTGCGATCTCTGTCTTGACGACATGAAGCAGCCCATTGATACCGCAAATCGATTGCTTGTAAAATTCGGAGAGGCCTATTCGGAAGACGATGAGCAGGTGGTTGTCGAAGAAAACAATCCCGTTCTCGACCTTTCATGGTTTATTTACGAGTTTATCGTGCTCAATATTCCCATTAAGCACGTGCACGCTCCCGGTAAATGCAACCCCGAAATGATTGATATGTTGCATACACATATGGCCACGCAGGGTGCTGGCGATAACGAACAACAAAGCATAGACCCACGCTGGATGAAACTGATAGAAATAAAAAACAATATTAAAGATTAAACAAAATGGCACATCCTAAAAGAAGACAGTCAAAGACTCGTACACTTAAGAGAAGAACCCATGATAAGGCTGTAGCTCCTACACTGGCACTTTGCCCCAACTGCGGCTCTTATTATGTATATCATACCGTATGTCCCACCTGCGGACAATACAGAGGTAAGGTTGCTATCGTTAAGGAAGAAGTTGTTGAATAATGGATAAAATCAATGCGATAATCACAGGCGTCGCAGGCTATGTTCCCGATTACGTACTCAATAACGAGGAGTTATCGCGAATTGTAGACACCAACGACGAATGGATTACTACGCGAACGGGTATCAAAGAGCGTCGCATTCTTACCGAAGAAGGGCTCGGTACCTCTTATTTGGCACGAAAGGCAGCTAAGCTTTTGATGAAGAAAACAGGGGCCGACCCTGACAGCATCGATGCTGTTATCGTTGCAACCACAACGCCCGATTATATTCATCCCTCTACCGCATCTATCGTATTGGGTAAGCTGGGATTGAAAAATGCATTTGCATTCGATTTCTCTGCGGCTTGTTGTGGCTTTATGTACGCCTTTGATGTGGCGTGTAACATGATACAGAGCGGCAGACACAAGCGCATTATTGTTATCGGGGCAGACAAAATGTCGTCGATAACCGATTACACAGACCGCGCCACTTGTCCGCTGTTTGGCGATGGAGCTGGAGCTGTAATGGTTGAAGGTACCACCGAAGAAAATGTAGGACTAATGGATTCTATCCATCTTGCAGACGGTATCGGACTACCTTTCCTGCATGTAAAAGCAGGCGGTTCGGTTTGTCCTTCATCGCGTTTCACCGTCGATCATCATTTGCATTACACCTATCAGGAAGGGCGAACGGTATATCGTTACGCAGTTTCGGCAATGGGCGACGACTGCACCAAGTTAGCTGAACGTAATCATCTCAGCAACGAAGACATTAGTTACATCGTGCCTCATCAAGCCAATTTGCGCATTATCGAGGCCGTTGCAAAGCGTGTCGGCGTACCGATGGAGAAAGTATTGGTCAACATTCAACACTATGGTAACACCAGTGCAGCATGCATGCCCCTTGTTTTGTGGGATTTTGAAAAGCAACTCAAGAAAGGAGATAACATTATCTTTACTGCTTTCGGAGCAGGATTTGTTCACGGAGCCTCGTATTATCGATGGGCATACGACGGAGCAACTGCGGCGGAACAAGGTAAATAAAGAAACACTTCAAACTTCAATAGGTTCTAATTGGTATAAAAAGACGCATCCTTTAAATCTTAAAGATGCGTCTTTTTGTCCTCAATCGAGGGGCAGTTTAATAGCTGTCGGCCTTTGCACAGAGTAAAAATGGCATCGGCTTTTACCGTTTTCTTCCCCTCATCTCATTACTACTTCACTTCAAAAAAAGTATATGCACAAAGCCGGATTTGTAAATATCGTGGGTAATCCCAATGTAGGTAAGAGCACACTGATGAACCAATTGGTGGGCGAACGTATCTCAATTGCGACATTTAAGGCGCAAACCACACGTCATCGCATCATGGGTATCGTCAATACCGACGATATGCAGATAGTCTTTTCAGATACACCGGGCGTGCTAAAGCCCAACTATAAGCTGCAAGAGTCGATGCTGGCATTTTCCGAATCGGCGCTTAACGATGCCGATGTACTGCTGTATGTCACCGACGTTGTTGAAAACCCGGAGAAGAATATCGATTTCTTGGAGAAGGTAAAAGGAATGAAAATTCCAGTTATTTTACTGATTAATAAAATCGATGAAAGCAACCCGAAAGCGCTGGGAGATATTGTAGAGCGTTGGCACCAACTGTTACCTGCCGCCGAAATCTTACCCATTTCGGCCAAAAACAAGTTCGGAACAGATGTATTACTCAAGCGAATAAAAGAACTTTTACCGTCCTCTCCGCCTTATTTCGATAAAGATCAGTTCACCGATAAACCCGCTCGATTCTTTGTAAGCGAAATTATTCGTGAAAAAATTCTGCTCTATTACGACAAGGAGATACCTTATTCGGTAGAAGTGAAGGTTGAAAGTTTTAAGGAAACAGACAAAAATATACACATCAACGCAACGATTTACGTAGAGCGCGATAGTCAGAAAGGTATCATTATAGGCCATCAAGGCGTGGCATTAAAGAAGGTTAGCACCGAAGCACGCAAAACTTTGGAGAAGTTTTTTGATAAAAAAGTGTATCTTGAAACATTCGTTAAGGTTGATAAAGACTGGCGTAGCTCGCAAAAAGAACTGAACATTTTCGGGTACAATCCTGAATAACCGTCCTGCTTGAGCTGCCCGAAAACGGAGTATACACAGCCCAATCAGCATCGCGTTGAAGTGATTAACAACATACATAACAATAACTTGAAGATCGGGGAGATTTCTTATGGCAAACATCGTAGCAATTGTGGGACGCCCAAACGTAGGCAAATCCACATTATTTAACAGGCTTACAAAGACCCGTAGCGCCATTGTAAGCGATACGGCAGGCACCACACGCGACCGCCAATATGGTAAATGCGACTGGGTAGGACGCGAGTTTTCGGTGATAGATACGGGCGGATGGGTAGTCAATTCGGATGATATCTTCGAAGAAGCGATACGCCGACAGGTGCTGGTTGCTACCGAAGAGGCCGACTTGATTTTGTTTTTGGTAGACGTAAACACGGGCATTACCGACCTGGACGAAGATGTTGCGCAAATTTTGCGACGAACCAAACTACCCGTAATTCTTGTTGTTAACAAGGCGGATAACAATGAACAGATATACGAGGCACCGGTGTTTTATTCGTTAGGACTGGGTGAACCCTACCCCATCAGTGCTGCAACTGGCAGCGGAACAGGTGATTTGCTCGACGCGGTAATTGAAAAACTAAAGCCCGGAGATAACGAAGAGGTAGACGAAAGCATACCTCGCTTTGCCGTTGTAGGCCGTCCTAACGCCGGAAAAAGTAGTCTTATCAACGCCTTTATCGGTGAAGACCGCAACATTGTTACAGAAATTGCAGGCACAACACGCGACAGTATCTACACGCGTTTTGATAAATTCGGGTTCGATTTCTATCTTGTCGATACCGCCGGAATACGTCGAAAGAACAAGGTTACTGAAGATTTGGAATTTTATAGCGTAATGCGTTCCATCCGTTCTATTGAGCATAGCGATGTCTGCATTTTGATGATAGATGCCACACGCGGTATCGAGGCGCAGGATATGAACATCTTTCAGCTGATACAGAAAAACCAAAAGTCGCTTGTGGTGGTAGTCAACAAGTGGGATTTGGTTACAGACAAAGACCAAAAAGTTATCAAAACATTTGAGAATGCCATTCGCGAGCGCATGGCTCCATTTGTCGATTTCCCCATCATCTTTGCTTCAGCGCTCACCAAGCAACGCATTTTCAAGGTGCTCGAAACTGCCAAACAGGTGTATCTGAACCGTAAAGCGCACGTGGAACATCCAAATTGAACGAAGTAATGTTACCGCTTATTGAAGCATATCCGCCTCCATCGATCAAAGGCAAATACATTAAGATAAAGTATTGCACACAGTTGCCCAACACACAGATACCTTCTTTCGTGTTCTATGCCAATCTACCGCAGTACGTCAAAGAAAATTATCGACGCTTTTTAGAGAATAAAATCCGCGAGAATTGGGATATGCACGGCAGCCCCATCAACGTATTTATCCGTCAGAAGTAGACATCACCGATGGCGAAAGAACAGTAAGACGATACTCCAATATAAATGAATAAAACCCTATCTTTCGTTTTCGCTGTGCTGATAACGAGTTGTTCGGCGGGCGTAGAACCGTCAGACGTGGCTGCGCAGGCTGCAAAAGGCTATTATCAGCTACTGCTTGAGGGCAAATACGACAGTTATGTAGATGGTTTTTTCCGCCCCGACAGTCTGCCACAAAGCTATCGTGAGCAACTGATTACTCGTGTACGACAATTTGTTGCCGAACAAAACGCCTTATATAAAGGCATTCGCGAGGTTAGCATTGAGCGGGCTTTGGCCGATACAGACTTACATTCGGCGAACGTTTTTCTGATTTTACATTATGGTGATGACACAGAAGAAGAAATCCTTGTACCTATGACTGAGCACAAAGGCATATGGTATATGCGTTAGCTTTTTCAATCGTTACGCATCCAAACAAAAAAGGTCGAACCTCAAAACAGGTTCGACCTTTTCTTATTTGCTCAACCAACACACTGGCTTTTATCTTACCAACACCTTTCTTACGGTTACTTTTCCTTTACCATCGCTACTCTTCACGATGTAAATACCTTTGGCAAGTCCCTCTAACGAACGTCCCACCTGCATTCCACTCAACGTATAAACAGTGGTCGAAACAGCGTCAATGCGAGGTGCGGTATCAATTCCCGTTGTCGCAAAGTTAACCGTTATGGGAGCCGAAAGAGACGATTCGCCAAACGAACCCACTACACTGATACGATATTCGTTATTACCCGAAATCGGATTAGCGTCGGTAAAGTTCAGTGTTTGCGATGTTCCGAGTAATGCTCCGTTGCGATAAATCTTGTAGCCTGTTATCGTTATGGTGGACGAACCATCATAAACCTCTACGTTATCTACCTGCCAATAATGCGTCAAACCTTCACTACCGGTATCAAATGCATGAAATCTAATCTTCATTTTATCCGATTGTCGGCTGCTCAAATCAAGTATTACCTTGGTATATTTGTTACGAACCTTTTTACTTGTAGCCGTTCTCATATCTGCCAAAACAGTCCAAGTGGCGCCGTCATCATCGCTTACCTCAACCTGATAATAGTCCGGATCGCTCGCAGGAACAACTGTTTCGGAGGCTGTTGTACGCGATTGGAAAGCCAAAATCTTACCATAGGCAAAGGTGGGCGAAATCAACGACTCGTCCATACGTGTGGGATGATCCAAACTGCCATAGTAAACCGTTGCAGCATAACTACCCTCATAGGCTTTATAAAAGCGTCCGGCAAGTTCCCATCTCCATCCTCTATCGGTGGTATTTGCCACTGTCCAATGGTTGGGATTTGTTTTATTTTCAAAGTCTTCACCAAGAATTCTGTCACCGGTGATAACCGGATACCAGCTCAATGCAATCTCGTTTTTATTGGTAACCGCAGTTAATCCCTCGGGAGCGCTCACTACCGACGAAGCTTGTGCTACTTCGAGCGTGGCCTTCACATCGCTTCCATCTTTGGCAGAGAAAAGAATTTGCGCAGTTCTATTTTTGATTTCGGGGTTGCTGCTTTGCGCAGTGAACATCACGTTGGTGGTTCCTGCCGTTCCCTCTGTTATCGAAGCAGCGAGCCATTCAGGCATATTCGACAACTTCCAGTCTACATCCGAGCTCACCTTTACATTGCCTGCGCTGTTCACGGCACCATTAATTACCAGCGAAAGAGGCGAGACGATGATTTTTTTCTTGCTTGCTTCGAGGGTGAAAGAGAGGGTTTCGCCACACGTTGATATGTTGGTGATAACGAAATCGGCAGGTGTTCCGTCACTATAAAACGATTTTTCAGTTGCTGTTCCGCCAAAAGTTATACGACCACTTTCGGCACTAAACGCCGCTTGCAGAATATTTCCGTCATCTTTAGTACTGCCTCCCGGCCGGAAGATATACGTTTCGTCCAACCGCTTTTTACCATCATAGTTAACGTTTCCACCCGACACATTGGGGTTAATACGATATATAAGCAATCCCGATTCGGGTATGCTGGCATCGTACCCCTCCTTTTTTCGATATTCCAAAACAAAGTATTCATCTTTTCCGATGGGCTTTATCTTATAGGCAATGTTTTCTTTCGAGGTGCCGCCTACGGGATTAAGCGTGTACGTTCCGGGTGTCGAAATCTCGGGAATGGCATCTATCCACTTAGCATATTTCATTTTGGTATAAACCAACATTTGCTGCGGAACGGGCTGAAGGTCTGACATTAGATCCCACACACCTACAGGATTCAGATTGTCTGAAACATGATACAAGTCGTAAGTACCCAGCGTGTGCGACATTTCATGACAGATAACGCCCGTGTTTAAAGGGATAGGTTCGTAGCCATTCTTCGTAAACTTAAACCCGTTGGCCTCGTCGAACACCATTGAAAAATTAGCTACTTTCTTACCTTTTATCTCTGCGGGCGGAAAGATATTCATGTTTTCCGACCATAACAGGTCTTCCGATGCCTTTCGGCCAGACTCTTTACTAAAAATAACACACAAGTTATCTACAAATCCGTCATTATCCCCGTCAAGCTGTTTATCCGCCGGAAAATGCGTGTTCAGATAGCCGGCTATCTCTTTACTCAATGCTTGCAGGCGGGCTGCTTTCTCTATATCGGTTTTATATCCCGAAGGAGCAGATGTCGAACTATACTTCATATAAAAGCCACGTTCGTACTGTGTCTGCATCGAAACCACCTTTTCGCCCTGTGGCGCGGGGAAAAACACACTTCGCCAACGCAATTGTCCGTAAGAAGAATGCTTGAAATAATTAAACACCGAATTGGCTCCTTCACTCTCATTGTTAAACATTTGTTCATATACCGAGTAGTTGTTGGCAAACACTTCGTTATCTGCCTCGTCGGCAAAACGTACAAAACAAACCAGATTAACAAGGTCGCCCGTATTGGTTTTGGCAGCAAAGACCGGTTCAATCAATAAAAACTGTCCGATGACAACTAATAGAGTTAATACGTATTTTTTTATCATACACAAGAAAATAAAAATGTTGATTACTGTTGCAATTTTACACAAAGTTATTTAAAATATGGTTTTCTCGTACATTTTTCTTCTAAAAAGTAAGCTAAATTCGATAAAATTAATACTTTTGTAAGTGTTTTTAATTCAAAAGTTATATTTATGAAAAGACAATTACTTACATTAATGTGCATGGTCTTCGGTATTGCCATGCAGGCCCAAACCACACCAAACATTACCTTAAAAGTAGGCGTAGACGGCAAACAGCGCGAACTTTCGTTCGTGGTTGCCACACCCAACACAAAGCTGAACATCGACTGGGGCGACGGAACACCTGTTGAAACAGAGGTTATCAGCAACGACAACGAGTATCAAAAGTCTACCCCCGTGTACGGTATTCCCGTAGGAACAGGTGATATAAAGATATACGGCGATGAGATTACTTACTTCTATTGCGGATCAAAGCAAGCTGATGCAAAAGTTACTGCTCTTGATGTGAGCAACGCCCCAAAACTGAAATGGCTCTTTGCAGGCACCAATTCGCTTACTCAACTCGATGTTTCGCACAATCCCAACCTGCTTACACTGGCTATATCGAACAATCAAATTACAGATATAAATCTTACCAACAATACCCAACTGACATTTCTTGAGATGATCAGTAATCAGCTTTCGGCAATTGACCTGAGCCACAATCGACTGCTCAAAAAACTCCAAATTCAGAGTAACAAGCTCAGATCCATCGATCTTTCAGCTAACACGTTGCTCAAATCCATTTATCTGATGGGTAACGAACTTACAGCAGTGACCTTCGGAAACATTACAGAAAAGGGAGTATACATCTCAGTAAGCAACAACCGCCTTACATCACTCGACCTCACAATGGTACCCGGCATAAGTACCGGTGCTGTGTTTGCAGCTAATAATATGCTAACCGAAATAAAATGCGGAGATGTAAAAAACCTGAATGTATCAGGCAATCAGCTTACTTTTGCTACGCTTCCCACAGGCATAAAGGTAAACACGTACAACTACGCGCCACAACAAAATATGCGCATTCAGCGCGACATCGAGCTGAACGAGGTACTCGATCTCTCTTCGCAAACCAATTTGAAAGGAATTACAAATACACCGCAAACCACCAAATTTACGTGGAAAACTGCAACGGGTGAAACTTTAACACCCGGTACAGACTATATCGAGGATAACGGAAAGTTTACCTTTATCAAAGCACAAGCCGACTCGGTATATGCCGTTCTCTCATCGCCTGCTTTTCCAAAGTTTGTTGGTACGCAGGTATTTAAAACCACAAAGCTCGCCGTTGCCATAACTACGGGCATCAACGACGTTACTTCCAGCTCCGTTTCAATTACTGCCGGTAACGGTCAACTTACTATTTCAGGACTTAGTAACGGTGCTCCGGTAACGGTATACGATGCAGCCGGTAACCTCATTGCTACTCGCAAGGCCAACGTTTCGACCGTAACCTTTGCGCTTCCACGCGGACTTTACCTTGTAAAAGCTGCCGAACTGGTACAGAAAGTAAGTCTGTAACCACTATAACAGCTTCTTAAAAAGCGCGCATATCTTGTAATGGTATGCGCGCTTTTCTTTTTATTTACCCTCGTTTATCTTAAAATAGAACCCCTCACCATATTAGAAATGCTATTTTTACAAATAAGAAGTTCAAGGCTGATAAAAGTTTTAAATCGTTATTTTAACAATGTTAAAAACCGAATGGCATAGTCGAAAATAAGCCTATCGAGCACACCAACCATTCATTAGCTCGTAAAAACGCAAGAATTTTACGGTTTTAAATAACTATGATTATCAGTCAGTTACAGATCTAAAACCGTTATTAAACAGAGAAAAAGCTTTCTTTTACCTCCTAAAACCTATGTTTTTGCACTTAAAAAGATGATGTTTTGTCTTGTAAAACCTATGCTTTTACCATCTAAGAGCTATGCTTTTGGATTGCAAAACCTATACTTTGGAATTTTCGAACCTATTTTTTGACCAAATAAACGAAAATTTTTTCTCTAGATTGAAAATGTTAATTGTCAGGAAAAGAGAAAACCGAAAGTGTTCTCAAACGTTAAAAAAGTAACAAATTGTAAGTAGAGTGAAGTAGATGAGTAGAAATAAAGAAGGCTGTAAACATTGTGTTTACAGCCTTTTAAAGTATAAAAAGTGGGCCATCTTGGGCTTGAACCAAGGACCTCCAGATTATGAGTCTGTTGCTCTAACCAACTGAGCTAAAAGCCCGTTTTATACGCTAAGGGAATGAATTTCCGACTGCAAAGATAGTGCTTTCGAGCTAACTGTGCAAATATTTTTTATAAAAAGACGTAAATATAAAGGGGGGTAAAAGACGTGTTAAATACGTTTTATGTATCTTTGCATAAGATAGATTGCATTCGATAAATGTAGAGTAAATTCTCTTTATTCTCATTTGCACCATTTTTGCAAAAGACAAAACTATCGAAGAATCTCAGTCTTTGCGATAATGACGGCTGGGATAATTGCAGAAAACATATATGAATCGATGAGTATAGAAACAACAGTAGCGACGTTTGAGGCAAGGGGATTAACCGATGTTGAGGTGGCGAAGCGACGCCGACAATATGGAGAAAATGTGCTAACTCCGCCTCAAAGGGCTTCGTTATGGGCGCTTTATCTCGACAAATATCGCGATCCGATTATCCGAATATTATTGATTGCTGCCACCATATCACTGATATTTTCGTTTCTTGACGGCGATTTTCTTGAAACACTGGGCATCTTTTTGGCCATTATTCTGGCAACAACTATCGGCTTTTATTTTGAACGCGACGCCGCAAAGAAGTTTAACGTGCTAACAACGTTAGGCGAAGAACAGCCTGTAAAGGTTATACGCGAAGGCAAAATAACAACGGTAGCACGCAAAGAGGTGGTGGTTGATGATATAATGGTTATCGAAGTGGGCGATGAAATACCTGCTGATGGAGAGCTGTTGCAGTCTGCCGACCTTCAAATAGACGAGTCGTCGCTTACGGGCGAACCTATCGTTACCAAGCATGCAGATGTATCTAAGGCCGATGAAGAATGTACCTATCCTGCCAACAAGGTGTTGCGCTCTACTATGGTAATGAACGGAAGCGGGATGGCACGTGTTACAGCGGTGGGCGACGACACAGAAATTGGTTGCGTGGCAAATAAGGCTACCGAATTGACGGCTGTGAAAACACCTCTCAATCTGCAATTAGACAAACTGGCCAAGCTTATCAGCAAGGTTGGATTTACAGTTGCCATATCGGCATTTTTTATTTTTCTGTTGCACGATATTTTGACACAAGCAGTGTGGCATACCGATAATTACGCCCGAATGATTGAGACGGTGCTGCGCTATTTTATGATGTCGGTAACGCTGATAGTAATGGCTGTGCCCGAAGGATTACCGATGGCGGTAACGCTTAGCTTAGCTTTGAATATGCGTCGAATGCTGAAAAGCAACAATTTGGTGCGCAAATTGCACGCCTGCGAAACAATGGGTGCAGTGACAGTTATCTGTACCGATAAGACAGGAACGCTGACTCAGAACAAAATGCAAGTAGCAGAAGTGCAGCGGTTTGATGATTCGGATATGCTCAACAATGCAATTGCACTGAACACAACGGCACATCTGGAGGTATCTTCCGACGACAATGAGACAACAGAAAAGGGTATCGGCAACCCTACCGAGATTGCTTTACTGCTGTGGTTGAAGCAAAACGGGCAAGACTATAAACAACTGCGCGAAGAGGGGAACATTGAAAATCAACTGCCGTTTTCTACCGAACGCAAGTATATGGTCACAGTTGCCACCGTGGCAAACCAACGATTTCTTTTTGTAAAAGGTGCCCCCGAAACGGTTATCAACCTATGCAGCCTGTCTGAAAAAGATAGAGAAGGAGTGACTAATTTGCTGCGGGGGTATCAGGATAGGGCCATGCGCACACTGGCTTTTGCCTTTAAACCGTTATTGCAAGAAACCAAAGATGGTTGTGAAGACTGCGAAGAGTTGTTGCAAGACCTGCATTTGCAGGCCGTTTCAGCAATCAGCGACCCTCTTCGTGAAGATGTTCCGGCGGCGGTAAAAGAATGTTTGAACGCGGGCATAGAGGTCAAAATGGTAACGGGAGACACGGCTGCTACCGCCATAGAGATAGCTCGACAAATCGGAATATGGGACCTCTCAACACCCGACGAGGCGCAAATAACGGGTCCGGATTTTGCTGCATTGAGCGATGAAGAGGCTTATGAGCGAGTAAAAGTGCTGCGGGTAATGTCACGTGCACGTCCTACCGACAAGCAACGGTTAGTCAACCTGCTTCAAAAACGCGGTGAAGTGGTTGCTGTTACAGGCGATGGCACCAACGATGCACCGGCTTTAAACCATGCCCATGTGGGCCTTTCGCTGGGCTCGGGTACAAGTGTGGCGAAGGAAGCATCAGATATTACACTGCTGGACGACTCGTTCCGCTCTATCGAACGTGCGGTGATGTGGGGGCGTTCGCTGTATAACAACATCCGGCGGTTCCTCTTTTTCCAACTGGTGGTTAATCTTACTGCTCTTCTTTTGGTGTTGGGTGGTGCGGTGATAGGTACCGAAATGCCGCTTACCGTTACGCAGATACTGTGGGTTAACCTAATTATGGATACCTTTGCAGCCATGGCATTGGCCTCATTACCACCTTCGCGCGAGGTAATGAACGAAAAACCACGCCAACAAACCGAAGCCATTATCTCTTCGACGATGACAAAGGGTATCGCCTTTTGCGGTGTCTTTTTCTTTGTTTTGCTGTTTGCATTGCTGGTTTATCTTAGAAATTCGGGGGCGGTTGGCATCGACACACACGAACTGACGGTGTTTTTCACCGCCTTTGTAATGCTTCAATTCTGGAATCTTTTTAATGCCAAGACGCTTTATTCGCAACATTCCACCTTCCGTAGGTTGTTTGCCGACAGAGGTCTTTTACTGGTTTTGCTACTTATTTTTACAGGTCAGTGGCTCATTGTAACTTTCGGTGGCAAGATGTTTCGCACGGTTCCATTATCCGTTCACGAATGGTTCATCATCACGATAGCCACCTCAGGTGTATTGTGGGTAGGTGAATTTTGGAGACTTATCAAACGAAAGGCCTGCCGATGAATACAATAAAAAATATTATTTTCGATTTGGGTGGCGTGCTGGTGGGGCTCGATAAGCAGCGTTGCGTTGAGGCTTTTCTGACCATCGGTGCACGAAACATTGCTTTTTATGTAGACGAACAACGCACCGAAGACTTGTTTTACGATACCGAAGTGGGGCGTATGGGGGAAGAAGCGTTCTGTGATGAAGTGCGCAGACTAACTGCTTCAACAGCCGATAACGACCAAATTGTATGGGCATGGAACCAATTGCTTACCACGATAGACGACCAAAAGAAAGTGTGTTTGCTGGATTTGAGCACCCGTTATCGGCTTTTTTTACTGAGCAATACCAACGAAATGCATTGGCGCTTCTGTCGCGATAAATTGTTTCCGTATAATGGAAAAGGAGCGGAAGATTATTTCGAACGCATCTTTTTATCGTACGAAATGCACTTAATAAAGCCCTCAAAAGAGATTTTTCAACAGGTTTTAGACGAGGCTTTACTGGTACCGGAAGAGACTTTGTTGATAGATGATACCGCCGCCAACTGTGAGTCGGCAAGCAAATTGGGCATACAGACCCTACACGAAACTACTGGGCGCGATTGGTTGAAAGTGGTAAAATAAGACGATGGAAATGACAATACCTGCCCATAATTCTTCGACAATGCGGCCATACGTGGCTACAATAGGCTTTTTCGATGGGGTGCATCTGGGTCACCGTTATCTTATCGACAGATTAAAAATGCGCGCAGCGCAAATTGGAGCAGCCTCAATGGTGATTACTTTTACGCGTCATCCGCAACAAGTGGTGCGAAAAAACTTTGTTCCACAATTATTACTGAGCCCTCAAGAAAAGCTTGAAAGACTCGAAGAAACGGGGATAGATCGTTGCATCGTGCTGAATTTTGATGCGCAAATGGCTGCTCTCTCTGCCCGCGAGTTTATGCAAACGATATTGAAAGAACAGCTGAACGTGGTCGAATTGGTGATAGGACACGACAATAAGTTTGGTCACGACCGACAAGAGGACATCGACGATTATCGCCGATACGGCAAGGAACTGGGTATTGACATAATAGAGGAACACCCGTTTGAGATGGACGGATTGACGATTAGTTCGTCGTTGATACGCCGACTGTTGACAACCGGCGACATATCAACGGCCAATAGGTGCCTGGGTTATGCTTATACGTTGAGCGGAAAGGTGATTCAGGGCTTTCAAGAGGGTCGTAAAATGGGCTTCCCTACAGCTAATTTGATGCCTGAAGAGGCGTTTGTGCTACTGCCTGGAAAGGGCGTTTACGCCACAAGGGTGCGTGTAGCAGGTTTCAAAGAAACGTTTGGCGGAATGACCAACATTGGCAATCGACCTACGTTCGGAGGTAAAACCACTACCATCGAAACCCATATTCTTGACTTTAAACACGATATTTACGATGGCAATATTCGCGTATCGTTTATAGAACGCATACGAAATGAAGAGCGGTTTGACAGTATTGAAGCGCTGAGGCAAGAGATGATAAATGATGAAAAGAAAACAAGAAACATATTAAAACAACCATAATCAACTTATAATGAGTAAAAAAAATAAAGAGATACTCAACGTTTTGTGGTATCTGGTAGTGTTTGTCCTTATACAATTAGGCGTTACTTATGCAACGCTTTTCATTGAAATGGCTCTCCATCCGCAAACTGATGCTGACCTGAATACGACTATTAAAAACTTGTTGAGCAATGATACAACCCTTGTTTTGATAAGTGTTATCGGTAGTGTATTAACGATTGCACTCTTCGTTTGGCGAAAATGGGTGGTTTTATCGCGCACTTATCTGCGCAGCAATCCCTGGTTTACACTGCTTTGGGTGGTTTTTCTGGGGTTGGGAAGCATTCTTCCGCTCCAGTGGATATACGAACAGCTGAACATTAGCTTATCTATGGAGATGGAAGAGATGTTTAAAAGCATCATGGGAAACCGCTGGGGATATCTCGCTTTAGGCATTTTGGCACCTCTCGCAGAAGAAATGGTGTTTCGCGGAGCCATCCTTCGCACGCTGCTTAGCTATTTTAACGGTCGTATGTATTGGGTTCCCATCATCGTGTCGGCTTTGCTTTTCGGTCTTGCTCACGGCAATATGGCGCAACTGCTCAATGCTTTTTTGATAGGAATTTTATTGGGATGGATGTATTATCGCACAGAAAGTATTGTGCCGGGTATCGTTCTTCACTGGGTGAATAATACCGTTGCTTACACCATGTACAAGCTGATGCCGCAGATGAACGATGGCAAACTGATTGATTTTTTTCACGGAAACAACCGCTTGATGTACATGGGTTTGGCGTGTTCGCTGCTTGTTTTTATCCCGTCTTTATACCAACTGTACGTTCGTTTAAGAAAAGCCGATACCCCTTAAACACAAAGCCAATAGGCTGTTGGGTTGTATTGAGCACGTAAAGGAAGTTTCGATCGGTGGAAATGGTGGTTTATTCATCATCGCCAAACAGTGCATCTTTCAATTTTTGATATAGAAACGAGAGGGTAAGCAACAGCAACCCGAGAATGGTAAACACTATGATGCGCCCCAAAGCAGGCATCCGCCAAACATCGTAAAGCCCCAGTTTGAGCAGTACCAAACCGAAAAAGGCGATGCTGATAATGCGCAAACTTTTGTTGTGCAGCTGCATACCGAGATACATTTGCACAAAGGCTGCCACGCCTACTGCCAGCGACATGCCGGCACTAAACTCGTAAACGCCCACCATTAAAAGAAACATACGTACAGACAATACCCATTGCAGGGTGGCGACAACATTGAGAAAGACGGTAAACCGAACATTGTTTTGCTGAGAAAAACGATAATAACTGCGGGTTACATACACCAACAACGCAACAATAAAAGCTGCTGCCAGCCATTGTAACAGGCATATCAGAGGGTATTGCACATCAGGTCCGTATTTCAACACATAGCGCATGTAAAGTAAAACACCTGCTGCCGGCAGCAAATAGCTAACACCGGATATTTATTGAGAGAAAAACGATGCCTGAAAGCATAGCTTACAACCAGCAAAGTAAAAGTAGTGAAGGCAAGAATAGCGGCTGCAGATAAGCTACCCGAAGCATTTGCATAGTTGTTAAGCTTATCCAATTCAGCGAAAAAGCCCAGGTAAATGCACGCTACACCAATGATATAGCTAAACTCATTCCAAGGAGAATAGAGCGATTCTACCTTTTCTTGGTTTCTGTCCATTAAGTAAGCAAAGATAATATAAGCTGCACCCACAAACAACAAAGTGAAAAAACTACCACTGAAAAACATGCCTACGTGTAGCCAATCGAATTCTGAGAGATAGAAGAAAAGGTTAAGACCCGTGACAGAATAGATAATTGCGGTGCCGTAAGCAAATTCTTTATTCGGGAGCAACAGATACAATCGGAGCAGTAAAACCAGTTCTGCCGCCCAGAAGAGCAATTGCAGTTTGCCGTTAAAAAAGAGAGGAATGGCTAATGAGGCAAAAGTAACGGCAAGTCCGAGCGTGATATGTGCCCGCAAAGTTTCGCCTTGAGCTCGCTTGTACTGCCAAAGCCACATGCCTATATACACTAATGCGATGAAAAGAGAGGTGCAACCGCCGGCATTAAAACCAAATACCCAACCATTTTCTTGAATTAAAAACAAACTGATGAAACCGCCCAGACCGAATACTCCGATAAGTAACGGGCGCCATTTGTCGGTAAGATGCTGCTGCAAAAGATAAAAGCCGCTGAAAGCAAAAACAAGGAAGAACAGCAGCTGAAAGCACAATACGTATAGCGGAACTGTAGAAGAGTAAGGAAAATTGAAGAAAGAAAGGATGCCATAAGTAAACACGAAACTGATAACGGACAGTTCGCTCCATCGTTTATAGAAAGCTAACGCCAACATTCCAAAGTTTAAAATGGCGACGTAAGTAAACAAAATGAGATAGTTTCCCTGCCCCGTCGAAGCGATAAAAGGTGCCAGAAAACCACCCACAAGTGCCGTTCCTGCCAGTTCGCGACGGTTGTAGAATACCGATATAACCGACATCAGCACGGTAATACCTACCATAATAAGGAATGCAGACGTTGCCGAAAAGAGTTGATAATAATGAAATGCGATGGCTACCGTGAGGTAAAAAACGGCACATCCACCACCTGCCAGCAGCGAACTGAAGGCCTTGTAGCGGTTGTTGAGACGTTGAGCAAGCACCAACATGCCTGTTCCGACGGCAAAGCCAAGTACCGTTCGCAGAGTTTCGTTAATCCAATTGCGGTCGATGGCATATTTAACAAAGAAGCCTATACCCAAGATAAAGACAAGAATACCTATTTTTCCGAAGAGATTTTCACCGATAAACTTTTCGTAATTCATCGGCTCTTTCTGCTTTTCCGCAGCCTCAATAGCTACCGATTGTCGCACTTCGGCATCGATAGATGGCGTCTGCTGCACAGCAGGCGACTGTTGAACCATTGCTGCAGGTTCGGAAGTCAGGGGTTCAACAGACTGTTCAGCCTTTTCGTTTACAGGTTCTGCAGCCATCGACAACTGTTCTTCTACCGGCTCAAAAGCAGGTTGTACGGGTATTTCTACAAGTGGTTCAGAAGGTATAACCTCTTCTTTCACCTCTTTATATATAGATGCAGAAATCGCTTCGGCAGCTTCTTCGGGTGCTTTCGGCAGCGTTTCTGCCGGTTCTTTTTGTTCTTTGGGCAACCCGGCGGTTTCTTTTAAAAACCGTTTAAGCTGTGCCAGTTCGCGTTCCAACATGTCGAAGCGGCGTTCTAATGTATGGCGGGCAAAAAGTATTTGTAGAAACAATGCACCCAGTGCCAATAAAATAAAAATCTCCATAGCTTTGTTTTTTTAACCTTTTATTGCGGGTTGGATGCCGTACAAATACAGCATCCGATGCGTACAAACGAGCATCTCTGCGTGCAAATATATGGTTTTCTTTTTGAAACATAGATATTATTGGCTACTTTTGTCATCAAAACAGTCCTTCAACGGGCGGTTAGACAGACACTTATGAATACCGAACAACGTTTTATTATCGGCTTCGATGCCAAGCGTATTATGCGCAATGGAACAGGGCTGGGTAGTTACGGGCGCACGCTGATCAATGCTCTTGCGGCAGAAGATGCCTCGTTAGAGCTGCGCCTTTATGCGCCGGATGAGGGCAACGAGGCATTAAGAACGCAGCTGACAACGGCAGATAACATCGTGCCTGTTTATCCGCAGCAAGCGCATTCGGCGTTGGCCAAGGCATGGTGGCGCAGCAAAGGCGTGGTAAAAGATTTGAAACGCGACGGCGTAACGCTGTTTCACGGACTTTCAGGTGAGCTTCCACTGGGTATAAAAGCTGCCGGAATACGTACGCTTGTCACCGTTCACGACCTTATTTTTATGCGTCATCCCGAGTTTTATCATGCGTGGGATGTGTTCATTTACATACGTAAGTTTCGCAGAATGTTGAAAGAAGCCGACCGTATTGTGGCCATCAGCGAGTGTACCAAACGTGATATTGTAGAATTGGGAGGCTTTCCGGCCGATTGTATCGACGTGATTTACCAGAGTTGCGGAACACGATTTAAACAACCGGTATCGGATGCTGAACGACAAGAAGTGGTGAAAAAATATGCGCTTCCACCTCGTTATATGCTGTGTGTGGGTACCATTGAGGCCCGCAAAAATGTTTTGTTAGCTGTAAAAGCTCTACCCCACTTGCCCGAAGACCTGCATTTGGTGATTTTAGGACGCCCCACAAAGTATGCCGAAGCGGTGAAAAAGTGGGTTGAAAAGCACACGCTGACCTCACGTGTACACTTCCTCCACGGTGTGCCCAACAACGATTTGCCCACTATCTATCGTTCTGCCGAAGTGTTTGTTTATCCCTCTCGTTATGAAGGTTTTGGCCTGCCGATTATTGAAGCCATACAAAGCGAACTGCCGGTGGTGGCCTGTACGGGGTCGTGCCTTGAAGAAGCAGGCGGTCCGGATAGCCTTTATGTGGGTCCCGACGACGTCGAAGGATTGGCGCATGCGGTTAGTCGGGTACTCAAAAGTTCTGACGAGCGCTCGGCACGTATCACACGAAGCCTGCAATATATTCGTTGTTTTGAGAATAGCGACATAGCGCGCAGAATGCTCGAAGAATACGAACGTCTGCACAACGACTATTAAAAACAACTACACAGACGGGTTATTCCACCACAAAACATGTTACGGCTAAGCACGGAAAGCCCTCCTTGCTTAGCCGTTTTTATGGTTACTACGGATAATATTCGTAACTTTGCGCCCAAAAGTAAGGATAATGAAAAAACTATATATAGAGACTTACGGCTGTCAAATGAATGTGGCCGACAGCGAAGTAGTGGCATCGGTGATGAAGATGGCAGGTTATGAATTGTGCGAAAACGAAGCCGATGCCGATGCTATCTTTATGAATACGTGTAGTGTTAGAGAGAATGCAGAGAATAAAATCTATCGTCGTTTGGACACATTACACGCTGAACAGAAAAAGGGGCGACGTGTTATACTGGGCGTTTTGGGCTGTATGGCGGAACGGGTAAAAGACGATTTGCTCGAAAATCATCACGCACAACTCGTGGCAGGCCCTGATTCGTATCTCAATCTGCCCGATATGATAGCGCAGGCAGAGGCTGGAAACAAAGCCATAGACATCGAATTGTCGAAAACAGAAACTTATAAAGACGTTATTCCGCAACGTGTGGCACTGGCAAAGATTAGCGGTTTTGTCAGCATTATGCGTGGATGCGACAACTTTTGCCACTATTGTATCGTTCCTTATACACGTGGACGGGAGCGATCGCGCGATGTTACGAGCATCATTAACGAAGTGCTCGACCTGCAACGACAAGGTTACAAAGAGGTAACGCTGCTCGGGCAGAACGTCAACAGCTACTGCTTTGTGGGCGAAGAGGGCGAAATAACTTTTCCCCGACTGCTCCGTATCATTGCCGAAACGGTGCCCACAATGCGTATTCGCTTTTCAACGCCTCATCCTAAAGATATGAGCGACGAAACCTTGCACGTCATTGCAGAGGTTCCCAACGTATGCAGACACATCCATTTGCCCATACAAAGCGGTAGCGATAAAGTGCTCAAACTGATGAATCGCCGATATACCGTAGAATGGTATCTCGATCGCGTGCAAGCCATTCGCAATATCGTGCCCGACTGTGGTTTGTCTACCGACATCTTTGTAGGCTATCATGGCGAAACGGAAGAAGACCATCAACAATCTCTCGACATTATGCGAAGGGTGGGATACGACTCTGCTTTCATGTTCAAATACAGCGAACGCCCCGGCACATACGCTTCGAAGCATCTACCTGATAATGTTCCGGAAGAGGTTAAAATACGCCGATTAAACGAGCTGATACAAGTTCAGAACGAGAATTCGGCCCTCGCTAACAAGCAGGAAGAGGGACGGATACGCGAGGTATTGGTAGAGGGGCCCAGCAAACGAAGCAGAGAACAGCTTTGCGGACGTACCGAACAAAACAAGATGGTGGTGTTTGATAAGGGCAGTCATCACATCGGCGAGTACGTAAAAGTAAAGATTACAGGCAGCACCAGCGCCACCTTGTTTGGCGAAGCGCTGTGATAAAAAGCACACAAGCACACATTTAAAGGTGGGTTTTGGATAAAAGACGGAGCTATAAGGGCGAAAGATGGTATGTTTGTGGGGCTTCAGCTACCAACATCAGTTCAGCTTTCCCCACCTTACCCACACTAAGTAAAGGTGAAAAAGTGAAAAGTTGAAAGAGTGAAAAGATGCAGATGGTAAGTAGATACGGTAGGTAAGCTAGGATTAAGTAGGTGAAAGTAGGTTACGAGAGACGGGCTAACACACAAACTTTCGTCCTTATTCTTTCATCCTTCATCCAAGAAATACCCTTTCACCTTTTTACTTTTTCACTTTTTAAGTTGCTTTCAATTTGTTACTTTTTTAACCTTTTATTACACTTTCGGTTTTCTTTTTTCCTTACAAATCACTTTTCCAATCTAGCGAAAAGTTTTCGTTTATTTGGTCAAAAAATAGGTTTGAAAATTCAAAACCATAGGTTTTCAATCGCAAAAGCATAGCTTTTAGCGTGCAAAACATCATCTTTTACCGCGCAAAACCTATGTTTTTACAACCCAAAAAACGCGGTTTTTAGGGCGTTTAAGAGAAGGAAATAATGATTAAAATCTATTCGTAAACGTATAACTTATTTATTATCAGTGATATATCAAATCCTAAAATTTTAATGTTTTTACGAGCCAAGAGCAAGTTGAAAGATTTCGTTGACACTCTCGCGAGGTTGCTTCCGATTTTTTGACAACCGTAAAAGTAACAATTTGTAAGTAGGTGGGGTGCTTAGTAGCAAGTGTAAATAGGTTGGAGGAGAACTTTCCCGACTTCTTTATTGCCGATTTAATAGATCATAAAATCTTCAAAGTGCCACATAAAATACGGGCTAATGGCACTTTATAAAATACCATTTTTCTGGTTCTCTCCCATAATATATATAATCTTTCATCCTTGTTTCTTCACCCTCCACGCACAAATACTTTTTTGTCTTTTCACTTTTCGCGCCCTTAATTTCTCCGTTTCAGCTATTTTTAGTATCTTTGCATATTAAAATTTCTAATCATAACAATGGCAGAAAATCATAACAACGAAAACAACTATTCGGCCAGTAATATTCAAGTTCTTGAGGGCTTAGAGGCAGTGCGCAAACGTCCTGCCATGTATATTGGCGACATTAGCGAAAAGGGTTTACATCATTTGGTAAACGAAACCGTCGATAACTCTATCGATGAGGCTATGGCAGGCTACTGCTCGAGCATAGAAGTTACCATTAATGAAGATAACTCTATTACGGTGCAAGATGATGGACGAGGTATTCCCGTGGATGAACACGAGAAGCTGCATAAGTCTGCACTCGAAGTGGTTATGACCGTTTTGCACGCCGGAGGAAAGTTTGATAAAGGCTCGTATAAAGTCAGCGGCGGTTTGCACGGTGTGGGTGTAAGCTGTGTTAACGCGTTATCGAGCCATATGTTATCGCAAGTTTTTCGCAACGGAAAGATTTATCAGCAAGAGTACGAACAAGGAAAGCCCCTTTATCCGGTAAAGATTGTGGGCGAAACAGAGCAGCGCGGAACACGTCAACAGTTTTGGCCCGACCCTTCGATATTTACTACAACCACCTATAAATGGGAGATTATTGCTGCCCGTATGCGCGAGTTGGCTTATCTTAATGCCGGCGTAAAGATTACGTTAACAGACTTACGTCCTGACGAAAACGGGAAGACAAGAACCGAAACATTTCATGCAAAGGATGGATTGAAAGAGTTTGTGCGTTATGTAGACCGTCATCGTACCCACCTTTTTGACGATGTAATTTATCTCAAAACAGAGAAACAGGGTGTTCCCATCGAAGTGGCAGTGATGTATAACACCGATTACAGCGAGAATATTCACTCGTATGTCAACAATATCAACACCATTGAAGGGGGTACACACCTTACCGGTTTCCGCATGGCTTTAACGCGTACGCTGAAAGCTTATGCTGATAACGACCCCGTTATCTCAAAACAAATAGAGAAGGCAAAGATAGAAATTGCGGGCGAAGACTTTCGTGAAGGTCTTACCGCTGTTATATCTATTAAAGTGGCAGAACCTCAGTTTGAGGGGCAGACTAAAACCAAATTGGGTAACAGTGAAGTAGCCGGAGCGGTGCAACAAGCCGTTGGCGAGGCGCTGGGATATTATCTGGAAGAACATCCCAAAGAGGCAAAACTGATTTGCGATAAGGTGATATTGGCTGCAACGGCTCGTATTGCAGCCCGCAAAGCTCGCGAAAGTGTACAGAGAAAGAACCCTATGTCGGGCGGAGGATTACCCGGAAAGCTGGCCGACTGTTCGAATAAAGACCCCAAAACATCAGAAATCTTCCTTGTAGAGGGTGACTCTGCGGGTGGTTCTGCTAAGCAGGGACGCGACCGTTACACACAGGCCATCCTACCATTGAAGGGTAAAATTTTGAATGTTGAAAAGGTGCAATGGCACAAAGTGTTTGAAGCCGAATCGGTGATGAACATCATTCAGAGTATTGGTGTGCGTTTCGGTGTTGAAGGCGAAGATGATAAAGAGGCTAACATCGATAAGTTGCGCTACGATAAGATTATCATTATGACTGATGCCGACGTTGATGGCTCGCACATCGACACGCTTATCATGACGCTGTTTTACCGCTTTATGCCCCGTATTATTCAGGAGGGACATCTTTATATCGCTACTCCGCCGCTTTATCTGTGTACGTTTAAAAACAAGGTAAAAGAATATTGCTATACCGAGCAACAACGTCAGGCCTTCTTAGACAAGTATGGTGACGGAACGGAAGACGGTAAGAGCATTCATACCCAACGGTATAAAGGTTTGGGAGAGATGAACCCCGAACAGCTCTGGGAAACGACAATGGACCCCAAGACACGTTTGTTGAAGCAGGTTACGATACAAAATGCTGCTGAGGCTGACGAGATATTCTCGATGCTGATGGGTGATGATGTAGAGCCGCGACGTGAGTTTATCGAGCAGAATGCTACGTATGCCAACATTGATGCATAAATAACGACACCTTAATTTATATATAAGGGAGAACTCAGAATAAGAGTTCTCCTTTTTATATGATGCTTTTGCACTTTAGGAGCGGTAAAAATGCATTTGGAGTTACTCTCTTTTGCATCCTGACAGATAATGATTAACTTTGCACGTCATGGGCTTCGGCTCAGTCGATAAAGGCATGTGAGATGACTTTCGACGTGTACGAATTTGGCGTATAACTAAAAATAAGACTAAGATATGAAAACAAAAAGAAATTTATTGGTGCTGATTTTGGGACTGACTGCTTCAATTGCAATGGGGCAACGCACATTAGAGCTGAATCTATGGCATGGAAAGCCCAAAGTATCAAGTAGCGGACTGACCGACACTGCCAAAGTAAAGGTGTATCTACCTAAGGAGAAATGGGCTACGGGTAGAGCGGTTGTGATATGTCCCGGAGGTGGTTATGGCATGCTGGCTATCGACCATGAGGGGCACCAATGGGCTTCTTTCTTTAATAATATCGGAATTGCTGCCATTGTATTGAAGTATCGTTTACCTCACGGTAACAAGGAAATTCCTATCAGTGATGCAGAAGAGGCCATCAGGTTGGTGCGCCGCAACGCCTCGGCTTGGCACATCAAGCGTAACGATGTGGGTATAATGGGGTCGTCGGCAGGCGGACATTTGGCTTCGACAATTGCTACGCACGCTAAGGGAGAAGCAAAACCCAACTTTCAAATACTATTTTATCCTGTTATCACAATGATACAGGGATACGCCCATAAAGGGTCGCGCGATAACTTTCTGGGCAGCAATGCAAGCAAACAAGACGAGCGAATGTACAGCAACGATATGCAGGTAACACGCGATACACCGCGTGCATGGATTGCATTGAGCGATGACGATCGTGTTGTGATGCCGTCGAATGGGGTGAATTATTATCTCGAACTGTATCGCCATGATGTGCCGGCGTCGCTCCATGTCTATCCCGATGGTGGACACGGATGGGGTAGAACGACCGGATTTAAGTATCGCCTGGAGATGGAATTAGATTTGAAGGCGTGGCTACAAAGCTTCTAAAAGAGAAAAAGAAAATAAGAAGCAGCCTACCCCTACGTAAGTTTCTGACAGCAGAACTTTAATCTGTTTGCTGCAGTAATTGGAAAAATTCATCCACGCTATTCGCCACAGCGATGGTTTGGCGATAGTTTCCGCGTATCATTCCCTGTTCTTGCAGGTGGTCTAACAGGTGTAGCAGCGCATCCCAAAAACCTTTTATATTAAAAAGAACGACACGTTTGTCGTGATAACCGATGGTTGCAGAGGCAGCAAGTGTAAAGATTTCGTCAAGTGTTCCGATGCCTCCGGGCAGGGCTACGGCTATATCGCATTGTGTATTCATTAGCTCTTTGCGGTCGCTAAGGTTTACACACGGAATGTCTATATCCATATAGGCTGAGCTGTGCCCACCTTTTTCGATAATCGTGGGCACAATACCCACCACTTGTCCGCCTGCCTCATGGGCTGCCTTTGCTACACAATCCATCAATCCCTGATTAGTTCCGCCGAACACAATCGTATGTCCTTCCTCTGCGCAACGACGCCCCAGATGGGCTGTTTCCTTAAAAAAGTCGGGGTCAATTTTATCGTTGGCCGAACAAAAAATGGCTATCTTCATACTGCTTCAACATTATATCTGATGCAAAGATAGCGTAAATCCATTTATTTTTGCTACCTTTGCAGCATTCAAACACAGGTGTTGTCTATTATGGCTGGGTGACAACGAGATGGTTGAATAAGTAATAATAGGCAGAGTTTCTAAGTCGGCGAGCAAGTTATAAACTTTTAAAGACGCAGCAACTCAGAAACTCATAAACACAAAAAACATTTGAAAACATTTAAAGAATTAGGCGTAAGCGAAGATATTTGCCGCGCCATTGAAGAGCTGGGGTTCGAACAACCCATGCCCGTTCAAGAAGAAGTAATTCCTTATCTTTTAGGAAACGGAAACGATGTAATTGCTCTGGCACAAACGGGGACAGGTAAAACAGCTGCTTACGGCATACCTGTTTTGCAGAAAACAAACCCCGACAACAAGGCCACACAGGCACTTATACTCAGTCCGACACGCGAACTTTGTCTGCAAATTGCAGACGATTTGACTGACTTTTCTAAGTATATACAAGGGCTACATGTTGCTGCTGTGTACGGTGGGGCATCTATTGAGATGCAGATACGTCAGCTGCGCAAAGGCGCACAGATAATTGTTGCCACGCCGGGACGTCTTATTGACTGATGAAACGCGGTGTGGCCCAACTCGACGAGGTAAATAATGTGGTGCTCGATGAGGCCGATGAGATGCTCAACATGGGTTTTACCGAGAGTATCAATGCTATCTTTGAAGGTGTTCCAACTAACCGTAATACGCTGCTTTTTTCTGCAACGATGAGTCGCGAGATTGAAAAGATTGCCCGAAATTATCTGAACAATCATAAGGAAATTGTCGTTGGAAGTCGTAACGAGGGTGCCGAGAAGGTGAATCACATCTATTATCTGGTGAATGCAAAAGATAAATACCCGGCGCTGAAACGATTGGTCGACTTTTATCCGCGCATCTTTGCAATTATCTTTTGTCGTACAAAGCTTGAAACACAAGAAATTGCTGACAAGCTGATACGTGATGGATACAATGCCGAAGCATTGCATGGCGACCTCAGTCAGCAACAACGTGACCTCACCATGCAGAAGTTTCGTAATCACAATGTTCAGTTTCTGGTGGCCACAGATGTAGCTGCGAGGGGCTTGGATGTAGACGATTTGACGCATGTTATCAACTATGGACTGCCCGACGATATTGAAAGCTACACCCATCGCAGCGGTCGCACAGGGCGTGCAGGGAAAAAAGGCACATCAATTGCTATTATTCACATTCGCGAACGCTCAAAGGTAAAGGCCATAGAGAAGATTATCAAGAAAGAATTTGTTGACGGAACACTGCCCACTGCAAAAGAAATATGCACCAAACAGCTGTATAAAGCAATGGACGAGATACTGAAAGTGGACGTGAACGAAGAGGATATTGCACCTTTTCTCCAAGAAATCAACCGCCATTTTGAGTATATAGACAAAGAAGATCTTATCAAAAAGATTGTTAGTATGACGTTTGGCCGCTTCTTAGACTATTATGCCAACGCCCCGGAAATAGAAAAGCCGTCTGCCAAACGCGGTGACCGGGGGAGCGAAAGGGCTGAATATGGTGGTAGAAACGGAAGAAACAAACGCTCGGAACGTAGCGCAAGGGGGGCGCGAAAGGCGGAATCGGGTTACCGCCGACTGTTTATCAATCTTGGAAAAGACGATGGATTTTATCCCGGAGAAGTGATGCAGTTTCTCAATCGGCATGTACATGGCCGCCAAGAGGTAGGACATATCGACCTGCTGGGCAAGTTTTCGTACATCGAAGTGCCTGAAGGCGATGCACAAAAGGTGATGCGTGCCATCGACGGAACTACTTACAAGGGGCGCGATGTGCGTTGCAACGACGCCGAAGAGCAGGGTCACGGGCGTAGTGCCGGTGGTAAAACGAGCAGCAGAAAGGCTGCACGCGGTGCAGGTTCTAAGAGCCATCGCTTTGCCGATGATGCTCCGCGGCGCGGCCGACGCACACAGCATAACCTCGTAGAGGATAACGAAACGGGCGACTGGCGTCAGTTTTTTCAACATAATACGCCTAAATTAAAAGGTGAAGAACCTGACTTTTCGGAAGAGGGATGGGCGCGAAGACGACCTAAAAAGAAATAAAGCATTGCTGAAAAGCATTTGCAAGCTAACATCTTTTAAAGTGTTATTGTTAAAAGAAACGCTGAAAAGTAGTTGAAAAACTACATTTGTAACTTATTGATAATCAGTTTTGCGCAAGCCATCTAACTTTCTGCGCATCTCGTTCAAACTTTCTGCGCATCTAATTTAAACTTTCTGCGCAGAAAGTTTAAATTAGATGCATACTCACTTTCTACTGTGTTTAACACGCGTGTTACGAAGTGTTAACGTACTAAATGCAAACATTGAGATGCAAAGGGGCGAATACCTACTTTATTTAATAGTGCTACCTGTTGGATAAAAGAAATTTTATAGTTCTATAAAAGAAGTCTTAGACAGGGCGAGGAGTAAAAGGTAATATGCTGAAAGAAAGTGAAGAGAGGGTCAGAACATTAGTTTTCGGGCCAACTCCCACACTACAATGCCGGCTGCAACCGATACGTTAAGCGAATGTTTCGTGCCAAACTGAGGTATCTCGATGCATCCGTCGCACAGATCTACCACATTTTGTTGCACGCCTTTCACCTCGTTTCCCAGCACAACGGCATATTTTTCGCCCTGTTTTACTTTAACATCTTGCAGCGCAACAGCCCCTTCAGCCTGCTCAACGCTGTATATTGTTACGCCGTCGGCACGCAATTGCGCCACCGCCTCGGCAGCATCTGCAAAGTAAAACCAGTCTACACTATCTTCAGCCCCTAATGCCGTTTTGTGTATTTCGGCACTTGGTGGCTGCGCAGTGATGCCGCAAAGATACACCGCCTCAATGCGAAAAGCATCGCACGAACGAAATACCGATCCTACATTATGTAGTGAGCGCACATTGTCGAGCACTACAATAAGAGGCAGCTTGCGAGCTTCCTTAAACTCTTTCACCGTCATTCGGTGCATTTCTATTGTACGAAGTTTACGCATAAGTTAGTTTATTATTGATAATGCACAATTCATCATTCATAAATACAAATTCATAATTACGATTTACACGAAAGAAATTATGAATTATACATGATGAATTATGCATTAAAATACGCTGCTGCATACGCCTTAATCTGCTTTACCATCGACAGCAAACCGTTAGAACGAGTAGGTGAAAGATGATCTTTCAGGCCGATGGCATCGATGAAATGCAGGTCGGCTTCGGCGATTTCTTTGGGTGAATGACCGCTTAACACGCGGATAAGCAGCGCTATAATGCCTTTGGTTATTAATGCGTCGCTGTCTGCAGTAAAAACAAGTAGCCCGTCAACAAGGTCGCATTGCAGCCACACCCGGCTTTGACAGCTTCAATCAAATTATTTTCTACCTTATATTTCTCGGACAATGGCGACAGTTCATTACCCAAATCAATCAACATTTGATACTTATCCATCCAGTCGTCGAAGGCCGAAAACTCCTCAATTACTTCTTCTTGTAGCTCGTTGATACTTTTTGTTGTCATACTGTTACTAATTTAAATACCTTGTCGTTGGGCCTTACTTTGTCTGGAACGGGAATGGAAACACGTGTTCCTTTTGCAGCTTTAGCCACCGGTTGCAGTTCATATCGTATCTCTTTGGCATCAAAATACATCACGCCTGTTGTCGTTCCCGTAATCAGAAGATGGTCGTTCAGTTCCAGTTCGCTTGCCTCTACGGCAATCTCTGCTACGCCAAGCCGCGAAAAATACTTGATAACCTTGCCCACCAGCACCTTCTTTTCGGTAGCTTTGTTACCATATTCTTTGGTCCATTCGCCCATTGTTTGCCCCTGATAATATCCATCCCAGAAGCCTCGATTAAACACTTTAGCAAGTCGTTCGTCCCATTCTGCCTTCTTCTCTTCGGTAAAACTACCGTTGAGCACACTTGCCAACGCCTCTTTGTAACAGCGCACCACCGTGTAAACATACTCCGGACCGCGTGCCCTGCCCTCTATTTTAAACACCCTGACGCCTGCTTGCATCATCCGGTCGATAAACCGAACGGTTTTCAGATCTTTGGGACTCATGATGTATTGGTTATCTATTTCGAGCTGATTACCCGTTTCGTTATCCGTAACCGTGTACGAACGGCGACATATTTGCACGCATTCGCCGCGATTGGCAGACCGGTTTGCGTCGTGTAAACTCATGTAACATTTGCCGCTTACGGCCATACACAGGGCACCATGACAAAACATTTCAATGCGAATCAACTCACCACGAGGCCCTCTGATGTCTTGTTCTTTTATCTGTCGGTATATCTCCTCTACCTGATTCATATTCAATTCGCGCGCCAAAACCACCACATCGGCAAACCGAGCATAAAATTTCAACGCATCGATATTTGAGATATTGAGCTGTGTAGAGAGATGAACCTCAACTCCAACCTCGCTGCAATACATCATCACAGCAACGTCTGAAGCTATTACCGCCGTAATATTCGCTGCTTTTGCAGCATCGATAATGGTGTGCATCGTGGCGATATCGCCATCGTAAATCACCGTGTTTACAGTCAGATAACTTTTAATACCGTGCACCTTACACGTCTGGGCAATGTCGTGCAAATCGTCTATCGTAAAATGGTTGGCCGAATGCGAGCGCATATTCAACTGTCCAATACCGAAGTAAACCGAGTCGGCACCCGCCTGAATTGCTGCCATCAGACTCTCGCGCGAGCCCACCGGCGCCATTATTTCAAAATCGCTTATTTTCTTATTATCCATCACTTTGCAAAGTTACTCAAAAAATGGTATCTTTGCCTACAATGAATCGATTATTTGTTATCATTACAATGTCGCTGTTGCTAACGGCATGCCACACCCGCAAAACAAAGCAGCAACCCCGTACACACTTCACAACCGACGTAATGTTGAAAATTACTCCGGTTAAAAATCAAGGTAAAAGCGCGCTTTGTTGGGCGTATGCCATGTTGGCTACCATCGAAACCGAGCATCTTATGCGTGGCGATTCGGTTCATCTTTCCGTAGATTATGTTACCCGCTCAATGTTTCGCGAGCAGGCGCAGTGGTACTATCTCACACAAGGCAGCCGAAAATTCACACAACGTGGAATGGCCTCCGGGTTGCTGCATCTTATCTCCTCATACGGCCTTTTGGCATACGACACCTATCACGAACCCCTTGTCAACATCCCTGTTTTAGAGCGCAAATTGGCCCATACCTGCGATATGGCGATAGCTCAACGTGCCGGCTGGATGTCTACCGAGCAACGTATTAGTCACATTTTAGACCAAACGTTAGGCTATCTGCCCCGTGCACAGTTTATGTTCAGTGCCCAATATACCCCTCACCAGTTTGCCCGCAGCGTATGCAGAGAGAATGAATATAAGGCCATAACCAGTTTTACGCACCATCCTTTCTATACTTCGTTTGTGTTAGAGGTGCCCGATAACATCTATCAAGACACCTTTCTCAACCTCCCCCTCGACAGTATGATGTCTGTTATTGAGCGTACCGTGCGTTCAGGTCATCCCGTTTGTTGGGAAGGCGACATTAGCGAACCTGGTTTTTGCTTTGAACAAGGTGTGGCCCAACTTAAAAACCAGCCTCATACAATTACGCAAACTCTGCGTCAGCAGGCCTTTGAAACCTTCCGTACTACCGACGACCACTGTATGACTATTGTAGGATTGGCTCACGATAGTAAAGGAAATAAGTTTTTTATTTGCAAAAACTCGTGGGGAACTGGCAATCCTTTCAACGGTCTGATGTATGTGTCGTACAACTATATCAAACTTAAAACCATTGCCATCTGGGTGCCAACACCCCTTTAATCGCCCTCTTTTCATTCCCTTCTCTTCGTATTATAGGAGGTGGTCAAGCCTTTTTGCAACCTGCTTACATCAACTTCATTGTTTCCTATCTACTTACAATTTGTTACTTTTGCACTTGTCAAGAAATCGGAAGCAACCTCGCGAGAGTGCCCATCGAAATCATTAACTTGTCATCGGCTCATAAAAACGCAAGAATTTTATGATTTGATATATCACTGATAATAAATAAGTTATACGTTTACGAATAGATTTTTGTCATTATTTACTCCTCCGAAACGCCCTAAAACTGCGTTTTTCGGGTTGTAAAAACATAGGTTTTGCACGATAAAAGATGATGTTTTGCATCTTAAAAGCTATGCTTTTGCAATTTAAAACCTATGGTTTGGGAAAATCAGACCTATTTTTTGACCAAATAAACGAAAAATTTTCACTGGATTGAAAAAGTGATTTGTAATGAAAAGAGAAAGTTACAAGTGTAATAAAAGCTTAAAAAAGTAACAGATTGAAAGTATATCTACAAAGTGATATCATCTTTTTAATTCATCAATAAAATATCTTTGATAAGGAATATACCTTTTATAACTCTACGGAATTGCCGGAGAACGAACATTATAAAATCTCTCTCCTGCTTTCATTCATTTCACCGTTGAAAAAAATAAATGAAAAAGTTTTGGCGTTCATAAAAAAACGTATACCTTTGCAACGCTTTTCAAATAAAAGCCTTGGGCGTTTAGCTCAGCTGGTTTAGAGCATCTGCCTTACAAGCAGAGGGTCGGCGGTTCGAATCCGTCAACGCCCACAACAAATCTCCCGTAGTTGTAAAAACTACGGGAGATTTTGTTTTCTGTACCCTCATCAGCCCATCTTGGGCCTAAGTTTGCGCAAATTCGGGATAAGAAATAATGCCCATAGCGCATATTGATTTATTTAAGAATGTGCTTTTTAACCTCTTTCGCGCTATCTGCTGAGAGGTACATCCCCTCCTAACCACTACTTTCATAAGGGGAGCTAAAAATAAAAAAGGAATCGAAAAGGGTAAAATACACATCTAAAACAAATAAATTCAATCCTTATTCCTTATAATATAGACACACAATATCCCCCTTTTTAGGTATTGTTTGAAAGATAGCAAACTCGTAATTTTGCGTGTCTAATAAAATGCGGTGTACCCAACGGAAAGCAGATTTCTATGCCCACCGCACTTACACTACATTAAGAAAATAGGAAACTATCGATAAAAAGACGCTCAAAAGGCAATTAGATACAGAATAACCAAGGTTATGGTATTAGTTTATTTACAAATTCAAAATCAAAAAACTTTATGAAGAAAGATATATTTTCATCATCCGGTAAGACTTCATCGGGTGGAGAAGGCGGACAGCCCATTTACAGACAGGATAACGATACTTTTTTTAATAGGATAACGGTTGAGGTAAACGAGCCCGGTACATTAGAAGAAAAGTTTAACCATCTCAACTCGAAGGATATGACAGGTATCAGAGTTGTGGGACCTATCGACGATAAAGACTTGGCATTTTTAGCCAAACTATGTTCCGGAAACGAGTTAGACAGCCTGCATTCTATCAACTTGCACGATGCCGTTGTGACGCGTATTCCCGACTATTGCTTTGAAGGACTGGCCTATCTCACGCATTTTTATTTTCCACAAACATTGAAAGCCATCGGTTCTTATGCCTTTGCTTACTGCAATGCACTACAAGAAGCGGTGTTGCCCAATAGTCTGGAAAGTATCGGCGAAAAGGCTTTTGTGCATCTTCATCTGAAAAAGCTGAACCTCCCGGCATCTGTAACCAACATAGGAGAGGGTGCATTTGCAGGCATAAAAGAACTGCAAGAGGTAACCATCGACAAAGCTAACACAGCTTTTCGGTTGGAAGACGGACTTCTGACAGATATAAAGGGAAAGAAACTTTTACAGTGTTTTAACTACAGAAAGGGCGATGTACATATCGCCGAGACCATTGAAACCATCGGCACATTGGCTTTCGGTAGGGCACAAGAGATTACCGCTGTGTATATTCCGGCTTCGGTAACCCACATCGGCAACGATGCTTTTGCCTCGATGTATGCGCTCGAACGCATTGAGGTAGCTGCCAAAAATACACATTATTGCTCGGTAGATGGGGTGCTATTTGATAAGCAACAAACGATGCTTATATCTTATCCACCCTCGAAAAAGGCAGACACCTATACCGTTCCGGCAACAGTACGCCGATTGGCAACAGGTGCTTTTCAAGAGGCAGGTGGACAAAATACGCACACTGCAACAAAAGGAAAAAGTGTGCACGGATTGAAAGAGGTGGTTTTACCCGAAGGTTTGGAAGCTATTGGAGATAACGCTTTCCTTTTTTCGGGTGTTGAAAAGGTAAACATTCCGTCAACAGTAAGAACATTGGGACACAACTGTTTCTACTACACCGATATTGAAACGATGACCATTCCGGAAGGTGTGGAACGCTTGGAAGAAGGCACATTCGCTGCGTGTTACTCGCTAAAGAAAGTTGTTTTGCCGTCGACCCTGACCTATATTGGCGCCGGTGTGTTCGAGCTTTCCGATGCATTGGCACACATCGAAATACATACCGCCATTCCACCGCACTGTGACGCAGAAGCGTTCAGCAAACTGGGGGCTGCGCCCCAACTGCATATCGCAGGTGGAGACATTGCCGCTTACAAGGCCGACGCTCATTGGGCAGAGCTTATCAACAAAGGTTCTGCCAGACATTTGGCATCAGGAGCGCCACTAAAAGATACGAAAGAAAAAGCTCAAAACCTGAAGGGACTGAGCCGATACCAACCCGTTGACCCACGCTTGGCTATTCTTGCAGAGGATTTAAACGAACTGCGAAGACGCCAAAAACAACACAAGGACAACGCCAAAAAATAAAAGTAATGAAACAACAATCGTAAATACAACCTGCCGATCGGTTGGCAAGAATATCTGTGAAGACTGCTTCTAAAGATCCAAAAATTACAAATGAGGCTGTCGAAACAAGGGTTTTGCCGACTGGTCGACTTATTTCTAATCATTTTAAATCATCAAATCTTTACATCACATGAGAAAATTTTTACTTTCATTCTGTTTCTTCGTGTTCGCACTTGCCGGTATGGCACAGGCTGATTACAAACAAGCAAGCGATCAACACTTTAATCGTACGATGGTAACCCTTACCAAAGCAGGAACACTAGAAAGAGAGCTGACCCTGCTGAACCCTGACGATATTCAGGGTATTAAAGTGTCGGGACCGATGAACGAAGCCGATTTGCGGTATCTGTACAAACTTTGTAAACCGGGAACGCTCGACACACCGCACTCGATTAACCTGCACGACGCCATCGTTGACCGTATTCCGGAGAAATGTTTCGCAGGGTTGACCTATCTGCTTTACTTCTATCTGCCGCAAACACTGCAAGAAGTGGGCGACGGGGCCTTTCAATATACTAACGCATTGACGGCTGCCGTATTCCCCACAACATTGAAGAAAATCGGCAGAACAGCGTATGCAGGAACCCGACTCACAACAGTGAGTATCCCGGCAAACGTAGAAGAGATTGGCGAGGGGGCTTTTGCACACCTCAGTAAACTTGGTTCGGCAACCGTCGACGCGGCCAACACTACGTTTAAAGTAGACAACGGGATACTTATCAACATGAAAGAAAACAAACTGTTGCAATGTTTCATCACCCACACAGGCGAATTGAACGTGCCCACCGGCATCACAGCACTTGGTGATTACAGTCTGGCAGGAGCCAAAAGGCTTACCTCCATCCACATCCCCGCATCGGTTAAGACCATCGGCGAAGATGCTTTTGCAGCCACTTACAACGTTGAAAGCATCGAGGTAGATGCCGCCAATAACAACTATTGCTCGGTAGATGGTGTACTTTTCAACAAGAACAAAAGTCTGCTGATTTGTTATCCCACCTCTAAAAAAGGAGCCGCCTACGTCGTTCCCGCTACCGTAAAAGAGCTGGCAACAGGTGCTTTTCAAGAGTGCGGCGGAGGAAACGCGTACCAGTTGATAACAGATAAGAAAGAGAAAAAGAAGATTTCACTCAAGAAAATCACCCTGCCCGAAGGGCTAATTAAGATTGGAAGCAGTGCATTTACATTCACCGGTGTGACGGATATCAACATTCCTACCACCGTTCGCGAAATTGGCGACGGCTGTTTTTACTTCTCAGACATCGAAAATATCACCGTTCCTGAAGGCGTAACCCGTATTGAAAATGGCACTTTTGCCTACTGTTACTCGCTCGAAACTCTTTCGCTACCCTCCACCATCAGCTACATTGGCTCGTCGGTATTCTGTATGGACGACGCCATGACCACCTTAAACATCTCGGCACCTACGCCACCCACTTGTGATGTCAATGCTTTCGATAACTATTCGCCCTCTTCGCTCACCCTACACGTTGTAAAAGGGGCAAAAAAAGCTTACCAGAAAGCTGCTGTTTGGAGCTCACTCAACCCCAGTGATATCGAAGACGATTTGGAGATAGTTACCCATATCGGCACAACTCAACATGCTTCCACTGCAACTGAAACCATGCGTTACGACCTCTCGGGCCGTCGCATTGCTACTCCGCAACGCGGCATCAACCTCATTAAGATGAGTGATGGATCCGTAAGAAAAGTGGTAGTACGCTAACCAATCACTTTAAACGGTACGTATTAACGTTGTCGATGCACCCGATTTCCGCGCCTATCCGCCGGATTTCGTTCAAAATTTATTCAGAAATCCCTGTCGAAGCGATAACGACAGGGATTTTTTTTTCCTCATTCAAACAGAAGAACCTGATTCCATACTTCCCTGAAACTTCCTGCAGAAGAATATCACTTAATGGTAAAAGCCACAACTATATTTCGTCTCATAAACTCATAAAAGACCATATTGTCAAAGATAATGCTAACAAAAAACAGTACTTATTCTCATCCTTCACCCCTTTTTGCTATCAATCCATCATATCTAATCCATAATCCCTAATCTTTTTTGCTACCTTTGCACCAACAATCACAAATAAAAACAACAGATGAAAGAACTTGCTTTGAAGTACGGATGCAACCCCAACCAAACACCCGCACGCATCTTTATCAACAACGGCGAACTACCCATTGAAGTGCTCAACGGACGTCCAGGCTACATTAATCTTCTCGACGCACTGAACAGTTGGCAACTTGTTAAAGAGCTGAAAGAAGCCACATCGCTGCCTGCAGCCGCCAGTTTTAAACACGTTTCGCCCGCAGGAGCTGCCGTAGGACTGCCCCTGAGCGACACTTTAAAACAGATATATTTTGTAGATGAGGCAGTAGAAAAAGAGCTTTCGCCACTGGCATGCGCCTATATTCGGGCACGCGGAGCCGATAGAATGAGTAGCTATGGCGACTTTGTTGCACTGAGTGATGTATGCGATGAAGTGACAGCAAGACTGATAAAGCCGGAGGTTTCAGATGGAGTTATCGCACCGGGATATACAGATGGGGCACTCAACATACTCAAAGCAAAACGCAAGGGTACGTACAACGTCATCCAAATAGACCCTTTTTATCAGCCGGAGCTCATCGAACACAAGCAGGTTTTTGGAATTACATTCGAGCAGGGACGCAACAACATCCGGCTTGACGATGTAAAACTGTTTGAAAATATTCCTACCCGAAACAAGCATTTCACACCCGATGCGCTGCGCAACCTAATCATTGCGCTCATCACACTGAAGTACACACAGAGCAATTCGGTGTGTTACGTAAAGGACGGACAGGCCATCGGTATCGGTGCAGGTCAGCAAAGCCGAATTCATTGCACCCGTTTAGCAGGCAACAAAGCCGATAACTGGTGGCTGCGCCAACATCCCAAAGTGATGCAACTGCCCTTTATCGACAACATTCGACGCGCCGATCGCGACAACACCATCGACCTTTTTATCGGCGAAGATGCTGCCGACGTATTATCAGAAGGTGCTTGGCAACAGTTCTTTACGCATTGCCCGGAACCGCTAACACAAGTCGAGAAGCGCGAATGGATAGCTCAAAACAAAGGTGTTGCATTGGGTAGCGATGCCTTTTTCCCATTCGGCGACAACATTGAACGTGCCCATCGCAGCGGTGTTGAATATATTGCACAGGCAGGTGGCTCTGTTCGCGACGACCATGTTATCGCTACTTGTGACAAATATAACATCGCCATGGCCTTTACCGGCATCAGATTATTTCATCATTAACAACCGAAAGTCGACCAACGCAGCGGTTATCCGCCTGTCGTTTGTCTGCTTTTAACTGCTTTAAACCCTAAAGAAAATGGATATTGACGAAATTATTGCGGGCGGCGGGATGACTTTTCGCAAGGGCTCGGGCGAACAATCACAGCCTGACGATAAAGTAAAAACCAAAGCTAAAAAGAAGAAATATATTACCGGAGCACACGGTAGCGGATCGGCAAAACAAAAGACGAAGTATCGAGAACAACGTGCCAACAGACGCAAAAAACGTTGAATGCTTTGCGCAAGCGAAGAAAATAGGGCTTGTACATCGTATTTTCGTCGATTTTGGTTGCGTGCATGGTTGTGTGTAGGATAAGAAAGTAGCATTTATATATCAGATAAAGCGGTCGAATAACCTTTGTTTTTAGGTTGTCCGGCCGCTTCATTTTGGGGCGCAAAACACTGTAAAAGCAATGCTTTACGCCTTAACTTACAGTTGAGCTGTTTTTACTTTGCCGCCTCAGGGCTTTTACTTCACTTTGCAACTATGCCACATTTATATCGTAACTATGGCATACTTATGTCGTAACTGTGGTACACTTATGATGTAAAAGGGGCACACTTAGCACGCAAGTGTGGCACAGTTAGAAGGTAAAAGGGGCACACTCACAACATACTTTTTAAATTATTGATTTTCAATAGCTTACAAATGGGTTTCTAAAAGCATAGGTTTTGGTATGCAAGACCTATGCTTTTGGCATGCAAAACCTATGCTTTTGCGGGGTAAAACCTATGCTTTTGCAAGCCCAAAGTTATGCTTTTATTTTCTTGTTATTTTGCTTTCGCCGTTTTATCGTTTTTATTTTACAGCTTTATTGTGTTTATATCGCTGTCTCGCTGCTTTTATGTTACGGCTTGATTGCTTTTGTTTTCCGGGTTTGTAGCTTTACTTCACGGTTTTATTCAACAGCCAACTGTCTAATAAAACCATAGCTGCCATGGCCTCAACGATGGGAACTGCGCGGGGTACTACACACGAATCATGTCGCCCACGAGCTGTAAATGTAGTGGGTTGACAGTTTATATCGACTGTGTTTTGTTTGATTAATAACGTGGCAACGGGCTTAAAGGCCACCCGAAAATAAATATCCTGCCCGTTGCTTATGCCTCCTTGAATTCCTCCGCTATGGTTCGTTAGGGTCGAAATCGATTGTTTATCAACAGTGAAAACATCGTTCACCTCGCTTCCTTTGCTGTTAACAATACCGAAACCGTCGCCATATTCAAACCCTTTTACGGCGTTGATACCCAGCATGGCGTATCCCAATCGGGCGTGAAGTTTATCAAATTCGGGCTCGCCAAGCCCCAAAGGACATCCTTTGATTACACACGTCACCACCCCACCGATGGTATCTCCCGCTTCCTTTACGGCCAAAATGCGTTCTTCCATACGCTTTGCCGTCAGTTCATCAGGACATCTTACGGCACTAAGTTCAGTTTTTTCGAGGTCGTACAATCGATAATCACGGTCTAAAGCGATGTCGCCCACCTGCGAAACATAGGCCTGAATGCTCACGCCCAACGATTGAAGTGCCAGCTTTGCCAATGCTCCGCCCACCACGCGAGCCAATGTTACGCGTGCAGAAGAGCGTCCGCCACCTCGATGATCACGAATGCCATACTTATTATAATAGGTATAATCAGCATGCGACGGTCGAAACAGATGCCGCATATTATCGTAATCTTTTGAATGCTGGTTACGATTACGCACCACAAATCCGATGGGTGTGCCCGTCGACTTCCCCTCGAATACACCGCTCAACAATTCCACTTGGTCTGCCTCTTGCCTGCTTGTAGTCAGCTTACTCTGTCCCGGTCGACGCCTGTTTAATTCGTTTTGAATAAACGCCAAGTCGATTTCAATACCCGGAGGCATACCATCTACAACGCCGCCAACAGCTTCTCCATGACTCTCGCCGTAGGTTGTAAGGGTGAAAATGTTACCGAATGTGTTCCGCATTTATGATAATCAATACCTTGTTTTCAATTCTTCAAACTGTCTACTCAATGATGATGGCAGCAACAACCACCTTCTTCGTCGTCGTGATGATGATGATCGCAACCATCTCCACAGCCACAGCAACCGCCTTCACCGTGCAAATGGTTCATCATATGTTGAATTTCGTCGTTGGTAGCTTCTCTGTTTTCCAATACCTTACCTTTAAACAGCAAGTCTTTGCCTGCCAACGGATGGTTTAAATCCATTTTTACCTTGTCTTCCGTTATATCCAGCACATGCCCCATAAAGCGATTTCCGTCTTCATTTTGCAAGGGCACAACAGCATCTTTATAGATATTTTCGTGGTCAAAGTGACCGTTAATGGTAAAAATGTCTTTATTCAGATCGAGCACGCGTTCTTTCAAATGTTCTCCATAGGCCTCTTCGCATTCGATACCTAATGTAAATTCTTCACCTTCTTTCAAATCTTCCACGCCGTTTTCAAAGGCTTCCAACGTGATACCGAAGCCTGTTATAAAGGCAAAAGGACGGTCTTCGGGGGCTTCTTCCACCAATTCTTCCTTGTCATTTTCTGTTGTATAGAGCTTATAAGCTACGGCAATGTACTTGTTGAGTTCTTTCTCCATCTTTCTTTTCTTATTAATATAGGTGCAAATATAGGTAAAAAAAACAAGAGAAAGACTGTCGGTGGGGATAAAACACTATAAGGAAAAGCGATCGGCATCGTTAAGAACGGGAAACTTTCTTCGCATTTCTTCCAATTCGTTAAGCTCTATCCGACCCGTCATTGCCTGCTCTTTATCCTCTTCACAAGCTACTATCGGCTCGCCATAGGGATTTAAAAGCACAGAACCACCTTTGTATTGGGTAAACGGATCACGCCCTACCCTATTGACGCCCACCACAAAACACTGGTTTTCAATAGCTCGGGCACGCAACAATACCTGCCAAGCCGCAGCACGACTAACAGGCCAATTGGCCACATAAATTATCGCATCATAATCGCCTTTGTTTCTGGTCCATACCGGAAAACGAAGGTCGTAACACACTTCCAACAAAAAACGTACCCCCCGAAAGGTTACTACTACACGCTTTTTACCCGGTGTAAACCATTTATTTTCGCCGCTATATGTAAACAAATGCCGCTTATCATAATGCTCTATGCTACCGTCCGGCTTTACAAAATAAAATCTGTTGTATAACCGTTCACCATCTGTCACCGCCACCGAACCGCCAATAGCAGCCCCATATGTCGCCGCTTGTTGCTTCATCCATCGCAAAGTATCGCCTTCTACAGGTTCTGTCGTCGGCTCTTGTGCCACCATAAAGCCCGTAGAAAACATCTCGGGCAGCACATAAAGCTCTGTTCCGGAACCTTCTGCCATCAGCTTTTCTGCCTTCTTTCGGTTTGTTTCAGGGTCGCCCCAAACAATATCTTGCTGCAATAAGGTAATCTTCATCTCTGCTTATGGTTTTATCAGCACGCATTCTACATCCCGTTTCTTCTCTTTTTCGGTTGCTTTGAAGCTCTCTAACCACCTTTACCCGTGCTTTCTCCGTGCTTTAAAGAAGTTTTGCATCAAGTCTTTGCACTCTTCTTCCAACACGCCACCGGTTACCGTTGCCTTAGGATGCAGCACGCCGGGAGCATACTTTTCAAAGCCACGTTTTTCGTCTTGGGCACCATAAACAATACGTTTTATCTGCGCCCAACCTATCGCTCCGGCACACATCGGGCAGGGTTCAACAGTTACATACAATGTGCAATCGGTGAGATATTTACCCCCCAGCATATTGGCGGCAGCTGTTATAGCCTGCATTTCAGCATGTGCCGTCACGTCACAAAGCGTTTCCGTAAGATTATGTGCTCGTGCAATCACCCGGTCGTTACATACTATCACCGCTCCAATGGGAACTTCTCCCGCCTCCAAAGCAACTTGCGCTTCAGCCACAGCTTTCGCCATCAGCTGTTCGTCTTTCTTTCTTTGTTCTTCTTCCTGCGCCATATTCACGTGGGTTTACTGTGCAAAAATACAATATTCTTTTTTGATGTGTGGGATAAATAGCGTATTTTTGCACGATAGTAAACATCCGTAAGATGGCGCAGCACAACGATTTGGGCAAGTGGGGAGAAACCTTTGCCGCCGACTTTCTGCAAAAGCAGGGATATATTATTCGCGAAAGAGACTGGCAATTCGGTAAACGCGACATCGATATCATCGCTCTTACGGCCGACTTAACTACGTTGGTGTTTGTTGAAGTGAAAACAAGGACAAACAAAGAGATGGTCGAACCTGAGCTGGCCGTTACCCGACAAAAGATTAAAAGCATCGGCATTGCTGCCAACAATTATATCAAACAGTTTGACGTGGTAGAAGAAATACGCTTTGATGTGATAACGATTGTAGGGTCGGATGCCTCAAATGCCCAACTTAAACATATCGAAGATGCCTTTAATCCGCTGCTTGCATAACGATGAAAAGACGATTGATACAACTGAAAGAAATCGATTCTACCAACCGGTATATCGCCGAACTCACGGCCAACGCTGACGAAATGGTCATTGTAACTGCTGATGGACAGACCAACGGACGCGGACAGGGCACTAATAAGTGGGAAAGCGAGCCCGGAAAAAACCTGCTGTTCAGTCTATTGTTACACCCTTCTTACCTTTCTGTTCATAACCAATTCTTGCTGACTATGGCGGGTTCGTTGGCTGTAAAAAAAGCACTCGACACCTATACAACGGGCATCTGCATCAAATGGCCTAACGATATCTATCACAAAGACAGCAAAATCAGCGGTACGCTTATCGAAACCCGCCTATCGGGCAACCATATAAAAGACTTTATTTTCGGCACCGGCATCAACCTAAACCAATATGTTTTTAAAAGTGATGCACCCAATCCCGTTTCTCTTTGCACACTTATCGGGCGCGAAACACCGCCCAACGAGGTACTTGACAAGGTTTTATCGGCGTTTGAAAAATACAACGATAGGCTTCAAAAGGGCAACCACGAGGAGGTAGTAGCACTTTATCACGCTGCCCTTTATCGCGCGCAGGGCTTTTATTTATATAAAGATAAACACGGCATATTTGAGGCAGAAATCGTTCAAGTGGCAACAGACGGGCATCTTGTATTAAGAGATAGGAACGGATGTACACGTCGGTATGCGTTTAAAGAGGTAACTTATGTCTTTGAAAACCTATCAACCCACTGACACATCATATCTCAATCAATCATCTTGTCAACTTAAAAAACAACCATAATGACAAAATTTAAAAGAATTCTTCTTAAACTAAGCGGCGAAAGTTTGATGGGAAACCAAAACTACGGCATCGACTCACAGCGGCTGCAAGACTATGCAACGCAAATTAAAGACATACACCAGATGGGCGTGCAGATAGGCATTGTTATCGGCGGAGGCAACATTTTTCGGGGGCTGAGCGGCTCGCAAAAAGGCTTCGACCGTGTTAAAGGCGACCAAATGGGTATGTGTGCAACGGTTATCAACTCATTGGCATTGAGTTCTGCATTGGGTGCACTGGGTGTTAAAAATAAGGTATTAACCGCCATTAGAATGGAACCCATCGGCGAATTTTACAGCAAATGGAAAGCCATTGAAGCAATGGAGGCGGGCTATATCTGCATTTTCTCAGCCGGAACAGGTTCTCCTTACTTCACAACCGACACGGGCAGCTCACTACGGGGTATCGAAATAGAGGCCGACGTCATGCTGAAAGGTACTCGCGTAGACGGTATTTACACTGCCGACCCTGAAAAAGACCCTACCGCAACCAAGTTTTCGGAGATTACTTACGACGAGATTTACACACGCGGACTGCAGATAATGGACCTTACCGCCACAACGATGTGCAAAGAAAACCACCTGCCCATCTATGTATTTAACATGGATATTGTGGGCAATCTCAAGAAAGTTATCGACGGCGAACCCATCGGAACGCTGGTGCACAACTAAAAAACAAATGCGGGCAACTTCGTTTTCAAGTTGCCCGCATTTATCTTTTATCCGTTTATATCATAGGCCTCAAACCGTTGTTCGGCCATTTTTTCATAACGTGTACCGGGTTTTCCATAGTTGGCATACGGGTAAATACTGATGCCGCCACGAGGTGTAAACAGTCCGACAACCTCTATATACTTGGGATCCATCAATCGAACGAGGTCTTTCATGATGATATTGATACAGTCTTCATGAAAGTCTCCGTGATTACGAAAGCTGAAAAGATACAGCTTCAAACTCTTACTCTCCACCATTTTTACATTCGGAACGTAAGCAATACGTATCTCGGCGAAGTCGGGTTGACCCGTTATGGGGCATAACGACGTAAATTCGGGACAGTTAAACCGCACCCAATAATCGTTATCGGGATGTTTGTTTACAAACGTTTCCAACACTTCTGGATCATAATCCATACGATACCGGGTGTTACTACCCAAAGATTTTAATCCTTCTTCTTCTCTTTCTGTTGCCATTTTTTCTTTTTTATTATTTTTATGCCTTGCTCCTTAAATACTAAACACTTTCCAAATGCTGTAATTTACGCCCTTGTCGTAGGTATCTTCCTGCTCGTATTTCTTGACATAATTTACCACACGGATAGTCAGTGGCAGCGCTACCACCTCGTAAGCCGTTTTTAAAACAACCTGCCAAAGCATTAACCAAGGCAATTCTTCAGTAGGAACAACCCCCCAAAGCGCCAACGGAAAGAAGATCATCGAGTCGACACCTTCACCAAAAATGGTGCTCACCACTGCCCGCAAAGAGAAGTTTCGCCCACCCGAAGACAACTTCATACGGCTCATGACATAAGCGTTGACAAACGAGCCGCAAATAAATGCAAGAAAAGAGGCTGCCGCTATACGAGGCGCCAAGCCGAAAACGGCATGAAAACCCGCATCATTAGTCCAATAAGGAGCACCCGGAATAAAGTCGCAAAGTGCACCGAGAAGCACAAAAAAGAAGTTCATTGCAAAGCCTACCCATATTAACAAGCGCGCCTTTTTATAGCCCCACACCTCGCATACACAATCGTTGATAATGTACGAAACGGGAAACACAATAAGTCCGCCTGTCAAACTGATACCTGCTATTGCTATTTGCTTTGTTTCGAGTACGTTTGCCGCAATAAGACAAACACAAAAGAGGATGCTGAAAAGCATAAACAGCACGCTCACTTTATTATCCTTTTTTTCCATAATTCTTGTTTTTTAAGAGGTTTACCAAGCACTCTGTTGTCTGAATGACGGGTGCAAAGTTAACATTTTTTTCGTCTATTCCGCATCAACCAATCATTTTTATACTTACCTTTGCAAAGTATAGTAGGCAGTATAGCCGTTAAACAATCTTTCCTAAAAGTCGTTTGTGCGGTTGCTACCTATCTCTTAAACTCCTATCTATGATACTCAAACTGTTTTTATGTTCGTATTTAGCCGGCACATCGGCATTGCTTCCGCGCTTTATGGGCGCAGATTTAAAAGGTAAATCAGTAGCTTTTATACCAACGGCAAGCCTGAATGAAGCCTACAAAGACTATGTAAAAGAAGGCCGGCAGGCACTGCAAGCACTGGGTTTGAAGGTAGAAGAACTTGAGGTTACGACGAAAACAAAAGCCGAAATTGCAGAGATATTAAACCGAACCGACCTGATATGCGTGATGGGCGGCAACACTTTTTTCCTACTGCAAGAGCTGAAAAGGTCGGGAGCAGACGTTCTTATCCGTCAACAAATCGAGAAAGGAAAGCCTTATATCGGCGAATCGGCAGGCTCGATTATTGTTGCACCCAACATCGAATACATCCGATTAATGGACGACACCACAGCAGCACCACAGCTGAAAACCTACGATGCACTGGGTCTTGTGGATTTTTATCCCCTTCCTCATTATCAGTCTGAGCCCTTTGAAGCGTCTGCCGACGAAGTCATCAAGCAATATTCGCACCTCGACCTACGCCCTTTTACCAACGCACAAGTGCTTATGATAGACGGAAATAGCGTAAAATTGGAACACGTGGAAAAGTAAAAAAAGAAAGCGGAAGAAGACTGACGAGAATAGCGTTTGTAAGTAGTTGATTTTCAAAATAATATAAAAGACGTTGCAAAAGCATAGGTTTTGACCTCTAAAAGCATACCTTTTGAAAGGTAAAAGCATAGGTTTTACAACCTAAAAGCATAGCTTTTGAAAACCCAAAACATAACTTTTGAAAAATCAAAGATGCGTTATCGGCCGGAAGGCCCTGTTTAAAGGCGTTATGAAAGGGCAATCAACTTACCCCGACAGCTTAGTTCCGGTAACCGTTTTTATTTAGAAACGATATAAATAAAATAAATTGATATCAAGAAATTTAAACTTTTTCACTGGGTATCAGGTATGCTGCTGCTGTCTACCTTGCTAATGTCTAACCGGTGCTACGACCCTCTTTGGGACAACGACTCAAATTATAAGCCCAACAGAGAAGGCATACCCGAGAGCCAATATTTGACCACCTTGCCCGAAAAAGCATTTCAATCAAAAGTTGTAGGCACCGGTTGGCGACTGCAAAACATTCGCGTTATCAAGCCCGGTACATACGAGTTGGAGGATGTCAGCGCCATCGTATCCTCGAAAATTACGCCTCATTCACTGTATTTCAGTAACGACAGCGTTACCGTTTTTTCGTATCTACCTACCAAAAATCTGCGGTGGGGAAAGCCTTACACCTATTTTCCACAAGGAAACACCGTAAAAACCGATGCACTACCTTATCTGCAAATAGAACAGGTAAGCAGCTATCTCACCACCGTAGAATATCTGTATACCGACAACAAAGGACAAAAGGTGTACGGGCAACTGAACTACGAACCCATGAACGATTATGAGTTGGCTGCCTTATGGCGTGGATTTAAGGAAGAATAACAAGCGAAAAGATGAGAAAACTGTTATTGCTACTGACTATATGGGGCATTACTAACACCCTTTCGGCACAAGAAAAAACTTTTACACCCTTTGTAAAAGGCGGAGTATTGATAAGCAACGGAACTACCAGCGACAGCCAAGAAGCCTTGTGGGGCTATAATTTGGGGGTGGGTGCATACATTCATTTGTTCAAGAATAGTTCGTTATACGCTGTTCCGAGCTTAGAACTGAAGAGGAAAGGCGCACGGCTTTCTGCCCAATATGATGCAGAAATAACAACAAAATGCTTGTATCTGCAACTCACGGCAGACCTTGCACGGCGGTTTCATCCCAACAGAAATCAAGCCATTTCTTTCGGTTTGGGGCCCTATGTGCTACGGCGTGAGCGGAAAAACTTACGGGTCGCCGGGCGTGTACCAGTATAACGGTGTGCCTGTAGACCGCCGTTACGACACATTTGGCACCGAAATTGGGTTTGAACGTTGGGATGTGGGCATACATACCTTTATGGAATACGAACTGAAAAAGTTTTTTATCGGAACGAGTTTTGAAGTAGGGGCTGTGTCGGTAGACCGCAGACGATTGTCGGTTAATCGTAACGGGTTGTCGTTTATGGATTTTAACCTATACCTGGGTTACCGGTTTTAACCTTACAAGTTAATAAGGAAGCCTGATGCAGGCTGTTGCAACTGTTATTTACGAATAATTACTTTTAATCAAATAAAAAATAATGAGAAAAAATAAACTAAAAAAAATGCTTGTACCTGCCCTATTGTTGCTTGCTTTGACAGCAGTAACAAGTTGTAGAGACGACAAGTTTGACGAGAACGAAGAACGCTTTACCCACAGCCATGAGGGAATACCCGAAAGCAAGTATCTAACTACGATAACGGAAGGTTATCTGCATAAAAACATCGCAAGACAAGGTTGGGAGGTGAGAGATGTGTATGTAATTAATCCGAGAACGGGGTATATGTCACCGCTAACACATCCGGAAGCGGCTTTATACAAAGATCACAACCTATATATTAGTGACGACAGTATCTACGTTTTTTCACGAAAGGACAATAAGCGGGTTTATACAGCAAACCGTATAAGTATTTACAAAAGCGCAACCTGATACAAAGCGACGCACTGCCTTACTTACAACTTGATGCCATTCAAAACATAGACAACTTTAATGCCTATGGCGGCTTTGTGTCGTGGTGGACAAGACAAAAGCTGACAACGGTAGAATATCTCTTTACCAACAGTGAAGGGAAAAAGGTATACGGCGTGGTAAGATACGTGTCGTTAATGAAAGAAGAATTAGACCAGATGTGGTATTATTCAACCAAAGAAGACTAAGACAATGAAAGCAAAATGGATATTGATGGTGGCTTTGGCAGCTTTTGCACAGTTGTCGAATGCACGAGAGAAGAGCGTTACAGTGTTTGTAAGAGGCGGAGTAACAGAGAGTTTTCTGCTGTCGGCAGATAACGACAAGCTGTTAACCGGTTTCAAGGTGGGCTTGGGCACACAAATCAGTCTGTTAAAAAGCGGCAGATTGGTGCTACTTCCTACTGTGGAACTGGCGCAAAAGGGCGGTGTTATCACGAGCGAATATGGTGGAACGGTAACCATGCGTGGTCTGTACGTACACGTTCCCTTAGATGTGGCGTTGCAGTTCAGAGCCCGAAAGGGACGTTACATCACCATTGCCATGGGCCCATACATAGGTTATGGTGTCGGCGGAAAGATTTATGGTAGCGATGGAATGTATTTTTACAGACACATCCCCGTAGACAAACACTATGATATGTTTGGCAAAGAGGCTGACTTACAACGATGGGATGCAGGTTTACACACGATGTTTCAGTACGAATTTAACCGTGTTTTGGTGGGCGCGAGCTTTGAAATGGGCTTTAAAAGCATATTCAAAGAAGAGTGGTCGGCTTATAACAACGCCACTACTCCTTGTGCATTGAGCCTGCATATTGGTTATCGGTTTTAACCCAATAAGATAGAAAAGTAAGGCTCCGCACCTCAAAATAAAAGGTGCGGAGCCTTATTTTATACCTAAGCTTGGTGTAAGTCATACATCAGTTCGGTATAAGCATCCCCTCTCTTTCTCCCCTTTTCAAGGGGAGAGGTGTGCTGCATAGACACGCAAAAGCCTATATCAAGGATTGGCTATATCTTTGATTATTAAATAATGGTGTGCTGCATAGCCACTCAAAAGCTTATATCAAGAGAGAACTCAACAGTTGTAAAGGAGAAACTCAATATGTTCCAATAAAGAAATAGGTGTACTGTATTACTTGCCTTTTGCTCTTTATATGGTGCTTACATCCTTTCACTTTTTCACCTTTTCAACCTTTCACCTTTATCCCGGGGAAGGTTAGGAGGGGATGTAGAAATAAAATACGGCAAAATGGGTAGCAACACGCTACTCGGTTAGAAGCGAATAAACGCTGCTATCATCACTTTTATACCGAGTCCACATTATTTTATGGTTGTAACCCGAAAGGGATGTTTCGCTGCCTGATGAGCAGACAACTGCGCAACGCGAATATGTTGTTCATCTAAACCTTTCGGTGCATAGGGATTTCCGACAACACTGGTATGGAAAAGTTTTTCAAACCATGTGCAGGCAGCTGTATAACGCCCCATCACAAGGTCGAGATGAAAGCCGTCACGGTTCATATTATCGCCCACAAACGAGGTACGAGCGTTTTGTATCGCTGTTCCCACGGGGACAAGTATAGCAGGCTTTACTACCTTTTTTGCCTGCTTGGCAGCCTTTACAATAGCATTGTACATCTGCATTTGATTACGTCCATAATTGGCAAAACCACCGTGCGTAGAATTTTGTGCATAAGCCACGTCATGTGCCAAATCAGCTTTGTCTTTTTAGGCAGCCGCGTTTTGAGGTAAGCCAGCAGATTATCGAGATACGGCTGAAAGGTTTTGTATTGGCCCGAAAGATGACTCACTTGCTGTAAACTAACATAGTCCCAGTCTTCATCTTTCACCGCCTGTTCCAGCGTATAGTGTGAAACAGTCGTTCGTTTGCCATCGGCGTTTACCTTGCGGTATGCATAATCGGGCGTGTTATTCACCGAATTATTATAATGTCGTTCAAGCGAACAACCACCAATGTACATATTACCCAGCACCAACCGATAGCCTTTGCTGCCGCCAGTTCATAAAGGTTCTGCTCTACAGCGTCTTCCGAAAAGCTATTTCCGATGGTGAGCACTTTTAAAATCTTGTCGGCTGCCATGCTCTGAACGAAGAAGCCGGCAAAGAATGCCAATATCAGCACCAGTGTGAAGCGTTTGCACGCCTGCATTTTTTGTTTCATAATATATGTATGATAATATTATTAATAGGGTTTATTCTTTCATTCTTCATCCCCTTTTCGTAGTTTTTTCAGTCTTCTTTTAGCCTCGGGGATGGCAGGACACAGTTCAAGTGCCTTTTCATAATTACGGATGGCAGCACCAATGATACCCTCTTTTTCAGACTCTTTGCCCAATAACGTGTACTCAGTGGCAAGTTGTTTGAGCAGCTTTTCACGTCGTTGCTGCTCTTCTTTGGCTTGCTGCAAGGCATCTTTCAAGAGGTTGATGGTGTTTAATTTGCGACGTATAAGGCGTTTGGCTGCAGGTTTCTCAATGTCGTAACGGCTGTGAATGGCTAAGAAAAAGGCGTTGAGGGCGCACTGCATATCGCCTTTTTCAAAAGCTTTGACAGCATCAGCATACTCTTTATCTGCCTTGCTTTCTTGTAAAGCGCTGTTAATAATGCTGTGATTGTTGTAGTTACGGGCAAAGCTGACCACTTCTGGACGCACAAATATAACGTCGCGGCGAATGGGTTCGCGCAGACTGATACCCTTTAACGAGGTGCATCGTGAGAGGGCAACATAGGTTTGACCACCAGCAAAGACGCCCCCGGTAAAATCGATTTTGACGTTTGTAAAAGTGAGCCCTTGACTTTTGTGCACGGTTATCGCCCACGCCAGACGCAAGGGAAACTGGCGGTAGGTGCCAATTTCTTGCTCTTCTATCTTCTGCTCTTTCTCGTTGAAGGTGTAACGCACATTCGACCACACCTCTTGTTCAACATCGAAGTCGCGCCCATCTTCTGTTCTGACATATATTTTTCCGTCTTCTTCGTCACCAAATCCAATGATGGTGCCCAGCGTTCCATTGACCCATCGCTTATCTTTGTCGTTTTTAATGAAGAGGATTTGTGCACCTGCTTTCACTTCAAGTTCAATGGGTGTGGGCAAACTGCTTTCAGGAAAGTCACCCTCAATACTTCCATAGAAGATTGTTGGTTCGCCCGGCAGTGGAAAGTTGTTTTTCATTGATATAATCTACAGTGTCACGGCGCGTAGAAAGGGTGATGGAGAGATGAGTTTCGGGCATTTCGATAGAAGCGTTGACACGGTTATTAAGTAGCGAAAGGTCTGCCGTGGTAACACGAGAAGTGCGGATGTGGTCGAGCAACTCGATGAACAGCGGATCTTTCTGCCGATAAACTTTCCTAAGTTCTACCGATACCAGCTGCATCTCTCTGAACACACGGGCATCAAAAAAGAAATTCGACGGATAGAAAGGGCGTAGCAGCTGACGTTCTTCTTCTTTTATAACGGGTTCCAGCTGGTAAATATCGCCCACAAGTAACAATTGTTTTCCGCCAAAAGGCTCACGCATGTTGCGGTTGTAAATACGTAATACCTTATCAATAAAGTCGATGATATCTGCCCGAACCATTGAAATCTCGTCAATGATAATAAGCTCTACTTCGCGCAACAGCTTGCATTTTTCGCTGTTGTACTTCAAGGTTTCACGGATGTTTCGAGGCGTATACCGACTATCATTGGGCAGTAGCGGGTGAAAAGGAAGTTTGAAAAAACTGTGTAAAGTGCTACCACCTGCATTGATAGCAGCAATTCCGGTAGGAGCCAATACGATGTGTTTCTTTTTCGTTGTGGCAGCTAAGTTGCGCATAAATGTAGATTTACCCGTCCCCGCCTTTCCAGTAAGGAAGAGCGAGCGACGAGTAAACTGTATGATTTGGAGTGCTTGCTGCATCTCCGCATTATCCGAATCGATAGCAGGTTGTTGCAAAGGGGCGGATGATTGTTCCAAGATACGTAGCAAATTGCAGCGGATAGATGTCCGGCAGTTTAAAGATTGTCGAGATTAACGGGCTGTTCTGACGGATGGTTACGTTTGCGGTCGCCTTCTTGCTCTACCGGCGCCAAATCGCCCGGCGTGATGTTTCGGATAGGATTTCCATCGCCATCAAGTATCACAACGCCTTCGCCCAAGCTATCGGTGTCGAGTGTATCGCGGCGAGCAGCAGGGTAATAGCTGGCACAATTGTACATACCTGCGGTGATATCGCTATCTTTCGGCTTACCGAACTTAGCGTGATAATCACTAAAGGCGGGATCTCTAAACACCGACTGAAGGAAATATCCACAAATGGGCAACGCCGTTCGACTGCCTTGTCCCAGTGCACCTGTTCGGAAATGGATACTGCGATACTCGCCGCCCACCCAAGCGCCAACAACCAATCGGGGACTAACGCCCATAAACCAAGCATCCGAATGATTGTTGGATGTTCCGGTTTTACCGCCGAAATCAGTATCGCGATAATTGCTTACGTAGCCCCAAAGGCTCTGAGAAGTTCCACCGGGTTCACGCATTCCGCCCATTAGTAGCTGCTGCATCAAGAATGCACTCTTGTAAGGAACTACCTGTTTCGTTTCCGTCGGACCTACATACACCTCGTTACCATCTTTATCTTCAATGCGCGTTACAAGCACAGGATCGTGGTGTTTGCCGTCAGCGGCGATAGTACAGTAGGCATTAGCTAATTCAAGTAGATTGACATCGCTCGACCCGAGTGCAAGCGACGGAGCGTCATCAAGCGGACTGTTGATGCCCATTTTGTGTGCCGTTTCAATGATGCGCTGAATACCCATCTCCTGACCAAGCCTCACAGCGATAGAATTAATACTTCGGGCAAAGGCGCTTTTCAAGGGAATAGAATCGCCAGAGAATGAACCGTTGGCATTCGAAGGCCTCCATGTCGTCATCTCGCGCTTCACTTTATCGTACACCTGCATCGAAATATATTCATCACGTCGTTCGTCGCAGGGTGTCAATCCCTGATTCATTGCTTCGGTATAAACAAACAGTTTGAATGTTGAACCAGGTTGACGCATCGCCGTTACTTTGTCATATTTCCACGAATTGAAGTCGATGTCGCCCACCCAAGCCTTGACTGCACCATTCTGGGGTTCCATGGCCACAAACGCACAATGCATAAATTTCACCATATAACGAATCGAATCCATCACTGACAGCTCTTTTTCTACCGTGCCATCTTTATAATCAAACACTTTCACTTTGTGCGGTTTATTGAGATAATAACGCACCGAGTCGGGTTGATTTTTATATTTCTCTATAAGATATTTATAAATAGGCTGCTTACGAGCAATACCTTCAATAAAGTCCGGAATCACTTTTCCTCGTTCATCTACCCACGGATCATTGTTGCCCCAATGATTTCTGAAGTTCTGCTGAATTTGTTTCATCTGCTTTCGCGCAGCATCTTCGGCATATTTTTGCATACGCGAGTCTATAGTTGTATAGATTTTCAGCCCGCTGCTGTATAAATCGTAGCCATTATCCCGACACCAATCTTTCAGATAATCAGCTACCGCCTCTCTGAAATATGTTGCCTGACCGTCATAGTTACTTTCCACGCTATACTGCAGTCGGATAGGTATCTTGCTCAGCGAGTCATACTGCTGTCTGCTAATATCACCTAGTCGAACTAGGTTTGAAAGCACCACATTGCGCCGCCTCAAACTATTTTCGGGATGCGAAATAGGATTATAATGCGTTGTAGCCTTCAGCATGCCCACCAATGTGGCAGCCTGTTCCGTCGTGATATCTTTCGGAGTAGTATTAAAATAGGTCTTACAAGCGGTCTTGATACCAAACGAATTCGAACCGAAATCCACCGTATTGGCATACATCGTCAAAATTTCCTTCTTGTCGTACAACATCTCCAGCTTTAACGCAATAATCCATTCTTTGCTCTTCATCACAAGCATACGGATACCGGGAATTTTCCCCAATAAGCCCGTTGAATATTGCGTTCGAACACGAAACATATTCTTCGCCAACTGTTGCGTAATAGTTGATGCCCCCCGTGCTCCGCTCTCGGTCACCGCATCTTTCGCCGCAGCTACCATACCTTGCAAGTCTATACCGAAATGGCGGTAAAACCTTTCGTCTTCAGTATCAATGAGGGTCTTCCAAAACAGTGGATTTACATCTTCGTATTTCACCGGCGTGCGATTTTCACTGAAATACTTTCCTATCAAAACACCGTCGGCACTGTATATCTCTGAAGCCTGCGACGTCGTGGGATTTTTGATTTGCGCAAATCCGGGCGACTTCCCGAATAGCCATAAGAAGTTACAATCCACCATCCCCAGATAAATTACGAACGCCAACACCGCCGATGCGAAACCCACACCAACCTTTACATACCATTTACGACCTGTGTAAAGTTGTTTATACCAGTCCCAGGCGATGTGCAATTTTTGTTCGCACCATTGCGCCGCCAAAATCAGTTTCTTACGCATATTCTTTATCTTTTTCTGCTACAAATGTACGTAATTTAATCCTGACGAGCGATGCAACGATCGATATAATTTACAATCGCACCCTCATCTTCAGGCTCAAACCACTTTATTCTATCATCACGCTTCAGCCATGTCAGTTGTTTACGCATATAACGGCGGGTATTTGATTGAATTTGTCTGATTGCTTCATCTTTACAGATTTCTCCATCAAAAAACGAAAAGATTTCTTTATACCCCACCGTATTCAATGCATTCAAAGTACGAAACGAATACATTCTCCTTGCTTCTGCTTCTAAACCAGCATCAACCATCGCCCACACTCGTTCATTTATTCGCTCATACATCTCTTCACGTGGTCGGTTTAGTCCGATTTTGATAATTTCAAATCCACGCATTTTTTGTTCTCTCTTCCTAAACGAAGAATAAGTTTTACCTGTCATTAAACAAATCTCCAGGGCATGACACACTCTCCGCCAATTCCTTTTATCTACTTCCGCCCAGTGTTCAGGGTCTAACTTTTTTAATTTCTCTACCAACACATCCAATCCCTGCTCGTTTAGCATTCGTTTTACCTCTTCACGAGTCGTATTATCCACTGTCGGAATATCATCTATACCATCACACACCGCATCAATATACATCATACTTCCGCCCGACATTAACGCGATATCGCTTCGTTCAAAAATCTTTTCTAATAGCTCTAACACATCGTTTTCAAAACGCGATGCACTGTAATAATCTCTTACGCTTAAATTTCCAACAAAATAATGATGTACTCCACACATCTCTTCTGACGTTGGAGCCGCTGTTCCAATTTTCAGTTCTTTAAACATCTGCCTTGAATCGGCATTAATCACATCTGTTCCATAATGCCTCGCTAAAGCTATATTTAATTTTGTTTTCCCTACACCTGTTGGACCTACAACTACTATTAGCACTTTCTTCTTTATCTCTACCATAATTTTATATGCTTCTTCCATGCAAATATACATTATTCTTCTACTTTTACATCAAGACGTTTATAATTATATAAAAAATCCTCTCCGGTGGCTTCACAGCTATCAGAGAGGCAAACTAACATGAAAAACAAAGCAACAATTACCTAAATGTTTTCACAACATCCATAATGGTAATTGCTAAAAAACAAGTGTTCACAATAATTTCAAACATGCTTTTTTATGACTAAAAACAGTTTAACTATAAAATAAAATCAAGTGATGATTAATGATAACAACTTCTCAGTTATTCTATTTCAAACAAGTTCTAATTCTAAAACTCTTTCGATTCGTATTAATAACGGTGCAGGCCGTTTGGTTTTTATTTCCTTCATGATTATTACTTCAATTAAAAACGGCGGCGACAGAGATGTTCGGAGTTATATAGAGAGTGATGAAAAAGTTTGTATTGAGATGAACACTCTGTCGCACGCCTCTGGTGTGTGTGCTGTTATATCTCATTGTTGCCAACCGCTGAAACGGAAGGGCAAAATCTACGTTTAACGAGTATAGGATTTATGACTCATAGAGATAGAGCTTTTCAACGCCGATTACAGAAACCTATTGGCTACTTTTGGCAAATTCAATCATCAGGGTCGTTGTGCCCCATACTTACTTTCGGCACCGAAAAGTACAAAGGCTTTATCTACAGCATAACGGTTGCCGTACATCGAAACGCGAGTGGTTGAGGTGCCTTGCATATTCATTCCGTTAGCCTGACGATACAGATTGGCTGCCGAGTTGGGATTAAACGATGTGCTGCTGACGATTTTCAGCTTAGCAAAACCCTTCAAATAGTCAGGATCTATCTTTTTAAGGATATTGCTTCCTTGTGGAGCTTCGAAGTTTCCCTCGCATTTTGCCAACTGGTCTACCTCTTCAAAGCGCTCAGCCTTTACCATTGTCCACTTTCCACCACCCGAAGCAGGCAGCAGAATGTCGGCCGTATTCATAAAGAACATGTTGTCATAGGCAGACGTTTTACGATCGGCCTCATGGGCTTTATTCGAGTCGATGTGAGTACGATCTATCGCGCCGAGATTGCTGCAACCGAAAATATTATTGTATACGTTGCCATGAATGCCAATCATATACCGATAGCCATAGCCCATATCTTCCATTTCTTTGGTCCGACACCAAGAGAAAAGCACGGTATTATGATGAAAATCTACCGATGCCGAGATAGGTTTGCCTACCCCTGCGGCGCCCGAAACGCTACAGGCGGCATAAACATTGCTTACGAAAACATTATTACATATCTCCCAATTACCACCAAGATTGGTCATCTGCAAACCAAAATAGAGTCCGTTGGCAAAGATACAGTTGCGTACAATAAGGCGCCCCTCAACGTTGCCTTTCATCAACTGATGAGAAAGTCCGTTGGGCTCTCCACCCGGTGTGATGCGTCCTGTTTCGCAACCTTCGCAACATCCGTAACGCGGATCAGAAGGGTCAGCAGGCTGATAGTTATTTTGCAAACCGTAGTCGAGCACAAATCCGTCAATCAGAATTTCGCCATTGCGCTGCCCTTTCACATCTATTGTAAACAGACCGCGTGAGCCATTGGTACCATTTTGTGCCTGTGTAGGCTGAATTTTGGTAACATACCGCAGTGGGTTACGTTCTGAAAAGCTGGCGTTATATCCACCCACCACTTTCAGATACTTCTTTATTTCGATGTATCCGCAATCTAATTTACCCAGATAATTACCTTCAGCCACACATATCACACTGCCTTCAGCAGCATTATCGATAGCCTTTTGCAAATCTTTATACGGACTATCTTGTGCTCCCGTACCACGTACCGAGCCTCCTGTCTGACTGACATACACCTTCGGACCATTGATATTTACAGTACTTGAGCTACTTAAGCCGCCTCTATTATCAGATTCTTCAGCGCTGCTCGAACCCGTTGCACCAGCAACACTGTTCAAACCCTTTGCAACGCCATCTTGCGCACGCTCTACGGCATCATCTAAGAGTTTCTGCGCACCTTGTTTTACGTCCTGTTCCAATGATTCTTTTTCTCTTTTCACAGCACCTTCCACTCTTTCTTTAACGGCTTTTTTGGCTTGATTAAGAATGCGACCAAAGGCCTGTCCTTCTGCTTTCTGAGGAGCCAAAATGCCAACAAGTAGGCTCACTGCAAAGATTGCTAACGATTGCTTCTTCATAATCTTTTGTTTTATTGATGATTTTATTATATAATAAGGTGAATGTTTTATCTGCATTTAATATATTCAATGCGGATTTTCAGCTACCGAGAGCAACTTGTTCTACGATCTATGCAATCGGCGGCATCTTATTATCATACTTTAGAAATGGTTTTTCAGAGGTGTGATAAAGGGGACTTCCAAGCCCGATTGATAACAATACACTCCTTGTTTTCCATTCTAATGCAAAATTAGACATAGAATAGACTAACCCGTTTTGCAATTTCTGCCAAAATTTGTGCAATTTTTGACAATCTTCACACCGACAATTGTGCAATTTCTGACATTCGTAGCATCAAAATCCTTTTATTTAAAGGAAAACATACACATAAAACTGCACATTTACAGAATACAGACATCAACCTGCTTTTAACATTTTTGCAGACTACATAAGGGCCCATCTTCACCCCATCGACAATAAAAAGAATGTATAATTAAACTCTCTTCACTTACACCTTTATGGCAACAGACCAATCAATTTCAGATCAATAAATGATCAAGGAGATACCCTTCGCTGCCCAATAAGCATTCAAATGATTACAAAAACAACACTTTTGCCCCTCGTCTCTTTAGAAAGGCGAGATCGGGTGAAATCTTGTTCTTTGTATTTTCTTCCTTTTCACTCTTTCACTTCTACTTTCGGTAGAGCGTGGAAAGGATTATTTTGGGTCAATTTTATGGTTTTTCCTCCTTTAAAGGTATAGATTGCGGTATAGAACCACTTTCGTTTTTTGATACATTTAACATTCCAATTCTGGAAGAAAAACATACGGTTATTTTGACAAAAACAAAGATTCAGCATCCAAAAGCATAGCTTTTAGCAGTCCAAAACATAGGTTCTACGTTACAAAAGCATAGGTTTTGCAGCTCAAAAGCGTAATTTTTAGCGTGCAAAAAGCATGAAAAACAAGAATAAAACAACCTAAAAACACCTTCAAAAACAACCAAAAGCTTGTAACTCATTGATTATCAAGAAGTATTAATTTTTACATATTTACAATCCAAAGTAAGTCTGCGGCATTCTACACGCGTATTTTCGAGGTTGCTTCTTTTTTATTGACAAATGGCATTGGTCAATTTTATGGATTTTGATAAAATGGCACCCATCACAATAAAGCTGTTTATCATCCTTATATAATATAAGGTATAAACATTTATTTTCCAGTTCAAACCATCTTACATCAGCCTTATCAGCCACCTAAAACAGCCTCAAACCACGCCAAAACTGATTTATTTTTAAATTTCACAGGATGAAGTTGGTATCTCGAATAAAATAATACGGAATTTCTTTCGTTACATTTCATAAAATACATACATTTGCATAAGTCGGGCAGCACCTCAGCAATTCAAAATCTGTTTTATTGCATTCGGTTTGTACCCACCTTGCTAACATAAACTCTTTAACTGAATAATAATGGCACAATTATCTGATAGATTAACCCGTTTGGCTCCTTCCGCAACATTGGCAATGTCGCAAAAGAGTAGCGAGATGAAAGCACAGGGAATAGATGTGATAAATATGAGCGTCGGTGAACCCGACTTTAACACACCCGATGCTATTAAAAACGCAGCGAAAAAAGCCATAGACGAAAACTATTCGCGCTATTCTCCTGTGCCGGGGTATGCCGATTTAAGAAAAGCTATCGTAGCCAAGTTGAAAAAAGAAAACAACTTGAACTACACCATCGACGAAGTATCGGTGGCTAACGGAGCCAAACAGTGCGTTTGCAATGCCGTCTTAGCACTTGTCAATCACGGTGACGAGGTAATTATTCCGACACCTTATTGGGTTAGTTATCCGCAAATGGTAAAGCTGGCCGGTGGAAATCCGGTGTATGTTAATGCAGGGTTTGAACAAAATTTTAAGATGACACCCCAACAATTGGAAGCCGCCATCACCCCTAAAACCAAAATGCTGATACTCTGTTCGCCGAGCAATCCCACCGGCAGTGTTTATTCTAAAGAAGAGCTGAAAGCATTGGCCGAAGTGATTTTACGCCACGACGACCTATTTGTTCTCGCCGATGAAATTTACGAACACATTAACTACGTGGGTCAACATCAAAGCATGGCACAGTCCGACGGAATGAAAGAACGTGTTATTCTTATCAACGGCGTATCTAAAGCCTATGCCATGACAGGGTGGCGAATAGGCTATATGGCTGCACCCGAATGGATTATAAAAGGCTGTAACAAACTGCAAGGACAGTATACCAGTGGTCCTTGCTCGGTAAGTCAGAAGGCTGCCGAAGCCGCTTACACGTTAAGTCAGGATTGTGTAGAAGATATGCGACTGGCGTTTGAACGGCGCAGAAACCTTATAGTCAAATTAGCCAAAGACATTCCGGAGCTTGAAGTAAACGTGCCTGAAGGTGCTTTTTACCTCTTTCCAAAATGTAACAGCCTCTTTGGCAAACGTTATGACAAGTACGAAATCCGTAATTCTACCGACTTTGCAATGTATCTCTTAGACGTGGCACACGTTGCCACCGTTGCCGGAGACGCCTTTGGCGACCCTGATTGTTTCCGAATCAGCTACGCTGCAAGCGAAGAAAACATCCGCGAAGCCATGCACAGGATAAAAGAAGCTATAGCTCGTCTGCAATAAAAGAAAAGTAAAAACAGGCAGGTTAAAGTGAAATTCAGCCGTTAAAACTTCTTAATTGCCTTTTAGTTTTTATATTTAATGTTTATCTTTGCGATTAGGTTTATCCTAACAATACATTATTATATAGACGGTATTTTTGATAATACGAATAAAAAACGACAATGAAATTAAAATATTTATTAACAACTAAAAAATTAAAAAATTAAATTATGGCAACACAAAACAACGCCGGCTCTGCAAATAGAGGACAGGGCTTTCAAGGTATTAGAGCAGCATTTTGGGTAATCGTTTGCTGTTTTATCGTCGCAGTTAGTTTCTTTACATTCTATCTTGGCGATAGTTCACACTTCCAAGGAGGCGATCCTGAAGGACATCCGCTAGACCTTTGGGGTACAATTTACAAAGGTGGTGTAGTGGTTCCTGTTATTCAGACACTGTTACTTACCGTACTTGCCCTCTCTGTTGAGCGTTGGTTGGCTCTTCGCACCGCTTTTGGTAGAGGTCCTTTGACAAGATTTGTGGGTGAAGTTAAAGCTGCTTTGAACGAGAAGAATTTTGACAAGGCACAACAACTTTGCGATCGTCAGAGAGGTTCGGTTGCTAATGTAGTTTCTGCTACATTGGCTGCTTACAAAACAATGGAGCATACCACCGGCATTAAGAAGGCACAAAAGATTGCAAAAATTCAGCAAGCTCATGAAGAAGCCACACAGTTGGAAATGCCTACACTGCAAATGAACCTTCCGATTCTTGCAACATTGGTAACACTGGGTACACTTACCGGTCTTCTTGGAACTGTAACCGGTATGATCAAGTCGTTCCAAGCATTGGCTGCTGGTGGTGGCGGTGACTCTCTCGCATTGTCTGCCGGTATTTCTGAGGCTTTGATTAATACAGCATTCGGTATCACAACATCTTGGTTTGCAGTTATTTCTTACGGTTTCTTTACAAACAAAATCGATAAGTTAACTTACGCCCTTGATGAAGTTGGTTATTCTATTGCTCAGACATACGAAGCCAATCACGAAGACGAGATTTAATTTTTGCTAACCCTTTAAAAATTTATCACTATGGGTAAAGTAAAAATTAAGAAGAAGTCTACTTGGATAGACATGACTCCGATGAGCGACGTCATGGTGCTCTTGCTGACGTTCTTCATGTTGACCTCAACATTTGTGAAGAACGAACCGGTAAAGGTAATCACCCCGAGTTCTGTATCGGAGATCAAGGTTCCTGAAAAAGGTGTATTGAATATCCTTGTCGACAAAACCGGCAAGATATTTATGAGCATAGATAACCAAAACACCACACAGGACGTTCTTGAGAGAATGACGGGTAAATTTGGCATATCGCTCAACGCAGGACAAACACATAAGTTCGTAAAAGATGCCATGTGGGGTGTTCCCATGAGTACGCTGACTGCTTATCTCAATCTTTCTGAAACCGAGATGGCATCTGAACTGAAAAATCATGGTATTCCTTTAGACAGCATCGACGGAGGTAAAAGCGAGTTTCAGTTATGGGTTGAACAGGCCCGGAACGCAGACTCGGATGTTAAATTGGCTATCAAAGCCGATGAAAATACACCTTACTCAGTCGTAAAGAAAGTGATGTCTGAGTTGCAGGATATGAGCGAAAACCGTTATTATTTAATTACATCGTATAAAAAGGTGGAGGAATAAGTATGGCAGAATTGGTAGAACAAGGCGGCGGAGGCGGCAAACAAAAAAAGAAAGACGTCCGCGTAGACTTCACACCGATGGTAGACATGATGATGCTTCTTATCACATTCTTCATGCTCTGTACCTCTTTGGCTAAGCCCCAGACGATGGAATTGAGTATGCCGAGTAACGATAAGAACATTACAGAAAAAGATAAATCGGTAACAAAGGCCTCACAGACCATTACGATCTATTTGGCTGCAAACAATAAGATTTATTATGTCAGCGGATTACCGAACTATAACGACCCTTCGTGTTTAAAAGAAACAACATGGGGTGCCAACGGTATTCGTAAGATTATCATCAATCATCAAACGGAAGATGGGTCCATTCCCGTTCAGGCTATTTTACAAGCAAAAGCCAAACTCGATAAAAAGAAGTTGGAAAACTCGAAGTTTACAGATGAAGAGTATAACAAAGAGCTTACAAAAATCAAGAGCGGAGATATTGACGGACAGAAAATTCCGACATTGACCATTATTATAAAGGCGACCGATAAATCGCTTTATAAAAATTTGGTGGATGCACTTGATGAAATGCAAATATGCGGTATAGCTAAGTATGTCATTGACAAAATCAGCCCGGAAGACGTAGCACTTCTCAAAAAGAGGGGTATCGAGTAATGTTGTGGCCTGATGAATTAACAATTAAGAAAGGAAAAAACTATGTCAAAGATTGATTTGGTTGCAGGCGATTGGGTTGATTTGGTATTCGAAGGTAAAAACCAAGCTTACGGTGCTTATAGGCTCCGTAAGGGTACTACCAAAAGAAATATCGTGGCCATGATTGCCGTGCTTGCCGCTGGTATTGTAATATTCTCTTTTGTAGCGATTAAAAGCATTGTTGAAGCGAGTCAGAAAACTGTTGCTGTAACACAAACGACCGAGCTCTCTGCGCTTAACCAAGCTAAGAAAAAAGCTGAGGTAAAACAGAAGCCTAAGGTTGATGTTGAACCTGAAAAGGTGGTTGAACGTGTAAAAAGCTCAGTGAAATTTACAGCTCCCGTCATTAAAAAAGACGAGGAAGTAAAACCTGAAGACGAAATCAAGACACAGACTGAATTGATGAATACCAAAACAGCCATTGGTGCTCTTAATGTTACAGGTAATGATGAAAACGCCGGTGCAGTGTTGCAACTTAAGCAGGCTGTGGCTCAACCCGAACCAAAACCGGTTGAAGAGACCAAGGTTTTCGAGGTGGTAGAGCAAATGCCTTCTTTCCCTGGAGGTGATGCTGCCTTGATGGCTTACTTGCGAGACAACATGAAATATCCTGTTGTAGCAGCAGAAAATGGTGTTCAAGGTCGTGTTGTTGTTTCGTTCGTAGTAGAAAGAGACGGTTCGATTACCGATGTAAAGGTAGCTCGTTCGGTTGACCCCTCTTTGGATCGCGAGGCCGTTCGCGTTGTAAAGGGTATGCCTCACTGGATACCCGGTAAACAGAATGGCTCTGCAGTACGTGTGAAATACAACGTGCCTGTATCGTTCAAATTGCAATAACAGCATTTTATGAAGAAGTACATATCTTACGCATTAGTAGGATTAACACTGTGCGTCAGCGTTCTGAGCTCTTGCAGAGAGCGAAAGCGAAAAGACGGACGCACTGATACATATTCGTCAGGGGTGATTAGTTTCGCCTCTGACGAAAGTTTTCGTCCTATTATTGAAGAAGAACGACACGTTTTTCATTCGATTTATACAAAGGCAACAGTAAAGCCAATCTATACCAATGAAACGGATGGAATAAACCGCTTGCTGAAAGGCGGTGTCAATTTGGTAATTACTAGTCGCGATTTTAAAAAGTCTGAATATCAAAACTTGGTAGATCGCAGTTTCAGACCGCAGTCCATAAAGATTGCATACGACGGTTTGGCACTCATTGTCAACAAAAATAATAACGACACCTGTATATCAGTAAAAGACTTTGCAAAGATACTGACAGGAGAGATCAAAAACTGGAACGAACTGTATCCGGGATCTAAAAGAGGACCGATAACGGTTGTCTTTGATAATCGTAAATCGAGTACCGTTCACTTTGCAGAGGACTCTATTCTGGGTGGAAAACCTATAAAAAGTCCTAATGTCGTCGCAACAAACAAGTCGGCAGATGTTATTGACTATGTGGAAAAAACACCTGGAGCGATCGGAATTATTGGTAGTAACTGGCTTAATGACAAGCGAGATACAACCAACCTGACCTTTAACAAGAATATTCGTTTAATGTCGGTAAGCAGAAAAGACAAAGGTACACCTGCCAACAGTTGGAAACCTTACCAATATTATATATATAACAACAATTATCCGCTTATCCGAACGCTGTATGCATTGGTAAACGACCCATACAACGGGCTGCCTTGGGGCTTCGCTCAATTTATTGCTTCGCCCAAAGGACAATTAATTATTCTTAAGTCGGGATTGCTTCCGGTACAAGGTAATATTACGATAAGAGATGTTAATGTTAATGAATAGATAAAACATTTGAAGTTTTTCAACGTCTATTAAGTATATATAGACTTAGTGAACAACCATAAAAACGAGGGATTATGAAAACCATTAAATGCTTATTAATTGGTGTTTTAGCAACAGCTATGAGCACCCCATCAATGCCGCAGGACAATAAAACAACCATTGATGCCATTTCAAAAGTGATTAAGGCGAACCCTGAAGCTGCAAAAGATCAGGTGAAAGACGTCTACAAAAAGAATAAGAAAAATGCGGAAGTATTGGTCGGTATCGGTCGTGCTTACTTTGAGGCAAAAGATACTGCCAACGCTAAAACTTACGCAAATTATGCTATCAAGGCCAACAAAAATTATGGCGCAGGCTACATTCTCTTAGGCGACATTGAGGTAGTAAAAGATGATGGAGGTGCAGCAGCAGGTTGGTATCAGCAGGCTATCTACTTTGATCCTAAAAATCCGGATGGATATTTTAAGTATGCTAACATCTATCGTGGCCGTAGTCCGGAAGAAGCGGTATCCAAATTAAACGAATTGCGTGCACAGCGACCTGATATTGCGGTTGATGCTTTAGCTGCCCGTATACTTTATTCATCCAACCGACTGGAACAGAGTTTGGATTACTACGACAAAGTTACAGACAAAAGCAAACTCGAAGATGTAGATATTACAAACTATGCCACAGAAGCTTGGATGCTGCAAAAACGGGAAAAGAGCCTTGAAATGGCACGCTATGGCTTGTCCAGAAATGCACGCAAGGCTGCTTGGAACCGTTTGGTATTCTACAATCTTACCGATATGGGACAGACAGAAGAGGCTTTGAAATATGCCGATGCGCTTTTTAATGCAAGCGATAGTGCTAAAATTTCAGGTTTTGATTATACCTATTATGGTACAGCACTGAAAAATGCAAAGCAGTATGACAAAGCTATTGAGATGCTAAAAAAGCACTAGCAGAGAACAAAGACAATGCCGACTTGCTCAATAGCAACAAAAAATCGCTATCAGATGCCTATTTGGCTATGGAAGATTTTGACAATGCAACGCTCTATTACGAGGAATATTTAAAGAATGTACAAAAGACTACAGCCAGCGACATGGCAGGTTTGGCCACCATATATACGAATATGGCAGCCAAGTTAACAGGCGATCAGAAAATAGATGCTCTGAAAAAAGCCGATGCTGTTTATGCACAATTGGGTGAGAAGTTTCCCGAAAATATTGACTTTGCTAACTTTATGCGCGCTCGCGTGAACTCGAACCTTGACCCGGAAACCAAAGAGGGGCTTGCCAAACCGTTCTATGAGGCCATTGTTCATTCGCTTGCCGACAAGTCGGATAGGGATAGAGCTGACAACGCTCGTTTGTCAGAAGCCTACAGATACTTAGGTTATTACTATTTACTGAAAAACGATAAAGCTACTGCAGATGGTTATTGGAACAAAGTGCTTGAAATAGATCCTAACAATGCAACAGCCAAACAAGCATTAGGAATCCAGTAAAAACTCTTCTGATTACGAAAGACCAATTTTAAGGGTAATATAATAATTCCTCGCAGGCAAACTTTTCATCTGCGAGGAATCATTATATTAAGGTATATCTCCAAAACATTATTAATTAGTAAAAAGCATTCCAGCCGATCAATAACTTCATAACAATCACTATCAAGCACAAGACATAGACTCTTAAAACACCATTTCGAATAATACAACCACTTCTTTCAAAGAAGCTAACCATATCGGCTAAACATTAATTATGCTTAAATCAACAAGATTTTAGAGGGATTTATTTGAGCCAATTGATATAATCTGTATATTTGCAACATAACTAAAACGTTGTAGCTAATGCCATTACCAAGAAAAGTACTACGAACAAAAGCTATAGCTGTTGGAGGTTTTACTCTATCTATCGTAGAATATAAGCCTTCAAATACTCAACGTTATTCTCATAAAAACAAGCCTATCAAGCAGGATGTGACGTTCGGAAATTGTATGTTCTTAAATCACAGCGCAAAGGTCCCCATAGTACCGAACGATACCTCTTTATCAATGGGGTAAATGAAACGTAGACAGCACCAAACATCAAATAAATATCCAAATAAGAATAAATATAAAGTTTCGCATCACTAAGATAGCTAAAAGGATTTAGTAATATACATATAAATATATTAATTATGGAGAAATTAAGATTAGGTGGAGTAAATCCTAAAATCGGTATTCGTCCTATTATTGATGGACGACGCGGCGGTATTCGTGAATCGCTCGAAGAAATGACTATGAACATGGCAAAACGAGTAGCCGAATTGTACTCGTCAACCTTGCATTACAGCAACGGAAAGGCTGTGGAGTGTGTGATTGCCGATACCACTATCGGTGGTGTGGCAGAGGCTGCACGTACCGACGAGAAGTTTAGGAAAAGCGGTGTCGGTGTGATTTTATCAGTTACGCCGTGCTGGTGCTATGGCTTTGAAACCATCAATATGGATGGCGATATGCCGAGAGCTATTTGGGGCTTTAATGGAACCGAACGTCCCGGAGCGGTGTATCTAGCTTGTACGTTAGCCGCACATACGCAAAAGGGACTACCTACATTTGGTATTTACGGGCGCGATGTTCAGGATGTAGACAGTAAGGAGATACCCGAAGATGTGCGCGAAAAACTTCTTCGCTTTGCGCGGGCAGGTATTGCCGTAGCCGAGATGCGCGGTAAGTCATATCTTTCTATCGGTAGTGTTTCGATGGGTATCGGTGGCTCTATCCCCAATCCCGACTTTTTCCAAGAGTATCTAGGCATGCGAAACGAGTATGTAGACGCCAGTGAGATTGAACGACGCATTCAGTTGGGCATCTATGACAAGCAAGAATACGAGAGAGCCATGAGCTGGATAGAGAAACATTGCAAGTCGAACGAAGGCGACGACCACAATCCGAAGCACTTGATTTACAGCCGTGAAGAGAAGGATAAAGTGTGGGAGTATGTTGCCAAGATGACCATCATCTTCCGCGACCTGATGATCGGTAACCCCAAACTGGCCGAGATAGGCTTTGAAGAGGAGGCAATGGGGCATTATGCCATCGCCGGCGGATTTCAAGGACAAAGACAATGGACCGACTTCCGACCCGATGGTGACTTCTCGGAAGCAATATTGAACACCTCGTTCGATTGGAACGGCATCCGCGAAGCTTTTACCTTTGCTACCGAAAACGATACACTCAACGGTGTATCAATGCTCTTCAACCACCTGTTAACGAATCGCGCGCAAATCTTTGCCGATGTAAGAACTTACTGGAGTCCTGAAGCCTTTAAGCGCGTAACGGGCAGTAAACCTGAAGGACAAGCTGCCAACGGATTTATACACCTCATCAATTCAGGTTCGTGTACACTCGACGGAACCGGTCGACAGAGTGAGAACGGAAAGCCGGTAATGAAGCCTTTCTGGGAAATCAGCGAGAAGGAAGCAGAAGAATGTTTGAAAGCAACAACATGGTATCCCTCCAATCGCGAGTATATGCGTGGCGGAGGATACTCCAGTCAGTTCCAAACCCGAGGCGGAATGCCTCTTACCATGTGTCGCGTTAACTTAGTGAAAGGGCAGGGACCCGTGTTGCAGATTGCCGAAGGATGGAGTGTTGAGCTGTCAGGAAAAGCTTTCGACATCATCAACAAACGCACTGACAGCATTTGGCCATCGACCTTCTTTGCTCCGCGTCTTACCGGAACCGGTTACTTCAGAGACGTATACACCGTAATGAACAACTGGGGAGCCAACCACGGAGCTATCAGTTACGGACATATCGGCGCCGATCTCATCACCCTGGCCTCAATGCTTCGTATTCCCGTTTGTATGCACAACGTGTCCGAAGAGCAAATATTCCGCCCCAGCGCGTGGACTGCATTCGGCGCCGCCCCTGAAGGCAGCGACTATCGGGCTTGCAAAAACTACGGGCCGCTGTATAAATAACGTGTCCATAGAGTAGTAAAAAGGTGCTGTTCGCAGCTAAAACAAGGCCCAGAACAGCACCAACCTTACAACAAGCGGATAATAAACGATAAAGCAATGCAAGATGAAGACAAACCTTTTAACTGCATGCGGACTGGTTATAGCACTGACCGCATGCCACCAACCAAAAGAATTAAAAATGGGAAGTTATGCTTATGATGCGCGGTTTTTGGCCGAGCACGGTATTCAATACGTTGAACTGACCTCGAGCGACGGCCGTTCAAAGGTAATACTGGCGCCCGACTGGCAGGGACGTGTGGTTACTTCGTCGGCCGATGGCGATGAAGGCGACAGCTACGGATGGATTAATTACCGACTCATCGAGTCGGGCGAGAAAAGTCAACAGTTTAACCCTGTAGGCGGAGAAGAACGCTTTTGGCTCGGCCCCGAGGGAGGGCCCTATTCGCTTTACTTTGCCGACAACCATGAACAGGTATATGCTAACTGGAAAGTTCCCGCTGTTATCGACACCGAACCTTACGAAGTGGATGCACTGAACGACAGCTCTATTGTATTCAAGAAGCACACGGTGATAAAAAACACCGCTGGAACGGCCTTCGACATGAACATCGAGCGCACCGTAACTCTCCTCTCAAAAGCCGACATCGGCCGGCGACTGAACATCAGTCTGCCCAACGACATCAAAATGGTGGGTTACGAAAGTCGCAACAAAATTACCAATACCGGCAGCCAAGCATGGACAAAAGATAAGGGCCTGGTGTCGGTATGGATGCTTGGACAGTTCAATCCCACCACTACAACCACAGTTTTTATCCCCTATAACGAGAAAGCCGAAGGTCGAATTGTCAACGACGCCTACTTCGGCAAGATACCTGCCGACCGCCTCAAAATGGCCAACGGACTTATCTACTTTAAAATCGACGGCAAGTTGCGCTCCAAACTGGGCGTTCCACCCACACGTTCAAAGGGTATCTGCGGCAGTTACGACTCCCAAAAAGGCGTGCTCACCATCGTACGCTGTGAAAGTTCGCCCAAAGATGCACCCTATCTCAACGGGCAGTGGGGCGAACAAAAAGACCCCTTCGACGGCGATATGCTCAACTCGTATAATGACGGACCGGTAGAAGACGGCTCGATTATGGGGCCCTTCTATGAGATAGAAACCTCGTCGCCCGGCGCTCCGCTCGCCGTTGGCGCATCGCTTCTGCACACGCAAGAAACAATACACATTCAGGCTGCTGAAAACGTGCTCGACCCACTTGTAAAACATATCTTCGGCGCAGACCTCAAAACGATTAAGACTATCTTTGCAAAATAGGATAAAGCAACACCCTCACTTCAGCAAAGCCAATGAGAGAAAGAACGTATCGAAACCGCATCTGCCATGCCTACAAAAAGCAAATCGGACTTCGGTAAGGGGGTGTTGTACTATCCTGTTCGACAGATGGGCAAGGCAGCAGCTGATACATACGCCCCCGTTCCAACTTGGGACGGAGCCGTCGGAGTGTCCGGGAACCAAATCCTAACTTGGAACGGAGCCGTCGGAGTGTCCGGGAACGAAATCCCAACTTGGGACGGAACCGCTGGGTGTCCGGGAACCAAATCCCAACTTGGGACGGAACCGTCGGAGTGTCCGGGAACCAAATCCCAACTTGGGACGGAACCGTCGGAGTGTCCGGGAACGAAATCCCAACTTGGGATAAGAACGCAATAAAAAAAAACGCCCCGTTTACAGGGCTTTTCGACTAAACACTATCATATTTACCATCAATTTTACAGAAAATCTAACTTAATCATTACCACCATTATGAACAACGTACACAAAACAAACATCTTAGCCTCTATGCTGGTGCTTGCGGCAGTTATGCTTCCGTACGGCAGCAGGGCAGGCAACGCTCGGTGGGCAGATACGCCACAGCCGAACGAAAGGGAACTCGCCATTGCGCAACAGCAGCGTACGGTGAGCGGAACAGTTGCTGACAAGGAAACAGGAGAAACACTGGTAGGTGTCAGCGTCAAAGTAAGAGGCGGTCGGGCGGCAACCATCACCGACATCAACGGTCGCTATCAACTGAACATCTCCTCGCCACAAGCGGTACTCGTATTCTCTTACATCGGAAAGAAGACGCTCGAAGTAGCGGTAAATGCTCGCACCAACATCGATGCAGAAATGGAGAACGACGACAACACACTGTCGGATGTGGTGATTTATACGGGTTATATGACTCAGAAGAAGGCCGACCTCACAGGGTCGATAGTGATGGCGGGTAAGAGCGATATCGCACGGGGACACTCGGCCAACGCCATGAAAGGACTACAAGGAAAGATGGCGGGCGTGCTGATTACAACCAACGGAGGCAACCCCGCCGAAAGCGTTGGGGTGCAGATTCGAGGACTTTCATCACTGTCGGGTAGCGTGCGACCGCTCATTGTTCTCGACGGAATGCCAACCGAACGCCTGAACCTACGCGATATCAATGCAGGCGATATCGAATCGATTCAGGTGCTCAAAGATGCGGCTTCGGCCAGTATCTACGGTGCAAGAGCTTCGGGCGGCGTTATACTGATACAAACCAAGAAGGGCGGTGCCGGCAAAACTACGATAGAATACAACGGCAGTTTGTCGATGAACAGCATCGTTAACAAGCCCACACTGATGAATGCTCGCGAATACGGCGAGGCTGCTTTCAGAGCCGCTGCATACGACGAGCGGGTTTACGGCACTCCGATGTCGCTACCCACCACCTACGACTTTATCTGGCATCGCGATGCCAACGGGCACGCCGTACTCGATTCGGCTGCACCCGCTCAATTTCTCAATACCGAGAAAACGGTGCCCGGAGCAGACACTGATTGGATGGGACAAATCTTCAGAAAGGCTTTGGGTACAAGGCATCAGCTCACTATTTCGTCGGGTGGCGAAAAAAGTCGCAGCCTCTTCTCGTTAGGTTATTTCAATAACGAGGGCACGCAAATCAACACATTCTTCAGACAATACTCCATCCGGGTGAACACTGAATACGACCTGCTGGATAATCGGCTGAAGATAGGCGAGAACCTCGCGCTGACCTATCTGCAATATCATGGACAAAACGAAACCCGTTGGGCGATGATTAATCCGCCCGCTATGCCGGTGCGCGACATAAACGGCAACTGGCAGGTGCTGCAGGTTTCGACGATTTCAGTAATCCTGTCAGGTTGCTCGAATTGAATAAAGACAACATCAACAACTATGTAAAGATTATCGGAAACATCTTTCTCGATCTGCACATCTGGAAAGGATTGTCGGCCAGAACACAGTTCGGACTCGACTACGGAAACTCGTACAGCAGAGCAATAGATAAGAAATGGGCCGAAACGGGAGGCAGAAGCAGCAATGGCGAAAACTACGTTACCAGCAGTCAGTCGCACCCGCTGAACTACGTTTGGACCAATACACTGAACTATAATTACACCAATCAAAAGCACGACTTGAGCGTTGTGCTGGGGCAGGAGCTAACCCGATACGTACAAGAAGGTTTCTCGGCTCGTCGCGAAGGTGTTTACTTGGAAGACCGCGACTTTGCCCATATCGGCATCACCACCGGCGAGAAATACTCGCTAAGCAGTTCGGCCGACGAGTACACCTATCTTTCTTACTTCGGCAAAGCCAACTATGTGTATGCCGGAAAGTATCTGGCTTCGGTAACCGTTCGTAGAGACGGCTCTTCACTGTTCGGAAAGCGCAACCGCTGGGGTACATTCCCCGCTTTCTCCTTGGGCTGGAGAATCAAAGACGAGAAGTTTATGGAAGATGCCAAGTTCGTATCCAACCTGAAACTTCGTGCCAGTATTGGCTCCAACGGTAGCGTACAAGGACTGCCACGCGGCTATACTACCACCCCCTTTACTTCCGACTATTTCGACACATCCTATGCTATCAAAGGTAACGAAACAGGTCATTTGATGTCGGGATACAGAAGGTTATGGCTGGGCAACGCCGACCTAAAGTGGGAAACAACAACACAAACCGACGTGGGTATCGACTTCGGGTTCTTCGACCAGCGATTAACGGGTTCTCTGGGTTACTACTTCAAACGCACCAAAGATATTCTGGTTCAAACACCTTATATCGCAGCCATGGGCGAGGGTGGCGAGCCTTGGATTAATGGTGCAAGCATGAACAACCGCGGCTTTGAACTGGAATTAACATTCACCAATCAACCCAAAGCAGCCTTTGAATACCAAATTTCGCTCAATATCGGAACTTACAAAACTAAGCTCACTAGTCTGCCGATGGATGTCATCAATAAATATCCGGGCGACGGTATGCGCGATTTCGTACTGGGCAAAACCCCGAACATTTTCTATGGTATGGTGGCCGACGGCATTTTCAAAACACAAGAAGAGGTAGACCGCCATGCCGAACAGCCGGGTAAAGCTATCGGCAGAATAAGATATAAAGACTTAGACGGCGACGGTGTTATCGACGAACTCTACGACCGCACCTTTATCGGCATCTCCGATCCTGACTTCTTCGGTGGGCTGAATGCCGAGCTGCGTTACCGTAATTTCGACTTAAATGTATTCTTTCAAGGTATCTTCGGCAACAGGGTAGATAACGTTTGGAAACGCGAAAGCGACTTATGGAACATCTCTGTTCCTTCCGGTAAAAACCACCCCACCCGACTTCTGGGGGCTTGGTCGTTTGATAATCCTAACTCGGACATACCTGCCATTACCAACACAACCGTTAATCACGAGGATAGATTTTCGTCTTACTATATCGAAAACGGTTCGTATGTCAAACTAAGAAACATCGAATTGGGTTATACCGTTCCCAATAAACTGCTCAAAACCTTGTTTATAAGCAACCTCAGATTCTATTTCAGCGCGCAGAATGTGCTTACGTTGAAAAAGAGTTGGGGAAAAGACCGCTACACAAGTTTTGATCCCGAGATGCCGGGATACGGTTATTTGCAACCTCTTACCTATACTTTTGGTATAAACTTAAAATTCTAAAACGCTGAGATATGAAAAAGATAACATTCTTTATACTACTGTCTGCTCAAATTATTATGCTCAACAGCTGTTCCGACTTTCTCAATGTCAACCCCAAGCAGACGTTAGACGAAAACTTATTAACCAGTCCTGAAGATGCCGACGGATTTGTTACGGCAGCTTATGCCCGGATCACCGACATTCCCTCCTGGGATTCTCCATTCTCTCCTTGGTGGTCGGGTTCCATGCGTTCAGACGACTCTTACAAAGCCGGAGGCGGCACTTGGGACGGTGGCGACGGTTGGGGTTACATGGAAACCTTCGTTCATCTCACCCCCAACGGTTGGCCGTTAGATTTTCCGTGGTATGTTTCTTACCAAATTGTGCAACGCTGCAACACCGCATTGCGAAAACTCAACGAAATGACCGAACAAAAATTTCCTGCCGTCAATGCCCGTAAAGGCGAGATGCTTTTTTTACGTTCGTTTGTCTTCTTCCGACTCAAAGAGTTTTTTAAATACATCCCTTACATCGACGAAAGTGTTACAGGAACCAGTGCCCAATTTGAAAGTATCCCCAACAGGGACAAAAATCAAACAGGCGACCAATACCTGTGGGAGCATATTCTTGCCGACTTTAAGCGGGCAGAAAGCCTCTTACCCGAAGTGCAGCAGGATAAAGGGCGAATCACGAAGAATGCCGCTACGGCGATGGTGGCAAGAACTTTGATGTTCATGGCTTACGAGCAAGACGACCGCCATCAGGTGGTGAACATCAACAAAGAGCGTTTAACCGAAGCACTTACTTATCTTGATAAGCTCACGGCACAAGATGGCGCAACGCTGGATTTGTGCAACGATTTCGGCACCAACTTCGTCATAGAGTCTGATAACCTTACAAAAGAGTCTATCTGGGAAATCCAATACTCTATCAAAGACGACAGTCGCACCGGCGGTAAAATCAATCGCAGCGAGGGTTTAAATCACCCCTGGCAGTGGGGAGGCTTTATCTGTTGCGATTTTCACCACGTAAGTTACACCATGGGTAATGCCTTCAAAACCGGAGCCGACGGACTGCCGCTCTTTGATACCTATAACGACGACTCGTACGGCGATTACATCAAGGACGTCAATGGGGCCGATGATAGTACGAAAATCGAAACGGGCAACAAAGCCTACTTCAACAAATACACCTTTGACCCACGCTTCAGCCATACCATTTGCGCACCGGGACAACCTTGGAAGTACGACCCCAACCTTATCTTTAGTCGCAAAGGCATTCGCAACGGCATCGATTACGGCTACCTCAAGTCGGTAAAAGAGCTGCCCAACCCCAACTGCAACTGCCTGTTATACGATGGATGGCAATTTAATTCGATGAACAAGCGAATGATTAGATACGATGAAATTCTCTTGTGGAAAGCCGAAGTTTTAATACAGCTTGACAGATGGAACGAGGCCTTACCGCTGATTAACCGATTGCGAACACGCGCTGCCAACAGCACCGGGCATCTGAAAGACAAAAACGGCAACTACGTTCTCAACTACAAATGCGAAACCTATCAGCCGGGGGTTAACTGCACATGGGACAAAGCCTTTGCATGGAAAGCCCTGCAATGGGAAAACCGTTTAGAGCTGGCATGCGAGGGACGCCGTTTCTTCGACCTTCAACGCTGGGGCATTTTAGAGCCCACGATGAACCAATACTTCTCTGTCGAGAAGAACAGGTTTGCATGGATGCAGACAGCCCGCTTTACCGCAGGGCGCGATGAGTTCTTCCCCATACCCCAGCCACAAATCAAATGGGCAAAAGGCAACTACACCCAAAACCCCGGATATTAAGTAACAACCTCTAAAAAAATCATTATGCGTAATCATATCACAAGCGTCGTTTGCCTGCTGATGCTTCTATTCACGGCATCGGGCTGTTACGACCGAGACATTATTGATGGCAAAGAGTTCAACCACTCGTTGCCCAAGGTTGAAAATCTTACCTGCACCATGCGCCAAGACACTGCCGTGCTGGCATGGAACATACCCACAACCATACCTGCCGACATACGCCGGCCCATCGAGGTAAAAGTACAGGTAGTAGAAAACGACATCTATCGCCAGATACTCACTGCGCCCGAAGCCGAGAGCACCCTGAAGTTTAAAACCGATGCAACGAAAAAGTATCGCTTCATCGTAAAACTTTTCGGGCACATCAAACCCCAAAACAGATTAACAGGCGAATCTGATCGGATTTACTCTGAAGGGGTAATCGTGGCTCAACCCTGACCCTTCGTGCTTTCTGCCATGGCCGAAAACGGGTGAACGAGAAACAAACACACGTCGGCCGTGGCAGAATAACGTACGAACGAAAAAATAGTTCGTCGCCCGAGGGCGAAAAGCATAAAATCGAAAAAAAATGCGCATCGCCCTGGGGCGAAATTAAAAAGTATTAAAAAAAAGTTTGTCGCCCCAGGGAGACGAAGGATATTTTAACAGAATCTAATTTCGCCCACGGGCGAAGAAGCATAATTTAACAAATACTCTTTTCGCCCCGGGGCGAAGATAAAAAAAGTTAATAAAAACATTCATCGCCCACGGGCGACGGGCGATAGTTTAACAAACACCTGCATCAGCCGCGGCAGAAGAAAGAAAAAAGACAACTCTACGGCGGGCAACCCGCTAAGAAACCCCATTATATAACCCACTTGCATCATTGCTTTATGAAGAAATTTTTGTTCGCTCCGATGGGGCTGTTGCTACTGCTTTCGGCATGCGGCAGCCCGTCAGACAACGCACCGGAAGCGGCCACGGTAAGCCTCTCGGCCACCGAAACGCTGCTCATCCCCTCTATCGACACGAAAAAAGTAGAAACCGATGTCAAAATAACGCCGGTAAGCTCGGTGGCTTATCTGCTGATATCGAAGGTGGGCGCCGACGCCTACACGCTGAAAATAGAGGGCGCAGAGCTGAAAGATGTTTACCGCTTTAGCTACACGCTTACCGCGAAAGACCCCGATTTATTTAACTTTTCGGTGGTGGCATACCTCAAAGACGGCAGTCAAACGCACCCTTTGTCTTTAAAGATAGACAACCGCAAGGGCATTTTTGTAAACAAAGTAACGCGCATAGCTCGGGTTACGGGCAATGCGATGGGTGGCGAAAGGTTTCCCTCGCCCAATCAAACGGCGCAGAAGTGGAACGTGGGCGGCACCGATTTGGGCATCATCTGGGAACTGACGCCGGGTAGATACGGCTTGTTCTTCGGCGATACTTTTGGTTCTGATTTCGCCCCCAATCACAAAAAACCGGGTCCCAATGGCGGGTCGTGGCGCAGCAACGTGCTGGCCTTCTCGGAAGATGGGCAACTTGACGACGGTATCACCTTTTCTGAAATGGCAGTCGACACCAAAGGCAGGGCGCGCGAAATCGTTTTCGGCGGTAAGGACGGCTCGGGTAATGGCAACTGGACTTCTATCCCCACAGGGGCCATTCGGGCCAACAATGTAGACTATGTACATTATATGAACATTCGCAACTGGACGGGTTGGATAACCAATCACTCGGGGCTTTACAAGTCGACCAACGACGGAAAAACATGGAGCCGATGCGGAAATGTTAACTTTGCTGCCACAAGTAAGTTCGGCCAAGTGGGCTATTTTAAAAAAGACGGCTACGTATATATGATTGGTACGCCCCCCGGTCGCAACGGTTCGGCTTGTTTGGCGCGCATCGCCGAGGCGGATATGGAAAACCAAAGTAACTACGAATACTGGAACGGCAACGACCAACAATGGATTAAAGGAGAAGAAGATAAGGCTACGGTGATTATTTCCGGAACGGTGGGCGAACTGTCGTTTATCTACAACGAATCGTTCAAGAAATGGATTATTGCGTATTTTAATGCCGATAAATACAATATTACGATGCGCTCTTCCGATAATATTACAGGACCTTGGAGCGCACCTGTCGAACTGGCAGCCGGTACACAATACGCCCAGCTTTATGGTTCGTTCTTCCACCCGCTGTCGGTCAGGGGGCGCAATTTGTATTTCACCATGTCGATGTGGCTTCCTTACAATGTATTCCTGATGAAGGTAGAACTCGGCGGAATGGGTGCCCGATAAATTCTTTTCACGTAAAACAAGAACCAACCACACAGTTTATGAAGCAAAAGATATATTTACTTCAAATTCTATTTTTCCTTATGCTGGGCAACACAACACAGCTTTATGCCTCCGGCTATCTCTCCATGCAGCGGGTATATAGCGGCGATTCACTCAATTATATCGCCTTTCCCATCGGCGGAATGGGTGCCGGCATGTTCTGTTTGGAAGGTAATGGAGCGATAGCCCAACTGTCTGTGCGCAACCATCCCGACCTTTGGAACACACCGTATGCCTATGCGGCAATACATGTTCAGGGCGTGCCTAACGGCACTAAGGTGCTCGAAGGACAGGTTCCGCAGTGGAAAACGTTCGGTGTAACACAAGGAGGCATGGGTCAGGGAGATAGAACATACGGATTACCGCGTTTCCGACAAACTTCGTTTCAAGCGCAATTCCCCTTTGCTACCGTAGCGTTGAAAGATGAAGACCTGCCACTCGAGGTAAAGATTGTGGGTTGGAGTCCCTTTATTCCGACCGATCAAGACAACTCAGGACTACCGCTCGGGGTGCTCGAATATCAGTTTACCAATACGTCGAAAAAGGCGTTACAGACGGTTTTTTCCTATAATGCCAAGAATTTTATCGATGCGCGGGGGCGTATTCTTCCTGTAAAGGGCGGTTTCAAGCTGGTTCCCGAGCAAACCGATGGCGACGAGGGACTGGCTGTTTATACCGATCACCATACGGCGGTGATGGATTATTGCTGGTTTCGAGGCGACTGGTTTGATGCTCAATCAGTGGCTTGGAACAATGTATATGCGGGCAAAATCACCTCCAATCCTGCAGTTCAAGGCATTGCTCCGGGTGCTTCTATCTTCGTTCCGCTGACCCTGCAGCCCGGCGAAACGCAAACCGTGCGCCTTAACTTCTGCTGGTATTTTCCTCATTCAGATTTAAGTCGAGGCGTATCGAGAGTTACCGGAGCAGCTTTTCAGGCAGGAACCTCCACCGGAACAGCCCCCTATCAAAACGCGGTTTCAGGTTTCTTAGGTAGTAGGTTGCTTAATTCTTTCTACCGGGGAGGCGATGGTGTGGTCGGCGAAATCGTTTCGCCGGAGTTTAAAATCAATAAACGTTACCTCAAATTCTTGGTCGGAGGTGGTAACCAAACGGCCCAAACGGCAGTGAATTTATTGGTAGATGGCAAGATGGTGAATACTGCTGCAGGAATGTGCACAGAAACATTGGCTCCGCATACTTGGGATTTAAAGGCCTTTCAGGGAAAAGTAGGCCAACTGCAAATTATCGATTTCAGCGCTTATCCGTGGGGACATATCTTGGTAGACCAGTTTGTTTTGACCGACAATGCACAGGAAACATTAAGTCAGCCCTCGTCTGACGCGGTGGTGTTAGAAGACTTCGAGCACGAGGGATGGGGAGAATGGACTGTAAAACCTTGCCCCGAAGAACGCGTCGAGGCTTCGGGTATCACCGACGGAGTATATACTTACAAGCCTTACTACGCCACCTTGTTTGGCGGTTTGCAAGCCGTTATCGATTATTGGGATAACAACCGGACACAGCTAAAAGCCAAAACCGAATTGTTCAGAGATGCATTCTTCTCCTCTACCCTACCCCCCGAAATACTCGAAGCTATCGCAGCCAACCTTTCTATTTTAAAATCACCAACGGTTTTAAGGCAACACGATGGGCGTTTTTGGGCTTGGGAGGGTTCTGAAGACGCGATAGGCTCGTGTCATGGCACGTGTACCCACGTATGGAATTACGCACAGGCGCTTCCTCATCTCTTCCCCGCCATGGAGCGAACCGTCAGAGAAACCGAGTTTCTTGTTAATCAAAACGAAGCCGGACATCAAACTTTCAGAGCCAATATGCCCATCTCTCGACCTGCTCACGACTTTCATGCAGCAGCAGACGGACAGTTGGGCGGCATCATGAAAGCTTATCGCGATTGGCGCATTTCAGGCGATACCGAATGGCTGAAAAAGCTCTATCCGGCTATAAAAGCAAGCTTGGATTATTGCATCCGCACATGGGATCCGAGACAAAAGGGCTGCATCGAAGAGCCGCATCACAACACTTACGACATTGAGTTTTGGGGAGCCGACGGTATGTGCACAAGCTTTTATGTAGGTGCATTAGAGGCCTTTGTTCGCATGAGCGATGCATTGCATCGTCCCTCTACCCCTTACCGAAAGCTGCTGAAGAAGAGTGTAGAGCTGATGAACACGCAACTTTTTAACGGAGAATATTATATTCAGAAAACACAATGGACGGGACTAAGGGCCAAAAGTCCGACGGAGGTACTTTCGTTCGGCAGCAATTATAGCAACCCCGAAGCCCTTCAATTGCTTCAAACCGAAGGTCCCAAGTACCAATACGGCACAGGCTGTCTCTCGGATGGTGTCATCGGAATGTGGATGGCATCGGTTTGCGGACTACCCGAGCCCTTAAATCAAGCCCAGACGCTTAGTCATCTCAATGCCGTTTATAAATATAATGTACGCGAAAACCTTTATCGACATTACAACACCCAGCGTCCTTCGTATGCCTTAGGACACGAAGGCGGCTTGCTTTTATGTACCTGGCCCAAAGGCAAGAAGCCTACTTTACCTTTCGTTTACAGCAACGAAGTATGGACAGGAATAGAATATCAGGTGGCTTCGCATCTGCTGATGAAAGGCGAAATTGATAAAGGTTTAAAGCTAGTCAGGCTCTGTCGAAACCGTTATAACGGTATTTCACGCAATCCTTTCGACGAAATAGAGTGCGGACATTGGTACGCACGAGCCCTGTCGAGCTACAGTATGTTGCAGGCTTTGACAGGAGTCAGATACGATGCTGTTGATAAAACGCTCTATATCGACTCGAAAATAGGCGATTTCACTACGTTTATCTGTACCGAAACGGGCTTCGGAACGTTGACAATGAAGCAGGGAAAGCCTCAACTAAACATTGCTTACGGACAGATAGACGTCCAAAAATACAATATTAAAAACCAGTAATCAATTATCAATCTTATAATTCAATTAACTATGATGCTAAATCTCACAAAAGTAAAAACATTATTTCTTGCCCTTTCTGTGTGTGCCGGTGCTCAGGCACAAAATTTCAACGGACTTGATATGGGTATGGGAAATCTCTACAAAGTATCAAAAGCTAAAACCCGTTCTTTAAGTCCCGAGAACTTCAACGGAGCAAAAGGGGCCGGCGGTATGGCTGATCCGGTGGCGGATAAAGATGTGCGCAACAAAGCCGTTAGTGCTTATGCAGCCTCCGGTTTAGGCAAAGGCTGGAAGGTAAACCCTTGTATAGACATCAACGCTGGTGAAACAATGGTAATTGCCGACATAACCGGACCGGGTGCTATTCAGCAGATTTGGATGACACCGACAGGCGAATGGCGCAAAACAATCATCCGAATGTACTGGGATGGAGAGGATAATCCATCGGTAGAAGCACCCGTTGGCGACTTCTTCTGCACCGGTTGGGGAGTGTATGCACGGCTTTCTTCGTTGGCGGTATGTGTCAATCCGGGTAGCGCTTTCAGCTGTTACTGGCAAATGCCGTTCAGAAAACACTGTAAGATAACGATGGAAAATCGCGACAATAAACCCATGCGGCTATATTATCAAATTAATTACACACTGACCGAAGTGCCTGCCGACGCAGCTTATTTTCACGCACAATTTCGCCTTTCAGACCCAACGGTAAAGGCCGAGCACGTTATTCTCGACAACGTAAAAGGTCAGGGGCAGTATGTGGGTACTTATATGGCCATGCAACCTACCAATAACGGCTGGTGGGGTGAAGGCGAATTTAAGTTCTTTATGGATGGCGACAAGACCTATCCCACAATCTGTGGCACTGGCACAGAAGATTATTTTTGCGGCTCTTACAACTTTGAGAACAAACAAACGCGTCAGTTTGAAGAGTTCTGCACGCCTTACAGTGGTATGCATCAAGCTATTCGACCCGATGGTGTGTATCGTTCTCAGCAACGTTATGGTATGTATCGGTGGCATATCTTAGACCCCATTCGCTTTGAAAAAAACCTCAAAGTAACCGTGCAAGATTTGGGTTGGAGAAACGATGGGCGTTATCTCGACCAGAAATCGTTTATCGCCACTGTCGCCTTTTGGTATCAACTGGAACCCCATGCCAAGTTTCCGCAGCTACCTTCTAACGAACGTTTAGAACTGGCAGGTCCACTTTAACCTATCCTTACATCAGCAACCTCCCTATCAACAATCATTGTTAACAGGGAAGTTGCTTTGGTTTTGAGCAGCAAAATCACATTTGTTTATAACGCGCATTCTCTATAAAGAAAGACGATAGCGTTAGCATAGACAAACTTTTAGGTATATAAACCACCACACCACGAACCTATTTTACTGGTGCGTTCAAGTCTTTACAGATGGGTGAAGATATAATATCCTCCGGTAGTAAACACGTTTTACGAAACCCCAGCAAACTAATCTGATGGCGGTGTCCATTTGACAAATCAATACCTTGCTGGCGATATGCCTGCCAAACCAATTCCGTACAATAATATTTTGTGGTGTCAGTAAGGCTAAAATCATCATCGAAAGGCTTCCCAATCTGCTTCATAATAAAGTGGGCAGCCTCTTTTGCTAAAGCATTTGAACACGAAACGCGGGCCACTTTGAATTTTACACAACGACAAGATTGTATAAAATGTGCCACAGGTTCACTTTTCACTGTGTCAATATTGTCTTCATCTTCGCCTGTTGTGGCATGTACAACCTGCCACCCCCTTTGGGTACGCACGAGCATCCCAACATGCGAGAATCCGCTTTTATCGGCTCTCAGCACGAAATGGCTTTCCATACTGTTGCCCGTCCGAAAGATGAGTCTCCCGAACGCCAAGATACGGTATCGGCAAGTACCCCCGAGGGCAGTACTTGTCGATGTCCACATGAGGAGAGAAGAAATAAAATACCCAAGAATTCACCACCCCATAGTCTGCTCATTACTTGTAAAAGCCTCAAAGATTGACACCTTCAGATGTATCCGATGCTTTACCATCCATCCTATCTAAGGCCTTTTCATCAATGCCAAAAGTGAAAACCTTACCTAAAATACCTATCGAAACTGTTTTACTACTATCACCATCTTCAAACTCGCCTGTGCTAAAAAGCACATAGCTGTGCACCTTAAGCTTGGCATTAAGCACTTTACTAACAATGCCTTCGCCTAAGGATGCGTACATTTTAGCTTCGCTATTACCCTCGGCTTTCTTTTCTAAATAGGTCATAAGTTCTCCACGAATGGCATCAACATGGGCCTCCTTGCCAGGACGGGTAAAACCTAGAACAATAACTATCGCTATCGGGATAGCATAGCGAAAAAAGTGTTTGGGTAAATTAAAACCTACTTTTGAAAGCTGAGCACCGTTTACTTCGGACTGCGCATCATGGCCTTTCAACTCTGTCGGCTGCTCTTGTTGCGAACAACCACATTGGGGACAAAACTTAGAACCCTCATTCATAGGGGTTCCGCATTGAGAACAATGTATCATCATCTATTTATTTAAAGTTATAAAATATAGGCTTGTGGAGGATGGTTATAAAACTTTTACCACCACATGGTACCACTTCATGATTAATACTTGTAATATTTTCTTTAGGTTTTCCCAACAGTATTTATTCTCAACATGAATACTATAGGAAATAATGCAAAATTTTATACGTACAAATTTATAAAACTTTTCTTATTTGACACACTCTATATGCAAAAAACTGTATCACTATTACTAAAAGATAAAACTGTCAAATAGTTATAACTCTATACTTAGCCCAGTAAATCTACGAAGAAAGGATACTGTCTGCAATATAGATTCTATTCAACAGACATAAGGATAAAGTACAGCAACAAGAAACAAACGAAAGCGGGGAGATTGAAAAAAACGTATTTATCAAGAAGAACAGATTATCGATTGAAAAGCCTTTCTGCTTACAATCCGATTTCTTGTATTTTGCCCTATTCTAACATTTAAAATTTAGATAAACAGGATTGAAAAGCCGAAAACAAGTTTTGCTTCTCTAAAAACATGGTTTTTTCAACTCAAAAGTTATGCTTTAACCTATCCCTACATTAGCAACCTCCCTATCAAGAATCATTGTTAATAGGGAAGTTGCTTTGGTTTTGAAAATATATGGCAATTTTATCAAACCTCTTATTGATATTTCCTAAATATTAGAAAACAGAAAAAGAAAACATTACTCATTATCACTAATTGCGTGCTTTTTAAGTTTCGTGTATAATTTGATTTCTCACGCTTTGCACTGTTTTATATTTAAATTTCCTTCCAAACCATTTCAAGGAACTTATTGTCATTGTTACCTGCTGAGTAATGAAAAATATTTGCTTTTGTAGAAGATAATTCCTATTTTTGTAATCTAATTTAATATTAAAATTTATGGGTATTATTGCAACACTTATTATTGGAGCCATTGCTGGATGGTTAGGAGGAGTTATCTACAAAGGTAGTGGATTAGGACTTATCGGGAACATCATTGTTGGTATTCTTGGAAGTGGCGTGGGGTCTTGGCTTTTAGGATGCGTGTTTAACATATCACTTGGAGAAGGATGGATTGGTTCTATCTTAACAGGAGCTATTGGAGCTATTGTTATTTTATTCGTGATAAATTTGATATTTAAAAAGAAAAAATAAGGAAGGAAGAGCAGATATTTTAATGTCTGGTAGTTTTTTTAATTTCCAACTAATACATTAAAAGCCCCGAAATGTTAGATATTTCGAGGCTTTTTCTTACATTATTCTAGAATTATCTCTTTGCATTAGCTGTCCATGTTTTTCCATCTTTACTGTATTGAATGAACAATGAAGAAGCATTGATTCTAATTACTTGTAGACCATCTTTAAAATCGAGGTTCACCAACATGTGATCTCCATCTTTTTTGAAGCTAACCCCTTTAAGGTCAGGAATTTCATCTGAAAATCTAAAATAGTAATCGCCTCCTACTTTAATAACAGTTACTGAACCATTATCAGCAGTTTTCTTTCCTCCATTGTTATCTACATAAGTGATGTGACCTTTGTATGTTCCTACAAAAAGATCATTGTCTGCTGGGTCATCTTTCTCGCTACAAGAAATAGAAGAAATAGCTACTACGAATAAACAAATCAAAGTAACTATACTGAGATTTTTTTTCATACTGAATAAAATTTAAAATGATTAATATTATTGCTTAATCACTTGTTTTTTGGCGGCTTTTTTCATAGAAGCCAATTTCTTTTCTAACAAATCAATTAGGTCTTCAGAATTATAATCTGTATCTGATAAAAGATTGTCTACCCTTTCTTCTAAAGTTCCTTTTATCTCCGATGATTTATTACGCAAACTTTTGGTAAGACTTTCCAATTGTTCTTTCAGTTCATCAACTGTATCTCTTACAGAATCTTTAATTTTTTTACGAGTATTTTCTCCTTTGTCTTGGGCAAAAAGAAGACCTAACCCTACTCCTACTGCTGTTCCAGCAGCAAATCCAAATAATGTGTTTGCTATTTTCGACATAGTTATAAATGTTATGTTTAAAATTTTATTTAGAACTGAATATAACGTAAAGTTACAAAATAAAAACGACAAAAACAAATTTTAGATGAAATCCCTTATGGAAGGATACAAAAAAATAACAATTATAAAGTATATCTTGTAATGAGTTGTTATATATTAACAATAGACATAATAGGAAAAATTAATGGTGATGGCATGATACAAAATGCGAATATTAGCGAATAAACACCATCCTTACTTATGCCAAGACAACGAGAAAAAGACACACAAGAAACAACAGATTATCGGCTTACAGCCCTTTTTACTTACAATCCGAGTTCTTGCATCTCGCTATCTTTTAACATTTAAAATTTCGACAAATATGGTTGAAAAGACGAAGAAAAACGGAATAGAAGTAAAGAAACGCATGATGTGACATATCAATAGTTTGATTTTTTTACACAGAAATGTGCTTTTGGTGTGTCGAAAATCATTATTGTGTATCTCAGAATTGGGTGATGGAAGAAGAAAAATGATGAAAATTTAGCTTTTAGAGGCGAAAAACAAAATGCTGAACTAAAGTTTAACAATTATTTATCGTTTGTAAAATGCAAGTAATCAATAAGTTATAAAAAAGTTACAGGATATATTAAAAAAAACGCTAAAATAGAGAATTGGGTATAAAAAAAATACTTACCTTTGCAACGTTTTAATAAACAATGATTGTTTTACAAGTTAAAAAGCAAAGAAAATGAAAAAATTAGTTTTGATGTTCGTAGCTATTGCTGCTATTTCTTTCGCATCTTGCGGTGACAAGAAAACTGCTGCTAACAATGGTAATGACACTACCGCTGTTGATACTGCAGCTGTTGACACTGCAGCAGCTGATACTGCAGCAGCTGATAGCGCAGCTCGAATGTAATTTGAGACGAACGAAAAATGAGAGAAAAGCCGTTGAAGAGCAATCTTCAACGGCTCTTTCGTTATAAGAGACATCGCCAAAGGGCGATGCTTTTTGTATGAAAGGATGAAGCTTAGTATGAGTAATCTTCTCTCATTCTTTCCTTTTCATACACCAGTTCGGTATAAGTAATCCCCTCTCTTTCTCCCCTTTGCAAGGGGAGAGGTGTGCTGTATAACCACTCAAAGGCTTTATCAAGAGAGAGCTCAATAGTTGTAAAGGAGAAACTCAACATGTTCCAATAAAGAGATAGGTGCACTACATTACTTGCTTTTTGCTCTTTATATGGTGTCTGCATCCTTTCACTTTTTCACCTTTTCAACCTTTCACCTTTATTCCGGGGAAAGTTAGGAGGGGATATAAAAGTGAATAAGTATTACAGAAGAAAGCAGAATGTGCATTCGCTAACAGGTGAATACAGGTGCTATCACGATCTTTTTATAGTAAGTTGACATTAAAAATGATGCGGAGAGACTGTTTTATACAGCCTCTCCGCATCATTTTTAATGTTCTTTTGTGTAGCCAATCTCTGCTTTTAAGGCGTTGAAGCGCGATAGCAGAGTGGCTTGGTAACCGTAAACAGTTAGTATTCTGCCCACGCCTTGATATCGATTTCTTCGGGCGAAAGCGTGCAAAAGGCTGTAATAAATGCACCTGCCAACCGTGTATTGGTTATCAGCGGGATGTTGAGATCAATGGCAGCGCGGCGTATCTTGTAGCCGTTGGTGAGCTCGCGAGGTGTTAAATCTTTTGGAATATTTACCACCATATCTATCTTTTTATCGTGAAGCAGGTCTAGTGCCTGTGGTTGTTTACCCTCTTCAGACGGCCAATAGACGGTGATATTATTGATACCGTTGTCTTGAAGAAAACGCGATGTTCCGCCGGTGGCATACAATTCGTAGCCTTTTGCTACCAAAAGACGGGCTGCATCGAGCATTTCTGCTTTCTGTTTTGCCCCTCCGGTAGAGAGTAAAACAGTTTTCTTAGGAATACGATAACCAACCGAGAGCATACTGGTAAGCAGTGCCGAGTTGGTGTCATCACCCAAACAACCCACTTCTCCGGTAGAGGCCATATCCACACCGAGCACCGGATCGGCTTTCTGCAACCTGTTAAAAGAGAATTGCGAAGCCTTAATACCCACATAATCGAGGTCGAAGAGGTTCTTGTTGGGCTTTTCGACGGGTAGGCCAAGCATGACTTTGGTGGCCAAATCGATAAAGTTGAGTTTGAGCACCTTGCTTACAAAGGGGAACGAACGTGAGGCACGGAGGTTGCATTCGATAACAAGCAGATCGTTATCGCGCGCCATAAACTGGATGTTGAAAGGTCCAGAAATGTGTAGTTCCTTAGCAATCTGCCGGCTTACGCGCTTGATACGGCGCACCGTTTCTACATAAACCTTTTGCGGGGGGAACTGAATGGTGGCGTCTCCAGAGTGAACTCCGGCAAACTCTATGTGTTCGGAGATGGCATAAACCAATATTTCGCCGTCTTTGGCAACGGCATCCATCTCTATCTCTTTTGCGTGTTCGATAAATCTACTTACAACCACGGGGTGGTCTTCGCTTACGTTTGCAGCCAGTTGCAAAAAGCGTTCAAGCTCTTCTTGATTAGAGCAGACGTTCATTGCAGCACCCGACAGCACGTAAGAGGGGCGTACCAAGACGGGAAAACCTACTTTTTCGATAAACGCATTAATCTTATCCATTGACGTAAGTGCGCTCCATTCAGGCTGATTGATGCCATTTCGAGTCAGCATCGACGAGAATTTGGCGCGGTCTTCAGCATTATCGATGTCTTGAGCAGCCGTTCCAAGGATGGGTACATGTTGTTCGTCGAGCCGCATAGCAAGGTTATTAGGAATCTGTCCGCCTGTAGAAACGATAACACCGTGCGGTGTTTCAAGGTCGATGATGTCCATTACCCGCTCGAAAGTAAGCTCGTCGAAGTAAAGCCGATCGCACATATCGTAGTCGGTAGATACCGTTTCGGGGTTATAGTTAATCATTACCGAGCGATAACCTTCTTTGCGAATAGTATTTAAAGCCTGAACCCCGCACCAGTCAAACTCTACCGAAGAACCGATGCGATAAGCTCCTGAGCCCAGCACAACGATAGATCGGCGGTCGTTATCAAATTTGATATCGTTTGTAACGCCTGCGTAAGTAAGGTATAAATAGTTGGTTTGTGCCGGATATTCGGCCGCCAATGTGTCTATCTGTTTTACAACGGGAAGGATGCCGTAAGCCTTTCTGAGGTTGCGAACAACCAATGCAGCCTTGCTCATATGGCCCATTTCCTTATCCAATCCTACTGCGCGGGCTATCTGGAAGTCGGTAAATCCGTATATCTTAGCTGTTCTGAGTAGCTCTTTATCAATGACATTGATGCTTGTGCAACGCTGTAGCGTTTCGTCGATGTCGATGATATGTTTCAGCTTATATAAGAACCATTTGTCTATTTGGGTAAGTTCGTGTATCTGATCAATGGTATACCCCTTGTGCATAGCCTTCGAAATGATGAATACACGTTTGTCTGTTGGCTCACGAAGTGCAGCGTCGATATCATCTATTTGCAGTTCTTTGTTTTCTACAAAGCCGTGCATTCCCTGCCCAATCATTCGTAAACCTTTCTGTATGGCCTCTTCAAAGTTACGCCCAATGGCCATCACTTCGCCCACCGATTTCATAGAAGAGCCCAACTCTTTATCAACTCCTCGGAACTTACTTAAGTCCCAACGCGGTATCTTACATACCACATAGTCAAGTGCAGGCTCAAAAAATGCACTGGTAGTTTTGGTTACCGAGTTTTTCAATTCAAAGAGTCCGTAGCCCATTCCTAATTTGGCTGCAACGAAAGCAAGCGGATATCCCGTAGCCTTGGATGCCAAAGCCGACGATCTACTTAATCGTGCATTGACCTCAATAACGCGATAATCCTCGCTCTTTGGGTCGAAAGCATATTGTACATTACATTCGCCCACGATGCCAATGTGGCGTATAATTTTGATAGAAAGTGCACGTAACTTGTGGTATTCACTGTTGGTCAAGGTCTGAGAAGGAGCTATCACGATGCTCTCGCCGGTGTGAATACCCAATGGATCGAAGTTTTCCATATTACAAACGGTGATGCAATTGTCGTAACAGTCACGTACAACTTCGTATTCAATCTCTTTCCAGCCTTTCAAACTCTTTTCAACCAGCACCTGCGGGGAGAATGAAAAGGCTTTCTCCGCTAATTTATTAAGTTCTTCTTCATTATCGCAGAAACCACTTCCGAGCCCCCCTAAGGCATAAGCGGCACGCAAAATAACGGGATAACCCAAGTTGGATGCAGCCCGCCGAGCCTGTTCTATGGTAGCGCAAGCTTCGCTTTTGATGGTCTTTACATCGATTTCGTTAAGCTTTTCAACAAACAATTCGCGGTCTTCGGTATCCATAATGGCTCTTACCGGAGTACCCAACACCTTTACATTATACTTTTCAAGCACACCACTTTTATACAGTTCAACCCCACAGTTCAATGCCGTTTGTCCGCCAAAGGCCAGCATGATGCCGTCGGGACGTTCTTTTTTAATAACGCGCTCTACAAAATAAGGCTGTACAGGAAGAAAATATATCTGATCGGCAACGCCCTCTGAGGTCTGAACCGTTGCGATATTAGGATTGATAAGTACTGTTTTTACACCCTCTTCACGCAGTGCTTTGAGTGCTTGTGAGCCTGAATAATCGAACTCTCCTGCTTCTCCGATCTTCAAAGCACCAGAACCTAAGAGCAGAACTTTCTTTATATTATCGTCTTTCATATTGTTTGTGGGGATTAAAGGGTAAGCTTTTCGACAAATAAATCAAACATAAACGTGGTGTCAACGGGCCCCGAACAGGCTTCAGGATGAAACTGAGAGGAAAACCAAGCATTGCTTTTATGGCGTATTCCCTCATTGCTTCCATCGTTCATGTTTACAAAATACTCGTTCCAATCTTTGTTCAGCGTCTTTGCATCTACAGCATAACCGTGATTTTGACTGGTGATATAGCAGGCATTGGTGCCTACCATGCGCACCGGTTGGTTATGACTGCGATGACCGTATTTCAGCTTATAAATCTTGGCATCTGCTGCTTTGGCCAGCAATTGATTACCCATACAGATGCCACAGATGGGTTTTCGGCTTGCATTCATTTGTTTGCGGATGATGTTTACTGCATCTTCGCACATGTCTGGATCGCCGGGGCCGTTGCCAAGAAACAGTCCATCAAAGTCCATAGATGTGTAATCGTAGTTCCATGGCACACGAATAACCTCCAGACCGCGATTTATCAGACTGCGAATAATATTGCTTTGACGCCGCAATCTACCAAAACAACTCGTTTTCCGGCACCTTCATTATAGCGAATAATCTCTTTACAGCTTACCTTATCTACGAAATTAACCCCTTCGTATTGTGCTTCGGGGATGTTTTCGGGCTCATCGTCGAAGAGAATTTTACCCATCATCACGCCATGTTCGCGTAAAACTTTAGTTAGTTCGCGTGTATCTACACCCGTAATGCCCGTTACATGCTCGCGTTTTAACCATTCGGCAAGACTTTCTTTGGCATTCCAATGACTGTATTCCTCGCTATAATCGCTTACGATAATGGCCGAAGCATAGATACGATTGCCCTCCATGAAGGTAGGAAGTGTATTCGGCTCAATGCTGAAAGCTGGTACACCGTAATTACCTACAAGTGGAAAGGTAAGTACCATCATTTGTCCGGCATACGAGGGGTCGGTTAAACTCTCGGGATAACCCATCATCGCAGTATTAAAAACCACTTCTCCTGCCACCGGAGAATCGTATCCGAACGACTTGGCATGATACTTCGTGCCGTCTTCTAAAACTAAAGTTACGTTTCTCATTATCAGAATTTCTGTTCGTGTTGATAAACTGTTTCTATATAATTTACAAATGCCCGGTTGCACAAACGGGTTCCACCGGGTGTGGGATAATTGCCTGTGAAATACCAATCGCCCTTATGTTGGGGAATAGCTTCGTGTAAACCTTCAATCGATTGATAAACCAACTCGATGGGCGTAGTTACGCCTTGCGGTCTCAACATTTCTATAATACGATTGTTAATCTCTTCTATCGTAAAAGGTTTGTAAAGATTGCGCACGCAGTTTTGCATTTTTTCGGCAGGCTTTTTCAATTCGTCTACACATTGTTTATAAGTGTCTTGAATCAAGCCGTGCATACCCTTGCATTTCAACAACTCAATGGTAGCACGAAAAACGCAAAACTCTTCGAGTCGGGGCATATCAATACCGTAGTAGTCGGGATAGCGTATTTGCGGAGCACTGCTTACCACAATAATCTTCTTTGGGTGTAAACGGTCGAGTATGCGCAGAATACTTCGCTGCAAAGTGGTGCCTCGCACGATACTGTCGTCTATGATTACAAGGTTGTCGACATTTGCTTCCAAACTTTCATAGGTGATGTCGTAGACGTGTGAAGCAAGGTCGTTGCGCGAGTTTCCTTCTGCAATAAAGGTGCGTAATTTGATATCTTTCCACGCCACTTTTTCCGAACGAGCCGATGTTTTCAGTATTTCGTTGAGGTCGTTGGCCGACGGTGAATGTCCCAAAACCTGTATACGCGCTATTTGTTGTTGACGAATATAGCGGTTAAATCCGTCTAAAAGTCCGTAATAAGCTACTTCGGCGGTGTTTGGGATATACGAAAGCACGGTATGCTCGGTATCATAATCTACCGATTTTAGTATGGCATCGGTAAGCTGTTCGCCCAGTTTTTTTCGCTCTTTATAGATGTCACGGTCTGCACCGCGACTGAAATAGATGCGTTCGAACGAGCAAGCCGCATTGCCTTTTTGCTCTAATACGCGCTCAATGCGACATTCTCCGTTGCGTTTAACGATTAAGGCCATACCCGGTTCGAGCTCTTTCACGTCTTCACACTCTATGCTGAAAGTGGTTTGTAAAACGGGTCGCTCGCTGGCTAACACCACCATTTCGTCGTTGCAATAATAAAAAGCGGGGCGTATACCCCAAGGGTCGCGCATCGAAAACATCTCTCCGCTGCCCGTAATACCACAAACCACATATCCCCCGTCAAAGTCGTTCATGGTGGTTTTCAGCACGTTTGCTACATTAACATGGTCTTCGATGTAGCGTGTTATATCGGTATTTTCCAGTCCGTTTGCTTGTGCAGCCGCAAAGTTTCGTTCCACTTCGCGGTCCAAGCGGTGTCCCATCAGCTCGAGCATGATGTAACTGTCGCTGTAAATACGCGGACTTTGTCCCTGCAGCGTAAGTTTATCAAATATCTCGTCGATATTTGTCATATTGAAATTGCCGCACAAACTGAGGTTCTTTGCCCGCCAGTTATTGCGTCGTAAAAACGGATGCACATATGAAATGCCGCTCTTGCCCGTTGTGGAATAGCGCAAATGACCCATGTACAGTTCGCCTGCGAAGGGTAGATGCTGTTGCGCATACGTGGTATCCGAGAGGTTTTCGGGGGCTGTTTTACGAAATTCGCGTTGTACCCTTTCAAAAATTTCGGTAATGGCATTATTGCCTTCTGCGCGTTCGCGAAACATATATTCGTGGCCGGGAAGTGCCTCAAGCTTCACACACGACATACCCGCAGCCTCTTGTCCGCGATTATGTTGCTTCTCCATCATCAGATAAAGCTTGTTCAGTCCATACATCCATGTGCCGTATTTCTGCCTGTAATACTCTAAAGGCTTCAGCAATCGAATCATTGCCACACCGCACTCATGCTTCAAAGGTTCCATTGATACTTTTTTCCTAATGTGTTATAACAAGTTGAGGGATGTAAAAACACACCCCTCAACAACTGTATATCAAATTATCTGGTCAAACCAATAATTACCGACGCCAACGATAATATGGAGCTTGCAAGTCCCGTCCAAAGTGCTGTTGCCGTGCTAAACTGAGCCGTATTAGCCTTTGCTCCGTTGGGCTGTATATAGATAATGTCGTTTTGTTGTAAGTAATAATAAGGCGACTCGATAAGACAAGCATCGCGTAAGTCCAGCCGATGCAACGACTTTTTACCTGAAGCATCTTCGCGTATCAGCATAACGTTGTCGCGTTTTCCATATAACGTCAGGTCGCCGGCTTGTGCAATGGCCTCCATAATATTAGGTCGTTCGGTCGACATTGTGATAACACGTGGACTGTTTACCTCGCCAAGAATAGTTACTTTGAAGTCAGATATCCGCACAACGACAATTGGTTTTTCGCTTGCAGCTAAGTAAGGGGCAATTTTTCCCTTGATAAATTCCTGACATTGGGCGTTGGTTAATCCAGCACCTGTAGTTTTCCTACCACCGGAAACTCAATATATCCCTCGTTGTCTACCAAATATTCTTGTCCGTTTGTGCTTGCCGTTGACCTTACAGAACTGCTTGCTGCCGTTACATTCATATTAAACGGTGCAGATGCTGCCGGATCTATCGTGCTGACTGTTATCGAAAGCATATCTTTGGGCATAATCTTCGCACTGTGAAGCCTTTTTGAATCGTCCAAATTAATGTTGTCGATATTTTGAAAATATACAATCTTTTTACTTCCTCCACAGCTGTTTAGCAACACTACCATTGCCAATAGGGCAAAGGAAACAAGAAATTTCTTCATACAACGCAACAAGTATAATACAATTTATGGCTACAAATTTACGGCTATTTTTTGTAATCCACAAATCTTTAGTAACTTAATTCGGGCGGCAGAAAACGGTCTTTTTGCGGATCGAAAATACCCCTCTCGATGCGATGTACTTGCAAGTATTTTAGGGTAAAAAGTTTCAAATCGTAAGTTTTGTGGTTGTCAATAAATCGGAAGCAACCTCGCGAGAGTGCCTATCGAAGTCATCAATCTGTTCTTGGTTCGTAAAAATGCAAGGATTTTACAACTGTGTATATCGCTAATTATTAATGACTTGCACACTTTTTGGCAATTTCTATCTTCTTTTTACCCTCTTAAAACGCCCTAAAACCGTATTTTGGGGATTGCAAAGACATAGGTTTTAGCGTGCAAAAGATGATGTTTTGCACGTCAAAAGCATAGCTTTTGTAACTCAAAACTTATGCTTTTGGAAAATCAATGCTGATTTTTCGCTTTTTAATACCTCATTTTTCTCTAAATTAAAAAGATAGATTGTAACGAAAAAAGAAAAACGAGAGTGTTCTCAAACGTTAAAAAAGTAACAAATTGTAAGTAACTTAAAGGTGAAAAAGTGAAAAGGTGAAAGGGTGAGGTATGGATGAGAGATGAAGGAATAAGGATTAAAGTTTATATGTTTGTGGGTTTTCTGTTCACTACATAAGTCCTACAAAACCTACTTTACCTACCCCATCTATTTGTTATCTGCATCTTTTCCCCCTTTAATGTGGCGTCTGTATCTTTTCACCTTTTCCATTTTTTCACCCTTTCACCTTTACTCCGCTCTTTCACCTTTTCACTCCTTCACTTTTGCTTGGGTAGGTGCAAAATGTAAGGAAGAGAAAAGTTGAGGATAAGGAAAGTAAATTATAAATTAAAAACAATTAATATTTCAGTTTGATTAAATAAAATATCTATATTCGCAAAAAATCAAGTAAGGGGTTGATGTAACCCCAATGGCGTGTTACAGGGGTTTCTTGTCACCATTTATTGATATACATAATGATAAAGAAAATAGGATTATTGCTGTTCACCGGCTTGGCGTTAACAGCTTGTGAGCAAAAGTTGCACGACTTAACAATGTCGAGAATGCCTTATGTGGGTAATGAGTTGAGAACCGACGGATATTATTATTCGACCATTCTTGATTATAGTGATCCCACCATTGGTGTGATTGTGCTCTATAGAAATGGGGTTTGTATGGAAATGCTTTTAAGCGGTGTAAGCGGTGCTGATAACAAAAACATTGAAAAAAAACTTTTGAACAAAGATCTAATGGCTAGATTTTTTAACCGTCCTGACGGAATCGGTGTCTTTAGAATCAATAACAATCGCTTTGAAATGGAGACTTGGCGCAAGATTTGGGATACCATAACCTTTAGTTATTGGGGTGAAATATTGAATAATACCACACTGTTGATAAAAGAAATGAGAGATAATGACTCTGGAAAAACTTTTGTGCAGAAACACTATTATCATTTTAAGCCATTCGCTCATAAGCCCGACAGTACCAATAACTTTATCAAATAAAAAATAATATCGGTAAAATAGGAATCAAGGGAACACTATTTTCTTGTAGAAGTTTAAAACATTGAAGTCACCTAAAAAATACTTATATGAAAAAGAGTTTATATGTATTGCAAGTGTTTATCTTTTCTTTGTTGTTCATTAACTGCAGCAATGAAGATAATCAGGCACAAACCCCTGCTGAACAAGGGGCACAAACAGAGTTATTTGCAGTGGGAATAACCCGTATAACGAAAGCTTCTGTTTCTGCTTCAAGTTTATATCTCTTTACGCTTGACAACATCAAGTCTTTCAATGTGCAAACCCGTGAGATTGTTTTCCAAGGTTTTGAGCCTACAAATCAGCTTTTCCCTATCTATCGCAACATAGAAATACACTCGTATAACAAGGTTTTACTGCATATATCAACGTTTGTATCTTCTTTCGATAGTCAAATCTTCACAGACTTATCATTAGTTTCCGAATTAAAATCGGGTAAGTTTTATCTGAGTGACTGTTATCCACGCGATATTGAGAATAACAGTAAATATGCAAAAGAGAATGAGGGCATTAAGGAAGCAAGAGACAAACGAGCAGCAGAATGGAGAGAGTTTCTCTCCGTACTCAAAAAGCACGGGAAGTTAATAGAATAAACATTTATACCCTTTTTCAAAATAAGCTCTCTATTGGTAATTGTATCAAAGTGGGCTTATTCTTTTATTACAATAAAGGAAAGTGTAGAAAGCAAAAGCCGTCAGCGGGCTGAAGAGGGAACGAACACTTACCCAAGATTGTCGCTTCGTTCTGATCTTGGGCTTTAAAAAGCAAAAGCCACGATGCAGGTTTCTTCCTGACAAGGTATATGTAACAAGCATGTTACATATATTTGCAGGGTGAAAAATGGAGGAACAAGGACCGTTAAAGGTGAAGAGTGAAAAAAGTGAAACGCGGAGAAACGGTTTACCCCCGAATGGCTTGGGCTAATTGTGTAAGTGCTTGTTGAAGAATGGAACGGGGTGTACCTACATTGAGCCGCATAAATCCTTCTCCGCCGGGACCGAACATCTTACCATCGTTGAGGGCAAGACGGGCTTTATTGACAAAAAGGTCAATTAAATCGGTGTGGCTGAGTTGAAGCGGTCGACAATCTAACCATACCAAAAAGCTGGCTTGAGGTCGTAAAGGCTTTATGGATGGAATGTTTTCACGACAAAATTCTTCTACAAAACGGATGTTGTCTTCTACGTAAGTTAGCATCTGCCGGCGCCATTCTTCGCCCTCGTTAAAGGCCGCAATGGTGGCAATAGGTGCAAAAACGGTAGGCTCATCCAATTCATTGGCGGACAACCAACGATAGTATTTTGTGCGCAATTGCTCGTTGGGTACAACGGCAAACGAACTTACAATACCCGCCATATTAAACGTTTTGGTAGGTGCACCAAAAGTAATGCTGATGTCGGCAGCTTTCTGTGAAACAGTGGCGAAAGGGGTATGACGATGAGAAAAGAGCGCCATGTCGGCGTGTATTTCATCGCTTATTACGATGAGCTGGTGCGAATGACAGAAGCTTGCTAATTGTTTGAGGGTGTCGACAGACCATACTTGTCCGGCAGGATTATGCGGATTAGAGAGTATAAGCATCTTGCATTGGTCGTCGCAGACCTGTTCTAAGTTGTCGAAATCCATTTCGTAATAGCCATCGAGGCGTTGTCTTAGCGGATTAAAGACAATTTCGCGGCCATTAGCTTCGGGGGTAAGACGAAACGGATGATATACGGGCGGTTGAATAATGACTTTATCTCCGGGACGAGTAAAGACGTTAACGGCAAACCCGATGCCTTTAACAATGCCCGGAATAAAACACAACCATTGCCGTTGTACGTTCCAGTTGTGGTGAGATTGTAACCAGTTGATGATGGCAGACCAATAGTCGGCAGGTATAGAAGTATAGCCAAAGATGGGATGTTCAAGTCTCTTTTTTAAAGCATCGACGATAAAATCGGGTGTAGCAAAATCCATATCGGCTACCCAAAGGGGAAGAAGATCACTACGTCCCCACCGCTCTTGTAACACACTATGTTTGATATCGTTACTACCCGAACGGTCTATTATTTGGTCGAAATCGTATTTTTTCATCTTATTCTTACTTCTTATTCTTTGCTCTTTTTACTATTTACTCCCTTTGTTAGATATGTCTTTTCTATTTCTCCAATGCTTGTTGTAGGTCGTTAAAAAGGTCGTCTACATCTTCAAGACCGATGCTGAGGCGTATGGTTGTATCGAAAACATCCATGTCGGCACGCTGTTGAGGGGTGAAAAGTCCGTAGATGGTGCTTGCCGGATGGATGGCAAGTGTGCGATTATCAAAGAGATTGGTGGCACGATGAATAAGTTTCAGCTTGTTGAGAAAATGAAAACAAGCCTCGCTGTTTGCCAAATCGATGGTAATCATCGCCCCTGCCGTAGGTCCGAATTGACGTTTGGCCAACGCGTGATAAGGATTGTCAGGCAGTCCGACATAATTAACGTGCTTAACGGCAGGTAGCGTTTGCAAACGCTTAGCCAATTCAAGTGCATTGGAAGCCTGTACCCGATAGCGTGCATCGAGTAGTTCTAAACCGATGGTTTGTTGGTAAGCCACTTGCGGAGTCATATAAGCGCCGAAGTTGAAAAGCAGTTCGTTGCGTAATAAATGCGACACATCGGAATGCGAACCGTAATCGATAACCAGTCCGCCGAGCGATGTTGCGCCGCCACTAATGTATTTTGTACTCGATACCACCTCAATATCTACCCCCAAATCTTTTGCCGAAAACGCAGTAAAAGGAATCAACGTGGTATCGGCAACGACAGGAATGCCCCGTCGATGAGCTATTTGCGCCAATGCAGAAATGTCTGCTACCTCCATCTGTGGATTGGTAATAATCTCCATATAGATGCAGCAAGTGTTGTCGTCGAGCATTTTTTCTACCTCTTCCGCACTTGTAAGATCGCACAGACGCGCCTCGATACCGAAACGTTTTAAGGTGGAAGTGATGAGCGAATAGCTGTTGCCGAAGAGGTGGCGTGATGTAACGATGTTCTTTCCTTGTGCTGAAAGCGCCAACAATGTGTTACTGATGGCAGCCATTCCCGAGTTAAAGGCAATAACATCTTTTGCATCGGTGATAGCTTTGATGCGCTCTTCGAAGTGTGCTACCGTAGGATTTTCAACCCGTGAGTAATCGGGAGCGTCGATGCGTCCGCAAAAGGCATCGGCCATCAGTTGAGCGTTATCAAACTCGTAAGCCACCGCGTTGTATACCGGCATGCTCAATGCGTCGTAAGCATCACGACGTTTGTAGGGCAAATGAATAGCTTGTGTGTTCTTTTTCATTGCTGTTTATTTTAAGAGAGAGAGTTATAGGGAAGATTCAATACCATTGAACGGCTTTGCCAGAACCGCTCCGCTTGTCGTATTTCAAGGCGTCGGTAAGCGTAGAAGCGTTGCAACGGAAAGTGAAATTGTAACTGGTGTAGGGGGCCAGCACCACCGAACAGCTCATGTTAAAGCAATGCAAATCGCGTTGCAACGATGCGGTTGTCAGTGAAAGTTTGTGGGCGTTGAAGTCGTAACCCGAAGAAAAACTGATATTCCAGCCGTCGCTGATACGTATATTTCCGCTGAAGTTGAGTGTCTGTGCAAACTCATAAGGGTAGCGCATGGTGCTGTAATTGAACTTGTTGACATCCTGACTCTCGCGCATAGTGATGCCGTAACTAAATGAAAGCGACCAAGGTATCGAGAATAACATATACCCGTCGTCGTCGGTTTGGGCCTTTCCATCGTCTTTTTTTCGGCTTGCCCCATGCTGTCCGTTGATCATTGTGTCGTCTACATTACTTTCGATATCCGTGTCGCGACCTTCTTCTTCATTCTTATTGCGTTGCCGTTTGTTGTCGGTTTCATCTTTTCCGCCGCCGAAGAGTTTCTTAATTTTCTCGGGTGTAAGGGTGTACGAGATATTTTGCGACATACCCTGAAAACGGCCGAACCGACCTTTGCTCCACTCGGTGTGCGTTCCGATGATTGGCCGGCTGTTAGCATCGAGTTCGTAAGCATAGGTGGCGAACACGGCATTAATACTGAATGTATAGTTCTTCCACCATTTTAGGCTCAATCGCATATTTAAATCGCTCCAAGGACATTTCTCTGCTGCCATGTTATACGACATTGAAGCGCCTAAATCCTCAATCAAACTGATCTTTTTCGTTGAGTCGTTGCCCGTGCGCACCTTCATTTCAAGGTTGTTGGCAATGTCAAACGAGATACTTCCCGTCTTTCCGCGTCCGGGTACACCGAACATTCCTGTCGAATAAGGTGAGTATTCTACCTGCGAAACATTTCCGTGTGCGTCTGTTTTCTGATAAGTGGCATAGTAGCCGTAGCGTGCTGCACCAAAATCGGGTGCATAACTAAAGCTTACTTGCGGCTTAATGACGTGACGGATGGCAACGATTTTGTCGCCGAAGAGCTTGCGACTGGGAACGTAGAAACCGTACAATGTGGTGTTGGCTGAAAGACTGAGGTTCCAGTTGTAGATGTTATGAAAACCGTAAGTAGTGTCTGTACGTTCCACCTGTCGCGATGTATCCCATGAGCGCATCACCTTATTGGTGTACATGCGGTCGGTAAACGAGAACGCAGGAGTCACGGTGATGTAATTGAACATCGTAAAGTTGCCGTTGATGGGAATGCTGTGCTGCATGCCGTTGCGCCAGTCTTTTACCAGACTTGAACGTAGCAACTTGTTTTCTTTTGTGTTAATCGAGTTACTCAACTGTCCTGTGTAGCTCAGCGCAATCTTTTCGTACCAGCGTTCTTTGCCAACCGCTTGCCGACGTTTGAAAGGTTGAAACCTGCTAATCGAAATGTTTAAGTCGGGTAGAGTCAGGGCGATGCTTGAATCGCGCATGTTCTGCGACAGGTTGGCCGTAGAACTTAACGTCATGCCAATACTTGAAAACGTTGTACTCCAGCTTACCGATGATGTGCGGGTGGTTTGTGTTCTGGTCTGCGGATTGTAAAGACTTGTCATGTTGTTGCTCTCGTAGCTCGACGAGGCGAAGTTGACACTGGCTGAAAATGTACTGAAAGGACTGGCCTTTGTATCCTGTCGATGGCTCCATTGCAATTTAAAACTGGTTTGTCGTGAAAAATCAGGCAATCCCTCATCGCCCGTTTTCGTATCCTGATAGCTGAAGAGGAAACTACCGTTGTAACGATATCGCTTGCGGTAGTTGCTCGCCACCGAAACACCCCACGAGCCTTTCGTATAAATCTCGCCCAGCAGTTTAAGGTCCCATTTGTCGCCCATGGCAAAATAATAACCGCCGTCGCGCAGGTAAAAGCCTCGCTCGCTCTCATCGCCATAAGTGGGCATAATCAGTCCGCTACTATAACTTTTGGTAAATGGAAAGAAGGCATATGGGATAGCGAATGGCAGCGGAACATCAGCTACCACTAAATAAGCAGGACCAGTTACCACATCCTTGCCGGGCCTTAATTTAGCGCGTGACAGCGAGATGTAAAAGTCAGGACAATCTTTGTCGCACGTGGTGTATCGCGCGTGTTCGAGAAAAATCTCTCCCTTTTCGTTGCGCTTGGCGCGCTGACTCGACAGATAGCCTCCTGCTGCTGCGTTTTCACCTCTTTAATCAGGCCTCGCTTGGTTTTAAAGTTAAACGCCATCGTGTCGCTTTCGTACTTGTCACTACCCATTGTAAACACCGGCATACCTCGCAGTCCGGTCTTCTCGGTCGAATCTGCCGTACCCGTGGCGTGTACCAGATTACTGTCCAAATTCATGTGAACGCGGTCGGCAGCCAAGTCCATGTTTTCGTACTTCACCTTTGCTGTACCATACAGATAAGCCGTTTTCGACCGAGCATCGTACACCAACGAGTCATTGCCCGAGTAAACCACGGGTGCCTCAATGGTATTTTTTTTCTGTCGGTTCAGCGAGTCGAGCCTGATAGAATCGTCAATCATCCGGTTGTGTCGGTAGATAGCTTTTTGTAATGAGTCCATCCGCGTAGTGTCGTTGGCAACACCGGCCAACGAGTCGGCCGCTATCTGCTCTGCCATTCGGCGTGCCTCGCCCTTCGCCCTTTCTTTTCGTTGAGAAAAGGGAACGTGCGTGCCTGCCATTACAAAAATGACAGCAAATAAAAGAAGGGTTATGACCGATTTTCTTCGCATATTGGATGCGCAAAATTAAAGAATAAATAACGAAGAAGCCTTTACTTATGGCTTTTTAACACTTATCTATCGCCCGCCTTTCTCGCTGTTTGTAAAAGACGAACAAGGGTGATTTCCATCTAAACGATATTCGTATGTACAAAATACGACCTGTTGATATGTCGACTTACCTTATGGCTTTTGGGCAAGTGAAGACTTTTAATAAAACAAGTGAAGACCTTTAATAAAACAAGTGAAGACCTTTAAATAAAAAAGAGAGAGCTTCTCACGAAGCACTCTCCCGTTAGTGTAGTTATATATAATAAAAGTGTAGTGTACAATTTATTCGCCTACCTGAACCGTTGCGCGACGGTTGAAAGATACAGGCGACAGGTCTTCTACGCCACCCTTGCCAACGGTCGAAATCTGGTCGCGGCTTACGCCCATGTTCACCAATTCGTTGGCTACGGTTTCGGCACGTCTTTCAGACAGAGCCTGATTGTAGGCGGGCTTGCCTGTAGCACTGTCGGCATATCCCGTAACGTTGATGCGAGTATTGTTTTCTTTCGCATATTTAGCCACGGCTTGTACGTTCACGAGATCCTTCTTCGAAGCGATGTTCGACTTGTTGATGTTGAAGAATACCGAAACGGGTGTGGTGACAAATTCTTTGACGGTTTTGCTTTCGACAGGTTTCTGATTAGCCAACATGTTGCGCAAACGTTCGTTTTCAGCGTTGGCGTCGGCCAGCTGTGCATTAAGGGCGTCGATTTGTGCCTGCGAGAGTGCTTTGATAGCATCTACGTCGGGTGTTTTGTTCCATCCCGTGCGACCCAAATTAAAGGTCAGACCCACTTCGGCATAGAGCAAATTGTCTTTGGTTTCCCAGCCGCGATGGTCTACGGGGCGGTATGATGGGGTTATCGTACTTGCTGCAGTTATGCCGTCCATGTCTTCCTCAAAGCGATTCCAACCGAGTTCGAGGTTCAGTGCAACGCGATCGCTCAAGCGGAAAGTGTTGAGGATACCTACGTTGAGGTTCATTGCATACATGTTATTTGTCATTGAACGACCTACACCACCACCGAAGAAGGGGATAAAGTTCCACACGCGATTGGGGTTGTATCCGCCAATCATATTACTAAGGTTGAGCAACACCTGCTCGTTAAGTGTCCAGAACTTATTACTGCGGTCAAAATTATTCGGGTCACCGTAAAAAACGGTTTTACCCCAGATGCCTTGCAACTTGGTACGCAGTCCGATGCCGGGTGTAAACCATTTACCTACGGCGATAGATACGCCGGGGTTGGAGCGGAAATTTTTGAAAGGACTGCTGGCAAGACCGTGTCCGTGTTCTTGGTCAGAATACCAAGCGTTCCATTCGGCGCCTACTTGAATAAACCAATTTTGCCAAAACGAGTTAGTGGCTACACTGTGCTTTTGTACAGGATCGCCTTCTTGTTGTGCGAGGGATGTCATTGACACACCTGCCAATACTAATACAAGGAATAACTTTTTCATAATCGTGTTGTTTACCAGAGAGTTTATGTAATAATTAAATTAAAATACAATTTACCGGATTGAGTTAGCCTGACTGTAGCAGTTGATGTGGCTGATACCGGGCTTTATGCAATGATTGCGCAACAAATGTAGCGATTATGTGTAGATTTCTTCTTTTTTCGCGCTTAAAATTGCTATTTATTAAGACTTATCAGTGGCTTATACACAATTCTTAATTAAGTAGACTGTCATGATAGGTTTTCTTAACAGGAAAATACAGTATGTGAGGCAGAACAACCAACTTATCCATGCGGTGTACATCAGTTGAGCTGTCGGTCGAGGTCTTGTTGGGGCATAATAGCGAGAATTTTCTTGCCGTCGGGTGTGTAATTGACATTCGAGCAGGAAAAGAGTGTGTTCACAACGTTTTCCATCTCATCGTTGTTTAGCACCTGACCATAGGGGATAGCTGCCGAACGCGCCAGACTTAATGCCATCGACCGAAAGGCTTCTTCCTCATCGCCCTGACTTTTGTCGGTCGAAGCCACCATATTGCGTACCATTTCGGCAGGGTTAATGCCCTCAACTGAGGCGGGAACAGCATTTATGGCATAGTTGCGCGCACCGAGAGGGGTGAGTTCGAAGCCCAATGCCGTAATTTTGGGCATCAGCTTTTGCAGCATCAACTCTTCGGTTGCCGAAAACTGCACTACTTCGGGAAAGAGCACTTTCTGAGAAGCACCGTTGCGGTCGGTAATTTGTTTGAGATACTGTTCGTACAAGATGCGCACATGAGCGCGATGCTGGTCGATGAGCATCAAACCTGATTTCACCGCGGTCAGAATGTATCGCCCCTTATATTGATAATGTGCAGGCGACTTATCCTCAATGCCCATGCCTACAATGCTCTTTCCTTCAAGAGTGCTATTCGATGCATCCTCTGTCGGAAACAGTTCGGGCGTATTATCGGCAGTGCGCCCCAGCCCATCATACAGTTGCTGCCACTGCGGCGAACGTTCTGCCCCCCTTCCGTAGCCGCTCTCTTCAAAGGGATTGTAATGCGGATTATAGTTTACTTTGGGTGCAGGAGTAGTATTTGAAGGATTGAAAACCGGAATATCGGGACTACCCTGTGTATCGAAGTCAATCATCGGTACATCGTTGAACATACCGACTGCCTCTTTCACTCCGGCCGCCAAAATCTGCCAAATGGCTTGTTCGTTTTCAAATTTAATTTCAGTTTTCGTCGGGTGAATGTTTACGTCGATATCTTCAGCAGGCACTTCGAAGTAGATAAAGTAAGGCACCTGTTCGCCCGACGGCACCAGACGTTCAAACGGCATAAGCACAGCCTTGTTAAAGTACGGATGTTTCATGTACCGCCCGTTTACAAAAAAGTACTGGTGCGCGCCCTTCTTTCGAGCCGACTCGGGCTTACCCACAAAGCCGCTTATCTTGCACATCGAGGTGTCTACATTCAGTGAAAGCAGCTGCTGATTCAGTTTTTTACCGAATACATCCACGATGCGCTGCCTTAAACCGCACGAGCGCAGGTTGAAAAGCTCTGTACCGTTGCTTTGCAGCGTAAAATGAATATGTGGATACACCAATGCAATGCGTTCGAAGGCAGTGATGATATTATTCAGCTCGGTAGAGTTCGATTTAAGGAACTTGCGGCGAGCCGGAATATTGTAAAACAGATTTTCTACGCGGAAATTACTGCCCGGCGGACACACGCACGCTTCTTGCCCCATCAACTTCGACCCCTCGATGGATAGTTGTGTGCCCATCTCGTCGCCCTGTCTGCGAGTTTTAAGCTGCACCTGCGCCACCGCTGCAATCGATGCCAGAGCCTCGCCTCTGAACCCCATTGTGTGGAGTGCAAATAAATCTTCTGCCCGTCGAATTTTCGACGTAGCATGACGTTCAAAAGCTAATCGTGCATCAGTTTTCGACATTCCCTTACCGTCGTCAATCACCTGTACAAGGGTTTTACCTGCATCGGTAACCAGCACATCGATGCGCTGCGCCTCTGCATCCACGGCATTCTCTACCAGTTCTTTGATAATCGAGGCCGGTCGCTGAATTACCTCACCGGCTGCAATTTGGTTAGCCACCGAGTCGGGTAACAGTTCTATTATATCTTTCATTGCTATTGCGAAATTAGCTGATAATAATGTATTGCAAAGTTAGTGTAATATTGATGTAAAAAGATAGGGATAGCCTAATATTTTATAGAGCGCCAAACCGATGAGCCACAGATAAGGAGGAAACGCTCGCCCGACTTCTGCAAGCAGAATTCGAACGGAGCGATTCCTGAAAGATGTTATCCTTCCATCTTTTCACCTTCAGCCAAGTTTCTCAGGTTCTGTGTAACCTATCCATTTTAAATATTTAGGTCTGATAACCACCCAAACAGGTTCTTTGGCGGGGTCGGTAGAAATCAGTTTGCAGAGATGCATACCGTCAATATCTTTTGTGATACCGGTAAACGAGAGCGAACCCGAAGGAAAATCGTATTTTTTCTCGAATGCAGGCAGCATACGAGCTATTTTTTCGGCTTCGGTTTCTCGTTTACGGTGTTTCGGCTTCTTTTTGCCGGGCTTTTCAGCTTCTGTACCTGCCTGTGCCTGGCTTAACTTATGCGAGGTTTTAAAGTCTGTCGATATTTTATTGATACGTTCTACCAGCTTTTGGATGGGTGCCTGCTCTTCGGCCGTCTTTGCCAACAGGTAAGAGGCTTCTATATAGTGGCACACTGTTTTAAAAGCCTCGTCTGCATTGTGCCGAACAATGCGTACATCAGGCAATTTCGTCAGCACTTGCTCAACGCGCCTATCGGTACGCATCTTTTCGTATTCCTCGTTAACTACTCGCAGCTGACTAATGGTACTATCAATACCTAATTCTGTTTGTTCTGCGGTATATTTATCTACATCAACGAGCAACCCAACGATGTGTCCGCTTTTTATTTCCATCGATTCTTTTTGAATACCCGTATAAGGCTTTAGCACAATGTATAAACGCTCGGCAGCTTTGCTAATCGATTCGACAGGCGATTTACATTGAGCACGTACTAAAGCAAGTAAATAGAGCAGCAACTTATCTCGTTCGCGGTCTTTATGTTTTAATTTAGCTGTATGAACCGACGCCAGTGCCTGCTTACCGATTTCAACTTCAAGGTCAATAGCATTTTTCCATTCTTTTATCAGTTCGGCTGAAAGATTTAGTTTCTGCGCATCTTCAGCTTTAATTAGTTCGTACTGTTTGCGTTGAAACTGCGTATGCAAACCATTGTTAAACTTTGTAGAACGACTGTTTTCAAATTTCAAAATCTTAGTACTTTTAGTTGCCATAGTTTAAATTTTTAGTTGAAAAATAATTATAGATTTGATAATAAAATAATCTGTCGTTTTTTGAAAGTATTTTTAAAATTTAATTGTTAAAAACCACGTCTTTTTGTATTCATCTTAAGGATGAGTAGGTTAAAACCACGTCTTTTTGTGTTCGTCTTAAGGATGAGTAGATTAAAACCACGTCTTTTTGTGTTCGTCTTAAGGATGAGTAGACTAAAACCACGTCTTTTTGTGTTCGTCTTAAGGATGAGTAGATAAAAGCTGCGTAATTTTGCATTCGTCTTAAGGTTGAGTAGATTAAAACCACGTCTTTTTGTGTTCGTCTTAAGGATGAATAGACTAAAACCACGTCTTTTTGTATTCGTCTTAAGGATG
>NZ_BAKN01000006.1 GCF_000614205.1 Hoylesella saccharolytica JCM 17484
AATGCTACATTTACTGAATTATATCATTTGGAATCCAAGTACCGAAGCATTTCATATTGCGAGCATTTCTGTTCGTTGGTACTCTTTGTGTTGGCTTATCGGCCTGATATTGGCATACCTTATTGTGCAGCGACTATATAAAGAGCAAAAGGTAAAAGACGAATATTTCGACCCGCTTTTTATCTATTGCTTCATCGGCATACTGCTGGGTGCACGATTAGGTCATTGCTTGTTCTACCAACCCGAATACTTTTTGTCCAGTTGGAAACATGTAATTGAGATGTTTATCCCCATTCATTACATGCCCGATGGGTCGTGGAAGTTTGTGGGTTACGAAGGCTTGGCGTCGCACGGAGGTACGCTCGGACTGATATTTGCCCTCTATCTGTACTACCGCCGCACTAAAATGAACCTTTGGCAGGTGCTCGACGACATCGCCATTGCTACCCCCATCACCGCCTGTTTCATACGGTTGGGCAATCTGATGAACTCTGAAATCATTGGCAAAGTAACCGATGTGCCTTGGGCTTTCATCTTCGAGCGGGTAGATAAAGTGCCCCGACATCCCGGCCAATTATACGAAGCCATTGCCTATGCCGTGTTTTTCGTCATCGGATGGTACCTCTATCGCAAGCGTCCTGAAAACGTGGGCACCGGCTTTTTCTTTGGTTTGTGTCTCACATTGATTTTTACTTTCCGTTTCTTTATCGAATATACCAAAGATATTCAGGTAGATTTTGAAAGCGGAATGCTGCTCAATATGGGTCAGATACTTAGCCTGCCGTTTATCGCCATCGGTGTTCATTGCATGCTGAGGAAGCGCTAATACACCCCCTACTCTATTTTTCAATCAGCTGACGGACAGACAAAACAATAATAAAGTCTGCCCGTCGCTTATCCCGTTCCCACGTGTTTCGGGTCGCATTAGTCTGCATTTTACCGCCAAACACTTAAAATAGGTGAATTATAATGCCTGTTACAAAAGTTTGGTGTAATTTTGTTATTTAAAAGTATTAAGTTAAATGAGCATTACAGCCATAGTAAATAAGGTTTTCCAAACACGACAAAGAGAGCTTGAAGCACACGTTTATGCAGCCGAAGCGTTGCAAAACAAAATATTGAAAAACCTTATCTCGCGCGGACGCGAAACAGAATACGGCCGCAAACATCTCTTCGATGTGATGAAAGGATACGAAAGTTTTACAAGTCATGTACCCGTCAACACATACGAAGAACTAAAAAATGACATCGACAGAATGCGACATGGCGAGAGCGATATTCTATGGCCCGGGAGGGTAAGATGGTACGCCAAGTCGTCGGGAACAACAAACGATAAAAGTAAGTTTATACCTGTATCCGACGAAGGACTTCAACAAATACACTATCAAGGCGGAAAAGATGTCGTGGCACTTTACCTTCGCAACAATCCCAAAAGTAAACTTTTCGATGGTAAAGGACTGATTTTGGGGGGCAGCCATTCGCCCAATTACAACATATCCAACAGCTTGGTGGGCGACCTCAGCGCCATTCTTATCGAAAATATCAACCCCCTTGCCAACCTTGTTCGCGTGCCCAAAAAGCGTACCGCCTTGTTATCCGACTTTGAAGTAAAGCGCGATGCCATTGCTCGCCAAACACTTTCAAAGAATGTTACCAATTTGTCGGGGGTTCCGTCGTGGATGTTATCGGTGCTGGTACGCGTGATGGAACTGTCGGGTAAAGCCCATTTAGAAGACGTTTGGCCCAATTTGGAAGTGTTTTTCCATGGTGGTATCGCTTTCGGACCTTACCGCGACCAGTACAAAAAGCTGATTACCAAACCCGATATGCATTATATGGAGACCTATAATGCCAGCGAAGGCTTCTTCGGTATTCAGGATGACCCCTCTGACGACGCAATGTTGCTGATGGTAGATTATGGTGTTTTCTACGAATTTATCCCTATGGACGAGTTTGAAAACGAACATCCCACAAGCGTTCCGCTATGGGGTGTGGAGCTCGGAAAGAACTATGCCATGCTGATTTCTACTTCGTGTGGTCTTTGGAGATATGTTATCGGCGACACGGTAATGTTCACCTCAACCCGTCCGTATAAGTTTAAAATCACGGGTAGAACGAAATACTTCATTAATGCCTTTGGAGAAGAGCTGATTATGGATAACGCCGAGAAAGGCTTGGCATACGCTTGCAAAGAAACCGGAGCAGAGATTATGGAGTATACTGCCGCTCCTGTCTTTATGGACGATAATGCCCGATGTCGCCACCAATGGCTTATCGAGTTTTCAAAGGCACCGACAGACCTCGCCCTTTTTGCTTCTTTACTCGACCGAAAACTGCAAGAACTAAACAGTGATTACGAAGCCAAACGCTTTAAAGACATCACCTTGCAGCATCTTGAAATTATTCCTGCCCGTCACGAACTCTTTAACGATTGGCTGAAATCAAAAGGAAAACTAGGCGGACAGCACAAAGTACCGCGACTAAGTAACAGCAGAAAGAATATCGAAGAGCTGCTAAATATGCAAAAGTGATAAGGTAAAAGGGTGAAAAAGTGAATGGATACAGACGCCATATAAAGTATTAAAAACAACTCATGCAGAACACCTCTCCCTTAAAAGGGAAAATAGAGAGGGGATTTTCAAGGATAAAAGAGATAGAAAAGGTAAAAAGAGGTGGCTTGTACCACACAACCCAAAAAGGAAAGAATACTATATATACTTAAGGAGAGATGATGAAAGGAAACAAAACTCAAACCATAACGAGAAAGATAAGATGCATTTTGAGTACTTATCGATCTGTCATTACGTGCGTTTTTTCACCCTTTCACACCCTCACCTTTTTATCTGTTTACCTTTTTATCTGCTCGTTTCTCATCCTTTCGTGTGCCAGACCCGGACAACCGGACGGTGGCTGGTACGACGAAACACCACCCCGTGTGGTGGGAGCAACGCCTGCCGACAAAGCCACAAAGGTGTCTTCACGCAAATTTCATATTCGTTTCAACGAGTTTATCAAGATAGATAATCCTACAGAAAATGTTATTGTGTCGCCTCCACAATTAGAAATGCCCGAGATAAAAGGTGCCGGAAAAAACATCATTGGTGAGCTGAAAGACTCGCTGAAAGCCAATACCACCTACACAATAGATTTCTCTGACGCCATCAGCGACAACAATGAGGGCAATCCTTTGGGTAATTATACTTACACATTTTCTACTGGTGAGGTCATCGATACGATGGAAGTTTCGGGCTATGTACTGGAAGCCAATAACTTAGAACCTATCAAAGGCATTCTGGTGGGATTGTATAGTGACTTAGCCGACAGTGCTTTTAAAACCCGACCGATGCTTCGTGTATCGAGAAGCGACAGTCGCGGACGGTTTGTTATCAAAGGTATTGCACCCGGAAAATATCGTATCTACGCACTAAAAGATGCCGACGGAGACTATCGTTTTACACAAAAGAGTGAGGAGATTGCCTTTTCGCATGATCTCATCGTACCCTCCTTCAAAGACGATATCCGACAAGACACCATCTGGCGAGACTCATTACGCATCGATTCTATTATTCGCGTAGGTTACACACACTTCTTACCCGACGACATTATGCTACGCGCTTTCACACATACAGCTACCGACAGATATTTTCAAAAAGCAGAACGCACAGAGGCAAATCACTTTACATTATTCTTCAGTGCTGGTCATTCGGAGCTTCCTCGCATAAAAGGCTTGAACTTTAATGCCGACAATGCCTTCATAATAGAAACCTCTGCACAGCGCGATACCCTTACTTACTGGCTCAAAGACACAACTTTAATTAATCAGGATACGCTGCAGATACAGATGCAATTCTTAGCAACCGACTCGACAGGTGTGCTCAAAGATTCTACCGAAACCCTTGAAATACTGTCTAAACAACCATACGCCAAACGGCAGAAAGAGAAACAAAAGCAATTCGAAGAGTGGAAAAAAGCACAGGATAAGGCCAGAAAGAAAGGCGATAAATACGAAACAGAGATGAAAAAAGAGGCACTGAAGGTCGACATCAAACTCTCTTCCGAGCTTGATCCCGACCGCAATATCACCTTGTCTTCACCCGTTCCGCTGGCCCGAATAGACACATCGAAGATACATCTTTATTCAAAACACGACTCGCTTTGGTATCAATCACGATACGAACTGTATCCGCAAGGCTTGACAGACAGCATCAAAGACCTTGCACACGATCTTTTATTCAAACGCGATTACGAATTTTCGGCCGAGTGGAAGCCTACCATTGAGTATAGCTTAGAGCTGGATAGCGCCGCCCTTACAGATATTTATGGCAACGTTTCGGATAAAATAAAGAAAGGGTTTAAAGTAAAATCGGAAGACGATTACAGCACATTGCTTGTCACACTGACAGGCATGCAGGATACAAGCATTGTTGTTCAGCTGCTCAATGGGTCGGATGCCGTCGTGAAAGAAGTGGTTGCCGAGAAGGGCATTGCACACTTTTTCTACCTCAATCCCGGTACCTACTACATGCGAATGTTCATCGACACCAACCGAAACGGAAAGTGGGACACGGGCGATTATGATGCAGACCGACAACCGGAAACAGTATATTATTATCCCGAAGACATAGAATGTAAGGCCAAATGGGACGTGTCACGCACATGGAACCCCACAGAACGGTTACTCAGCCGACAGAAACCGGGAAAGATTACCAAACAAAAGCCGGACAAAGAGAAAACTATTAAAAGACGAAACTTTGAGCGGGCACGCGATTTAGGCATACCTTATCATCCCTAAGTACACCTTTGTCCGCACACAAAATATAAGAAAATGAAGACAATCAAATCACTTCTGATAGCCCTGTTGTTCTTCAGCGCGGCATCAACACAAGCTCAATGCACCTTTCATAACGACGCATTCAAGTCGGGCGAGTTTCTTACTTACAACCTCTACTACAACTGGCAGTTTGTCTGGGTCAAAGCCGGTACCGCCTCAATGTCTATCGTTCAGAGTGTTTACGGCGGCAAACAAGCCTATCGAGGTAGCTTAATTACGCGTGGAAGCGACCGTGTAGACAACTTTTTTGTACTTCGCGACACTCTACTTTGCTATTCAACGCTCGATATGGCACCATTATATTTCCGCAAAGGAGCACGCGAAGGCAAGCGATATACTGTCGACGAAGTGTTTTATAGCTATCCCGGCGGCAAATGTCAGATACGCCAACATCGTCTAAATCACGAAGGAAAGCACTTCTGGGAGAAGAACACTTTCAACGAATGTGTATATGATATGATGAACATTTTCTTGCGAGCGAGGTCGTTTAATCCCGAAGGATGGAAGTCGGGATACGATATTAACTTCATCATTGCCGATGGAAACGACACCCTTTCGGCCATTTTACGCTATCAAGGAAAGAGCAATATCAAAGCCGATAACGGTAAAAAATACCGATGCTTAGAGCTTTCATACATCGAAACAAAAGATGGAAAAGAAAAAGAAATCGCCCGTTTCTTCGTCACAGACGATACCAATCATGTACCTATTCGCATCGATATGAACCTGAAATTCGGTACAGCTAAAGCCTTTTTAATAGGAATGAAGGGTCTCAGAAGCAGCGTCAACGCCGAAATAAAATAACAAACAAAGGGCGAAAGGTTGATGAATAACTTACAAAACTTTTAAAAACAGATTATCGATAATGGCTGCAAAAGAGAAGGGATTAACCCCAATGATGAAACAGTTCTATTCTTTCAAGGCTCAACATCCTGATGCCTTACTGTTGTTTCGTTGTGGCGACTTCTACGAAACCTACAGTGAAGATGCCGTTATAGCCGCTAAGATACTCGGAATAACACTTACAAAGCGCAACAATGGTGGTAGTGGAGACGTTACAGAGATGGCCGGTTTCCCCTATCATGCACTTGATACGTACCTACCTAAGCTGGTAAGAGCAGGTAAAAGAGTAGCCATTTGCGATCAATTGGAAGATCCAAAGCTCACAAAAACATTGGTAAAACGAGGCATTACCGAGTTGGTTACGCCGGGTGTGGCGCTGGGAGACAGCGTGTTAAACTATAAAGAAAACAACTTTCTCGCTGCCATTAACTTTGGAAAGATGGCCTGCGGCGTGGCGTTTCTCGATATTTCGACCGGCGAATTTCTTACTGCACAAGGTGCATTCGACTATATTGAGAAGCTGTTGGGTAACTTTTCGCCCAAAGAAGTGTTGTACGAACGCAGTCATAAACAAGAATTCGAGCGATATTTCGGCACCAAACATTGCGTTTTTGAAATGGACGACTGGGTGTTTACCGAACAAACGGCACGTCAAAAACTGCTCAAACACTTCGGAACAAAAACACTTAAAGGCTTCGGTGTAGAGCATATTCAAAGCGGAATTGTGGCTGCAGGCGCCATCATGCAATACCTCGAAATAACCCAACACACACAAATCAACCATATCACAGCACTTGCTCCCATCGAAGAAGAACAGTATGTACGTCTTGACAGATTCACTATTCGCTCGCTCGAACTGCTTCAACCCATGCAAGAAGATGGGGCTTCGCTGCTCAATGTCATCGATCGCACGGTAACACCGATGGGCGGACGCATGCTGAAACGATGGCTTGTGTTTCCACTGAAAGAGGTTCAGCTAATTGAACAACGGTTAAACGTGGTCGAAACGCTCTTCCGCGACACCTCGTTCAGAACCCTTTTAGACGAACAACTACATCGTATCGGCGACCTTGAACGCATCTTATCAAAGGCAGCTGTTGGTCGAGTATCGCCACGCGAAATGATTCAGCTCAAGATTGCACTACAAGCCATACACCATTAAAGGCCGCTTGTATGCAAACCAACAACGAAACATTGAACAGAATAGGCGAGCAGATGAGCCTTTGCGAAAGTTTACGCGACCGCATTGAGCACGAAATACAGCCTGATCCACCTTTATTGCTCAGCAAAGGAAATGTTATTGCCGACGCTTTCAGTCCCGAACTCGACGAATTGCGGCGTATATCGCGCGGTGGAAGAGATTATCTGATGGATATTCAACAGCGCGAAATCGAGGCAACAGGTATCTCGAGCCTCAAAATTGGCTATAATAACGTCTTCGGTTATTATCTCGAAGTGCGCAATACATATAAGGATAAGGTACCTCAAGAATGGGTTCGCAAGCAAACATTGGCACAGGCAGAGCGATACATTACACAGGAATTGAAAGAATACGAAGAAAAAATCTTGGGCGCAGACGAGAAAATTCAGATACTCGAAGAGCGACTTTTCAACGAGCTTATCAGTGCAACGCAAGAGTTTATACCCCAAATACAGATTAATGCCAACGTCATTGCGCGCCTCGATTGCCTGTTGAGCTTTGCCAAAACAGCCGAAGAAAACCATTATATCCGCCCCATTGTAGAAGATTCTGACGTGCTGAACATCCGTCAGGGACGACATCCCGTTATCGAAACGCAGCTTCCTCCGGGCGAACATTACGTCCCCAACGACATTGTTCTCGACACGCAGCGCCAGCAAATCATCATCATCACCGGTCCCAACATGGCCGGTAAATCAGCTCTTTTGCGCCAAACCGCCCTTATTGTGTTACTTGCACAGATAGGCAGTTTTGTTCCGGCAGAGAGCGCAACAATAGGCACGGTAGACAAAATTTTTACCCGTGTGGGGGCGAGCGATAACATTTCATTGGGCGAATCGACGTTTATGGTCGAGATGACAGAGGCTGCCAACATCCTCAACAACGTTTCTCCGCGCTCACTTGTGCTGTTCGACGAACTCGGTCGAGGCACTTCTACCTACGATGGCATCAGTATTGCGTGGGCCATTGTCGAGCATTTGCACGAACATCCCAAAGCACGCGCACGTACACTCTTCGCCACCCACTACCACGAATTGAACGAAATGGAGAAGAATTTCAAGCGTATCAAAAACTATAACGTCAGCGTTAAAGAGGTAGAGGGTAAAATTATCTTCATGCGAAAGCTCGAAAAAGGCGGATCCGAACATTCGTTTGGTATTCATGTGGCAGACATTGCAGGTATGCCGAAAAGCATTGTAAAGCGTGCCGGCGTAGTTTTAAAGCAGCTGGAAGCCGATAATGCACAAGTAGGCAGCATGAGCAAACCCTCCATTAAGCATCTCGATGAAAGTCGCGAAGGCCTTCAGCTCAGTCTTTTTCAGCTTGACGACCCCGTGTTATGCCAGATACGAGATGAGATTCTTCATCTCGATGTCAACCATCTCACACCCGTTGAGGCCCTTAACAAACTTAACGACATCAAAAAGATTGTGGGAGGATGAGAATAGAGATTAGGAAACAAAGCCTATAACGAACAGCTGATCGGTCTGTGCTCTACCGATTATGTGGGTAAAAGCAGGGTAAAAGCGTGCAATTAAAAGAGGCGGGATGGGCTGCAGACAATGAAACGCCAACACATTTGATACTTCAATTTTCGTCGAGCAACGGTGGGGCATTCATCGGTTCGCCGGGCAACACCTTTTGGATAAATAATATACGACTGGTATTTTAAATGGAATTAGGGATGATGAGGATAAGGAATGACGAAATAAGGTAAAAGTTTAAATACCTACATCATGCGCAAATTGGGGATAAGAAATAATGCCCATAGCACATATTGATTTATTTCCGAATGCGCTTTTTACCCTTTTTTCATGCTATCTGCTGACAGATACATCCCTTCCTAACCTCCCCCGGAATAAAGGTGAAAGGTTGAAAAGGTGAAAAAGTGAAAGGATGCAGAGGTCATATAAAGAGTAAAAAGCAAGTAATTCAGTACACCTATCCCTTTATTGGAATGTGTTGAGTTTCTCCTTTACAATTATTGAGTTCTCTCTTGATATAAGCTTTTGAGTGGCTATGCAGCACACCTCTCCCCTTAAAAAGGGGAGATTGAGAGGGGATTACTTACACCAAACGCAGATTTAAAAACAAATAAACCTTCATCATTCATCTTTCATCATTCATCCAAAATGCAAATAAAAAATCATCATTCATCCATATTTCTTCATCTAACAAGCACTTTTATTCTCTCCCTGCCCAACATCTGTTTGGCCTTTACCGAACCCGTGCCCCTTGTTTACCGCTTGGTCAATGTGCTTTTACCCGTTTCTTGCTACGCAGCAGCGCTTACCCTATGGCGCAAACCCGGCCGAATGTTGTGGATACTCTTTCCGTTGGTGCTCCTTTCGGCCTTTCAGATGGTGTTGCTCTACCTTTACGGACACTCGGTTATCGCCGTAGATATGTTTTTAAACCTGCTTACCACCAATACGGGCGAAGCCACCGAACTACTTGATAACCTATTGCCCGCCATCATTTTCGTGGTCGTTATCTACGTCCCCACGCTCATTTGGGCGGGCATATCGTCATGGAAAGGCAGCCCACTAACACCCTGTTTTGTCCGCATCGTCCGTAAAACCGCTGCTACGACAGGTTTAGTGGCACTGCTTTGCCTGTTTTTTCTCACGGGTAAAGCCTATCGTGTAACCAACGACCTCTACCCCATCAACGTGTTCCAAAATATTCGTTTGGCAGCCCAACGCACTTATGCCACCGGTCGTTATGCAGAAACCTCGCGCCATTTTCAGTTTCATGCCCGCCCCACACACCCATCCGACGAACGCGAAATCTATCTGCTCGTTATCGGAGAAACCGCTCGTGCAGCCGATTTTCAGCTGTACGGATATCCACGAAAAACCAATCCGGGACTGTCTACAACAAAAAATCTTGTTGTGTTTAATAAGGCATTAACCCAATCGAATACCACACACAAGAGCGTTCCGATGCTGCTTTCGGCGGTTTCGGCAGTCGATTTCGATAGCATTTACACGCAAAAAAGTATCATCACGGCCTTTAAAGAGGCAGGCTTTCACACCGTTTTTCTTTCCAACCAACTGCCCAACCATTCGTTTATCGACTTTTTTGGAAAGGAAGCAGACGAGTGGCGATTTATCAAAGAGGCACAAAAGGCGAGCGATAGAGTGGGAGAGGGCGGTTACGACGGCGCCTTGTTACCCTTGGTAGACAGCGTTTTGCAAAAAAACCGATGCAAACAGCTTATCGTATTGCACACCTATGGGTCGCATTTCGAATACCACAAACGGTATCCCCAACAAGCTGCGCGCTTTCTTCCCGATGCTGCTGCAGAGGCGAAAGCTGTTAACCGGCCCTCGCTACTCAATGCTTACGACAACTCGATACTTTATACCGACAAGCTCCTTACCACGCTTATCAGCAGACTTAAAGCTACAAACACGATGGCTGCACTGCTTTATATATCAGATCATGGCGAGAATATCTTCGACGATAACCGACGAATTTTTCTGCATGCGTCGCCCATTCCCTCCTGCTTCGAACTGCATGTGCCCCTCATGGTATGGCTTTCAAACCGCTATCAAACTCTTAACCCTACTACAAAAACAACCCTTACAGCTCATCGCAACAAAGTAGTAGCCACCAGTTTATCGGTTTTTCACACCTTTACACACATTGCCGGTTTACGTTTTCCGCGTCTGCAACCCGCTTATTCATTAGCATCCCCCACCTATCAGTCTGCTTCCAGCCTTTACCTCAACGACCATAACGAGGCTGTTTCGCTGCAACAGATAGTTACTGCACCGCAAGACAGAACCTATTTGCACCACATTGGCGTAGAGCTAAAATAAAGAAATAGGGGTATTTAAAGGATGAAAGATGAAGGAATAAAGACGTTTAAGGGTGAAAAAGTGAAAAGGTGAAAGGACATTTCTTGGATGAATGATGAAAGAATAAGGATGAAAGTTTATGTGTTTATGTGTCTCCCTGCCACCTACTTTATCCCTACTTAACCTACCTTACCTACTTTCAATATGTTACTTTTACCCTTGTCAAGAAATCGGAAGCAACCTCGCGAGAGTGCCCACGAAATCTTTTAACCGGTTCTCGGCTCGTAAAATCACAAGGATTTGGCAGTTTTTTATCTTATTGATAACCAGTATATTGCAAACATAAACCTAAATATTACCACTTATTTACCCTTTTGAAACGCCCTAAAACCGTGTTTTTCGGGGTGCAAAAACATAGGTTTTACGCTACAAAAGATGATGTTTTGCATTGTAAAAGCATAGCTTTTGCAACTCAAAACCTATGCTTTTGGAAAATTAAACCTATTTTTTGACCAAATAAACGAAAGTTTTTCGCTATTTGAAGAAAGTAATTTGTAACGAAAAAAGAAAATCGAAAGTGTTCTCGAATGTTAAAAAAGTTACGATTTGAAAGCAACTTAAAGGCGAAAAAGTGAAAAGGGGAAAGGGTGAGGTATGGATGAAAGATGAAGGAATAAGGATGAAAGTTTATATGTTTGTGCGTTTTCTGTTCGCTGCATAAGCCCTACAAAACCTACTTTACCTACCCCACCTATTTGTTATCTGCATCTTTTCACCCTTTTACCTTTATGTAGCGTCTGCATCTTTTCACCTTTTCATCCTTTCACCTTTTCACCTTTTCAGCGTTCATCACCCACTAATTGTTTAGAAATTAAGTATCTTTGCAGAAAATAACGACATAAGATGGAATATAATTTCAGGGAAATCGAGAAGAAATGGCAAAAAAGATGGGTGGAGATGAACACCTATCGCGTTACCGAAGACAAAAGCAAAGAGAAGTATTATGTACTTAATATGTTCCCCTATCCATCGGGAGCAGGACTTCATGTAGGTCATCCGCTGGGTTATATTGCATCAGATATTTATGCGCGTTACAAGCGCTTAGAGGGTTTTAACGTGCTGAACCCTATGGGATATGATGCCTACGGATTACCCGCAGAGCAGTATGCCATACAAACCGGACAACATCCGGCGGTGACAACAGAGGCGAATATCAAGCGATACAGAGAGCAATTGGATAAAATAGGCTTTTCGTTCGACTGGAGTAGAGAGGTAAGAACCTCTGAACCCGATTATTATAAATGGACGCAATGGGCATTTCAGAAGATGTTTAATGCCTATTACGACAATCGTGAACAAAAGGCTTTGCCCATTGACCAATTGATAAAACATCTTGAAAAGCAAGGTACCGAAGGGCTGGATGCAGCGTGTTCGGAAGAGCTGTCGTTATCGGCTGCCGAATGGAAGGCGATGAACGAGAAGGCACAACAGCAATTTTTGATGAATTATCGCATAGCTTATCTGGGCGAAACGATGGTAAACTGGTGTGCCGAACTGGGTACGGTGCTGGCCAATGATGAGGTAGTAGACGGTGTGAGCATACGCGGCGGATATCCGGTGGTGCAAAAAAAGATGCGCCAATGGTGTCTTCGGGTAAGTGCTTACGCACAACGTTTGCTCGAAGGGCTGGATAATGTAGACTGGACCGACTCGCTAAAAGAAACTCAACGCAATTGGATAGGACGCTCGGAAGGCACCGAAGTAGAGTTTGCGGTTAAAGACAGTGACGTAAAAATCACCATCTTCACTACCCGTGTCGATACCATGTTTGGTGTAACCTTTATGGTGCTGGCTCCTGAAAGCGAATTGGTAGAACAGCTTACAACGCCCGAATATAAAGCCGAAGTAGACAAATACGTGGCTGCAACGAAGAAAAGAACCGAGCGCGACCGTATCTCCGACCGTAAGGTAAGTGGTGTTTTTACAGGTGCTTACGGTGTTAATCCGCTCTCGGGAGAGGCTATTCCCATTTGGGTTAGCGATTATGTACTGGCCGGTTACGGTACCGGTGCCATCATGGCAGTGCCTGCACACGACAGCCGCGACTATGCTTTTGCACGTCATTTCAATCTACCCATTATTCCGCTGATTGAAGGTGCCGACGTAAGCGAAGAGAGTTTCGATGCAAAAGAAGGTATCGTAATGAACTCGCCAAAGGTCGATTCAACTACCGATACAAAACAAAAGAATGGCGAAACAGGATTGGTATTAAACGGATTGACCGTAAAAGAGGCCATCGCAAAAACGAAAGAATATGTTACCCGTCATCATTTGGGACGTGTAAAAGTAAACTATCGCCTTCGAGATGCCATCTTTTCGCGTCAGCGTTATTGGGGAGAACCTTTCCCGGTTTACTATAAAGACGGTATGCCTTATATGATTTCGGAGGCTTGTTTGCCGCTGACACTGCCCGAAGTAGACGAATATAAGCCCACCGCAACAGGCGAACCACCTCTGGGTAACGCAAAACATTGGGCGTGGGATGAGGAAAAACAGCAGGTAACAGATACCGATAAGATAGACCATATTCGTGTTTTCCCCTTAGAATTAAACACCATGCCGGGCTTTGCAGGGTCGTCTGCGTATTACTTACGCTATATGGATCCGCACAATAACAAAGCTCTTGTGAGCAAAGAAGTCGACGAATATTGGCGAAATGTAGACCTTTATGTAGGTGGAACAGAACATGCCACAGGTCATTTGATATACAGTAGGTTCTGGAACAAGTTTCTTTTCGACTGTGGGGTATCGTGTAAAGAAGAGCCATTTCAAAAGCTTGTGAACCAAGGAATGATACAAGGCAGAAGCAATTTTGTGTATAGAATTGTATCACAAAACTCTTCTTCTGACAACGAAAACACAAAGCATACCGCACCGGTGTTTGTTTCGCTGGGTTTGAAAGATAAATATGAGGTTACTCCAATACACGTAGACGTGAACATTGTACACGGAGATGTGCTCGACATTGAGGCTTTTAAAGCATGGCGAAGCGAATATAACAACGCCGAATTTATACTCGAAGACGGTAAATATATTTGCGGTTGGGCGGTAGAAAAGATGTCGAAGAGTATGTATAATGTGGTGAATCCGGATAGAATTGTTGAGAATTACGGGGCCGATACGCTGCGTCTTTATGAGATGTTTTTAGGTCCTGTAGAGCAAAGTAAGCCGTGGGATACAAACGGAATAGATGGTTGTCATCGCTTCTTAAAGAAGTTTTGGGGTTTGTTTTACAACAACCGGACAGACGAATTTATGCCCAATGATGCCGAAGCAACACCCGAACAGCTCAAGTCGGTTCATAAACTGCTGAAGAAAGTTACATCGGATATTCAACATTTTTCGTACAATACGGCCATCTCAGCATTCATGATATGTGTTAACGAACTGTCTCAGGCACGCTGTACCAACCGTCATTTGCTTGCCAATCTTGTAGTGGCACTGGCTCCTTTCGCACCTCACATCGCCGAAGAACTATGGCTTGCGCTGGGCAATGACGGCAGTGTATGCGATGCAAAATGGCCTGTTTATGACGAAAAGTATTTGGTTGAGAACGAAATTCAGCTGACTATATCCTTCAATGGCAAAGCTCGCTACCAAAAAACGTTTGCTTCTGATGCAACGAATGATGTTATTGAGAAAGCCGTTTTGGAAGACGAACGCTCAACAAAATATCTCGAAGGAATGACAATTGTCAAAGTAATTATCGTTCCAAAGAAGATTGTTAATGTTGTCGTAAAAGGATGAAGAATGAAAGAATAAGGATGAAAGTTTATTTGTTTTCTTAAATTAAACATCTAAAAGACATTGTTTATAAAAAGCAAGCAAGTCTTTCTTTCTTATTCATTCACCATTCATCTTTATTCATTTATCCTTCATCTTTCATTTTATTATGCCCACTATCGACCACAGAATTATTCTTAATGAAACGAAAGACTACATCTTTATTACCTTAGGACTGTGTTTATACGCCTTCGGATTGGTAGTTTTTCTGATGCCTTACGAGATTGTAACGGGCGGCGTAACAGGTATGTCACTGGTAGTTTATTATGCTACGGGGTTTAAATTTGAAAACAGTTACCTCATTATTAACGCCTTGTTGCTGGCATTAGCCTTAAAAATATTGGGCTGGCGGTTCCTCTTAAAGAGCATCTACGCTATCATTGCACTTTCTTTTATTATTAAGTTTGGTCAGTGGTTAATGCCCAAAGACCCCAACGGAGACTTTATTAAGATACTTGGAGAAGGGCAAGATTTTATGTCGCTTATCATTGGCTGTACTTTCACAGGTATGTCGTTGGCCATTGTTTTCTTAAATAACGGCAGCACAGGAGGCACCGATATCATTGCTGCTGCTGTAAATAAATTCTATAATTTATCATTAGGTCAGGTGCTTATTATTGTCGATTTATTCATCATCGGCAGTTGTTTCTTCTTCCCACAGTTTGGCGATTATTTCGCGCGTTCACATAAAGTAGTGTTCGGTCTTTGTACAATGATTATCGAAAACTTTGTTCTCGACTACGTAATGAACACTCGTCGCGAGTCGGTTCAATTTATGATATTCTCTAAAATGTATCAAGAAATTGCCAATGCGATAGCTATTCATACCGATCATGGTGTGACAATTCTCGACGGACACGGTTGGTACACGGGCAAAGAGATGAAAGTACTTTGCGTATTGGCTAAAAAAAATGAAAGTCAAATGATATTCCGCCTCATCAAAATGATAGACCCCAATGCCTTTGTCAGTCAGAGTTCGGTTATCGGTGTCTATGGTGAAGGCTTTGATACGATAAAGGTAAAAACCCCGAAAGAACTGTCGCCGAAAGGCAAACTCAAAGATGGCGGAAACGCCCGACTGAACAATCAATAGTCGGTTAAGTAGTTTGCAACCATCTTTAAACAATTACTAACACCCTGTTTTATGAAACTTGTATTCGCCACTAACAATCAACATAAGCTCGAAGAGATACGAAAAATATTGCAACCGAAATTTGAAATAGTATCGTTAAACGAGATAGGATGCCATACAGACATACCCGAAACGGGCTCTACGCTTGAAGAAAACGCGCTGATTAAAGCCCGATATGTGTTTGATAACTATGGTTTGGATTGCTTTGCAGACGATACCGGACTCGAAGTAGAAGCTCTAAATGGAGAGCCAGGCGTGTATAGTGCACGTTATGCAGGCGGAAACGGACACGATAGTGAGGCTAATATGCAGAAGCTTTTACAAAAAATGGCTGATAAAACCCATCGAAAGGCAAGGTTCAGAACGGTGATTGCGTTGATAACTTCTCAACAAATGGCAACTCAAAATCCTTCTCATCAAACCGATTTTCAACAACCTCATATTTTCGAAGGAATTGTAAATGGGCGCATTGCCTATGAAAAATCAGGTCATGAAGGTTTTGGTTACGACCCGATTTTTATTCCCGAAGCTACGATAAAAGCTTTGCCGAACTGGGTATAGCGGTAAAAAATAACATCTCACATCGTGCACGGGCAGTTCAAAAACTTGCAAACTGGTTATTGCAGAAGAAATAAAACAATGCGAAAAACGATTATCTTTACTCTTACTGCGTTGTTGTTCTATAGTTTCAACGCATATTCGCAGATAGGAAAATGGAGTGCTTATCCTGCATACAGAAACATCACAGAGATAGAAAAAGCCGAAAACACGCTCTACGTATTGGCTTCAGGTGGGTTGTATGCCTATAATAAAGCTGACCAAAGCCTACAAACTTTCGACAAAACAAACGCCCTAAGCGATACACAAATTAACCATATCGCATGGTGCAAAGCAGCTAAAAGACTGGTAATTGTATATCAAAACCAAAACATTGACTTGTTAAGAACCGATGGTGAAGTAATCAATGTGTCGGATTATTACAGAAAGAACATGATGGAAGATAAAACCATTTATGACATTACCATAGATGGTATATACGCTTATCTGTCTACCGGCTTCGGAATTATCAAACTGAATGTTCGTAATGCAGAAATAAGCGAAACCTATCAGCTGGGGTTTCAAGTGAATTACACACATAAAGACAACACATATATCTATGCTGAATCAGCTTCAAAAGGTAAATATGCAGCAAAAATAAATACCAATCTGATTGATAAAAGCAACTGGAAAAGGGTAGGGGAATATACTCCGAATACAGAGATAAAACCTAATCCGGATTTTAAAAAAGAAGTAGAAAAAGTGCATCCGGGTGGTCCTAAGCACAACTATTTCGGTTATATGCTGTACAAAAACAATCTGCTTTATACCGTTTGTGGCTTTTATGAAAGTCGGCCTGCATGTATACAAGTATGGAATGGAACAGATTGGAGCATTTACCAGGATGATGTTGCAAGTTTAACAGGTCATTCATTTCTTAATTTTTCTACGTTGGATGTAGATCCTACTGATGTTAATCATGTTTTTGCAGGCGGTCAAACAGGACTTTATGAATTTAAAAACGGAGCCTTTGTAAAGGAATATAATTACGATAACAGCCTCTTTAAACAAGCTGCAACAGTAAGGCAAACCACCAAAGATTATACCTTAGTAACCGGAATTAAGTTTGATTTAAAAGGCAATTTATGGTGTCTTAACAGCATTAGTCCGTCTACTTCATTGCTGCAAATGGATAAAACGGGGCAATTTACATCGCATCATAAACCCGAATTAATGGTTGTTCCGACCATGAATCCTAATCGTTCGTGGGAATATATGACAGGAATGATACTCGACAGACGCTACAATCTGTGGTTTGTCAACAACTTTTACCGCACGCCGGCCTTAGCTTTTTATCAGCCATCTATCGATATATTGAAAACCTACACATCGTTTCACAACCAAGATGGTACACATGTTGAGGTAGGATATGTAAGATGTGTTGCCGAAGATTTGCAGGGAAATATCTGGATAGGTACAAATGTGGGGCCGCTTGTATTAACTACACGAGAGATAGAAACTAACGGAAACGTGTTTCAACAAATAAAAATTCCGCGAAACGATGGTACCAATTACGCCGATTATCTATTGGAAGGAGTAGATATTATGTGTATGGCAATAGACGGAGCAGGTAGAAAATGGTTTGGAACTAACGGTAACGGCGTCTATCTGATCAGTGAAGACAACCTCACACAACTACACCATTTCACGGTAGAAAACAGTAAGCTGATATCTAATTACATTGAGTCGATTGCCATTAACGGCAGCAGCGGCGAGGTCTTTTTTGGTACCAACAAAGGACTTTGTTCGTATATGAGCAATGCAAGCGATGCTTCCGACGAGATGACTAAAGATAATGTATGGGCTTATCCCAATCCTGTTCGACCCGATTATACAGGACTTATCACTGTAAAAGGACTTACACTGAATGCTGATGTTAAAATTGTAAGCACCAACGGAACACTTGTTGCGCAGGGAAAAAGTAATGGAGGACTGTTTACTTGGAATGGAAAAGACGCACAAGGAAAACGTGTTGCCAGCGGTATTTACTTGGTTCAAACAGCTACATCCAACGGAAATAAAGGTACAGTATGCAAAATTGCCATCGTCAACTAAACCGGTTACAACAATATTGGGCACTTTTTTTTATCGTCGTTACAGCACCTATCGTTGTTTACGGATTATTATCATTACTACCTACGTTCGACGATTGGACTTATCTTGCTTCTCCTTATTTCGGTAATCTTTCAGATATTATTATCCCCGTAGGCAACTATTGGCGACCTTTTGATGCTTGTATAGGAGCTGTTTTGGGACTTAATTATCATTGGTTTCCCTCTCTTAACCACCTCATTATTTGGCCTGCACATGCTATTTCTGCCTATTTGGTATTTCGATTGTGCAGATTTTTAGGTTTCAGATATTCGATATCCAACCTTGCCACCCTGTTTTTTTACCTCTCACCGAGTATGCTGGGTACTGTGCTCAGTATCGATTCGATTAATCAAACCTATGCTCATTTCTGGGGTTTGCTGGGTTTATGGCTGTTTCTTATCCATAAAAAAGGACTTCAAATACTCTTTTTTATCGGCTGTTGTTACCTTGCTACACTCTCTAAAGAAAACGGAATAATGTGGTTTGTCATTATTCCCGGCTTTGCTTATGGCTTTGGTTATATCGATAAAAAATATCTGTTACGTGTTGCTGGTTATGCCGCTGTTGCCATAACAATCTATTTTATCATTCGATTATCGCTTCCTATAAACCCTCTTTATCAAAACGAAGCCTACTTTGACAGCAGTATTTTACACTTTGTAAAAAACATTTCAAAGTTTATTTTGCTCACTTTTTTACCCGCAGATTATGTGGCATGGTTTATCAAAGCCCCCATTGCAAAACTTATCTTCTTTCTTACCGTTTTGCTTTCGTTACCACTGATGATCCTGATTGTTGGTCGACAAATTGCTCATTGGAAAGATAAAAAGCTGTTTACGCTGTTTTTTTGTATGCTGATAGCCGTTTTACCACACCTGCTAACCCTCTTTACCGTGATGCACGTATATGCTTCTCTCAGTCTTTTTTCCCTGTCAATAGGCTATGTTCTCAATAAATATAAACACACAAAATACCTTACATACAGCTTTGCAGCATTCGTTTTCTCTGCGCTTATATCAGACATTCATCACACACAAGCCGCTTATCAGTCGGGAAAAACGGCCGAAAAAATGGGTCAACAAGCTGCTAAAATTTTAGCTTATCCCGTTAAAAAAGTGTACAGTATTACTATTAAAGAAGACTATTCAGGCTATTCTTCCTTTCTTGTAGTGCCTTCACATGCCTTTGGATGGGGTAGTGCAGCCATTCATCAACTGGGTTATACATACCCGAGCGAATGGAAAGATACCACTATTAATCGTTCGCAAGTATCTGATATGCCTGCTATTGTAAACCAAGCGGTAAAAAATGGTTACGAAAAAATATTTCTTTTTGATGGCGAAAATATTCGGCTTATCAAATAAAAATAGACTTTAAAGAAGACTATAAAATTTCAGAAAAACGATTTATCCACATTTTCCACCCCTCATTATTATTCTCTTTTTTTATTCTTTTAAAAAGAAATCTTTATGATGATGATGATAAGGCGTGGATATGTTTATAAATTTTTGATGCTTTCTTTGGTTTTTTCATTATCCACATTTATGGTTCTTTTTCCACAAATTATCCATAGCTTTATATATTGAAAATTAAAAAGATAGCTTGTTTATCAACAATTGCTGTTTTATAGTGATAAAGAATAAGTGGATAATTTTTTCCTTTCAATTTTCGTGTAAAACGCATTGAAAACCTCATAACAATTTAGTGGATATACACATGCTTTTTTCTTCGTTCCTGATGCTGTGGATAACTCGTAGTTTTTCCATTCTTTTACACATCTTATCCACATTTACGAGTGGATAAATTTATAATTCAATTCAAACTATAACAAGTAACAAATTGTTACTTTTCGTGTTGTCAAGAAATCAGAAGCAACCTCGCAAGAGTGCCAACGAAATTGTCTGACTTGTTCTCGGCTCTAAAACCGCAAGGATTTTACGATTGGCTATATATTTGATTATTAAATAATTGCACATTTTTTATCAACTTTCATTCTCTTTTTTATCTCTATAAAACGCCCTAAAACCGTGTTTTTCGGGGTGCAAAAGCATAGATTTTAGCCTTCAAAAGATGATGTTTTGTGCAGTGAAAGCTATGCTTTTGCATCTCAAAACCTATACTTTTAGAAAATGAAACCTGATTTTTGACCAAATAAACGAAAAATTTTCTCTATTTGGAGAAAGTGATTTGTAACGAAAAAAGAAAACGAGAAGTGTTCTCAAAGGTTAAAAAAGTAACAATTTGTAAGTAACTTAAAGGTGATAAAATAGAAAAGATGAAGGGATGAAGACAAGAAAGCAGCTATGTAACGAGTTGAAAAAATCAGAACGGAAATTCTTGTTCTACCCAGCGTGTTTTCTTCTTTGAGTCTTCCTCATGCGGGTGAGAGACCGACAAACCCAGTAAACGTACCGGATGATTTGTATATTCCACCTCTTTTAATAATGCCTTTGCAGCCGGTAGAATATCCTCTTTCAGACAGAAATCACTGCTTCGAGTAATGCTTCGTGTAATTTGCGTAAAGTCGTGAAATTTAACTTTTAAGGTTAGTGTGCGGCCTTTAAATTTTGCTTTTTTGATGCGTTCAACCAGTTCGAGCACCAAATGATACAGTTCGATAATCAGTTTCGAGGGTATGTCTGTATCTTCCATAAACGTCTGTTCGCATCCCACCGACTTGCGAACGCTGAAGGCTTCGACCGGACGCAGGTCTATTCCGCGGGCAAAATTGTAGTAAACAGCCCCCATTTTACCAAACTCCTGCGTTAGGCGTTGCAGTGAATACCGTCGCAAATCGTATCCGATAAAGATGCCCATGCGATGCATAGTATGTGCCGTTTTTCCGCCCACGCCCCAGAAATCCTCAATGCGCAGGTTCGAAATAAAGTCTTTTGCACGGTCGGGGTGTATTACCGTGAGTCCGTCGGGCTTTCTATAATCAGATGCAACCTTAGCCAAAAACTTGTTGTACGATACCCCTGCCGATGCCGTAAGGTGCAATTCGTTGCGGATGCGCTGCCTTATCTGTTTGGCAATATCTACCGCCAGCGGTATGTTGAGCTTGTTTTGGGTTACGTCGAGAAAGGCTTCGTCGAGCGAAAGCGGTTCGATGATGTCGGTATAATCGTGAAAAATGGCGTGCACTTGCGAAGAAACAGCTTTGTATTTGGCAAAATCGGGAGGTACGATAATCAGCTCCGGGCACATCTTTTTAGCCCTTGTTACCGGCATTGCCGAATGAATGCCAAACCGTCGGGCCTCATAACTGGCCGTGGTTAGTACGCTTCGGCAGGTATCACGACAAACAGCGATGGGTTTTCCACGCAATGTGGGGTCGTCACGTTGCTCTACCGACGCATAAAAAGCATCCATATCAACGTGTATAATCTTTCGTTCCTCTTGTTCGTTCGCCATATTATATACAAAGATAATAGCTCATAAAAAACAAAAATATATTGATTTTGTTTTATTAACGCTTTTCGCTTTAAATTTTAAACAGTACCTTTGCCCCACTTTTTAGAGAATGAAAGAGAACTGAAACATCGGGTTTCAAATTGTCGGGAGAGAATAGTTTTTGTTGAAACGCCGATGATTTCATAACAAAGGAATATTTTATCGTTGATGAATAAATGTATCATTATAGGCAGCGGACTGGGCGGATTGTCGTGCGGAGTTATTTTGGCACGCAACGGTTATCAGGTAACCGTGCTCGAACAGGGCACACAACCGGGTGGCTGCTTACAATGTTTTAAACGCGGCGGCGCAAAGTTTGAAACCGGTATGCATTTTATCGGTAGTGCCGACGAAGGGCAAACACTTCATTACCTGTTGCATTATCTGGGCTTGGAAACCATACCACTGACCCGACTCGACACATCCGAATATGATGTTATATCGCTGGCGGGTGGTCAATTCAAGCTGGCTAACGGTCATGAAGCCTTTGTTGAGACGCTGGCGAAAGACTTTCCGCACGAAAAAGATAATCTTCACAACTACTTTTCGCTGATCGAACAAATTTCAGGGGCTTCTTCGTTACACTCGCTTCGGCATGCCGAAAACAACCCTTTGCTCAACACCGAGTATCAGATACGTAGCATCGACGATATTATCGGCACGCTGATAAACGACCCGTTGTTGTGTAAAGTGCTGGTGGGCAACCTGCCTCTTTATGCCGCCGAACGGGGTAAAACACCCTTTTCGACCCACGCTTTTATTACCGATTTTTATAACCAAAGTGCTTTCCGGATAGCCGGCGGCAGCGATATCATTACAAAACTGCTGATCGAGAACATTGAAAAACAAGGTGGAAGGGTGCTGACAAGGAAGAAAGTAACAAAAATTTTGTGTGATAACACCAAGGCAACAGGCGTTGTTACGGCAGACGAGAATTGTTACGAAGCCGATTTGGTTATTTCGGCAGTGCATCCTAACCGCCTGCTTGAAATGTTAACCGATAACACACTCATTCGTCCTGCTTATCGAAAGCGCATCTTGTCGGTTCCCAACACCGTGGGTGGATTTGCCGTTTACATGAAGTTTAAATCGCAAACGGTGCCTTATCTTAACCACAATTTTTATGGTTATATGGCGATACGCCGTGGGATTGCGAACATTATACCGCCTCAGAGTGGCCCAAAGGTTATCTGTATATGCACATGTGCCCACCCAAACAACCCGGAGAGGATAAAAACAACGTGCCGAAATATGCCGAATGTGGCGAGCTTTTAAGCTATATGCAGTTTGAAGAGATAACCCCTTGGCTCGGCACACACATAGGACGGCGTGGCAAAGACTATGAGTTGTTTAAACAAGAAAAGGCAGAACGCCTCATCGCAGCTGCCGAAAAACAGTTTCCGGGCTTACGAAACAGTATAGAAAACTATTGGACTTCGACCCCGTTAACTTATTTCGACTATACCGGAACCGAACATGGTGCCATGTATGGCGTGGCGAAAGACATCACCATGGGTGCTGCCTGCCATGTACAATACAAAACAAAGATACCTAATTTGCTGCTTACCGGGCAAAACATTAACTCGCATGGAATGCTCGGAGTGTTAGTTGGTTCTATTGTAACATGCAGCGAATTGCTCACCGCCGAAACCATTTATCGACAGATTAAAAGATGAAAGAAGAGGTTATTATTATCGGTGGAGGACTGGGCGGACTAACAACCGGAGCCTTATTGGCCAAAGAAGGCCATCGCGTTACGGTGCTCGAAAAGAACGAAACCATAGGCGGAGGCTTGCAAACGTTTAAACGAAACGGTATAGAATTTGAAACGGGAATGCATATTCTGGGCGGTTTCAGACCCGGTGGAAGTCTTTATCGCATCTGTTCTTACTTGGGAATACTGCATCGTTTACGCTTGCGCAGCGTAGACAATGATTGTATGGACAGCATCACTTACGCTTCAGACGGTGTTACTTATCGCATTGCCGCCGGTCGAGAGGGCTTTGTTGAGAGTCTGGCTGGTTATTTTCCCAAAGAAAAAGAACACCTGAAAAGGTACGTAGATACGCTTTATGCGCTTACCGAAGAGCTGGATGTGTTTTACCTTCGACCGACAAATGATGATATTTTTCAGCATAGTGAGCAGTTCTTATGGGCTGCAGACCGATTGATTGCACATTACATCAACGATCCGAAGTTGCGCGATGTGCTGGCATATATGAATCCGATGTATGGCGGTATTGCAGGTCATACACCGGCATACATACACGCTTTGATCAACGTTCTTTATATCAATGGACCCGATAGGTTTGAAGGTGGGTCGTTGCAGTTGGCAGAAGCCTTGAAAGAAGTTATCGAACAAGGCGGTGGACGTGTATTGAACAAGACCGAAGCAGCACGCATCGAGGTAGTGGATAAACAGGTAAAACGTGTTGTAACGACAGATGGAAGGAGCTTTTCGGCACCTTATTATATATCAGCCACACACGTTGGCGAGATGTTGCGCATAGCCGACGACTCGGCATTTCCCAAATCTTACGTCAACCGTTTACGTTCGATACCGGGCAGTTACTCTATTTTCAGTTTGTTTATAGAGCTGAAAGAGAGGGTGTTTCCTTACATCAACCACACTTGTTATTATCAAACCGACTATGAACACGTATGGCATTTAGGTGAATATGATGCACATCAATGGCCTTACGGCTTTATGTATATGACTCCGCCCGACGTTAATCAGGGTGCAACAGCTACCCATCTTATCGTTAATTGCATTATGCCTTTCGACGTTGTACGCAGATGGGAAGATACGAAAACTGGCAGACGTGGAGCTGAATACAAAGCTTGGAAGTTGCAACATCAAAACCGTGTGATAGCCGGAATGGAGAAGATATACCCCGAATTCAGGCAGATGATAAAGCATGTACACGCAGCCAGTCCGCTCACTGTTCGCGATTATTACCACAGCACCGAAGGTTCTATCTACGGTTTTGCCAAAGATTGCGAAAACTTTTTGCTGTCTCAGGTACCCATTTTTACCAAAGTGCGCAACTTGTTTCTTACCGGACAGTGTGTTAGTTTGCACGGAATATGTGGTGTTCCGTTATCTGCTATCAACACAGCAGAGGCTATCGTGGGTCGAAACAAAATTATTGAGAAATTGTAAGCAGATGAAACAACAGATATTCTCTTTATATAAGATAGTTAAAAAAAAGGCGGCAGGCAGCCAACGGAATATCCGTTGGTGGGTGTTGGCTGTTCTGTTATCGGTTGTTTTCACATCAAACGCACAGATACGGATATGGGAAGGCACGCCCGAAAAGGCTTCGAGCGTTACGCTTACATCATTTATTCCCGAAGGAAAAACAAGAAGTGACGTTGCCGTTATTGTGTGTCCGGGTGGTAGTTACCATTGGTTGGATATATCAACAGAAGGTATTGGAGTGGCAAAATGGCTGCAAAAAAACGGTATTGCGGCATTTGTGCTGACCTATCGGGTAGCCGGTGTGTGGGCATATGTTAGTCATTATCGTTTGCTTTTCAGAGGAAACAGACAACCGGATATGTTTCGCGACGTGCAGCGCGCTATTCAATTGGTGCGCGAAAATGCTTCGCAATGGGGCATAAATACGAATAAAGTGGGTGTCATGGGCTTTTCTGCGGGTGGTCATTTGGCCATGTCTGCCGGCGTATTTCATAACACCAACTTTCTATTATCTTTGGGAATAACTCCCAAAGTATCGTTACGCCCCGATTTTGTTGTGCCTGTTTACCCCGTAGTAACGCTTACCGACAAGCGATATGTACACAAACGGTCGCGCAAAGGCTTATTGGGCGAGTGGGGTAAACGCAATAAACGTTTGCAAGATTCGCTTTCGTTAGAACGCCATATACCCGCCGATTGTCCGCCGGTATTGCTTGTCAACTGCGTAGACGACCCCGTTGTGAAATACCAAAACAGTGTTTTACTCGACTCTGCGCTTACAGCTCGGGGTGTGCCTCATCGTTACCTGCAATACAAAACCGGTGGTCATGGCTTCGGAGCAAGCGATGTAAAAGGTACCGAAGAATGTAGAACGTGGCGCGAAGCATTTTTAAATTGGCTGAAAGAAAATATCAAATGATGGTTCAAAACATATAGAGTGAAGGGTAAATAATGAACAACGACATAGAATTTCAATCGCCTTCGGAAATCAAAACCTTTCAAGAAGGCTTACTAAAGAAGCAATTGGTATACCTCAAAGACCATTCGAGGTATTATCAACGCATGTTCGAGAAGAACCGAATTGATATTGGCGAGATACGAACGATAGAAGATTTGGCCCGTATTCCTTTTACAGAGAAAAAGGATTTACAGCTTTATAACGAAGATTTTCTTTGTGTTCCAAAAAACCAAATCATTGATTATATCACCACATCAGGTACTTTGGGCGACCCCGTTACATTTGGTTGTAGTGATGCCGACTTAGATCGCTTGGCTTTAAACGAAGCGAAATCGTTTGTCTGTGCCGGTCTGACAAAAAACAGTGTGGTACAATTGATGACCACATTGGATAAACGTTTCATGGCCGGAATGGCTTATTTCTTAGGTCTTCGCAAGTTAGGCGCAGGCGTTATTCGCGTTGGAAACGGTATTCCCGAGTTGCAATGGGATACCATTCGACGCATGTCTCCCGACACATTGATGTGCGTTCCGTCTTTCATTCTTCGATTGATACAGTATGCCGAAGAACATAACATCGACTATCGCAACAGTTCTGTGAAGCGGATAATTGGTATCGGAGAGGGCCTTCGCAAGCAAGATTTCTCGTTAAATCTGCTCGGACAACGCATACATGAAAAGTGGCCGGAGGTTCAACTCTTTGCAACTTACTCCAGTACAGAGATGGCAGCCACCTTCTCCGAATGTTCTTTCGGTCAAGGAGGACATGTTCATCCGGAGTTAATCATTGTTGAAATCATTGGCGAAGACAATCAACCCGTACCCGAAGGGCAAGCAGGCGAGGTGGTAGTTACCACGTTAGGCGTTGAGGCGATGCCGCTTTTACGGTTCCGAACGGGTGATATTGCAGCCCGAAGAACAGAACAATGCCGCTGTGGAAGATGGTCTTACCGGCTCACTCCTTTGGTTGGACGCAAGAATAACATGATAAAGCTCAAGGGAACAACGCTCTATCCGCCCGCAATTAACGACGTTTTAGACAACACACCGTATGTAGAAAACTACGTGGTGGTGGTCAAACAGTCGGCGGCAGGTACTGATGAGGTTGTTGTTAAGATAGGTTTGAAAACCCCTTGCACAGACGAAAAGATGCGCGAAGACATCATCAAGATGCTGAAAGACAGTTTTCGGTCGCGCATCCGAGTTGCTCCCAACATCGAGTTGCTGCCTGTCGAGGACATCAGACAAATCAATTTTCCCGCCAAAAGCAGAAAACCCGTTAAGTTTATAGACGAAAGAAACCATACCGATTTATAGTAAAAACTTCTCAAATGAGCAATCTGGCAGAATCTATTTTTGATGATATACGTCCTTATTACGACTCGGAGATACCTCAGGCAATGCACAGAATTGCTGCCAGTGATTATCTTCCGCAGCTGGCCGACTTTGTTTTTCCCAACAAAACGTACGACGAAGTGGCTGATTTGCTGCGCGGAATAACGACCACACACGAGTTTCAACATCAGGTGATGTATTATTTCAACCGCCAAGTGATACAGCGCAGCATCACCGAATTTAGTTGTAATGGTCTTCAGCAGCTTGATACCGGCACGCCTTATCTATTTGTCAGTAACCATAGAGACATTGTTTTAGATGCTTCACTGTTGCAAAACGCCCTTGTCGATAATGGTTTTGACACCTGCGAGATAACCTTTGGCGCCAATCTGATGTGTAATCCGCTTATCATCGACATAGGTTGCAGCAACAAGATGTTTCGAGTTGAGCGGGGTGGAGATGCGCGCCAATTCTATCAAAGTTCGTTACACCTGTCGCGATATATTCGCCATGTCATCACCGAAAAACATTCTTCGGTGTGGATTGCGCAACGCAACGGACGCACAAAAGATGGTGTTGACCTTACCGAACAAGGTCTTATTAAGATGTTTGCGCAGTCGGGCGGACACGATAAGATGGAGGCTCTGAACCAATTAAACATCGTTCCGATTGCCGTAAGCTACGAGTGGGAATCGTGCGATGTACTGAAAGCCACCGAAATATCGCAGTCGTTGCATGGTCGATACATCAAACAGCCGGGCGAAGATATACGCAGTATTCTCACCGGAATTATGCAACCGAAGGGTCGTGTACACTTTGAGGTATGTCCGCCGCTCAAAAAAGAAGAGCTTGAAGCATTTTCATCGCTCCCCTTGAACGATGCCATCCGGAACGTTGCAGAGCTTATAGACCGGCGCATTATTGAGGCTTACCGCCTGATGCCCACAAATTACATCGCCTATCAGATGCTTTATCCGGCTTCAGACATGGAATTTCCACCCATTGACGAACAGCAAAAACAGACCTTCATCGACAGAATAAACGCTCTGGAGGTAGCCGAAGCGCGCGATATTCTTTTACATATCTATGCCAATCCCGTTCATTCCAAACTAAAGCTTTCGCAACATTGAGATGATTACCCGTGCGCTCTTACGAATATACGACTATCTGCACACACACAGATACCTGCGTTTTCTACTTCTCGTCACACTCCTTACGGCAGCTGTGATATCGGCTTTACAGCTTAGATTTAAAGAAGACATCAGCGATTTTTTACCCGATAACGATACCTATCACCGTTCGATGGATGTTTATCGGCAAATCAACGCCGCAGATAGGATATTTGTCGTCTTTCAAATGAGCGATACTACGCAGACAGATATCGACCGAATCGTTGAGGCCGTAAATATTTTTGAAACGCAGGCACAGCAAAAACACTGGCAGATAACAGCCCGAATAGACTATGACGAGGTGTTGGGCGTGGCCGATTTTGTATATGCAAACGCCCCGTTGTTAATGAACGAGGCCGACTATACCCGTATGTCGCGGCGTATGTGCACAGACAGTATTGCCGCTGCATTGCAAAAAGACAAGGAGATGTTGCTGTTTCCGTCGGGCAATCTTTTGTCGCAAAACATTCAAAGAGACCCTTTAGGGCTCTTCACCCCTATCTTAGAGCGCCTTCAAACATCAGGCAGAGCCATGCGTTATGAACTGAACGACGGTTACATTTTTGCTCCCGACAATCACTTTGCAATAGTTATGATCGACTCGCCATACGGTTCCAGCGAGACGGATAAAAACGGAAAACTCATTGCCGGAATAGATTCTGTGGCGCGAACCATTGAGGCACAGCTGGGCAATGTGCAGATAACGGCTACTGGTGCACCTGTTATCGCTGTGGATAATGCACAACAAATCAAGATCGATAGCGTTTGGGCAATAGGCATTGCCGTTGTTCTTATTCTTTGTTTGCTCGTTTATACGTTACGGCGGGTGCGTTATCTATCGCTCATCGCTGTGTCGTTGGGCTTCGGTTGGATAGTGGCGATGGGTGCAATTGCACTTGTCAGTCGCGAGGTTTCTGTCATTGTGTTAGGCATCGCCTCAGTTATCATCGGCATTGCCGTTAACTATCCGCTCCATTTTGTTTCGCATTTGGGACATTGTTCATCGCCGCGCGATACCTTAAAAGAGATTGCCGAGCCCCTTGTTGTAGGTAATATCACCACCGTAGGTGCTTTTTGTGCACTTATTCCGTTAGAGTCTACCGCCCTTCGCCATTTAGGTTTGTTCGCCGCTTTTATGTTGGTGGGCACCATTACTTTTGTTATTCTCTTCCTGCCACACCTTTGCGGTTGTGTAGCCAACCGTTGCTCGGCGTCCGAAACAGTTGTCGACAAAGCCGAAGAAGCACCCTTTAATCCCGTATATCCCAAAAACAAGTATGTTGTGGCTGCGTTGGTGGTGGTTACTTTGGTGCTGGGCTACTTCAGTTTGTCTACCCAATTCGACACGGATATGCAGCACATCAACTACCTGAAGCCCGAACAAAAGGCTTTGTTGATGGACTTGGGGCGTATGCGAAACGAGCAACCGGGCACTACACAGGTATATTTTGCCACATCGGGAGCGAATGTTGAGGAGGCATTGGAACGTAGTGCGCACGCGTTTTCTGACCTTCTGATACCCGGAAAACAAGAACAGCGCCGGCGAATAGACCGCTGGAATAAGTTTGTAACACAACATCGGCAGCTGCTGACCCAACAGTTAACTGCCGAAGCCCTGCGTAACGGTTTTACACCCGACGCTTTTGAAGACTTTAACCGTGTTGTCAATGCCCGCCTGCAACCGCAAGATTTGGCTTTCTTTTCACCGCTTACGCGTAATGGTTTAGGTAATCGCATACTTGGAAATACCGTTGTAAATGTTGTTAATGTGCCTTCTGCACAGGCCGACAGCGTGGTGACGGCTTTCAATGGCGCAAGTGGTGCGCAGCAATGGGCCTTTGATGTGCAGAGCATGAATGCCACAATAGCCACCACTTTATCTCAAAACTTCAATTATATCGGGTGGGTTTGCGGTATCATTGTGTTTGTTTTTCTGTGGATTTCGTTTAAAAAATTTGAGTACGCGCTTATCGCTTTCTTGCCGATGGCCGTGTCTTGGCTCTGGATTTTGGGTACCATGCACCTGCTGGATATGCGGTTTAATCTGGTTAACATCATTTTGGCTACCTTTATTTTCGGTCAAGGCGACGATTACAGCATCTTTATAACCGAAGGCTTGATATACGAACGAACCTACCGTCGACGTATGTTGGCTTCTTACAAACGCAGCATTTTTATCTCGGCAGCCATTATGTTTATCGGCATGGGGTCGCTCATTATCGCCCGTCATCCGGCCTTACGCGGACTGGGTGAAATCACAATCGTGGGTATGGCCTCTGTGGTTGTGCTCACATACATCATTCCACCCATGCTGTTTGGTTGGCTTTACACCGACAAGAACGGGGCCGAACGCCCGCAGCCCATCTCTTTTTCGCGCCTGCTGGTAACCATTTATGCTTCCGGTATCTACCTTTTTCAGGTGCTTTACGGTTGTGTGCTGGGTACGTGGCTGTTTGTTTTGCATCGCAAAACCCCCTCGCGTATGGCCTTTTTTCATCGTCAGAAACACCTGTTTTTTCATTTCGACATCTTTCATATACCCGGTGTGAAGACCCGTATATGCTATGATGAGCCTGAAGATTTTAAGCGGCCCGCCGTTATTATCTGTAATCATCAGTCTATTTTAGACCCCGTTTGTTTGATGGCTTTATCGCCTAAAATACTTATTTCGATAGGTCGTAAGGTGTGGCACAATCCATTGTGTCGCCTGTATTACGTTTTTCCGACTTTATTCCGGTAGAAAATGGGTCGGAAGCCATTGTCGATCGGTGTCGCGAACATATCAAAAACGGGTACAGCATTGCCATTTTCCCGGAAGCGGAAAGAGTAGTTTCGCCCGACATCGGTCGTTTTCACAACGGCGCTTTTATACTGGCTCGTGAGCTGAATGTTGACATTCTACCCATTTATCTGCACGGTTTGCGCGAGCTGATGCCCCGTCATTCCATTGTTTGCAACCGAGGTACGCTCACCATTCGGGTAGGCAAACGCATTTCGCAACAGCAGATACAGCAAATGGGTAACAGCATTTTAGAAATAAAAAGGGCGGTGTATAAGCTCTATACCAATGAGTATGAGGGGCAGAAGGAGAACGTATAAAGGTGAAAAAGTGAAAAGGTGAAAGAGTGAAAAGATGCAGCCGCCACAGTATTAGATAACAATGCAAGGGCGTTAGCTATTTTTTCACCCTTTCACCTTTTCACTTTTTCACCTTTATACGTCCCCATTTGCCCTTTCACCTTTTCACTTTTTCATCTCCAAGTTGCTTACAAATCGTAAGTTTTTTAACATTCGAGAACACTTTCGGATTTCTTTTTTCTTTACAAATCACTTTTTCAAAATAGAGAAAATTTTTCTTTTATTTGGACAAAAAACAGCTTTCATTTTCCAAAAGTATAGGTTTTGAAATGTAAAAACATAGCTTTTAGCATGCAAAACATCATCTTTTGAAGGCTAAAATCTATGCTTTTGCACCCCGAAAAACACGGTTTTAGGGCGTTTCAAAAGGGTAAATAACGAACAAAATTTATCTATAAGTTCGCAAGTTATTAATTATCAGCGATATACATAATTGTAAAATCCTTGCGATTTTACGAGCCGAGAACCGGTTGGTGATTTCGATTGGCACTCTCGCGAGGTTGCATCTGATTTATTGACAAGGGTAAAAGTAACAAATTGTAAGCAACTTAGAGGTAAAAAAGTGAAAAGGTGAAAGGGCGAAAAAATGGCTAACGCCCTTACATAGCTACTATATATTGTGGCGGCTGCATCTTTTCACTCTTTCACCTTTTCACCCTTTTACTTTTACTTAGGTAGGTAAAGTAGGATATGGTAGGTAAAAGTAGTTGGCAGGAGACAGAAAAGCACATAAATTTTCATCCTTGTTCTTTCATCCTTCATCCACAACCAATTCTTCATTTATTTAATTTTAATTACTACTTTTGCACCGAATATCAATCCATTACCTATTTAACTAAACAATAAAAAGAATGAAAGCCATTCACACAGACAAAGCACCCAAAGCCATCGGACCATATAGTCAGGCCATAGAAGCAGGCGGTTTGGTGTTTGTATCGGGACAATTGCCCGTAAATCCAAGTACAGGCGAGTTTGCTGAAGGAGGCATTAAAGAGCAAACCCGACAGTCGCTTACTAATGCGCAACAAGTATTACAGGCGGCAGGAACAGACCTCAGCCGGGTGGTAAAGACAACGGTTTTTCTCTCGGATATGGATAATTTCGGTGCGATGAATGAGGTTTATGCCGAGTTTTTCTCACAACCCTTCCCCGCTCGGTCGGCTTTTGCGGTGCGAACATTGCCCAAAGGAGCCCTTGTAGAGATAGAATGTATAGCCGAAGCGCAACGTTCTTAACAGTTGTAGGTTACGTTTTAACATTCTGATTATGCTCAAATCTCTTTACCGTGAGATAGTAGATTATGCCATGATTGCACTCGGAATGGTGTTTTACAGCATCGGATGGGTGGCGTTTTTCTTACCCAATAACATCAGTACGGGTGGTGTTGCAGGGCTTGCCTCAATAATTTTCTGGGGCACGGGCATACCTGTGCAGGTAACTTATTTTGTTGGTAATACCATATTATTAGCCATTGCACTGAAGGTTTTGGGGTTGAAGTTTTGTATTAAAACCATCTATGGTGTGTTAATGTTAACGGCTTTTACGACCCTTTTCCGCCATTTGTTTCCCCATCCCACCATTCTTCACGGCGAACCTTTTATGGCTTGCATCATCGGTTCGTGCTTTTGCGGTGTGGGTTTGGGCTTCGGATTAGCCTATCATGGCAGTTCGGGCGGGTCTGATATTGTAGCTTCGATTATCAATAAATATCGTGATATATCGCTGGGACGTGTTATCCTACTGTGCGATATTATCATTGTTACGCTGAGTTATGTGGTGTTGCACAGTTGGGAACAGGTGATTTACGGTTTTGTCGGACTGATTGTGGTATCGTCTGTGCTCGACCAAGTAGTTAGTTCCGGCCTGCGTTCGGTTCAGTTTTTGATTATTTCCGAACGCTATGAAGAAATCTGCCGGCATGTTATCGAAACTCCGCCATATCGCAGTTGCACCGTTATCGACGCCAAAGGATACTATTCGGGCAACAGTTTAAAGGTGCTGATATTGGTTACCCGACAGCGAGAAGCCTCGCAAGTGTTTAAGATGATTGATGCGATAGATCCGCATGCATTTGTTACACAAAGTCCTGTTATCGGCGTTTACGGCAACGGCTTTGACCGGTTTAAGGTGAAAAGAAAAAAGCATGAAGCATTACTTAAAAGCTAAGTAATGCTTCATTCTTTTGGTATTTGCAGTTCTTATAGTGAACATTTTGCGTTTTTTGCCCATGCAAAAGCCCTTTTTGCGCAATCTGTAGAAAAGCCGTTTAGGGTTTTTCAGCAGGCATATAAGGGAGAGAAATACGAGTTGGAAGGGAGGTTATTTTGAAGAAGTGGTTGTTTCGTTCTCAACTTCTTTGACCTTTCTAAACAAGTCTGAAGCGAAAACCAAGTCGTTAAGCTTCTCATTTGTCGAGTTCATTACCTCGTCTTTGGTGCCCTGCCACTCTTTTCTACCTTTATAGATAAAGCAGATATTCTCGCCAATGCCCATTACAGAGTTCATATCGTGGGTATTGATAATGGTGGTCATGCCAAACTCTTTGGTAATTCCCGACAGCAGTTCGTCGATAACCAACGATGTCTTGGGGTCGAGTCCTGAGTTGGGTTCATCGCAAAACAGATACTTGGGATTCAGTACAATGGCTCTGGCAATGGCAACACGCTTCTGCATTCCACCCGATATTTCACCCGGAAACTTATCTTGTGCGTCTGTCAGATTTACGCGGTCAAGGCATTCTTGCGCACGTTTGGTACGTTCTCTGAGCGTCATTGTCGAGAACATATCAAGCGGAAACATCACGTTTTCGAGCACCGACAGCGAGTCGAAGAGGGCTGCACTCTGGAAAATCATTCCCATTTCGCGGCGCATATACACCTTTTCTTTCTTGCTCATCGTTACAAAATTACGGCCGTCGTACAACACTTCGCCCGATGTAGGCTCAAGCAATCCCACGATATTTTTCATCAAAACGGTTTTTCCCGAACCGCTTTGACCGATAATCAGATTGGTTTTTCCTGTCTCGAAAACAGCATCAATACCGTTCAAAACAGGTTTATCCTCAAAAGATTTTGTAAGTTTTTTTACCTCAATCATCAATTACCTCCTAACTTAACATCTGTGTTAAGAACACATCCGAAAAAAGAATAAGCACCGAACTGCATACAACGGCATCCGTACTGGCCTTTCCTACTTCTACCGAACCGCCTTCTACGCTGTATCCGAAGAAAGAAGACACACTCGAAATGATAAATGCAAAGAACAGGCTTTTGATGATACTCATCCAAACAAACCAAGAATTGAAATCGTGTTGCAGGCCTGCCGTAAGATCATCGGGTGTAAGAATGTGCCCCAGATAAGCTGTTCCATAGGCGCCGATAATACCCATGGCCGAGCTGAAGATAACCAAAAAGGGCATAATGGTTACCAATCCGAGTATCTTGGGCAAGATTAAATACGACGCAGAGTTAACTCCCATGATGTCAAGTGCATCTATTTGCTGCGTCACTCGCATCGTTCCAAGCTCTGATGCAATGTTAGAACCCACCTTTCCGGCTAAAATCAGACACATGATGGACGATGAAAATTCAAGCAACATGATTTCGCGCGTGGTGTATCCCGATACCCAACGGGGCATCCAAGGACTTTGAATATTCAGTTTCATCTGAATACAGATAACCGCACCGATAAAGAATGAGATGAGTAAAACGATGCCGATAGAGTCTACTCCCAATTGAGACATCTCTTTAACGTAACGTTTTAAAAACATACGCATACGTTCGGGACGGGCAAACGAACGACCCATCAGAATGAGATACTGCCCCAACGTAGTAAGATATTTGATAATCAGCATGATTATAACTTTCTATTAAGGCTGCAAAAGTAAGTAAAATATGCTAGAAACGAACATCTTACGCCGGGTTTTATTTCTTTTTATGCCTTTTAATATCTATCTTTGCAACCTATATAAATTATGTATTTGCTGAATGGAAACCAACCCAATAGAGAGCCGTTCAAGCCTCCACGAAACCACAAATATGGAACTTCGAGCCGAAGGACTTGTAAAACGTTACGGCAAACGAACTGTTGTTAACAACGTGTCTATTAACGTTAAACAAGGCGAAATCGTAGGATTGCTGGGTCCGAACGGCGCCGGAAAGACCACCTCTTTTTATATGACAACCGGCTTGGTTATTCCCAACGAGGGGCATATCTACATCGATAAGGAGGAGATAACAAGTTATCCGGTTTATAAAAGGGCACGTGCCGGTATCGGTTATTTGCCCCAGGAAGCCAGCGTTTTCCGAAAAATGAGCGTAGAAGACAATATTATGTCGGTATTGGAGATGACTGGAAAGCCTCAAGCATATCAGCAAGAAAAGCTTGAAAGTTTGATACGCGAGTTCAGATTGACCAAAGTTCGCAAGAACAAAGGTGATCAGCTGTCGGGTGGAGAACGTCGAAGAACAGAGATTGCACGATGTTTAGCCATCGATCCGAAGTTTATTATGCTAGACGAACCATTTGCAGGAGTAGACCCAATAGCAGTAGAAGACATCCAACACATCGTTTGGCAGCTCAAATATCGCAACATTGGGATACTTATTACCGACCATAACGTACAAGAAACGCTTACCATTACCGACCGTGCTTACCTGCTTTTCGAGGGTCGTATTCTTTTTCAGGGTGCACCGGAAGAGCTTGCAGAGAATAAGATTGTGCGTGAAAAATACCTCAGTAACAGTTTTGTGTTGCGTAAAAAAGATTTTCAAACGCTCGACGAAGAACGTAAAGCAAGAGAAAACAGCTAAACCTTTCGCCGGCAGAACTTCAATAATAAAATATGGAATTGACAGAAATCTTACACCGTTTGTCTGCTGCACAATCTTCCAAAGAAATAGAATCGCTGCTGCAACAAACAACCATTGCTTTGCTTTCACACTATAAAGTGAGCACACACGGGCTTTCTCTCTACCCCATAGAGCTGGAAAGCTACTTCTTTAAACAAGCTATTTACGAAGATCCGTACGTACATAGCAATGCGTTACAAATGAATCACTTTGGCGAACTCTATGTACATCGGCGGGGAAAAGAGGCTGATTCGCCTTATAAAATGGATAATCGGGTGTGCGTAGGCATATCGCTGTCTACCGACAACACCTATTATTATTCGGCACTTATTCGTAGTGCAGTGTTCAGCGACGGAACAATGGCGTTCGGTCCGAACAACGTTTTGATGCATTTGATGCGTCAGGTAAATGCGCAAGAACACCTTCTCGCCCCCTCATTTTTTGATACCCGTCATGCCGGAACATTTCTTTTGGGCGGTCTTTTCCACACCATCGAAGGCCGAAAGGTGCTTCAACCTGCCACCGCAGCAGAAGATCCACGTGACAAAACCTGTATTTTCTGTTCTTCGCGAGTGGGTTTGGGCGACGAAAGCCCTTCTTTTCGCGATGCCCATCTGCGAACTGTTATCGGTAAACTTTCGAAAGAATATGCGTTCAAAGAAAAAACTTTACTGCTGAACAACTATCTTCAGACACACCATCTTACCGGCGAAGAGGCTCAAAAAGAAATGAAAAGGCTGCGAGCCTGACCTATCAATAAAGAGCCTGTTACATAAAAATACGTATGAAAAGAGGTGGTTTCGTAATCCGAAACCACCTCTTTTCATAACTTTTAGGTATTGTTGGCACTACCGATACACCTTAATTTTGCAGCCATAGCAAGAAAATTTAGTTTTTAAGAACACGAAAATAATGATGGAAAAGAAATTTAAACTTACTGACGTTGTGCAAGAAACACTGCTCATTCCTTTATATTACAGAGCATTAGAAAGCCGAAGAGGCAAGCAGGCGATATTAAAAGACAATCTGGCCGAACAGCTGGTAAAACGCATCGACTATGATTTTTCAAAACTGAACAAGGCAAAACTGTCTAAATTGGGCTGTGTAGTGCGTGGTCGGTATTATGATAACATCACCCGAAACTTTATCCTTTCGCACGAAAATGCGGTTGTTGTCAACGTGGGATGCGGTCTTGACACTCGTTATCAGCGCATTCTCGAACACGACAAAGCCGTTTTTTACGAGGTAGATTTGCCCGAAGTGATGGCGCTGCGACATCAGTTGATACCCGAACCAGCAGGCGATCACTATCTCACGGCATCGCTTTTGGATGTTGAATGGATGGACGATTTGCGCCAAAAGCACCCCGACGGGCATTTTATCTTTATTGTCGAGGGCGTTCTGATGTATTTTTATGAGGAGCAGGTAAAGCAGTTTGTAGCCCGCATAGCCGAACGTTTCGGTGGTGGCATGTTGTGTTTTGATGTATGTGGAACGATGATGACCAAGCATAAAGTAAAGCCCGACGCATTGGAAACTTCAGCCGTTGAGATTCGTTGGGGTATCTCCGACGGCCATGTTATCGAAACCTGGGTTCCGAATATCCGGTTGATAGAACAAGAAAGTTATATGAACTTCTGCCGTTCGCGTTGGGGATTGATGGGTTACACAATAGGATTATCAAACAAAATAGCATTTAAATTCAGTTCGCTGTTGCAGTTTGAAGTGCTGAAAGGGTAGAGGATGAGAGATTAAAATGAGAGATGAGGGCGCGATAGATAAGGAATGAAAGGATGAGGACTTAGAAAAGAGCGTCCATTTGATTTTTGAATACAGAAGAGAAAAAGAAATAAAACCCTTTTATTTCTTTTTCTTTATATTTGCAGCTGCTAATCAACAGTTTACAAATATGAAACAAACACTTTACTTTCTTTTTGTTTTTGCGCTCTTAATGGGCGCTGCCTGCTCGTCGGGCAAGAAGAATTCGGCAGACGGCACAACAGCCGATAGCACTGCAGTAAACGCCGACAGCCTTGCAATGGCCGACAAAACCGACTACAGCCAATTTTATAACAAGCCCGAAAAGCTCGATACCGTTATCGGCGATTGGGAAATACACGTACACCAATTTTATGATGGCACCAGCTTTAAAGAGGGTGGAAACGTGGTTTATGCCAATTATCCGATGCGCATTAACATCAAAAAAGGAGGGAAAACGGTGGTCGAAAACCGCATCATCAGTGCTAAAACATTGTTAGAAGAAGATTATGACAAGACCAATTTGCTTTCGTTTTGGCGTGAGCTATTTGTTACCGAAACAACCGTTTATGTTGATGTCACTTGCTGTCCACCCGAAAGTGATGCGATGACTAACTATCTATTGGCTTTTTCGGCTGATGGAAAAGACAGTAAATATTATATTGATTATGAATTGGATGGTGGAGAGCCGGGGCCTATCCCTTTAGATATCTGCACCTTTTACGCCATGTATGCCCACGAGTTGGCACAGACAAAGCCTAACCCAAAGGCCATCAAGAAAGTATTAAATAAGTATTGTACGAAGGCCTTTACCAACGAGTTGCTGCCCCATACGTTGAAAAATAACCCACTGTTTGCCACGCCCCGCTTTTCGCCAGAATGGGTTAACACGCTCAAAATAGATACGTCCAATACTTTAAACATGACTTGCAATGTTACTTACACGCGTTCGCCGGGCGATGGAAAGAAAGTGGCTAGAGTACTAAAGTTAAAAGATCCGGACGACGATAGATATCTTTTTGATGGCGTTGATGAACCGGGTAAAGATGTCGCGTGGGAAGAATAGGGGCGAAAAGATGGAGGAAGGAGAAGTAAGTAAAAAGGTTTTAGCTTCTTACATCTCCTCCTAACCTCCCCAAAAGGTAGAGGTGAAAAAGTGAAAAGGTGAAGGGGTGAAAGAATGCAGCCGCCACATAACAAGTAAAAGAGTAAATTATGCAGCTCACCTCTCCCCTTAATAAGGGGAGATAGAGAGGGGATACATCCATGTATTCTTATTCTGTAATTGTGGCGTTAGCCATTTTTTCACCCTTTCATCTTTTCACTTTTTTACCTTTAGGTTGCTTACAAATTGTAAGTTTTCGCATTGTCAAGAAATCGGAAGCAACCTCGCGAGAGTGCCAACGAAATCGTCTGACTTGTTTTCAGCTCGTAAAAACGCAAGGATTTTACGGTTGTATATGTCCCTGATTATAAACCAATTGCACATTTATCATCAACTTTCACCCTCTTTTTATCCCTCTAAAACGTCCTAAAACCGTGTTTTTCGGGGTGCAAAAGCATAGGTATTAGCCTCCAAAAGATGATGTTTTACCACCCAAAAGCACAGCTTTTACCACTCAAAACCTATGCTTTTTAATTTTCAAAGCTGATATTTGTCCAAATAAAAGAAAAATTTTCGCTATTTGGAGAAAGTCATTTGTAACGAAAAAAGAAAAGTAGAAGTGTTCTCGGATGTTAAAAAAGTAACAGTTTGTAAGTAACTTATAAGGTAAAACTGAAAAGGTGAAGGGGTGAGAAAGCACAAAATGGAGGGACGAAATAAGGGTTTCCTAAAATAATCGGACTGTAGTGTACAAACTGTTGGTTTTCGTATTATCTTTGTAAAGTGTTATTTTTTAAACAAGATAATGTATGAATAAAAAGCTGTTGTTGAGTTGTGCCATGGGCATATCTGTTGCCACCGGCACGGGTTGGGCAGACAATGTGCCCGCATTAGAGCCTCCATTGCAGCTGAGCGATACGCACATGATGCAGAAAATAAGAACTGCGGCGCGCTATTTGCTGCTACCTGTGCAGGAAAATGAGGAGAATGCATGGGTAAATGTGGTGGTTGACAACCACGTAAAACAAACGTTCAATATCCGTTTGGCTGGCGATAAGGTAGATTATTATGTACCGTTAGATCTCTCGACGATAAACAATGGGGCGGCGTTGCTCGACATTGTGTTTAATGCTAACCGCAGAACACATGGCCATGTGCGCGATTTTACGTGCTGGAAACATCTCAAATACAGCGAAACCTTTGATACCGCGAATCGCGAAAAGTGGCGCCCGCTGTATCATCATACGCCCCCTTACGGTTGGATGAACGATCCCAACGGTATGTTTTACAAAGACGGGGTGTATCATTTGTACTTCCAATTCAACCCCTACGGTTCGCAATGGGAGAATATGACGTGGGGACATTCTACCTCGAAAGACCTTTTGCATTGGACGTTTGAAGGTGAAGCGCTCGTACCAGATGCATTGGGCACCATCTTTAGCGGCAGTTGTGTGGTAGACATGGACAATACAGCAGGCTTCGGAAAAGGCGCTATTGTGGCCTTTTATACCTCTGCCGGTACCAGTCAGACACAAAGTATGGCTTACAGTATTGATAACGGGCGTACCTTTAAGAAGTATTCGGGCAACCCGATTATCACTGCCAATATTCCCGATTTTAGAGATCCGCACGTGTTTTGGCATACAGAGACGGGTCGATGGGTGATGATTTTGGCTGCCGGACAAGAGATGCAGATTTATACTTCGGCCGATTTGAAAGCATGGACGTATGAAAGTAGCTTCGGGAAGGGATACGGATGCCACGATGGTGTGTGGGAATGTCCGGACTTGATGCAGCTCTCTGTACGCGGCACCAACCGTAAAAAATGGGTTCTTATCTGCAATATCAATCCCGGAGGACCTTTTGGTGGCAATGCCACACAATACTTTACGGGTCAGTTTGACGGGCATCGTTTTACCTGTGAGGATAGCGGCGAAACGGTAAAATGGATGGATTGCGGTAAAGACCATTATGCCGCCGTGACCTTTGACAATGCTCCCGACAGTCGGCGTATACTGATGACGTGGATGAGCAACTGGCAATATGCCAATCAGGTGCCCACCTTACAATACCGCTCTGCCAACACCATACCCTGCGATTTGGGCCTTTACGAGCATGAAGGGAAAACATACGTGGGGCGCAGACCTTCAAAAGAACTGATCGCTTTGCGCGGAAAACCTGTGCTGAAAACAGCTTCGACCATATCAAAACAATTTGATGCGGGTAAAGGAGCCTATGAAGCTGTGCTCGATTTGCGTGCGGTGAAGAGTGGAAAAACCTATCTGACCCTACAAAACAGTAAGGGCGAAAATGTGAAAATGGCATATGATGCAGATACAAAACTATTTTCGGTAGATCGTACGCAAAGCGGAGAAACCGAGTTTAGCGATCAGTTTAAGGCTGTAACCGTTGCCCCTGTGCGCGGAAGTCTATCCGAAGTACGAATCTTTGTGGATAAAAGCAGTGTTGAGGTGGTAGATGGCGAGGGACGAGTGTCGCTTACCAACCTCGTGTTTCCTAATGAACCGTATAATAAGGTCAGTCTGCGTACAGCCAAAGGAAATAAAGCTTATATAACCATTTACGAACTAAAACCCTGATAAAGAGATGGAAAATAAGATCGTAGGACTTGGTGAGGCACTGTGGACGTGCTTCCCGAGGGGAAGAAACTGGGTGGTGCACCCGCCAACTTTGCATATCATGCCGGTCAATTTGGGCTCGACACGCTGGCTATCAGTGCCGTTGGCGAAGATCAATTGGGCGATGAGACGTTATCGGCATTGGAAGAAAAAGGGCTAAGGTATATCATGCCGCGTGTTCCTTTTCCAACAGGCACGGTGCAAGTAGAGCTCGATGCGCAGGGCGTACCCGCTTATGAGATACGCGAAGGTGTGGCTTGGGATAATATTCCCTTTACACCAGAGATGGAAAAGGTTGCCCGAAGCTGTAAAGCTGTTTGTTGGGGATCGCTGGCACAACGCCATGAGGTGAGCCGCAACACCATTCATCGTTTTTTGGATGCAACGCCCCCGACGTGTTTAAAGATTTTCGACATCAATCTGCGACAGACCTTTTATGACGAGGAAGTTATCCGGGCGTCGCTCAAACGGTGTAACATCTTGAAGATAAACGATGAAGAACTGGTTACCATCGGTCGTCTTTTCGGTTATCCCGGCTTAGATATGAGCAACAAATGCTGGCTGATTTTGGGTAAATACAACCTCGATATGTTGGTGCTAACTTGCGGTGTGAACGGCAGTTATGTATTCAAGCCCGGCGCAATGACATTTATTGAGACACCCAAAGTGGATGTTGCCGACACCGTAGGAGCAGGCGATTCGTTTACGGCAAGCTTCTGTGCAGCTATTCTGAAAGGTCTTTCGGTGAGCGATGCACATCAGTTGGCGGTAGAAACCAGTGCGTATGTGTGCACCTGCAACGGTGCGATGCCCCGCATTCCGGCAGAGTTGACCGGTCGACTGTAAAAAACGAGTGTCGTTTGTCATTGTCGCAAGTTTGCAGTAACTTTGCATTCTTGCAATCAGGAGCAATCCGTCGCCAACTATTTTTTCATTGGCGACGGATTGTAAAGTATAAATTGTGACACATATAATTATGGAACAGAAACTATTTATTTATAATACGCTGAGCAGAACGAAAGAATTATTTGTGCCGTTGCACGCTCCTAACGTTGGAATGTACGTTTGCGGTCCTACCGTTTACGGCGATCCGCACCTTGGACATGCCCGTCCGGCCATTACTTTCGATATCGTTTTTCGTTATCTTCAGCATCTGGGGTATAAAGTAAGATATGTGCGCAACATCACAGACGTGGGTCATTTGGAGCACGATGCAGATGAAGGTGACGACAAAATAGAGAAAAAGGCGCGGCTCGAAAAGCTCGAACCGATGGAGATTGCCCAGCATTATACCAATACTTACCATGCTGCGATGGAGCGACTGAATGTGCTTCCACCCAGCATAGAACCTCATGCCACCGGTCATATTATTGAGCAGGAAGAGCTGGTAAAGCAAATTTTGGCCAACGGATATGCCTATGAAAGTAAAGGTTCGGTGTATTTTGACATTGAGCGGTATAACAAAGACCATCGCTACGGTATTCTTTCGGGTCGCAATTTGGATGATGTTATCAACAATTCGCGCGAATTGGACGGCGTAGGGGAAAAACGTAATCAAGCAGACTTTGCGCTTTGGAAGCATGCACAACCGGAACACATCATGCGTTGGCCCAGTCCTTGGGGCGAAGGTTTTCCGGGTTGGCATTGCGAATGCACAGCTATGGGTCGTAAATATCTGGGCGATCATTTTGACATTCACGGCGGAGGGATGGATCTTGTGTTTCCGCATCACGAGTGTGAGATAGCTCAAGCGGTGGCCAGTCAGGGTGATGAAATGGTGCATTATTGGATGCACAACAACATGATAACCATCGACGGACAGAAGATGGGTAAGAGTTTGGGCAATTTTATCACACTGGAGCAGTTTTTTACGGGCAACCATTCGGGCTTGGAAAAAGCCTACTCGCCCATGACCATACGGTTCTTTATCCTCTCGGCACATTATCGTAGTCCGGTAGATTTCTCTAATGAAGCATTGCAAGCCGGTGAAAAGGGATTGGAACGCTTGCTTAACGGTATTGCCGAATTGGAGCGAATACATACGGCAGAAACATCAGACGAAGCCGTAAAACAGTTTGTCGGCGGCCTGCGGGCAAAGTGTTACGAGGCCATGAACGACGATTTTCAGACACAGGTGGTGATCAGTTATCTCTTTGAAGCTTGTCGGCAGGTCAACACTTTGGTTGATGGCAAAGCCCATATATCAGCTACCGACCTAAAAGAACTTAGCGAGGTGTTGCATCTTTTCACGTTCGACTTGCTGGGTTTGAAAAGCGAACAGGGCGATAACAACGCCCTGCGAGAGGAAGCTTACGGTAAGGTGGTAGACATGGTGCTTGACCTTCGCGCCAAAGCAAAGGCCGAAAAAGACTGGGCAACCAGTGATCGTATTCGCGACGAACTGTCTGCTGCCGGTTTCGAAGTGAAAGATACCAAAGACGGAGCTACGTGGAAACTGAATAAAGGATGAAAGATTAATGATAAAAAATGAGGGATTAAGGCCCATGAATGGTTAACCATATCTTTCTTGCTTTGTAAAAAAAAGCGTTACCTTTGCAAGTGATTTAAATCAGATATATTTTTATTTAATTAAATAAGAAACGATTATGGTAATTGAAAAAGTACATGCGAGAGAAATTCTCGACTCAAGAGGTAATCCTACTGTAGAGGTAGAAGTAACATTGGATAACGGTGTAATGGGACGTGCAAGCGTTCCTTCAGGTGCATCGACCGGCGAAAATGAAGCGCTGGAATTGCGCGATGGTGACAAAGGTCGCTATTTGGGCAAAGGCGTTTTGAAGGCTGTAGAAAATGTAAACAACGTTATTGCACCCGCATTGAAGGGTATGTGCGTTTGTCAACAACGCAAAATTGACTATAAGATGCTTGAACTCGATGGTACACCTACCAAGAGTAAGCTGGGTGCCAATGCTATTTTGGGCGTTTCGCTGGCCGTTGCTCACACCGCAGCCAAAGCACTCGGAATGCCGCTTTATCGCTATATCGGCGGTACAAACACGTATGTACTGCCCGTTCCGATGATGAATATCATCAACGGTGGTGCACACTCTGATGCTCCTATCGCTTTCCAAGAGTTTATGATTCGTCCGGTTGGTGCAACTAATGAGAAAGAGGCTATCCGCATGGGAGCTGAAGTTTTCCACGCATTGGCTAAGAACCTGAAAGTTCGCGGACTATCTACGGCTGTTGGCGACGAGGGTGGTTTTGCTCCTAAATTTGACGGTATTGAGGATGCACTCGACACCATCATGAAGTCAATTAAGGATGCAGGCTACGAACCGGGTAAGGATGTGAAGATTGCAATGGACTGTGCCGCATCTGAATTTGCCGTAAATGAGAACGGACAATGGTTCTATGACTATCGTCAGCTCAAAAATGGTATGCCCAAAGATCCTAACGGTAAGAAGCTGACTGCTGCCGAGCAGATTAAATATCTCGAAGAACTGATTACCAAATATCCCATCGACTCGATTGAAGATGGATTGGATGAGAACGACTGGGACAACTGGGTGAAACTTACAGAAGCTATCGGCGACCGTTGTCAGTTGGTTGGCGACGACCTGTTTGTTACCAATGTGAAGTTCTTGGAGAAAGGTATTAAGATGGGTGCAGCCAACTCTATCCTTATTAAGGTTAACCAGATTGGTTCGTTGACCGAGACTTTGGAGGCTATAGAAATGGCTCACCGTGCAGGTTATACCACTGTTACATCGCACCGTTCGGGCGAAACAGAGGATACAACCATTGCCGACATTGCCGTTGCTACCAATTCGGGTCAGATTAAGACCGGTTCTATGAGTCGTACAGACCGTATGGCGAAATACAATCAACTCATCCGTATCGAGGAAGAACTTTGCTGCTCGGCTCGCTACGGTTATGCTAAGTTGAAGTAAAAAGCCGCTCAACGCTTTCGTGCAGAGGCTTGGTTTACAGGGCTGAAGCCGTAGAAAGCGCAATGATAATAAGGAGAGGCTGTCTGAAAGGATGGCCTCTCCTTTTCTTTTATCACGGGATGAGGAAGTTATCCCATTTCATTCAGGATAGATACAATCAGAATGAAACAATGATTCTATTTGAATTAGACAGTTAGTTAAATCCTAAAACAAATTGATATGAAGAGAATTTACGCATTAAGTATCGTGTTCTGCCTTTTCGCAAGCATGGCAATGGCACAGACAGAGAAACGTTTGGTGAAGATGAAAGATGGTGCCGACTGGACTGAAATGAAGTATCACGCCGACGGAAAACTGTTTACTTTCACTCAAACCTACCATCTTGACTCCGGTAAACAAAAAATCGACGTCAACACATTCACCTATAATACCAATCAAATTGTGATGAAATGTGTAACGGACAACGACCCCTCGATGACCGATACGTGGACTTCTACCCTGAAAAATGGGCTTGTTGAGAAAGATGTGGTTAACATCAACGGCAATCCGGACAATGATATTTTCGAATATACTTATGACACCCAGCGGCAGTTGGTTCGTATCAAGCGCACCAACGATCATACTACCAGCGTAACAACCGTAGACATAACGTGGAAGAATGGCGACATCGCAACCGTAAAAACCACCAATAACGGCAAGCTCATGCATGAAGAACGTTACGAATATGACACTGCCAACGACAATAAAGAAATTCGTGTTTATCTCTCACCACTCGCCAGCATCCTCAGTTACGAAGCCCTTTCTCCAGCCGGACAACTGCGTGAAGGTACCTATGGTGTTCTTTGCAAACATCTCTACAAGGCTTCTTATGTGAAGAGTTACAGCGATCCTGGTTCCGTACAAGAAGTGCAAGATGCCGCTTTTACTTTCACCCGAAATGCCGAGGGATTGGTAACGCACATCAGTCAGTTGCTCAATGGCGACCCGCAAACCAACGAGTACGACCTCGAATGGGAAGATGTTACTACCGGTATTGCCGTCAACACAGCCACATCTGCCCAATCTGCCACCTATTATAATATAGAGGGTGTGCGTTTGGCGCAACCCGAACGTGGGCTGAATATTGTGCGCAATACCGATGGTAGCGTGCGAAAGGTAATGCGGTAAATCCCTTTTATGGGTGGCAGACATGTCATCGGAAAGGGGTATGCAAGCAAAACTCAATAAGTATAATTTACAAAGCCTTTTGTTTTTCTATTTGTATCAATAGAAAACAAAGGGCTTTAAATAGAAGAAAGAGGATATATTCAGATGAAAATAAGAATGATTTTTTTTGCTTTGTTGCTGGCTTTTTCTGCACAAAGCAAGGCGCAAAACAGTGTTTACGATTTTGAAGTAAAAGATGCCGATGGTAAAATGGTGTCGCTAAATACGTATAAAGGTAAGGTGTTGCTGATTGTCAACACAGCCACGAAGTGCGGATTTACGCCCCAGTATAAAGCTTTACAGGCCCTTTATGAAAAATATAGCGATGCCGGTTTTGTAATTTTAGACTTTCCCTGTAATCAATTCGGTGCACAGGCACCCGGTACAATCGAAGAGATACACCAGTTTTGCACCGATCATTACAGCGTAACTTTTCCGCAATTCGATAAAATTGAGGTCAACGGAAAAGATGCATCACCGCTTTATCAATACCTCAAACGGGTGCAGATGTACAACGGATTTGACATGACTGACCCAGAACAGCGGAAGACTTATGATGCTTTGCCGAACAAATCAGAAGTTAAAAGTACCCTCGATATTCGGTGGAACTTTACCAAGTTTTTGATTGACAGAGAGGGTCGGGTGGTAAAACGTTTTGAGCCGAAAGAGAAAATAGATGATATAGAACAAGCCGTAAAAAACTTACTGAAGAAATAAAGGCTCTATAACTAATGGTATTCGTATTCTCTTTTCTACAGGTATAGAAAGCTTTTACATCTTGTTCGTATAAAAAACGAAGAGCGGCTTATATGAATTTGTAGTAAGATGGGATGTTGTCTGTAGTAGGACTACATCTCATCTGTCCTAGGACTAGATGCCATCTGTAGTAGGACTAGGTGCAGACTAAAACTTGATGCACCTGCCAATCATAATTAATATCGTTTCTTATCCTGCACTTACATAAGAAAAACAGCGTTAAAACAGCGCGAGAGAAAGTAACGAAAGAGTATCGACGGCAATAATCAACAGTATAAAATCGCCGATGATGGCTTTGATTTGTCTGAGCGATTGGGAATACTGAAACTTGACGGTGTTGACCGACAGATGCAGTTTTCGGGCGATTTCATCATTAGAAAACTTGCCCGAAAGTTTGAGTTGAAAAATCTCTTTGCGTCTGGGCGACAATTGTTCAATGGCTCCCTGAAAGCGCTGTTGACAAGCTTCATTATACCATTCTTCGTTGTTTTCATCGGCAAGTGGTAAGGTTTCAAAACATTGCTCTACAAAAATAGCCCGATGTTTTAGTTTGCGCAGCGTATTCAACAAGTCGTTGCGCAAGATATGAAACAAGAGATGATTAATCGGGCGTGTCTCATCAATTGTTTCACGGATGTTCCATAATTTGATAAAGGCATTCTGCACGGCATCTTCGGCCAGTTCTTTATTCCGAAGATATTTAAAAGAAAGCAAGAAAGCTTTGTGTGCATACAACCCGTAAATGTGGGTAAAGCATAGCTGACTGCCTTTCTTTAATCCGATTCTTAATTCTTTATCTTCAATCATCGGCATAAGTATGATAAGGTTTCGGGTATTCAAAAAGGCTTGCAACAGGCTTTGAACGTTATTTGATAAGCGTTTCAAAAGCTTGTTACAAGCCTAAATAAATAGCACTATTGAAGCTTCACCGCACTGCGCAAATGATATTTAGAGAACATCATTTTACAGAACGTAAGCAGGTCGTTACGCTGAGGCAGGGTGATGGGGGTTGTTGAATGTACCCACGTTTGTTCAAACTGCGACCTCTTTTCATCGAAAGCCTTTTGGTCAAAGGGCTTTCCTGTTTGCGCGCTTGCTAAGATATCATGGATGTAAAGACGCCAACGTCCGCCGTAATAACTGCCGATTAAACCGCCCCAAGCACGACTGGCATAGTCGCTAAGATGCCCTCCCCAGAGAGTAATAAGATAGCGTGCATTGCGCTCATAGTAGTTTTTCATTTCAGCATTTCGACCCAATGCGCGGGCATCATCTATCCATTTGTTAACCGTGCAACGCGTATTAAACGATGTGAGGCAATCTAAATCGCTGAGCAATTCTTCCATTTCATAAGCTTTTTGCCTTAACAAAGTTATGTCTTTGGCAGCATAAGCCGCATCAAACTCTGATTTTACAGCCAGGAATTTATTGCCCAAAACCTGTCGACCCACTGCGATAAGGTCTACTTGTAACTCGTTGCGTTCGCATTGTGGAACGTCGAGCAACAGGCTCCATACTTCTTCAAGACGTTGTGCGGGATATTTTATCTCCGTACGTTCGGAATGATTGTCGTTGAGCACGGGTGAGCGACTGGGTAGAATACTGTAAGTGCCGGGCACCTGTACAAAGATTTCATCAAACAAAATCTGCCAGGCTTTGCGTACCGATGGCGAAGTAAATCCAGCGTGTCTATCCGCCAATTCGTCAATCCACTGTTGGTTTCCTTTGTCTGAATGTGTCCAAACTTTATCGAAAACATACTCGTAAGGGAACTGGATCACATCCAAACCTTCTAAGGTTGAACCAACACCCAGCATGTTACGACGCGCTGCTTTCAGGGCCGCATCAAGTCTTTTCCCGGTCTCTTTAACGTTACCCGTCAGTGTCGTGTTACCACCGAAGTTACCCAAATAGCACCAAATATACGGCTGTCCGTAGAAACCATCGTTTGTTTTCCATAGCTCTACGTTCTCGCAATGATAATCGAGTAGCGACATTTTACCCTGCGGAACACCTGTAAGAAAAGCTTTTACACGTTTGGGAGTCCACACTTTTTTATCGTAATAGAACATCCAACCCATCTGCATCCATTCAGCTTTTGGGTCAACAGCAGTGAGTGTGCCATACATATTCTTAGAAATCTCTTTCAAATAAGCCGGTTCCCAGCTGGGCGGTTCGCCTTCATTGAAAGGGTCTACACCGTAAATATGGTCTGTTCCGAATAAAGCGGTCTGCTCTTCGAGGAACAATTTTTGTATTTTAGCAAACAAAGGCTCGCCCGGATTAAGAAAATGGCAGAGGTATTGTTCATCGAAACCGCCCCATTTACCTAATGATTTGATGTTGGCATCAGGAAAAATACGTTTTAATTCTGCCGGTACATGACCAGCAAAAGCCGGTAAAACAGGCTTCATATTAAAAGCGCGTTCACGAGCTAAAATCTGCTTTTGCAAGTCTCTTTGCTCTTCCAACCACTCTTTAGGTAGGGGTCCGTTCCACCTATCGATATTCGCCATACGGTGCCAAGGCAGGTAAGTAGGTCCGGTAAAATAGCTTCGGATTTCCTGATCAGTCATTCCCAACTTGCTCCAAACATTATACCAAACCATTTCTTGCCCTGTAATGGCCAGCGGCATGTTAATTCCGTTGAGAGCCATCCAGTCGATTAGCCGTTCCCAATCTTTCCAACCGAAGAACGGAAGGGTATAACCATAAGTGCAATAATTTAGAAAGAAGCGTCGGTCTACTTTTGCTGAAGAAGTAATCATACCGTTTACCTCAGGCATTTTGTCGGGAAGAATCACAGGAACCTCAGCATACCACGATACTGTGGTATGACAGTAGCGGTTAAGATAATAGTTTAAACCCACTGCCATTGCGTTGGCATTATTTCCCGAGATAATAATTTTCCCGTCTTTTCCAGTAAGCGTAAAACAATCTTTTCCTTTCTTCGACTGTTGTTTTACGAATTGAAAATGGGCGGCCTTTTGTGGGATTAAACGGGTAACCAACCCCTGAATGGTTGTTAAATCTCTGTCTTCCGCCGTCGCATTTGTAGCAACCAGCATCAAAGACAAAATCCAAATAAATAGTTTACAATACTTCATTATGATGATTTTTATTAGGTTGAATGTCGGTTAGAATAGGAGCGCATCGCCCGTTTGACTGAACAAAGATATACTTATTTAATGAGAAAGATGTCGAAATCTAAATTTATTCTCTGCTCTGACTCTGTGGAAAAACCGTGTCAACACCTCTATCGGGTAGAATAAATATAGATACGGATGGAAGTTTTTGTGCAAGTGGTTGCACAGAAGTTTCTTTCTGTAACCCTATAATTCTCCTTTTGCATAGAATTTTTCTTGCAATGGTATGCATTTTTATGCCTTGGGGAGAGCCTTGTTTCAGATGCTACATCGATTTTAACCCCTGAATAAGCTGTCGAGCTGTAGCTAGCGGATCGTTGAAAGACTTTTCTGTATCACCATTGTAGGGCTGTTTGAGCCAATTTTCTTCCCAATTGTTCAGTTCTTTCTTTTTACTGCCGGCAAAAAAGAGCTTTATCCGCGGCACATAATAGGTTTTTATTAAACCGCTCCAATAGCGGGCGGCATAGTCTTGTTGTATTCCGCCCCAACTGGTAATCAAGCGTTTGGCATCCATCTCATATTGCATGCGCTCTTGAGGTGTAGCAGCAGCGGTCCTGGCGGCATCAACCCAGCGGCTCAATCGGTCGGTAGGATGAGATGCCAACAACTTATCGGCCTGCAAAAGTAACTGAATAACTTTGTCGACAAGTTGCTTTGCACGGGCTCGATTGCCTGCCGCTTTGGCTTGTAAGGCCTTTTGATACAGGTTGTCGGCTTTTGCTCCGATATATTGTGCGGCAAATAAAAGTGCGTCACTGCGGTATAATGGATGGTCTTTGAGTTGGGGTGTGCACGACAGGAAGTCTTCTACGGCACGGAAATAAGTGTCGTTAAAGTCATATTTACTTTTTCGAAGCGTATCCGGAATAACAGTTTGCCAGGTGAAACGGGGGTAAGAATATAAAGAAGAATATACGCTTCGGCATAATCCTTTCCATGCCTTTTGCATGGCATTGGGGCAAGAGCCGTAGCGTGAACGACAATACTCTATGAGCCAATGGTCAAGATCAATAGGTTGGTTTTGCCATCCCATATCCGCTAAAAGTTCGTACACCACCTCATTGTTTTCTAATCCTTCGGGTGCAGAGCCAAAGCCGATAAGTCGTCCTTTATCAGGATGAACCAATGCTTCTGCTGAAGAAGAAGCATAAAGATTTAAGTCGCCGGTGAGTAATGTTTTGCCTCCAAAGTTCGGTACATAACTCAAAATCCATCGTTTACCATAAAATCCCTTGTGCGTTTTCCATGTTTGTTCGGTTTTCCACACCCATTTGGGATAATCGTTGGCTAAATCGACGATGATAAGTTTATCGTTAGGAACACGTTCTAACAATGCTTGCAGACTCTCTTTATCCCAGAATCGATGTTGATAACCGAAAGTCCAGCCTTGTGTAATCCATACTGCGTCAGGGTTTCCGGCAACGATCGATTGATAAATCGCTTCTCCGTATTTGCTCAATAGTCGATGTCTTCCATCGGTGTCATCAGGACTTACAGGCAGTTCCATTTCATTAAAACTATCCGAAAGATAATAAGTGTTTTTGCCAAACTCTTTTTCCCACTCCTCAATAAACAGTTTGCCGATTTGCAAGAAATAAGGTGAGTTGGGCGGAAGCATATACGCATTGAGCGACTTATCAAAGCCACCCCACTCAAAATGTTTAACACGTACTTCGGGATGAAGCTTTACAAAGCCTTCGGGAACAAAGCCGGCAAAAGCCGGAGTGATAGGGTGCATTCCCAGCAAGCGCATTCGTTCAAGGATTTTATGCTGCAAAGCAATCTGTTGTGAATGCCAATTTGCAGAAAGCGGACCATTCCATGTGTTTAGATTTCCCATTCGATGCCAAGGCAGATAAGCCGGTCCGGTAAAAAATTGTCTGATATCTTCGTCGGTCAGTCCCATCTTTTTCCAAACCCTTTCGGCAATTGCTTCAGAAGCAACGGTGGCCAGCGGCATGTTTATACCATGTAAAGCCATCAGATCTATTTCTTTTTCCCATCGCTTCCAATCCCAATAAGGCGTGGTATAACCAAAGGTGCAAACGTTTAGAAAGTAGCGAAACTGATAAGGCGAATAGGTTACAGGAACTTCAAAATCGGCCGATTGGGCAGGCAAATGCAATGTAGAGCCGCTCCAAGAGGCCATGCTGTGACAAGCTTGTCTTGCATAACGATAAAAAGCATAAGTAAAAGCTGTGGGACTACTACCTTTAAGTGTGAGTTTGCCGTTTTGACAAGTAACCGCATATCCGTCTTTGTTTTCATGCTGAGGAAGCACCTCAAAGTTGATATGGGCGGCGGATGCACCCGTCAGCCGTTCAATAACTTGCCGGGCAGGGGTAACCATATCGCTGGAAAAAACTGAAAGAGGAAGTACGGTTCCGATAATTGCTGCAGCGCAAGATTTGTAGTTAAGATGGAGCATGATGCTTGATATTGATAACCGATTGTTAATGAATAGACAATTTCAGGCTCTTTGTTTGCTTTCCGTTGTTGAGTACCAACAGAAAAATACCTTTACCCAACGGCTGCGGAAAATGATGCAGTGCATTTTGGCGAAGGGTTAGCGAGCAGATAAGGGTTCCTGTCGGACTAAATACTTCTGCATGTATCTCGCCCTCGCCTGATCCTCTTACGCAGATGCTCTCTGCGTTGGCCGTTATTGAGAAGGGTGCTGTCTCGACACATTGAATATCTGTGGTAGCTCCCGGAAGTGTAACGAAGACAGGGAGATGGTCTGATGTAACGTTTTCGTCTTCGATGTTAATACCCCCTGATTCAGCTATTCCACCGGCCAAAGGGGTAAAATTGGCATTCCCGGTAGGGTCATAACCCAGAATCATATCTATGCAGCCGGTTGGCTTGTCAGACGGATAAGTGAATGTACCAATGTCATTGAGAATTTTAAAACCTTTCTTTTTCAACGTAACCATACATCTGTATGTAGGTTTGGCATTAAAATCAGCTGCAAGAAACACCGGCTTTTGGGCTTTCTGCGCAAAGTCGATGATGTCTGCTGTGGCCACATCACGGTCGTTAGGATCAAGTGAAAAGTGTGACGAAATAAAATAAAAGGTGTCGAATTCGGCAATGATAACCCCTCGATTTTCTCTGTCTTTGCTGTTCGAAAGGCGTTGATAGGTACGTTTTTCCACCTTCAGTGGCTTTGTTTTCGACAGAAGTCCGATACCGTAATAATTGCCTACCAATGGATGAAACTGTGAGAACAGCCCCGTTGATTGCGCTAAAAGTCCGTCTTCATCATCTTCGAGTACCGATAAATTCTTATTATTTATTTCCTGAATGGCTATTACGTCCGGCTGATTTTGTTTGATTACTTTCGCAATATTGGCAATGCGCCCCCTGCTGATTCCCGTTCCCATGATGTTGTAAGTCATCATTTTAACCGGCGTACCAGTATCTGCCGACACGGGAAAACTGAAAGCTAAGAGCATAGCCGTTATAGCTAATATAAGTTTTTTCATATGTCTAAAAATATTTTCCTTTGTTGCTTTGCTTCGGCTCTATGGCTTGTAAACCTATAGCGGCTGTTTAAATTATCGGTGGGGAAGCAATTGCACGGTTGAGATAATGGGTAAATGGTCTGACAAACGCGACTGTACTACCTGCGTGGTAATGAGCTGCCAACGGGCTTGAGGCCTGCAAAACAGATAGTCTATCTTTACTTTGGGTTCCCATGTAGGGCAAGTTGGCGCGTTATCGGTGGCATTAAACCATCGCGGTAACATTATTTTCGCAATGGTAGACTCGCTCGGTGGTGCATTGAAATCACCCCCAATGACTACTGGGTATGGGCTTTTCTCGAGCTGCCGACAAATGGTTTCGGCTTGTAGAGCGCGTGTCTTGCTGCTGTTAACGTCAAGATGCGTCACCGCAAAAACGATGGTGTCGGTGCCTACCTCGCAGGTTGCGTAGAGCAAGGCACGTGGTTCTTTGTTTTCAGGGTTGGGTAGCAGCACCTTCTCCATGTTGATGTAGGGGTGTTTAGTTAGTAATCCGATGCCGTACCAGCCGCCCCGATAAGCAATGGTTTTACCGTAAAGTCCGAACATTCCTGTTTCGTAGGCCAGCGTCGAGATGAAATCTTTATCGTGCTGATGAGGTGTATCTTCTCTTTTGGTAAAGCAATCTACCTCTTCTAGTGCCACAAAGTCGGGCTGAAAAGCTTTGATGTGAGCTGCCAGTTGTTCTAATGAAGCCAGTTCGCCATAGCGCAGGTTATAAGTCATCACCCGTAGGGTAAGGGTACCTTTGGGTTCTTTTGCCATTGCTTTTGTGCAGAGTGCAAAGGCTAAAAACATAAAAATAAAGTGTTTATACATTGTTATAAAATCTTTTAAATGGATAAGTTTGTGTCATTTCTATAAATTGCATGGGACGAGGAGAACTTACTGAGGCCAGCCCGGGTTTTGTCCCAGCAATGGATTTTTCAATCTTTCGGCGTAAGGAACGGGCCACAGATAGTGTTTGGAAGGGTCGAAGTTGCGGCTCCGCCTTCAGCTTTTGATTTCTCGAAGATAATATCTCCAAATTCGTCTACACCGGTGTCGGGGTAAGGATTCTTTCCCAAATCGTTTTCGCAAACCACCTTTGAAGGTCCGGTAATAGCGCGACCCATGCGCAGTTCACCTTCTTTCCAGCGCAGAATGTCGGGATAGCGCATGCCGTCGAGTGTCATTTCGATGCGGCGTTCACGACGCAATTCGGTGGTCAGGTTTAGGTGCCAGTCGTTCAGTTCGGTTAAAATCATACGGTGCATGCCCACTCTGTCGCGTAGCTTATTAACAGTATAGTCTATCTGGTCTTGTGTCAGTGTTCCGCCCTGCAGGTTTAACATCGCCTCAGCGTAGATGAGTAGTACTTCTGGAAAGCGGATAACGTTGAGGTTATTATGACTCTGGTTCACATTTCCGGCGATGTTAGGGTCGTTATATTTTTTGAAATAGAACCCTGTGCGACTATTTGCCCCATTCTTTCCGCTTTGCAATGACGAGAAGCGAGGTAGGTTAAAGGTGGGGTTTGTTTTGTGGTCTTCGTCTCCATCATCGCCTCCCGGCCACGCATCTCCAGGACAATAGAGGGTCATATACATACGCGGGTCTCTGTCTTTGAAGTAATCGGCATAGTGTTGTTCGGGAAAAGTGTAGAGCGGACTTACTTCAATTCCCGTTTGATGGTAATATTCCAGTCCCGCCTTAGCCGGCTTTCCGTCGGTGCAGAGATAGGCGTCGACCAATGATTTGGCTGCGTTGAGGCGGATATAGTCGGTAGGACAACAGGTTTCATTAGACACATTGTGCATGCGAATGTTGGTTACATACAGACTAAAAATCATCGATTCGTTGTTGGCAGCATTGTGCTCGGTATCGCCTTCGGCTTTATAGGGCAGACTATAATCGGCCATTAATCCGTAAGGGCCGTTGTCAATAATTTCTTTTGCGGCATCGGCTGCTGTTTGCCAACGTTCGTTCTGCAAAGCGATACGTGCCTTCATAGCCAATGCTCCCCACCGATCAATGCGCCCAACGTTGTTTCCCGTGAATCTTTCAGCAGGCAGAACAGAGGCTGCCCAGTCAAGATCGGCCATCAAATGGTCAATTACTTCTGCTCTGGGTGTTCGATTTACATACGATTCGTTGGATGTAATAACGTGGTCAATCCATGGTACATCGCCCCAGCAGGTCGTCAACAAGAAGTAGCAATAAGCCCGAATAACTTTTACCTCTGCAGCATACACATCTTTTACAGTGTGCGGAAGCTGAGCCTTGTTGTAATTATCAAGAAAGTTGTTGCACGTAAAGATGGATGCATAACTCGTTCCCCAATAGGTGGTAATAGGAAAACCGTCGGTATACGAAGCTTTTCCGCCGGCAATTTTTGCAATACCCTGACTGGTGTTTCCCCATTCGCAGGTCTCTGCACAAGCCTCCATCCAGTTTAATAAATTATCTTTTGTGAATGCCTCATAACAGGGATAGAGAGCTGCTCTTAGCTGTGCTTCTGTCTTCCAGTAAGTTGCATGGGTGGCCGAATCACTGGGATAGCGGTCTAAAAACGAATCGTTGCACGACGAAAACAGGGTGAATAACGATATAATAGCGGTGAATTTAAACTTTTTCATTTGTCAAAGGATTAGAAAGTTGCACGAAGACCGAATGTAAATGTTTTAACTTGCGGATAGGCATCGCCTGAACTTGTGCGCACTTCGGGGTCGTATGCGCCGAAGTAATTGGTGATGGTGAAGAGGTTATCCACCGAGAAATATATCTTCAATACTTTCAAGGGGAGATGTAACGAACCCAGTAATGTCTTAGGAACGGTGTAGCCCAGCTGCACATTTTTCATGCGTAGATAACTTGCATCTTCCATCCAATAATCGCTGAACAGCAGGTTATGGGTTTGCGCCTGATAAAGACGAGGGTATTTGGCACCGGGATTGGTGGGTGTCCAACGATCTAAATGCTCTACCTTCGGCACTGAATAATCGTTGATAAAGCAGTGGCGTGCCTCATCAGAAAGATAGCCGTTCCACTTTGCAACACCTTGCATATAAAAGCTAAAATCAAAGTTGTGCCATGCTACCGAACCCTTGAACGACAGTAAGTAATGTGGGTCTTGGTCGCCAAATACCACTTTGTCTTTTTCGTCAATAACGTTATCGCCGTTTAAGTCGCGATATTTGATGTCGCCCGGCTGAACAATTCCTGCAGCATCTACGGGTGTAGCAAACTTGGGCTGAATGTATTTGCCATGTCCGTCAACTCCTTTAAAGTCGCTGATTTGTGCCAAACCATCGGTCAGATAACCGTAGAAAGCGTCTATTGGCTCACCTTCCTTACGGATATAGTCGGTCAGAGAGGGAGCACTTTTACCCAGATTCTTAATCTTGTTACGCGAGTCGGAGATGTTAAATGCAGCGCTGTACGATACTTCGCCTATCTTGTCGCGCCACTGAATCCACCATTCCCAACCTTTGTTTTCTACCTCTCCGATGTTTTCAAAAGGCAGATTTCCTACTTTCGTAATACCCACCAGCGAGGGATAAACAGGTCTAACCAATGCGTTGACATTGTTTTTCTTATACCATTCGAATGTGGTTGTTAGGCGATTGTTTAAAAAACTGAGGTCAATACCGATGTTCAGCATTCGAATAGTTTCCCATTTAATACCGTAATTACCCAGCGAAAGCTGTTTAAAACCAACATTATTCGTACCTCCGATAGGATACGACTTCTCTACACGTTCAATAGGCGTAAGATAAGGATAGTAAGAACCCACATTCTGGTTACCCAGTTCGCCCCATGATAAGCGTATTTTACCTGCTGATAGAACAGTATCGGCCCATTTCATAAATTGTTCGCGCGAGAAATTCCAGCCTGTTGAGAAAGACGGAAAGTAGCCCCAGCGATTCTCTTTGGCGAAACGCGAGGTTCCGTCGATACGCATATTGGCTTCAAAAAGATAGCGACTGTCGTACACATAGTTGATGCGACCAAAGTAAGAACGTAATGCCCAGGCATATTCGTTACCCGAATTGGTGATGTCTTCGGTACCGCTGCTAAGCATCTGAACACCGTCAATGAGAATGTTTTTACGAGAACCCGACAGTGGCGAATGGGTTTCCCACTCCTGCGAATAGCCTAACAGCAATGCCACATCGTGTTTCCGGGCAAACACCCGGTTAAAGTTCAACGTTGTTTGTAAGCTTTGCGTAAAATTGTTTTCTTGTTCTTTTGATACAAAATTCTTGGCTTTCGTATTGTTCGGACTGGGTGTTCCATCTTGAAAGAACTGCAGCATAGCGGGATTAAACTCGTTGGTTTCGCGCGAATAATAGTTCACCGAGTATTGTCCGTTCAGGTCTAAACCTTTCATCAGGTTCAAACCGGCATTCACAATACCGTTGAACACACGTGTATTGCGGCGTTCAAATCCCGAGTTATATGCTACATCCACCGGGTTTTTCACGGTACCAAAAGCATACCAGTCGGTATTACTCCATGTGCCGTCGGGATTTTGATGCTGCCATTTTACAGGTAGCAGGGGCGAAATGCGCTGCGCCAACCTGAAAACTCCTGAGGTTCCGCTGTATCCGATGTCTTGTCTGGCAAAGTCAACATAACTTAAGTTACCGTTGATTTTTAAGCGATCGAATACCCTTGTAGTTAAATTGATACGTGCATTATGACGATGTGATTTGTAACCGTCGCCTACAATCAGACCATCTTGATTGAGATAACCGTACGACATGGCATAACTGCTCTTGTTAGAACCACCTCGTACACTCAGTTCGTGATTGGTTTGTAAAGCCGTTTTCTTATAGATTTGGTCAATCCAATCGGTATTCGAATAGTCGTTGGGATAGTTGCCCGAGTCGTATTTCTGAAAAGCTGAGGCATTGTAAGGGGCCGAATAGCCTGCCGCCTGCATCGCCTCATTAGATAATTCCATAAATTGTCGACCGTTAACCAGCTTCGGAAGCCGTGTCGGCGTTTGCCATCCCACATATCCCGAATAAGTAAGTGTAGGTTGTTCGTTGGCTTTTCCCGTCTTGGTTGTTACCAAAATAACACCGTTGGCGGCGCGTGCACCGTAGATAGAAGCCGATGCTGCGTCTTTCAAAACCGATACACTGGCAATATCATCAGGATTTAACAGGTTGATGTCTCCGCCTGCAACGCCATCAATAAGAATTAAAGGGGCTGTGCTACTGTTGATAGTGCTTACCCCACGGATAACGATAGATGGGGAGGTACCGGGTTTTCCTGTGCTGTTAATGATAGATACGCCGGGCAGTTCGCCTTGCAAACCCTTGCCCACACTTGTTACCGGACGGTTTTCAAGCACATCTCCTTTCACCATCGAAACGGCTCCTGTGAGGTTGATTTTCTTTTGTGTACCATATGCCACCACCACTACTTCATCCAGTCCGGTGGTATTTTCATGCAACACAATGGAGATGTTGCCTTCTTTTTTCACCGTATAGACAGCTTCGCTGCAACCAATATAATTAAAGCGCAACTGTGTTCCGCTCTTTACCCGTATGCTGAACTGCCCGTGTCTATCGGTAACGGTGTTGATGTTTTTCGCTGCGTTGACCGCCGAAACCGTAGCACCGATAACGGGTTCGCCGTTCGAATCGGTTACGGTGCCTGTCACTGCGAGCAGATTTTCATTGTTATCTGCCTCTTCGCCTATTTGTTCGTTTCCGTTCTGTGCAGATGTTTTCCGATAGAGAAGAAGACTTCCGTTCTGAATGCGATAGCCGATATGCATCTTCTTAAATAAGGTGTTGAGTACCTTATCCAACCGTTCGTTCGAGGCAGAGATGCTTACCGGTTTGTCGATGTCTATAAACTCTTTGCTGTAAGCCACTTTTAAGTCGGCCTTTTCAGCAATTATCTGCAACGCTTTATTTAAGGGTTGCTCTTTGATGTTTACAGAGATGGTCTGACTTTGAGCCGACAGACACAGCGAGAAAGACAGCAAGCAACAGGCTGCTATCCACCCTTTGAGGGGTTTGCGTAAAAGGTAATTTGTTTTCATGAGCATATTGTTAGCGTTTTTTAGTTGACAGAATAGAGATGTTCGGTTATTTTCTTAAACCGTATGGGCGTAATTGTTTCCATGATACCGACCACCTCGCCCATGTTGGTGGCAGAACAACTGAAGGTGTAAGTATAAGCATATTCGGGGGTTCTTAATTTGAAACGCGATGTTATAGCGCCGTTCCAATGTTTTAAGAATGTGTTGTAGGTCTGTATTGCGAAAAACCAACCGATTTTCTTTCCAGCAAGATGCTTCTTTGTCGGTGCGAACGGGTTGTACGGTACAAGTATTTTCACCTCTTTTATAAAGTGCTTCCTGACCCGGAAGCAATTCGGTTAGCTGCGGATGTGCTGTTTCGTGCCCCACAAGCACCTTCCCCTCGTCGAGCGTTGTTGTGATAACGGGGTTTTCGGGATAAGCCGTTACATTGAATTGGGTGCCTGTTACCTTAATCATCATACCATAACTTTCTACGATAAAAGGTTTGTCGGCATCTTTTTCTACCGTAAAATAGGCCTCGCCTTGCAGTTGAACCTTCGCTCTTTACCTGAAAAAGCGGTGGGATAAGTCAGCCGCGAGTCGGCATTCAGATACACTTGCGTGCCGTCTGCCAGCACTACCACCAGCCGTTCGCCCTTTGGGGCGTACACCTCACGATAGGTCACGAGCTGCGGACGAGTAGCTTTATATACCCAAACACTCACTCCCAGCACCACCACAGCTGCAACACCCCATCTTAAAAGAGGGCGTAAGGGGTGACGACGGCGATGTGTAATGCGACCAATAAGGCCGTGAAAAACGGCCTCCGAATCGAAAACGGGTGCATCGCATCCCTGCATATCCAACTCTTTTCCTTGTAAAAGGTGGTCGATATCGGCATCCAAGCGCTGCTTTAACCGGTCGTGCCGGTATCCCGCCTCGCTCTTTTTACGTTGAAAAATGCGCATGGTTGTTTAGGTTATTTATAAGTAATACACCTCACCCTCTTAAAAGTATGATGGTGAGAACAAAAAAATGTCGAAAAAAATGACGATTTATCTGTAAAAACGATTCAGGTTATCTACCGCGCGGTTAAATTTTTTGACATTGATGCGATAGTTGGCAACCGGATTCATCTTAGCATCGTAGACGTCAAGACCACCTTCCGGCTGTTTTTCCAATATCGAGTCGCCTTCTATAACAAAAGCGTAGTTTAGGTTACTGCCCACGATATGCCATCCCCGCCCACTTTTATCGCTGAGCAACTTACCCATACTGTAATCGCCTGTAGGGTTTTTTACGCCCAGATAATCGTGCATCAGCGTGGGTACAATGTCGTAGTGGGTGGTGCGATAAGTGTGCTTTTGGGCAGACTGATGCGGAAAATGACAAATCAGCGGCACACCGATTTGCCACACAGAGAAGTTTCCGTTGTGTCCCCAATAATTCTTTTTGTTTTCGTTAAACTCTTGTCCGTGGTCGCCACTGATGATAACAACCGTATGATCAAGCATTCCTTGTTGTTTCAAGGCATTGAAAATGCGACCCAGCAAGATATCATCCTGATAACAGGTATTGCGATAAAGGTTAAAGAGAGGGGTGGGGTCAAGGTCGTTGTTCAGCTTCGTATAGTCGGCATAAGCCACGCTGGTGTGAACTTTCGGTTGTCTTTTTCAGACAATTCAAAGCTATGGGGGAGGTCGAAGAAGAGAAACGAGAATGTCGGACGTTTGTTTTTCTGTTCCCGATGCAAATCTGCAAGATAGTCGGTAGCAAGCTTTGTATCGCGTTCCAGTGCAGTTTTACCCTCTGTGTGCGTGCGCAAATGGGGCACACTTCTAAATAATACGCTGGCAAAATTCGGATTTCCGAGCGTAGCACTTGGGTAAGTACGAAAGTCATAGCCCAATTTGAGCAACCGTTCTACCAATAAGGGGTTGATGCGTGCTGCCTCAAAATCTTCCCAGTAATAGCAGGTCAGTCCGAAGAAGAGACTGAAAACACCGCTCCTTGTGCCGTTGCTGCCGCTTACATGATTGGTAAACCACTGGTTTTCGGTGGCAAAACGGTAGGTATTGGGCATACATTCGGGGGTGAGTGCCCGTTTGTTCCACGAGTCGAGCAATATCAAAACGATATTGGGCAAACTGTCGGGGCGTACCGTTTGTAACGGTGTGATGGGGTAACAGATGGTTCCCGAACCGCCGTTGTGCAGCTGTCGGCTGTCATTGGCAGGCTGAATGCCCATGTTAAACATCAAACTGTAAGCGGTGGTAGGGAAGTAATAAGGTAGCAGTTTGGCGCTTCTTACCACCGATGTATGCGAAACAAACGAGCCGTAGATGTGCGATAAGTGGGCAAAAAGAGTACAGAAAACCACCGTTGCCATCACTATTCCTACATAGCTTTATGCTTTCGCTGCCATATCCATTGCGACAGTCGCCATATTGCATACACACCAACACCTAAGCCGATAAATAACAGTATTTCTTTGACATACAGGCTCGCGTTAAACGTAAATATATCGCCCGCACCGGGACCAAACACCATGTTTAAAACAAAGCCGTTAATGTGAAAGCGATATAAGGCATAAACTTGCGCATTGAGCTGATTGAGTAGGCACAATAGCACCACCAGCGATACCTGCACCCAGATGGCGGTGCGCCGAAAGCCCATCCACACCAGCAGCATATACAGCAGGTAAGGAATAAGGGCAAACATGGCGGCGTGCGAAATGCACGAGGTAATGAAGAAAAGATACCCGAAAAAGTCCATCAGTTCTATGGTGCTGCTACCGAAAAGGTAACACATCAGTTGCACGGCAAGCAGCAGTGTAGAGGCTGCATAAAACAAAAAGCCGCGTTTCAGCAGGTCTTGCGTGGTATGTTTTTCCATCGTTGTGTGGTTTTTATAATGTTTGGGGTTTGGTGTAGCAGGTATTATTGTCTGCGCTGCAAAGGTAAATATTCTTGCTAAATATAAGGAGAGAAAAAGGGGAAAAGGCGGTTAAAGGTGGAAAAGTGAAAAGGTGAAAGGGCGGATTTAAAGGTGAAAGGGTGAAAAAGTAAAAGAGTGAAAGGGTGAAAAGATGCAGCCACCAGAATAAAAAGTCAAGGAGTAAAAGATGTAGCCGTTACATCAAGCGGTAAAAGCAAGTAATGCAGCTCACCTCTCCCCTTGAAAAGGGGAGATAGAGAGGGGATGTATCCATGTATTTTTATTCTATAATTGTGGTGTTGGCCATTCTTTCCCCCTTCGTCTTTTTCACTTTTTCACCTTTAGGTAGCTTACAAATTGTTACTTTTTTAACGTTTGAGAACACTCCTTGTTTTCTTTTTTCGTTACAAATAACTTTGTTCAAATAGCGAAAAATTTTCGTTTATTTGGTCAAATATCAGCTTTCAAAATCCAAAAGCATAGGTTTTGAGTTGTAAAAGCATAGCTTTTAGCATGTAAAACATCATCTTTTGGAGGGTAAAACCTATGCTTTTACAAGCCGAAAAACGCGGTTTTAGGGCGTTTTAGAGGGGTAAAAAGAGGGTGAAAGTTGATGATAAATGTGCAATGGACTCATAATCAGCGATATATACAACCGTAAAATCCTTGCGTTTTTACGAGCAAAGAATAAGTTGGTGGCTTCGATTGGCACTCTCGCGAGGTTGCTTCCAATTTCTTGACAACCCCTAAACTTACAATTTGTAAGCTACTTAAAGGTGAAAAGGTGAAAAGGTGGAGGGATGAAAAGATTATAGATACGGCGATTATAGAACAAAATCGGGTAAGTAAATCCCCTCTCAATCTCCCCTTTGCAAGGGGAGAGGTGAGCTGCATTACTTGCTTTTACCTCTTGATGTAACGGCTACATCTTTTTACTCCTTGACTTTTTATTTTGGCGTCTGCATCTTTTCGCCCTTTCACTCTTTACCTTTTCACCCTTTCACCTTTAAATCCGCCCTTTCACCTTTACCTTTCGGGAAGGTTAGGAGGGGATGTAGAAAGCTAAAAAGATTCTTGTTCATTCCTCCTTCATCCAACATATACATACTGCATCAAAATATCCCAAACGGCAATGATATGGCAGATGCTGCCCAAAAGCACAAAAAAGTGGAATACGGTGTGCATGTATCGACGCTTGTTAATACTGTAAAATACGGCGCCAGTGATATAACTCACTCCCTCGGCGATAATCCATACCAACGCACCGGTTGAAACACTGTTGACCAAAGGTTTGAAAGCAACGAGCACACTGAGACCCATCGCAACGAAACAGATGGTTTCCAAATGACTGTGCGACTGTAAATGACGAAAGCTGAGTACGGTTCCAACAAGCGCACAAGTCCAGATAAAGATAAACAAAGACCAGCCCCAATAGCCTTCTTGACGTAGGGCGAGCAATGTAATGGGCGAATAGGAGCCGGCAATATGCCAGTAGATGGCGGCATGATCCCAACGTCGCAGTCGTTCTTTCCACTTAGACCAGCCGTTCAAAGCGTGGTAAAGGGTGGAACTGAGATAAGACATTAGCATGCCGAAAAGGTAAAGAATAACGGCAAAAGTGGCCCAACCGTTGGGCGAACGGCTGCAATAGAATAAGAAAAGAATGCCGACAACGACGCCAAGAATGATGCCGGCGGCGTGCGACCAAGCATTCCACAACTCTTCTTTATGACTGAAATATAGTTTTATCCGTTTCATTTCGTTGCTTCACTTTAGCAGATTCGGGGATATTGGAGCGTGTTTGGCTATCCCCTTTCGGCTTACTTTTCGTGCCGAAAGGTAACGATTTATTTTGGGTTTACAACCCGTAAACCTGCGGAATATGGAGAGGGTGAGAGAAGAAAATATTTGTTCAGGTCGTTTCTTTTGCTTAATTTCGCTGTCGGAAAAGGTAAGCGAATGTGTCAAACACGTATTCATACTTATCCTAATCGCATTAAAGAGAGCGTTCGACAAAACTTGTCTTCCTTCTCGCACCATTAGAAACGGATGGGGTGGAAACTTTTTACTACACGATAACATACAAATTAGATTATAATGAGCAAATTAGTTGTTAACTCTTACGAAGAGTTTGCTGCCCATCTGGGCGAAGAACTGGGGGTGTCGGATTGGTTGCAAATCGATCAAGAACGTATCAACCTGTTCGCCGATGCAACGCTTGACCATCAATGGATACACGTAGATGTGGAACGCGCTAAGAAAGAGAGTCAATTTCAAAGCACCATCGCGCACGGATATCTTACGCTTTCTCTTCTGCCGTATCTATGGGAACAAATCATCGAGGTGAATAACATCAAGATGTTGGTGAACTATGGTATGGATAAAATGCGGTTCGGACAAGCGGTTGTGACGGGAAGTAGGGTGCGACTGGCTACCAAACTGCACGCCATCAGCAATATTCGCGGTATTTGCAAAACCGAAATCGAATTTAAAATAGAAATCGAAGGACAGCGTAAACCCGCCCTTGAGGGCATCGCCACTTTCCTTTATTATTTCGAGTAATCACTCGTGCGGACCTCGAATAAAAGTAACGCTCTCCCCCTTTCTCAATTGATTGAAGGGGGAGAGCGTTATCTTTTGGAGCATCATCAATTCAACGACCGATAAAAAGGAGAGAAGAGAGGACACAGCGAAAAGAAAAAGAGAAAAAAAGATGATTAAATAGGACATCATCAACCCATCAACCGATAAAGAAGAGGAAGGATTTAAGGCAGCGGATAAAAGGAGAGGAAAATTTATCAGCAAATGATATTCAAACAATTCGTTGACAAGAAAAAGGGCGAATAAATATGTCCTAAACGATGGGTAGACTAGGAAATATAGACGCTAGTACTCCTCAAACAATATCTTAACCAGAAAAGATACGGGTAAATATCTTTCAAACGAGGGGTGGACAATAAGAAAGAGAAGAGGAAACCTCTTAAACGACATGCCGACACCCTAACACATTATTTGCCTAAACCCCTCTTTATCAATTAGGTACAATCAAGTTGTTTGCCCAAACCCCTTTTTATCAATTAGGTACAAGCAAGCTGTTTGCCCAAACTCCTTTTTATCAATTGGGTACAAGCAAGTTATTTGCCAAACCTTTTTCTATCAATCGGCAAGTGTAAAATCAAGTTGTTTTTTCTCCAAATTGGCGCGAGCCACCTGAATACGAATTGCATCGCCCAACTGGTACTTGCGATGACGACGACGACCAACCAGACAATAGTTCTTCTCGTCGAAATCATAGAAATCATCATCCAGATCACGCATCGGCACCATGCCTTCACAGTGATTTTCGTCGATTTCGCAGTAAATTCCGTAGCTGGCAATGCCGCTGATATGCGCGTCGTAGGTCTCTCCGAGATGATCACTCATAAATTCAACCATTTTATACTTAATCGAGTCGCGTTCTGCATTCTGTGCAATCTGCTCCATATCCGACGCGTGTTCGCACAGCTCCTCATAATGTTCCTTATTGGCACTCCGACCGCCAGATGCATAACGCGTAAGCAAGCGGTGAACCATCAAGTCGGGATATCGCCGAATAGGACTGGTGAAATGGGTGTAATAATCGAATGCCAAGCCAAAGTGACCAATGTTGTGGATGCTATACTTAGCCTTCATCATTGCGCGTAATGCGATAGTTTGTATCACGTTCTGCTCGGGCCTCCCCTCCACATCGTCCATCAGTTTATTAAGCGACCGGGCGGTTTCGCCTTTCGTTCCGGCGGTCTTCAGCTTGTAGCCAAACTTCACGATGAACTCGCGCAAACTCTCCAGCTTCTGTGGGTCGGGATTGTCGTGAATGCGGTAGGGCAATGTTTTGGCCGACTGTCCGCGACTTGCATTCTTCCCATTCGATGCGCCGCCCGACTGCCCCTTTCACTTTTCCTACGCTCTCCGCAACGGTCTTGTTAGCCAGCAACATAAATTCTTCAATCAATTTGTTGGCGTCCTTTGAACTTTTAAAGTACGCCCTAATCGGCTTACCGGTAGCGTCGATGTCGAAGTGCAATTCCTCCCTGTCAAACTTCACTGCGCCGTGTTTGAATCGTGCGTTGCGCAGCTTCTTTGCAAATGTATCAAGCATAATTAAGTTTTCAGCGTTCTCTCCCTTGTAGCCTCCCTTTCGAGCAGGCGGGGCGGGCATCCCCGTGCCGTCTACCACACCATTATCTTCAAGAATTTGTTGCACTTCCTCGTAGGCATAGCGCCGATTGCTCTTTATAACGGTGTGCACGATGCGCGACCGCCGAATTTCAGCATTTTTGTCCATCTCAAACACCACGCTGTATGCCAGTTTCTCCTCGTCGGGCCTCAGCGAGCAGATGAAGTTACATAAACGTTCGGGCAGCATAGGTATCGTGCGGTCTACCAGATAAATACTTGTAGCGCGCTTACATGCCTCTTTGTCGATAACGCTCCCCTCTCTAACGTAGTAACTTACATCAGCGATATGTACGCCCACTTCCCATAAGTTTCCACTCAATCGACGGATAGACAATGCGTCGTCGAAATCTTTTGCATCTTTCGGGTCGATTGTACAAGTAAAAATATCGCGAAAATCCTCTCGGCGAGCAATTTCCTCCGCATCAATCTCTGCAGATATAGCTTCGGCAGCCTGTTCAACCGCCTGAGGATAAGTGTACGGCAGTCCGTATTGCGCCAGAATCGTATTCATTTCCGTATCGTTGTCTCCGCCGGGCCCCAGCACGTCAACAACTTCGCCCATTATGTTCTTGTGATCAGTATCAGGCCACTGAGTAATCTTTACCACAGCATTATCGCCGGTTTTTCCTCCTTTGAGCTTTCTTTTAGGAATAATAACATCGTGCACATATAGATTTTCGGGCGTTACCAGAAAGGCAACATCGCGCTCAACCCGAAGTTTGCCCACAATTTGGTCTTTACCTCGCTGCAGAATCTCAATCACTCGCGCTTCTTTAATGTGGCGCGCGCGCCGAGCCAGCAATTCAACTCTTACCCGATCGCCATTTAGCGCCGACCTCGAATTTCTTTCGCTTACGAAGACCTGATCGGAGCCATCATCAGGAACAAACGAGTTTTTTCCATTAGATTTTCGCAGAAACCTTCCGTCGAGCACCTGCGTTGTTTGGTTAAGTCGGAATGAACTGTCAGAAATTTTTGTCAGATAATCCTCCCACGTCATTTCGTCCATCACGTCGATAGCCAGCATCTTCATCGGATGAGTTACCAAGCGTAAACTTTTAAAAATCTCTTTCAGCGAAAAGGTCTTGCCCGGCTGTGCACTGAAAAAGTCTTGCAATTTCTCGGTCAACTGCCTCTTGTTAAGGCGTTTGCCACTCTTTTTTCCTGTCTTCATATCTGTTTTAATTTTTCTGTTACAACTCAAATCGTCCTTCATCGCCCTCTTCGCGCAGCTGATACCTCAGCACACCGGGGGCACAACCAAACTCTTTTAAGCAGGCATAGTACAAGTTGACGGGTGTGCCCAATTTACTCAGTGCAGCTACATCCACCAGCGGAAGCTCTGTATAGCGCAGCAGTTGTAGGGCTGTTTGCAGATACCAGCGCGTAGTGAGCGTACGCAGATTCATCCCCGTCAGAACGAGCAGTGTAGCCGATAGTTCGTCAATGGTAATTCCTCGACTTCTGCAAAAATTTTTAAGTTGGCGCGTGTCGCTCATTAGAAAGTTCCTAAAATCGTCAAGAATACGAATACCCGTCGATTGTTTATCATGCGACAATGGAACATAAAATAGTTCACCGTTGCGATTATACTGCACCATTTTTGTAAAAGGTGGGATAAACAAGTCGTCGAACGTAAACTGTGGAGAAAAATTAGAGTTCTTCACACGTTTGCGATAAATCTGTTTCTTTTCTTTCAAGTTCAACTCTTGATAGCTTTCCATTTTGATTACGCGTGTTCAGTTTTTCGGTTGATTTTTCGCAAAAATACAATCTTTTTTATTACTTTCCAAAGATTTGACAAATATTTTTTCTCTTTTTTATTAAGCTCACTATATTCTATTTAATAAAACTACTTTATTTCATTAAGCCAAATAGTGTATAATTAATAAATCGTTACTTGTTTATTAAGTCTAATATATTTTACTTAACAAAAATCTACTTTGTTATTAAATTAAATAAGAGCAATTTAATAAACGAGAACAATTTTATTAAATAGAATATAGTGAGCTTAATAAAAAATTGATTTCTTAGGGGTTAATAGCTGAAATAGCTATTAAAAATAGAGATGGTTTGAAAATCATTAAATAAAGGTCTGTTAGAAAAATACATATTTATAGAGGTATCAGATAAAGACTTATAAAAAAGATAATCGTTGAAAAAGCCATCGAATAAAGGGTTATAAAAAAGGTTCTTTTCTGAAGGATTATCAGTTAAAGATTTATCGCAAATCTATCTTTTTATAGATTTGTTAATGAAAGGACTATTAAAAATCACTTTTTTGAAGAGCTATCAGAAAAAGATATGCTAAAAAAGTATTCGTTTAAAGAATTATCAGATAAAAAACCGTTAAAAAGATATCAATTTATGGAGCCATCAGATAAAGGGTTATGAAAAAATCTTTTATTTTAGAAGCTATCAGATAAATAACTCTTAAAAAGCTATCACTTTATAGGTTCATCAAATAAAGGATTATGAAAAGGCCTTTTATTTTAGGAGCTATCAGATGAAGGACGATTAAAAAGGTAATTGGATAGCGATGCATTATTCGGATTTTCTTTTTAACTTTGCTGCGTCACCTTATAAACACTTCATGATGAGACAAATTATTCAACATTTTACGGATAATGATGCGTACACCTTTAGTTGTCAATATTATGTACTGCAAAAATATCCGAGAGCCGAAGTAGAATATACATTTTTTGACCGCAACCAAACGGTGTATCCCGAAGGATTTGCAGCTTTGGTAGAAGAACAGATAAAGATGATGCAAAATGTAACGATTTCGGAAGAAGAAATCGAGTTTATGCAGCGAAAAATGTATTACCTGCCGCAATGGTATTTTACCTTCTTACGGGGCTATAAATTTCAGCCGGGCGAAGTGCAGGTGAGCCAGAAAAACGATGGAAGATTGGAGATAACCATCCGAGGGAAATGGTTCTCGGCCATTATGTGGGAGATGCCCATTCTGTCGATTATCTCCGAACTAATGCACGAGCTATCGGGCGATTTGCAGAGATACAACGCTGAACAAGAATATGGGCGTGCTGTTGATAAGACCCGAAAAATTTTACAAAATGGATTGGTTCTGGGCGATATGGGCACAAGAAGAAGACTTTCTTTTGCTCATCATGAAATTGTTATTCAGGCGTTGAAGTCGGTTAGCGATGAAATGGCAGATGAGGCGGCAAAAATGAATTTAGATGTAGGTCAAACGGCAGATGGAGTAGCAAAAGTGGGCGAAAAAGTGGGTCAAATAGGTAGAATAACCGGTACAAGTAATGTTTACTTGGCCATGAAATACGATTTGACTCCCATCGGCACAATGAGCCATCAGCTCATCGAGTTTGAAGAGAACGTAAGTGGTATCTTCGAGTGCAACTTCAACGTGATGAAGAAGTTCAGCGATGTTTACGATGGGGACAACGGCACGTACCTATACGACTGTTTCGGCGACCGAGTGTTCTTCAACAATTTATCTAAGAGAATGGCAATGATGTTTACGGGGCTTCGCGTGGACAGCGGTAACGAAGAAGAACAGACCGAGAAAATCATTCGGAAATATAAGGAATTAGGTATCAACCCAGCTACCAAACAGGTGATTTATAGCAACGGATTGAATATCGACCGAGCTATCGAGATACATAAGTATGTCAACGGTCGGGTTCAGGATAGTTACGGCATGGGAACCTTTCTCACTTGTGATGTTGAGGGCTGCAAACCTATGAATATCGTTATAAAACTAACACGATGTCGCATCACCGAAAAGCGGGAATGGCACGATTGCGTAAAATTATCGTGCGACAGTGGAAAAACTCTAGGCAATCCCGAAAAATGTGCTTATCTCTTAAAGCTCATCGGCTAAAATCTACTTTTTTAAATGGCAAATAAACGATGGAGCTTCAAAATCTTATCTGATGGAAAAGAAATAAAAGACGGGTAGAGGGAAATTAAAATGAATGGAGGGAAAGCGAGCGGTGAACCCTCTGAAACTCTATCTGATAGAAAGAAAATAAAAAATGGATAGAGAAAAACTGAAATTAATGGAGGGCAAACAAGTCGCAAGGCCCTCAAAACTCTATCTGATAGAAGAGGAATAAGAAAGGGTGAAAGAAAGAACAAAGTTGGCGAGGATGTATGGGGAAATGATGCCCCATATCCTCGCCAACTTTATGGTTAATGGTGCGGTGGATTAACTCTTTTTTCGTCCGCCCAATGGTATCGAAATGCCCAACAAAGCATTAACGCAACGGGTGCTGTTTCCGAAGTATAGATAATCGGTGGCAACAACCAGCGGACCGAGTTTCATACCCAGTCCAAGTCCTTTACCACCACTTTGTATCATGGAGTACGTCAGCGAGAAGCCCAACATCTTACTTACCTGATAGCCCGACGAAAGGGTGAGCTCGGTAACGGTAGAGGGCTGCAAGAACCTCGTGGTGGAGAGTAGTCCCAACGAAAGTTTATCATTGAGCAACTTGTATTCGCCTCCCAAAACCATCGTTGTATAGAGGCTCGTCGTGCGAGCGGTTCCCTTTTCTTGCTTTACTTGCAACATATCGAAGTTGAAAAGTTGTCCGCTGGCCATCATATCGCGGAACTCAATGGCTTCGGTTAGGTTATGCGGAGTAAAATGGTAGTCGCGCCGAGTGTTTGACGATGCGCTGTAAGAGTTTCCGCCGCCCCATGAGATGAACCCCAAGTCGAGCAGAGCTGCGGAGAGGGTGAGCTGCGGGGTGAGCTTATAAGCAGCACCAAGGTCGAAGCCCAATCCCATGCCCGACACACCAAAAGTTCCTCTTTCCATTTTCGAAACGATGCCATTGTTCCCATCTATCAATTCAAAGCCGCTCATCGTAGCCTCGAGCTTAGCGTCGGCCTCAACGAAGGCATCTCCGGTAATGTGCTTGAGGTCTTCGTTGGTGAGTTTCGACCAGTCCTGATGAATGTCGACACCGTTTACTCGAGTTCTGACGTTCAATTTGTCGACGGTGAAGCGAAGATTAGCAATTCCCAAGAGTATTTTTGCTTTTGCCCCGATCGTGAGTTTGTCGTTTAATGGGTACGCGTAGCCCAACCCCGTCTCCATGTAAGCGTTAATGTTCAATCGCTCGCCGCCAAAGCTGCGATTGAAATCAAACCATTGTATCGGGTCGGTTGCACCGTGAACATCGTGGAAAAATTGGAAGATACTTTTCGGTATATCGAAGCCGGCATCAAGTCTCAGACCGTAATTAACCGTCCAAAAGCCTTTCCCTTTGTACCATCCGAGGGAAACCATGTCGGTGGATACATTCAAATTAATATTGTTGTTGTTCTTCAATGCATTGATGAACGACTGATCGCGAAAATAGTCAGCATCTGAGCTGTTATCAATAATATCGACCACATCTTTCATTCCCACCGAGTTGGAACTGATGGCCGCATTGAACGACCCGATGGTGGGCAGGTTGATGAATCCCGTTTGCGGCGTGAGGGCGGGGTTCAACTGCTGGCGGAAACTCACATTATCCATAAAATACGTGGATCGCGCGAATTGAGCTCGCATCGACGTCGGTAAAAGGCTGGCCAACAGCAGCAGAACCGACAATTTGTTAAAGTAGTGTTTCATTTCATCTGTTTTAAATGTGAAAAATTGTGTGCTAGACTGTAACAACCATTGATTTTGTTGCTACGGTGCTGCAAAGTTAGTAAAAAACGGGGAGATAAACGTGTCGAGAGTGTTTCCATCGTACATTTTCCGGTCGATAAGCCGCATTTCCGTAGGCAGATGGGGGGCTTCTGTTCCGCCAACCACCGTAAACGGTGCTGTTTCAATGTGTATCTCGTCCCAAAGTCCCGCATCGATAAATGCCTGATGGGTCTTCGCTCCGCCTTCTACCAAAAGCGTTTGAATGTTGCGGGTGTATAGATCGGTCAACAAAGATTCGATGGATTGTTTGCGAGTCAGTACGAGTCGCAAAGGGTCGGCGCCGTGCCAATGTCGCACATTCAACTGCGGATGCTCGCGGTCGTCGGTTGTTTTTCCCACTAAAATTGCGTCTTGGGTAGCCCGCAACTGATGCACCAGCATCTGCGTAAATGGTGTAGATATCGCCAACGCACAAAACTGGTGGTCAATCAAGAGATTGGCTGTCTGCGCCCACTTTAGTGTGATGTAGGGCCGGTGTTTTTGATGGAAAATCATAAATCGACGGTTGAGTAATAGACAATCAGCTTCCAACACTCCGACACAAACATCAATCCCCGCTTCGCGAAGTTGACGGATACCCCGTCCCTGCACTTCAGCAAATGGATCAACACTACCCACTACCACTCGACGGATGTTCTTCTTGATGATGAGTTCGGTACAAGGCGGTGTTTTGCCGTAATGCGAGCAGGGTTCAAGGTTGACATAAAGTGTAGCTCTTGGTAACAACGGTTCGTCTTCGGGCTTCACCGCGCGAAATGCGTTCACCTCCGCGTGACCTTCACCAAATCGAACGTGATACCCTTCAGCCAGTATGCGATTGTCGCAAACAATCACTGCGCCCACCATCGGATTGGGTTTGGACCGCAAAAAACCATTGGTTGCCAGCCGTATACAACGTGCCATATAGCGTTCGTCGATTTGTTTTTGTAGTATATCTTCCATTTCTACGCGTATGAGTATAAAGTTTGATGGTTATCTTCCGTTTAGTATGCGCATGACAACAAAGTTTGGCAGCCATCTTTTGTTTCATATCTGCAGAAGCATAAACCCAGATTGCAAAAATACAAATAGATTGGGAAAAAGAAAAGAGCGGGGCGTTATAGAAAACGCTCCGCTCCTTCTATCAAAACTATTGAAATGTAATTACAAGTAAAATATCCTTTCCAACGATTATCTCAAACAATAACAACCGTTGAATAATTTATTTCAGATAATACTTGTTCGTCACCTTGAAATCATCATCAAATTCATAAACGAGCGGTGTTCCCGTAGGAATTTCCACATTGATGATTTCCTCATCCGAGATGTTCTCAAAATATTTAATCAGTGAGCGCAACGAATTACCGTGAGCAGCAATAAATACGCGCTTGCCCTCCATAATTTGCGGTTTGATCTCCACCTCAAAATAAGGTACCGTACGAGCGATGGTATCCTTCAAGCTCTCGCACATGGGAATATCTTCAACTGAAAGGTTTCGGTAAGCGGGATTTTTGCGAGCCGAATACTCATTATCTTCCTCCATCTTTGGCGGACGAATATCGAAGCTGCGACGCCAGATGTGCACCTGCTCATCGCCATACTTTTCTGCAGTTTCTTTCTTATTAAGTCCCGAAAGAGCACCATAATGACGCTCGTTCAACCGCCACGACTTCACAACAGGCAGCCACTCGCGTTGCATTTCCTTAAGTGCAATCTGCTGGGTATTAATGGCACGCTTCAGATAAGAGGTGTAACAGATGTCGAAATCAAGTCCGGCTTCTTTCAATAATTGTCCTGCTCGCTTAGCTTCAGCCCTCCCTTTGTCAGAGAGCTCTACATCAACCCATCCCGTAAACAGGTTTTTCTGATTCCATTCGCTTTCTCCGTGGCGAATAATTACTAATTTCTTCATAAATTGTTTTTATTGATGTATAATAAAATATGTGGCGTTTTGAATGTGATTGCAAAGATAAAAAAAAACGCGCTGATAGGCAATACCTAAAAATAAGGAAAAGAAAAGAAATCATAGAACGGAGTGATGACCGGGTAATAGTATTCAAACGGAGGGTGTCCTGCCCCAAGTAAGCACACTGATGGTAACGCCCGGAACTTGCTTAAGCTCCTCTCCACATGCACTTACTGTCATTCCGGTGGTCACAACATCATCTACAAGTAGTAAATGTTGATGCTGAATGCCAGCCGTTTGGCATAGCCGAAAAGCACCGGACACATTGTCGGCGCGCTCCCAACGATTTTTATGAGTTTGTGTTTCTGTTTGCATCGCGCGTTCAACAGCATCCGTTACGACAGGTATATGAGTGATATTTTCAATGCCACGTGCTATTCTTTCGCTCTGATTATATCCGCGTCGGCGTTCTCGTTTCCGAGCCAATGGAACAGGAACTATAACATCTATCCCCTCAAAAAAGCCTTTCGAAACAAGCTCTTTAGCCATCATCTCGCCCAAGACGATGCCAATTTCGGGCTCATTTCCGTATTTCAAACGGTAAATAAGATTACTTACCTGTGCCCCACTTTCGTAATAGATAAGGGCAGCACAGCGTTCAATAGGAATACGTCCCCAAAAAATCTTCGCCATTTCGTTGTCATAGGGGTAGTCGGCATAGCCTGTACGAGGCAGATGCAGATTGCAACGAGCACACAAAACATGCTCCGCGATATTCAAACGATTATGGCAAACGGCACAACTTCGCGGAGAAATAAGATCGAGCAAACGACCTAAAAGACTATTCCTCGGCGTATTCGTCGACATCGTTGATACACTTTTTGATAACGTCCATTTCAAAACCACGACCCAAAGCAAATTTTATCAATTTCTGATTGCGCTCGTAAGCAGTACTACTTTTGAGGGTTCGTCGCTTGCTCTCAAGTAGAGAACGCAGCGTTTCAACATATTCGTCCACCTCCAACTCATCCAAAATGGGGGCATATATATCACGCGGCACACGCTTAACATATAGTGCCTGCTCTATCTTTCGGCGTCCCCAGCGGTTGTACCGCATCTTGTCGCGCACAAAAAACCGACAATATCGCTCGTCATCTACGTATTTATGCGACACCAGATAGGCGATGATGCGTTCTTGTTGGTCTTCATTAACCCCCCATCTCCGCATCTTTTCAATCATTTCGCCTGTGCAATGTTCGGCTCTCGAACAAAGAGCGGCTAAACGTGCAAGAACTTCCTGTTCGGTCAATTGTTTTTCAGCGTGTTCCATTTTATCGTTGTGCTTTTACCATTCGAAGTTTCCCAAACGCATCATTTCTCACGATTACGCTCTCCCATCCCATTTTTTTCAATAGAATTTGAAGAGCTTCAATCCACAGCGGATTGATTTCAAAATACATTGCTCCGCCTTCCTTCAAAGCCGTTTGGGCATAACGAACAATGGCATCATAAAACAGCAGTGGGTCGTTATCGGGAACAAACAGGGCTGAATGGGGCTCGTGTTCCAATACATTCTTATCCATTTGTCGACTTTCTTTTTGACAAATGTAGGGCGGATTGCTTACAATAACATCCCAACAGTGCTGATGTAACGGTGCCTGTAATGCATTTTGCTTTATAAAATGCACCTCGGCCGCCAACTGTTCAGCATTGTCACGGGCTATCAAAAGTGCTTCTTCAGATATATCCCACGCAGTAACACGGGCATGGGGAATATCTTTTGCCAGCGTAACGGCGATGCAACCGCTACCTGTCCCAATATCCAGAACATGGGGGGATGGGAATGAAGGAGAAAGAGATAAGGAAGAAGAATGAGGTGCTGTCGATGAGCCGACGAGGTCGGAGATAATCCATTGGCACAGCTCTTCTGTCTCCGGGCGGGGTATCAGCACACCGGGCGCCACGCGAAAGGTTCGTCCGCAGAAGTCGGCCTGCCCCAAAACATATTGCACAGGTTCGCCTTTCAACAATCTGTCGATAAGCTCATCGAGCCGATTTTCATCGTCTTCAGACATCTGTTCCAAACCTCCACTCAACACATCGGCAAACGAATATCCGAAACCAACTTCCATAACGAGCTGTATCATCGCTTTTGCTTCACCCCCACCATACACAGACGAGAGTATTTGATAAAGCTGTTGGTAAGTTATCGGCATTCGTTTTCGCATGGTTCTATTCAATTTTTTGGCCCTCACCTAAGCATTGAACGGCATATTTACCTTTCAATTCATCGGTCATCCAACCTCAATTTACGTGTAAAATGCCATAAGGACCAGAGGTGGAGGCACGGTATCTAATCAACTTTTTACCATCATTGCCGGCAACAATAATACCGGCTTGGTTCAAACTGTATTGACGTTTGCAAACGGCGCAAGTGGCAATTCCTGTGGCAGACACACTGAGATAATAGTCTCTTTGTGGCCAAGTGTCGGGACTGAAACAGTTAGGACACTCCAAATCGTAGGCATAAAACACCGGAGGATCGCTCATATTGCCATATCCGATGATAATACCGTTGTTCTGACCGATGCGAATGGTGCGTTTCATGTCCACGCCATTGGCTTTTGATGTTTGTGTTTTCCCGCTCCCCGCTTCGGTAAACAAAAAGTGGGTCAGTGTGCTGTTTCCCACCATTTGTTCTTTCTTTTTCACAACAACAAAGATGTTTGAATAGGGCGTCATGGCACCGGCAGCCACCGCATTATTATGTATGCCGTTGTCAAAAACGAAATAACAATGGTAGTTGCTAAACTCATGCTCCGTTTCACCACACGAAATCGTGAGCATACAAACGGTTATGATAGCAAAAAACAGTACTTTTTTCATTCTAAAAGTGCTTTTTCAGCGGCTTCCATTCGCTCAAAATGAAACGCACTCAACAGTTGTTGCATCAGCTGCTTGATCTCTTCGTTACACAAATTTCCGATACTGCCCTCGTGTGTATGCCGTATCTGTTTGTCGGCCCGATACGTTCCCTGTGCTATTTGCAATGCTACTTGCTTGTAAGCATCGCGAAACGGTACCCCTTTAGCTGCCAGCCGATTCACCTCTTCCACAGAAAAGATGGGGTCATACATCGGGTTATCGAGAATGTGGGCATTGACTTCCATACGTTGAATGATGTAAGTAGTCATCCGAAGGCAATCTTCCAACTCATCGAAAGCCGGCAAAAAGACCTCCTTTATAATTTGTAAATCACGAAAATAACCTGATGGTAGGTTGTTGATAACGAGCATAATTTGTTCCGGAAGCGCTTGCAGCTTGTTGCTTTTGGCGCGTATTAGCTCAAAAACATCGGGATTTTTCTTGTGGGGCATAATACTGCTGCCTGTTGTACAGCTGTCGGGTAGCTTTACGAAAGAGAAGTTCTGACTATTGAACAGGCAGGCATCGAAAGCCAGTTTGGATAAGGTTGCTGCCACAGAGGCCAGTGCAAAAGCCACGTTTCGCTCTGTCTTACCACGCCCCATCTGTGCATAAACCACATTATAAGTCATCGAATCGAAACCCAGAAGCCGTGTGGTGAGCGTTCGATTTAAAGGAAACGAACTTCCATAGCCTGCTGCTGAACCCAAAGGATTGCGGTTGGCTTGTTTATAAGCAGCTTGCAAAAAAAGCATATCGTCGGTCAACGACTCGGCATAGGCACCAAACCACAAGCCGAAAGACGAGGGCATGGCGATTTGCAGATGGGTATATCCAGGCATCAGCACCGCTTTATACTTTTCGCTTTTTTGTTGCAACGCATCAAAAAGTTCGGTAACAGCCTCAACAACGCCTTTCAACCGATGACGAATAAACAGTTTTACATCCAGCAAAACCTGATCGTTACGCGAACGTCCACTGTGTATCTTTTTGCCAATGTCGCCCAGTTTTCGGGTCAACAGCAGTTCTACCTGCGAATGAACATCCTCTACACCATCTTCAATAACAAATTCTCCGCGTTTACACCGGGCATAAATCGCTTTCAGTTCAGCTGTCAATCGCGTCAGCTCTTCTTTCTCAAGCAGTCCTATCTGCTCTAACATGGTAATGTGAGCGATAGACCCCAACACATCGTAAGGGGCCAAGTAGAGATCCATTTCGCGGTCGCGTCCCACCGTAAAACGCTCTATTTCTTTGTTTATTTCAATGTTTTTATCCCACAGCTTACCCGGCATAGGCTTCTTTATTCGTATGTAATAGCTTCTAAAATATCTGCCATTTTCTCTATTCCTTCAGCCAACGGCTTCTTCACCATTCCTTTTATAAATGGGTTCAGTTCGGCTTTCAGTGTAAGTTTCAGTTTACAAGACGTCTCTGTAACAGGCAATAACTGTATCCAGAAATAAAAAGGTAGCGGCGATTGTTGCGCCTCAAACTTAATTGTTTTGGGCTCTTCTCTTTCGATGATACATAGTTTGATTTCTCCTACAGGATGAATCTGAAACGAGATGGTATCGTTATCAAAAGATATTTTACCCTGTTCTTCTGCCGGAATTTTATCTTTTATCCGTTCCAGATTGGCAGGGTTGCTCAGCGTTTTATATACGAGGTCTTGCGTATAGGGTATTGTTCTGATACTGCTTTCAAATGTACTCATACAGGGATAATAAAAATTTAAAAGTAAGAGATAAAGGGATAGCAAGGAGTAAGCAGAGAAAATATTGCATTTTACTTACTACATACTTCTAACCATTTTTATTATATACCCCCTTTCCAATCTGCCGGACTTCTGCGCCATGCATTCAAAAGGTCCATATCGGCAGTTGTGATATAGTGAGTGTCAAGTGCCTGCGCCACTACATGTTCGTAGTCGGTCAGCGTTACCAGTTTTACGCCGGCAGCATCAAAGGCGTCGCGCGCCACCGAAAAACCGTAAGTAAACGATGCTACCATACCAACAACCTCGCATCCGCTTTTTCTAATGGCTTCTACTGCTTTCAAACTGCTGCCACCGGTTGAGATAAGATCTTCTATAACCACCACTTTCGCACCCGGTTGAAGTTCTCCTTCGATTAGATTTTCCAATCCGTGGTCTTTGGGTTTGCTGCGTACGTAGACAAAAGGCAGATGTAACGCATCGGCCACAAGTGCCCCTTGCGCAATAGCACCAGTGGCAACACCTGCCACAGCCTCTGCTTCAGGGAAATACTTCAGCACATTATGCACCAGCTCCTGCTTGATATAGCTACGTAAATCCGGATAAGAAAGGGTCTTTCTGTTATCGCAATAGAAGGGCGATTTCCATCCCGAAGCCCATGTAAAAGGATCGTTGGGCTGCAGTTTGATGGCCTTTACCTTCAATAATCGAGCTGCAAAGTCTTTTTTAAGATCATCCATTGAAAAGAATATTTAATGATGTTTTGATGAGAATGTAGCCCAAAGCTTACCTGCGCTTTCGTCTTTTGCCCGACGAAACGACTATTTTCTACATCGATTTGTTGTTACAAAGGTAGCACTATTCCCACAAATAGACAACTTTCGGTTTTATTTTCGGGCTTTCCTTACAATGGGTCTACGTCGTAAAAAATTTGTAACGCAGCATGTTGTTTATCTTTCGACATCTCTGTTTGTGCTTTTCGCAAACACGCGCGTACCTTATATATATCTATACCGTTCTCTAATTTTATTACCAACTTGCGTATATGCATGGTTTTTACACGTGCCACGGCGGGCTTATCGGGCCCCAGCACGCGGTCGCCAAAGAAATAACGCAAGCGACTTCCCATCTCAAAGGCAGCGGTTTCTACCTGCTGTTCTTTTCCGTGTTTAAGATACACATACACCAACCGATAAAAAGGGGGATAGTGAAAGGCACGCCGTTCGTCGAGCAAATCATGGTAAAAGCCTTCGTAATCGTTACTCACCACCTGCTTAATCACCGGCAAATCGGCATGAGTAGTTTGTAAAAACACACGTCCGCGCTTATCTTTGCGCCCCGCTCTACCGCTTACTTGTGCCATCATCATAAAGGCTTGTTCGTAAGAACGAAAGTCGGGATAGTTCAACATGGCGTCTGCATCGAGTATACCTACCACACTTACATTGCCGAAATCAAGTCCTTTGCTGATCATCTGTGTACCAATGAGCAGGTTGGTGCGCCCCGAAGAGAAGTCGCCAATCAATCTTTCGTAAGCGTTTTTCGTGCGGGTGGTATCCAGATCCATGCGGGCAATGCGGGCTTCGGGAAATATTTCGGCTATCGCATCTTCTATTTTCTCGGTGCGTATCCCCTTCCTCTCAGTTCGTTGCTTTCGCAATTAGGACACGTTGAAGGAACGGTATAGGTATAACCGCAGTAATGGCACGTCAGTTGATGCGTGTTTTTATGCAGCGTTAGCGATACATCACAATTAGAACATTTGGGTACCCATCCGCAAACCTTACATTCAATCATCGGTGCAAAGCCGCGTCTGTTCTGAAAAAGAATAACCTGTTCGCCACTTTCCAACGCGGTTCTTACCGCCGAAAGCAATGCTGGTGAAAACGGTCCGCTCATCATTTTGCGGCGGCGAAGGTCTTTTACGTCTACCACCTCTATGTGGGGCAGGGCTATATCCTTATAACGCGATGTTAAACTAACCAGCCCATACTTTCCCATTTGGGCATTATAATAGCTTTCCATCGAAGGGGTTGCTGTGCCCAACACGGTCTTTGCGCCATATTGTTGAGCTAAAACGATAGCTGCCGAACGTGCATGATAACGCGGAGAGGGGTCTTGTTGCTTAAAACTTGTTTCGTGTTCTTCGTCGATAATCACCAGTCCCAGCTGCCGGAAGGGCAGAAAAACCGCACTCCTTGCCCCCAAAATAACGTCGTAGGGATGGGCAGAAAGCTGTTTTTTCCATATCTCCACCCGTTCGGCATCGCTGTATTTAGAATGATAAATACCCAGTCGATTACCGAAAACACGCTTCAGACGGGTCATCATCTGTACGGTCAAAGCTATCTCGGGTAGCAGATATAACACCTGTTTTTTATCCTGCAAAGCCTTCTCTATCAAATGAATGTACACCTCTGTCTTACCACTTGAGGTAACACCGTGCAGCAAAACAACGTTCTTTTTTAAAAAGCCGAACGTTATTTGGTTGTAAGCCTCCTGCTGTGCAAAGCTCAACGGCTTGGGCTTATCACAGCTCTCTGCAACCCCATCGTTCAACCTACCCACCTCTTTGGGGTAAGTATAAAGTATCTTACGATCAATAAGAGCCTTTATAACCGCCAAAGTGCAACGGGCGGTATTCATCAGTTCTTCGCGTGTCACTTCTTTTACATCATTCGGCGACGCCTCTGCTGCCGCCCTATCCCAATGCGAAAGCTGTAAAAAGGTTAGTAACGTGTGTTGTTGTTTCTGTGCCCGCGCCACCATATCGAGGGCGATATGTAGTGTCTGCTCTGTACGGTAAGCCTCGCCAAGCTCCACATATAGTTCGGTTTTGGGCCTGTATCCGTCTTCTGCTTTTAGTCCTGCGGGCAGTGCCGCCTTATAAATATCGCCCAAGGGCGACAGATAATAGTCGGCAATCCATTGCCATAGGGCAAACTGTTGGGGTAGTAGTATGGGGTCGGCATCCAGTATTTGCAACACTGCTTTTACCTCAAAGTTGGGTTTGGTGTCGTGAATGTGCACCGCAACGGCGGTATATGTCTTCGTCTTTCCCAACGGAACAAGCACGCGAATACCTAAAGATACCCGCCGGCTCATCTCGTCTGAGATGGAGTAAGTAAAAAGACCGTCTAAAGGTAGGGGAAGTATGACGTCGACATATCGCATAAGTGCTGCAAATATACGTAAAAAAAACTTTTCATTTCTTTTTTCTTTATATTTGCAGCCATTAATCAACTGTTTAGAAATATGAAACAAACGCTTTACATTCTATGTGTTTTTGCGCTCTTAACGGGAGTAGCCTGCTCATCGGGCAAGAAGAATTCGGGTAATAATGCAGCTGCCGACAGTGCGATATTAAAGGGCGACAGTATTGCAGCACTCGACAAAACCGATTACAGTCAGTTTTATAACAAACCCGAAAGGCTCGATACCATCATTGGCGATTGGGAAATACACGTACACCTATTTTATGATGGTACCAGCTTTATAGAGCCTGAAGGGCATACCTATGCAACGTATCCGCTACGTATCAATATCAAAAAAGGAGGGCAAACGGTGGTCGAAAACCGCATTATTAGCTATAAAACACTATTGGAGGATGACTCTGACCAGCTGTTGTTGCTTTCGTTTGGGCGTAATTTGTTTGTTACCGAAACAACCGTTTATGTTGATGTTACTTGCTGCCCACCCGAAACAGACGATGCTAACAATTATCTGTTAGCTTTCTCGGCTGATGGAAAAGATAGCAAATATTCTATTAATTATGAACTTGAAGATGGAGAAACGGATTCTATGCCTTTAGATATCTGCTCCTTTTACGCCATGTATGCCCACGAGTTGGCGCAGACAAAGCCTAACCCAAAGGCCATCAAGAAAGTATTAAATAAGTATTGTACGAAGGCCTTTGCCAACGAATTGCTGCCCCATACGCTGAAAAACAACCCACTGTTTGCCACGCCCCGCTTTTCGCCAGAATGGGTTAACACGCTCGTTATCTATTTGCCTAATGCTGTGGATATGACTTGGAAGGTTGCTTACAGGCGTTCGCCGGGTGATGGAAAGAAAGTGGCTAGAGTACTAAAGTTAAGAGCTCTGGGCAACGAAAAGTATCTCTTTGATGGCGTTGATGAACCCGGTAAAGATGTTGCGTGGGAAGAATAGGGACGAAAAGATGGAAGAAAGAGAAATAGGTAAAAAGGTTTTAGCTTCTTACATCCCCTCCTAACCTCCCCAAAAGGTAAAGGTGAAAGGGCGGATTTAAAGGTGAAAGGGTGAAAAGGTAAAAGAGTGAAAGGGTGAAAGGATGCAGCCGCCAGAATAAAAAGTCAAGGAGTAAAAAGATGTAGCCGTTACATCAAGAGGTAAAAGCAAGTAATGCAGCTCACCTCTCCCCTTGGAAAGGGGAGAAAGAGAGGGATTTACCTACCCAATTTTGTTCTATAATTGCCGTATCTACATCTTTTTATTCCCTCATCTTTTTCACTTAGTCACCTTTAGGTTGCTTACAAATTGTAAGTTTAGAGGTTGTCAAGAAATCGGAAGGTACTTCGTGAGAGTGTCAACAAAATCGTCTGACTTATTCTTTACTCGTAAAAACACAAGGATTTTGCGATTAGCTATATTATTGATTATGAACCAATTGCACATTCATCATCAACTTTTACCCTCTTTTTATCCCTTTAAAGCGCCCTAAAACCGTGTTTTTAGGGGTGCAAAAGCATAGGTTTTAGCCTCCAAAAGATGATGTTTTACCACCCAAAAGCATAGCTTTTACCACTCAAAACCTATACTTTTGGAAAATGAAAGCTGTTCTTTGTCCAAATAAAAGAAAAATTTTTGCTATTTGGAGAAAGTGATTTGTAACGAAAAAAGAAAAGTAGAAGTGTTCTCGAATGTTAAAAAAGTAACAATTTGTAAGTAACTTAAAGGTAAAAAACTGAAAGGACGAAAGAGGGAAAGAATGGCCAATACCACAATTACAGGATAAAAAATACATGGATGTATCCCCTCTCAATCTCCCCTTTGCAAGGGGAGAGGTGAGCTGCATTACTTGCTTTTACCTCTTGATGTAACGGCTACATCTTTTTACTTCTTGACTTTTTATTCTGGCGGCTGCATCTTTTCACCTTTTCACCTCTTCACCCTTTCACTTTTATAGGTTCTTATTCCCTTTCTTAACTACCGGTTATTACCCGCCAGAAAAAGGCAATGAGAGTGGTCATTATGATGCCGAGCGTTAGCGGAAGCAATGTAGCTATCGTTGTCCATTTCACACTTCCCGTTTCTTTATATATCGTATAGATGGTGGTTGAACAAGGATGATGCAGCAAACAAAACACCATCAGGCACACCGCTGTGAGCAAATTCCAGCCCCCCATTAATAAAATCTGCTTTGTTTGCGTATCTGTTCCCTCCATTAACACGCCTGCTGCTGCCATGTCGCTTTGTCCCAGCACCAGCATTGTCAGCATTAATATGGTGGGTATTACAATTTCGTTGGCCGGAATAGCAAGATATAAGCTAATAAAATCACTCCGTTGAGCCCCATTATCCATCCCGGTGTGTCGAGCCACGTTATGAAATGCTGGGCTATGCTCACATCGCCTACGGTGAGATTACTGCACAGCCATATTACAGCACCTGCCGGAGCGGCAAACACAACTGCTCTCCACAGCACGATAAGCGTACGATCAATAATCGAGGTGTATAGTGTTTGCCACACCTGAGGTGGGCGATACGGGGGTAATTCAAGGTGAAAGGTCGACACTTCACCGCGCAAAACGGTGCGCGAAAGCATCCACGAACTACCAAACATAAAAGCCACGCCCATCAACACAACCGTCATCACCGCCGCCAACGATACGATACTGCTGTATTGCGAAGGCACTGCCGCACCGATAAAAAGTGTTGCTAAGAGTATTTGTGTTGGCCAACGACCGTTACAAAGTGAAAAGTTGTTGGTGATAATAGCAATTAATCGTTCGCGCGTACTATCTATAATACGGGTGGAAACCACCCCTGCCGCATTACATCCAAAGCCCATGCTCATGGTCAGTGCTTGCTTGCCGTGTGCCCCGGCACGCCGAAACAGTTCGTCCAAATTAAACGCAACGCGCGGCAAATACCCGAAATCTTCGAGCAAAGTGAAAAGAGGGAAGAAGATAGCCATCGGTGGAAGCATCACCGAAACCACCCAAGCCGTAGATAGATAAACGCCATCGACCAGCAGTCCGGTGAGCCATTCGGGGGCATGAAGGCTTACAAAGCCCTCGCGCAGTGCTGGATGAAGCACGCCTACGAGCAGTTGATTAAGCCAATCGGAAGGATAATTAGAACCTATAATGGTAAGCCAGAACACGCCACAGAGCAATGCCACCATAATGGGAAAGCCCCAGAAACGATGTGTAAGGATGCGATCGAGCTTCACATCGAGCGGCAACCGCCCGCGTTTGTTGCCTTGTTGCACCACCTCGCGACATATTTCTTCAGCCTGTGCATAAATATCCTCCATCCATTGGTCGTGAAAATTGCTGCCTATTTGCAACAAAATACTTTCTGCAAGGGCGTTCAGCTCAGGGTTGCCAAAGCGTTCCTGTACACCGGTATCGCCCTCTATCAGTCTGAAAGCAATCCATTCGGCATTCGATATTTGGGGATGTACTTGCTTAATGTTATCGGTCAGCGTTTTGATTTTTTGTGCAGTGCCTGCTGGCAGACGTGTTGTGCGATGCGGCCGACAGATGTATTCGCCTGTTACCACTTCGCGAATCATTCCCAATAGCTCGTCAATACCTCGCCCCGAACGCGCCGATGCACCCACTACCGGTATGCCCAGTCGGCGCGAAAGTGCATTGAGGTTAATGTTGATATTGTTGCGTTGCGCCTCGTCGAGCAGGTTAACGCACAGCACTGCTTTGTCGGTGATTTGTAGAACCTGCAGAATGAGGTTCATATTACGCTCTAAACGGGTGGCATCGGCTACCATCACAGTAACGTCCGGCTGTCCGAAGAGAATAAAATCGCGTGCTATCTCCTCATCTTCAGATGTAGATGAGAGCGAATAAGTGCCCGGAAGATCGACAATTCTGTATGTTTCGCCTTGATAATTAAAGTATCCTTCGGCCTTACCAACAGTTTTTCCGGGCCAGTTTCCCGTATGTTGTTTCAGTCCGGTAAGGGCATTAAACACCGTGCTTTTACCTGTATTGGGGTTTCCGGCCAATGCAATAACGTAGCGTTCGTTGTCGGCTTGTGTGCCACGACGTTCCAGTTGGTGAAACGCAGACTTGGGGCATGCAGCACAGGGGGATGTATGAGATGCGTTGTTCATAATGTGTCTTTAACCAAAATATACGCCGCCTGATCGTGTCTTAATGCGATGGCGGTACCTCGAACGATATAAGCGATGGGGTTACCCATCGGACTGGGCATGTCGATACTTACGTTGCTGCCCTTTACAAAACCTAAATCCAAGAGCCGTCGGCGCAATGCTCCGCGGCACGAAGGCGACAAACCAACAATCTGAACCGTTTTTCCCGGCTCAAGATGTATCAACCGATACACGTCACGCCCGGCCTCAATTGCAGGGTCTTTATCGTCAACGGGTTCCATATTGATAGCCTCTAATGCTGCGATGGGCAACGTAAAGTGTTCGCCCTCATAGCGAAACTTCACCGAAAGGTTGTCAATATAGGTAATAAAAATAACCGAATCTTTGGTTAGCCCTTTATCCGCAATCTCAATAAAGAGTCTTTTATCGTCGTCTTCTACGTGTGTGATACGCCACCACGACATCGTTGTTATGGCTGTCTGTGCTTCTCTTTGCCCGCTATTTCCAGTGAATGTGTCGGAATGGGGTCGCCATGAGGGTCGAAAAGCGGGTTACCCAGCAACGATGCAATGCGTTCTTGCTCGGCGTCGCTAATGCGATGCTCCATGCGATGTGCCTTTCGTGCCATTCGGGTGGTGCATATCCCGAATGTTCAGCCAAATATTGCTCGTAAATACGGTGTGCACGAATGAGTTTCAGAGCATGTGTTCGCCCCTTTTCAGTTAGTTTGAGCTGTTCGCCGATAGTAATTTCGCCCTGTAAAGCCAATGCGCCCACAATGGCCGAAATACCCTCGTTGTTGGTGTGTAACGTTTTGGCAGACCGCTTGGCTTCATCGGTCGATATACTTCCACCCTGTTCGTATATCGCCTTTAAGAAGTCTTCTTGCAGTTCTTTCTCCTGTCTTTTATCGTGTTTGGCAAACAGTGATTTTACTTTCGACAGCAGCTGCATCTTATATAATCTGTTATTGGGCACTAAAATATCCTCCTATTTGTTGCAAAGTTACAACTTAATTTCGAGAAAAATCATAGCATAATGTTGGTAATTAATGCCTTATGTAATCCCCGCCCAAGTAAAGGTATAACCTGTTTTAGGTATCTTTCGTTCGCGTGCTTTACGCAACGATGGTCGTCGTACCACCATCCTTTGTCTTTACAAAATGTTTGGATTTTTTCTGATAACATAAGTTCTTGTGTTTAAGAGGCGTTGAAATAGGTATGACAAAGGTTATTTTATACTAAACCGTTGGTTTTATCCCCATGTGTTTTGGTTGTCTAGTTGTTTGTGCTTTTTATTTTTATCCATTTGTTAAATATCATGAACCACGCACCAACGCATACCACAAATACAATTGCTTTGGTTGTTGCGTTGGGGCTGTCTCTGAACAACGAATTGAGCATCATTATCTGAACGATGAGATGGAAGCAGGCGGAGGCCAACACCGAATGGGTGGTTTCGGCAACTTTGCCTATTCCCCAGCTGCCAAAAATAAGGAGAGCCAAGAATAGAAGGTTGCTGCCTATGGCCTTATCGAATATGAACGACAAGTGCCACACATACCACATCAATCCGATAAGGGCATATTTCTTCCAAGGTTTAAGGCCATTCAATTCTTCTTGCAGATAGCCTCGCCACCCATATTCTTCCTCGATGCAGTAGAGTGTGGTGGTGATAATGGCCACAAAAGCAAACGTGTGGGGCTCCATGTTATATGTGTTTTCAACGCCAATAGCGGTAAGCAGCACGATGGGGATGGCGCTCATCAGCAGAGATTTGAATTTGGAAGTGCCGAAGAGCGACATCTCTACCTTACGCTCTTTTCTCAAACGGGGAAGAACGAGAAATGCTCCCAAAAGCACGCCGCTGGCATTGAGCAACGTGTATGACAGTATGAAAGACCCCGCGGGCAGCTTTTGCATCGTGGGAGCGATGTTGAAAACGTCAAGCCGAAACAGGTTTGATATTGCCGTTGCTATGATAAAAAACAGCAATATGCGCTTCCAACTAATGCGATTGTTCAAACTTTTGTCTGTCATGATTACTGAATGTTATGTTCGTTGGCAAGTTGACAATCTTGCGGGTAGACGAGTTAACAAGCTAACACGTTTACTTCTTGGCAAAGGCTTTTTTACTTTCTCGCTAATAAATCGAGGCTCACCATAAGCAACTTTTCTACTCTATTAATACGTTGTTGCGTATAGTTTATTGTATGAATCCATAATATAGTGTGGCTTTGGATTGTGTAAGTGAGAACAACTCTCAAGAAATACTTACCAGTTCGGGATAAGGTGCAACACCTTTTGTGCAAGGTTTCAACGTAATGAGGAACGATTATGCCAACTACCGCTACGCGGTAGTTGCATAATCGTTGTTTCTTATCCTGAACGCGTGTATCCCCGTATTTTAAAACGAAAGAGGTAGGGGAGTTTTAGCTGCTTGTAAGCGGTTTTATCTTTAAGTTTGCAGGCAGTAAAAAAGCGTCTGTAACAAACAAAAACGTATTTTATGGAGAAATGTGGGGAAGTGTGGGGAGAAATGTATAACTTTGTACTTGGAATTCCATATTAATATGTACGTATGCGTTTTTTAGGTAGCATTGAGGCGAAGACCGACGCAAAGGGAAGGGTTTTTCTGCCCGCCGTTTTCCGAAAGGTGTTACAGGCATCGGCAGAAGAAAATATTGTGCTGTGTAAAGACCTGTTTCAGACCTGTTTGGTGCTGTATCCCGAGTCGGTGTGGAACGAACAAATGGATGTGTTGCGTTCTCGTTTGTCTCGTTGGGATGCCGGTCATCAGCAGCTTTTCAGACAATTTGTATCGGATGTCGAACTGTTATCGCTCGACGGTAACGGGCGGTTTCTTATTCCCAAACGTTATTTGCAAATGGCCGAAATACAGCAATGCATCAAGTTTATTGGCATGGGCGACACCATCGAAATATGGAGTGAGGCACACACACGCAGGCCCTTTATGGAGGCCGACCAGTTTGGTAAGGCTATCGAAGAGGTGATGCGAACAACCGGAAACAAAGATGAACGAGGAGAAAATTAAAACGGCTGAAACCTATCATGTGCCTGTATTGCTTGACGAAAGCATTGCAGGACTGAATATTTCACCCGGAGGCGTGTACGTAGATGTTACCTTCGGGGGGGGTGGACACACGCGCAAAATTCTCGAACAGATGGATGAAACGGCACGGCTGTTCAGTTTTGATCAAGATGCAGACGCCGAAACGAATATCCTTAGCGTTACAGATACGTCGGGTCGGGTGCTCGATGAAGACCCCAGATTTACGTTTATCCGGTCTAACTTCAGATATTTAAAAAACTGGATGCGGTATTACGAGGTAGAACAAATTGATGGTTTGTTAGCAGATTTAGGCGTTTCGTCGCATCATTTTGATGATGAAACACGTGGTTTTTCGTTTCGGTTTGATGCCCCGTTGGATATGCGAATGAACAGACGTGCAGGTAAAACAGCTGCCGAAATCATTAATACATATGATGAAGAACAGTTGGCTCATCTGTTTTTTCTTTACGGAGAATTAAAAAATTCGAGAAAAATTGCCTCGTTATTGGTAAAGGCACGCACACAAAAGACCATCCTGACCACCGGCGACTTTTTAACAGTTACAGAGCCATTGTTTAAACGCGAACGCGAGAAAAAAGATAGAGCCAAACTGTTTCAAGCTTTGCGTATAGAGGTAAACCGTGAAATGGAGGCGTTAAAAGAGATGTTGGCGAGTGCTACGGCGCTATTAAAGCCGGGCGGAAGACTATCGGTTATCACCTATCACAGCTTGGAAGACCGAATGGTAAAAAACTTTATGAAGGCAGGAAATGTAGAGGGCCAAGTGCAACAAGACTTTTTCGGGCGCATAGAAACACCTTTTATTTCGATTAACAATAAGGTGATAACACCCTCAAAGGAAGAAGAAGAGCGTAACCCGCGCAGCAGAAGTGCAAAACTTAGAATAGCAGAGAAGAAATGAAAGCCCACAATCAAGACCCCAACGAGAACTATAGGTTCACGATAGAAACGCCCCGCGACACCGAAGATGTTAAGGAAACGTTGCTGGCTATGGCTGAAAAAAAGAGAATAGAGACGGAAGAATCGATACAAAAGATTATCGATAATGGGCGGAAAGAGCCTGAAGGGACCAATAAAAGGGAAGAGGCAACAGAATCGAACAACACCGATGAAATGCCCTCTTTGAAAGAAGTAATTCAAGAGCAGGCGGTGGAGGGAGAAGCACCGATGTCAACGGCCTTGACATTACGAAAAATTCTGGGTGGCGATATTCTTAATACAACCACCATTCGTAAACAGTTATGGCTCTTTCTACTAATAACCTTCTTTCTGTTTGTCTATATTTCCAATCGGTATAGCTGTCAAAATGCACTTATAAAAATCGACCGGCTGACAAAAGAATTACAGGATGTCAAGTACAAATCGTTATCAAGCAACAGTCAGATAACCGAAAGAAGTCGGGAAAGTCATGTGTTGCAACTGCTCCGAAACAGTAAAGATACCACTATTCGTATGTCCGATCAACCACCCTATATGGTTAATGTTCCTGAAGAATGAGCAAATTCGATAATAAAAAAATCATACTGCGCTATAATGTCATCGCAATTTTGATGACGTTGGTTGCTTTGGGAGTCATCGCAAAAATGTTGTATGTGATGACCATAAAACGCGACTATTGGATGCAGGTGGCCGACAGACAGAAACGCGATAGTGTGAGTGTGAAGCCTATGAGAGGTAACATTTTAAGCTGCGACGAGCAATTGATGGCCTCATCGTTGCCCGAATTTAAACTTTATATGGACTTTAACGCCTTACACGAAGCAAAAAACGACTCGTTATGGCAGGAAAAACTCGACTCTATTTGCGACGGACTGCATACGATATTCCCCGCAAAATCGTCCAAATCGTTCAGAAGACATTTGGAAGAAGGACGACGAAAGCGGAACCGACATTGGGCAATATGGCCCAAACGGGTAGATTATACCATCTATTCGGAGGTAAAACAGTTACCCGTTTTCAACCTTACAAAATATAAAAGCGGTTTCCATACTGAGGAGTTTAATGCCCGTCAGCGCCCTTACGGTTCGCTGGCAGGTCGTACGGTAGGCGATTTGTTCGGTGCAAAAGATACCGCGCGTTGCGGATTGGAATTGTCTTACGATTCTATTTTGCGCGGTAGTAACGGTATTATTCATCGTCGAAAGGTGCTCAACAGGTTTCTTGACATCATGGACACGCCTCCTATTGATGGCGCGGACATCGTTACCACCATTGATGTAAATATACAAGACTTGGCTGAACGTTCTATCCTTAACCAGCTGAAAGAGTTAAACGGCAATGTGGGGATTGCCATTGTAATGGAAGTTTCGACAGGTGATGTGAAAGCCATCGTAAACATGGAGAAATGTATTGATGGTAAATATCGTGAGATAAAAAATCATGCTGTGAGCGATTTGCTTGAACCGGGCTCTGTGTTTAAAGTGGCATCAATTATGACGGCCTTAGATGATGGTGTGGTAGATACCAGCTATCTGGTAGAAACCGGTGGTGGTTCGTGGCCGATGTACGGTAAAGAGATGAAGGATCATAATTGGCGAAGGGGAGGCTATGGCACCATCTCACTATCCCGTTCGTTGGAAGTGAGTTCGAATATCGGTGTCAGTCGTATCATCGATCATTTTTATCACAAGGATCCGGAGAAGTTTGTACGTGGCATTTATCGTACCGGTTTGGCATTGGATTTTCAAATTCCGCTTGTGGGTTATGCGCACGCACGAATCAGAATGCCTAAAAAAGCCCCTAACGGACGATGGGTAAACTGGACAAATACAGCACTTCCGTGGATGAGTATCGGGTATGAAACACAGATACCCCCCATCTCAACTTTGGCTTTTTATAACGCCATTGCCAACAATGGTTGTATGATGCGCCCGCGTTTTGTGCAGAAAGTAGTGCGTGGTGGTCAGACTTTGGTGGAGTTTCCACCTGAAGCGATGAAGGGCTATGAACAGATTTGCAAGCCCAAAACCCTGAAAGAAATACAGACAATACTTGAACATGTGGTTAGTCAGGGACTTGGTAAGAAAGCCGGTTCGTCTTCGTTTAAAGTTGCGGGAAAAACTGGTACCGCCCAAATGTCGAAAGGTGTTGTCGGCTATAAATCAGGAAAGATGGACTACTTGTTAAGTTTTGCCGGTTATTTCCCTGCGGATGCACCTCGATACAGTTGTATTGTGTGTATTCAGAAATCAGGTTTGCCCGCCTCCGGAGGCAGTATGTGTGGTCCTGTATTCCACGATATAGCCGAAGGAATAATGGCGCAAAGTTTGAAGTTAGATATCAGAGACGCCCGAGACTCATCAGGTATTCTCAGTCCTGAAGTCAAAAACGGGAATATCATTGCTGCCGATTATGTGCTCAGGCAACTTGGTGTGAGTACCCGAAGCGAATGGAATGGTTCCTATGCCACGAAGAATCCGATATGGGGAAAAGCTGAACGGCTAAATGGGAAAACGGTTATTTTAAAACGAACTAAGCAGTTTATACGCTCGCAAATGCCCAATGTAATTGGCATGGGGGCCCGCGATGCCATCTTTATACTTGAGAGTAGAGGCATACATACCCGCATTAAGGGTCGGGGAAAAGTGGTAACGCAAAGCATAGAGCCGGGTAAAACATTGAAAAAAAACATGGTATGTGAGATTGTGTTAGAATAAAATAGAAAGACAATGATACTGAGCAACATTCTAAAAAACGTAAAACCGCTTCACATCATCGGCAATGTCGAGATCGAAGTGACGGGGGTAAACATTGATTCGCGACGTGTTAAAGAGGGTAATCTCTTTATTGCAATGAAAGGAACACAGATGGATGGCCATCAATTTATTGATAAAGCCATCGAGTTGGGAGCACGATCTGTGTTATGTGAAGAGATACCCCAAAATCCAGTTGACGGTGTTACTTATATTCAGGTGACATCTACCGAAGACGCTGTGGGTAAAGTTGCAACGCAGTTTTATGGTGACCCGTCGAAAAAACTGAAGTTGGTTGGCGTAACAGGAACCAATGGTAAGACCACTATCGCCACTTTATTATATAATATGTTTCGGAAGTTTGGTTACAAATGCGGATTGATTTCGACCGTATGCAATTATATTGAAGACGAAGAGATACCCGCTGACCATACAACTCCGGACCCCGTTGAACTGAACTTTTTGCTTCATCGGATGGTAGAAGCTGGTTGTAAATATGTTTTTATGGAATGTAGTTCGCACGCTATTGCCCAAAAACGTATTGGTGGATTAACGTTCACAGGAGGTATCTTTACCAATCTAACCCGCGACCATCTGGATTATCATAAGACCTTTGAAAACTATCGAGATGCCAAGAAAGCTTTTTTTGATGGATTGCCGAAAACAGCTTTTGCCATCACCAACGCCGATGACAAGAACGGAATGGTGATGGTGCAGAATACAAAGGCTACGATTAAGACCTATTCTACACGTGTAATGGCTGATTTCAGGGCAAAAATTTTGGAGTGTCATTTTGAAGGAATGTATCTTGAAATCGATGGCAATGAGATTGGTGTACAGTTTATAGGTAAGTTTAATGTCAGTAACCTACTGGCTGTGTACAGTACAGCAAGAATGTTGGGAAAGAAAACAGAAGATATTTTGCTTGTGATGAGCACCTTGCAGAGCGTAAACGGACGATTGGAACCCATTCGGTCGCCGGAGGCTATACAGCCGTTATCGATTATGCCCATACCCCTGATGCTTTGGAGAATGTATTGAATGCCATTCATGAGGTGTTGAATGGAAAGGGGCAGGTTATCACGGTGTGTGGTGCCGGTGGTAATCGAGATAAAGGCAAGCGACCTTTAATGGCGCAAGAAGCTGTGAAACAGAGCGATAAAGTGATTATTACAAGCGATAATCCGCGTTTTGAAGACCCGCAGGATATTATCAATGATATGCTGGCAGGTCTGAATGCACAGCAAATGAAAAAGGTAATCAGCATTGTTGATCGGAAAGAAGCCATACGCACCGCTTGCATGATGGCACAGAAGGGAGATGTTATCCTCATAGCAGGCAAGGGTCATGAGGATTATCAAGAAATAAAAGGTGTGAAGCATCATTTTGATGATAAAGAAATTGTTAACCAATTTATAATGCATAATTGATGATTCACAGTTGGGGTTACACTTCCTATATCAATACATTTTTTGTGGATGACAAAAGGGAAAGCTACTCCAACCGTGAATAATGAGTTGTGGATTGTGAATTATGAATTAAGTAATTATGTTATACTATCTTTTCAGATTTCTTGAGCAATACGGCATATCGGGTGCTCATATATGGGGATATATCTCATTCAGGTCGTTATTGGCTATGATTTTTTCACTGGTTATATCAGCTTGGTTTGGTGAGAAATTTATCAAATATCTTAAAAGCAAGCAGATTACCGAAGTGCAACGTGATGTCGCCATCGACCCCTTTGGGGTAAATAAGATAGGTGTCCCGTCGATGGGAGGTGTCATTATTATTGTTGCCATATTGATTCCGGTGCTGTTGTTGGGGCGTTTGCGTAACACCTATTTAATATTAATGGTTATTACGACGGTATGGTTGGGCTTCCTTGGAGGAATGGATGACTTCATAAAGATATTTCGCCATAACAAAGAAGGACTGAAAGGAAAGTATAAAATTGTAGGACAAGTAGGCATCGGACTGATTGTTGGGTTGGTGCTTTGGGCCTCACCCGATGTAAAAATCAATGAAAACTTGGCCGTTGAACACCAGAACGGAACCGAAATGGTGGTAAAACACCGAACCGAAGCACGTAAATCGTTGAAGACAACCATCCCCTTTGTTAAAGGACATAACTTGGATTATTCGCATATTACCGCTTTTATGGGTAAATATAAAACTGCAGCCGGATGGATTTTGTTTGTTATCATGACCATTATTGTTGTAACGGCGGTTTCAAACGGAGCAAATCTTAATGACGGAATGGACGGAATGTGTGCGGGTAATTCGGCCATTATAGGCGTAGTACTGGGTATTTTGGCCTACGTAAGTTCGCACATCGAGTTTGCCTCTTACCTCAATATTATGTATATTCCCGGTTCGCAAGAGTTGGTTGTATTCTTCTGTGCCTTTATCGGTGCATTAATAGGATTTCTTTGGTACAATGCTTATCCGGCCCAAGTATTCATGGGCGATACCGGCTCGTTAACCATTGGTGGAATTATTGCCGTAGGAGCCATTATCATTCATAAAGAGTTACTGTTACCGATTTTATGCGGAATATTCTTTGTTGAGAGTCTTAGTGTCATCCTTCAGGTGTGGTATTACAAGATGGGAAAGCGTCGCGGAATAAAACAGCGTATCTTTAAACGCACTCCTATACATGATAACTTTCGCACGCAAGACCATCAGTTAGACCCTGAATGCACGTATGTTTTCAAGAAATCGAAGGGCACCGTGCACGAGTCGAAGATAACAATACGGTTTTGGATAATAACCATTATCCTTGCCGCACTAACCATCATCACATTGAAAATAAGATAATGATGAAAAGAATAGTTATTTTAGGAGCAGCCGAAAGCGGAGTAGGTGCTGCCGCATTGGCCAAAAAGCAGGGCTTTGAGGTGTTTGTATCGGATATGTCGGTCATCAAAGACAAGTATAAGGCGATGCTCGATGAACGCCAAATTGAATGGGAAGAGGGGCAACATTCGGAAGAAAAGATACTTAATGCCGACGAGATTATCAAGAGTCCGGGTATCCCTAAAGAAGCGCCAATGGTGCAGAAAGCCATCAAGAAAGGTATTCACATCATCAGCGAGATTGAGTTTGCCGGCAGATACACCCACGCAAAAATGGTGTGCATCACCGGGAGCAATGGCAAAACTACCACCACCTCGTTGATATATCATATCTTTAAGGCGGCGGGATATGATGTAGGATTGGCGGGAAATATCGGAAGGAGTTTGGCTTTGCAAGTGGCTGAAGACCCGCATGAATATTATGTTATAGAGCTGAGCAGTTTTCAATTGGACGATATGTACGATTTTCGCGCTAATATTGCCATTTTGCTCAACATCACGCCCGATCATCTTGATCGGTACGACCATTGTATGCAAAACTACGTAGATTCCAAAATGCGTATTTTACAAAACCAAACTGCCGCCGATAGCTTTATTTTTTGGAATGACGACCCCATCATTAAGAACGAGCTGAAAAAATATAATATCAACGCCTTTCAGTTCCCCTTCTCTGAATTGAAAGAGAAAGGAAGCATCGCCTATATCGAAGAAGGACAGTATAAGATAGAAAAGCCTACGCCCTTTAACATGGAACAAGAATCGTTGAGTCTTACCGGTAAGCATAATATTTATAACTCGCTGGCAGCAGGAATTGCCACAAACATTGCGGGCATAAAGAAAGAGGTTATCAGAAAGAGTCTTAGCGATTTTCCCGGCGTAGAGCACCGGCTCGAAAAAGTGCTTAAAGTGGGTGGCGTGCAATACATCAACGACTCTAAGGCCACTAATGTAGACGCCTGCTGGTATGCGTTGGAGAGCATGAAGACACCCACCATATTGATTATTGGCGGTCAAGATAAAGGTAACGACTATACGTCGATAAAACAATTGGTGAAAGAGAAGTGCGTGGGACTGGTATATCTCGGGGCTGACAATAAAAAGCTGCATGATAATTTTGACAATTTGGGTATCCCTGTTGAAGAAACCCATAATATGCCCGATTGTGTAAAAGCCTGCACCCGGATGGCTAAGCCCGGCTATACGGTATTACTCAGTCCGTGTTGTGCCAGCTTTGACCTCTTCAAGAATATGGAAGATAGAGGAGAGCAGTTTAAAGAGCAGGTAAGAAACCTTTAACAATGAGTGGTTTTGCAAGAAGCAACCAACTAAAAAGATCCGCTTGTTCGTACAAGGGTGTTTAAAACCTACAAACAAGGTTGTACAACATCCATCAACAAAAGTGTACTGCACCTTTATTATTCGGAATGTATGCACAGTTATAAAACTTAACACAAGATATGGCAGTCAATAAAATCTTAGGCAACATCTTTAAGGGCGACAGGGTGATATGCTCGTCTTTTTCTTCCTTTGTATCATTAGTGCAATAGAGGTTTTCTCGGCCTCTTCGGCACTTACTTACAAAGGCGGTAGCTATTTTTCACCCATCATCAAACATGTCGGTATTCTAATTCTCGGTATCGTTCTGATGTTGGTCACCACCAATATTCAGTGTCGCTATTTCAGAATTCTTATCCCTTTTTTGCTTCCCCTGTCGATGATAACCCTGATATGGGTATTTTTTGCCGGCCAATCTACCAATGGTGCGCAGCGATGGATCAGCTTTCTGGGCATACAGTTTCAACCCTCAGAAATTGGTAAAGGTACAATGGTGCTGATTGTAGCACAAATTCTCAGCGTGATGCAAACAGAGAAAGGAGCCGATAAAAACGCTTTTAAGTATATTTTGATAGCCAGTTTGTTTATCGTTCCGCTCATTATGGTCGAAAATCTATCAACGGCCATGCTCTTATGTATCGTTATCTATCTGATGATGATACTAGGCAGAGTGCCTGCCCGGCAGTTGGGGAAACTCTTGGGTGTGGTTGTTATAGGTGTGGTGCTTATGCTTTCGTTTGTACTGCTCGTGGGTCACGCCCCCCAACCCGATACTTCCAACCGTATGCTTACTGAACAGGTTGAAGAGAAAAAAGCCGAGAAAGGAACGCTGGATAAGATTTTTCATAGGGCCGATACATGGAAATCGCGTATATATAAGTTTGCAAAGCATGAAGAAGTTCCGCCTGAGAAGTTCGATTTGGATAAAGATGCTCAGGTAGGTCATGCCAATATTGCCATTGCTTCTTCCAATATTATCGGGCGCGGACCGGGTAATTCTGTTGAACGCGACTTTCTTTCGCAGGCCTTTTCCGACTTTATCTATGCCGTTATTATAGAAGAAACGGGTATTTTTGGCGCGGTATTCGTTGCCATGCTCTACATCATCTTACTGTTTCGTGCGGGTATTATCGCTAATCGTTGTGAAAATAACTTTCCTGCATTTTTAGCTATGGGGTTGGCGCTTCTTCTCGTTACGCAAGCCCTTTTCAATATGTGCGTTGCTGTCGGATTGGTTCCAGTTACTGGTCAGCCCCTTCCGCTGATAAGTAAGGGAGGTACTTCTACAATTATCAACTGCGTTTATGTTGGGGCGATACTCAGTATCAGTCGCTCGGCAAAGAAGCTGCAGTCGGATAAGGAACAACTGATGGTAAATTCTGCTACAGCTTAACGCATAAAATACGTAGATTGGGAGGTGCAGTTATCTCATTTGTGCGTAAGCCCCTGTTTCTTCTTTACGCTATCTCCTCTTTTTATTTTTTCTTTCGGAATGACTCTTGCTGAGGTGTTTTTTTATTAAAAAGCCTCCAATAGGAACTCTCACCGAATGTAAAAGAATAAAAAAGCAGCTTTCGGCAACAAAAACACGAAAAAAATAAGTATTTTTGCATAGAATTGTCGGTATAAAGAATAAAGGCAAAAGAGGAATATAGCAAGCTTTATTCCGAAAGTTTGTAAAAAGGTCGAGACATCATAATAAAAAAGTATGGATAGGGAATTAAGAATTATCATCAGTGGGGGTGGAACCGGGGGCATATTTTTCCGGCCATCGCCATTGCCAATGCGATAAAAAACCAACATCCAGAGGCGAAGATTTTGTTTGTTGGCGCATTGGGACGGATGGAGATGCAACGTGTTCCTGCTGCTGGTTATGAAATTAAAGGATTACCTATCTGTGGCTTCGATCGAAAGCATCTGCTGAAAAATATCGCTGTGCTTTATAAAATTTGGAAGAGCCAGCGCATAGCCAAGAAAATTATCAAGGCATTTCAACCGATGGTTGCGGTGGGGGTTGGCGGCTACGCAAGCGGTCCAACCTTAAATATATGCGCCGGTATGGGTATTCCCTGCTTAATACAAGAACAAAACTCGTATGCCGGTGTTACTAATAAACTGTTAGCGAAGAAGGCTGCAAAAATCTGTGTCGCGTACGATGGGATGGAGCGCTTTTTTCCTGCGAATAAAATCATTAAGACAGGAAATCCTGTTAGGCAGGCATTAATTGAGACAGAGCATACTCGTGAAGACGCCCTGAAAACCTTTGGGCTCGACCCGAACAAGAAAACCATTCTACTGGTGGGGGGTAGTCTGGGCGCAAAAACAATCAATGAAAGCGTATGGCAACACCTCGACTTAATCAAAGAGGGTAATGTGCAATTGATTTGGCAGACAGGAAAAATCTATCATTCGGAGATCGTTGAGCGTTTAAAGGCTTACGGTGAACTACCGATGCTTCAAGTAATGGATTTTATCAATGATATGGGACTTGCTTATCGGGCAGCCGACCTTGTGGTCAGTAGAGCGGGGGCAAGCAGTATCTCCGAGTTTTGCCTTATCGGTAAACCGGTTATCTTAATTCCCAGTCCGAATGTAGCAGAAGACCATCAAACAAAAAATGCAATGGCTTTGGTAGAGAAAAAAGCTGCTATCCTTGTCAGAGATTCGGACGCTCCTCAAACACTTCTCCGCACTGCCATTGATACCGTAAATAATGAAGAGTGCTTAAAAAACTTAAGCCAACAGATATTGAAACTTGGATTAAAAGACTCTGCTAATGCTATTGCAGAGGAAGTAATCAGGCTGGCAAAATAGATTAAACAGGAGACTCAAAATAATGAAACCAAAAGATATAAAAGCTGTATATTTTATCGGGGCAGGTGGTATTGGCATGAGTGCTATCGCCCGATATTTTATCAAGAAAGGACTTGTGGTGGCGGGTTATGATAAAACGCCATCAGAGTTAACACAACAATTAGAAAAAGAAGGTATGCTTCTTCACTATGAAGAGAGTGTAACCGAAATCCCATATGTTTGCAAAGACCCTCGCTCGTGTTTGGTAATATATACACCTGCCATACCTGAAAGTCATCAAGAGCTGGCTTTCTTTCGGGCCAATGGCTTTGAAATAGAAAAACGTGCACAAGTGTTAGGCACACTTACCTGCACGCATAAAGGGCTCTGTTTTGCCGGTACACATGGTAAAACAACAACTTCGGCCATGTGTGCGCATATCATGCACCAAAGCCATTTAGACTGTAACGCTTTTCTTGGGGGTATATCCAAAAACTATGGAACCAATTACATTTTGAGCGATCATAGCGATTATGTCGTTATAGAAGCCGATGAGTTTGATCGTTCTTTTCATTGGCTTCGTCCATGGATGAGTGTTATCACCTCTACAGACCCCGATCACTTGGATATTTATGGAACAGAAGAAGCTTATTTGGATAGTTTTCGATATTATACAACGCTGATTCAAGAAGGTGGTGCTTTAATTATTCATCACGGATTGCAGATGAAGCCGGAGGTGAAACCCGGTGTTAGAATTTACCAATATGGTCTGAATAAAGGTGATTTTCATGCAACGAATATCCAAATCGACAATGGTGAGATTACGTTCGACTTGATTTCTCCGGTTGAAGATGTAAAAGGCATTCATTTAGGACAACCTGTACCGATTAATATTGAAAACGGAGTGGCTGCAATGGCAATGGCTCAACTGAATGGTTGCACTGCAGCAGAACTTAAGTATGGCATGAAAACCTACCAAGGGTTAACCGCCGTTTCGATTTTAAGATAAAAAATAACAAACAGGTATTTTTGAGCGACTACGCACATCATCCTCAAGAGATATATCAAAGTGCTAAAAGTATTCGAGAACTTTATAAGCATCGCAAGATAACTGCTGTTTTTCAACCGCATCTTTACACACGCACACGAGATTTCTACAAAGAGTTTTCGGATGCTTTGAGCCAATTAGACGAGGTTATTCTCTGTGATATTTATCCCGCTCGCGAACTTCCTATTGAGGGAGTAACGAGTAAATTGATTTATGATCAGTTGAAAGATGGCGTAGAAAAAAGCATGATACACAAGGAGGATGTTCTCGAATTAGTAAAGAAAAGAGATTTTGATGTACTTGTATTTCTTGGTGCAGGCGATTTAGATAACTATGTTCCACAGGTAACACAAATCTTAAAGAATAAGAATAAGCAGTGACAAGAATATTTGTCTTATACGTATGATGAGCGTGAACTGGAAGAAAACTCTGACAGTTGTGCTGGATATAATGCTTGCAGGCTATATTGTTCTGGCATTCACGGCTTTTAATAAGCCTGATATGCAAGCGCGTGTCTGTAAAAAAGTAAACATTCATATTCAGGACGAAACAACCAATGGGTTTATTACAGCCACTGATATTAAATCACGTCTTGACAAAAAACATCTTTATCCTCTATCTCAACCTATGCAAAAAGTAAAAGGCAGAAAGATTGAGGATATGTTAAAAAAGAGCCCGTTTGTAAAAACTGTCGAATGTTATAAGACGCAAGACGGAGAAGTTAATATCGTTATTACCCAGCGTATGCCCGTTATACGCATCAAAGCTCATAACGGAGACGATTATTATCTGGACGATAACAACCAGATAATGCCCAATTCACACTATTCATCCGATTTAATTATAGCTACAGGAAATATAGATAAAGTTTATGCGCAAAACTATATTTCCATTTTAAGCAATATCTTTATGGGCAGTGATTTATGGCGGAATCAGATTGAACAAATTAACGTTCTGCCCAACGAAGGAATTGAATTGGTGCCTCGCGTAGGCAATCATATTGTTTATATTGGTCAACTTCCCGAAATCTCTGATAGTAAAGAGCGACAGAAAGTGGTGTCCGATTATATCAACAAAAAGATGACTCGTTTGGAGAAGTTTTATAAATACGGGCTTTCACAAGTAGGATGGAATAAATACGCATATATTAATTTAGAGTTTGACAACCAAATCATTTGCAAAAAAAGAGCAAATGAAAAGCAAGAACAGACCAGATAAAGAGACATATCATATGGCAAAAGAATTTATCGTAGCAATAGAAATCGGCTCTTCTAAAATAACCGGTATCGCAGGATTAAAGAGCAAAGACGGCGGAATTACCGTATTGGCAGTTGCCAAAGAAGATTCTTCTGAGAGTATTCGCAAGGGAGTTGCGTACAATCTTGACCGTACCACGTCGTGTCTTAAAAAAGTTATCAGTAAGTTGCGTGGCACTCTTCGAACAGAGATAGCTTATGCCTATGTAGGCATTGGCGGGCAGTCTATTCGCAGTATTAAGAATACCGTTATAAAAGAATTACCCGATGACACCGTCATTTCACAAGATATGGTAGACGAACTGATGGATTCTAATCGTAGTATGTCGTATCCAGATCAAGATATTCTTGATGCTATTACGCAAGAATACAAGGTAGACATGCAGTACCAATTAGACCCGGTAGGGGTGCAATGTACGCATCTGGAAGGCAATTTCCTCAACATTCTTTGGCGTAGCTCTTATTATCGCAACCTTAAAAAATGTCTCGAGAATGCGCAAATAGCAATTGCCGATGTATATATTGCACCTTTGGCTTTGGCCGATAGCGTGCTCACTGAAGCTGAACGCCGTAGCGGTTGTGTGTTGGTTGACCTTGGCGCACAAACTACAACCGTGTCAGTTTACTACAAAAATATTCTTCGTCATCTTGTTGTTATCCCACTCGGTGCATACAATATAACCAAAGATATTGCCTCTTTACAAATGGAAGAGCAGGATGCCGAGTATATTAAACGGCGGTATGCCAGTGCTTACACTGACACAAACGATATTGACGATACTCTGAAATATTCGATAGATCAGGATCGGAGCATTGAAAGCCACGAACTAATTAAGATTGTTGAGGCCCGACTTGACGAGATTATTAGTAACGTTAAGAATCAAATTCCCGAAGAATATGATGGCCGATTATTGGGCGGACTTATCTTAACCGGTGGTGGTGCCGAGTTAAATAATATAGAAGAGGCTTTCCGTAGGAAAATCGAAATAAACAAAATACGAACAGCCAAGTTTGTTAATCAACCCGTAAGCTCTAATCATTCTGATATAACGGCACACAACGGTATGATGAATACGGTGTTAGGTTTGTTGGCTAAAGGTAATTTAAACTGTGCCGGCAGCGAAATATCCGACGATCTCTTTGGTAACATCAATCACCCGATATCGGTTGCTCGTCCATCAGAAAGTTTGCAAAAACCTTCTGAAACACCAACAAACAGACAGCCGGAAAAGCCAACTCCTGCTGAAAGTGATGTGCAAACGAAAGATACGGATGTCGTCGATGAGGAAGATATAAAGAGAGAGCCGGGTGCACTTAGCAAGTTCGGAAAAAGCCTTAAAGACTTTATAAGCAAGATGGCGAGCGAAGAAGAATAACCCTTAACAATAAAAGTAAAATACAAGAACATCGTATGCCGACGTAGATAAACGTTATTCGATCGGCATCATAAATACAATCAAGACTATGACTGATAACAATGCAAGAACCGGTTTGGTTGATTTTGGAGAGCCCGAAGTAGAGAGCAGCATCATCAAGGTTATTGGTGTAGGCGGCGGTGGCGGTAATGCTGTCAACCATATGTATCGCGAGGGTATCCATAAGGTTTCTTTTGTGCTCTGCAATACAGATAATCAGGCACTTAGCGACTCACCTGTTCCCGTACATTTGCAGTTGGGAAAGGAAGGCCTTGGTGCCGGAAACCGACCCGAAAGAGCAAGAATTGCAGCCGAAGAGAGCATCGATGACATTCGCAATATATTGAACGATGGTACTAAGATGGTTTTCATTACCGCCGGAATGGGTGGAGGAACGGGAACCGGAGCTGCGCCAGTTGTTGCCCGGGTGGCAAAAGAGCTGGGTATCCTTACGGTGGGTATCGTTACCATTCCTTTTCGATTTGAGGGTGCTCGCAAAATTGATCAAGCGCTCGATGGTGTTGAAGCGATGGCTAAAAACGTCGATGCGTTGCTGGTTATCAATAATGAACGCCTCCGACAAATCTATCCCGACCTCTCTGTAATGAAGCTTTTGCAAAAGCCGACGACACTTTAAGCATCGCCGCAAAGAGCATTGCCGAGATTATTACTTATCATGGCTTTATGAATCTTGACTTTAATGATGTAAAAACCGTACTTAAAGATGGTGGTGTAGCTATCATGAGTACGGGTTATGGTGAAGGCGAAGGCCGCGTAAAACAAGCCATTCACGATGCCCTTCACTCGCCGTTGCTCAATGATAACGATGTGTTCAATTCTAAAAAAATACTCCTCAACATCTCTTTCTGTAGTGAAAAAAGCGACGGAACGGGCTTGATGATGGAAGAAATGAACGACATCGACGAGTTTATGGCGAAGTTTGGGCGCGACTTTGAAATAAAATGGGGAATGGCTGTAGACCCCGAGCTGGGTCCCAAAGTCAAGGTAACCATCCTCGCTACCGGCTTTGGCATTGAGAATGTAGACGGCATTAACGAGCGAATGGCCAAAAGAAGTCAAGAAGACGAATTGGCTAAGGAACAGGAAAAAGAAGAACAGGAAAAGCGAAGAGAAATTTATTATGGCAATGATACACCGCCAACTAAACGTAAGCAACATGCTAACATCTACTTCTTCCGACCTGAAGACCTCGATAACGAAGATGTTATTATTGCCGTTGAAGAGTCGCCCACTTACAGTCGCTCACAACAACGTCTTGAGGATATTCGTAAACGCTCCATCAGTGAGCCCGAAGAAGACGATGAGGAACCTGAGGAAACCTTGCAAGAGGGTACCATCAGTTTTACAGAACCCTAAAAAACAAACAATTCTATGGCATTATTTGAACAAGTAAGCAACGACATTAAAGAGGCAATGAAGGCTCGCGATAAAGTGCGCCTCGATACCTTACGCAACATCAAAAAAGTGTTTCTCGAAGCCAAAACGGCACCCGGAGCTAACGATCTGTTAGAAGATGCTGATGCCCTGAAGATACTTCAGAAGCTGGCTAAGCAAGGTCGTGAAGCTGCAGCCACATTTGTTCAGCAGGGCAGACAAGACCTTGCTGATGAAGAGTTGGCCCAAGTACGCGTCATCGACGAATATCTTCCGCAACCCTTCACCGAAGCAGAAATTGAGCAAACGGTAAAAAACATCATTGCCCAAACCGGTGTATCAAGCATCAAAGAGATGGGTAAGGTGATGGGATTGGCAAGCAAACAGATGGCAGGTCGTGCCGAAGGTGGCGCCATTTCGGCGGTAGTAAAACGGCTACTCAGCTGATACAGAACCGCTGTAGCAGCTCAAACAGATTAAAACTACCTATTCAAGAGTTTTGCACGGCAATAAAAACATCGTTTCATTCCTATTTTATATTTGGCAGACACCTCTACATGAGGTGTCTGTTTTTTGTGCTTGGCCTTGCAACTTTATCTTTGGTCGAGATGCGAAGATTTTTATTTTTTCACCTTCAAGTTATTTACAAATCAGCAATTTTCTCTTGTCAGGAAATCAGAAGCAACCTCACGAGAGTGCCAACTAAATTTTTCAGCGGGCTCTCGGCTCCTCAAATCGCAAGGATTTTACGGTTGTATATATTGTTGATAATTAGCCGTTTGTGGGTGTGTTGATAAATTTTATCTCTTTTTAGTCCTCCTACAGCGCCCTAAAACCACGTTTTTTAGGTTGCAAAAGCATAGGTTTTGGCATGCAAAAGATGATTTTTTACCCTCCAAAAACTATGCTTTCGGCAATCCAAAAGCTAAGCTTCTTTGTAACTCATTGATAATGAGCAGATATAAAATAGAAAACAAGAAAAGGGTAACGATTTGGTTACTACTCAAATTCCCCGAACTTCCTTGATTTGCTGTCGTTTCAAACAACTCTTGTTATTGATGCAAAGATAAATAAAATGTGCTGTCCGACCAAAGAAAATACTTATTTTTTCTTGTCGGACAAACTTTCCGACTGTCATTTCGATGGTTTTAATTGTCTTGCTGAAATCCTCCTCGTCTTCGGCAGGAACAAGTTATGCCCTCTCTTCGTAAACTTCGCTATTCGGCATAACCCATCCCTGCCTTTGGTATGACCGCCGAAAAGAGGCAGGGAGCAGTCTGTCGAAAGAGTTTCGGCAAATCTGCTTCCTGCCACATTTCCATGTACCGGTCATACTTCTAAGGCATGGATTTCAGCAAGACCATTTTTCAGCACTTTTCTCTTTTGATATTTTTCTTTTCTTGGAAGCGGTTGTAAAAGCCGTATGGTTTGTCGTCGGAGAAGTCGGAGCCATTCAGATGGTGATAAATCCCTCACCTGTCTACCTCCGACTTGTCTGACAAAGCCGCAGGAAAAGTACACGCCTGCCTGTCGTAGCAAGTCCAAAAGGCAGACTTCGCACCTTTCCTTTTCTGTCTTTGTCTTCTTTGGTAGCTTTTACACACCCGCTTTATTACGCTTTTCTCTATCTGATTGTATGGCATGCAATCAGATTTTCAATTTTCATTCGCATCTGTCTCTTTGCCGTTTACCTCCATTTGGATGCAGTCTTCACCGTATCGCATCCGTTGGTCGTTCCCGTTCAGGCGCAAAGGTAATTCCGGGATGCTACGCTGCTGCAAGGTCGGCGCCTTCGGTTTTGGAGAAAATCTCCACGCCTGCGCTCCACTGCGTTTCGCTCCGGGTAGTATTTTCCCTCAAAAACCTTGCATTCGCTCATCCCTACCTTTGTTAGGCACCTGAAACGAAAACGACCGATGCGACAGGAAGACGCATTAAAAAAAATGTCGGATAAACGAGAGACTGATAAGCAGTGAAACTCAACTCCCTCAAGCTCTTGGATCCGCATTAAACATTAAAACCCTTAGCAAAATGGAAAAGTCAATCAACATTCACCGAGCCTTGTGTACAACCCTCCGCCTGCTGCTCACAAGCGTTCTAAGTATCGTCTTTGGAGCGGTCGGTATGGTTGTCGGTTTACTTGCGGAAATCATCGCAGGCATCCTCCGCACCCTTTGGGCAATAGTCCTCTACGTGCTCACCCTCGTAAGTATTCTCGCCCTTATTCTTTGGATATTCACCCTATAAACATAAATCAAGATGAAAACAAGACACAGCAAGACACCCAGCCAGCAATGCCGATACTACGAAGTGGACAATATCTTCGAGTATATGTATGAGACCTACATCAACGGCAACCATTCGCAACTGAAAATCTTGTACAAGGAGTTGCGCAGAGAAGCAAGAAAAGAGTTTATCGCATTCTGCTTTGAAATGGTCAGTCCCCAACACAGAATGCAAATTATCCAAGCTATCGTTTAACGTTAATAAAAACTTACAGCAATGAAAGCAACGAATAACTTCACCCCGTATATCCTCATTCAGTCGAACACCAACAGCGAATGGGACACATGCCGATTTGCCCTCATCCACACGGACAAGGAGTTTACCTCCGCCCTGCAACAATGGCAGACACATTTGCAGCAAATAGAAAACGAACCGTTTTTCTCTTCCATCGAACTCTATTACGGTAATGTTGCATTCTACCAAGAGAACGCCCAAGCAGAAGCAATCCTGCAAGACAAGGTGTGGGCTTTCGTGGAACTGACAGAGGAAGAACGCTGCTCTCTGCCATTCACCGAGAACTACCTGACTTGTTATAAACTGCACTTGTGCAAGGGAGGTAATGCGTATTTCACCGCCTACGGCAAGCATACCGACGAAGAGTTTTGGACGGAAGAGTTTGCCATCGATGAAGTGATACAACAGAGTACTGACAATTAAAACCATACGACAATGAAAGCAACCGACCATTTCAAACGAACCATCCAAGCCTATTTGGACAATAGGGCAGCCGAAGACGAACTTTTTGCAGTAAGCTACCGCAAGGAGGGAAAGAACATCGATGACTGCATCACCTATATCCTCAACTATGTGAAGAACAGCGGATGCGCAGGTTTTTCAGATAGGGAGATATATTCGCAGGCAGTGCATTATTTTGATGAAGATAATATCGACATCGGCAAGCCCCTCGATTGTCACGTAGTAGTAAATCACGTGGTACAACTCACAGAAGAAGAAAAGGCAGAAGCACGCAGACAAGCCATTGAGCAGTACCAATGCGAACAGCTTGCCAAGATGCGCAGCCGCAGCGAGCGCGCCAAGAAGACGGAAAACAAGGCGATACAACCCTCCTTGTTTGATTTTTAACCATCATACAATATTGTAATATGAAAGCAACGGATTTGAACGAAGCACGGATTTATGTAGGTACTTATGCCAAGTACAACAAAGGCTCGTTGCAGGGCGAGTGGGTAAGCCTTTCGGATTTCTACGATTTGGATGGCTTTATGGAGCATTGTGCCGAAATACACAAAGACGAGAAAGAGCCCGAATATATGTTCCAAGATTGGGAGAACATTCCTGACAGTCTGATAGACGAGAGCAACTTGGAAGAAAATTTCTTTGAACTTCGGGACGAGTTGGACAGACTGAACGGCACGGAGAAAGAAGCCTTTTGGACATGGGCGGAGGGCAATAACATCAAACTCACACAAGACGCTTACGACCTTGTGAAGTCTTTCCAATCCTCCTATATCGGCAGTTATGCGAGCAAGGAGGACTTTGCTGAAGAACTTGTGAGAATGGAAAACGACTTGTCCGATTTTGCATTGAGCTACTTCGACTTCTCAAAATATGCCGACGACCTTTTTGATACAGACTATTGGTATAAGGACGGCTATGTATTTCGTAACGAATAAAAGAAAGAGGAAAGAGTATGAAACCGAGAAACAGAATTGAAAAGCTGTACTTGCCGAAAGCAAGCGTTTGCGCCCCATCACCAAGACACAGACCAAATGGGCATTCCGTGAGTGCATCGACCACTTTGCCTACCGATTGCCCAAAGGTAGCACCACGTGTATGGACTGCGGACATGATTGGCTGATGGAAAAGCCTGCCCAAACTTGCACCTGCCCCCATTGTGGGGCAAGGTTGCAGGTTAAGGAAACCTACGGCCGCAAGTTGAAACAAAAGCAATATTTCACTGTCCTTACTACTTACGGAGCGTACCAAGTGTTGCGCATGTTTCTGATGGTTGCCGGAATGGAGAAAGGCTGTAAGGCACAATATGAGACACTCGAAATCGGTCAATATTGGTGGGACGTGCAAGGGCGAAAGGCCGTGATAGCCATTCAACGCACATTGGGGCATTATGTGGACACGTTCTCTTTCTATTCGCCAATGGCAGTGCGAAACGACAACGAAGCCTACCGTTACGTGGCTTGTGCACCCATATACCCCAAGTTCAAGGTAACGGACACACTCCGCAGGAACGGCTTTAAGGACGATTTTCACCAAATAGCACCCGTCGACCTTATCCCTGCACTACTTGCCGACAGCCGAGCGGAAACCCTCATCAAGGCAGGACGCATAGACCACTTGCGCTATTTTCTCAACAACACAAGGGCATTTGAAACCCATTGGCAGTCCTATAAGATTGCCATTCGTAACGGGTATGGGATAAAGGACATTTCTCTATGGTGCGATTATGTGGATATGCTCCGCCATTTGGGTAAAGACATCCGAAGCACGAAATACCTTTGCGCCAAAAACCTTATAGCCGAACACGACCGAAGACACGAAGAACTTCTCAGACAGCGTGAACGGAAAGAAATAGAGAGGAAGCGACAAAAGGCAATCGAAGACGAGCAGCGTTTCCAAGAACTTAAATCCAAGTTCTTCGGCATCTGTTTCACGGACGGCACTATCCAAGTCCGCGTGTTGGAGAGTGTGCAAGCATATTTGGAAGAAGGTGTATCGATGCACCATTGTGTTTTTTCAAACGAGTACTACCTCAAAGAAGACTCCCTTATCCTTTCTGCAACTATTGAGGGCAAGCGGATAGAGACCATTGAAGTATCATTGCAAACGCTGAAAGTGGTGCAAAGTCGTGGTTTGTGCAATCAGAATACCAAGTATCACGAGCAAATCGTAAACCTTGTCAATATCAATAGCAGACTTATTCGCAAGCGAATGAAGGCAACGGCATAAAGAAAAATATAAACCACCAAATTATCACAGCAATGAAAGTAGAAATAGAAAGTATTGTATGTAATTGGGCAGACGAGATACCCCATATTCTCGTTAGGGTTATCAATGCCATAGCCCTATCAGCCAACAAAGATGAATTAAAAGATGCAATTAACAAGATTGCAGAAGAAACGGAACTTGACAAATTCTTTGCCTATGGGTATGGGCGCACTCACTTTTGGCTCACCCATCGCAGGTTATCCAATGGTGAGCCGATGAAGCACAGATTGTTAATGGCAGAGTTTTAGGAATATGAAGAAGAACGTTTACAGAGTGCATACGCAATACATCTTTGAAGGCGTGTTTGAAGTCCTTGCCGATAACAAGGAGAACGCACGGCAGAAAGTCCTGCAAGATTGCGGATTGGTAATGGGCGGGAGCATCCACAGCACCTTGCCCAATGAAGAGATAAACTGGGCATTTTCTACCCATCCCGAAGTAAAGACCAAGCGAATAACCATTCAAAAGGAGTAAACGAAAACGGGCGACACATCCGCCGCCCGCTCCTTTCTTTCATTAGCAGAGCAAGGGCGGAAAAGAAAGGAGCAAAGAAACCAAAATGAAAGACTGCGTTGCGTTTTATGGCGAGTTGAAATGGCTAAAAAGTTACAAAAGACATTTGGGAAATCTTCATTATTGTGAAATAAATTTTCTGATTAGGCAGTCTGTTGTTAAAGGAACGAAATCAGACAAATCAACCATATGAGTTATCTGCAAACTCTCATTTAGATTTTCAAGGCTAAACATACGAGTAGATGCCTTTTTGTCTGCAAATAGACGCATAAACATAATCTCTTGGTAAATCCATGGAGATAATGTTTTGGCTCGATTATTATTGCTCAAATTGTGAAGGGCTATAGAGTGTAGGCTATTTATAAATATTCCTGCACTGCTATTCTTTATAATTTCCAGAATTGACATACTTAACATTGTATGAACGTGTGCCGTGGAATAATTTCTTCTATGGTAGCTATAAAGTCCGTTTCTTTGTTGACAATATTGATTATCTATCTCTCGAAGTAATCCATCTGCACTGCTCCAAACAAAGGAGTCTAAAAACACACTAAGTCCGTATTTTTCTTTAAGCCAAGCAGCAAATAGTTTTGCTATTTCTAAATCATTATGTGAATGTGAGATGAATACATCATAATTATCGGTTGGGAAAACAAAATTCCGTAATCTTTCTCCATCAATGATGCCACTTTCTCCTTTTACAAGACGGCGCAATTCACTATCTAATCCACGAGGTTTCTCTAAGGGCTGTGTTGATGTAACAGGCAAGATGTCTAACACCTCACCTATCACATTTATTGTAACTTTGTATAATTTCATTGTTCTTATTTAATTGCAGACTGCCAAACACTCTTCATGTTGTCTAAATTGATTCCCTTTTTGTTGAGATCATAAATCACAATATGTAGCCCCTTGGGAATACTTACATTTGAACAAAACTCTATTTGGCTTATAATATAAGACAATATCCTTTGTGCCGATTTTTGTATACCACCCTGACCGCTTCCTAATAAAGGCATATATACAGGTCTACTATTAGCAATGATAGAAGCTTTTACGATGATTTTCTGAATGATTGTACCATATTCAGATAAAGGGATGAAAGCATGATTGTTCTCATCAAACTTAGTTAAAGCTGCAAGAATATATGTATTCTCACCCTCATCTAAGACTGCACATGTACCAAGAGGATAGCGTTTCTTCTTTCCTTCTGTACGATTGGGAACATCAGTGGGTACTTCACTTCTTAGCGCAGTATCAATTTTATCATCAAGTTCTGGAATTCTTCCTCTGAAAAATTTCTCTATGAATTTTCCATGAATAGTATCTGCTGCTATTATTCTGTTGTCTACAATCGTATCAAAATAATCATTAACAGGAATAATTACGACACCTTTCTTTGCAAAGAGATCTCCATCTTCTATTTGAAGAGGAAACGCATTATTGATGAGTAACTGAATAGATTTACTCGGACGTATTTGGAAATAAGAATATAATATGCCTGCAAATACAATACTTCCACCAATTATAATCCATGTTACTGTGCCATGACCACTTAACCATGAAAAAGCTCCAATACAAGCGGATATAGCACCTATAAATGACAAAAAGTGAAATAGAAAAACTTTAAATGTACTCATTTCCTACAAACAATATTTAGTTGTATCACCACATATTTTGCCGTGAATTGTTAATTCTGATGCAGACAAGGCATCTCGCATACAATCCTGTCTCATAGGAATGTGTAATGTAGGAACCTTTGTCATAGCTTCTTTTAGAATTGGCAATTTATCCCAAAGCAATTTCACTCTGCTTGATAACTGTTCGTTTGATACTATTTGAGAATTATCTAATTCTGGATAAACAACAATAATAGGGAGCCCAAGCGTGCAAGCTCCATACTCTATTTCTTCTGCTAAAGCCTTACTACTTTTTGTGTTTGAACTTAAGAACAGAATGATATTTTTGGAGCCCCTTAGTCTTTCCCGCAATCTATGTTTCAGTGTTAGTTCCCAGTTACTACCATCTCTTACGCTATATGTTTTTGCATGCGCATCATTAAAAGGAAACGAAGTATCTTTTCCTTTCCAAGCCCTCAACGTATTGTAATAACAGAAATCTTTGGTTGCATGAGCACCAAGTGAAGATGGTTCAAAGGGCTCAGCAACATAAAAAGCGGTGTAGTTACTATTGCGATACATAATTCTATGTTGTTTTCATTTCTGCAAAGTTACTCATTCATAACGAGAAAGGCGAATAAAACGGCAAGAAAACGCCCCTTGCAAGCCGATAAAATTTGCAAGGGGCGTACTTTGTAAAATTAGGGTATATAAAACAGGGCGAACTCCACACACCGCCGTTTAAGCAGTCCGGGCAGCACCCTGCCTTTATAGCGACAGAAAGAGAGGTATTCGGACAGGATATTTCTGTCGCCCCGTTCGAGTTTCCGTATCAGCCGACTTTTAGGGCGGTTCTTGCCACTGAGCAGCGTGCCCGTGCCTACATTGTAAGAGAGGACAGTCAGAAGCAGGGCATCTTTGCCGAAGCGGCGGAAGAGGGCGTAGCGGCTGAGCAGGTCGGCACGCAGGAGCGAATCCGCCTGCCGTTCGGTCATATTTGCCGTGAACTGCTCTCCTTTCAGCAAGCGATGACCGTAACCGACATACGGATGCCTGTCACGCCCATGCCAGCCCTCGAAGAATTTTACACAGCGCACGGCGCGTTCGAAGCGCGAGAGCGGTTGTCGTGGCTGTGCAAGCAAGGAAAGAGTAGTGAGTACAAGTAGACACAGGCAACACAACCGCCTAACGCCTGCCGCCAAAATGCCTCTCATCCTCTTTTGACGAAGTGCCCTGCCCGCCACTTTCGTCCTTTTTCGTGTCATTGTTGAAACTAAGTTCCAGCTCCTGCGCCTGCCCGTCGGAACTCTCCACTGTAATCGTGAGTTTCTGTGCATCGGTGGTGGTAGAGGTGTAATAGAGACGGAATACCTCGCGTTTAAGCGGATAACGGCCGTTAGGCTTAAAAATCGTGCCGTCATCCATGCACAACACACCTGCACCATCATATTGGAAATACCGAATAGTGTAACGTGTATCGGCAAACCGCCCCTGCCGCACGAGCGTGCAGCGTATCTCCACGGTCTGCCCCTTTGTTATCCTGCCCGGTATGGGCATCGTCTCTAATTTAAACGGGTACACCGTCTGAATATCCAACTCGTTATCACAAGCAGATAGGCAAAACATGGCGAGGGTAAGCACCCCCATCAGCCAAAATCCGTCTATAAATCTTTTCTTCATTTTTTCTTTATCTTGTTTAATTAAGCATGAACTTTATTCCGACCCCATACTGTGCATGAAAATGCCCCGTAGAGCCTCCCCACAAACAGCGTTCCCTGCCGTAGAGCAGCAACACCAATCTGTCCGTCAGATAGGTCTCCGCCTGCAAGGTGATTGCCCCACCATAAACAAAACCGTCTTTATTACGTATCGTAGAGCCGTCGAAGAGCAGTTTCTTGCCGCCATTGACCGTCTCATAGCCTGCCAAGCGGAAACACCCGCCGACAGGAAAAAGGTCTTGCTGCCGTCCGAAAGCACGTCACAGAAGAAACCACCCTCACCCGTGAACTGCTCCACAGGAATACGGCTTTCGCGATAAGGATGGTATCTGCGGAGATATTCCGCCCCGAACACCCATTGATTGCCGCCTTTGGTGTAGGTGGCAAGCGAAGCCCCGAACGAATAGCCCGTTTCATTCTTTGAGGAAGGAGAATAAAAACCATCTGCCATGCCTGCCGTGAGGCGGATGCCTTTCATTCCGGGCAGACAGTGTTGGGCGTGCGCCTGCCCCCGAAAAAGGGCAAGCGACACGACAAAGAGGAAAAATGCAAGCTTTCTCATCATTACTTCACTTCAAGTTCGCTGATTTCCCTTGCACGCACAAGGTCTTCGTTCTCAATGGTGAACGATTGATGCCTGCCGCCGTTCTTCTCGCACAGCTCCACGACAAGTTGCTTGCCGTCGGGGATGGTGAACTTCGACATGGCAAAGACCGTGCGCTCATTCTTGCCGCCCGGCACGCAGGTAACATAGTTCTGCGCCCGCAGCGGAAGCACGACCTGCTCCTGCACGGCCGTGCGCTTGGCCACTTTCTTGTCTACGATTTTCCACGTCATGTAATCCACGTCGAAGGGAATGTGGCTTTGGTTCCTGATTTCGGTGTGGAAGTAAATCAGTCCGCCGTGTGTATAGATGCCCTTGAGCAGGTATTGCACGCCGAAACGCTTGCTGCCGATGTGCTTCACCGTCCGTCTGTCCTGCCTGTAAATGGACTTCATGATGAGCCGCACGAGCATCGGACTCTCGCTGCCCAGTTCGTTAAGGTACACCTCCTGCGCATTGTTCGGACGGTTCGCACTTTCACCGTCGTGAATGATGTCCGTCATCTCCACATTGAGCAGCAGCGGCTCGTCGGCATAGCGCACATTAAAAGTGTAGAAGCAGCCGTCCTCGGTGATGACGCTCATGTTCGTCTCCCCCTGAAAGCCCTTGACAGTGGATTTTACGCGGATGACGTTCTCCGCTCCGTCCGCCTTACCGGCGATGAGGTTGGGCGAGCCGAGGTCTACGTAGCGCACTTCTGCGGGAAAAAGGATGTGCACTGTCTTTCCGTAGGTCACTTCCAACCCGTGAGGCGGTATCATCCGCTCGAAGGTCAGCTGCCGA
>NZ_BAKN01000005.1 GCF_000614205.1 Hoylesella saccharolytica JCM 17484
CACCGTTTTGGATTTCGGGAACTCCGACGTGTCATCCGGTCACCGTTTTAGGCTTGGGGAACTCCGGACGCCTTATCCGGTCACCATTTTGAACATCCGAAGTTCCCGACAAACCTTCATAAATTATTTTTTTCAGTCTTCCCATGGCGAGTAGCCTGCGAAGCTTTGTTCGTCGGCATCTTCCTCGTTCTCCTCGAAAAGCCCCGGTTTGGCAAGTCCGCCATTTTCAGGAACAGAGTGCGAACTGATAACAAACTGGGCGATGTTGTCGTCGGTTAATAATTGGATAACCTTGACCCTCGGGGTGATATATCTTTGTTTCATAACTGTTCTGTATATAATTATTTGATAACCTTTCTGCTGTTGATAATATAGATGCCATGAGTGGGATTTTTCACGCGCCGACCTTGCAAGTCGTAGATAATGTCTCCGTGCTGCTGCGATGTTGGGCGAATGTTGCGAATATCGGTCGTTTCAGCTTCCTCACGGGCGGCATCGAAATCTACCACAAATCCTTTGGCGGGTGCAAGGGCTTCGGGCAAACGAAGTCCAGCACGATGAGCCGCCAACTTGATGGACGCTCCGTTGCGTGTACCCTGTTTATAAAAGCCAATACCCTCGTCGCCGTTGGCAAACACGTAGTATTTATGGCCGACAGAACTGAGTTCTTGCGTCGTGGCGGTGCCAACGAGCATGTTTCCGGTTACGTTTTCTTCCGTTCCCGTGACGGCTGCGCGATATTCAATCGTCGTGTTCGGCGTGCCTTGCAAGATGAAACCCGTCTGCTTGGGGATAATCTTGCCTGCCGTGAATGCTTTCACCACGGCTTGGCTGGGACCGCTTGATGTAATGCCTGTGATGATATAGGCTGTACAGCCTGCGGGAATGAGGAAGTTCTCGTTCTCAAGATACAAAGATGCAAAACCGGTGGCATTCATGTCGATGGCTTCTATATATTTCCCCGCTTCGTCAGACCAGTCTGCTGCTGTCGCATAAAGTCCGGTTAGGTCGGTGTTGACATATATTTTGAGGCTGGGGTCCGCATCCATAAGAGGAGAACCACCTCCCATAGCCCCAAACCCAGTGGTAGGAACGATGGGCACTTTGCGAAGATTGACAATTTTTAACGTTGGGTTTTGCCCAAAAGCACGGCTGCCTATCTCTTTTACAGTAGAGGGAATATCTATGGAAACGAGTTTGTTGTCGTCAAATGTTGCACCCTTAATAACCTCCAATCCCTCGGGCAGATAAAGCTTAGTAATCTTACCGCGATGAAAATTCAGTCCTTCGAGTTTTTTTAGCTTTGTACATTTACTCAAGTCCACTATGTCAACGTCATAGGCATGAGCGAATGTCATCCAACCAATCTCTTCCAAAGAAGATGGAAAGGTAATGGTTACAGTTCCGCTACTTGACGACCAACCATGCCCTAATGTTCCATTGAATATACCGCCTGCTATCTTAGTAATGGTGTAGGGTTGAGTCTCCCCCAATTTGTACACAGCTTCGGGAAAGGTTAGCTGTGGAGGATTGAATATTCCACCCGACTGCGCCGACACTTCAACATGGCGGTTGACTTGGTCGATGATTTTATAGGTGATGGCCACGCCATTGATGTTCTGCGTAAATTCTGTGGGCGATTGTGCCTCGGTCGTAAATATTACGACGAGAGAGCAGATGAATAAATACAATCTTTTCATTTTACTTTTGATTAAATAATTATACTGAAATTCCTGTTATTTCTTTCTTACCGAGTTCGGCAAAAGGACATAAAGAAACGAACAAAGAGAACTCTTGTGAGCCCTCTGTTGATGGGTGTGCACTGCGCCTTACGCGCGCGTATGCAAAGACCGAGACTAAGTCGCTTGATGTGTGTTAGCAAATTATCCGAACCTGTCAAAGATAAAACGTTAAAAGTTGCAGAGAAAGTGAAGTTTCTCTGCAAGCTGTTTAACGTTTCCGAATATGTATTTACACAACACATTGTATTTTGATTTTCTTATCTCTTGTAAAATATATCTTATTTGAAAAACTTTTTCTGTATTTCTATCTGAAAAGAGTTTGCTCTTTTATTAAAAAAGATGTGGCAAAGATAAACAAATATTTTAAACGGACAAAGAATGCGAAGAATAATCTAACAGTATGCTGATGATGCGGTCGGCAGTACGGCCATCCCATCTGTCGGGAAGAGAAGAGGCTTTCCATTGTCCTCCGACCATATCTTTAACGGCTGCAGCCAATGCTTCTGCATCTTCGCCCACGAGCAAATTGGTTCCTTGCTTTACCGTTTCGATATGCTCGGTATAGCTGTTAAGGGTGATGCAGGGCACGCCGTTAAAGGTGGCTTCTTCGGCAACATTACCCGAATCGGTAATAATTCCTTGGGCATGAGTGGTAAGGTAGCCGAATTGCAAATAAGAAAGAGGCTCTACAATATGAAAAGAGGCAGAACCGCCGAGCTGTTGCAGACAAGTATTAACAGCCTGAGCTGCTGCATTGCGCAAAGGGGCTATGATGGGCGTGCTACCTGCTTGGGCTATCATTTGTGCAATCATACGCTGCAGATTATCGCTGTTATGAATAAGTGCTTTTCTATTGAGCGTAAACACCAGATAGTTTTTAGGCGATAGGTTCAACGCATCGAACAGGGCCGGACGTATCAAACGGTTTCGGTTGTATCGCAAGGTGTCCATTAAAATATTACCCACCATATATATATGCGACAGTTCTACGCCTTCGCGTGTTGCAATGCTGTTACTGCCGATGCCCGCGGTAAAGAGTAAATCGCTCAACCCATCGATAACAAGTCGGTTGATTTCTTTGGGCATCTTGATATCAAAGCTTCGTGTTCCGGCAACAAGATGGGCCAACAAAAGCCCTTGTTTCTTGGTTACAATGGCTGCAGCTAATGTCGACGCAAGATCGTCTACAACAATAACAACGTCAGTGGGGGTAGTTTGCAAATAGGTTTCAAATGCCGACATTACTTGTCCCGTAAGTTCGTTAAGGTTTACACAATCTACACCTAGATAAACATCGGGGCGATTGAGTTGTAAATCTTTGAAAAGGGTCTCTTCTAAGGTAGGGTCGTTCTCGCAGCCTGCATAAACCAGGTTGAAGTTGATGTCTCTACCTTGTTCTTTTGCCTTTTCGATGGAATGAACAATAGGCGCCACCTTTATAAAATTAGGGCGTGCACCTGCTACGATACATATATTCATCGGCTTATTGATTTCTGTTACCGAATTATACCACGTTGAGAGGATTCAACAAAATCAATAATATATTGTATTTCTTTGGTTACAGTGAGATTCTTCTTGATTTCTTCAATACCCTCTGCCAAAATACCTTTGGAGTATAATAAACGATAAGCGTTGTGTATGAGGTCTATTAAGTCATTATCAAAACCGCGACGACGCAAGCCAACAAGATTAATTCCGGCAAAACGAACGGGATCTTTTCCGGCAATAATGTAAGGTGGAATGTCCTGGCTGAAACGAGAGCCACCTTGTATCATTACATAGCCTGCAATATGACAGAACTGATGACAAAGTACAGCTGCACTGATGATAGCATTATCATCAACCACAACTTCACCGGCAAACTTAGTGGAATTACCAATAATGAGATTTGAACCTAGAATACAGTCGTGCGCAATGTGCATATTCTCCATCAGAAGGTTATTGCTTCCAACTTTGGTTGTTCCGCGCGAGGCTGTTCCGCGCGAAATAGTAACATTTTCACGGATACTATTGTTATCACCAACCTCACAGAGTGTGTCTTCGCCAGCAAACTTCAAATCCTGTGGTTTGGTAGAGATACTTGCACCGGGAAATATCTCATTATTGTTACCAAGCCGGGTTCCGTAATGAAGCGTTACACTATTTTGGAAGTGATTACCATCACCAATTACTGTGTTTCGGTCAATATAGCAAAAAGGTCCGATAATGTTATTATCCCCAAGCATTGCTTCGGGATGCACGAATGCCATTGGACTTATCTGGTTCATATATTTAAGGTGTCTTGGTTATTTATTCTTGACAATTTGTGCAGTAAAGGTTGCTTCAGATACCACTTGGTCGCCTACAAACATGTAACCTTTCATTGAACTGACACCATGCCGTACAGGCTGAAGCAGCTCTACCTTGAAAAGCAACGTGTCGCCGGGCACAACCTTCTGACGGAACTTAACATCATCTATCTTCATGAAATAAGTAGACCAACGCTCAGGCTCTTCCAACTGGTTCAGCACCAGCAGACCTCCACATTGTGCCATTGCTTCCACCTGTAACACACCCGGCATTACCGGTTCTTGCGGAAAGTGACCGACAAAGAAAGGCTCATTGCTTGTAACATTCTTAATACCGACAATGCTGGTAGGACCTAGCGAAATGATTTTATCTACCAATTGCATCGGATATCTGTGTGGTAACAATTCACGAATACGCTTGTTATCCATTACCGGTTCCTCATTGGGATTGTAAATGGGTGCCTGTATGTCGTACTTACGAATATCCTTGCGCAAATGACGAGCAAACATATTATTAATGGTGTGGCCGGGGCGAGTTGCAATGATACGGCCCTTAATGGGTTTTCCTAGCAACGCCATGTCACCGATAATATCAAGCAATTTATGACGTGTACACTCATTCTCCCAAACCAAAGGTTTGTGTTGAATGTATCCTTGCTTGGTTGCATCACGATGAGGAACTTTGAGTAAATCGGCAAGCTGGTCAAGCTGCTGTTGGTCTATCACCTTCTCATAAATAACGATAGCGTTATCCATGTCACCACCCTTGATGAGGTTAGCCTTGAGTAGGGGTTCAATATCGCGCACAAAAACAAAAGTGCGGGCAGGTGCTATTTCTTTCTCAAAGTTTTCAAGGGTATCAAGTGTTGCAAACTGACTGTTGATAAATTTCGAATCAAACGAACACATCGCTGTGATACTAAATTCATCGTCGGGCAGAATGGTAATACACGATCCCGTATTTTCATCTTTCACCTCTATCTTATGACGGATAATGTAATAATCCTTAGGAGCATTCTGCTCTTCTATTCCCACACGTTTAATCTGTTCAACATACATTACAGCAGACCCATCGAGAATAGGGAATTCGGGACCATTTACCTGAATAAGACAATTGTCGATACCTAATGCATAAAGAGCAGAAAGACCATGTTCAACAGTAGACACACGTACATCGCCGTTGGCAAGAACCGTTCCCCGCTGTGTGTCAACAACCCGCTCTGCCAGCGCATCAATAATGGGCTGTCCTTCAATGTCTATCCGCTGTATCTTGTAGCCAGTGTTTTCGGGTGCAGGATTGAATGTAACTGTCAGATTCAATCCTGTATGCAACCCTTTTCCGCAAAGGGAAAAACTGCCTTTCAATGTTGTTTGTTTTAACATTGCGTTATGGTTTTATTTGCTTTTGTAATTCTTCTACCTGTTTCTGCAAATCGTTGATTTGCTTGTACAACTCTGGCAAACGCCTAAAGACTGCCTGCGATTTAAAATAAGGCCGTTGTCTCATCGGAGGCGTTCCGATAAGTTGTTGACCATCTTTAATGTTTCCCGGAACCCCAGATTGTGCACCAAGAAAGACTTTATTACCTATCACAATATGCCCTGCAAGACCGACTTGTCCACCGAACATACACCATTGACCCACCTTAGTAGAGCCGGCTACGCCCACCTGTGCCGACATCACCGTATTCTCGCCAATATCCGTATTATGGGCTATCTGTACGAGGTTGTCTAGTTTCACACCCTTTCGAATATAAGTGCTGCCCATTGTAGAACGGTCAATGCAAGTATTTGCGCCAATCTCTACATCGTTTTCAATAGTAACAACGCCTATCTGGGGAATTTTATCATAGCCATTGGTAGAGGGAGCAAAGCCAAATCCGTCTGAACCAATTACGCTACCAGCATGCAGAATAACCCTATCACCTATCACCGAGCCATGATACACCGTAACATTAGGATAAAGCGTACAACTTTCTCCAATAGTCGTATTCTCGCAAATGGTCGTATGAGGATATATCTGTGTATTGTCGCCAATGCTGACATTGTCACCAACATAAGCAAATGCACCTATATAACAATTCTTTCCAATTTTAGCATTGGTAGAAACAAAAGCTAAAGGATCAATGCCAGTTTTCTTCGGTTTAGTGGCCTCATACATCTGCAGTAATTTGGCAATACATTCGTAGGCATTATTAACCTTAATCAGTGTTGTTTCTACAGGTTTTTCAAGTATGGCATTTTTATCTATTAGCACAATACTCGCCTTTGTATTATATATATAATGTGTATATTTCGGATTGGCAAGAAATGAAATGCTACCAGGCTTTCCTTCTTCGATCTTTGAGAAAGAGTTTACCGTTACATTCTCATTTCCTATGATTTCACCATTGATGACTTGGGCAATCTGTCTTGCTGTAAATTCCATCAGTTTTAGTCATATTGAATAATTTTGCAAATGTAGCAAATATTATTCAGAATCGTTGATAACAAAGGTAATATTTACTGTTTTTCTGGGAAATACGAGTAACATCAAATAATTCCGATGCCTCGGATATATCCTTGCAAGTACCATTTCTATACTTGATTGAAATATGATCATCATTCATACTGTAGATATTTTTTCGCACAGTATTAGCACTGAACAAATACGTTGTTTCCTCATCCGACAGACCAGTCTGAGTCTTGATCTTTGTCTGAACATCCCGAATTACATCTTCCGAAATAGGTTCATCGTAGACTTTTACCTTGAAGATATTACGGCTAATAAGGTCGTTTGAGAGCAACGAGAGTACCTTATCATCGTGCTCTCGCCACACCTTGACACTACTCCATATATCGTTATCGTCAAGTGTACAATAATGGTGCAGAGCTTCAGAACTACTATTGAAGAACGCGCGGTCTACATCATGACGAAGAAAAAATGCCAACGCTGGTGTGGCGAACAACTCTTTACCCTGCCGCATGAGATACTTGGCACGCCGAAGCACATTGATGAGAACTGCCTCACAAGCCACTGCCGTTTTGTGAAGATATACCTGCCAATACATCTGTCTTCGAGCAATAAGATAACTCTCTATCGAGTAAATGCCTTTATGGTCTACCACCAGATGGTCATCTACTACGTCGAGCATCTTAATAATTCTAGCAGAACCAATGCTACCCTCGTTCACCCCAGTAAAAAAACTGTCTCGACTGAGATAATCAAGCCTATCCATGTCGAGCTGACTACTAATAAGTTGGTGTAGAAAGCGCTTGGGGTATTCATTTTTAAAGATACTGATGGCCAGTGTCAGTGCACCGTTCATCTCATTGTTCATTTGTTCCATCATCCGATGAGAAATCTCTTCATGCGAAATACCACTGATAAGCGTATGCTCCAATACGTGCGAAAAAGGGCCATGACCTACATCGTGCAACAAGATGGCAGCCTCTACCGCTTCAGCCTCACTATCGAAGATAAAGATACCTTTCTGACCGAGCGATAAAACAGCTTCGCTCATGAGATGAAACGCACCAAGCGAATGTTGAAAACGTGTGTGTTGTGCGCCGGGATAAACCACTGATGCCACACCCAGCTGTTTTATTCGCGTGAGTCGTTGGATCAACGGATGGCATACTATGTCTAAGAGTAACCCACGCGGAATCTTGATAAACCCGAACACGGGGTCGTTTATAATCGTTACCTCGTTCATCTATCTATAGTTTCCAGTTCATGTGCCATTTCCTGCTGCACTGCGCGGGCTGCTACAGCTGCCGCATCAGCAAAATTTATATTACTACTGGCATAGATTATACCGCGCGAACTGTTTACTAGTAACCCACAATCACGTGTCATGCCATAACGGCAAACATCGTGCAGGCACCCCCCTGTGCTCCCACGCCAGGAACAAGCAGAAAATGATTTGGGGCATATCGGCGAATATTTCGAAATGCCTCGCCCTGCGTGGCCCCCACAACATACATCATGTTAGCTTCGTTTCCCCATCGCTGCGAACGAATAAGCACCTGTTCAAACAACTGTCGCCCTTCTCCGTTCTTGAACAACTGAAAGTCGCGCGAACCTTTATTACTGGTTAGTGCCAACAGTACCACCCATTTCCCCTCGTAGCCCAAAAACGGAGTAACACTGTCTTCTCCCATATATGGAGCAACCGTCAGAGCATCAAGATTGTATGTTTCAAAGAACGTTCGGGCATACATCTCTGACGTGTTACCAATATCCCCACGCTTGGCATCGGCTATTACAAAATGTTCGGGATACCTCATCCTAAGATACTCCACCGTTCGTTCAAAAGCTGCAAGTCCTTTCACACCTAACGCATCGTAGAAAGCCAGATTGGGTTTGTAAGCCACACAATAAGGTGCTGTGGCATCAATAATGGCTTTATTGAAAGTAAATATAGGATCTTTCTCGTTCAGCAGATGCTGTGGTATCTTCCGGATATCGGGGTCGAGTCCAACACAGAGGAACGATTTCTTTACGAAAATCTTTTGGATAAGCTCTTGCCTGTTCATTTTTATTATTCTTATAAATCAAACCAAATTTCTACTGCAAAGATAACACTGTTTTACCAACTTGACATCGTCTGCCTCATTCTTTCTCGGTCGGAACCGCATAGTGATCACCGGTCTCTTTCACTAACTTGCGAGCAAATGACTCTGGGAAACCAGGACGTGCTACTTTGGCACCGAGTCCTTCTCTATTAAGCAGAAATTGGCGTCCCTTCGTAGGTTTTACTGCCATATCGTTATACTTCACAATAAGGAAAGTGGCAAGTTCTTTCCAAATGGCAAGCATCGATTGCGCCTGACGGTTGCTATAATCATTGAGGTATTGCACAGCAGTGGCAGAACCTTTGGTGCGATAAAGTTCTTGTGCACGCTGCTCAACGGAAGCCTGCTGCAAGATGTAGCTATTATCAAGACTGTCGCGCACCTCTTGCAAAGTAGGGAAAAGCTGACTGTAACGAGGGTAAACCATATTGCTTACCCAATTGCAAATCCAGTAGGCATTCTTGTCGGAAAAGGTGACAGCATCAGCTCCGGGCGTGTTATAACATTCGGGCTGAACGGTGTTGCCACAGTAGATAGGGGTGTAGGGTACCATATTTCCGTCATCATTACCAAACCAAAGCACACCACCAATCTCACGGGGCAGCCAAGCACGCAACTGAGCCACATAACTGAATGCCGTTTGTTGTGTCGAGATAGGGCGCTCGTTGAAATACTTCCGCCCGTCAACAATAAAACTGAGCGGCGTGGGACGATAGGGCATCTGCCATATGCCACCGCCGATACTGGTGGTATCGAGTGCCATCGGGGTACCCTCATAATGGTCGCGCATGGCAGCTTCAACGTCTTGCAGACTCACTTTCTGATTGGGAATAATCCACAACGGCATATCTTTTGCAGTATTATCTTTGCCCATTGCCCAAGGCAGATAGTGGTCAAAGTCATCGGAAAAACGATTAAAAAAACTCCACACACGAGCATCACAGTAACGACGACCTCCGAAAGTAGGCGTTGCATAAACATCACGCCAAGAAAAGTCTTTATCCTTCCCGGTGTACCAACCTCTTGAACGCGCAAAACTCACCACGTCTTTAGCATACATCACATCACCCTTCTTGTAGTGCATAAAGGTGGTGATACGACTTTGATTGGCATGCGCACAAATGGCATTATCAGGAATGCGAACGGCTACCCAGACAGCACCTTTGCTACCCGGTCCCTTTCCCATCATCTCCATAATCCACGCCTCGTTGGGGTCGCAGATGGTGAAAGTTTCGCCTGCCGAATAATAGCCGTAGGTATTAACCAGCTTGGTCATTACGCCAATAGCCTCGCGAGCAGTTTTGCTGCGCTGCAAGGCCAGATAAATCAGCGAACCGTAATCAATCAATCCGGTTGTATCAGTCATTTCTTCGCGTCCACCGTAGGTGGTTTCGCCAATGCACACCTGATACTCATTAATATTGCCAATAACGTTGTAAGTTTCGGTGGCTTCGGCAATTTCACCGAGATACTTACGACTGTCCCAATCGTAAATCTTGCGCATTGTACCTTTGGCATGTTTGCCGGCAGGAAAATGACATAGGCCTATAAACATACCATAGTCGTCGGCGTTGTAGGTGCAGAATACTGACCCGTCTGCGCTAGCATTCTTGCCTACGATAAGATTGGTACAGGCGTTGGCAACAAGTCCTGAGAGAACAAACGTTACCATCAATAATAACTTCTTCATAAGTTGTACGTTTTATTATTTTTAATAAATGATTTGTGATTCAAATGTTCGCCGATTGCCACAACGGTCAATAGCCGTAAAACGCAGTTGTCGCGGTTTGCCAGCACGATGCAGCGGTGTATCTTTTAGCCTACACTCTACCACGTACTCTTTTCAACCTCCTCAAACAACACAAACTGTCCGTCTACACTTCCTTCATATCGGTCAACTCCACTCTTTGCATCTTCTAGTCTCAGTTTTATTACACCATTTTCCTGCCATATGCTGGAAGCTACTGCCGAGATAACAGGAGGCTCGTTGTCACTCTCTACAGAATAAGCCAGATGCAGATCACGAATACCGGCACTGATCCATCCGCACTCGTAATTCCCTCCAAGATAACGATCAACAACTCCTTTTCCTACAATATAGAGTTTGGAAGGGTCGGCAACCTTTTGATTCACCCGTAACCTGATGGTAGCAGAACGAAAAAGGCGAATAGGACGCAAACTAAAAGTATATTCATCGGATAGCGCGTTGGCGTTACGACGAATACTCGGGGTTAACTTGATACAGTCGGACACGGCCCCCTTTCTTACCAGCAATTGTGCGTCAGGTAGCAGAATTGCCGTTTGTCTATTCCAGTTAATTACGTTCAAAACGCAATCATCTCGTCTTTCGGGTATGTCGTTTTTTTTGCCCGTTACGGTGAAAGCATATCGCGAGGTATTGCCTTTAAAGTCGGTAATGATAAATTCCAATTGGTAGACGCGCTCTTCGTTAAAGTCGATATAGCCTGCGTTGGCATCAGTACGAATAAAGGGTAGCGACGTACCGTTCTGTGTAAATGCGCGTAGATACCACACTCCTGTTCGATAAAAGTGTTCTGCATCGCCCCATGCATTCACCTCAACCGTCTTATCCTCAGCAATACGGTTTACCTCACTACAAAACACGCACCTATCATCTACCAGCAATTCGGTTCTCCGCACGCCGTATCGGTTATACGTCGCCTCCATGTAATCGTTGGCCCAGAGCCCGAATCCGACCTTACCCCATGCCGTGAACGTGTGAGAAAGTTGGTGAGTAGGAAAACCAAATGATTGTTTTACACTGCTACCGTTAAAAACGCCCTCGCCACTCTTGGGATAAGCCATTGCGCCATGCGCTATTGGCGGTAAGCCATCTGCCACAATGTTGCCAATAAAGTCGAGTGGATCTAACTGATCACCCTTCGAGTGTCTAGTATCTCCAAATGCAAATGCGGAGCTTGCGATGCACCTGTATTTCCGCTCAAGGCTATCAGTTCACCCCGAGATACGGGCATCTCGGTGGGATGAAAGTAAAAATCGCCCACACTTGTACTACACGCATATTGTTTTCGTCGCAATCGCATCCGAAGAACGGGCGAAAAATCTTTCAGGTGACAATAAACACTGGTATAACCTTCGGGATGGCGCACGTATACTGCATTGCCAAACCCGTTGATACCTACCGAAATGTGCCACACATATCCATCGCCAATAGAAAAGATGCCTTTCCCCTCTACACCGCCGGTCTTTACATCCACGCCGCCATGGAAGTGGTTGGGTCGAGGCTCGCCGAAGTTACCTGCCAGCACGATGGGTGCACTCACAGGCGAACCATATCCTATTCGCGCCATCAGAAATATTGTCAACCAAATACTCATTTTGTCCTACTGTCGCTGTCGATACGTTTGTCTATCTCGACAACCTTGCAAAGGTAAGCATTTTCAACCAAAAGCTATCAGTACTTACTACATAACACCTACATCATGGACATAAAAGAGCAGACAAACGTATTACGGAAGCATGTACCCATCTTTGTAGGCTCGCAATACACCACCTTCAGATTTTCGCACAACAATGGTTCCACCGAGCCAAAGGGTATGAGCTTGCTCTTCGCTAAAGGTGTATCGATCGATTACCATACCGTCTTCTATAACCACAATGGCGTTGTGTAAAGTAATACCATCGGGTAAGGTAATAATGTGGGCGGCATACTTTCTATGGGCTTTCATCGAATAGATGATAAATTTTCCTTGTTTTCTGTACCTTAATACAGTGAAAAGACGATGGATATTACTGAAAAAATAAGTGATTTGGAGAAGGCGAACAAAAAAATGTCAGCACTTGGAGTTTCTGAAGTTTTTCGGCTTAATGAAAAGTTGAACCTGAGGCTTCTACCTATTTCTATACAGATATTTCTACGGATTGTACCTCTACAGGTTGCGGAAGGTTACGGGTGCTGTCAATGCGCAGTGAGTCGGCGGGTACAGGAAAAGCCGGCTTGACATCACCGGACTTCCGGTGCATACGTATCAGATGGATATTGTAAATGGGAAGCAAACGCAGGGTGGTGAGCGAACCGCCAAAAGCGGTTTCGTTGTTAAGGAGGAAGTAGCCACGGACGGCTTTGATGCCCAGCAGTTCGGTATCGTCCACCTGCATAGAATAATGCATGGACGACGACACATGCTGCGTCTGAGATACAACGCTGTCGTTGCCCAGTGTAATGGCAAGCACAATAACAGCATCACGTATTCCGTCTTGGAAAAGGAACTGCGTATCGAAATCAAGTACAAAACGGTCGCCCTTATGGAAGGCCGTATCTGCCCGCAGCTCGTAAGAGTAAAGGTTGTAGGGAATTTTATTGGTGAGCACCATTGAGCGATCATCGGTCCAGATTTCTGCGGTGTCGCCCGTTGCCGAAAGGTTTGCATACTGTCCGCCCCCGCTTCCACCCAGGGCCATCTCATCGGCCTCAAGTCGGCTTGATATCTTCTCGTAAACACCGCGCAGCAAGGCGGTGTTGCGGGTATAAAAAATCATTGACGAGTCGAACTCTGCCTGCGTTACGCCGTATTTCTTCAATACCGCCAACCGATAGGCATACGCCTGCTCTCCATCGGCTACCGACACACCCGCCGCCATTGCATCGGCTACATGATAGTCGTAGAGAATGTTTTCCAGCTCATCGGGCTGCAGATACTTGCTGGGTACATCGGGTTTACAGCCAACGATGACTGATAACAAGAAACATAAAAGAAGAAGCGAAGCGGATTTCATGAGCTTTCGTTCTATTCGTCTTTGCGTTTTCTAAAAGAGAAACCTACCGATACGGTCTCAAGTTCTTTGCGACAGAAAAGCAGCAGACATGCTACGCCCACGCTGATACTAGCATCGGCAAAATTGAATACGGGACTAAAGAAGATGAACTCGTCGCCACCCTTGATGGGAAACCAATCCGGATAGGTTGTAACGATGAGAGGAAAGTAAAACATATCAACCACCTTTCCCGTCAAGAAGTCGGCGTAGCCTGTACCAAAAGGTACAAACGATGAAATACCGAAAGGTGTCGAAGCATCGAAAATGAGTCCGTAGAACATCGAGTCGACCATATTGCCCGCCGCACCTGCCAATATCATTGAGAGAAATACGACATATCGCGTACGTACACCCTGCTTTACCACCTTGTACATGTACCAACCTATCACACCGATAGCGACAAGACGCAGCAAACTGAGGAAGAGTTTATTGATAAATGTCATGCCATAAGCCATTCCATTATTCTCGACAAAGTCGATGTAAAACCAGTCGGTAATATGGATGGCCTGCCCCAGAGACATATTGGTTTTCACCTCGATTTTAATGATTTGATCAATAACGAGGATGACAAGCACTAGAAGTATGGCGAGTTTGCCATCGGTAAGAAATTCTTTTGATTTTGCCATAAAGAGAATTAACGTTTACGGGCGTTCTTCGACTCGACACTAAGGGTGGCGTGTGGCACTGCCAATAGCCGTTGCTTCGGAATAAGCTCGCCCGTGATGCGGTCAATGCCATAAGTTTTGTTGGCAATGCGCACCAGCGCGGCCTCCAATCCCGTGATAAACTTCTGTTGTCTGCTGGCCAACTGAATCAGTTCTTCCTTGCTTTGGGTAGTACTACCCTCTTCAAGTACTTTGTAAGTGGGCGAGGTATCGTCTACGTCGTTACCGTCAGCGTTCATCAGTGTGCGCATCATTGACTCGTAATCACGACGCGCCAGCTTCAGTTTCTCATTGATAACCTGACGAAACTCTTCGAGGTCTTCGTCACTATAACGTGGTTTAATTGCCATAAGTATAAATGGTATTTAATGAATATTCTTGTCTATTTTGATGTTCAAGTTAAAATCTTCAAACTCGGTTTCAGCACCGTCATTGGGGGCGATAATGAGTTCGTCGGCCAGCACTTGTCCTTTGATATAATCGGCAAATGCAGCAATGGCAGCATCAGTCTGCGCATTGGGGGCAATGGTCACACAGATGCGGTCGGTAATCTCAAGTCCGCCATCTTTACGTAGGTTTTGTACTCGGTTAATGATTTCGCGTGCCATTCCCTCTTTAACGAGTTCGTCGGTGAGTTCCACTTCGAGTGCCACAGTGAGGTTACCCTCATTAGAAACCAGCCATCCGGGAATGTCTTCGCTGATGATGTCAACATCGGCAGCTTCCACTATCACCTCACTACCTTCAACAACAAGTTTAATGTTTCCGCTATGTTCTAAATCAGCAATGGCATCTTGGTCAAGCGCCTCCATCTGTGCGGCGATACCTTTCATTAGTTTACCGAATTTCTTTCCCATCGTGCGGAAATTACATTTCACGCGCTTCACCAGTACACCCTGCCCCTCAACGAAGTTAAGTTCTTTTACGTTTACCTCGCTCATGATGAGGTCTTTCACTGCTTCAATATGTGCTTTCTGGGCGGCATCCACAGCCGGAACCATTATTTGCTGCAACGGTTGCCGCACCTTAATATTTACCTTACGACGCAGTGCCAACACCATTGATGTGATTTTCTGCGCCATCTCCATACGCGCTTCCAATTCGCTATCCATGCAACTTTCGTCGGCAACAGGGAATGAAGCAAGATGTACGGAGAGCAAATGTTCGCGACCGGTAGCTCTTGTCAAGTCGGTGTAGAGCCTATCAGCATAAAATGGCGCAAAGGGAGCCAATAATTTAGCTACTGTTTCGAGACAGGTATAAAGTGTTTGATAGGCACTGAGTTTATCGCGACTCATTTCTTTCCCCCAAAAACGTTTCCGGTTCAAGCGCACATACCAATTGCTTAGGTCGTCGTTTACAAAAGCATCAATCAGTCGACCGGCACGCGTGGGTCATAGTCGGTAAGTTCACGGTCTACACCTTTTACCAACGAGTGGAGCGAAGAGAGTATCCAACGGTCGATTTCGGGACGCTCGTTCATCGGTACATCAGGCTCGCTGTAAGTAAATCCGTCAACATTGGCGTAGAGCGCAAAGAACGAATAAGTATTATAAAGTGTGCCAAAAAGTTTGCGACGCATCTCGTCCACACCCTCGGGATCGAACTTAAGATTATCCCACGGCTCCGAATTGGTCATCATATACATCCGCACGGGGTCTGCGCCATACTTCTCCATCATCTCAAACGGATTGGTCACGTTACCCACATGCTTACTCATCTTATTACCTTTAGCATCGAGCACCAAGCCGGTAGAGATAACGTTCTTAAATGCCACACTATCAAACACCATTGTAGCGATAGCGTGCAACGTGAAAAACCAGCACGTGTTTGGTCTACACCTTCGTTAATAAAGTCGGCGGGAAATGCCAACCGCTTGTCTATCAGGTCGGCATTTTCAAACGGATAATGCACCTGTGCATAAGGCATTGCTCCCGAATCGAACCACACATCAATGAGATCGGCTTCTCGTTTCATCGGTTTGCCCGACTCACTCACCAACATCATATTATCTACATACGGGCGATGCAAATCTATTTTTTCGTAGTTTTCCTGCGCATAGTCACCGGGAATAAATCCTTTTTCTTTCAACGGATTCACCTTCATCACACCTGCAGCCACACTCTTTTCTAGCTCAGCGTACAGCTCTTCCATCGAACCAATGCAAATTTCCTCACCGTCTTCACTGCGCCAAATAGGAAGCGGTGTTCCCCAAAAACGCGAACGTGAGAGATTCCAGTCGTTGAGGTTCTCCAGCCAGTTGCCAAATCGCCCTGTACCGGTCGACTCCGGCTTCCAGTTAATGGTCTTGTTCAATTCGAACATCCGTTCCTTTTTCGCCGTAGAACGAATAAACCAACTATCAAGCGGATAATACAATACCGGTTTATCTGTACGCCAGCAGTGCGGATAACTATGCACATGCTTCTCTATCTTAAACGCTTTATTCTCTGCTTTCAAATCCATACAGATGGTCACATCAAGGGTTTCGTCGGCTTCAGTCAGCGTTTCGTCATAGGCATTCTTCACATATCTGCCCGCATACTTATTCCATTGTGCCAGATTGATATACTTGTTGACAAAATCGGCATCCAAATCTTCAGTAACAAAATATTTGCCCTGCAAATCTACGACGGGTCGTTCCTGTCCTTTTTTATCGACCAGAACAATAGCGGGAACCCCTGCCTTGCGAGCTACATTGGCATCGTCGGCACCAAAATTTGGTGCAATATGCACAATACCTGTTCCGTCTTCGGTCGTTACATAGTCACCGGGAATAACGCGAAATGCGCCATCTTGCATTGGCGAAATGAGGGGAAGTAGCTGACGATATTGCATTTCGACGAGGTCGTTACCCGTATAGTGTGCTACCACCTTCCAAGGAATTACTTTGTCACCTTTTTTATATGAAGCAAGGTCGGCATCTTTTCCTGCGTCACTAAAATAAGCATTGAGCCGCGCCTCTGCCAACACCACAGTAATAGGTTCGGCGGTATAAGGATTGTAGCTTTGCACCGCTACATAACTAATATTTGGCCCCACACAGAGTGCCGAGTTGGCAGCCAGTGTCCACGGCGTGGTTGTCCAAGCCATGAAGTAAGCCTTGCCCCACCTTGTCATCTCGGGTTTAGGATTCACCATCTCAAACTGCGCCGTTACGGTTGTATCTTTTACATCACGATAACAACCAGGTTGATTCAGTTCATGCGAACTCAATCCTGTTCCGGCTGCAGGCGAATAAGGCTGAATGGTATAGCCTTTGTAGAGCAAATTACTTTTATGAAGCTGTTTGAGCAGCCACCAAAGCGTTTCGATATATTTATTGTCATACGTAATATAGGGATGGTCAAGGTCTACGAAATAGCCCATCTGTTCAGTCAGTTCACGCCATTCAGCTGTAAACTTCATCACATTTTCGCGACACTTTTGATTATAATCAGCTACTGAAATATACTTGGCCGAATCCTTATTATCAATGTCGGCTTTTGTAATACCGAGTTCTTTTTCCACGCCCAACTCAACAGGTAGTCCGTGTGTATCCCATCCTGCCTTGCGCTTTACCTGAAAGCCCTTCATCGTTTTATAGCGATTAAAAGTGTCTTTGATGCTTCGAGCCAGCACATGATGAATGCCGGGATGCCCATTGGCAGAGGGCGGACCCTCATAGAAAACAAACTGCGGACAACCTTCTCGTTCATCAATCGTTTTATGGAAAATATCATTTTGCTCCCACTCCGCCAATACATCTTTATTGGTTTGAGTGAGATTGAGCGCTTTATACTCGGCAAATTTCTTAGCCATACCTTATACCTTATTTTATATACGTTTAATTATTAGTGCGCAAAGGTAAGAAAAAAAGAGAAAGGAAAGAAGAAATTAAAAGGGAAAATAGCCTTATACGCTACCTCCTATCAGACTGAAAGGAGTATAATAATTCAAAAGTACCAGAAAACTTAGTCTTATTTCTTCCTCACTTTGTAACATAAATAACAATTGAGCAATATGCCCTGTTTATAAAGGGTTCAACTAATGGTTTCTAAAAGCTATGCTTTTGGGGTGCGAAAGCTATGCTTTTAGCCTCTAAAACCTATGCTTTTACGAGCCAAAAGCATAGGTTTTAGACCGTAAAAGATATTCTTTTGATTATTATTAGTTTACGATCGCGTCGTAACAATACAGTTTTCGCTATCAGAAGGATGAAATACCATCAACTGTTGGCATTTTTTTCGTGTGTTGATTTCATTTTACAATCGGTACTTCGAGGTAATCATCAACCCTCAATCACTACCAAATTATTAAATCTCATTAATATAATATACATTAAAAACACAGAGCTATTCACATAAAACACATTTTTTTATTATTTTTGTGACACTTTGACTGAAAGTAGTTAAACAGTTAATTTATAAAAGCTGGTATGTAAATAAGAGAGAGATGTGATCTCAACTAATAATAAATAGGTATGAATGAAAATTTGAAAGACGAAAGTAAAAAAACATCAACCCCTTTTTTGAGGACTATAACACACTGCATGAAACGGTGCCTTTCAACCTGATACAGACACAACACTATGAAGAAGCCTTTATAGAGGGGATAAAAAGGGATAACGAGGAAATAGAAAAACTAGTCAACGACCCCGAAGAGCCCACCTTTGAAAATACGATTGTAAGGGTAGACAATGAAAACGGCGACCATTACTACGACTTGCTGAACCGCGTATCGAATGTATTTTCATGTATGATGAGTGCCGAAACCAACGACGATTTGGATGCATTGGCACAAAAGATGAGTCCGATATTGACCCAACATGCCAACGACATCAGACTTAACAAAGAACTCTTCGAACGTATTAAATATGTATATGAGCATCATCGAGAACTTGATGTCGAAGAACAGATGCTCTTAGAAAAGACCTACGACAGCTTTGTACGAAGCGGTGCACTGCTTGACGAGAAGGGAAAGGAGCAACTACGAAAACTTACCGAAGAAGCCGGTATGCTATCATTGCAGTTTTCACAAAACTTATTAAAAGAGAACAAGGCGTTTACGTTACATATTACAGACGAAAAACAATTGGACGGCCTACCCGAAACGGCGCGCGAAGCGGCTTCGTTAACAGCCAAAGAACAAGGCAAAGAAGGCTGGATGTTTACGTTAGACTTTCCCAGTTATTCGCCTTTTATGACCTATTCCACTCAGCGCGACTTACGTAAACAGCTTTATATGGCGCGTAATACGGAGTGTACGCACGACAACGACACCAATAACCTTGAAATTTGTAAACGATTGATTAACTTGCGGCGTGAATTGGCACAGCTTTTAGCTTTGATACCTACGCCGATTATGTATTAAAACATCGTATGGCAAGCCACGTAGATAATGTTTACCGGTTGCTGAACGATCTCATTAAAGCTTACAAGTCTACAGCCAAAGAAGAATGGGCAGAAGTAGAGCGGCTAGCCAAGAAGATGGAAGGTGAAGACTTCACACTTGAAGCATGGGATATGAGCTTTTATTCGCACAAGTTGCAAATGGAAAAGTTTAATCTCGATTCGGAAATGCTACGCCCATATTTTGAACTCTCGAAAGTTATTGACGGGGTTTTTGGCCTTGCCCATCGCCTTTACGGCATCACTTTCAAGGAAAATAGCGAAATTCCCGTGTATCATCCCGACGTAAAAGCGTACGAAGTGTTTGATAAAGACGGCTCTTATCTAGCCGTTTTCTATGCAGATTTCTTTCCCCGAAAAGGCAAACAAGGCGGTGCATGGATGACAGAATTTCAAGGACAATGGATTGATCGCAAGGGCAATAATGTTCGGCCGCACGTCAGTGTGGTAATGAATTTTACGAAGCCCACAGAAGAAAAGCCTGCATTATTAACGTTGGGAGAGGTAGAAACATTCCTACACGAGTTTGGTCATTCGCTTCATGGCATGTTTGCCAACAGTCGATTTGAAAGTCTTAGCGGAACCAATGTATGGTGGGATTTTGTAGAGTTACCCTCGCAATTAATGGAAAACTTTGCTATCGAAAAAGATTTTCTGCGCACTTTCGCCGTTCATTATCAAACGGGCGAACCTATTCCCGACGATCTTATCGAGCGAATTGTAAAGAGTAGAAACTTTATGGCGGCAACGGGATGTCTTCGACAAGTGAGCTCGGTTTACTCGATATGGCTTACTACACCCAACAGCAGGAATTTAAAGCAGATATCATCCCATTTGAAAAGGAGGCATGGAAAGAGGCCATCATAACCCCACAGTTGCCCAACACATGTATGACTGTACAGTTTTCACACATCATGGCAGGCGGATATGCTGCAGGATATTACAGCTACAAATGGGCGGAAGTGCTTGATGCCGATGCTTTCAGCATGTTTAAGAAAAACGGAATATTCGATAAAACCACAGCACAGAGTTTTCGCGACAACATCCTTTCAAGGGGAGGAACAGAACACCCCATGACGCTTTATAAGCGTTTCCGAGGTAGCGAACCCACCATTGACGCGCTATTGGAGAGAGACGGAATAAAGACAGCAGGTAAATGAGATAGGCAAACTTTAATTCGGATATTACCACGTTTCAATACCCCAATTATCAATTATGGACAAACAAAATATTCTTGACCTTCGGTATCTGCGTATGGCACGTATTTGGGCAGAGAACAGTTATTGTGAAAGGCGGAAGGTAGGCGCATTGGTTGTAAAAGACAAGATGATTATCAGCGACGGCTATAATGGCACACCAAGCGGGTTTGAGAATGTATGCGAAGACGAAAACAATGTTACCAAGCCCTACGTACTACATGCCGAAGCCAACGCCATCACCAAATTGGCACGAAGCAGCAACAACAGTGATGGGTCTACGCTTTACGTTACAGCGGCTCCGTGTATAGAATGTGCCAAACTTATCATTCAGTCGGGAATCAAGCGGGTGGTATATGGCGAGAAATACCGACTTGAAGAAGGTATCGACTTGCTGCGAAAAGCCAACATTGAAGTAATATATTTAAATACGGATACAGATGAACCAAAATAAGAAAAATCGTTATGTGCCGCTGCTCATGGCAGTATGTGTGGCATTAGGAATTATCATGGGTACATTCTATGCCAATCACTTTTCAGGCAATAGGCTCAACATCATCAACTCGGGAAGCAATCGACTGAACAACTTACTGCATATCATCGACGACCAATACGTGGATAACGTCAACATTGATTCGCTTGTCGACAAAGCCATTCCGCAGATACTGTCAGACCTTGACCCGCATTCCGTTTACATCAGCGCCAAAGATGTACAAGCTGCCAACGACGATTTGAAGGGCTCGTTTTCAGGTGTGGGCATCGAGTTTAACATTCGCCAGGACACGCTGCACGTGCAAAATGTGGTAAAAAACGCACCTGCCGAACGGGCGGGCATACTTGCAGGCGACAAGATTGTAAGGATAGACGGTAAGCCGTTTGTAGGAAAAGAAGTAACGAACGAAGAGGCTATGCGCCGTCTGAAAGGACCAAAGGATACGAAAGTACGTATCGGCGTGGTACGATTCGGACAGAAAAAAATAAAAGAATTTACCGTTATTCGGGGCGATATTCCGCAAAAAAGCATTACGGCCACGTATATGCTCAACGACGAAACAGGCTATATTCGTATCAAAAACTTTGGCGAAACCACCTATCCCGAACTATTGATAGCATTGGCCAAACTGTCGCAAAGCGACTTTAAGAATTTGATTATTGACCTGCGCGACAATACAGGCGGATATCTGCAATCGGCCGTACAGATGGCCAACGAGTTTCTACCCAAAAACAAACTGGTTGTTTATACCCAGGGGCGCAAATCGCAACGGCAAGATTACGTCAGCGACGGGCACGGCAGCTATCAAAAAATTCCGCTGGTGGTACTGATTAACGAGGGGTCGGCATCGGCATCCGAGATATTTGCAGGTGCCATGCAGGATAACGACCGCGCCACCGTCATCGGCCGACGCTCGTTTGGTAAGGGGTTGGTTCAGCAACAGATGGCATTTACCGACGGAAGCATGATTCGCCTTACCGTTGCCCGCTACTACACGCCCTCGGGCAGAAGCATACAGAAACCTTATATCGCTGGAGACGACGAGGAATACGGACAAGATATCTACAGTCGTTATCAGCATGGCGAGTTTTTCTCGCAAGACAGCATCAAACATACCGGACCGGCTTATCACACAGGCTTGGGACGCGTGGTTTACGGAGGAGGAGGCATCACGCCCGACATCTTTGTACCCGAAGACACCTTGGGCATGACATCGTACTTCAAACAGGCTGGCATGAGCGGACTTATCCTGCAGTTTGCCTACACCTACACCGACAACAATCGGCAGAAACTTTCCCGATACAAGTCGATGCCCGAACTGGCGGCCTATCTCGACAAACAAGGATTGGTAGAACAGTTTGTGGCATACGCCGACAAGCACGGATTGCAGCGCCGAAACCTCATGGTACGTCGTTCGCACAAACTACTTGAGCGGTTTATTCTCAGCCGTATCATCTACAATATACTCGACGACGAAGCGTGGACAGCATACATTAATCTCGACGACCCCGTTATCAAGGTTGCGCTGAAGGTGTTTAAAGAAAACGCCGCATTTCCCAAACCCGCCGCAAAACAAAAAGCACCCCAAAAACAACCCATCCGTTCAACATAGGCCCCTCGCAACCCCAACGCAACTTTTCAACCGTCAGCATGGGCGAAGAGCAAGAAAAACAGAAAAAAGTTCGTCATCCATCGCTGAAGGAGAATAAATAAAAAACACAATTTCTACTGTGGCGGAAGATAATTAAATTAACAAAAATTATCTTCCGCCACAGACAACAAACTCCAAAAGCCACACAAACAGGCTTAGCCCACGGTAAACAAGTGTCAACAATCTTGACAACTTGCAAAGATTAACGGCAAACAAAGCCCAATGCTCACAGGCACCTACTACCTGTTGCAAACCCATATAACAATGGATAAAAACATCTTACGACAAGAAATGATACAACGCAAGCGACAATTCACCGCCAACAGTCTGCGCGAATTGTCGCTTGCCATTATCGCCCGACTGCTGGCTCATCCCCGCGTGCAGGCTGCACAAACCATCATGCTGTATCATTCGCTGCCCGACGAGGTCTACACCCACGACGCCATCAAGCAGCTTTCTGCAGTCGGAAAACAAGTGTTGCTGCCCGCAGTTATCGACAAGGAGCATCTTGAACTACGCCCCTATCAAGGTGAAAACGATTTGCAACTCGGCACAATGAATATCTTCGAACCTGCAGGCACTCCCTTCAACAACTACGAACAGATTGAGGTGGTTGTTGTTCCCGGCGTCAGCTTCGATGCAAACGGCAATCGCCTTGGGCGCGGCAGGGGCTATTACGACCGATTTCTTCTGCAAGTACACAAGCCTACAAGCTGGGTATCTGCTTCGATTTTCAAAAGGTGGCACACGTTCCCACCGGTCCTTCCGACGTACCCATGCACGAAGTGATATAAATAATGGCTATCTTTGCAAACAACATCAACCCGCAGAAAACATGAATATTTGTCTGATTGGTGCAGGAAACCTGGCCACCCACTTAGGAAGAGCTCTGCACGAAGCAGGACACTGTATTTGCCAGGTTTACAGTCGTACGTCAGCATCGGCAGAGATGCTGGCTCAAAAGCTGAACAGCCAACCGATATGCCAACTGTCTGCCCTGCGCAACGACGCCGACATATACATCGTTGCACTGAAAGACGATGTGTTGCACCAAATTTTTCCACAGCTTTGCTGGCATCGCTCTACGCAACTATTCGTTCACACAGCAGGCAGTATTCCCATGGATGTGTTCCGGCAATTTACCCAAACGTATGGCGTGATTTATCCGCTGCAAACCTTTTCTAAACAGCGCGCGGTGACGTTTCGCCACATTCCGTGCCTCATCGAAGGCAGCAGTAAAACCGTTTGCAATGTACTGAATACACTCTGCCGCAGTATCTCGGATGATGTGCGAGAGGTAAGTTCGGCCGACAGACAGTATATCCATCTTGCTGCAGTGTTTGGCTGTAACTTCACCAACCTGTGCTACACATTGGCCGCCGAGATATTAAAACGCCGCAAACTACCGTTTGAGCTGCTACTGCCACTCATCGACGAAACAGCAGCGAAAGTGCACACGATGACACCCGCAGCTGCACAAACCGGACCTGCTGTGAGATTTGATGAACAGGTAATGAACCGACAGCTTGAACTACTGGGCAACGACGATTGCTTAAAAGACATATATAAAATGTTAAGCCGGCAAATTCACCGCCTGTCAACCGCCCTTTAAAAACGGCCAACCATCCGCCATCCATTCATTATCCACCTCAACTAAAACAATATGATTAATTACGATTTACGAAAGATAAAGGCCATCATCTTCGACGTGGATGGCGTGCTGTCTGCCGAAACCATTACGCTCGCCACCGACGGCGAACCCTTGCGAACCGTCAACATCAAAGACGGATACGCCATTCAGCTGGCTCAGAAACTGGGACTGCGCATCGCCATCATTACCGGCGGAAACACGCAGGCCGTAAGATTGCGCTACGAGCGATTAGGCATTGAAGACATCTGCATGCAAGTATCAGTCAAACTGAAAGCATACGAAACATTGCTCAAAAAATATCAACTCAAAGATGAAGAGGTGCTGTACATGGGCGATGATATTCCCGATTTTGAAGTGATGAAACGTTGCGGCTGTCCCTGCTGTCCGGCCGACGCCTGTTCCGACATCAAAGCCGTCAGCCTTTACATCAGTCATTATGCCGGTGGAAAAGGATGCGCACGCGATGTTATCGAGCAAACACTCCGCGCACAAGACAAGTGGATGAGCAATGCACAAGCCTTTGGGTGGTAAACTCAGCGGTCGCACACAAGAAACGATAATACCAAGTATGCAAAAAAGATGAAAACCGATTATCAACTGATATTGGCCAGCGCTTCGCCTCGCCGAAAAGAATTGTTAGCAGGTCTCAACATCCCCTTTGAAGTACGCCTCATCGACGGAATCGACGAAACTTATCCGTCCGAACTACCCATCAACGAAGTGCCCCTTTACATCTCGCAGAAAAAGGCAGCTGCCTACAAAGCCAATGTCAGTCCTCAGACCATTGTACTCACGGCCGACACGGTTGTGGTGTGCAACGAACAGATATTGGGCAAACCCATCGACGAAGCCGACGCCCGACGAATGTTACAAATGCTGAGCGGTACAACCCATCGCGTAATAACGGGTGTAACCCTCCTTGTCGAAGGCAACTCAAAAAGTTTCTCTGTAGCCACCGATGTCACTTTCAAACCCCTTTCAGCAGCCGAAATAGATTACTACATCCGCACCTTCAAGCCCTTTGATAAGGCGGGTGCCTACGGTATTCAAGAATGGATAGGATATATCGGTGTAACCGCCATCAATGGCAGCTATTTTAATGTGATGGGGCTGCCCGTACAACGCATTTACGAAGAATTACGTATATATTTCACTTGAAAGACACACCGTTTGATAACCGACGATAATATAGTTCAATTTATTGTCAGTTCTCGCACCATAGGCGAGGATTCCGGTGAATCTAAAGGCGGATATTTCGACGACGAAGACGAGGAGGAAACAAACCCCAACCCCTGAGACGAACCTCTGTTTTAGATATTCTCTCACCCCCTCCGTCCCTGGAACATCCACGCGGGGTGGAGAAGAGGAGAGGGGGAAGCCTGAAAAAAAAAAGTTTTTTGGCATCTCCCGAACCCGCTGGAGCGAAAAAAAAGTTTTTTTTAGCGTCGCCGCAATGCCGCGAAAAGCAGTTGAAAACCACGACAACACAAATTGATAATGAAAACTTTATTTTTTGTATAACAATATTTTTTAATCTAATGGAAAAGAAAAATTCTTTGCCCAGGATGGTGCGCGTCGAAAGATAAAAAGAAACCGAACTGAATCTTGCCCACGATTGTCTGGCTTACGGCGGCGTAACCGACGTGCAAGACGGCGTAATCATCTATCTGGTTGTAAACAAACGCACGCAAGAGGAAATGTACGTCAAAGTTGAGGGCGGAAAACTCGTGATGGTGGAGAAGAAAGGATGAGGGATGAAGGATGAGGGATGAGGGATTAGGGTTTAATTGTCCATTAGCTATTAGCTTTCATCCTTATTCTTTCATCCTTCATCCCTAATTCTAATCTCTAAATACAACGAATTATAAAAGATGGACGCACTACTTTGTGCGTCCATCTTTGTTTTGTTATACAATGCCCGAAGAAAAAGTTAAGGGGGATTTAAAGGTGAAAGGGTGCAGAAAACCGTTTTCTCGATTTAATATCGTATCTTTGCAGACGAAAGACCGCCCGGCAGTATCCTACAGGCGAAACCTTTCAGCTTAGCAATAGGTTCACTTAACCGTGATTAAAAGGGAATCGGGTGAAAATCCCGAACAGTCCCGCTGCTGTAAGCAACCTTTTGAGCGAGTGCAAACAAAGAAGTCACTGAACAAGATATGTTTGGGAAGACGTTTGCATTTCGGGTTGCAAAGTCAGAAGACCTGCCATTGTTTTTATCTTAACCAAAGGGCTTCGAGGAAAGGCTCAAAGATAAACCATTTTCTTTATATGCGTAATAAAATTATCGTGTGGGTGGCATGGGCATGCCTGCTGCCATTTTCGGGTTATCCGCAGTTACAGCAGACAGACTCGGTGCGCCATATCGGCGAGGTGGTGGTGACATCTAAACAAACGTTTCGCGAGATAATACCGTCGCAGAAGCTTTCCGGCGAACAGCTCGAAAGGCTTAATGCTCACAGTGTGGCCGACGTGCTGCGTTATTTTGCCGGATTGCAGGTGAAAGACTATGGAGGCGTAGGCGGTTTGAAAACCATCAACATTCGCAGTATGGGCAGTCAACATCTGGGGGTATTTTACGATGGCATCGAACTGGGCAACGTGCAAAACGGACAGGTGGATTTAGGACAGCTCTCTGCCGACAATCTTGAAGAAATTACGCTCTACAACGGACAGAAGAGCGCCATCTTTCAGCCCGCGAGCGATTTCGGCAATGCCGGGTCGGTGTACATTCGCACACGCACGCCTCGCTTTACTGCGGGGAAAGCGTATAATCTTCAACTCAAACTGAAACACGCTTCGAGCAGCACTTATCGCCTTTCTGCCCTGTGGGAACAGCGCATTTCGCCTGCATTAACCGCCTCGCTCAGTACGGGCGGGCTGGTTTCGGATGGTAAATACCCGTTTCGGTATCGGCGGATGAACCAAGATGGCACTGTAGCTTACGATACCACCACCATTCGACAAAACGGCGACATTTGGGCGTTCAGAGCAGAGGGCAATTTGCACGGCTTGCTGCATGGTGGAGCTTGGAACGTGAAGGCTTATACGTACAACTCGCAACGGGGTATTCCAGGTGCTATCGTCAACAACGTGTGGCGACGGGGCGAACGGCAGTCAGACCACAACCATTTTACACAGGCACGTTTACAGAAAAGTTTCGGCGATAAATTTTCTACGCAGTGGATGGCGAAATATGCTTATTACCACACACACTATCGCAATAATGACGAAACACAGCTGCAGGTAGACAACACGTATCGACAGCAAGAACTGTATATCTCCACCTCGAATGTGTATGAAATCCTACCCAACTGGTCGGCCAGCATCAGTTACGATTTCAAGTACAATAAACTCAACGCCGACGTATTGCAGTTTGTTTTTCCTCATCGCTACAGCAACCTGCTGGCAGTGGCTACCGCGCTTGATTGTGGGCAGTTTCAAATGCAAACATCCTTACAGGCGGCATTTGTGAAAGACCATACCCGAACGCTTGTAGACAAGCCTTCTATCCGCGTACTTTCGCCTGCGTTATTCGTTAACTTCTATCCCTTTGCAGCAAAGAAATTCTCCTTACGGGCATTCGCAAAAAAAAAGTTTCCGAATGCCCACTTTCAACGATCTCTACTACGCCGACGTAGGTAACTCGCGTCTGCAACCCGAAACTGCGATACAATACAACCTGGGGGTTGTCTACGAAAAAAACTTTACAAAGCTACTCCGCCACTTGCGATTGCAGGCAGACACCTATTACAACACGGTTCACGATAAAATTGTAGCTTATCCCAAGGGTCAGCAATTTCGTTGGACAATGCTTAATTTGGGGCGCGTGCACATCAAGGGTGTTGACGTGTCAACCGAAACAACACTGCAACCCTTACAGGCGCTTTCGGTTACAGGCAGGCTGCAATACACCTATCAGGACGCACGCGATGTAACCTCTTCTCAAACGGCTTACTATCGCCATCAGATACCTTACATTCCGCACCACAGCGGATCGGCAGTGGTATCAGTTGCATGGAAGCAATGGCTTTTGAACTACAGCTTTATTTATGCCGGCGAAAGATACAACCAGCAAGAAAACATCGCATACAATTACATGCAACCATGGTATACCAGTGATCTCTCCATCGTATTTCAATCCACTTGGTACCGTATCCGATACAAACTCACAGCAGAAGTGAATAACCTCTTCAGTCAAGATTACGACGTTATCCTCAATTATCCCATGCCTAAACGCAATTACGGCATCAGTATCGACATCACGCTATAACATTTAAGATGATATGAAACAAAGTTCACTCCTCCTATCTCTCCTTTTCATATTGGCAGTAAGTTCATGCCGACAAGATGAGTACGTTATTCTGTCCGAAACGTACGACACTGGATGGCAAGCCCCTAAGGGTAACATCGTGGGGATGTACCTGCTCAATGAGGGAAACATGGGCAGCAACAAAGCCTCGCTCGACTATCTCGACCTTTCAGCCACCACACCCACAGCTCCCTACGTACGCAACATCTATGCCGAGCGCAATCCCGACGTAGTAAAAGAGCTGGGCGATGTGGGCAACGACGTTCAAATTTACGGCAGCAAGCTATGGATAGTAGTCAACGCCTCAAATAAGGTAGAGGTGGCTACAGTCAACTCGTGCAAGCGACTTGCAACGATAGATATTCCTAACTGTCGCAATATCGCTTTCAACGGAAAATATGCTTATATCAGTTCGTTTGTCGGTCCCATCAAGTTTCCCGACCCGCAATCGCCCCTCGGCATGGTATATAAGGTAGATACCGCTACTTTCGAGAAGGTAGCATCCATCGCAGTGGGCTACCAGCCTGAAGAACTTTGCATTGTCGATAACAAACTATATGTGGCCAACAGCGGAGGGTATCGGCCTCCACACTACGACCAAACAGTAAGCGAGATTGATCTCTACTCGTTCAAAGAGTTAAGAAAGATTGATGTCGACATCAACCCACACCGCTGCCGCGCCGATCGCTATGGACAGCTCTGGGTTACCACTCGTGGTAATTACGGCGATATTTCGCCCCGTCTTTATTGGTTATCGAAAGATCATCACGGTACCTTACAGCTTGGTGGAGTAATAGATATTGCCGCATCGGGTATCAGTATTGTGGGTGATTCGCTTTATTACTACGGTGCTGCATGGAATAACGCTACCGGTAAAAACACCATCACCTACGGCATCGTTAATGTGCGTACCCACCAAATCATCAGTAACTCGTTGTCATCCTCACCTCAGTTGGCCAATATCACTATGCCTTACGGAATTATGGCCAACCCCATTAACCGCGATTTCTACCTGATGGACGCGAAAAACTATGTGTCGAGCGGCGAACTGCTACATTTTAAGCCAGACGGCACATTTGATTGGAAGGTGAAAACAGGCGACATACCCGGTCATGCAGCATTCGTATATAAGAAAGCTAATCCGTAAATATCTTAAAGATGAAAAAGCTTACAATTTAAATTACTTGCAACACAAAAACTCACTTATAATAATAATGATATGAAGAAAATTTTACTTTTCACCGCCGCTGCACTTCTGCTCGCAACAAAGGCAATGGCCCAACAGACAGAAAATCTGCAACAGCACAGTAAGTATCTCTACAAAGTACTCGACTATTCGCCCGCTCCGGGCCAGTTCGTTAATGCATTACCTACCTATGAAACTGGAGATAATGCGCAGAAAATGGCACAAAAGTGTACTGAAGCACTCGCCAACAACAAGGGCAACATGGTTACGCTGGGTGCCTTCGGAGGGTCAATCACTTTCAAGTTCGACCACAGCATCGCCAACATCGAAGGCGAAAAAGATTTCTTAATACTAGGCAATGCCTTTACCAACAGTAGCGAACCGGGTATCGTGATGGTATCTAAGGATGTTAACAAAAATGGCATCGCGACGACCCCTGGTATGAACTGGAAGGCAGTATTGAAACCGAAAAGCCTGGAGAGGCTATCTATGGATACGAGGTAAATTACACCGCAACCCCCATGCAAGACATTCCATGGACAGACAACAAAGGCGGTAGCGGCAAAGTGCTGCGCAATACGTACCATGCCCAAGAGTACTTTCCCCTTTGGATGGGCACCGAGCTCAAGGTAAAAGGCACATTGCTGCCTAAAAATGCCACCAAATCTGGGACGTTTTATTATCTGCACAACTTCCAATACGGCTATGTAGACAATCTTCCAACTCCGACCTCAACGGCAACAGCTTCGACATCGCATGGGCGGTAGATGAAGCCCGGAATAAAGTAAAGCTCGACTTCATCGACTTTGTGAAAGTTTATTGTGCCGAACTGCAAGATGCAGGTTGGCTGGGTGAAACGTCAACCGAAGTGGCGGGTGCCGAAGACTTACACCTCGAAGCATCAATGAATGCCATCGCAAAGGCACAAGAAGCTCGCACGGCAACCTTCGACGATATTAATGTTACGCTGACTGCCGATGGATATTATAACGGCGACACTAACGGCGAGAAATACACTAATGCGTATGGAGGCGAAACCTATAAATGTCAATATATCAGCGGCTCTTACCGATTCACCGTCAATAATACTCCAGCGTGGTTATCATGGAGCGACTTCGCCATCTCGAACCGCACTGCCACCGTTTTCAAAAACCTCAACCCAGATCAGTTTAACTCGTGCGTAGGGCACGGCTATAACAACTCGGCAAACTATGTTACGGCATACATCTTCGAGCAGTCAGCAGCCGTCGAAGTACTCAACAAACCTCAAGGTGATGTGGTTCGCGGTGTCTACATCACTAATGCCGCTTATACACTCAATGCGATTTTACACGGCGACAATATGAGTAAGGGATCTACCGGAAAAGCCGAATTTGAGACAGGCGATTGGCTAAAACTTACTATCACAGGTAAACACGCAGACAACAGCACTTCTACTGTAGATGTTTATTTGGCCGATTATCGTTCTTCGACCCCCGCTGAACATTATTATCTGGGCGATTGGCAATGGGTAGATCTCACATCACTGGGTGAAGTGAAAAGCCTTTCATTCACCATCACCGGTTCACGTAACAACGCTTACGGACTTACCACCCCATCCTACTTCTGCATGGATAACCTCAACGGCACTGACGACGGACACAACGGAAAGGTAACCGGCATTATCCCCACCGCCAACGATACCGCCGCTAAGGTCGAAGTGGCTCGCTTTACCGTTGATGGCAAACGCATCTCTGCCCCGATTAAGGGTATCAACATTGTAAAATACGCCGACGGAACAGTACGCAAGGTTATCGTAAGATAATCAACACAGAGTTTACCACTTCATACCGCCAACGGCGGATCAGAAAATAAGGATTTCTCGCAGAAAATTTACTCAAGTCCAATCCGGAATGAGTATTTTCTGTGGGAAATTCTTTTTTTATTAACCTCGATTAAGATTTTCCACAAGAACTCTCCCCTCCCGTTAACCCACGTGAAAAGATTATCCTTCAACACTTAATTATCAAGTATCAATTGTCTATTATCAATTATAAATTGTATTTTTGCAACGACTAAAAACAACGTGAACATTGGAAGTGAGACGCCTCATCAACGATACATTTAAAATTGCCCTGTCACTTTTTCTCGGCGGTGCAATTCTTTTTTGGATGTATCGTGGGTTTGATTTCAAACAAGTGGAGCAAGTAATGCTACACGAAATGAACTGGACGTGGATGCTACTTTCGTTCCCTTTCGGCATAATGGCGCAGGTTTTCAGGGGATGGCGGTGGAAACAGTCACTCGAACCTGTGGGTGAAGATCCACGCACATCTACCTGTATTCACGCCATCTTTATTTCATATGCCGCCAGTTTGCTGATACCTCGCATCGGCGAATTTGCTCGTTGTGCTATATTGCGCAGATACGACAAAACCGATTTCCCGAAAGCATTGGGCACTGTGGTTACCGAGCGTGCCATCGACTCACTACTGGTACTTGTCATCGCAGGCATCACCCTATTATCACAATTAGGGGTTTTCACCACATTTTTTGAGCAAACCGGCACCAGCATCGATGCCATCGTAACACGTTTTTCTACCACTGGATACATTGTTACGGGCGTGTGCGCCGCAGCCGTTGCCATACTCTTGCACCTTTTACTTAAACGTATGGCTATTTACAACCGGGTGAAAGATACCGTTCGAGGCATCTGGCTCGGCGTTAACTCCATTCGACGTGTGCGCAACAAATGGCGCTTTGTTTTTTTCACACTCGCCATCTGGACCAGTTATTTTCTGCACTATTATCTTACATTTTTCTGCTTCAAGTCTACAGCATCACTCGGAATGGCTTGTGCTATGGTTACTTTTGTGGTGGGCAGCATGGCCGTTGTCGTACCCACACCCAACGGAGCCGGTCCATGGCATTTCGCCGTGAAAACCATGTTAATACTTTATGCCGTCGATAGTTGCGATGCTTTAAACTTTGTACTAATTGTACATTCGGTGCAAACACTGCTCGTCATTCTCCTAGGCATTTACGCATGGGTCGCGCTCGCCTTTACCCCACAACGCATCGCATCTGCAGAAAACGAAACCCAATATCCCACAAAACATCAACTTTAAACCCATATATTATGTGCGAAATTAAGAAACTCAATCCCGAAAGTGTCTGGCGCAATTTCTATAACCTCACACGCATTCCCCGTCCATCAGGACATTTGGAAAAAGTAAAACAATTCCTGCTCAACTTCGCTCGCGAAGCCGGCGTAGAAGCTTTTGTAGACCCTGCCAACAATATCGTGATGCGCAAACCCGCCACTCCCGGCATGGAAAACCGCAAAACCATTACTTTGCAGGCACATATGGATATGGTTCCACAGAAATCGCCTGATAGTACGCACAACTTTCAAACCGACCCCATCGAAACATGGATAGATGCTGAATGGGTGCGAGCAAAAAATACTACACTGGGGGCTGACAACGGCATTGGCGTGGCAGCAATCATGGCTGTGATGGAAGATAAAAGCTTGAAGCACGGAGCCATCGAGGGACTCATCACAGCAGACGAAGAAACAGGAATGTACGGTGCCAACGATCTTCCCAAAGGCGAATTACAGGGAGATATCCTACTTAATCTCGACTCCGAAACATGGGGTAACTTTGTCATTGGTAGTGCCGGCGGCGTCAACGTTACCGCCACCCGGAACTACAAAGAAGAAACCGTAGACTCTGCTCGCGCGGCATTGAAAATTACCATTAAAGGCTTAAAAGGCGGACACTCCGGACTGGAAATTCACGAGGGACGCGCCAACGCCAATAAACTGATGGCTCGTGTGCTGACAAAGTTGGTTGCCGACTGCAGTGCAGAGCTCGCCTCGTGGCATGGCGGAAACATGCACAACGCCATCCCCTATAAAGCCGAAACTGTCATCACTATTCCCCAAGACTGTCTTGAAAAGACAAATACCGTGTTGGCAGAACTGAAATCGGTATTTGAAACCGAATATCGCTTCGTTGAAAACCAAATAGAACTATTCGCCGAACCCGTTACGCTACCCCAAAAGCAACTCAACGCAACCGATCGCAACGCCATACTTCGCGCCATCTACGGCTGCCACAACGGCGTGCTGCGCATGATACCGGCCATTCCCACCGTTGTCGAAACATCATCCAACCTCGCCATTATCGAGATAGAAAAGGGTAGCGCCAGCCTGAAAATATTTGCAAGAAGCTCCAGCGAAACGATGAAAGAATACATCTGCAACACGCTCAAAGGAACGCTCACACTGGCCGACTTCGATGTAGCACTCAGCGGAAGTTTTCAGGGATGGGACCCCAATCCCGACAGCGAGATATTGCAGTTATTACAACAGCTTTACAAACAACTTTTCGGCGAAGACGCCATTGTAAAAGTAGACCATGCCGGATTAGAATGCTCCATCATTCTGAGCAAATATCCGCATTTCGACGTAGTGTCGCTCGGTCCCACTATCCGTTCGCCTCACAGCACCAGCGAGCGTTGTTTGTACGAAACCGTCGAACCCTTCTGGCAACTGCTGAAAAAAGTGCTCGAAGAGGCTCCCACAAAATAATAAAAATAACCAAGGATGCCAGCAAGAGAGCGCTCTTCGCATCCTTATTTTCTAACACTTAAATATTATTCAAATGAAAAAAACCTTTAGTTTATGTGCCCTTGTGGCATTGTTAGCACTCGTATTTGTTACAACCAGCTGTAGCAAAGACGACGAAACACCCAGTTTCGATTCGGAATCTATCCTCGGCACATGGGAAATTCAATCAATGAACTATGCCACAGCATTAGGCGATTGGGGGATAGAAATGCGTCAAAAGCTTACCTTCAAAGGTAATTCCAGATGCACAACCGGCATTGTTGGAGAAACCAGCTATAAAGTGGAAGATGGACTGATAAAAACCTACAATGAGTATTCAGAAACCCCGATGTTCATCTATCAGTTAGTTCACCGTGAGGGCAACAAAATGCACGTCAGAGTGTATAAAAAAGTTGTTGAGGAAGGCAAGTACTACAATATCCATTTGGAAAAGAAGTAGGGCCGACACATTCGGATGAATCCGCATAGATTAAACCAAGATGGCGATCTGCGCGCTCCCATCATCGGGATAGATCGCCACCGCATACAAACCGACGGGCAGGGAGTTACCACGCTCGTCGGTTTTCATGGCTGTCCGCTCTACTGCCGCTACTGTCTGAACGATCAATGCCACTACCCCGAAGGCATCTGCCAAATTCTTTCGCCCGAAGAACTATACGAAGAGGTGAAACTCGACGATCTCTATTTTCTGGCAACCGGTGGCGGCATCACTTTCGGTGGTGGCGAACCCTGTTTGCAAAGTCGATTTATCCGCAAGTTCCGCGAATGCTGTGGGCCTCAATGGAAAATCAATGTCGAAACCTGCCTCAACATTTCCCGTTCGCATCTCGAACTGCTTGTACCCGTGGTAGACCAATATATTATCGATATCAAAGAAACGAACAGCCACATCTATCGTCGCTACACAAAAGTAGATAATCAACAGATGCTCCACAACCTTTCATGGCTTCTGCAGCAAGTAGACAGCTCTCGCATACTGATTCGCATTCCGCGTATTCCCCACTTTAACACCCAACTTCACATTTCGCGCAGCATAGCTCACCTCAAATCCTTAGGCATCACTCGTTTTGATGTCTTTTCTTATCAAATAAAAGCTCCTTTCAAATAATCAGATAAAAAATAAAAACACAAAAGCATCCCATTCGTAGAAAAAGAAGAGAAGTAAAACTACCCTACCCCACCACACAAACTTTTTTCTTACCCTTTCTCCTATTCAAACTCTCTATACAAATTATTTTCTTAACCTTTCTTCTATATAAACCCTCTACACAAATTATTTTCTTAACCTTATATTTACTTTAAGCTAACCACACAAACTTTTTTTCTTAATCTCTACCCTACTGAAACACACCACACAAGTTATTTTCTTCATCTTCATTTATTTTAATCCAACCACACAAACTCTTTTTCTTAATCTCTACCCTATCTAAACAATCTATACAAATTCTTTTTCTGATTCACTTTCTATAAATACTATTTCTACAAATAATTTGTAGAAGTAAAATACATATAGATCTACAATCATTTTTTTTATCTTATTTTTACTACTGTACATACCCATAAAAATTTTTGAACCCTACTTTCACTACTGTACAAAGCGATAAAAATTTTTTGAACCCTATTTTCACTACTGCACACACCCGTAAAATTTTTTTGAACCCTATTTTCACTACTGTACAGACCAATAAAAATTTTTTGAGTCCTATTTTTACTATTGTACAGACAAATATTTTTTTTGAACTTATGATAAAATACTTGAAATTAGGGTTTTGAAATTAAATTGATTATAAATAATGTTTATATCTATTTTAAATATTTTCTTGATGATAGTATAACCATTTATACTTTCAGAAAATAATTTTTATATAGTGGTTATACTCAAATAAAGAGTATAGATAAAATATAAATTCCTTATTAAAAAATAAAAATATGTGGTTTGTGTGTTTTCGGAAGGTAAGTACTTTATCAATTAGCAGCCATAATTAGTTTTAATTGATGGGTACAGTACTGGATTTTGGTATACAAAAATAAAAATAGGACGCACCAATAGTGCGTCCCTATTCGTTTAAACGTAAAAAATGATTTGATTATATTTTACCTCTCCCCCACTTTTTCATTTTTTTTATTTTTATTGAAAATAAACTTCCAATTGTTTTTTGGCATCGGTATCAACATCTGTAAAATCGTTGATAATGTTTCCGTCTTCAAGTAAAACGATGCGAGTAGAGATATCGATGGTGTGGTGCAGATTATGACTGGAAATAATTACGGTGGTGTTGTTTTGTTTTGCGTAGTTACAGATAATCTGCTTCAAGGCGTTTTGTCCGGAGGGGTCGAGAAAGTTGAAAGGCTCGTCGAGAATAAGAAAGGTAGGTGTGGAAAGCATAGCGGCTATGATTCCTATTTTTTGTTTGTTACCTGCCGAGAAGTTGCGAATAAGCTTTTTTGTTCCGATAATCTCTCCGTTCATAAAGCTCTCAAAGGTTTGTAATCGCTGTTGAAGGGTTGCAGAACTGATGCCAGACACAGTTGCAATAAAATTGAAGTACTCTTCGGGTGTAAGATAGTCGATGAGAAAACTTTCGTCGAGGTACACGCCTGTGTGCGCCTTCCACGCTTCTGAGTGCGCAGGATTGATGCCGTTGAGCAACACTTCGCCGGTATCGGCTTTAGTAAGATCGGTAAGCAGCCGGAAAAAAGTGGTTTTTCCGGAACCGTTATTGCCTACCAGCCCGACAATTTCATTGTGGGTTAAATGAAATTCGGGGATGCAGACCGCAGTCTTATCCCCGAATTTCTTTGTAAGGTTCTGAATGGTAATATTCATTAGCTTATTTTTTATCTGCGACCTTTAGGCTATACCTCTACCGTGACAGTCTTTAAACTTCTTACCGCTGCCGCAGGGACACGGGTCGTTTCGGCGGGGCATTTTGTCTTTTACCAATGGCGTGTGGTTTTGCTGTGCGGCTCCCTCACGTGTGTCGCGGTTTGCTGCCTCTCTCTGTGCCGTGTCGGTAAGATCTTCTTTCGTTTCAACATACTGCTGTCGACGCACTTCGGGGGCTGCCTGCTGTACCTCGGCTTGTATTTCGGGTAGCTGAGCGCGCATCAAGATGCTTGCAATGCGGTTGTTCATATCGTTAACCATATTGTCAAAGAGCTTCACACTTTCGAGTTTAAAAATCAACAGCGGATCTTTCTGCTCGTAAGATGCATTCTGCACGCTGTGCCGCAGTTCGTCGAGCTGACGTAGGTTTTCTTTCCAACAATCGTCGATGATATGCAGTATGATGGTTTTTTCAAACTGTTTTACGATAGATTTTCCCTCGGTTTCGTACGCTTCTTTGAGATCGCAGGGGATTTGCAGCATCCGTTTTCCATCGGTGATGGGAACGAGAATCTTTTCAAAGCGGTCGCCCTGCGTTTCGTACACCTCTTTAATGGTGGGATAAGCCGTGCTTTGAATGCGATCGGCCTTGCGTTTGAAGTTGCCCATGGCAAACTGGAATGCGCGCTCTTCGAGGTCGGCTGTCGGGGTGTTGACAAACTCTTCTTCGCTAAACGGACACTCCATGGCAAATATCTTGAGGAAGTCTTCTTTGCAACCTTCGTAATCGTTGGTTTGGATGATGTTGATAACACGGTCCCAAATGGTGTTGGTGATATCCATTCCGATGCGTTCGCCCATCAAGGCGTGGCGGCGTTTCTCGTAAATCACGGTACGCTGCTTGTTCATCACATCGTCATACTCCAACAGGTGCTTACGAATACCAAAGTTGTTTTCTTCTACTTTCTTCTGAGCGCGCTCGATACTCTTGGATATCATCGGGCTTTCAATGCGTTCGCCTTCCTTGAAACCGAGCCGGTCCATGATGCTGGCGATGCGTTCGGATGCGAAAAGGCGCATCAGCTTGTCTTCGAGCGATACGTAGAATACGGATGAACCCGGGTCGCCCTGACGACCTGAACGTCCACGCAACTGCCTGTCTACACGACGACTTTCGTGGCGTTCGGTACCGATAATGGCCAATCCACCCGCAGCTTTCACCTCAGGCGACAGCTTAATGTCGGTTCCACGACCTGCCATGTTGGTGGCAATGGTAACGGCTCCCAATCCATTGGGTGCTTGTCCGGCTTTTGCTACGATTGAAGCCTCTTTCTGATGTTGCTTGGCATTGAGCACTTCGTGGTCGATTTTACGCATCTTCAGCATCTTGCTGAGCAGCTCGGAGATTTCTACCGATGTGGTACCGACAAGCACCGGACGCCCCTGCTTGCGCAATTCGTCTATCTCGTCGATAACCGCCGCATACTTTTCGCGTGCCGTTTTGTAGACGCGGTCGTCCATATCATGACGTGCTATGGGTCGGTTGGTGGGAATTTCGACAACATCGAGCTTGTAAATATCCCAAAATTCGCCTGCCTCCGTAGAAGCAGTACCTGTCATACCGGCCAACTTGTGGTACATACGGAAGTAGTTTTGTAAAGTAATCGTTGCGAAAGTTTGGGTTGCAGCTTCTACTTTTACATGCTCTTTAGCCTCTACAGCCTGATGTAAGCCATCGCTCCAGCGGCGTCCTTCCATAATACGGCCGGTTTGCTCGTCCACAATCTTCACCTCGCCATCAATAACCACGTACTCATCGTCTTTATTAAACATGGTGTATGCTTTGAGCAGCTGCTGCAAGGTATGTACGCGCTCGCTTTGTACGGCATAGTAATTCAGCAGGTCGTCTTTTTTATCAACCTTCTGCTGTTCGTCTAAGCTTTTGTCTGTTTCTAACGCTGATAACTGCGAAGCAATATCGGGCAACACAAAAAGGTTTTTATCGTTTACCTGATTGGCCAACCATTCCGTTCCCTTATCCGTAAGGTCGCAAGAATTCTGTTTCTCTTCTACCACAAAATACAACGGCGCTACCGCCTCAGGCATTCTGCGGTTATTATTCTCCATATAGGTTTCTTCGGTTTTGAGCATCCCCGCTTTGATACCTTCTTCGGATAGATACTTGATAAGCGGTTTGTTTTTGGGTAACGCTTTATATGACCGATAGAGCGAAAGAAAACCTTCATCAATTTTCTTTTGATCGTTGTTTTTTTGTCCCTCGCTGATTTGCTGTTTGGCCTCAGCCAAGAACTGTGTAGCCAATTTACGCTGAACATCCACCAGTCTTTCAACCAACGGTTGATACTCTTCAAACATTTGGTCATCCCCTTTGGGAATAGGACCGGATATAATCAGCGGTGTACGGGCATCATCTACCAACACCGAGTCAACCTCATCCACAATAGCGTAATTGTGCTTTCGCTGCACCAGATCTTCCGGAGAATTCGACATATTGTCGCGCAGGTAATCAAAGCCAAACTCATTGTTGGTTCCGAAAGTGATATCAGCCATATAGGCCTTTCTTCGTTCGGGTGAGTTCGGGCTGTGTTTGTCAATACAATCTACCGACAAACCGTTAAATTCGTACAACGGTCCCATCCATTCAGAGTCACGTTTAGCCAGATAATCGTTCACGGTTACCACATGTACGCCGTTTCCCGTAAGTGCATTTAAAAAGACCGGCAACGTTGCCACAAGGGTTTTTCCTTCACCGGTTGCCATTTCAGCAATCTTTCCTTGGTGCAGCGCAATACCACCGAATATTTGCACATCATAGTGTATCATATCCCATTTGGTATCGTTACCGCCCGCCATCCAATGATTACTGTAAATGGCTTTATCACCTTCTATCCTCACAAAATCTTTTGTTGCAGCCAGTTCGCGGTCAAATTCGGTAGCCGTTACTTCTATTTCTTCATTCTCGGTAAAACGCCTTGCCGTATCTTTCATGATGCTAAACGCAACAGGCATAACCTCATTCAGTGCATCTTCATAAATGTCGAGCACTTCTTTTTCAAGTTTGTCAATCTGACTAAAAAGCGATTCGCGTTCATCAATAGGTGTTTCTTCTATCTTTGCTTTCAGTTCGGCAATCTTTTCTTTCTGCTCTTTCGCCGCATCTTGTACCTGTGCTTGAATTTGTCGGGTACGTTCGCGCAACTCGTCATTGCTTAACGGCTTAATTTCTTCATAAGTAGCCTTTACTTTTTCAACGAGTGGCTGAATTAACTTCATATCCCGTGTTGACTTATTGCCAAACAAGGATTGTAGAATTTTATTGATATTCATTTGTTGTATATTTTCTTGTGTTATAATAATTAGTGCAAAATTACAAATTAAATGATGTAATTTATTCGTTTTACATCACTAATAGTCCCTATCGCCTCTGTTCTAAGGCAAGGGCAGTACAACACAAGCATTGGGTGCTCTGATACGGATAAGCCTTGCAATGGTAGGTGCAATCCGGTCTGTTGTTACAGGTACAGATACGTTTTGTGCCTTAACACCGGCTCCGTAAATGATGATGGGAAAAGGAATAAACGAAGAAGAAGGAATATATTCTTCTTTGGTTTCCTCATTATATATCTTCCATCCGGGAGCCACTTTAATCAAAATGTCTCCGTTGATGTTGTGATGATAAGCATTTTTGATGTTACACGACAAATTGTTATCAAACAACAACTGATCTGCCGTATATACTTCTTTTACGCCCGAACTTTGAACAAGAAATTCTCTGGCATCGGTTAAGACCTTGCTAAGACTGATACGCTTGCGTTCGAGCAATGTTTTGTTCAGATAAATTTCATTGTGGTACGCCCCGTCAACAATTCTGTTTTCTCCATAAATAGCATTGAGATACATATTAAGGAGGTTAGCTGTACGGTTGATATAGAATGTTCCGGAGGGAATATTGTATTTTTCATAATCCTCATTGCGAGCTTCTACATAGCCTGTACCGGTAACAATGAAGACCACATTCTCTTTTCCCACTTTATACTCTATCTTTTCAATCAGGTCAGATAGATTATTGTCGAGATTTCTATAAACAGCCTCTGTAGTCTCTTTACTATTATTTTGCGTATTGGCTTTTGCTGAAAGGGTAACAAGTAATAAGTCACTGATACCATCACGCCCCATAGCATGATCGTTAACACAATCGATGGCCAACTTGCTAACCCGTTGATTCTGTCCGTTTTGCAGGTCATTGTCTATCACAGTGCGCTGATAAGCATTTAGCCATGTCTGTGCTTGCTTGGGATAAAAGGCTGATGTGCGCCAGCCTTGTGTACCCTGGTCTATCCAAAAGGCACCATCTGCCGCATGACCACCTTGTAAAACAGCTGCATCACAATCGGCTGCAACCGAATAAACCAATCCGCTTCCGTTAGTTGCCAGTTTTAGTTGATCGGCAATTGTAGACGATTTGATTTGGTTGGGCGATACAAAAAACCTCTTATCAAACGTACATTGTACAGGCCGGAGGTTTTCTCTACTCAGCCATTTTTTTGCAGGTATACCATTATCTACCGGCGATGCGCCTGTACCAACCGCCGTTATGGCAGACGCGAGGTCTAAGGGCGAGAAATCAAATCGTGCATTTTCATAAACAGTACCTTCCTTCAGAAGTTTTTTAAACCCTGTATGTCCATACAAAGAAACAAACTGCTCCATGTCGTCACTGTTCAATTGGTCTACCGTAATGCTTACGACAAGGCGTGGTACAACCGTGTTGGGTTGTGCCTCACAGTCCCAATTGGCAAGGGTTGCCAATGCTATGATGGAGAGGTATTTGTTCATATTTTTCTGTTACGATATATAAAGTACGTGTATCTAAGAAGCAAAGATAGTGCCAAAAGCCTTATTCCTTCGGCATAATGTTGAAAAAGACCTCCGATAAGAAAAAGTATCAGCAACACACACCATACTTTTATACCTTTGTAAAATTGTTTTTCTCTGCTCTTTTTAACGCTGCTATATATATATAATAAGGTGAAAGGACAAAAGAGCAATATCTGAAGATTAAGCCTTACTGTGGGATGTTGTGAAAATATCATGGTAAAAAGGATGAGACCTACCAATCCGCAGACCAACAAAATGGCGGCGTCAACCCACCGGAAGCGAGTCTTTCTGATACCCTCAAGCAGAGTGACAAGCACAATAATGCCTGCCAACAGCAGCATACATGCTATAGGCGAGAGCGGAAAATCAGCCATCTCAGTCTGCACTCCCGGCAAAACCACCCATCCGGAGCGGCTCACCAACTTTTCTGTTTTACCTTTCCCTGTATTTAAAAAGATGTGTTCAAAGTCTTCTTTCAGGTTTTCAGGCAAAAACTGCTTTTGTTTATAATCAATCGGAAAATCTGCCTGTAAGCCCAGCAACATATCGTTTCCGAACTTTACCCACGGCGTACGGCGGCAGCATTGGTGCACCAAGTCGCGATAAGACTCCCATTTTAAATCTTTAATACGTACATCCAACCGACGTGTAAGATGGTTGAGCAACATATCTCGTGCTCTTGTTGTACAGTTATCGTAAAAATAATTATAGCGGTAAACCCTATTTTCGGGCTTATAATTTTCATTAATAGCATTTGCTATCCGCGACTTTTCCTCACGGGTAAGATGAAGCACCTGCTCGTAAACCCCACTGCCATACCCCGCATATTGTGCACAAAAAGCATCAAAAGGTTCTATTCCCATTTCATAATCGGTAAGTCCGAACACGAAACGAAGAATAAAAAAAGGTTTTTTAAACGAAAACATACCGTAGTTTATGGCCAAATCTACCCCACGTGCTTTATCATAATATCTGATGGCGGTATGTCCGTACAAACTATAGACCTCTTCATGAGGCTGGCACGTAAGCAGACTTATCTGCACGGAATCCATATCCATGTAAGAAGTATCTTGTGCTTTTGCATAAAAACAAACGGGTATCAGCAAAAGCCCAATGAATATATAACGCAGAAACGAAATAAAAAGTTTCACGATGCAAAAATACTTTATATTTTGAACATTTGATGCTAGTATATCGTTTTTTTTCGATAATTTTGCCGCTAAAATTGGTGTTTGCAGCTGTTGGAGTAAAAATAAACAACTGTTCCGAATGCAATTGGCAAGGCTCTGAAATCCCTTTATACATTAGGGATTTGGCTAATAGATTTCAAAAGCTATGCTTTTACCTTCCCAAAGCTATACTTTTGCACTCTAAAAGCTATGCTTTTACATGCTAAAACCTATGCTTTTGCAACCCAAAACCTATGCTTTTGCAAATGGTTGAATAACAAGCAGATACGTAAGTGATGGCAAACAGTATGTTAAAAATTGAAATACAGCATTGAAATACAAGATGTTACACCGATTACATCCAATTGAACGATTACCGGAGTTTCGACTCTTAAAAGATATAATTTCACGATGAAAAAAGTTTTAGGCATTGCCCTTTTGACCATAATGTGTACAAATATGTTTGCACAAAGCGGTACCAATTCTCCCTATAGCCAATTCGGATGGGGTGTTTTGGCCGAACAGACGAACGGATTTAATCGGGGCATGAACGGACTGGGCATAGGTTTTCATGAAAGAAATCAAGTAAACTTTCTTAATCCGGCATCTTATTCCGAATTAGATTCGCTTACCTTTCTTTTCGATGCAGGCTTGTCTTTACACCTTACCAACCTATCAGAAAATGGTAAAAAGCGAAATGCCAATAACGCCAACTTAGAGTATGTTACGGCGGGATTTCGTGCCACTCGGCACCTCGGAATCAGTTTCGGTGTAATGCCTTATACCAATGTGGGCTACGACTACTCTTCTACACAGCATATTACCCAACAAATTGGCAGCACAACCTACACAAACAGGTACACGGGAAGCGGTGGATTACACCAAATTTACTTAGGCGCAGGCTGGCAACCGGTTAAAGGGCTGTCTATCGGTGCTAACCTTTCATATTTATTTGGTAACTATAATCGTGTATTCTTGAACAGTTATAGTGATGCCACGACCAAAACGGTATCGCAAACTCATACAGCAGAGGTGCGCAGTTATAAAGTTGATTTAGGTGCACAATATACAGCAAAACTTTCCGCCAAAGAACAACTTACATTGGGTGTAACATTTAGTCCGGGTCATGAAATCGGAGGAAACCCCTCGCTGAATATGATTTCGCGCAACAGCCAGACAAATGTTGCAGACACAACAGCATATGGGGGCAATATGAAACTATCTATTCCGACGACTTATGGAGCAGGTTTAATGTGGAACCATGACCAAAAATGGAAGTTGGGTGTGGATTATAGCCTGCAAAAATGGGCATCTTTAAAATTCCCTGAATATATTGTAAACAACAATGTTGCATCGTATGCCTTACGCGATAATATGTTTAGCGACCGCCATAAACTTACATTCGGCGGCGATTATTGTCCGTCGCCCATGAGCCGCAACTTCTTTAATAGAGTGCATTATCGTTTCGGTGTTTCTTATGCCACTTCTTATATTAAGATAAATGGTAATGAAGGTCCGAAGGAAATCAGTGCCGGAATAGGTTTTGGTTTGCCCATTATTAATGCCATTAACAATCGTTCGATACTGAATATAAGCGCACAATGGGTACGTTCAAGTGCGAAAAACTATATTACAGAGAATACATTCCGCATCAATATCGGACTTACCTTTAACGAAGTTTGGTTTATGAAGTGGAAGGCTCAATAGTATTCGAGATGTAAGAAGAAAAACATGCCCACTTTATTGAAGAAAACGTTGTTTGCCCTTTACGGCTTTTTACCAGTAGCTTTATTGTCTTGCGAAAATGCAGTAATGCACATGGCACCGGCAGTAAACCCGCAAGACTCTGTTCCGGTAATGGTAAGCTATGGAGTAAACACATTAATCTCTGACTCAGGCGTTATCAAATATCGCATCGTAACAGAACGATACGAGATAAACCAAGCAAAGAAACCACCACGTTGGACATTTGATAAAGGTGTTTTTTTGGAGGAATTTGATGAGAATTTTCATGTACAACTCTATATTCAATGCGACACAGCCTACTATTACGATCAACAAAGATTGTGGGAATTAAGAGGCAGAGTGAGGGTTCGCACCAAAGATGGTTTGCGCTTTTACAGCGAAGAATTGTATCGCGATGAAAACCGACACGAGCTTTATTCTAACAAATTTTCAAGGCTGATAACACCTGATCGAGAGTTGCAAGGCAACTATTTCAGGAGCGACGAACGCATGACGAAGTATTATGTTTCCAACTCGAAGGGTTCATTCGACCGCACCGACATTGCAGGAACAGGAGATACTTTGAGTTCTGCACCTGATACGATGAAAGCCATTCTGCGTCCATCTGCCATTCCACAACGTCGGTATAACGTCATACAACCATAAGTTTGGACAATGATGTATTCGCATTGATTTACAAAAAAAATGATATAAGCTACCTTATATGGAAGACCCTATTAGTATAAGTCTTATTTTGGGTATCATCATCACGATGATTTTTTCTGCTTTCTTCTCAGGAATGGAGATCGCATTTGTAACAAGCAACAGGATGTTGGCAGAAATGGATAAAGACAAAAACGGGTTGTCGCAGAAGATACAGACCCTGTTTTACAAAAATCCAAACAACTTTGTGAGCACCATGCTCGTAGGTAATAATATTTCGCTTGTAGTCTACGGTATTCTTATTGCTCAACTTTTCGATAATACGATATTCAAAAATATGGAGGCCAGCTTTACCGTTCCGGCCGACACGATTCTTTCAACACTGATTGTTCTCTTTACAGGAGAGTTTCTACCCAAAACCTTTTTTAAGAGTAACCCCAACCGTTTGCTTTCGTTTTTTGCAATTCCTGCCTATTTATGTTATCTTGTTCTGTGGCCTGTCAGCAGATTTTCAACCTTCCTGTCACGAATTCTTTTACAACTTTTCGGTATGAAAGTTCAAAAAGAAAGCGAAGATATTCTCTTTTCGAAAACCGACTTAGACTATCTGGTACAATCAAGTTTGGATAATGCAAAGAATGAAGATGATATTGACGATGAAGTAAAAATATTCCAAAATGCACTTGAATTTAGGGATACAAAAGTGCGTGACTGTATGATACCACGCACAGAAATTAATTCGGTCGACATCAATTCGTGCACGCTGAGTGAACTTACCCAGAAGTTTATCGAAAGCGGTAACTCAAAAATTATCGTTTATCAAGACGACATTGACCATATCACAGGTTATATTCATTCGTCAGAGCTGTTCAGAAATCCGGAAGAATGGCAGCAGCATATTCGTAAAATGCCATTTGTTCCAGAAACAATGGCCGCTCAAAAACTGATGCAGACTTTCTTAATGCAGAAGAGAAGTTTGGGTGTTGTGGTGGATGAATTTGGGGGAACAAGCGGTATTGTCTCGTTGGAAGACATCGTAGAAGAAATATTCGGCGACATAGAAGATGAACATGACAGTCAAAAATATGTGGCAAAGCAAACCGAAACGGGAGAATATGTGCTTTCGGCACGCTTAGAAATAGATAAGGTGAACAAAATGTTTGACTTGGAATTGCCCGAAAGTGATGACTATATGACCATTGGCGGACTTATCCTTCAGCACTATCAAAGTTTCCCGAAAATCAATGAAGTAGTAACTATAGGGCGTTACGAATTTAAAATTATCAAAAATGCAATGAACAAAATCGAACTTGTCAAGCTAAAAGTGCATGTATAATCTTACTTTTCATCCGAAAGATTAAGGTATTTCGTATCTTTTTAGTATTTTTGTGCGCATTTTAAATCGTATACGCCGCAGTTTAAGACGCTGATGGAAAACCTTCATTAGAAAAGAAGTTGCGGCACGAGAAACAACCCATTCAATTATCAAGAAATAATAATTAAATAACTAAATAATAATGGCAGTATTAGGAAAAATTAGAAGTCGCGGCATGATTCTCATCGGAATCATTGGTTTAGGCTTGTTGGCATTTATTGCCGAAGAAGCTTTCCGCTCTTGTGAAGCTACACGTAACAACGAGCGACAGCAAATTGGAGAAGTGTATGGCAAAAAAATCAGTGTACAAGAGTTCCAAAAAATGGTAGACGAATATACTGATGCCATCAAGATGCAACAAGGACAGGAGAACCTGAACGAAGAACAATTGAATCAGGTGAAAGACATGGTGTGGAACAGCTATGTACAATCACAGCTCATTGAAAAGGAAGCTGAGAAACTGGGACTGACCGTAACCGATCAGGAATTACAGAACATTCTCGCTGAAGGAACCAATCCAATGTTGTTGCAAACACCTTTTGTGAACCAACAAACCGGACGTTTTGACGCTGCTGCGCTCAAGAAATTCCTTGCTGATTACAAAGCACAAAAGAACACCAATCCGCAAATGGCAGAGCAATACGCTACCATTTACAAGTTTTGGACTTTTATGGAGAAACAGCTTCGCACACAGTTGCTGGCACAAAAGTACCAGAATTTACTGGCACATTGCTTCCTATCCAACCCTGTAGAAGCTAAAATGGCGTTCAAGGAAGAGAACGAGGAAAGTCAGATACAGCTGGCATCATTACCCTATTCAAGCATCGACGACAGCAAGATTCAGGTATCAGAGTCGGAACTAAAAGACAAATACAATCAACTAAAACCACGTTTCAAACAATACGTAGAGACACGCGACATCAAATATATCGATATTCAGGTAGATGCTTCAGCAACAGATAAGGCCGCTTTAAAGAAGCAATTTGCTGATTACACAAAAGATATAGCCGCTGCCAGCGATCCTACTGACGTGGTTCGAAAGAGTACATCGCAGGTGAGCTACCTGGGATTGCCTATTACTAAAGAGGCCTATCCTTCAGATATTGCCGCGCGACTCGACTCAATGAGCGTAGGTTCGGTATACGGACCTGTTGAAAATGCACAAGACAACACGCTTAATATTATCAAACTGGTTGCTAAGACACAACAGCCCGATTCTATTCAATATCGACAAATACAGGTGATGGGTGCAACGGCAGATGCAGCACACAAAACAGCTGATTCGATTTACACCGCCCTAAATAACGGCGCCGATTTCGAGGCCATTGCCAAGAAATACGGACAAACTGGCGAAAAAGCCTGGATGACCACACGTCAATATCAAAATGCACCGTCGATGGACAAAGACACTAAAGCTTATATCACAAGCTTGAACACTATGCCCATCAACGAAATTAAAAATATTCGGCTGGCACAAGGCAATATCATTGTTCAGGTTCTCGACCGTAAAGGTATGATTACCAAATATGATGCAGCTGTTATCAAGAAAACAGTTGACTTCTCCAAAGACACTTATCGTACAGCCTACAATAAGTTTAGTGCTTTCGTAGGAGCCAATCAAACCGCTGAGGCCATCATAAAGAATGCTGCCAAGAGCGGTTATAACGTACAGGAAGCAAAAGATATATCTACTGCACAACATTATCTCGTTAACATTCGCAGCACTCGCGACGCGCTGAAATGGCTATTCGAGGCTAAAGAAGGCGATGTATCACCCCTTTACGAATGTGGTGACAACAATCACCTGTTTGTAGTGATACTCAATAGAATTAACCCTGTAGGCTATCGCAGTTTGAAGGATGCCCAAGTAAAAGAAATGGTTAAGGGAGAAGTACTGAAAGATAAAAAAGCAGAACAGTTGATGGCTAAGCTCAACGGTGTTAACAGCATAGCAGGTGCCAAGGCCAAAGGCGCAATCGTTTCGCCCGTCAATCAGATTACCTTTGCATCGCCCGTGTTTATCACTGCCACGGGAGCCAGTGAGCCTGCATTAAGCGGTGCTGTAGCAGCTGTAGCCAAAGGCGCATTCGACAAGACGCCCGTTAAAGGAAATGCCGGTGTATACATGTTCCAAGTTACAGGTCGTACAATGCGCCCCGTGAAATACGATGCGCAAGCACAAGAGCAGAAGTTACGTCAGCGTGCCATGCAATATGCCGGAAACTTTATGAACGAGCTTTATCTCAAGGCAAAAGTTGTAGACAATCGTTATCTGTTCTTCTAAACTTTTATATGCCACCTTGGTAACATATTTGCTATTGAAAAGCCAAACGGCAGAATATAAAACAGAAATTAGATACTAAATTTAAGAGAAAGATGGTTGCAAAATATTGCAGCCATCTTTGCTTTTTATAAAATATTACACAATTTATAATAGGGAAACTCAACGTATTACAACAGATACACACAATACATGATAACGGCGGGAATATAAAAATGTAAAGAAAACAACTCATGCAAATCAATTTAAAAGTAAACGGTAAGGAGAGATTATTAATCAGTTGACTAAATAAAAACACATTACATTATACGTGAGTTTGATTTCCGTTGAAATATCCTTAGCTTTTGAATATGCAGTACTTTATTTATTTTAGATAGAAAGAATTAAAACAATAAAATAGCATCTCATATCTTTTATACATAATACAACATTTCCTCTCCCTTTAAGTGGAAGAGGAAATGCTAAATAGAAAAGTAAAGACTATTGAAATAGTTCCTTTTCTACTGTTGGTTATTCTTAAATCCTGCCTTAATAATTTTCGCTCTTTCGGTTTCGTAGGTTACAGCAGCGGGTGTCGGATCTTTCTTAAACCAGAATGCATTTGTGCCTTCTGCATGTTCTAAACTCCAACCTTGCCATTCACGGAAAGCATGATAGCACCACGAAAAATTGTATTTTTCAAAAGCATAAATGGCGTCTGTTAGCCATGCTTTTGAACTCTCAATGGGTGCCCATGCGATAACACTGAACTCACCTATAAGTATAGGAACATTATTTTTCTTTGAAAAATCGGCAACCGTGCGCAGATCTGCCTCCATGACAGAACGGTTCCATTTATTATCAGGATACTTCTTTTGAATTGTAGCAAGTGCCTGTTCGCGTGACATATTTTCAGCCCCGTATGTTTTTTCTACACCTTGATGAGTAAAATAGAAAGGTCTATAGAAGTGAATACTATAGATAACTCGGTTGTCTTTCAGAGGTTCATAATCTTTATATTCGATATTATTGATGCCGGGTTGATAAACAATCCACACATCTTTATCGATTGCTCTAATAGCGGAAATAATATCAGGAGACATTTCTCTCCATTGCTTTGGTGGATACTGCCAATTAATTTGTGGTTCGTTGAAGAGGTCGTATGCCCAAATCACATCATTGTACACATTATCTTTGAATTTTGTGGCTATCTCTTTCCACATCCTAATAAAATTAATTTTAAGTTCAGGATTCTCCCAAAACTCTTCCTTTCCTTGTGTCGTCGTTGAAGGAACTTTTCCGTCAATCGTTATAGGCGGCTCATGTAAATCTATGATAACTTTTATACCAATACTACGGGCAGCATCAATTTTTGTTTGCACCATATTGAGATAATCCGGTAGAGCTTCCCAAAAGTCACGCTTCCGCTTTATTGCGTAATTCAGAGGATTAAACTGCATTCTGATGACATTGGCTCCCCATGATTTAGCATCATTGATAGTATTTTTGTCTAAATACTCTGCACTGCTTACCATAAAGCCACGTACTCTTGGAGGTGTAACAATCTCTTCGGGAGGTGTTGGGGGATTGGGCTTAGATGTATCAGGACTAATGGGGGAGTCCTTGTCCCCACAGGCAATTAACAAAGATAGCGTAAACAATGCTATAATGATTTTTTCATAATTAATAGGGGTTAAGTTAGAAATTAGAGCATAAATCTATAATTTATATTTGATATAACAGATATGATTTAGAAATATTTACACAAAGAATTCACTTACACAGATTTAAAGATAAGCCTGAAAATACAACATATGATATCTCTTTAGTTTTTATTAGAAGAGATATTTATAAAGTTTCTATTTAACAAAGTATAACAAGAATCGTGGCAATACAAAAAATATAAATTCTGTATATCACAAGGAATCTAATAAAGTAAAGGCCGTAAATGTAACAGATTAGTACAAAACTATCCAAACTTGAGTTCTCTTATTCTGAATCACTTAATTCATCTTTAGAATCTATATTCAAATGGTAAGATGTTGTGTTTCCGAATATTAATAAGTACTTTTGCAGGCATATTAAGATTACACAAATGAAAAAAGTATTTCTTGTTTTATGCCTGATGGGCGGCATACTTTCTGCCAGTGCGCAACCTAAGTGGAATGCGCAATATCAGGCGTACATTGATCAACATAAAGACTTGGCGATAGAAGAAATGTTACGCCATCGCATTCCGGCAAGTATTACATTGGCGCAGGGCCTGCTCGAGAGTGGTGCAGGAATGAGTGAACTAGTAAAGCAGGCTAATAATCATTTTGGCATTAAGTGTCACGACTGGACTGGCGACCGCACATATCGCAACGACGATAGCGAGAACGAATGTTTCAGGGTTTATAAAACTGCCAAAGACAGTTACGAAGACCATAGCAAATTTTTGTTGCGCAACAGATACAGCCGGTTGTTCGCACTATCTACCACCGATTATAAAGGATGGGCGCAAGGATTGAAAGATTGCGGATATGCAACTAATCCGCAATATGCAAGCAGGCTGATTGGCATTATTGAGCTGTATAAACTCTATCAATATGATACCGCCACGGGGTACGACAAATTTATGGCTAAGCATTCGGGCAATTATCAACCCGGAACCACGTCCGTAAGATTGCATCCTATTTATAAATTTAACGATAACTATTATCTGAAAGCCCGACAAGGAGACACTTTCCACTCTATTGCGAAAGAAGTGGAATTGTCTGCCCGAGCTCTTTCCCGTGCTAATGAGCGAGAGGTTGATGACGTGCTCAATGCGGGCGATATTATTTATCTGAAAAAGAAAAAGAAGCGTTCGTCTGCAATATACAAAGACCATCCACACGTGGTAAGGGCAGGCGAAAGTATGTACGATATTGCGCAGATGTATGGCATTCGGTTGAAGTGGCTTTACAAAATGAACTCACTCCCTGCAGATTATCAAATTCAGGTGGGTGCAGTATTACGAGTATATTAACAGAGGTAAGATGGGAAAAATTTGGCTTTCGCTCGTTCTTGCATGCTCGGTTAGTCTGCTGCAAGCACAGCGATTTGAAGATTATTTTGAAAATCAGACACTGCGTTTAGACTATACTTTTTTCGCTGCGTGGACCATCAGGGTATCGCACTTGCCAAACTAAACAGTATGCCCGGTTGGTATGGCAAACGCCAACGACTGACAGAGGTTCCGGTGGAGGGTAACGGACAAATCACCATTCGCACGAAAGACGGCAGGTAATTTACCGCAACTCGTTTTCTACGCTGTTTCAAGAATGGTTGAGCTATCCGGATTCAAAAGATACGTACAAGTCATTCGAGAATGTATTCCTCGTCCCCATGCCCAAAGACACGGTAGAAATCACTGTCGACCTACGTAACAATCAGCGCGATATAGTGGTGTCACAAAAACATATCGTAGTACCAAGCGATATCCTTATCCGAAAGATGGGTGAGAGCTGTGTTACACCCTATGTCACCCTACAAAAAGCAGCCGATAGCACTCGATGCATTCATATTGCTTACATTGCCGAAGGATACACCACCGACGAGATGTCCACATTTCTTAAAGACGCACGGGAAGCTATGGAAGCACTCTTTACGCATGAACCATTCAAGTCAATGCGTAATCGGTTTAACATCATTGCCGTACAAGCCGAATCGAAAGAAAGCGGAACAAGCGAGCCAGCTAAGGGAATATGGAAGAATACAGCCCTGAAATCTCATTTTGATACTTTTTACAGCGACCGATACCTTACCACACTCAACCTCTTCGACTTGCACAACTGGCTCGCCGGCACACCCTACGAACATATCATCGTACTGGTGAACACCGATAAATATGGCGGTGGCGGTATTTTAAATTCGTACAACCTTACCTCTACCCATCACCCTCTTTTCAAGCCCGTTGTAGTGCATGAGTTCGGGCACAGCTTTGCAGGATTGGCAGATGAATACGCCTATGATACCGAACAAATTCCGATGTATCCACACGATGTTGAGCCATGGGAGGAGAATATTACGACCTTGAAAGCATTTTTCGGCAAATGGGAAAACCTGATTAAAAAGGAAACACCCATACCAACCCCTGCCAATGAGAAAAACAAAGATAAAGTAGGTGTGTACGAGGGAGCCGGATATAGCATACATGGCGTATATCGGGGCTTTCAGAATTGCAGAATGCGTACCAACGAGCATCCCGAGTTCTGTCCTGTCTGCCAACAAGCCTTGCGCCGTTTTATCAACTTTTATACTCGATAGTCGGCTCTCATCTGTGTATTGAGTACAAAATCCTTTTACTTTTTTATTCCTTTTTATTGACATTCTCAATAAAGTTTGTACTTTTGCAACATACCAAAAGAAAACAAACCATGAAAGGAATAATTAAGTTTTTCTGTTTATCACTATTGTTGCAGCTGTCATCGGTTATGATGACGTATGCCCAAAGTATTAATTTTAAAGATTACTTTCCTCCCAAAGGGTATCATAGCGGAATGACCGTACTGAATGCAACCGGTGCCGGTTGCCAGTTTACCTTTAAGAAGGGAGAGAAAAGCAAAAGCGGACCGGTGTATTATAATGGTGTAAGCTTCTATCGCGAGAACATCCTCATTATTGATTCCGATAAAAAAATTGCCTCTCTCACCTTCCATTTTCTCGAAAAGGGAAAGGATGTCAAGCCAACAAACGAGACCTGCACGGTAAATGTCGGAACATTTGATACAGTCCTACAAGAATGGACGGGCAAGAGTAACCACATCGTATTGACGTTTGTGCCACCCAGCAAAAAGAAGTTTACATTAGAAAGGGTAGATGTAACGTTTGAAACCGAAAATAGTAATGAAAAGGAGGATAAAAACATCGTTGCCACAAGCATTGCAAGCTTTAAAAAGATAGAAAAAGATACACTCATCACTTTGAAAATACAACGCGCTACTGTGTTGTATCAATACGGCAACGAAATGTTTATTCAAGACAAGTCGGGAGCCATTTGCATCACAGTGGCAGACTCTGTTTCGTTTAAAAAAGGAGATATCATCAGAGGACACATTTCCGGAAAACACAAAGAAATTCAACAGACGCCCTATATTTCGGATGTAAAAAGTTTGTCGCTTCGCACAATTGGTGAAGAGCCGCTTCAACCTCAAGTCGTGAATGCAGAACAATTAAAAGACCACCTATGCGAATACGTAACAACAACGTGCGTACAAGATAGCGCTCATATCAGCATCAAAGATAAATTCGCCGTAGGGTGTTCTGTTTATTCGGGTGCTCATGCCGACTGCTCCGGAATTGTTGTGCGCGATAATGAAAACCTTTTGCTATATCCCGTTGAACCCAAAGCCATCAAGCTGACCTTTGCAGACGATAAAGAAAACCTGTTTGGCGATGCCAGCGGAGTAGACGTAACGATACGCCGCACATTAAAAGCCAATCAGCTAAACACCCTGACCTTACCATGCAATCTGTCGCAAAGTCAGGTTATGGAAGTCTTTGGAACAGAAGCCGTAGTTGCCAAGTATGTAAACACAGACAAAGAAACACTAATCTTTCAAAAAGAAACAACCGGTATTAAAGCCAGCACACCCTATCTGGTGATGCCGAGCAAGGATGTAGAAGAAATCGTTTTAACCAATGTCAACCTTTCAGAGTCCAAGAAAACGATGCGTACTGCAACAGCATTTATTGGCATATTGCAGCCCGTTGTCCTGCCCGAGGCATGTTGCTATCTATCTAACGGAACCATTCAGTCAGGCTATCAAGGCGCAAGGATAAAAGCATTCAGAGCCTATTTTTCAAAGCAAGCAAATGCAGAACATAAGAACATTCGCATAGAAAATATCGCAACTGCCGTTATCGCAACAACTCTAAACACAAATGCATACAACCAACCCGTTTACAGCATCAGCGGATATCGAATGCCAACAGGGAAGCACCTGCCCAAAGGCGTTTACATCATCGGTGATAAGAAAGTAGTGATAAGGTAAATTCAGACAAGCGCTCGCTCTCCTTCTTTCAGTCTGCCTGCTACCAGCAAATTACCCACCCCTTCTTCTTTCTTTTTATTTGCCATTAGCAGCAAACGTACATAAAAATGCTCGTTGTAAAGTCTTACAGCGAGCATTTTTATGTTACACAAACTCAGCATAAGCAGTTAATAAGGTCTAAAATAATAATGGAAAGAGAAAAAGAGTTGGTTATTCTAACCCTCTCTTATAGGATTTCATTCATTGAGATATGCTATTTATTAAATTCCCTACACGTGCGGAAAGATTTCCGTACACGTACGGACAATTTTCCTTACATGTACGGAAATCTTTCCGCACGTGTAAGGAATTTATCTACTCGCTAAGAATGATAATAGTAAGTACGTAGTACGAGGTATCATCTCCACATACTCGGGATAACACCTCTATATAGAGCAAACTTGATAGAAGAAATGGTGGTAACAGAAGATGTTCACTTGTGGCTGAACACGCATCTCCTACCCATTTTGTAACACAGGCTTATTCCTCCTAACCTCTCTTGAAGAGGGAGGAATACGAAGAATTTCTTCCTTGTGGTGTATTGAACTTCTTTTTATGATTTATTGAGTAGTAATGCTGTACACCACTCCCTTTGAAAAAGGGAGATAAAGAAGAGGATTACGCCAGTTCGGGATAAAAAATAATGCCCATCGCACATATTGATTTATTTAAGAATGCGCTTTTTAGCCTTTTTACGCTATCTCTGAGAGGTACATCCCCTCCTAACCTCCCCCGGGATAAAGGTGAAAGGTTGAAAAGGTGAAAAAGTGAAAGGATGCAGGCACCATATAAAGAGCAAAAAGCAAGTAATGCAGCACACCTATCCCTTTATTGGAACATATTGAGTTGCTCCTTTATAACTATTGATTTCTCTCTTGATATAAGCTTTCGAGTGGTTATGCAGCACACCTCTCCCCTTGAAAAGGGGAGAAAGAGAGGGGATTACTTATAAAGAACTGACGTAAAGAATTACTTATGCCAAACTCTGATTGGATACAAATAACAGGTTCTGGTGTGTTGTTGAGTATCGGGGAATTGTGAAAGACTTAGGGTAGACACCCCTACCCTATTCTATTGTTCCTGCATAAATCCCTTTGCCAATCCTCCCTCGCTTGTTTCTTTATAAAGTGAGGGGATGTCGTGACCGGTCTGTTTCATCACCTCTACTACACGGTCGAACGAAACGCGGTGTTTGCCATCTGAAAATGCGGCATAGAGATTAGAGTCGAGTGCACGTGTGGCAGCAAAGGCGTTGCGCTCGATGCAGGGTATCTGAACCAATCCGCAGACGGGATCGCAGGTCATGCCAAGATGATGTTCCAGCCCCATCTCTGCTGCGTATTCTATCTGAGCCGGACTACCGCCGAAGAGCTGGCATGCTGCAGCCGAAGCCATCGCACAAGCTACACCTACTTCGCCCTGACAACCTACGTCTGCACCGGAGATGGAGGCATTCTTCTTGACGATATTTCCGAACAGACCAGCGGTGGCAAGAGCGTGCAAAATGCGCATTTCAGAAAAGTTATGTCCTCTTGACAGATGGTAAAGCACGGCGGGCAATACGCCGCAAGAACCGCAGGTTGGAGCGGTGACAATGGTTCCGCCTGCAGCATTCTCTTCGCTCACCGCCAGCGCGTAGGCGTAAACCAGTCCGCGTGTTTGAAGCGATTGCTTGTATCCGCTGGCTTTGACATAATAGGTTGCGGCCTTTCTGGGCAAACCAAGTGGACCGGGCAAAACGCCCTCACTGTTTAATCCGCGTTCTACCGCCGCTTGCATTACGGTCCACACTTCGCGCAAGAAATCCCAAATATCCGCCGACTCGCATAGCTCTACATATTCCCAATAACTACGGCCGTTGCCCTCGCACCACTGCATAATGTCGGTGAGTGAATTGATTTCGTATATTTCTTCGGTATCGAAGAGGTCGCCCACTTTCTTACCTTCGGATAATGCGCCGCCGCCAATGCTATATACGGTCCACTCGTCGGTAGAAGGATTGTCAGCATAGCGTGCCACAAATTTCATTCCGTTGGGATGAAAGGGAAGAAAAACCGTGGGCTTCCATACGATTTCGACAGGGGCAACGGGCGAGAGAATTTCTTCAAGGATAACGTCTGTCATATGCCTTTTCCCGTTGCAGCCAAACTGCCGTACAGCGTTACTTCAAACGATTGGGCGGTTTTGTTCTTATCAAGAAAAAGTTGGGCAGCCTTTTGTGGTCCCATTGTATGGCTGCTTGATGGACCTTTCCCTATGCGGAACAGTTCTTTCAGTGATTTCATCGCTATATTTAAATAAATAAATTGAGTGTGTTGATGATTTGTTCCACCTCTTCTGCTGTCAGCGCAGGATGCAAAGGAATACTTAATTCTTCACGATGTATCCGCTCGGTGATGGGGAAAGAAAGTGGGTTCCATTCTTTGTAACAGCGTTGCTTGTGAGGTGGAATGGGATAATGGATAATAGTTTCGATGCCGTTATCGTGTAAATAGGTTTGCAAGCGGTCGCGGTCGCGACAGAGCACGGGGAAAATATGGAAGACATTGTTGCTGAGATAAGCGCTTACAGGAGTTTTTAGCAATGGATTATCAATATTCTCTACGTATTGGCGGGCTATCTCCTGCCGGCGCAGGTTTTCATAGTCTAAATAGCGGAGTTTAACTCGCAGGATGGCGGCTTGCAGTTCGTCCATTCTGCTGTTTTTACCAATATGATCAAAGACATACTTACGGCTTGACCCGTAATTAGCCAAGGCACGGATGGTGGAGGCCAACTCGGCATCATTGGTGGTAACGGCACCAGCATCTCCACACGCACCGAGGTTCTTTCCGGGATAAAAGCTGTGTCCGGCAGCATTGCCGAGCGAGCCTGTACGGCGCTTTTGCCATCTGCAACCGTGTGCCTGCGCATTATCCTCAACAAGCAACAGGTGATTGCGTTCACAGATGTCGGCCACCTCGTTGGTGAAAGCGCAACGCCCGTACAGATGCACAATAAGCACTGCCCGCGTGCGGCTTGTTAGTTTTTCTTCTATCTTCTTTGCGTCGATTTGAAACGTTTCAATGTCAGGCTCCACCAAAACGGGTGTAAGTTTGTTCTCCGTAATGGCAAGAATAGAGGCAATATAGGTGTTGGCAGGAACGATTACTTCGTCGCCGGGTTGTAGTATTCCCTGCTCAATGTAAGCGCGAAAAATCAGTGTAAGCGCATCTAATCCGTTGGCACAAGCTATACAGTGGGTTGTGCCGATGTAGCGAGCGTACTCGTCCTCGAAGGTGCTTACTTCCTCTCCCAGCAGATACCAGCCGCTTTCTATCACACGCTGAACAGCTGTATTGATTTCAGCAGCGTGTTGGGCGTTGAGCCTTTGCAAATCTAAGTATTTGAGCATACAAATCAATAATATCTTAATCGGAAAAGGTTGTTAAGCAATGTATCGGCATGCAAAACGTCCTTTAGGAAGATTTATAAATCCCATTCGTACGTATCATAGCATATTCCGCGCCCACCAAATCCTTCTTTCTGAAAGATGAGGCTGGGATTAAGACCGTTTCCGCCGTCAATGGTTGATGTACCGAAATCAAAATAAGGTACATCTTTATAGACCTCGCGGACAAGGTGGTGAAAAAGTAAATCGAGCGCGCCCAACTGCTTGCCAACGGGGGATGCAGATATGTATTGCGTGTGAACGACCTGCGGAGTTTCGTAAACTACTGTTCCACTCAGCGGCATTTCGTTTTGATAGGCCATATAAAGCTTGATATTGGCAGGAAAAGCTTCAGCAAGTCGGCAGATTTCGACGAGTGAATGTACGGGGACGGTATTGTACCGATCGGCGAGATTTTTGGAAAGAATATCCCAAAAAGCTGCATAGTTGGTTGATTGCTGTATGCTGATTTCCCTATTACGGGCTTTTCGCAAACCCGATTGGCGCGACTCGGCAAAGCGGATAGGCAACTGTTGCGCAATGGTTGATGAAATTTCGCGCCTTACAAGTCGGGCATTACAACAATTGAAAATGGCATAAAGATCTTCTTCGGCAGGCATAAGGTGATAAATCTGCGGAACAGGTTTGTAAATTACACCTACCACACCCATTGATTTTAGAGATTTGTTGATTTGGGCGAACATCTCGCACACATTTTCAACAGTGGCGCGATTATCGAGCAACAATCCGCCATAGGTCAGTCCACCGTGTGAAACCACCCTACCATCTGCCCCTCGATTAAACGGAAGAAGTGCCATGAGCCTACCTTTCTGCCACACCAAAAGCGAAGCATCGTCGAAACGGTCGGCGTGATAGTCCATATAATCGCGATTGTGCAGGAATGTTGAGTTTTTAGAACAACGCACAAAATCGTTCCATCGCGACTTTTGTTCGGGGGTGTAAGGCGTTATTTCGAACATCGAATATAGGTCAAAAATTCTTCGTACTTACGGATGTAATCGTCTTCGTCAAAGGATTCGGAGGCTAGTACAAGACAGACGGCACCCGATGAAAAGTCGTCGAGTGTGCGCCAGATGTTAGTTTCAACGAGCAGTCCCTGATAAGGATGATTGAGCAAGAAAGTTTGTTGTTCGGTTCCATTGTCGAGCGTGACATGAAAGCTACCACTCAACGCCACGATAAATTCGCGACATTGTTTGTGCGCATGTCCGCCCCTACTTTCACCTGCAGGCACATCATAAACCCAGTAGGCGCGGCGGATAGGGAACGGGATGTGTCGTTCGGCTTCGGCTACAGTGAGGTTACCGCGCGGATCAAAAATTCTGGGGAGGCAGATGAGGCTGTTTTCATTTTTTTCCATTCTCGAGGTCTCGAAATTTGTTTTTCGGTTTCTTCCGAGGAAGAAACCGTGCCGACGTTTTCTATTGGCCTAAAATGTTATCAGCGGTTGCCGTACATTTCTTCGTAATACTTTTGACAGTCGCCGCTCGTTACCTCGCCTATCCACTGCTGGTTTTCCAAGTTCCAACGAATGGTCTTTACTATACCGTCGGCAAAGCGCGTTTCGGGCAGCCAGCCTAATTCGCTACTAATTTTAGTAGGGTCGATACCGTATCGCTGATCGTGCCCCAAACGGTCGGCCACATAGCTGATAAGGCTTTCATTCATCCAACTGATATCAATGTCGCCGTTAGCGTCACGTTCCTGCTTTTTCAATACGCATCGCAGCGACTTATCCTCCTCCATCATCTCGCGAATTGTTTTGATGGTAAGTTTCACAATATCGATATTCTTCATCTCATTGTGCCCACCTACATTATATACTTCACCCTCACGACCACGGCGAACAACGAGGTCAATGGCTTTACAATGGTCTTCAACATAGAGCCAGTCGCGGATATTATCGCCTTTTCCGTAAACGGGTAGCGGTTTGCCTGCCAGAATATTGTTGATGACAAGTGGAATAAGTTTCTCTGGGAAATGATAAGGACCGTAGTTATTGGAGCAGCGGGTGATGCTCGTGGGCATACGATAGGTGTCGCGATAAGCCATAACGATCATATCGGCAGATGCCTTAGACGCGCTGTAAGGACTGTGCGGACAGAGTGGTGTCTGCTCGGTGAAGTAGTCTGTGGCGCCAAGTGATCCGTACACTTCGTCGGTAGACACTTGATGATAACGTTTGCCGGGTTTCCACACAGGATAGCCATCTTCACCTTTACCCGTAACCCATGCACGTCGGGCGGCATCAAGCAAGTTTTGCGTACCGAGAATATTAACCGAGAGGAAAAGCTGTGGGTCTTCAATGCTACGGTCTACATGACTTTCGGCAGCAAAATTTACCACATAGTCGATGTCGTGCTCAGAAAAGAGACGGTCGGCCAGTGCACGATCTCGGATATCACCCCGCACAAATATGCAGCGATTATCGTCGATGTCGGCCTTGATGGTGCCAAGATTGCCGGCATAAGTAAGAAGGTCGAGCACTATGACGCGTATATCTTCGTCTTTGTACTTCTTTTCAAGTAAATACTTGATGTAATTGGCGCCGATAAATCCTGCGGCTCCGGTAACTAAGTAAGTCTTCATAATCGTATATTTTTTATTATTTATTTTGTTTATCTGCCAATGTAATTACTTCGCAGTCGGCGAATTTGCTGCCATCGATGGCGAGTCGTATAAGAGTGCGTTGCTGATGCCATCCCTGAATGCCCGCTGCTCCGGGGTTGATGTGCAAGAGGTTGAGCGTTTTGTCGTATTTCACTTTGAGGATATGCGAGTGTCCGGAGATGAAAAGTTGCGGCGGAGAGGCGTAGATTTGTCCTCGTATGCGCGGATCGTAATTACCGGGATAACCGCCGATGTGCGTCATCAGTACATCTACATCCTCGCATTTGAAGCGCAGTAGCTCGGGAAACATTCGCCGCAAGTCGCCCCCATCTACATTTCCACAAACTGCTCGCAAGGGTTTTATTTCTTCCAATCGTTGTGCCACTTCGAGCGTTCCAATGTCGCCGGCGTGCCATATTTCGTCGCACGTATCGAAGTAGAAACGATATTTATCGTCCCAATAGCCGTGCGTGTCGCTAATAATGCCGATACGTTTCATATCCGGTTAAATCGTTTCGAGGTTAAACCGCGTGCGTATAAACAGGGCGAGAAACTTGGCAGTATCTTCGATGCCGAGCAACGACGAGTTGACACATAGGTCGTAAGATGCAGAGTGCCCCCACTGCTTGCCCGTGTAATAATTGTAGTAAGCGGCACGACGTTCTTCCGCACTTTCAATAATAGCTTTCGCTTTTTCCTCTTCGCACTGATGGCGTTTACACACACGACCAATGCGTGCCTCTAAGTCGGCAGTTACGAAGATATTAACCACATTGTTAAAGTCGCGCAGGATATAGTCGGCACATCGACCCACAAAAACGCAACCGCCCTTATCTGCCGCCTTACGAATGGCGTCGCTTTGAAACTGAAACAAGCGTTCTTGCGACAAATTGTTGCTGTAGAAATTATTATCGCCGATAAACGGAAGGTGGTAGTTGAAAAACGATTTGGTAAATATCTTTTGCTCGTCGTTTTGCTCAAAAAAGCGCTTGCTAAATCCGCTTTCTTGCGCGGCAAGATTCAACAATTCGCGGTCGTAAAACCTGTAATCAAAGTTTTGTGCCAGCATCTTCGCAATTGATCTGCCTCCGCTGCCCAACTGCCGACCTATATTAATAATTACTTTCTGCGTTTCCATCTGCCCATTGTTTTTGTTGATTCTTAAATTTCTTCATATAGATAAACATCATCACCGCCGCAACAATCGCCGAAACGGTATCGGCCACCGGCATCGAAGCCCACACGCCATCGACCCCGAATCGTGGAGGAAGTATCAACAGCAACGGCATCAGAAAAAGCAGCTGACGCGAGAGCGACAAAAACACGCTGATTTTGGCCTTGCCGATACTTTGAAAAAAGTTAGCAATCACCATCTGATAACCGATGATGGGAAAAGTAATCATAGTAATGTGCATACCGTGAATAGACATCGCAATAAGCGTGGGGTCGGCGGTAAAAAGGCGCACGCAGGGATACGCCAGAAACTGACCGATAAGAAATCCCGTCGTCGTAACACCCGTACCCGCCACGATAGCATACTTCAGCACCCGCATCATCCGATCGAACTTCAGCGCGCCGTAATTGTAGCCCGCAATAGGCTGCATGCCCTGATTAACCCCCATGGTAATCATCACGAAAATAAACGCAATGCGATTAACAATGCCGTAAGCCCCCACAGCCATATCGCCGCCATATTTTACCATGCCCGTGTTGATGATAATAACAATAAAGCAGGCACAGACATTCATCGAGAAAGGCGACATACCAATGCCGATAATGTTTTTTACCAGACTGCTTTTGAGATGAAAGATGCCCCGCTTGAAGTGAATCAGCTCATCGCGATTGCTGAATATTTTAAGTTGCCACACCAGCGCCACCGCCTGCGACAAGATGGTGGCATAAGCCGCACCGCGAATGCCCAGCCCCATAGGCCAGATAAAAAGAGGGTCGAGAACCGCGTTGAGCACCACCGTAAACATCGTCATATACATCGCCTGTTTGGGTTTGCTCGCCGCACGCAGCAGCGCATTCTGTCCGAAATAGATATGCGACACCACGTTGCCCAGCAAAATAATCTCCATATAGTCGCGCGCGTAAGGCAGTGTGCGTTCGCTGGCGCCGAAGAAGTGTAAAATAGGGTCGAGAAAAGCCAAACTTACCACCGTAAATACTACGCCGATAATGGTATTGAGCACCAGCGTGTTGCCCAAAATATTTTGCGCTGCCCCATAATCGCGCTGCCCCAATTTTACCGACAACAGCGTAGCGGCGCCCACCCCGATGCCTGCCCCGAAAGCGGTAGAGAGATTCATCAGCGGGAAAGTAATGGCCAAACCCGAAATGGCCATCGGTCCCACGCCCTGCCCGATAAAAATGCTATCTACCATATTGTACAGCGACGAGGCCGTCATCGCGATAATCGCCGGAATGGCATATTGCATCAGCAACCTACCCACCGGTCGAGTTCCCAATTCAAGAGTTGCATCTTTGTTGTCCATCTACTTGCAAAAATACAATTTATAATTTACAATTCGCACGTTCGCGCCAAAGTTTCCCCCACCGCCAACGGCTTTGACTTTTTTTGCCGATTAAGATGCAGAAGAAGATAAAAGTTCACACAGAGTTTTGATACAACAGATACTGCGATAATATCTTGTCTTTCAAAAAATCGGTCATCGGAGGGCTCGGATGAACGATTTTGGAAAATAATCGGTCATACTACCCCCAAGGATGACTGATTTTTTCACTTCACCTCTCTCATTTCCTCATAATCTACACTCGCTACGGCTATCCCTCGCTCCTACTCGCATCGCTTAGCACTTACAACCCGACTTCTGCCCCCTTTTATCACTTTTTTCTTACCTTTGCAGCGTTTTAACCAGTATTTACTTATTATCAAAACAATGGAAATAGAGGATAGCCATTCAGCCGACTCAACAAAAATATTACGCAGAAAGCTCGATTTGCTGCTGCGAACGGGTAAAATTCTTGTAGAAAGTTCGGCCGACACCAGCAGAATTATGCGAAACATGAAACGTACCGCCGCTTATCTCGGTTTTCCCGAAGAAGATTTACACATCCACATTACTTATAATATGCTGATGGTGAACCTGAGCGATGGCACACACTCGTTCTCGAAATTTCAGCGCTGCGACAAACACGGCATCGAGATGCTGGCCATATCTGATGTGAGCAAACTATCTTGGAGCGCCATTCGTGAGGATTATTCGCTAGACAGGTACGAGGAAGAACTGAACAAAATTGCACGACGCAAACGCAGTTATACACCCTGGCAGGTGGCAATATGTGCGGGGCTGGCGTGCGGCGGATTTTGCGTGCAGTTTGGATGCGACTGGACGTCTTTCTTCTATGCCTCGATAGCCGCTGCTATCGGTTTCAAATTACGCACACAGCTGAACGAAATCGGTTCGAACGGTTATGCCAACATAGCTGTCGGAGCATTCTTCGCCACCATCATCGCCTGGCTTCTGGGTATGTTTTCAACCTCTGCCTTTGTAGCGGATATGCCGCAATGGATGGCTTCGGTACTACAAACCGATACACCTTGGCATCCGCTGATGGCATGCACATTGTTTCTTGTGCCCGGCGTTCCCATCATCAACTTTGTAAACGATGTGCTCGACAATAATATTGAGGTGGGCATCGTGCGGGGCATCAATACGGTGCTGATTGTTTCGGCAATGGCGTTTGGTATCGTGGTGGCTATCAGTGTGTGCGGCATCGACAATTTTGTGAAAGACTTAAGTATGACGCCTCACCATCCATATTGGGTATATGCCATCGCCGCAGCCATTTCGGCGATGGGCTTTGCCACGATATACAATTTTCCGAAGAAACAACTTTGGGTGCTGGCGCTGGGTGGTATCGTGGCGGTTTGCACACGCAACTTTATCAATCTGGGACCCAGCAACCACAACATCGGCTTGGATTGGGGACCATTTTGGGGTCGCTTATCGGCGCATCGCTCATCAGTATCATATATATCAAGGTGGTTCACTGGGTACATCTGCCCCATCAATGTTTGTCTATCCCCACGGTTATACCGATGGTTCCGGGTGTGCTGATGTATCGGTGTTTGTTTGCACTGCTCGATATGCACGGCGTTGTGGGCGAACTGACAGTGGCTATGTATAATGGTATCCGTGCGTCGCTAATTGTTTTGGTTATCGCTATCGGCGTGGCTATTCCCAATATCTTCGCCCGAAAATGGATTGCACCTAATCGGCAGCGCAAATTAAAAAAGCTGATAGAGGAACGGAAGGCGCGGGGAAAATTTATTGATTTAACTACCGTAGAATAGAAAATTATTCGACGAGGATTAAAATAATAAGTCTGCAACCTGCTTGAAGGGTTGCAGACTTTTATTGTTTCGAGGTAAAGCTGTTTTGAAAGGCGCCAATCTTTACAGCTTTGCAGTAAAGGTAAAACTGTTTTGAAACGTTTCGGAAAGTATTCGCGGCTCTTCTTTAAAAATACCGAAGAGCGCGCTGCCGCTACCACTCATTTGTGCATAAACGGCACCGAGCCGATAAAGCTGCTGCTTGATATCGGCCAGTTCGGGATATTGCGCAAAGATGGGCGTTTCAAAATCGTTTGTCAGCGTTTCGCGCCAAGTTTCAACAGGCTGCGTTACGATGTCTTTACAGCATTTGGCGGGCTGTTGGGGATGTATATGGGTAAATGCCTCGCGGGTAGATACTACCACTTTGGGCTTTACAATACCCACAAAATAACCGCTGAGATGATGCCGAACAATGCTCATGGGCACAAGTTGCTCGCCGATGCCCGTGGCAAATGCAGGCTCGGAGGTAATAAAAAAGGCGCAATCGGCCCCCAATCGGGCGGCATAGCGTTCCATCTCAGCAATACCGATATTGAGTCGAAAGCGTTCGTCAAGTAGTTTAATCATATAGCGGCGTCACTCGACCCGCCACCAAGTCCGGCCTGCGCAGGAATACGTTTATAAAGATGGGTATGAACGCGAGGTAGAGAAAAATCCTCGGCCAGTAACCGATAGGCGCGACAAACCAAATTATCCTCTTCCTCTCCATCGATACCGTTTCCTGTTATCTTTAAATCGCACGACGTTGCCGACGGAAATTTCTCATCCATCATCTTTATCTCTAAAGCATCGGTAAGCGGCACAGGATAAAACACAGTTTCTAATGTATGGTATCCGTCTGCTCTTTTCGAAACAATATTAAGCCCGAGATTAATCTTTGCACATGGAAAAGCTATCATCTGTCAATCTTTATACTATCTTAAATCTTACGCGGAAAGTGCGAGTGTTCTCATCCCAATTGGTTCCCAGCATAACAAACTTTCCTATCTGACTGGTAGAACGCACGTGCTTACCGATACACGGACACACATCGAAGTTGCCAATACGTACCAGCCTGATAACATCAGAACTGTCGGCGGGAAGCCAGTCAGCATCTACATCATCAGGAAGCTGGTACCGATTCACCAGCTCGTAGGTAACGGGCAAATCAGCTTCAATCTGTTCATTCATCCACTGCTCTATCTGTTTTTCTTCCTGTCGCGTTGGTTTATGATCGAGTACAAAACTCATTTTGCTCTTGCGACGCTCGATATGCGCATTGGTAGAACGTTCACAGCCGAAAAGTTGCAGCATCACTTGGTTGAGAAGATGTTCGGCTGTGTGCGCAGGGGGAAACTCATCTTTGTTGTGTTCATTGAGAATGGCTCCGTTATAATTCATCTTAGTGCTAAATTTATATATTCTTCCGCCGTGCGCAAGTACCTCTGCATAAAAGGCATCATCTTTCTTCAGCGCTGTGGATAAGGTATCGCCCGTTAGCAAATCTACAGCCAAAATATCCTTTTCGGGCATATCAAGCACCTGAAAAGCATGCGCGGGAATGGTTACTCCTACATTGACAGGTTGGGTAGAAAAGTTGGCAATAACGAGAAGTACTTCGTCTTCAAACTTGCGTAAAAAGGCAAATTGCTCACGCGGGTTAAATCGCTCAGACAAGGGGTTGACATACATTAAATCAAAAAACTGCCCTTCTGAAATCGCTCTTTCGCTATTGGCTATACGAAGAATTTGCTGATAGACAAGCGAAAGATGCAACTCTGCGTCACTAAGTGCCTCACGATTAAAGTAGCCACGATATAATGTTTCGAGCGCCCAATAATCAAAAATGGTGGTTCTTCCGTCACGTCCGCTGTACCCTTCCTTATCCATCCCCGGCTCACCAAACTCCTGTCCGGCATAAATCAATAGGGGATTTCGCTGCATCAGAGCCGATACCAACAAGCCGGGAACACCTTTCCAAGCATCGCCACAAAAGAAATCACTGGCAATACGTTGTTCATCGTGATTTTCAAGAAAATATAACATCCGGTCGCTAATATCATCCAACGACTGCCATTCGTATGTAATAGACGAGGCCGGACGTTCTCCGCACATCACACCTCGCACACAATCGTACATACCCACTTTATCATACAGATACGTAAATCCGCTTTGGATATATGTGCGATAACGCGATGGGTCATAAACTTCCCCGATAAAGATAATATCAGGATAACGATTGGTAACGATTTGAGTAGCATAAGCCCAGAAAGCAGGTGGTACCATCTCTGCCATATCACAGCGAAAGCCGTCAACTCCCTTAGCTGCCCAGAAAAGTAAGATGTCAACCATCTTTATCCACATATCGGGCACAGGATTAAAATGCTCACTCCGCCCACCGGCATCACAGTAATCAACTCCGTAATTAAGTTTAATTGTCTCGTACCAGTCGTTTATACCGGGATGGTTATCAAAACGATCATTACCTGTAGCCTTAGCAGGAAACTCTTGATAGGTAAGTCCATCTTTTCCCGTTAGATTGATTTCGGGTTCAAACGACTGATTACAACAGTAATAAAAATCATTTTGAGGAGAAAAATGTTTTGACACATCATCATCCTCACCCAAGTCTTTCACACCAACAGGCCGCACAATCGACCGATATTCGCGCGCCACATGATTGGGTACAAAGTCCAAAATCACTTTCATACCCGCTTCATGTGTCCGGTGTACAAGCTGTTCCCACTCTTCCATGCGCTTATCTATACACATGGCCAAGTCGGGCATTACATCGTAATAATCTGCAATGGCATAGGGCGAGCCTGCCTCACCTTTTACTATGGAAGCATGCTGACGAGGTATTCCGAACGAAGAATAATCGGTTTGAGTTGCGTGACGAATAATTCCTGTAAACCAAATATGCGTAATACCGAGATTGCGTATTCGTCGTAACGTTGCGGTATCAAAATCATTCAGCTTACCACAACCGTTCTCAACAATCGTTCCACCCTCTTTACGAGTAAGATTACGGTTACCAAAAAGACGTGGTAAGACTTGATAAATGATGAGCTTCTTGTTCACAGTAAATAACTTTCTTGAGTAGAAAAAATTAAGAAGCTAAGCCTTTTTCTCTTTCAAACAAGAAAGATGAAGAGTATTCTTTACTATTCAATACAGGCTTAACCTCTTAACCTTTTATTCTTTTGCTTTCTTAAATGCTGTGCGCAGCAACATCTTTGTTGATACGCCCTATCATACCTTGCAAAGCCTTTCCGGGACCACACTCAGTAAAATCATCTGCACCGGCTGCTATCATATTCTGCACGGACGAAGTCCAACGCACGGAACTAGTGAGCTGCGCGATAAGATTTTGCTTGATCTCATTGGGTTCGGTATGTGCTTTTCCATCTACATTTTGATAGATTGGGCATTTAGGAGCTGCAAAAGTAGTATTTTCTATCGCTGTTTGCAACTCGTCTTTAGCAGGCTGCATCAGCGGTGAATGAAATGCTCCACCCACCTTTAAAGGAAGAGCCCGCTTGGCTCCGGCTTCTTTCAATAATTCGCAAGCAGAGTTAACAGCATCGATATTACCCGAAATCACGAGCTGACCGGGACAATTATAGTTAGCTGCCACAACAACATTAGCGGAACTGCTTACCTTTTCACACACTCCTTCAACAATAGTATCATCCAAGCCTACAATAGCTGCCATCGTACCCGAAGCCAGTTCACACGCTTTCTGCATAGCCATGGCACGAGCATAAACCAAGCGTAAACCATCTTCAAAACTCAGTGCACCGGATGCAACGAGTGCAGAAAACTCTCCTAAAGAATGTCCTGCCACCATGTCGGGCTTAAATTCGTCACCGAGACACAATGCTGAAATAACACTATGAAGAAATACCGCCGGTTGTGTTATCTTTGTTTCTTTTAGTTGTTCGTCAGTACCATTAAACATAATGTCGGTGATACTGTAACCCAAAATATCGTTTGCTTTGTCAAACAACTCTTTTGCCAAAGGGTTTGAATCATACAGATCTTTACCCATACCCACAAATTGCGCTCCCTGTCCGGGGAAAACGTATGCTTTCATCTTTATAAATTTATTTGTTATTATTGAATATAAACGCTACAAAATTACGATAAATATCCCAACCCTGCAAATCAGAAACACTCCGTAATCACGTAGAAAAAGAAATCCCGATTGGCATATTGCCAATCGGGATTTATATAAATCTAAGTAGAATTTACATCAAGTGTTTATTCTGCTGCGGGAACTTCTTCCACTTCTTCTTTCGGAGTTTCTGCTACAGGAGCTTCCACTTCAGGAGTTTCAACAACAACATTTTCGGCAACAACCTTTACAGGAAGGATAACCTCAACATCCTTGTGGAAATGTACAACAGCTTCAAAGTCGCCCACTTTCTTAATATCACGCATGGTGATAATTTTGCGGTCAATTTCGATACCTCTCTTTTTCAGCTCTTCAGCTACAGTTGAAGCATTTACAGAACCATAAGTCACACCCGTTGCAGAAACCTTAGCTTTAATCACAAGTGCCACACCGTTCAACGCCTCAGCTCTCTTTTCAGCCTCTGTCTTAACAGCAGCCAGTTTATGAGCCTGCTGCTTTAAGTTTTCAGCTAATACTTTCTTCGCTGAAGGAGAAGCAATAACAGCCTTACCAGTAGGTATCAAATAGTTGCGGCCATAGCCACTTTTCACATTTACAATATCGTTCTTATATCCCAGCCCGATAATATCTTCTTTCAGTATAATTTCCATTCTGTTTCCTCCTTTAATTATTTCATCAAATCGGTTACATAAGGAAGCAACGCTATTTGGCGAGCACGCTTAATGGCTTGAGCCACACGACGCTGATACTTTAATGATGTTCCGGTGATACGACGGGGCAATATCTTACCCTGTTCATTAAGAAATTTCTTCAAAAACTCAGGGTCTTTATAATCAATATACTTAATACCGCTTTTCTTGAAACGGCAATATTTCTTCTTTTTTGTATCTACTGACGGGGGAGTCAGATAGCGAATTTCCGATTGTCTGTCTGCCATGTTTAAGCCTCCTTTAATTTTTCAGTCCATTTGTGTTTTCTCTTCTCAGCATACTCTACGGCATACTTGTCGAGCTTAACGGTCATGTAACGAATCACTTTCTCGTCGCGGCGGTAGCCGGTTTCAAGTGTATTAATAACTGTAGGCTCTGCCTTAAATTCCAACAGGCAATAAAAGCCCGTCGATTTCTTTTGAATAGCATAAGCCATTTTTTTCAATCCCCAGGCCTCTTCATTCACAATCTCCGCACCATTATCGGTAAGAAGCTTTCTGAATTTAGCGACCGTTTCCTTCATCTGTTCATCAGACAAAACGGGAGTCAAAATGAAAACGGTTTCGTATTGATTCATACTTAATTGTAATTAAATAATTATTATTTTGCAAAATGCGGTGCAAAGGTATCATTTTTTATTTAGCCTACCAAATATTTTTTGTACTTTTGCCCACATGTGGTTAGCTGGAATAAAGAAATATCGCCCGTATTTAGGGCTTGTATTAATCTATATAGGTGTGCTGATACTGTTTATCTGCCATTTTATAGACATCAAACAATGTAACCTTTCGTTGCTAACAGGGTTCTTTTTCATTTGCGCCGGCATTGTCGTTCACATTGTTTTAGAAAAAAAACGCAGCAAATATTAATCCTCACCTTAGGTCTTTATGTACCTAATTATTATTCGTTGAGAGATTCGCTAATAAATAAAGGTATATTCTTTCTTATCATTTTAGAAGAACATACCTTTACTTTATATGCCAATAGACTTCATTTTCTACTCCCACTCTATCGTCGAGGGCGGTTTTGAAGATATATCATAACACACACGATTAACCCCTTTAACCTTATTAATTATTTCATTAGAAACCTTTGCCATAAAATCATAGGGCAAATGGGCCAATCTGCCGTCATGGCATCTGTACTTGTAACTGCCCGCAAAGCAACAGGATGCTCGTAGGTACGTTCATCTCCCATTACACCAACACTGCGAATGGAAGAGAGAAGCACGGTACCGGCCTGCCATATTTTATCGTACAACGCTTCACCGTCTTCACAAATATAGTTGTGCATGTGCTCAATATAAATATCATCGGCCTCTTGCAAAATGCGGACTTTTTCGCGAGTAATATCTCCCAAGATACGAACAGCCAAACCGGGACCGGGGAATGGATGTCTCTTTATTAAGCGTTCGGGCATTTCAAGCTGTCGCCCTACCCTGCGTACTTCATCTTTAAAGAGCCACTGCAAAGGTTCGCAAAGTTGCAATTTCATCTCTTTGGGCAGTCCGCCCACATTGTGATGACTCTTAATAACCATTCCTGTAATACTTAAGCTCTCAATACGATCTGGGTAAATCGTACCTTGCGCCAGCCATTTGGCATCAGTAATCTTTTTAGCCTCTGCATTAAAGACCTCTACAAAGTCGCGTCCGATAATCTTACGTTTCTGTTCGGGATCAGTAACCCCTTTCAAATCGGCAAAGAATTTTTCAGAAGCATCTACGCCAATAACATTCAAACCCAATCCCTGATAAGCCTCCATTACCTTCGTAAACTCATTTTTGCGAAGCATACCATGGTCTACAAAGATACAGGTAAGGTTTCCACCAATGGCTTTATTAAGCAAAGTAGCACACACGCTGGAGTCAACTCCGCCGCTCAGCCCTAAGATAACACGATCATTACCCAACTGCTCTTTCAGTTCTTTTACCGTGTTTTCGACAAACGAAGCCGGGCTCCATCCTTGCTTACTACCGCAAATGTCTACCACAAAGTTTTTCAATAGTTGTTTGCCTTGCGTGCTATGAAACACTTCTGGGTGAAATTGAACACCCCAAACGGTATTTTTATCGTTTGCATAAGCAGCAAACTTCACATCATTAGTTGAAGCAATGACATGACAATCACTCGGTATTGCGGTGATGGTATCTCCATGGCTCATCCATACTTGCGAGTCTAAATCAAAACCTTTAAATAGCGGATTTGTCGTATCTACTTGTTGCAAGTGTGCCCGTCCGTATTCGCGTGTTCCTGTTTGTTCCACCTTTCCACCGTTGGCATGCGAGATAAATTGGGCCCCGTAACAAATACCAAGAACCGGATACTTACCGACAAACTCGCTTAAATCGCATTGAAAAGCCTCTTTATCGTGCACAGAATAAGGCGAACCACTTAGGATAACACCTATCACCGACGGGTCATCTTTGGGAAATTTACTATACGGCAGTATCTCACAAAAGGTATCGAGCTCTCTTACCCGACGTCCTATCAACTGTGTGGTTTGTGAACCGAAGTCTAAAATAATTATCTTTTGCTGCATATCATTATATTGAATAAAGAGTTTCTATACCTTACTATATTTAATAAGGAGAAACTATATTACACATCATATTTGTTCAAGTATCTGCTCGTCAGTCAAGTATTTCATCCCCATATCGGGTTTCGCAATTCGTTCCAACGTGTCAAGTTTCCCCACATCAAGTAGTTTTAAGTCGGGTTTTACATAGCCGGAAATACGGCATTTTGCACAAACAGATAAGTAAAAGTCGACTATACTAAATTTGTCGGGAAAAGCATCCATTGCCGAAAGCAAACGAGGAGAAAAAGAATGGATGCCAGCAAAGGCATATCGGCTGCAATCTTCGACGCGTAAGTCGGGATAAGGAGACCGTACTTCACCTGTTTCAACATTTGTCCATCCCACCAACTGTCTGTCATTATCAAAGAGCAGATAGCGTTTGGTTTGACGTTCGCTAACCAACAACAAGGCATCACAAGCAGAATGTGACGCATAAAACTTCCGCAAATCTACATTGCTCAAAATGTCTACATTATGGATAAGGATGTTTTCTTTTGCAGAAAACAAATATCCGGCCTTTTTAACCCCTCCCCCCGTATTTAATAAGGAGGTGCTTTCATCACTTATATCCACCGCCATCCCAAAATTATCATGGGCACACAAATATGCTTTTATTTGGTCGGCAAAATGATGTACATTGACAACTACGTGGTTTGCACCGGCATTTTTCAGCTTTATAAGGGTGCGCTGCAATAAAGTTTGCCCACCAACTTCTACTAAGGCCTTGGGCATATTATCTGTAAGCGGCTTTAGCCGCGTACCCAGACCAGCTGCAAAAATCATTGCCTGCATTGTCATTAATTATTCGCGAGTTTATATGTGCAAATTTAACGATTATTTTTCACACAGCCATAGTATCCCAACAGGTTTTCAAATGCGGGCGTTAAATTCAATAACACAAGCAAAGTGTTTGTAAGACAAAGAACTCAACATGTACGCCCTACCCTCTTTAAGCATTCTTATAAACAGTTTAACGATTTGTTATTCATTTCCAAAAAGAAGTAATAAATTGACACTTTTACAATAGTTAAAATCTGCGATTTCGTCGTCAAATACTTCGATAGAATTTATTGGGCACAAAGTAGCTCATAAATTCTCAGAAAAATGAGTATTTTATATATCACTAAAAGCCAGCCACTTATAAAGACCACCTCTTCTACAACATTCTGTTTACCCCTCCAAAACTTCCTAAAACCACGTTTTATACCCTTCAAAAGCATAACTTTCGGGTGCTAAAAGTTATGCTTTTAGGCTGTAAAAGCTATGCTTTTGAAACTAAGCCCTTATTTTTGAACTTTTCAAAGCTTAGTTTTCTGCTAGAATTAAAATGTTAATTGTAACGAAAATCGAAAAATCCCCGAAACTGATTTATCGTTTTTTATACCTAAAATCTATCAAACTGAAAATTAGTCGTTCTTCAACAACGAAGCATAATAATGACTTTGCAAGAAGAAAAGATTGCACATTTATAAATGGATGTTGTAAAATTAGGATCCAGACGTGAATTATTAGCGTTCTTTGTATGGTACATCAAAGTATTCTTCATTGGTCTTGATATCTAACCATCCACGCTTTCCCTCACGAACAATATGATAAAAAGAATCTGTTTGTCGCCGAATCTCATCATATTGAACACTTGCATGGCGCGGAAAAACACCTACCTTTCCTGTTTTATAGAAATAAATAAGTCCGTCTTTTCCAAAGTTAACGGAATCGTTATCAATGGCAAGAACTACTTTCCCGGTAATATTTTTAGTTGGATACGTAAGTATCTTCTCCTCCCAAAAAGCGTGAGAAACGGTTTTTACCTTTGGTTTTACATCCTTATTATCTTGTTCATACTTATATTCTACAATACCAAATCGGTTACCCTTTCTTACTTTGAGATACTCAGGATGCAAGTAACAATCACCCACAAAACCCCTATTTTCATCCCAATGGAATATACTATCGCCATTGATAAATGTAACAGCATCACCGATTTGTCGATCTGTAAGCATAAATTCTTCTATCGTATCATGACTCGATCCTGGCCCACCAACTTTCTTTATCATAGCATATCGTTTACCTTTCTTTGTTATAGAATACCACCAATGAACGACCGTTCCGCAGAGTCCATAAGAAAAACGAACATTCCCCGATGCTTTATGCCCGTATTTATCATAGTATCCCGGCCCAAATTCATTGAGAACTTCTATCAGACCTCTTTTAAAAGGATAAGCATTTATAACATTTCCAAGTGCAAGTTTTGTTTTATACAGATTATATATATCTGCTGTTCGAGTATTTTTTGCAATAATGAAATGATCTTGATAAATAATCGTGTCATAGGCTGCTTTTAGAACATTTTCGCCAAAAGCATTTATCAATTCATATTGATGCTGTACGGTTGGACGGATAGCATAAAACTCTTGAATTCTAAAACGATAGAAATCATCTTCTTTCGTACTTTGATACTTATCCTTTGCCGCTTTCAACACCACACCACCATAAGGACTAGTAAGTGCAACAAGCTGATCTCCTCTACGTTTCTCGGGTAGTAAAATATACTCCCAAGACCCACCGGTACTGGTGAAAAGAAGCATCCGTGCACCATTTCGGAATGAGAGAACAAAGGGAAGAAAGTACTCTGCATCGCCAACACGCCACATCTTTACAGAATCCTTTGATGAGATCATATAGCCTCCAAAACCACTCGGTTCATCTTTACTACCATAAAAGAGTTCCTGTATGGACACGATACTGCTACTTAGGAATTTGAGAACCAAAGACGAATTCTTTACGTTTCGAGGCCATGACTCGCTCGATTCGATATCAAATGCTTTGCCTGTATAATCTTCTATAGAGACTGTGCGTAGGTCATCTATGTTAAGCATCTTTCTATTATCGCTCAATAAGTCTTTCCGAGTTTTAATTTCTTTCTCTGTTTCTATTGTCGATGTTATCAAATCCATATCAGAGTACTGATCTGTTTCTATTTCGTCTGTATCGAAATCAAGAGATACTCTGACATATTCATTATCACTTATTTTTTTATAAAGTTCAAATACGCCGCCGTGATTGCTATATACAATAGCGTCTACATCAGGCAATGATATTATCTGTTGTGCTAAACTACTTATAAATGAACCGAGAAATACTAACAGAAAGCAACTTATTTTCTTCATCTTCTTTTTCTTTCGAATTTACATTCTTTTTTTAATACGAAACCCATTTTATATGGAAAAATACAGTTTTGTATCATATCTAAATTCAAACTTAGGCACTTGTCTAAATAAAGAAATGTTGTAATTTTGCAGTGATACACCGCTATTCGTCATCGCATTAACAAGAAAACGATACATTATGCTTCAAATAGACAACCTTACATTCTCGTATAAAAGTATAGAGAAAAGTCTGTTTAAAGACTTCTCCATGACACTTTTACCGGGACATATCTATGGCTTGCTGGGTCCCAACGGCGCAGGAAAATCTACCTTACTATATTTAATGGCAGGACTGCTTACACCTTACAAAGGGCAGGTACTGTTTGATGATACCCACGTACGCAAGCGTTTGCCGCACACGATGCGCGATATCTTCATCGTTCCTGACGAGTATAAACTGCCACGCGTATCGCTTACAGAATATATTCGCACCAATGGTGTGTTTTATCCGCATTTCTCTAAAGAAGATATGCTGCATTATTTAGATGTGTTCGGTATGAATGAAGATGTTAATTTAGGCGAACTTTCACTCGGGCAAGGCAAAAAAGTATTTATGAGTTTTGCGATGGCGGCCCACACAAAGGTGCTGCTGATGGACGAACCAACCAATGGATTGGATATACCGGGTAAAGAACAGTTCCGCCGTTTTCTCACTGACGGGCGCACAGATGATAGTATTTTCGTTATATCAACACATCAGGTTAAAGATATCGAGCAGGTGCTTGACCATATTGTGATGTTTAACCACAGCAAGATATTGGCTGATATGGACATCAAAGAGATTAGCAAGGGGGGCGAAACAGACTTGGAAAAATTCTTTAACGAACAAATGAATGAGGAGGAAATGAGAAATGCTGAACGATAATTTCTTTTCTTGGAAAAGGTTTTCGGCCTACTTTAGAAAGCTATGGGTAGAAAGATGGCGTACCAACTTGTTGCGCTTCGGCATCTTATTCGGGCTGATGTTATTAATCAGCATGTGGCTTTCGATGATGACTTATCCCGGTAGTCGGGAGTATCTTTCTAAAGATAACTTTACCGATCCGGTGCATATACCTCAATTCGGCATCTTTGCTGTTATCTTTTTACTGTCGGGCTGTGTCATGGCAACCGATATGTTGCAAGGTGCACGCAACAAAAGCGAACGTATCAGTGCACTTACTTTCCCCGTTACTCCTTTTGAGAACTGGCTTGCACGATGGACAATGAGCGTTCCATTATTTATCATTGCTTACTTTACGTGTTTGTATACCGTCGACTCAATACGGGTAGCCATCTTCGGAACACTATTTAATAAATTATACATCGCTTATATGCCTCTTTTCCCAAGTACCTTTAGGGAAGGACAGATGTACCTTTGGCTATTTTATTTTTACACAACAGCTATCTACGTTTTAGGGGGTGTATTCTTTCCTAGAAAGCCCTTTTTGAAGACATCTGTTTTCGTTTTTATTCTTTTTTGGATAGGGCTTTTCGTGCAATTTGGAGTTGCACTACTTTCTTTTAACGACGATCACGGTTTTGCCCATTACGCATTAACCACCTTCTTTTGGGCTTCGGTGGTACTACTTTGGTGGTTATCTTACCTGCGTTTTAAAGAATTAGAAGTAATAGACCGACTGTAACGCTAAATGTAAAATCGATGAAAAAGACAACAACCATCATTATCTGCTATTTCATTTTTACGCTTTTCTTTGTCAGCGGTGTATTTAATTTCACGCCAACACTGACAGAAGTTTACATGGAAGATCCTGATAAAGCAATGTTTCTTGACCAACTTACTGAGCATAAGTTGCAACCTGTAAATACAATTAAAGCTGTTGGAAACGATTCTTTAGTAGAAAACGTTTACTTCATAGTTGAAGTAGACGTGAGTTTTGTTAAAGACAAAAGTGAGTGTAGCATAGCTTATCCAGAACAACTCATTAGCGTTGAACAACAGGGCAACACGCTAATGTACCGTTTTTCAGACGAACTGATAAGTTGTTCAGATAAACTCATTGAATGGAAACATGGTCCCGATGGAAATATAAAGGAATCAGACATACAGAAAGATAGCACCATAGAATACAGCATTCAGCATCTGAACGGGGAAAAAGAAATTGTAAAAGAAACCTGTGTGGGTTATCAAAAAAAGATACGCATCAAGATAAAAATGCTTGAAACACCAACACTCAGCGTACAACAACTGCCGAAACACCAGTTGCTATTAAATGTTGATGCACTGAAAAGACTAACTTATCACTCGTCGGGAGACTTGGGATTGGCAGACGGAAGCCGAATAGACACACTACAGGTAGTGGGTTATCCGAACCTATCGATTAACAATGCACGGATAAAACTGTTTACACTAAATTGCAAAGGGCTATATAATACAGATGTAGCGAACACAGTTTCGATATCAACCGACGAACAAGCACAAGTAAACACATTGCTGATTAGTGGCAAAGGCGAGGTGCAGGGACTGGATGAAAGCAAGTTCAAGCATATTGTCATCACACCCCAAAGAGGTAAAGAGTTGGCGGTAAATATTGATCCAATCAAGCAAAAGTTGGTGATTAAATAGGGGTAAGAACAACCCTTCCATACCTTTCACATATCCGTTGGAAATTTACGAATAAGTAGAGCATTATTTTATAATAAACAGCAGAAGAAAATTGTTTATATCTTTTGTGCAATATTTCTTAATATTTGGTGTTTATTGTATAATAATATCTACTTATTGAAACTTTTGATTATTGCATGACACAATATATACCAGTAGCTATAGCCTTTTTACTAAGCCTTATTTTCGGGTTTATTTTTATTCCTGCCATTCTTAACTTTTGTAAAGACAGGCAGTTATACGATATTCCCAATCAACGAAAGGTACACAAAACACTGACTCCCAGATTAGGAGGAGTATCGTTTATACCGGGTATGGCGCTATCAGTTCTTATCGTAACATCGCTCATGAATGTGGAAAGTTCACATACGAAAGTACAAATCAGTCTTTGGAGCATTGCCTTTCTCATTAGCGTTATATTGATTTATGCGGTAGGTATCATAGATGATTTTATCGGATTAAATGCAAAGATTAAGTTTTTTGTACAGTGTATCACTGCTATTACACTACCCGCATGCGGTCTTTATATCAACAATCTATACGGTTTTCTAGGCATTCATGAGATACCTTACATTATAGGAGCTCCCATAACCGTATTTGTGATTGTGTTTATAGACAATGCCATTAATCTTATTGACGGTATCGATGGACTTTCAGCAAGTTTATCGACCATTGCTTTAACAGGTTTTTTATACTGTTTTGTCGCTGAAGGATTACGAATTTATTGTCTGTTTATTGCTGCTCTGATAGGTGTTTTACTACCTTACCTATATTTTAATATATGGGGAAAACCCGAAAAAAACCGCAAAATCTTTATGGGCGACTCTGGGAGTCTGACGCTTGGATTTATTTTAGGCTTTCTTTTCATCAAGCTTTCAATGAATACACCGTTGCTAAGCACACCCGCAAATGAACGTTTTTTATTTGCTTACAGCTTATTAATTGTACCGGTATTTGATACCGTGAGAGTAATTATTCACCGAATACGTACCCGACGCCCCTTATTTCAAGCAGATAAAAACCATATTCACCACAAACTGATGAAGCTGGACTGAGCCAACACATTACTCTGATTATAATCTTGGGTATCGATATATTCTTTATATTGTTTAACTTACTGCTGTCTCGGCACATGGGAATCAACGGGGTCGTGCTTATTGACGTAGTTACTTTTACCGTTTTTCAAATTGTGCTTACCCTATTCATCAATAAGAAGAGCATAAAGCCGACAGAATGAAAAGACTTACCGACTTGATTATCTCGGCACTCTGCCTTGTTATCTTCTCACCATTGATATTGATTTGCGCCATAGCTATTCGTTGGGAAGACGGTCTTCCGGTGATATACCGGCAAGAACGCATAGGCTTGCACGGACATTCTTTCTTTATCTACAAATTTAGAACAATGAAAGTAGATGCAGAAGAAAACGGACCGATGATGTTGGAACAAGATGGTGACAGCAGATTAACAAAGGTTGGAAAGTTTCTGCGAGAACATCATTTGGATGAATTACCACAACTTTGGAATGTGTTGAAAGGCGATATGGCTTTTATTGGGCCCAGACCTGAACGAAAATATTACATCGACAAAATCATGGAAAAAGACGCTCGGTACGCCAACCTTTATCAAATCAGACCCGGAGTGACATCGTATGCCACACTGTATAACGGATACACAGACACAATGGAAAAGATGTTACGCCGCTTGGAGCTTGACCTCTATTATCTGGAACACCACTCGTGGTGGCTGGATATGAAAATTCTTATCCGCACTTTTCTCAACATTGTTGGCGGAAAGAAGTTTTAAAAGGATTTCGTTCGGATATAGAATAAAGGCAGAATAAAGTGAGAAAACAAATCAGTTTTACTTTATTCCGCCTTTATTATTTCAGTGAATACGCATTAAAATCTAACCAAGCGTAATCGATATTTTTTATTACTCAACACCATTTTTTCACCTTTCAATGTCTCAATCTTTAACCGTTCGGTTAGTTCATTCAATCCGTACGGCGCCATTTGAGCAGCATCGGTTAGCGGTTTATCGCCCTCCTCTCTATTGTACAGATAAGGGTCAGTAAGAATTAAGCTATCCGAACGATGCTCGAAACGAAAGAGGAAACCGGAAATCATACCGTCACGATCTCGTAACTCCAATAACTTGTTTTGAAAAGACCAGAACAAACGTTTGTTCGACAGGTCGGAAACACCATTCGTTCGCAGCGTGTCCACCGCCTCTAAATGCCAATATCCGTCAAGTTTTCCATTACCGGATGTTTCTAATTCGCAAGAACAGAATGAAAAGAGGATGCCCCCAAAGAGAATCAGGCGTAATACTTTCTGCATCATTTTTTATTTTTTGAATATACCTTTTTTACTGATTGTAAGCTGAAAGCCTTGACAATTACCGAGAATACCTCCAAAATCCATGCCGTAACCACCCTTTATCGCCCAATTGTTTTTTAAACGATAATCGGCCTCTAAAAGCAAACTTACATTGTGATGACTCTTGGTATAAGGGTCGGAATAAGTACCCCAGCCTCGCTGATACGTAGCCAAGAACTTGTAACTAAGTGCTTCAGAAGGATTACCATTTATGCCCAAATGGTAGCCAACAAAGCGATTGTTCTTTACGGTAACGGTTCCATCCGTATTATAAATAGGAGAACGGTAAAGCGGATTACCCATTACCTGTCCCCAATGTTGCCATCCCGTATAAATATAATGATTATAAAAGTCGTCATTTCCGCCGATATGGTCGGGGATAGTCGATGTATGATCGTGATAAATAGGCCCGCTTTGATACCTCGTGTATATATATTCAAACACTACACCAGTAATCCACCGGTTGTATTTAAAATTGAATTCTGCCCCCAAGAGCCAATCTTTAAAGTCGTAAAGCAGATACCGGCGTTTAACTTTTTTCTGCCATTCGCTACCCGAACCATAGCCGTCGTAATCTAATTGAAACAACGCAGAATGGTCTTCAAAGAATTTATCGGCATAAAACGATAGGCGCCACGTGTCGGCATCATAGTTAACCCGCCCCAGCCATGCACCCAACTGATCGCCTTCTGCATTTTGATAGGTAGTTTCGCCCACATCTCCCCCACCCGGTATAAAAGCTTTCCAAAAGGCTTTTAATCCTGTTCTGCCCTTCAGCGTTTCCATCATTCCGCCGTGTAAAGGTCGATAAGCTGTGCCTCCGAATATTGAAGCCATCTCTAATCCAATTCGAGAGAAAGGGGAACAAAGCGCTCCTCGTTTCCGATTTTAAGGTATCCTGCTTTACTGTGATACAGTACATCATCGGCATACTTAGTTTTCTGGCCCGTAAAGCTGTGCTGCCACTTATCGTCGGTCATCTTTCCATAGGCAATATGCCCCTTCAGTTTCAGCCAACCGTTCCCGAAGCAGTGTCCAATATTCGGGTAAGGCCAATCGTACCTGCGGAACCGGTCGGGCATTGATGCCAAAAGCCTGTGAACCGCTACTCAATTCGTTATTCTTCAGCTCCATCGGATAGTTCTTGCTTCCCACCGATAGCACGCCATGCAGCCAACGAATTTCGGCAAAGGCCTGTTGAACAACCACTCTACTGGTAAAGCCATAGGTAACGGCAGCATCCAAACCATACCCAAAAGCCCAACGTCGCGCCGAGTCGGTTTGCAACGGACGCATCACAGCACCCCGAATATAGCCATTAGTCTGTTCAAGCGAACTTAATCCATACTTATTAGCATTGAGCCAAAGCGGTGTTTTTCCCTTCGATACGGTAGTTTGCAACTCTGCCTCATACCGTATGTTTTTACCTAAATCAGGTTTGCTCTTCTCAGTTGTTTCTATCCAAATCTGTGCGTATAACGCCGATTGGGTTAGAACCGCAAAAAAAATAAAGAGTATTATTTTACTTTTCATACATCTTATAACGTTAACGACTGGGGGTTTATTATAATAAGGTATAGAGATTTTCAACGCACTTTCTGACCACCTTTAAGATTTTTTTAATACATTTGCATCGTGCTTTTGTTAAGATACAAAACATTTTTGCTCAATAGCCTCATCATCACCACAGAGAAAAGAGCAAACAACTATTATTGGGATTTGCACCATATAGGGTGCAGATTTTCCCATATATAGTTGTGGTTTGTGGTGAACCGTGAGGCGTATGGCGAAAGTCTGCCCCTTTTTATTATGAAATAAAAACATAATACAACAATAAACTATTAATTTAAAATATCAAACTTATGAAAAAAATTCTATCAATTGCATTACTTCTAATGCTGTTCATAACCTTACAGGCACAAGAAAATGTTACCAAATTCTTAGGAATTCCTGTTGCCGGTACTAAAAGCGCTATGATTCAAAAAATAAAAAGCAAAGGTTTTCAGTACAATTATAGCCGAGATTGTTTAGAAGGAGAATTTAATGGAACACAAGTTCGTATCTTTGTTGTCACAAACAATAATAAGGTTTGGCGTATCGCTATAACGGATGCAGTTCAACTTGATGAAATAAATATTAGGATAAGATTTAATACACTTTGCAAACAATTTGAGAACAATAAAAAGTATGTAAATATGGAAATAGATCAAACCATTCCAGAAGATGAAGATATACTACACCAAATGCTTGTAGATAAGAAACGCTATGAAGCTGCCTATTACCAATTACCAATCGACACAGATTTAGCCAAAAGATCAGTTTGGTTCATGATAAATGAAGAAGACGGGGAATATCGCATACAAATGTTTTATGATAACGAATTTAATCACTCGAATGGTGAGGATTTGTAGGTAAAATCTATTTTCGTACAAAGCCCTACCAACGTTTACCAGAGTTCTATTAAAATCCTCTACAACTGTTAATGCGGTTGTAGGGGATTTTAAATAGAATGCCACTTACCACCAATAGAATACGAATTGACATAAAATAGTATGTCAATCATTCCCCCAAACGTTTTGTATCTTTTCCTATTAGGATGTTTAGTATCTTCATTCTATGGGATTTCATTCGTCGAAATACCGTACTTATTAAATTCTGTACACGTGCGGACAAATTTCCGCACACGTAAGGAAATCTTTCCGCACATGTAAGGAATTTTATCCGCACGTGTACAGAAATTATCTACTATAATAGAAAGAGAATGGAAAATACGTAGTACAAAGGTAACTGGCCTATTCAAAGCATTAAACGCCACTACCATATCTTTTGCAAATTTACCGTTACCAGTAAACCGACAAAAGATATGGTAGTGACGTTTAATATAACCAGTGTGTCGCTATCAGCATTTATTCGCTGTGCTGTGGCTACAATGCGCCGCCATTCAGGGCACACCGCAGACTTGGCAGCGACACTAAGTGGATATTACCATTTAAACGATAGGATGCGGGGGTTGATGCTGAGCGAAACGAAAGCCCAGTCTTGCCAACGCTTGTAGTTTTCGGCAGCAGAAGCCGGCATCCACTTTGAAGCGAACATCGTAGAGTAACCAGCGGTGAGCTTCACGTCTTTCATTATCTCATAATCCAGTTGCAAGTCAACTTCTGCTCCAAGGCCTTGGTCTTTGCCGTCTATCTTTGCGGCATCCAAGAAGTAGTGTCCGTTGGCTTTTAGCGCAAGTTTTTCATCGGGAGTAAAGGTAACGCCCAGTTGAATGTCTTGCAAGCCATACGCGGGTCTGCTTGCTGAATAGAAATAGTCCATTGCTCCATAGAACTTGTGATGGGTACCATAAAGTGGATCAAAAGCGTTATAGGTGTCGCCTTTGCCATCTTCACCGCTGAGGTAATCATATCCTAAATTAAACTTCCATTGCTCGTTGGGCATAAATCCGACGTTAACACTAGCCATCCAAGCAGAGATTTTGTTGTATGTGGCATACTGTTTACCCGTTTGGTAATAAGCAGAGGCCTGCACGTCGAACTTCTCCGGACGATAAGTTACGTATGTACCAAGGGTTTGCATAAACCTAGCGTCGCCTCTTGCAGAGGGGTTATGCTCCCAGCCTAAGTTGGAGAACAATGCCGAGATGCCAAAGGGATTTTCCGCGTTTCCATAGTGGTACCACAAAGTTTGCATGTGTTTGTAGGGCTGTCCGGTATGACTGTACTTTGTACCTAACAGTCGTTCTTCTTCCTGACTGTAAGCTAAGATGAGGTGCAGCTTGTGCATATCGTTCTCGTAACCCAGCTTTAAAGCGTCGTGACTTCTGCCTGAAACGTTCCAATCGAGCGCACCGAAGAGGCGTTCGTCATCGTAAGAGAGGATTTGACGACCCAGTTTAGCGAAGAAGCCCTCACCAAAACGAAGTTGTCCCCAAGCCTCATTCATCATAATTTCACCGCTTTTCTCAATCTGCCGGTACTGTCCCCAAACGCCAACTTGTTGAACAGAGAGTTTAGCACTAAGTCCATCACCACGTTGGTAACCGATTCCCAATCTTGCACGCTCGTTAATAAACGATGCGGGTTGTGCTCCTTCGGGGCGTAACTCCTGGTAACCATTTCGGTATTCGGCCCTTGCGCGCACTTGTGCGTCAACGTTAATCTCGTTCTCGTCCTGTGCCCACATCATGGTAGGTATAACGAGTAGTGATAATGTAATAAAAGTCTTTTTCATTTCAAAAGCATTTAAGTTTTTACTTATTACTCCGCCAAAAATAAAAAGAAATAAACAGACTACCAAGAAAAGCGCTGACTATTATCAAAAAAACGAAAGTCTTCCCTTCGCCAATCAACCGGTACTTCTTTCATGTAGAGGTTTTTCTTTATAATTATTTACCAGTGAACATACCATTCTATACCACATTCATATTGAAATCAACACTTGGAGCAGCGTATCGGAGTAAACTTATTTGCATCATTCTTCATAAATGAGTAGATGCATTCAACATCCACCCTCATATCTTTCCCCACTTTCAATTGTAGCTTTTGCAACCGAAAGCGGGGAAAGTTATGTTTTTGAACGGATAAGCAGGGTTACCCACAGTGAAAATAACGTTCTACCAACGCTTTGAGGTCTGTAGGATGTGCTTCGATATCCTTGCGTAACGTAGTGTCATTAAAAGCGCGAAGCTGCGCGATAATGCCGTCGAGCATGGCTGACGAGAATACGCCGTGCGCTTCGTACACCTTACGCTGGCGTTCTAAGCAATCGGCTGAAGCAACGCAACTGTCGGGCAATTGGTTAAGTTGGCTCAACTTTCCGGAATGGGCAGCATCGTGAATATTTACATCTACATAGGTTTGCTCGACAATGTCGAGTGCATTAGACAGTTCGAAGCCATAACGGCATGCTACGCAAAGGCCAGCAAGCAGCTGATAGATATCGGCCGAACCGTCGGGCGAACGCATTTCGAAGGTTTGTTTCATCGAAGTGTCGGGCGTTTCGGCAGGTTGTTGTGGGTTAGCTTTGTGACACATGTCAACACCCGCAGCCCAACCCAGCGGCACGCGCACGAGAACAGAGCGGTTGCGGTCGCCCCAGCAAATATTGGTGGGTGCTTCCTGATGGGGAACGAGGCGGAAATAAGACGTAGGATTCTTATTGCCAAAAGCGGTGATGGAGGGGGCCAGTTCCATCAGTCCAGCAATAGCCGTGCGCGCCGTATTACTTAACACACCGTTATCGAGCATCATACTCTCACCTCCTTTCATCAGGCGCATATGCACATGCATACCTGAACCCGCCTTACCGGTGGTAATCTTCGGGGCAAAAGTTACATTCATATCCAACTGATAAGCCAAGTTGCGAATAATCCACTTAGCAATCATCAGTTCGTCGGCAGCTGCTCGACGGGAACAGGTAAGAATTCAATCTCATTCTGTTCGTATATCAGTCCGTCCTGCCGAAAGTTACCCACCTCCGCATGTCCATACTTTATCTGTCCACCTACTTTAGCAATGTACGACATACAGAGTGTTCGGAAATCGTTGGTTTTGGCGTAGGGAGCCGACTCGTGATAGCCTCTCTGGTCTACAGCCGGAAAAACATTCTCATCGGGTAAGATAACGTAATATTCCAGTTCGCCCATTGCGTGAAATTCCATTCCCGTTACTTCACGAAACACCTGCGCTGCCTTTTTCAGCGTATACTCAGGCGAACTCTCAAGCGGATTGCCGTCTTTGTCAAAATAAGATGCCAGCATGCAGAGCGTGGGGATTTCGGCAAAAGGATCGACAAAAGCCGAACTGTAACGTGGCAGCACATAAAGATCACTGCTACCTGCTTGTATAAAGGGAAACAAACTTGATCCGTCCACACGCTCTCCACAAGTAAGAATGGTATCAAGGTACGCTAAATGGTTGATAACAAAGTTGAGGGTTTTAAGCTTCCCGTCGCCACCGGGATACATAAGGTTAACCATCTTGATTTCATTTTCGCGGATAAAGCGAATGATGTCATCTTTCGTAAACTCAGTTGATGGTTTCTGTAAGAATGTCACCACTTCGTTGGCATTCATTAAAAGTTCATTGTTTGCCATAACCTTTCATTTAATAAATATTTATTCATCGGCAACAAATATACAAAATTATTCCACACATTGTCATTTACTCCTTTGTTTTTAATACCTAAGACCAACAATAGAACAATAAAAAGATAAGACAGAATGATACTTTTCTAATTTCTTTTACCGACAATCTGACAGTATTTCACACTTGGGCATATCCTTTGAGATAGATTCAAAGGATAATAAACAAAATAATATATAATTAAAGGAGAAAAACAATGAACTTCGACAAGTATACAATCAAAACGCAAGAAACGGTACAAGAGGCCGTGAACATTGCACAACGGGCAGGACAACAAAGCATCGAACCGGTGCACCTGCTCAAGGCCTTGCTTGAAAAGGCCGCCGATGTAACCAACTACATCTTCCAGAAGCTTGGTGTTAATGCCATGCAGGTAAGTACGTTGGCCAACTCGGAAGTAGAACATCTTCCGCGCGTAGAGGGCGGTAAGCCCTACCTAAGCAACGAAGCCAACAACGTTTTGTTGAAGGCCGAAGACCTATCGAAGAGCCTTGGCGACGAGTTTGTCTCGGTTGAGCCGCTCTTCCTCGCATTACTGGCCGTTAATTCGTCGGCCGCTCGCATATTGAAAGATGCGGGATGCACCGAAAAAGATGCGCGCGCTGCCATCGAGGCCCTACGACAAGGGCAACAGGTGAAGTCGCAATCGGGCGACGAGAACTACCAGTCGTTGGAGAAATACGCCAAGAACTTGGTAGAAGATGCTCGTAACGGCAAGTTAGACCCAGTTATCGGGCGCGACGACGAAATACGTCGCGTGCTGCAAATTCTTTCGCGCCGCACCAAGAACAACCCCATATTGATAGGCGAACCCGGTACGGGTAAGACCGCCATCGTTGAAGGCTTGGCCGAACGCATTGTGCGTGGCGACGTGCCAGAAAACCTTAAAGACAAGCAATTGTATTCGCTAGACATGGGTGCACTGGTTGCAGGCGCCAAGTATAAGGGCGAATTTGAAGAGCGACTGAAAAGTGTTATCAAGGAAGTGACCAACGCCGACGGGCAGATTATCCTCTTCATCGATGAGATTCACACGCTCGTTGGGGCTGGCGGAGGCGAAGGGGCGATGGATGCGGCCAACATTTTGAAGCCCGCATTGGCTCGTGGCGAACTCAGGGCCATAGGTGCCACCACGCTAAACGAGTATCAAAAGTACTTCGAAAAAGACAAAGCGCTGGAGCGCCGCTTCCAAACCGTGATGGTAAACGAACCCGATGAGCTTAGCGCCATTTCCATTTTGCGTGGTATTAAGGAGCGTTACGAGAACCATCACAAAGTGCGCATACAGGACGATGCCTGTATCGCCGCCGTGCAACTGTCTGAACGCTACATCTCCGACCGCTTTCTGCCCGACAAGGCCATCGACTTGATGGACGAGGCGGCAGCAAAACTGCGAATGGAACGCGACTCGGTGCCCGAAGAACTGGACGAAATAACCCGTCGCCTTAAGCAATTGGAGATTGAACGAGAGGCCATTAAGCGCGAAAACGATGAGCCCAAGATGGCGCAATTGGATAAGGATATAGCCGAATTGCGCGAACAAGAGAAGGCATTCAGGGCCAAATGGGAGAGCGAAAGGGCGCTGGTAAACAAGATTCAGCAAAACAAGCTAGAGATTGAACGCTTGAACCACGAGGCCGATAGGGCCGAACGCGAGGGCAATTACGAACGTGTGGCCGAGATTAGGTATGGCAAGTTGAAAGAGCTTGACAACGATATCGAGAGCATTAAGCAACAATTGCAAGCCACGCAGGCAGGAGAAGGCATGGTGCGCGAGGAGGTTACGGCCGACGATATTGCTGAAGTGGTGAGCCGATGGACGGGTATTCCCGTAACGCGAATGCTGCAAAGCGAGCGCGAAAAGCTGCTGCACCTCGAGGAGGAGCTACATCGCCGCGTTATTGCACAGGATGAAGCCATCGCCGCAGTTAGCGATGCCGTGCGCAGAAGTCGTGCCGGGCTACAAGACCCCAAACGTCCTATCGCCTCATTTATCTTCCTCGGCACAACGGGCGTGGGTAAAACGGAGTTGGCGAAGGCCTTGGCCGAATACCTCTTTAACGACGAATCGATGATGACACGTATCGATATGAGCGAGTATCAAGAAAAGTTCAGCGTGTCTAGGCTCATCGGTGCGCCTCCGGGATATGTGGGTTACGACGAGGGCGGACAGCTTACCGAGGCCGTAAGACGTAAGCCTTACAGCGTGGTTCTTTTCGACGAGATTGAGAAAGCGCACCCCGATGTGTTCAATATTCTGCTTCAAGTGCTGGATGATGGTCGACTAACCGACAACAAGGGACGCACGGTGAACTTCAAGAACACCATCATCATCATGACCTCTAATCTAGGTTCGCAGTACATTCAGCAACAGTGCGCCAACCTCAACGACACCAATCGCGACGAGCTTTTGGACGAAACGCGCCAGCGGGTGATGGACATGCTGAAGCAAACCATACGTCCAGAGTTCCTCAACCGTATCGACGAAACCATCATGTTCTTACCACTCACGAAAGAACAGATAGCCGAAGTGGTTCGCTTGCAAATGCGTTCGGTAGGCCGCATGCTTGCCGAGCAGGGCTTTAAGATAGACGTTAGCGACGATGCCATCAGTCTTTTGGCCGACCTTGGTTACGATCCCGAGTTTGGTGCACGTCCCGTTAAGCGCGCCATCCAGCGCTACGTGCTCAACGATCTCAGCAAGAAGATTCTTGCCGAAGAGGTTAACCGCGACAAGCCCATTCTCATCGATGCCCTTGATGGCAAACTGGTGTTTAGGAACTAAATTAGCTATAAGAAAAAAAATAGTAAGGAGTAAGTATCGCGATAGATACTTGCTCCTTATTTAATTTTGAGCAACTACATCAAGGAGATAGTAGAACGGAGTAATTATAAGGTACCAATGCTATGAGAAAAAGAGAGAAGAACAGAACGTTTCATAATTCATAAGTGCCTACCACCAAACACCTTCTCATAATTGAGAATTGACAATTAAGAATTATTTATCCCTAATCCTTAATCACTTTACCACTTTCTTTCCGTTGACAATATAAAGACCGGGCGGAAGCAGAGAAAAATCGGTACCGAGATAACGACCGTCAATAGCGTAGATACCTGAAGAAAGGACGTGGGGTGCAGAAGTCAGATACTCGGTAATACCAGTGGATTGGGAACGAAGAATGAGTACTTCGTCGAGGAAGAACCGTTTATTTTTGCCCACAAATGTGAGGTTGAGGGTGGCTGTCGAGGCAGTGGTGTGGAGGGTAGCAGTACAGGTAGTCCAATGCCCGTCGACAAGATTAAAAGTAGAAGGAGTAAAGGTGACACCAGAGTTGGACGAGTAAAGGTTAAGGGCACCATGCTCACGCACCCACGGAGCGGCCTTAAAGGTAATAACAGATCCGTTGACAATTGTTATAGAAGGACTTTGTAAAATACCTGAGGTGCTAGCGGTGCCAAAGCGAGCACACTTATCGGCGCCAAATTGGGTATCGGGGTGAGTAACCTGCCATCCGGCATTATCGGTAAGGAATTCGTCACCAAGCAAGGCACCTCCCCAGAGATTGTCGTTGCCACCTGTTCCATTGCAACGATCGAATGATTCGTAGAAGAGGGTATCACCTTTAACAACGAAGGGGGGTCTACACGGAAGCGGAAAGAGATGTCACCATCGGCATTGCGGCGGATATTGAGAATAGATTTGTTCATATTCTCACTTCCATCGGTGTTGGCGTTGAATACCGAAGCACGGGGCAGTGAGGTGAGGGTCAAGCTGTCGTTGTCTTTAAAGGGAAAGGGATCGCCGGCTAGGTCGACAAGCGATGTTCCATCTGAGTTGTCAGCGTGAAAGATGCTACACCGCTGGTGGTCGGGAGTGGTGTTAACGGTGTTGCGTCGCCATCGGGCTGCGTTGTAATCTACATGCAGAATGAGCAGGCCTTCGCCAGGCAGCGCGGCATCCCAATGAGTTTTCTTCCGGTTTTCGAGGATATAATATTCATTAGGAGCGTTGTCGTTATAAACAAGAAAAGCCGTTCCATTTTCACTAAGCGGAAGGAGGCGTTCAACAAGAGTGTCTGTTCGCAACACAACGAGGGTGAGCCAGCCCGCTTCTATCTTTTCGTATCCGGTGTATCCAGCGGGCGTATATCCCTTGTCATTATAGCTGCCATAGTCCATAAGATCCCACGCATTCATTCCGAAAGCACCGTTGTTGGCCGTGTCGTACATATCAGGGAAACCCAGACAATGTGTAAACTCGTGGCAAGCGGTGCCGATACCGGCTAGTCGACTGCGCTCATCGAGCTCGTTACTGCAAGCGTAGGTATCGATTTTCACACCATCGAGTTCGAGCGTGCCACGATAATCTGATGACGAGAGTTGCCACTCGTGGGGCCAGATGGTATCTGAGGTTCCACCCGACGCCTGTCCGTATCCGGCATACATCACGTACACTTGGTCTACCTCGCCGTCGTTGTCCCAATCGTAGTCAACAAAGTTCACCGAATCTTTAATCATTTGGCAGGCTTCGGCTACCATTTCTCCGGGACGCGCGTCGTTTCCTGATTGAAATCCCAAGTCGCGACCGTAATAAGACATTTTATTTCTTAGTTTCACCGGACCGACAACGTCAAATGTAAGGTCGAAAGCTCCATTGCTTTGGTCTTTAAAATAGTCGTGAATACTTCCCTTAAATCCATAGCTATGGGTAAAACCCTCTTCGTTAGCCATGCGGGTAACAAGTTGCTTGGTGTGCTTCACATTAAACTTTTCGTCGGAAAACTCGACCATAATAATCAGCCCCTTCTTTTTACCCGTATACGCCTTTCGCGCAGCTGGAAGATTCTTTCGGCGCATCTGCCGCCGTATGTTTTGCGCTGCCACCCGTGTTTGTGCCTCTTGTTGCAATACCTTGATGTCGGGCAGCGGTGTGGCCATATCATTTTCGTTCAGTTCGTAACATTTTCCGTCGGCAGCCCGCCAGTAGTGCAAGTTCTCGTCTCCCTGTAATTCGAGCCGAACGGTTATGCCATCTGGCAACGTTGCCATACGCCAGATACCGCGTTGCGCGGGAATGGAAAAAGCAAGAACAGATATAAAGAATAAGGGTAAAATCAAAGATATCTTTTTCATATTAAGTTTATTAAAATACCAGCTCGGGCATCCGTAACCATCGAACCTTACACCGAAATATTCGGTGCAAAGATACTATTTAAATATTAAAAAATTTGTGGGTTGCAAGGATTTATGGTATATTTGCAGCCCATATCACGGTAGATGTCATACATCGCTCTTTATCCGCTTTTAGATTCTTTGAGAAAAGAAACGAATTATATCGGGGCTGACCGGATTTGACAGCAGGATGAAATGATATGTAAGCACGCGGAGCGTAGATTGACCGGCTCCTTAATCTCAGTTATCAACAATTTAATTGGCGAAAATAATTACGCTCTCGCTGCCTAACCGAAGCACAGTAGGTTTTTGGCTTTATTCCGTTACAAGGTGATGGAACGAGACATCGCTCAAAGGCTGTTGTTCCGAAGTTCTTTGGTCAAGCGGTGCAGGTAAATCGGAAATAGTTTGCTGCCGCCTCATGCAGCAGATGAAGCTTTAGAGGATAAGGCATTGGTTGGTGGTCCGGGTCTTGCCAATGCACGAAAACCACAGGCCGGAATAAGCGTGTAGAAAGCGTATGGTTTCCTTGTTTGGACGCGGGTTCGACTCCCGCCAGCTCCACAACCTCTTATTTAAGCAGAAAATGTCGTAACACCGCACGGTGTTACGACATTTTTTATTGGATAACACGGGCGAAGTGTGGCGCAATTTTGCGGGAACAGGGGGAATATAGCTTTTGATGTGTCGTCCCAAGTTGGGACGGGGCAATCGGAGTGTCCGACCATCAAATTCTAACTTGGGACGGGGCGGAAAAGGTGTTTTTCGCTCCGTTATCGGTTTTCGACCTCACAACGGAAGAAATCTTCCAATCGCTCACTGCCATAAACCGGGGCTTGCATATCCATGGCCATGGCGGTGAGAAAAAATTCTAAGGGGCCGTAGGTTCGAACAGATGTAAAAAGACGTAGGAGAGTAAGTGCAGAACGACGCAGGAAATCGGGTAGATGATAAATTTTAGTGGCTTTGCCACACGCCCGTAATGCTAACTCTGCAATTTGATTCTGGGTCAACACATCCGGTCCGCCGATATTAACTTCGCGTTGGTTAGTCGGTATAACATCTACAATGGCGCAAGCAAGATCGAGGCCGTGAATGGGATTGATATGCAACGCGCCACTACCAAACAGCCAAACGCTTCCACGCCGTGCCATTTGCAGAAAATCGCGCATATCGGAGAAGAAACCCGTTGGACGAATAATACAATAATCTATCCCCGAACTTTTGAGGTAATCACCCAACCGCTCTTTAGCTTCGCAAATTTTGAGTTGCCGCATCCGTTCGCCATTGAACACCGAAATATAGATAAAGCGCTTTACTCCGCTGTGAAGAGCTTCGTTGATAAGGTTAACATTGGCCTGATAATCTACATCCATATAGGTAACACCATCTTTCTGACGGGTAATACCGACGGTGCTTATCACAACATCTATATCATCGCAGATACCCCGCAAAGTATCTGCCTGCGTTACTTCGGCCGTTCGGATGTCTACGTTGGAAACGCCGGAAAGGCGCGAAGGATTACGCACCACCACTCGGGTTGAATAGTTTCGTCGCGTCAGTTCGTGTAACAGAAAGCCGCCCAAATATCCTGTCGCACCGGCCAACAGCACGCGCGTTTGTTCGGGTGTTTGTAGGCATTGACTATGTGTTGGCATTGTCATCCTTTTATATATGTTTATCGAATGTAATTTTGTTACAACTCGGCATCTTTCATCCTTTCGGCATTCTCGGCAACGGTGAGAGCATCAATCATATCTTGAATGTCGCCGCCGATAAAGCCTTGCAGGTCGTGCGTGGTGTAACCAATTCGATGGTCGGTAACGCGACCTTGCGGATAGTTGTAGGTCCGGATTTTAGCAGAGCGATCGCCCGTAGAAACGAGGCTCTTGCGACGGCTGGCAATATCATCGATATACTTTTGATGCTCGCGATCGTAGATGAACGTGCGCAAACGCGACAGAGCACGCTCTTTGTTCTTGGGCTGATCGCGGGTTTCGGTACACTCGATGAGGATTTCTTCAGTTTCGCCCGTGTTGGGGTTTTTCCAAGGATAGCGCAGGCGCACGCCCGATTCTACCTTGTTGACATTCTGACCACCGGCACCCGAGCTGCGAAACGTATCCCATTTAATATCGCCCTCGTTGATGTTTACTTCAAACTTGTCGGCTTCGGGCAACACGGCAACAGTAGCCGCAGAGGTGTGCATACGACCCTGGGTTTCAGTGGCGGGCACTCGCTGCACGCGGTGAACACCGCTTTCGTATTTCAAAACGCCATAAACATTATCTCCACTCACGGCGAAATCAATCTCCTTGAAACCGCCAACGGCACCTTCGCTCGAACTGGTTACGGAGAGGTTCCAGCCTTTGGAATCGCAGAACCGCTTATACATACCAAAGAGGTCGCCGGCAAAGAGTGCCGCCTCGTCGCCACCTGTTCCGGCACGAATTTCCATCTGCACGTTCTTCGCATCCTCAGGATCTTTGGGAACGAGCAGCATTTTGATTTCTTCTTCCAGCTGCGGACGCAGAGGTTCATTTGCAGCCAGTTCTTCGCGTGCCATCTCCTTCATGTCGGAATCGGTTTCGTTGGCCAAAATGTCTTTGGCTTCAGCAATGGAATTAAGGCAAGCCACGTATCGCTTGCGGGCATCCATGATGTCGCCAAGGTCTTTGTACTCGCGGGTGAGCTTTACATAACGCTCTTGATCGGCAATGACGGCAGGGTCTGTTATTAGTGTCGATACTTCTTCGTAACGGCTTTCCAGTCCGTCAAGCTTTGCTAATATGTTGTTATTGTCTTCTATCATTTTCTTATGTTTAAATTTATTCTATTTCTTCATTTCCAAAAGGAATATGATGCTCCTCACAATACTTTTGAATTTCGCTATCAGTGGATGGGTATTTATCACAAATATTGATAAGCGCAGCTTTAGATGGATTGAAATGCTTATCATCTGCTGTTAATATAGCCTCTACCAACTTTATAAATTCCTTAAAGTCAGAATTTATTTCACATAATTTATCTATCATTGTAAAATCAAGTCGTCTGGTTTTCGCTTCAAACCAAACCTGGCTTTCATATGGATTCGCTTTGAGAAGAATAAATCCTATTCCAAAAGAATGATTGAGACGTGCAAGCTCATCTTTCAGCTCCGTATTTATGTCAAAAGATACGAGATATCCGTAATTAGACCAACTGGAATTAGAGACTGCTTGAAAAAAGCATTTTTTTAAGTCATAATCGTTCTCTATCTTCTTCTTTAACTCATATGAATACAAATGTAATGAATCTTTCTTGCTAATAACTTTGTATAAAGAGTTGCAGATTGGATTTTTCTGTTCTATAAATTTTACTCCAACTATATCGGGATGTATCCACTTTTGATGTTCTTCTGCTTTGCAAGACTTCTCATGAAAAATGGTCTTAGCAATTATTCCATTATAGTTTAAATAACTACATAAAAGAGAATGCAACTCTCTCTCATTAAAGGAAAATAGAGATTTCTTTTTTCTTATTGGTACAGAATTCCTATTCTCTATATTTTCTGAATACTTGCTAAGATAATAGCAAAAAATATTCTTATCATTTTTAAAGCGCTTAATTCTAACATCTCCTTTTCTTATCATGTCTCCCAGCAAAGCACTGACCGTTGCATCTGGTGTCTGTGCTTCTTTACTGAATTTAAAAATATTTTTTTTAAGAATATTGTCGTAAACTTCCCTCATAATAGCTCCATAAGGAAAATCTTCCAAACTGAGAAGTATGGCTTCTTTTATTGTCATGTCCTAGTACTTAAATGTTCCTAAATCAGAATGAATTATTAAACTGAGAGGGCCTCTTCAACATACCCGATGACCTGTGCATCAATATTGAAGCTGCGACTGATGTCGATAATACGGGGAGCAATGTCGGGGTGAACGTAAAGCTCCATACGATGACCCATGTTGAACACTTTGTACATCTCTCGCCAGTCGGTGCCGCTTTCTTTCTGGATAAGACGGAAAAGAGGCGGAACGGCGAAGAGATTGTCTTTTACCACTCGACAATTATCGCTAATAAAGTGGAGCACCTTGGTTTGCGCGCCACCCGTGCAGTGCACCATGCCATGGATTTCGTGACGCAGCTCGTCGAGAACTTTACGGATAACAGGCGCATAAGTTCGGGTGGGCGAAAGCACCAGTTCTCCGGCATTAATTCCGAGCTCTTCAATGGCATCGGTCAGGCGCTTCGTTCCGCTATACACCAATTCGTCGGGAACGGCGTGGTCGTAGCTTTCGGGATATTTCTCGGCCAGATATTTGGCAAAGACATCGTGACGCGCACTGGTCAAACCATTACTTCCCATTCCGCCATTGTAGCGTTGTTCGTAGGAAGCCGTTCCGCAAGACGAGAGTCCCACGATAACGTCGCCGGGGCGAATATTAGCGTTGTCGATAACATCGCTGCGCTTCATACGACAAGTGACGGTAGAATCGACGATGATAGTGCGAACGAGGTCGCCTACATCTGCCGTTTCGCCTCCGGTAGCATAGATACCAATACCCATACTGCGCAGCTCTGCAAGCAAGTCATCTGTACCATTGATGATGGCCGAAATAACTTCGCCGGGAATGAGCATTTTGTTACGCCCGATGGTGCTTGAAACAAGGATATTATCAACGGCACCCACGCAAAGCAAGTCGTCGGTATTCATTACGATAGCATCTTGGGCGATACCACGCCATACGGAGAGGTCGCCCGTTTCGCGCCAGTAGGTGTAAGCGAGCGACGACTTGGTGCCGGCTCCATCGGCATGCATTATATTGCAATATGCACTGTCTCCACCGAGAATATCGGGGATAATTTTGCAGAATGCCTGCGGAAAAATTCCTTTATCGATGTTCTTGATGGCGTTGTGCACATCTTCTTTGGCGGCACTTACGCCACGCTGCATATAACGATTATTCATAAATTCATTCATCATTCATTCCTTGTATTTATTCCTCCTGCCACATCTCCCAACTGGCAAATGCTTGCAGCAGCAGCATCTCTAATCCATTCTTGGTGATGGCCCCTTGCTGGCGACCTTTCTGCATAAAGAGTGTTTCATCGGGATTGTAAAGCAGGTCGTAAAGTAGCGTATGCGAATCCATCGCCTCATAAGGCAGCGGAGGACAACTGTCGACGTGTGGATACATACCCAGAGGTGTACAGTTAACGATAACTTTGTGCGAGCGGATAAGATCGGGCGTAACGTCGTTGTAGGTGATGACACCAGGGCGCGCCGTGCGACTGACAAACAATGTGCCCAGCCCCAGACTTTTCAGCCCGTAGTCTACCGCCTTGGCTGCTCCGCCTGTTCCAAGGATAAGCGCTTTGCGATGCAGCGGTTCGAGCATCGACTCGATGCTACGTGTAAACCCGATAACATCACTGTTAAAACCCTTGAGCACCGTTTTCGACCCTTTGTGCGTAACGCGAATAACGTTTACCGCACCGATAGCCCGCGCCTCAGCACTAAGCTCGTCGAGATAACGTATTACCTCCTCTTTATAAGGAATGGTAACGTTAAGTCCGCGCAAGTTGGGCGTGGTTTCGAGCACTTCTTTTAAGTTCTCTATCGACGGAATCTCAAAATTGTCATACTCGGCATCGATACGCTCATTGCGAAACTTTTCGTTGAAATAATTTCTCGAAAAAGAGTGTTCTAAGGGATATCCAATCAGTCCGTACTTATCCATCATATTTATATTTTGGTAGCCAAATACATGGTGCACACGCCGAACGTGAGCCGGCGGAATGTAACCTGTTCAAACCCTGCCTTACGAAGAATCTGTGTCATCTCCTCGCCCTGTGGAAACGCCTCGATGCTGCTGATAAGATAGCGGTAGGCGCTTTTATCTTTCGAAACGATGCGGGCATAAAGGGGCAGCAGCGTATGCGAATAGATTTTGAAGAACCACGACATAGGCGGGCGCACGGGCGCCGACAGCTCCACGATACTGAGATGTCCGCCGGGGCGCAGTACACGATGCAACTCGCGCAAACAAGTGTCCAGGTCTTTAAAATTGCGGATACCGAAGGCGGCGGTAACGGCATCGAAACTTCCATCGGCAAAAGATAGCTGCATACAGTCTTCGCGCCTGAACGAGATAATTTTTTCCAATCCCTGGCGCTGCACCTTCTGCCTGCCCACCGCCATCATGCCCTCCGAAATATCAGCGCCGATAAGTTGTTGGGGCTGAAGCATACGAGCCGCCAGCAGGGCAAAGTCGCCCGTACCGGTGGCGATGTCGAGCATCGTCTGCGGACGAAAGGGGGCAAGCTGGGCAATGGCCTTTCGTCTCCAACGCTTATCAATGTCGCCCGACAGGCGATGGTTCAGCACATCGTAAGTGGGGGCGATGTTGTCGAACATCTGTTCCACCTGCTGGCCTTTATCGCCGCTGTCGCCGTAAGGTTTTATTTGTTCTTGCCGATACATACTAATACTTTATAATTGGCTGCCGCCGTACATTGTTTTATCTCTCATCCCTACTAACGGATAGTTTTTGCATCGAAAAAAGTCGTTTTTAGAAGACGAGGCCTGCATTTTTTCTCTTTTTCTCTCGTCGCCCGCGGGCGAAAAGAGTTTTTTGTTGATTGATCGTTCGTTGCCCTCAGCCGAAAAGAGGTTTTTGTCGATTTATTGTTCGTCGCCCGTGGGCGAAAATACTTTTCTGTTAACTTAATTAACTTCGCCCATGGGCGAAAACACTTTCCGTTAATTTATTTAACTTCGCCCGTGGGCGAAAATACTTTCTGTTAATTTAATTAACTTCGCCCCAGGGCGACGAACTTTCTTTTAAATATTTTTTACTTCGCCCGCGGCCGAAAACATTTTCCGTTAATTTATTTAACTTCGCCCATGGGCAAAAACACTTTCTGTTAATTTATTTAACTTCGCCCGTGGGCGACGGCTGTTTTTTTCCGATTTTCCTGTTTTCGCCCCTAGCCGACGCCGGTTTTTTTTTGATTTACCTTGCTTCTGCCACGGGCAATAACCCTTTTCGTTACTTGTTCTGCGCCAGATAGACCGAAACATTACGTTCGATGCGTTGGGCGAGGTTGTCGGCCTCGGCGGCTTTGTTGAAGGGTTCGCCGGTGATGTGTTCGTACAGTTCGATATAGCGGTTGCTTACCTCGAGGGCGTATTCGTCGGTTATTTCGGGCATGGTTTGTCCGGGCTCGTTCATAAAATTGTGCTCGATGAGCCACTGCCGCAAAAATTCTTTCGAGAGCTGGCGTTGGGGCTCGCCCTTGGCAAGTTTTTCCTCGTATCCTTCGGCGTAGAAATAGCGGCTGGAGTCGGGGGTGTGAATTTCGTCGATGAGGTACACTTTGCCGTCGCGCTTGCCAAACTCGTACTTGGTGTCGACGAGGATGAGGCCGTGGCGGGCGGCAATTTCCTGTCCGCGAGCAAAAAGTCGGCGGGTGTAATCTTCGATAACGGCGTAATCTTCTTCGCTTACGAGGCCTTGGGCAATGATTTCTTCGCGCGAAATATTGAGGTCGTGGCCCTCATCTGCCTTGGTGGTGGGGGTGATGATGGGTTCGGCGAAGCGTTGATTCTCTTTCATCCCGTCGGGAAGACGTACGCCGCACAGTTCGCGACATCCGTCTTTGTAGCGCGCCATGCCGAGCCGGTGAGAATGGAACGGATAATCATTTCTACACGAAAACCTTCGCACTTCAAACCTACGGTGACCATTGGGTCGGGTGTGGCAAGCTTCCAGTTGGGACAGATGTCGGCGGTGAGGTCGAGAAACTTCGCCGCAATTTGATTGAGCACTTGCCCCTTAAAGGGAATGCCTTTGGGCAGAATAACGTCGAAGGCCGAAATGCGGTCGGTGGCAACCATCACGATTTTGTCGTTGTTGATGTCGTACACATCGCGCACTTTACCGTGATAAACGCTGCGTTGTTGTTCAAAATGAAAATCGGTGTTTGTTAATGCTTTCATTATTGTGTTTGTTTTATAAGTTTTCTTTGTTTTCGGCGACCGTGGCGTTGTCGTAGGCGGCATAGGCGTTAACGATGCGTGTTACGAGCTTGTGGCGCACGATGTCTTTGTCGTTGAAGCGCACGGTGGCAATACCCTTTACGTCGCGCAGAATGTCGAGCGCTATACGCAGTCCGCTTTTTTGCTCGCGGGGCAAATCTATTTGTGTCAGGTCGCCCGTGATTATCATCTTTGTGTTGGCGCCCATTCGGGTGAGAAACATTTTGATTTGTGCCGAGGTAGTGTTTTGTGCCTCGTCAAGGATAACGATGGCATCGCTCAGTGTTCTTCCGCGCATAAATGCCAGCGGGGCAATCTGAATAATGCGTTTCTCCATCATATCCTGCAGTTTTACGGCCGGAATCATATCTTCCAACGCATCGTAAAGCGGTTGCAGGTAGGGGTCGATTTTTTCTTTCATGTCGCCGGGCAGAAAACCGAGCTTTTCGCCTGCTTCGACTGCCGGACGGCTTAGGATAATCTTCTTCGCGGTTTTCTCTTTCAACGCTTTCACCGCCAGCGCGATGCTGAGGTAGGTTTTTCCCGTTCCTGCCGGTCCCACTGCAAAAACCATATCGTTTTTTTCGTAAGCATCGACCAGTTGCTGCTGATTTTCGCTGCGACTTTTGATAGGTTTACCCGAAAGGTTGTAAACTATCACGCCCTTACTGCTGTCGGCTTTCGTTTTCCTGCCGCTGATGATGTCGAGAATATCTTCCTCGCTAATGGCATTGTATTTAAGAATATGCTTGCGCAGAGTTTCAGATTTTTCCTCAAAACGCGCCATCTCTTCCTCGTCGCCCAGCACACGAATTACGTTATCACGAGCGGTAATGCGCAGTTTCGGAAACAGCGATTTTATTATCTGCAAGTGTCCGTTGTTTACCCCATAGAACATCACCGGGTCAATGTCCTCAAGAACAATATGCTTCTCTATCAATGCTTTTGAACCTTAATTTTTGATAGCTGCAAAATTACAAAAAGCTTTCCACAACTCAGCACTTTTGGCTATCTTTGTGCCACAAAAACAGAGGTTATCGATGAGATTTACAAAGAACCATTTTCTAAAGATTTTTGCTGCCTGCGTGCTTTTGCTTGCCTTGATACGCGTGGTTTTTCCATCGGTGGCCGAGCCCAAAGCAAAAGAGCGGAACACGGAAGAGAGGGAAACGACGGCTGATACCGAAGAGCGTGCAGCGGCACAACGGGCATCGCAACCGGTAAGGCTGACTGTGGGCAACACAAAGTTTGTGAAGCCGGACGGTTCTTTGACAAAAAACAGGATACGCAGCGTGCCGAGTTATGCCCAAGCTTTTCCCGACCTTAACGATGTGCAGCTTGCCGAGGCCTACCGATACGGCGTGCGCCCTATAGCCAACCGCAGCGAGGCAGAACGCCGAAAGGCCCAGCTGGTATTTATCGGCGCCAGTCCCTATTACACCGTCGACCGCCTCACCAGCAGCATTCCTTATCTGGTGCCCCGTGCGGCGGTTTTGCTGCACGACATCGGGCGCAACTTCTTCGACAGTCTGCAAATCAAAGGCATTCCGTTACATCAAATCATCGTAACCAGTGTTTTGCGGAGCGAGGATGATATTACCAAACTGCGCGGGCACAACGCCAACGCATCAGAAAACAGTTGTCATCGTTACGGCACCACTTTCGATATTGCCTATAACCGATACAAAACTGTTGAAGACCCCACAGGGCCGGCACGCCGCAAAGTGCGCAACGACTCGCTAAAATGGGTATTGAGCGAGGTATTGAACGATTTGCGAAAAGACAGTAGGTGCTACATTAAATACGAAGTAAAACAGGGATGTTTTCATATAACGGTTAGATAAAAAACTTTTTTTTGCTCCAGCGGATTCGGGCGACGCTAAAAAAACTTTTTTTTCGCTCCAGCGAGTTCGGGCAACGCTAAAAAACTTTTTTTTCGCTCCAGCGGGTTCGGGCGACGCTAAAAAACTTTTTTTTTCGCTCCAGCGGATTCGGGCGATACTAAAAAACTTTTTTGCTGAAACATTTCTTTCATATCATACCTCATTCTCTTTTTCTTCTCCTAAAATATCAATAAGAATATTTACGTCGAAAGTGCTGCAGCCATTGCGTTCGATAAGCTCGCGGTCGTTTGAAAAAGTGTTGGTAAGAAATGTGTAAAGGTTAACTTGCGAAGCCTTTTTGAGGCGGATATACCGGCGAAACAGTGCAATGGCTTGTGTTATATCGCAATTAAACCAACGCGCATAGGCGGCGTTGAGATAATCGTCGGGCAGCGTTTTCGACGATTGCTCGAGCAATTTGTCGTATTGCATACAGGCAGCCTCGGGCTTTGCGCGCATTAGTTCGGCCCAGGCCAGTGGGCGCAGTATCTGCGGGTCGGCGGGGTGCTCGTAGTCAAGTTTGAAAAGTAATTGCATCCCCTCTTCTACGTGGTTGTTGCGAACGCTCGAAATGGCAAGGTTGAGCGCGTAGAGCAAGTTATCAGGCTCCATCTGGTGCAAAATTGCATAACATTCTTCGGCACGTGCAAAATCGTTTACCGCAAAGCCTGCCTGTGCTGCTCCGCGCAGAATGTTTTTATCTTCAGGAGCCATCGACAAGAGCAGCGTGTAAAGTTCGTTTGCCCGCTCATATTCTGCTTGTTTAAAAGCAGAACAGGCTTGCAGATAAAGCCCGTCTTTATCATTTTTGATAAGCGGATTATCGGTTACCAATTGCTGTAAAAGCGTATATTTCTTGCGATGCAAAAGAAAATAGCCCAGCTCTTTCATCTCTTTTTCGGGATGGCTTTTCATAATCAGTTTGTTCAGAAAGAAAAGCCCTTTCCACCCGAATTTGTCTTGCACGAACGGATTGGTAAAACTGCTGTTCAGCGGACAGAGCCTGAAAAATCGATAAATATCTTGCAGATACATTCGGCGGATGTAGGCAGGCTTGTCTTTGTTTTCTACATCGGCTCCTTGTATAAAGATATTGTCGTGCGCCATCATCTCGCGTATGCTTTGAGGAATACGGTTGATGATGGAAGATATGGCGAGAAGAAAAGAATATTTGTCGGAATTGCAGAAAGGACTGTGCTTAAAGAGATTCTGTATGAAGTTGTTGTCTTTTAGCTCTTCGATGGTTTTTAGCTGCGGATGTTCGGGATAAAAAGGAGCAAACCAGTTGTTGATAAAATTGAAGAATGGAAACCGCTTCATCTGAGAAAAGCCGCCAAAATAGATGTCTACTCCTTTTTTCTGCATATCCATCATTTTCATATAGCTGTTCTCAAGTTCTTCCATCGCCTGCTCGGAAGAGTCGGGATGAAGTATCTCGTTAAGCTGTTCGCTGTTCGTTTCGTCATCCCAATTGAGATTCTGCCCCTTTATAATCTGCGGAATAATGTCGCGTTGTATCGCCTCTGTGTCTTCTTCGGCACTCACACAGTAAATCATCTGTATCTGCAATTCCAACAAATCGCGTTTCACCGTTTCGGATGTAATCGCCTTTTTAACGGATGTTTCTAACTCGGGGAAGAGCCTTGTTTCACTATCGGGCAAAGATAATATCCAGCCCACCAGCGCCCGTTGTTTGATGTTGATGTCGGTAGCATACTGATATACATACAGCAGCAACATAAACTTATTGACGTCGAAAACATTTAATACCGCCAGCATAACGGCGCTGACAATAAGTTGGGCATCCATGCTGTCGATGGTAGGCGAAAGAAGCAAATCTTGATAAAACAGCTTGGTTTGTTCGTCCCAATGTGCTGACGTCAGAATGTGATAGAATAAAGCCGTAAGAAATTCATGATGCTTTGAGTAGAGCTCCTGCTTTCGTGTATCGTTATTCTCAAGCGATAGCAATGCAACGTCTTGTACAAAGCTCTCAAGAAACAATCGTATCTCTCGGTCTGTATATAGTCGAAAGCATATTGCGAATAATAAGTCAGCCCGGCCGTACCTTTCTTTTTTAAGTCAGTAGTCATATCGTTGCATAGGCCGTACAACCTTTTAAGCAATTGCAGATATACCTCTTCGCGTTTAGGATCTTGAAGCCCTTTTTTTACAAAACCTTTCATCAACTCGTAGTCAGAAACAATCTGCATAAAGTCGTCTTTAAACTCACCGAGTGCATTCTTCGTGATAAATGTTTGCATCTGCCTGATGGCAGCTCCGAGATTCTGATCCTTGAGAATTGAAATGATGATTTTATCCATATATCAAAATTGCTTAGCCCTTTGTATATCATTTTCACGAGGTATGGCTACCTTCTTGTACTTTAAATTCGGCAACATCTGAATTACTTTATCATCCAGCTGATAATACTTTTTCAAAATATCACGATAAGGCTGTATTCCATTTGCATTTAACGAATCACAGGCTTGCGAATAGGCTTTGATAAAAGTATTCAGCAGCATTCTTTTCCTTTTACTGCCCACCTTTTTACTATTAAAAGCTATCACACCCAACTCCACTTGTTTATCTCTTGTATCCAGCAGCATATAATGATTGTTCTTTCGTGCCATTGTTGCTTGCGGTTCAGGAAGAAAGGCTGCATCAATTTCGTTGTTCAACAGCATTTTCAACCGTACGTTGATATCATTAATCTGAATATGAAAGACCTCGTTTTTTAATTTGGAACTGTCTACAAGGGCTGTCAGCAGATAATCAGTTCCAGAGAAACGAGTTACCGCCACCATTTTATCGCCTAATTGCTTTATCGTTTTGATGCGCGCAGAACGATTACTGAACAACTGCCAAAAAAGATTGGTCGATGTGAGATATTGCAGGTTTAGACCTTGACTTTTTATTCGTTCTGCTCTTACTAAATCGGTTACAACCACATCTACATGTCCTCGCAATACAGCTGTGTCACAATCCATCTGAGCCGTATACAATAAAAGCTTTACATCTAAACTATCCGTATGAAATAAGCCTCGCTCTTGTGCAAGATATAAAGGCAAGCAGTCTAGCGTAGGCATCACCGCCACTTTTAAAACATCAGATTTGCTTTGCGATAGCTTTCCCTGCGATGCTTTCTTTCCTCTTGAATTGTTGCACGACACCGAAAAAAGAGCTATTAAAAAGATGAGGTAAAGGTGAAGAACTTTCATTATTATTTTATTGCCGAAAAAGAACAAAATTGCATTGTACAAACCATCAAGACTACATCTGTTTAAGCAGGTTTTATGAGGCGCTGACAGTGGCTGCAAAAGTAACAATAAATTTTGTACCGCAAAAAATAATGCGTACTTTTGTGTCATTATGGCAAAGGATAAAACAGCATTTGTATGTTCTAATTGTGGGTACGACTCGGCCAAATGGATTGGCAAATGTCCGAGTTGCGGACAATGGAATACATTTAAGGAAATTAGAGTAGCGCGTGAAACGATGGGCATAGGCGGCAGAGGTGCTATTCAATCAGCATTAGCACCTTCATTGTACGTCAACAAGGCTCAACCCATATCGAGCATTATCGCCAAAGACGAGACTAGAACAGATATGCACGACGAAGAATTGAACAGAGTGCTTGGAGGCGGACTGGTGCAGGGGTCTATTGTACTATTGGGCGGTGAACCTGGAATAGGTAAAAGCACGCTTATCTTGCAAACCGTTCTCCGAATACCCGAAAAGAAGATATTATATGTCAGCGGCGAAGAGAGTACACATCAATTAAAGATGCGAGCTGACAGAATCGAAAATAACGTATCGGAAAACACGATTGTGTTATCCGAAAACTCTTTAGAAAAAATACTTGAACAAACTGATTTGATTCGTCCCGATATCCTTGTTATCGATTCAATACAAACCATACAGACCGACACAGTAGACAGTTCACCCGGAAGTATTGTTCAGGTGCGTGAGTGTGCCTCAACTCTTCTGCGCTTTGCCAAAACCAGCTCAATCCCCGTCATTCTCATCGGACATATTAATAAAGAAGGTGTACTAGCGGGCCCAAAGATACTTGAGCATATCGTCGACACCGTGTTACAATTTGAGGGTGACCAGCATTATATGTACCGCATTCTCCGTTCTATAAAAAATCGATTTGGTTCTACATCAGAATTGGGCATTTACGAAATGCAGCAAAGCGGGCTTCGCCCCGTATCCAATCCCAGCGAATTATTACTAACACGCGACCATGAAGGACTCTCAGGCATTGCCATCAGCTGCACAATTGAGGGAGTAAGGCCTTTTCTGGTTGAAACGCAGGCACTTGTTTCTACTGCCGCATACGGAACTCCCCAACGCAGCACAACAGGTTTCGACCAGCGTCGCCTCAATATGCTACTTGCTGTGCTTGAAAAGCGGGTGGGATTTAAGCTTATACAAAAAGACGTTTTTGTAAACATCGCCGGAGGCTTTCGCGTTACCGACTTGGGAATGGATCTCAGCATCATTTCAGCCGTACTGTCGAGCAATGTTGATACGCCCATCGAACAAGAATGGTGTATGACGGGCGAGGTGGGATTAAGCGGAGAAGTAAGGCCAGTAAATCGGATAGAACAGCGGATTGGCGAAGCCGAAAAACTGGGATTTACCGACATGATTATTCCCCAAAACAACCTCAGTAATATCGACACGTCCAGATTTAAAATACAGTTACACCCGGTTCGAAAGGTAGAAGAAGCTCTGCGAACACTATTTGGATAAAAATATGAAAGACTCGGTTATCATCGTCAGCGGTGGAATGGACAGCATTACCCTACTTTACGATAAAAAAGGCACCATCGCTCTCGGCATATCTTTCGACTATGGTAGCAACCATAATCACAACGAACTGCCACTAGCCCGAATGCACTGCAAACGACTGGGTATTCCACACATCACTATTGATTTGGCTTTTATCCACAAGCACTTCAAAAGTAGTCTGCTCAGCGGTGCCGATACTATCCCCGATGGCAGATACGGCGAAGAAAACATGAAATCTACCGTTGTACCATTTCGTAATGGGATAATGTTGTCCATAGCAGCAGGAATAGCCGAGAGTAAGGGACTTACCAAATTGCTGATAGCCAATCACGGAGGTGATCACACCATTTATCCTGACTGTCGTCCCGACTTCATTCAAGCAATGGATTATGCCGTGACGAAAGGTACATTTACCCATCTCCACATCATTGCCCCTTACACCAACATCAGCAAAACAGACATTGTACGACGCGGATTGGCATTGGGTATCGATTACGCCGAAACGTGGTCGTGCTACAAAGGCGGTGATACCCCCTGTGGTACTTGCAGTACCTGTATCGAACGTCAACAAGCCCTTCACGAGGCCGAAGCTCTACCTCACCTATCATTTCCGCTACCAGATATAAGCTGAATATCGTCTACATCTGCTTTCGGCTACTGTAAACCACGCCGAGAAGAACACGAAAAATGATACAGTTCTCATTACATGCTCGTCATTCTTCCTGTGCAATCATTCCCTTTCGCCCTCTTTTTCACTTCGTTCTCAAGCAAAACTCTGCCAACCACGATGGGAACATTTCGCTTCGAAGCGAAGAAGCACAAAGAAAAACGCACAACAGCCACGTGCAAAAATATGACAGTATTCTTTCGGTTTAGTTCGTTTTTATCTATTTTTGTAGCTATGAAAATAAAATTCGACTGGAAACGCATCCTAGTTTTTACAATTATTTCAGCAGGACTGCTGTATATCACACGTTCTGCACTGATGTCGGCAGGTATCCTGCTGCTGCTCTTTGTGGTTTACTACTTATTGGTGGGCTGTATAGAAGCCTATCAACAAAAAAAACAGAGAGAAAAAGAGAAAGACACACATTCGTAAACCCATCGATAAAGAACTAAAAAGGACTATGGAGAAACTTGCTGAACTATATAAAAAATGGAAAGGGGCGTTGCCCGAAAAGGCCGAAGAACTGCCGCAGAGCGGGAGCAACCGAAAATATTACCGGCTGACGGATAAAACCGGCGAAAGCGTTATCGGGGTGGTGGGAACAAGTAGAGACGAGAACCACACCTTTATATATTTAACTAAGCACTTTTCATCACGTCGGCTGCCCGTTCCACACATATTGGCGGTGAGCAAGGACGAATTGAGATACTTGCAGACAGATTTAGGAAATACCTCATTATTCGATGCCCTGCGTGGAGGCCGTGAATCGGGCGGACGGTATAATCAGAAAGAGAAACAACTGCTTACCAACGTTATTCGCGAGCTGCCCAACATACAAATACGGGGTGCACGTGGCTTAGATTGGAAGTATTGCTATCCGCAACCCGAATTTGATGTTGACAGCGTACTTTTCGACCTCAATTATTTCAAATACTGTTTTCTGAAAGCCACAGAGCTTGATTTCCATGAACTGAAATTAGAAGCCAATTTTCGTCTGTTCGCCAAAGACCTAACAGAAGAGAAGAGCGAAAGTTTTCTTTATCGTGACTTTCAAGCACGCAATGTAATGCTCGACAAAGAAGGAAATCCCTTTTTTATAGACTATCAAGGCGGTCGAAAGGTCCCTTTTATTACGATTTGGCTTCATTTCTTTGGCAAGCCTCGGCCAAGTACCCTTTCAAACTGCGTCGCGAACTGGTATACGAATATTATAATTCTCTAAAACACTATACCGAAGTACCCTCTGTACGCCATTTTGTAAGCAGATTAAGCCTGTTTGTTTTATTCAGAACCCTGCAAGTACTCGGTGCCTACGGATTTCGCGGCTATTTTGAACATAAAAAGCATTTCATAGACAGCATTCCCCACGCCATAGACAACCTTCGCGAGCTCTTAAAGCTTAAAAAGTTTTTCCCTTATCCCTATATGATGGATATGCTGAGAAGATTAAGCGAACTGCCGCAATTTGCACACATAGAACAGCCTACACTGAACAGGGCCGATGGATATAAAACCACCGACCGAATCGTATATAAGGCACACCCACAAGACGGACCGGCAACATTCTCTAAATACGACGGAAAAGGACCGCTAGTCGTAACTATTTACAGTTTTTCATATCGAAAAGGAATCCCCGAAGATACGTCAGGCAATGGTGGAGGCTATGTTTTTGACTGCCGTTCGACTCACAACCCCGGCAGATACGAGCCTTATAAACAGTTAACCGGATTAGACGAACCTGTTATTCGTTTTCTTGAAGACGACGGAGAAATTCTGACCTTTCTCAACAATGTGTATACCCTGGCCGACCATCATGTCCGGCGATACATCCAACGCGGTTTTACCTCCTTAATGTTCTGTTTCGGATGTACGGGAGGACAGCACCGCAGCGTATATTCTGCACAACATTTAGCAGAACACATACATAAAAAGTTCGGTGTAGAGGTACATATAACGCATCGTGAGCAGAACATTAGCCGTGTCTTTCCTCCGAACATAAAATAAACTCCTTAAAATTCGTTTTTCTCTCCATATAACCTTACCTTTGCAACGAAGTATAACATTAAATGATAAAGAATATGAAAAAACTGTTATTGCTTTCAATAATGCTTTTTGCGTTGGTTGGATTTACTGTAGCACAGCAACAGGCAGAAATTAAATTTGATAAGCTGAGCCATAATTTTGGTAACTTTAGCGAGAAAAATCCTGTCCAAGAGTGTGTCTTCACATTTACAAATGTAGGGCAGACGCCGCTTGTTATCAATCAAGCAATGGCAAGTTGCGGATGCACAATTCCATCATACACCAAAACACCCATCAAGCCAGGAGAAAAAGGCGAAGTGAAAATTACATATAACGGTAAAGGGAAGTTTCCTGGTCATTTCAAAAAAAGCATCACCATCTATACAAACGCTGCAACAGAAATGACCCGCCTGTATGTAGAAGGCGTAATGGATGAAGCTAAATAAGGACAATAGATTTTATCTTTATAAATAAAGAAAGCCTGATTGAATACCAATTAGGCTTTTCTTGTTATCGTTTACACAGAAACAAGAAAGCATAACAAAGTTCATTTGGAGGCTAAAACCTCTCGGAAGACTTTTATTTGTTACCTTTTCAGCATTTGAAAGCTTATGAATAAAACTGCATATTCTGTAGCTGCTCAAATGTTAAAAGAATGAGCATCGCCGTGGCGTTCAGATGTATTTCAACAGGGATTGTGGCAGACAATCCCAAGGGGATCAGCGCATAAATAATGTCTCTTCGTAATTTTGTTTGACAACGTACACAGTACAACGACGTATAAAGGCTCGTTTACAACCCATTTTGTAGTATGAAACCACTGAAACAAGTTATTTTTTATGTTTCTTGAGTTGTAACTTCGGAATTTTAATCTTTTGTCCTTCTCTTACATCAATATTTCCACCATTAACCGCCTCTATGTAACATTCCATTCCTGCACCTAGATAAGTATTCCCTATAGAATGCAGACTTTGCCCTTTAACGGCCGTTACCGTTTCCGAGATACCCACAATGTGATAAGCTCCTGTGCGTACGCGAGGATCGGTATCATAATTTTTATCAGCTATTTGCGAGTTAGAAACCGACTGATTGCTTTTCGACTGCTGCGGAGCAGCAGCTACCGGTTTTGTGATGGGTAGAGAAGTAGAAGGATGAGCATCGGCCTGCTGCGTTTCACTATTTTCTTCGATTAATGCCGAATTGGTATTTGCTGTGGATGTCGTTTGAGCATCTTTTGCCATAGCTTTGCTATTTTTCAAAAGTAATTCAAGATGTTCAATACGATTATCGCGCAAATGAATTTGGTCCATAAAATACCATGCAGCCCCAGCGGCACCCAATAACAATACAACCAATAGGAGGATTAAGATTTGTATCCATTTTTTGTGGTGGTCGTGCTCTTCCCACAAATCTTCTATGTCATCTTTGTAAGAAGTAATGATGGCTTCGGCTTTTTTACGTTCTTCGGCAAGAAGCGATTCCACATCGACAGGTTTTCCACTTACAGAAACGGTAGTATTAGCGGCAGTTAAAATCGAAGCCTGCTCACGCTGTTTTTCCCGCTCTTTTTCACGTTCGCTAACAGCCAAGGTGCTAATGTCAGCGTTTAACTGATGCAATTGTTCAGAAGAGATACTGCATTCCATAAGAGTTTCCTGTTCATCAAATGCATTCACGTTTATTGCCTGCTCATTCGTTGCATTAGGCAATTTAATGTCTGTGTCCATCATTTGTTCTTTCCTTTTTTCTATATTTTGATTCTCAGACGCTGTATCTTGAGGTTCATCGTCTAGATTTAATTCTAATTCATTCAGTTCTTCCAACTCTACACCGTCGTTGATAATCATTGTGTCAAACTGCGCAAAGGGACGGTTCACTAAGTCTCGCATTACGGGGTCGGGAGTGAAAGAAATCTTATCGCGCCCTTCAATGATAATTGGTCGGCCGGTGTTTACGTCTACGCTTTTACGTGTATTAACACTCATTACTTTAAAGGTTCCCAATCCTTTTACTTTTACTTGCTTATCAAGATTCAAACCCTGGTTCAGGTTATCAAACATAAGAGCAACGAAGCTCTCTGCCTCTTTTATGGTTATCTTATTTTTACGGGCAAGGACTGTTGCCAATTCGTGTATTCCAACTCTGTTATTCATGCCCTCCTCCGATCTTTAACCGTTCTTTAATAGCCGATGTGGGGCGAAAATTAAGAACCAGTTTTGGTGGAACTAGCATGCGTTGCTGTGTAGCAGGATTAATAACCACACGTTCTAACCGCTTTTTCACTTCAAAAGTTCCGAAGTCCGGAATAGCGACCACACTGCCTTCGTCAAAATGCGCCGCCATTTGATCGATAACATTGCGAACCAAAGTCTGAGTTACACTCTGCGTATAGCCAGTTCTTTGTGCTAATTCGGTTATAAATTCTTTATTGTTCATCTATTATACCATATAAGTCAAAGTCTTCGCCATCTGTAATTTTCACTTGATAAAATTTACCTACGCTTAATCTTTTGTTAGCGGGAATAAGTACTTCCGGATCTACCTCAGGCGAACAAAATTCTGTTCGGCCAACATAGTAGTCACCCTCTTTGCGGTCAATGATTACTCGCATGACTTTACCCACCTTTCCAGCCTCTATCTCTGCACATATTTTTTGTTGCAGCGCCATCAATTCATCTAGTCTACGCGTTTTCACTTCTTCAGGCACATCGTTTTCGTAATGATTAGCACTGTATGTTCCTTCTTCTTCCGAATAGGTAAAAGCACCCATCCGCTCGAATCGCGCCCAACGAACAAAGTCCATCAGTTCGGCAAAGTCTTCTTCAGTTTCACCGGGAAAACCTACCATTAATGTTGTACGTAGATGAATACCTGGGACTTCTTTACGAATACGACGAATAAGCTCTATCGTTTGTTCTTTTGAAACAAGTCGGTGCATACGAGTGAGCATATGATCAGAAATATGCTGCAAGGCAATATCTAGATACTTGCATACATTGGGACGGACTTTGATAACATCGAGTAATTCTAACGGAAACTGATTGGGATAAGCATAATGTAGACGTATCCACTCTACCCCTTTGATGTCGGCAATGGAGGAAATAAGCTCAGCAATGTGCCGCTTACCATCGAAATCCACACCATAAAATGTCAATTCTTGCGCAATAATCTGAAACTCTTTCACACCTTGCTGCACAAGTGTACGAACCTCTTCCAAGATGTCCTCCTTCTTTCTGCTGACATGTTTGCCTGTAATAAGCGGAATGGAGCAATAAGAACAACCACGACTACAGCCTTCACTAATTTTAAGATAGGCATAATGGCGTGGAGTGGTAATGCTGCGAACACCATTACACGAAGCAATGATACCCTTTCCCATATCTAAAAGCAAATTTTTATAGTTAAACTTACCATAAAACTTATCTACTTGAGGAATTTCTTTTTCCAATTCTTCTCGATAGCGCTGCGAAAGGCATCCCATAACGTATAGTTGCTTAATACGCCCCTCTTTTTTGGCCTGAGCAAACTGTAGAATAGTATTGATACTTTCTTCTTTTGCACTCTCGATAAACCCACAAGTATTAATCACGGCTATTTCTCCTTTTGGATTCTTGCTGTCGTGCACACAATGGTAACCATTGGCCTCGAACTGTTTCATCAGCAGTTCACTGTCTACAAGGTTTTTCGAGCAACCCATTGTGATAATGTCTACCTGATTTTTATTCATTTGCAATGTAGGTACTTAGAAGACGTTGTTATAAAAAGATTTTTGTTAAAACAAAGCTTGGTAACCAAATGCTGCTTAGTTGAACAGCGAATCAACAAAGCTACGGCAGTTAAACAATTGCAAATCTTCTATGCCTTCACCCACTCCGATATATTTCACGGGAACCTTCAATTGGTCGCTGATGCCAATTACCACGCCACCTTTTGCTGTTCCATCAAGCTTGGTAATGGCGAGTGAGGTAATGTGAGTAACGGCAGAAAACTGCTTGGCTTGTTCAAAGGCGTTCTGACCAGTAGAACCGTCGAGCACCAATAGGACCTCGTCGGGAGCTTCGGGAAACACTTTCTTCATTACATCTTTTATTTTTTTTAGTTCATTCATTAGTCCCACTTTGTTATGCAACCGTCCCGCCGTGTCGATAATCACCACCTCGGCATCGTTGGCCTTTGCCGAACTCAACGTGTCAAATGCCACAGAAGCAGGATCGGCACCCATTTGCTGTTTCACCACCGGTACTCCCACACGCTCCCCCCAAATACTAATTTGCTCTACTGCCGCAGCTCTAAACGTGTCGGCGGCACCAAGATAAACTTTTTTTTCTCGCCTGTTTAAACTGATAAGCCAATTTTCCTATAGTGGTTGTTTTACCTACTCCATTTACCCCCACCACAAGGATAACGTATGGATGGCCCGTTTTCGGCAATTCCCAACTATCATTGTCCTCCGAATTGTTTTCAGAAAGCAATGCGACTATTTCATCGTGTAAAATGGTATTTAGTTCGGTGGTAGAAAGATACTTATTACGTTCCACACGTTGCTCTATACGTCGGATGATTTTCAGCGTTGTTTCTACGCCCACATCCGATGTAATAAGCACCTCTTCAAGTTCGTCAAGTACTTCGTTGTCTACCTTCGATTTGCCCACAATAACACGCGTCAGCTTACTAAGCACGCTTTCTTTAGTTTTCTTGAGCCCCTTGTCAAGGGCGTTCTGCTTGTCTTTATTTAATAATCCGAAAATGGCCATCGCAATATCATTTTGTTGCAAAGATACAAGAAAGAATTAAGAATTACTATACGCACTCAAACAAAAGTGCACAAGTAGGCAGGTAACAAGAATTTACGCCTGTTCGTGATAAGGATTGGCGTATAACTAAGTCTACTAACATGCTATTCTAATAATTATCATTATTTTCCCAATCCCAACTGCGTCCATACCCACTGGCAATTTTCGATTTAGAATAGTGATACTCAAAAACCTTTGAATCATTGTTACTAGTTAAATCAGGGACGATTTCCATAAGAATAAACTTTACCAAAAGGGTAGATGTGTACGCTGTCAAACAAAAGTACACTTAATCAACCTTCAGACTTCAGACCTCTTCTGTATGGAATGGACACCCGAAAAGGGGCTTTATATCGTGGCCAAAAATGGAGATGTAAAACGAGGGAAAGAAGAAATTCCGGCAGAACAAATTGCCGGAGAAATATTAAATTAGTTGCAACCAAAGTTATTGTTTGTTCGTCTTAGTAATGAAACCAAACAATAAATAATATGAAACGAAGAAAAGTATTGATTTTTACAACTATGGCTGCTGTCGGATTTATTGTATCCTCTTGCTTTAAGTCCACAAAATCAGAATTCCGTTCTACAGAAGAAAAACTTCCATATTTTAATAAAATAGTTATCTCTGCACCTGTTAGAGTACATTTTATACAAGGAGACAAGAGCAGCATTAAGGTAGTGAACAAGAACAAACATGGAGGCCAGATTATTAAAGAATGTCATGGAGGTGTACTAGAGATTTCCTGGAACTCGGTGATTAAATGGAATATTTTAAAAAAATCAGAAAAGGATGTGGAGGTTTATGTAACCTCACCAGACCTTATTGGAGTTACTTTAAAGGGATCGGGCGAATTTATTTCAAGTGGAAAAGTTGATAGCGATAACCTCGAAATAACCCTTGCAGGAAGCGGTGACATCTTATTTACTGACATTATCTGCGATAAAATCAAAACAAATTTGCGAGGTAGCGGAGATATTAAAATAAACAATTTGCAATGCCTTCATTCTGAAACCACTTTAATGGGTAGCGGAGATATTAAAATTAATAGTGAAAGTTCGACAACTTCTGATATACTTTTAAAAGGCAGCGGCGACATAGAAATTAACTACAACAATGCCAATGCCATCAATTGCAAACTCGAAGGAAGTGGAGATATTGAACTTTCGGGTATGGCAAAGACACTGAACAAGCAAAAACGAGGCAGTGGCGATATAGATATCAACAAATTACGCCTGAAACAATAAAACAAAAATACACTTAAAAAAAGTTTCCTCTCTTGTCTTTAATATCTACCTTTGCGATATATAGAAACGGGAGAGGGAACTTTTTTTTTAATGCCTGCCCCGAAATGCTGACACTGTTTTATGAAATATGCAATTATTGCAGCCGGCGAAGGCTCTCGGTTAGCGCAAGAAGGGATAACACAACCCAAACCCTTGGTAAAAGTTCACGGCGAGCACTTGATAGAAAGGCTTATACGCATTTTTACAGACAATGATGCCGAAGAAATTGTCGTGATTTGTAACGACAAGACAAAATTGGTAAGCGAATATCTGCGCCATATTGAAAAGAACGGATTGAACGGGAAAAAGATTCCACTACGCCACATCGTCAGGAATACACCGAGTTCGATGCATAGTTTTTATGAGCTAAGTCGCTTTCTCAACAATTCTCCATTTATCCTTACTACGGTAGACACCATTTTTAACGAAAACGAGTTTATACAATACACAACAGTATTTCAAGAGGCAACAGCCAAAGGCTGGGATGGCGTGATGGCCGTAACAGATTTTATCGATGATGAGAAGCCTCTGTATGTAGGCACAGACGAACAACTGAACATCACCGGCTTTTGGGATAAGAAAATGCCTGATTGCCGCTACGTGTCGGGCGGGATATATGGGCTTACCCCTGCAGTTATCCGTACGCTTCAAGCATCTGTTGAAAAAGGAGAAAGCCGAATGCGTAATTTTCAACGCGCACTGATTGCCGACAGCTACCGGCTGAAAGCCCATCCCATGGGCAAAATATTTGATATCGACCATATGGACGACATTCTAAAAGCAGACAAATTTCTAAATGAGCAAGATATTGGCCATCAGGCGTGATGATAGATTTTCGCCCAATTCGGTTGAAGCGGACAGAGCCATCTTGCAGGCGGTAATAAACCGACTGCCGATTGGCGAAATATCCATACTTGACGAGCAAGCACTGACCGCCCAACACACCGCAGACATCTTTTTGTCCATGGCGCGTTTGCCACGCACATTAGCCATATTAAAAGACAAACAACAGCAAGGGGCAATGGTTGTAAACAGTGCATACAGCGTAGAGGCTTGTTCGCGTAGCCGGCTGCACACCATTATGAAGCAGCAAAACATTGCCATGCCGCCCGAAAAAGGGCGTTGCGGATATTGGGTGAAACGTGGAGATGCTGCAGCACAAAGCCAATACGATGTGGTGTACTGCAAGAATGAAGCAGAAGTAAAAAGCTGTGTCGAGGCATTTGGCAAAAGAGGCATAAACGATATAGTTGTTAGTGCACATATACAAGGAGACCTTATCAAATTCTACGGTGTTGGAAACAGTTTTTTCAAATACTTTTATCCCACCGAGAAAGGCCACTCGAAATTTGGAAACGAACAAATAAACGGCAAGCCACACCATTATGCCTTCAATGCAGAAATATTAAGAAAAGAGATAAAAAAACTGGCTAACGCCATTAACATAGACGTGTACGGGGGCGATTGTATCGTAGATGCAGCCGGCCGCTTTTACATCATCGACTTTAACGATTGGCCCAGTTTCTCGGTATGTCGTGATGAAGCGGCAAATGCCATTGCTAAACTGGTAGAGGAAAAGGAAAAAAGGTTTTTTAGCACCGCTGGGAGCCAGCGAACTGAAAAAAAAGTTTTTTGGCGCCGCTGAGAGCCAGCGAACTGAAAAAAAAAGTTTTTTAGCGTCGCCCGAAAGCGGGCGAATAAAATACGTATCAAAAATTGACGTAAAGAAATACGATATGAATAAATTTAAAACGCTGCTGCAATCGTCGATTAAGTCGACCGATACAGAAGAAACCATAGACGTGTATTTTACCCGTCCCATCGGGCTGGCATTTGCCTTGCTCTGGAATCGGCTGGGCATTCACCCCATCGCCATCACCCTGCTGTCGATGTGTTTCGGCGTTGCAGCGGGCTATATGTTCTATTTTACCGACTGGCAACACAACCTTTATGGAGTAGGCTTATTGATGCTGGCCAATTTTTGCGACTCTACCGATGGGCAGATGGCACGTTTGTCGGGCAAAAAAACGCTTGTGGGTCGCGTATTAGACGGTTTTTCGGGCGATGTATGGTTCTTCTGCATCTACGCAGCCATAGCCCTGCGATTGCAAAACACTTTTATGCCTTACACAGACATTAAGTGGGGCATTTGGATTTGGGTTTTGGCCGGCGTGGCAGGCATTCTTTGTCACGCGCCACAATGTTCACTATCCGACTATTATCGGCAAATTCACCTTTTCTTCTTAAAAGGCCGAGAGGGGAGCGAATTGGATAACTACAAACAGCAACGCGCCATCTACGACAGTCTTTCGTTACGCCATGCCCCTTTTCAAAAGATCTTTTATTATAATTATGCTAACTATTGCAAGGGGCAGGAACGGCGAACACCTCGTTTTCAAGCGTTTTTTCAGCTGATAAAAGAAAGGTTCAATGGTGCTGAAAACCTGCCTGTAAAAATAAGAGAACACTTTCTGAAAGGCAGTCGGCCGTTGATGAAATATACCAACATTTTAACTTTCAACACACGTGCTATCAGTCTTTACGCTTCGTGCTTATTAAATATTCCATGGCTTTATCTGCTGGTAGAAATCACCATCATGAGTTGCATTTATATATATATGCACAAACGTCATGAGCTTTTGTGCGAAGAATGTATCCAATTGGTAACTGAAAAAGAATTGATACAACAATAACGGTGCGCAAAATATGAAAACAAACAGAGCGTTGAGACTTTCAGGGGTAAAAGGAATTATATTTGATTATGGCGGAACACTAGATACGGCAGGCAACCATTGGGGCCGGATACTATGGGAAGCTATCAAAGACAGGCAATTCCAATAAACGAGACACAATTTAGATCGGCATACATCTATACTGAGCGCACATTGGGTCGCGCCCCCATCATCCAGTCTTCGTACACTTTTTACGAAACACTGTCTATCAAAATCCGCATCGAAATGGAGCAATTATGCGCATCCGGAGCCTGGAATGCACAAGAAAAGGAAATAGAAAACGCCCAAAAAGCAATACTAACAGATTTATATGCGCAAGTAAAGCAAACAACTCAGCATAGTCGCACCATTTTGCAAGAACTGAAACAAAACTACCCGCTAGTATTAGTAAGCAACTTTTATGGGAATATCAACGAAGTATTAACAGAGTTTGGTTTGAATGGCTTTTTCGATACCATTATCGAATCGGCAGTTGTCGGTATTCGTAAGCCCGACCCACGTATCTTTTCTTTGGGCGTTGAGGCATTGGAAGCAGAAGCCTGTAAAATCGTCGTCGTTGGTGATAGCTTTCGTAAAGACATTGAACCAGCCATAAAAGCCGGTTGTAAAACGATATGGTTTAAAGGCAAAGATTGGGAACAACAAAATTATGACGAGAGAATTCCCGACCTGATTATCTCAGATTTAGACCAGCTTTTTGTATAAGAACAAACATCAACAAATGAGAGCAAGGAACATAAAAACAAGTATTTTCATAATCGTACTACTCTTTATCGGCATAACAACCCAAGCACAAATTACAGGTGTTGTTACCGATGCATCGACGGGCGATACACTGTATTACCCCAGCGCGGCTTACAAAGGCTATCATATCGCAGTGTCGGGAGATGCGAAAGGAAGGTATATGATAGAAAGACACAACGGAAGAGCATTAACTTTTAGTGCGGTGGGATACAAGCCTAAAACCATTATGGTGAAAGAAAACATGTCCTCTATTCTCAACGTGCAATTAAATCCCGATACCAAACAGCTGTCAGAAATACTGGTAAGACAAAAACGCGGCAGATACTCGCGCAAGGACAATCCTGCCGTAGAACTGATGAAGCGGGTAATCGCAGCCAAAAAGCGCACCCGTTTAGAAAATCACGACTATTATCAATACACCAAGTATCAAAAGATAACGCTAGCCGTTAACGATATTACTCCCGCCGAATTAGACAGTGGATTTATCGGCAAACGCCAATGGTTGCTCGACCAAGTAGAAGCATGTCCGTACAACGATAAGTTGATACTTCCGGTATCAGTCGACGAAACTGTTTCACAACATATTTATCGCAAATCGACAAACACCGAAAAAAATATTATTCTGGGACAAAATAGTACAGGTATCAATCAATTGATACAAACCGGAGACATTCTTAATGAGATTTTAAAAGATGTTTTTACGGATATTGATATTTACGACGACCAGATAAGGCTACTTCGCTTTCCCTTTACCAGTCCTATCGGAAACGGAGCCATTAACTTTTATCGCTATTATATTCAAGATACAGTGTATGTAGGTAAAGATCTATGCTACCACCTTGAATTTATCCCCAATAACCAACAAGATTTCGGCTTTCGAGGAGAATTATATATTCTGGCAGATTCTACTTTACATGTAAAACGATGTAACCTTACACTTCCCAAAGCCAGCGATGTAAACTTTGTCGAGAACTTGCAGGTGCAACAAGAATACAGACAACTTGATAATGGCGAATGGGTACTGAGCGTTGATGATATGGTGGTAGAATTAAAAGTAAACAAGTATATCTCCAAACAGATTGTTATTCGTACCACCCGACTGGATGACTATACCTTTACCCCCTTACCGCAAAGATTATTTAAAGGCAGAGCTAAAGAGCGGCGCGAGGCAGATGCACTAATGAGAAACAACGACTTCTGGAAAAAATATAGAACGGTAGAGCTGAGTAAGAGTGAATCGTCAATGGACGACTTTGTTCGGCGTATAGAACAGCTCAAAGGATTCAGATACTTTATATTCGGGATGAAAGCCCTTATCGAAAACTTTGTAGAAACAGGTGACAAAGAACACCCCAGCAAAGTGGACATCGGTCCGATAAATACCATCATAACCCGAAATTTTATCGACGGAATACGTACCCGCATCAGTGCACAAACAACAGCCAATCTTAATAGACATTGGTTTCTCTCGGGATATCTCGCCCGAGGCTGGGTCAGCAAAAAAAACTATTATAAAGGCGAATTAACCTATTCATTTAACAAAAAAGAATATCTACCGAGAGAGTTTCCCAAACGCACAATAACCTTCCTCTCGACCTACGATGTGATGTCGCCTTCAGACAAGTTTATGCCCACGGATAAGGACAATGTATTTACGGCATTCAAGTGGACAAGAGTAGACAAGATGATGTTTTATAATCGCCAGAAACTAACATTTGAACGTGAAGAAGACTGGGGTATGAAAACAACACTCAGTATGAAAACTGAAGAGAACGAGGCCGTTGGGTCGTTATTCTTTATTCCGATAAACAGCGCTCTTCAATACCCCAACTTAACGAACATAGATGCGAGCAAATTGCTGCATAACGGAAAAATACGCACAACCGAGTTGCACTTTGAAGTAGAATTGGCACCGGGCAGAACCTATATCAACACAAAACAAAGACGATTACCCATTAACCTTGACGCCCCCGTATTCAGGCTCTCGCATACTGCCGGAATAAAAGGATTATTAGGCGGAGAATACAACTACAATGTTACAGAGTTTAGCATATACAAACGTTTTTGGATGCGAAGCTGGGGAAAAATAGACATCAATCTTCGCACCGGTGCACAATGGAACAAGGTGCCCTATCCCCTACTCATCATGCCAGCGGCCAACCTATCGTACATCGTAGAAGAAGGCACATTTTCCCTGCTCAACAACATGGAGTTTTTAAACGACCGCTATGCCAGCATAGATGCAAGTTGGGATTTAAACGGAAAGATATTTAACCGCATACCTTTACTTAAGAAGCTAAAATGGCGCGAATATATCGGTATAAAGGGATTATGGGGAAAGTTAACAGATAAAAACAACCCCTCGCTGCTCCAAAACTTGAACGACGACACCTTGATGCTCTTCCCCGACGGTGTTAATATCATGACTCCCAAACGCCCGTATGTAGAAGTGATTGCTGGAATACATAACATTTTCAAAGTTCTGCACATACAATATGTTCGGAGGCTAAGCTACAACGAATTGCCCACAGCTCATAAGCATGGCATCCGATTTATGTTGCGGATAACGTTCTAAAAGCAGACCGAATACCTAACTTTATCCTAAATTCACGCATCCTTTACCTTTTAAACCTCTAGCGGAACTTTCGTCAATACAGTTTTCATCAAAGAAAACGTCAGTTCGGTAATACGTAATCCCCCTCTTTCTCCCCTTTCCAAGGGGAGAGGTGTGCTGCATAGCCACCCGAAAGTTTATATCAAGAGAGAACTCAATAATTGTAAAGGAGAAACTCAACATGTTCCAATAAAGAGGTAGGTGTACTGTATTACTTGCTTTTTGCTCTTTATATGGTGCCTGCATCCTTTCACTTTTTCACCTTTTCACCTTTATCCCGGGGGAGGTTAGGAGGGGATGTACTTGTCAGTAGATAGCGTAAAAAAAATTAAAAAGAGTATTCGAAAATAAATCAATATATGCGATGGGCATTATTTCTTATCACGAACTGGCGTAAGAAACAATCGGCGGAGTTCCTACTGCCTATTTCTTTGACAATACATAAAGTTAATACAAATTATTGTTTTACTTGAAACTTCCAAACACTTCAGCATAAATTAATACGCCAGTTCGCCAGTGCTTACCCATTGGAGGTGCTGAAAGAAATTAATAAAGTCGATGGCTTGCTCACAACTCCTACAGTTGAGAATGTTTTGAGTTTGACAAATGAACTCAACCGAATTGTGCAACAACCTGTTGCACAACTTCAAATCCCAGATAATCAGTCGAATACAATTACGCAACAACCTGTTGCACAATTGGGGCAAGTCTCTGAAACACTATCAGCTACCTACCACAGCGGCATCAATCAGATAGAGGAAATCTTCAAGCAATCAGCCATTGTTCGCACAAACTGGGCAAGCCATGTAATTCTGCTTAACAGTAAGTTGCCTTTGGGCGAGTGCTATTGGTACATTACGCAAGCAGTGTACGTTGTCAAACCAAAGTGCACACTTTTGTTTGACAACGTACAATTACCGTGCCGTGCAAGGAAGAGCAGTTCTTCACCAGTCATCTGCCACACAGGCTTGCCCAGTAATTCATTTATTGTCATAATTCCATCGTTTTGAAATGAATAACTCACCCTTGCGCATAGGGCATTCTGTCAGGTCTGACGATGCAAAAGCAGAGGGCTTTTGATGTTACTCCAAGAGGTAGGGATATTGTGGGAAGTATAGGGAAATGCAAGGAAATCAGCGACTATCAAAAACGCTAAATACATATTCAAAAAGTGGATGGTTTCGGTCAAAGGCATATTCATTTCCAATTATCATTGACTACTTAAGAGATTACTTTTGTGTCCTCACATAAGAAAATAATTATTTGAGTCGCAGTAAAGCTCTGTTTTCTTCATTTTATTCATTATAAGTTCATAACTTTGTAATCAATATCAAGATAAACTATCATCCGATGGGACAGAAGAAAGAACATAGCAACCTTATCAAGGAGCATTTGAAGAAGCGAGGCATAACTTAAACATGGCTTGCAAAGAAGTTGGATAAAAGTTTCAACTCAATTAATTCGTATGTTTGCAATCGAACTCAACCAAATTTTGAAACCCTTCTTCAAATATCTCAGATACTTAATGTTGATATGAAGGATTAAATTGCAGAAGTCAAGGAACTTAATGAACAATAATTTATTATTAACAATAAAACTTTAAAATTATGGTAAAACTCAAAAATCTATTACTTGTTGTAATATTCATAGTCGGATTTACAACAAATGCTTTTGCAGGAGATCACCCAGAAGCCAATTTTGGTATTTATGGCATTCAACATTTTGCCTCAGTTGCACAATACCAAGAAACATATGTTGGTCAAGTTGTTCAGTATCTTCCTGAAAAAGTAGGTGGAGACTATATGGACACCAAGTATTTCCAAGATGCAGGTGGTAAATTTAACACAGACTATGTTATTTCAAAGATTAGTGGAAATGACAAGCGAATGACTTGGATACTTCTTGAAAAAGGAACAAAAAACAAGGTGAAGATGATTGTAAACAATCAGGATGAATACTATTCTTTTGACAAGTATTGTTATTGCATCACTGATAGATATTCTATCCCTTTGTTCCTGTCAGAAAAATTTAAAGGTGATAAGTCAAAGTATATTGGCAAAGTTTTTCCTGAAAAAGCAGATAGCCCAACTAAATTAGAAGTTACTGATGTTATTATGCAACCACAACAAGGTTCATCATATAGCGACCACAAATATCCTCAAGCTTGTTTTGTCTTGAAAGATAAAGCTGATGGCAAAATTATAAATTATGATGTTGCTAACATTGATAACTTGAATGATTTAGGCAAAACTTTCACTAATCCTAAATTCAAATGCACATATACTGTTGTAAATGTGTTCAAGAAGGAAGATTATAACGCAAGTATCGTAAAGAACTTATGAAGTTCTACACAGTAAAGAATTCTATTGATGGTACAACTAAGGATATCAAGGCAGCTTATGCACAATCAGAAGCTTTCAAGTATGATGATTCTGGGAAATTTGTTGCAGCCCTCACAAAGGTTGAAAAGCCTTCTAATCCTGCTGTAAGATATGGCAAAACGACCAATGTAACTGAAAAGAATATTACAAAGTACAGCTATGAAGACAACTTCATTGATATTCTTATTTTTGCTGGTAGTACACAATTCAACTTTATTCTGAAGAATGTTTCCGATAACACATTGAAGGTTGTGTGGAATGAAGCTGTGTTTGTTGATGTTGATGGTAGCACTTCAAAAGTTATGCACACAGGAATCAAGTACTCACAAAGAGAAGCAGATCAACCTGCATCCACTATTATCAAGGGCGCAAAACTTGAAGATTTAGCAGCACCAACTGATAAAGTTTATTATAGTGAAACCTTGAAAGAGTGGACAAGCAAATCTTTGTATGCAAACGCAAGCCAGAAAGTTGAAGGCCAGACAATCAAATTGATGTTGCCTATTCAAGTAAAAGAAGTTGTAAACGAGTATATATTCGAATTTACATTGTCATACGTTTATAATCATCCTGAATACTTGGCTCAATAAGAATTCATCTTTTCAAGATTGACAACGTAACGAATAAGCCACTGATTTTTAACAGTATGCTAAAGGTCAGTGGGCTTAATGTTCCCAAAATGATCCCGTATAGCCATAGTAGGCGACATACAAAAAGATGAAGTGCTGACTTCTGGCTTATTAAAATGAAAACACTTAACTTTACATTTTTGGGTGTAAAGTTAGGTACAAACCTTACAAATCACTGATAATCAAGCGATATTGCGGAGAGAGAGGGATTCGAACCCCCGGTACCTCTCGGTACGGCGGTTTTCAAGACCGCTGTAATCGACCACTCTACCATCTCTCCTTAAAATCTAAGGACACCTTAGCATTTTTTAAGTAGTGCAAAGATAGAATATATTTTTTAGTCTACCAAATTTACCTGTACTTTTATTGCATAAGTTCGATTAGAAATACAAATAGTTTTGTTCGTATGAAAAGGCTATAAGCCCCATCTTAAAAACACTTCCAATAATAACAAAAGAGCCATAAGAAGAAAAAGATTTCAATAGTACATTAAGAATAGAAGGATATCACTTCATTTTAAAAAATGGTACAACGGTTGGTGCGATTTTGGTACAAAAATTGTACCGTAATGTCCACTTTTATCCCTTTTTGAACGCCTTTTTATAAAGTGATAATTTTGTATGCCTTTCTCTTTAAACCACTGATAATCAGTTCATTATGCTTATCGTCTTGTTTAACCTACCGATCATCAAAGTGATTCCGTTGGGGTTCGAACCCAAGACCCACAGCTTAGAAGGCTGTTGCTCTAATCCAACTGAGCTACGGAACCTTTATCATCCTTTTATTACAAAAGGCTAAAAGAGCTGTTAAAGATAAAAGCTACATTTACGGGGCAAAGGTACAACTTTTCTATGCTTATGCCAAATTATTTATTTATTAATTGTTGAGAATACCTTGACCCTTTCTCACTAGGAAATCATTCCATAGAATATCTAATAAATATTATAAAAGTTATTCTGCGCAAAAGTAGCAAACTACGTGTGATTCCAATAATGAGGGTAACTGAGTTATATTTTCAAAGCACAGAGTATTCATAAGATAGATATCTACATATCTTTGGGAGACAGAGAACTCTCAATAGGTACACATATTTCACAAAAAAGCACTTTAGATATCTTTAGAGATTGCGCCTTTGTAAAATTTATATTTTAAATTTCTTATTATCATTTATATCATTATACTCTTTGTTATTCTGTCTTAAGAAACATATTCTTATGTTTTTAAACGGCACCAAGGTATAAGCTATTCTACATAAACTATGTATATGGCACATCATTATTTTTATTCATAACTCAGTGCAGCTAGACCAACTCCGAAATGATATTGGCCATACACAAAAGCATTATTTACTTGTCCTTTTTTCCAAATAACGAGAAATGTACGTAACGTTTGGGATGCTGACGCACATTTACTAGCAGTGAGTCGGCACTGATAAGCGTAGTATTAAGATTATTGTAAAGAGAAGGATCTCGCATCAAAAGTCCGAGCGAACCCGTATTACTGTTCAACTGATCGGTGATAGATTGTACGTTGGCCAACGTCTGATTCACTTGTGCCATTGTTCCTGCAACATCGATTGCCGCCAAATTACCAGTGAGGGTGGAAGTGTTGTCTAAAACCCTGTTGGCTCTTCTCACCATTCCCGGCACATCCTTGTTCAGTTCTGTCATTAACGTATTAAGATGTTTGGCAGATACTTGCAGATCCGAGGTCAGTGTTTCGATATTGTTTAAAGTTCCTTGAATAGCGGGACTAGAAAGAATTTTATTAAGATTGAACATGATAGAATCCAACTTGGGGAGCATCTTCTCTATAGAGGGAACCATAGCCCCAACCTTCCCCAATGCGCCTGAATTTATTCCACCGGGAATTGTTCCGCCAGGCTGTATAAAAAGTCCCGAGTTCTTTTCCAATATCAAGTTTACACGCACATTCCCCATCAAATCGCTTTGTATCTCAGCCGTACTACCCTTGGGTACTTTTAGATATTTGTTCAGACCAGCAGTTACTAATATATCTTTGCTTGCGTGGTAGGTATAATCAATCTCTTTAACGACCCCTACTTGATATCCGTTGGCGTAAATCGGAGTTGCCTTAGACAAACCGCTCACATCTTCAAATATCATCTGATAACTGATATCATCGGAAAAGAGAGTCAATCCCTTAAGAAAATTCATCCCAAAGAACACCACTATCAAACCTACGATAGCAACAATTGCTATCTTTATTTCTTTTGTAAAAAACTTCATAACTCTTTATTATTTTCTTAAACTGTTTGCTTTAAACTCGTTAATCGCTTTATTGACATCCATTCGCACACCGTTTTTAAATGCAATAATAAAAGCGTCAGGAAACTGAGCCTTGATTTGTTTGCGCAGATTAAATATCTCGTTGTAGTCAGCCGAGGCTCCATAGGTATATTTTATCATACCTCCTTCGGTAAAACTATCAATCCCTTTCAGCCCTTTCAATCTATTGCTACCTTCCTGAATAGCTTTCGAAGCAGCTATAATCTGCACTTTAAATATGGGTGTGCTTAAAGTACTGTCGGTCGAAGCCATCGATTTGTTTACCGTTGATACAGCAAGTTGTTCAGTATTAACCATTGGTTGAGCAACAGTTGTCTTCGGCTGTTCAGATAATTGAGATGTTTGTGCCGCTGCCCTTTTTGCTTGTGCCGCTGCTTCCCGTGTAATATCTTGTTTCGGTGGCGCTATTGTACCCGATTGGTTTGCGGTTTCTTCCTGTTTATAACTATCAGGAACAATATCTTGAACCTTGGTACCCGCATTCTGCGGAGCTTTATAGGGTACAACAATCGTATTATCGTATTTATTTTTATACCCAACAAACGCCCTATAAATTCCTTTGGCAATTAATCCGATGCGCTCTTTATCATTGAGAAGATTTTCTTCTTCAGGCGTAGTGATAAAGCCCAACTCGACCAAACAGCTTGGCATAGACGTCTCACGCAATACCAAAAAACCAGCCTGATGTACCCCCTTATCTGGTCGATTAGCAACAGAACAAGTCTCTCTCTGTATCATCCTGGCCAAATCTACACTGTTCTCCATATTCTTATCCTGAATAAATTCGAACATAATGTAGCTTTCTGATGAATTGGGATTAAATCCCTGATAACTCTGGCGGTAATCTTTTTCGATAAGAATAACCGAGTTCTCGCGTTTAGCCACGTCAAAATTATCGCCGGCGCGGTGCATACCAAGCGTATAAGTTTCCATACCGTAAGCCTGTTTTCCACCAGGAAGCGCATTGGTATGAACAGAGATAAAAAGATCTGCTTTATTCTTATTTGCGATGTTGGCACGTTCTTTCAGCGGAATAAATATATCTGTGGTACGGGTGTATATCACTTTTACATCTGGACAATTGCGTTCTACATTACGACCAAATGCTAATGCCACATTCAAGTTGATGTTTTTCTCTTTTGAAAATGCACCTAACGCGCCAGCATCTTTACCACCGTGCCCAGGATCGATAACAAGTGTAAACTTCTTATTAGCTGCAACAGAAATCAATGTAAAAGCAAACAGTGAAAAAAGAGAAATAACAAACTTTCTACCCATTATCCTTGTTTTGATGTGCAAAAGTAACGAAAATAGGCTGAATATGCGAATCCATTCATCGGGTTTTATCATTTATTAAATGTAATTCGACGCCTGCTCCTTCGCCGTCAGCACCCATTGGCGGATTCAACTTTATCAGTTCGATATGGACCGATCTGATTTCAGAGAACGCCTTCAAAAGGTGCTGACCTATCCGATAAGCAACATGTTCCAATAACGCCGACGGAATATTCATCTCGTACTTAACGATATCTAACACTTCGGCATAACTCAACGTGTCGTTTACGTCATCACTTTTCATCGCTTTTTCCAAGGGATACTCAACCCGAAGACTGAGTCGATAGTCGTTTCCCACCTTGCGTTCTTGTGGCAAGACACCATGGAAAGCGTGAAAACGAAGATTGCGAAGAGAGATAAAATCAGCCATTATTTTACCCGCAGCGCGATGCGCCGCAGTTTTTACAGATAAGGCATCCCTCTTGATAAACGAGTGTTTCTTGTTCGCAAGAAGGACATTTCATACCTGTTGCCTCTGTACCATCTAAGATATATTTCTTCAAAGCACGTTCTACACCGTTTTTCCATGTATTGATGCTCTCGCTCTTGAGCTGCAGAGAGCCCACCAATTTGATAACGTGATCAATAGGCATACGATAACGCAGCACACCGGAAATTAACTTGGCATAGTTCCAATACTCGGGATTGAACTTCTCACTAAGTCCCTCAACGGTAGTTTTGTAACCACGTTTGTTTTCAAACTGGAAATCGTAACGGCTACGTCCATCGGGTCCTGCGTTCTTAATAATCTTTCCTTTAACAACTGTTTTGGGCAATACTATGCCTTCGTCATCGTCTTGCAAACCAGTAAATATTTCGTATGGATAACCGTTGAGCAATCCTACAAAGGCAACCCATTTCTCTTTATTGTTTTGGAAACGCACCACATCGCATTCCAATTCCTTGGGACGAATCTCCGTTACTTCCGGCTGTTTGCAGGGTACGAGTTCTTCTTCCTTATCTTCTTCTTTTTTCTTCTTTTTCTCTGACACCGAAATCATTACACCCGAACGACTTCCATCACGATAAATCGTACAGCCTTTGCAGCCTGAACGCCACGCTTCGACATAAAGACGGTTAACCAAATCCTCATCTACATCATGCGGCAGATTAACGGTTACGCTGATAGAATGATCTACCCATTTCTGAATAGCACCCTGCATCTTCACCTTCATCAACCAATCCACGTCATTAGCAGTAGCCTTATAATAAGGTGATTGTGCCACAATGGCATCTATTTCCTCTTGCGTATAACGCTTGGTGGTATCAAATCCGTTCACGTTCATCCAGTCCATAAACTTTTTATGATAAACGATATATTCCTCAAAACTATCTCCCACCTCGTCAACAAAGTCAATATGCACATCTGTATCATTGGGATTTACTTTTCGGCGACGTTTGTAAACAGGCATAAACACGGGTTCTATACCACTCGTAGTCTGCGTCATCAAACTGGTTGTACCTGTCGGTGCAATTGTCAGACACGCGATATTGCGACGCCCATACTTTACCATATCCTTATATAAAGCGGGTTCAGCGCCTTTCAAACGATTAATAAAAGGATTTTTCTCCTCGCGTTTAGCATCAAAAACCTCAAATGCACCACGCTCTTTTGCCATTGTCACCGAACTGCGATAAGCAGACAATGCCAACGTTTTGTGTACCTTTACGCTCAAGTCGGTGGCTTCTTGCGTACCATAACGCAATCCCAAGGCAGCAATCATATCACCTTCAGCAGTGATACCCACACCCGTTCGACGCCCCATACTACTCTTACGTTGTATCTTTTCCCACAAATGATACTCTGCACCTTTTACTTCATCGCTCTGCGGATCCTCCTTGATTTTCTCCATGATAAGGTCAATTTTTTCGAGCTCAAGATCTACAATATCATCCATGATACGTTGTGCCACAGCCACATGCTGGGCAAATTTGTCAAAGTCAAAGTAGGCATCTTTCGTGAAAGGATGAACCACATAACTGAAAAGGTTGATGCTTAATAGGCGACAACTATCATAAGGACAAAGTGGTATTTCGCCGCACGGATTGGTACTTACTGTACGGAAGCCCAAATCGGCATAGCAATCGGGAATACTTTCACGCTCAATGGTATCCCAGAATAGCACCCCCGGCTCTGCACTTTTCCACGCATTATGTACAATCTTCTCCCAAAGTTCTTTGGCAGATATTTCTTTTTTAACCTTTGGTTGGTCGCTATTGATAGGGAATTGCTGTACGTAAGGTTTATTATCAACAGCAGCCTGCATAAAAGCATCATCTATCTTCACCGACACATTAGCACCTGTTACCTTTCCTTCGGTCATTTTTGCATCGATAAAGGCTTCACTATCGGGATGCTTAATACTTACCGAAAGCATCAGTGCACCACGTCTTCCATCTTGCGCCACCTCACGTGTGGAGTTGCTGTAACGTTCCATAAAAGGCACCAACCCTGTGGAAGTGAGTGCCGAATTGTTTACAGGTGAACCTTTAGGACGGATATGAGACAAGTCGTGCCCTACCCCACCGCGTCGTTTCATCAGCTGAACTTGTTCCTCATCAATGCGCATAATGGCACCATACGAGTCAGCATCGCCATCCAAACCAATAACAAAGCAGTTACTTAACGATGCTACTTGTTGATTATTCCCTATACCTGTCATCGGACTTCCGGCAGGTACAATATATTTAAAATGACTAAGCAGATCAAATATCTTTTTAGCCGACAGCGGATTAGCATATTTGTTTTCAATACGTGCAATTTCGTTGGCAATACGCCAATGCATATCATCGGGCGTCTTTTCATAAATATTTCCAAAGCTATCTTTCATTGCATACTTATTCACCCATACTCTCGCAGCCAGTTCATCACCGGCAAAATACTTTAAAGAAGCTTCATAAGCTTCCTCATAAGAATAAATCTTTAAATGTTCCATTATGACACAATCTTATTTTTTTGCAAAACTACAAACTAATTTTTACTTTATCAAATCTGTATACATATATTTTCAAAAAAGATAATCTATCTAGAAATCAGCCTTTTCATAAATGCAAATAGTATTCAAGTACATCATGGAATATTCATAATAACAACATATCTTAAAAGAACACTTAACGCAACCATTCTTTAACGACAAGAACTAATTGAATAAATCATTATTTATCAACACATAACAAATATAAAACCCTACTCTTTACTCACTACATCTCATAGAAAAAAAATAAAAAAGATAGATATTAAGATCAATAAAAGTAGACAATAATTGATTCTTTCAAATGACAACACAAACGATCTTATTATACAAAAACAGATAACTTTTTCTCCTGATACACTATAAAAGTTTTCTTTTAGGGAAGACATTGGGAGCATAAAACTTTAATTGAACACATTAAAAAGTATACACATCATTCATAATATGTGGCATATATCAATAAACAATCTTGTAACAAATCAACCATTCTCCCACCATCAGATTGTAAAAATAATCGTATCTTTGTCTACACATTATTATATATATAGAAGATGAAATCATTACAAGACCGAACAACCATTCGTAAATATAAGAAAAAAGAAGTTAGCGAAGAGCTACTCAACCGTTTGCTTGAACAGGCTTCACGCACACAAACAATGGGAAATCTGCAGTTATACAGCGTCGTTGTAACACGTAAGCAAGACATCAAAGCACGTTTGGCCCCCGCACATTTCAACCAACCGATGGTAACAGAGGCTCCGGTGCTCCTTACCATCTGTGCCGATTTCCGCCGAACAACCTTATGGGCGGAACAAAGAAAGGCCCAGCCGGGATATGATAACTTTCTTTCTTTTCTTAATGCAGCCACAGATGCATTACTTTATACCCAAACTTTCTGCAACCTTGCTGAAGAAGAGGGACTGGGCTATTGCTTTCTCGGTACCACCATTTACAATCCTCAACAAATTATTGACACCTTACAACTACCAAATTTAGTAGTACCCGTGGCGACACTTACGCTGGGATGGCCCAACGAAACACCGCAGAAAACTGACCGACTCCCCTTAAAAGCTTTTGTGCACAGCGAAACTTTCCACGATTACACAACATCGCAGATAGACGATTTTTATAGGTATAAAGAGCAATTAAAAGAGAATTTAGAGTTTGTTAGAATAAATCAAAAAGAAACGCTGGCCCAAGTTTACACCGATATTCGATATACCAAACAGGCCAACGAAACTATGTCAGAAGCCTTTTTAGAGGTATTAAGGCGACAAGGCTTTCTTTAAACAGATGTCAATAGGGCTTTACTCACTCATTCTTCCAGCAGGTCAAATCCATATTTTTCAGACAAAAGGGCTGCCCGCTCTTTTGTTTTCTGTATAAATTCGATATATCCTTCTCCTTTCGGACGAAAGGGACGATGCTTCAAAGCCTCTTTGATGGGGCGCCATTCTTTTAAGAACGTACGTACATCTTCACCGAAAAACATATCACCAAAACGTTGCCAAATATATTTTACAGTCTGATCTGAGGGGTGCAACATATCTTCTTTGTAAAATCGATAATCGCGAAGTTCATCATTAACGATTTCATAAGCGGGAAAATAAGCTACTCGCCCAGCATACTTTTTCACCAATTGGTCTGTGGCTAACAACAATGTTGATTTTGACAACTGACTACCATGAAAGCCATATTTAGCATATCGTATGGGGCTAACCGTAACGATAACCCTTGCTTCCACATAACGTTGAAGCAACGTGTCGACAGCTTGCGACAGATATTCCACACATTGGTCTACCGTGAGTTCTTCTTCCTGAAACAGCCATGGCGGCAGTTTCTTGCAGTTATCTACAATCTCTCCCGTTTCTTTAAATCGGTACACATGGTTCGTTCCCAATGTAAACACCGCCACACAGGGTGCCTCCTCGCAGCGTTCTATGGTATGCAGAATGCTGACAGGATTATACATAACACCAAAAGGATTTACTGTTGCCTTGAATTTTTCTTCCTGAAAGCGTTTACCGATATACTCAGAGAAACAAGAGCCTACAAATAACATCCGCTCAAAGGGAGGTATTTCAAAATCGGCCTTTTGAATATCAACGATGGTTCTAAATTCCATAATTAAGCATACAAACAACTATAAACACCTGCTCAACATCCCAAATACTCTTAAAGGCGAGTTCATTTCCCTTTTTCACTTTGCAAACACAATACAAGAGGGTTGGTCTACCCCTATTCCCAACAACGTATCTGTCAGTTCGCCGGTTTCCAAATTGCGCCTATAGATACGTATACTATTATCATTTCGACAAGCTACAAGCAGATATTTTCCATTAGGCGTGATATTGAAATTACGTGGATGAATACCCGTTAGCTGGTATCCAACCTTCTTTAAAGTACCCTCTTGCGGATCGATAGAGAAAATAGAAAGCCCATCTTTCTTCTGTCGATGCGATGTATAAAGAAAACGCCCATCAGGACTGATATGTATATCCGCGCTGCCATGTCCGCCTCCTTCGTCTGCCATTATCCGTTGTACCTCCGTCATTCTCCCATTTTCATACTTCAACACGGTGCACTCTCCGCCCAATTCATTAATGAGATAAGCAAATCGTCCGTCTTTACTGAAGGTGAGATGTCGAGGACCTTGCCCCTTGTTTACCTGATAAATTACATCCATATCATCCAACAGCTGACCTCCTTCTTGCGCCTTTGAAGGATTATAAGTAAAATGATAGATAAAATCGTTACCTAAATCTGTGGCTAAAATATAGCGTCCATCAGGCGTAAGTGCAATACAATGGATATGCGCCACCTTGTCCGGTCTCTGCCCTTCAAACTCGATATGCTCTGTCTCGGCTTTCAATCTGCCCTCTTCATCAAGCGGAAACAGACTGATGTCGCCACCCGTATAATTGGCGGTTAGCACATTTTTGCCATCGGTAAAGATATAGCACGGGTCGGCGCCCGAGCGCTTTAGTTCATCGCCCAAACTATTGAGAGGAACGGTAGATTGAAAAACAGGATTACTCAGTTGTTGTTTATCTTCGCTCACATCAAACGAATACGCCCCCTGCTGCCCGTCGTTACATTCGCTTACGGCGTAGAGACGGGTGCCATCGGGCGAGAGAGTGAGGAACGAAGGGTTACGTGCCGGAGCATTACCCAACAGTTCAAAGCTGCCATCTTCCTGATTAAAACTATAGATATAAATACCTTTAGAATTACCGCCATCGGTATAAGTTCCCACAAATAAGGTTAAACGATCGTTTGCGTTGCCTTGTGCAAACGAATGAAAGGCAAACATCGCCAACGCCAAAGCCCAAACAGTTTGAATTTTCAGCATACGTTTTATAGTTTTATGGTTTATCTGTTTTACGAAGACAGTGGCTTTATTTAAACAAGATAAACGTCTTTTCAAAACCAAACAGTTATCCGGTTAAAGTCCTTATCTTCAATATCTTCACCGGCAAAGTTACAAATAAAGGCGAAAAAGCAAAAAGATAAAAAGAACAAAAAGATGCAGATGGGCAAACCAAGGAGGAGGTTTAATACATAAAAAACATTGAATTACTATTTGTTTTTTCGCCGGCATTGTATTGAAATGATAAACCAGATGAAGCATCAGATAATGCGGAATGGTGTTATAGCTTACTTCCGTGCGCCCCTGTCCGTTGACATTGTACGTAACATTTGACAGTTGGTGAAACAAATCGTAAGCATCCAGACGAGCCGTGAAGCGTTCTTTGCCGAAAGATTTGCTTAAAGTGGCGTTGCAAACCAAGTTGTCGGTATCCATCAAACGGTTGCCATAGCCGCGTCGGCTAAGCATCGACAAGTCGGCATTGAGGTTAATACCCAACGGAAACGTATAGTTCACCGTCGTTCCGTAGGTATAATCACAAGCATTGATGGTGTTAAAGTTGCGCCGTATGCTGTTAGCATTGCGCCAGGTAAATGTGCCTTGCAGGTTAATGCGCAGCTTATCACGCTGATACTGCAGCTTTAATTTTTCGTTCAAAACATGGTTGTTTACCTTGCTTTGGGTGCTCTCCGCGCTGCCTGCTACCGCCGTAAGGTCTACGTTACGCACGTAGTTATAGTGCATGGAGGTTTCCCACGACCAGTATTTGGCCTTGCCTATAGCCCTGCCAAAGCCCCATCCGCCTTGCAAGCTATAGTTTCCTTCTACGTTTTCGGGGCGAAAAGTGTAGCCGCCCGTTTGTGCATTATACACAAAACCGTTGGCAATGGCATGCTCGGTAAGGGTTCCTGAAATATCGAAAAAAAGGTTTTGCTGGCGTTGAGGTTGCTTTATTTCGAAATGCATGCTAAATTTATTGTTGATTGTATTTTGCAAATTAGGATTGCCCAACTGTACTGCCAATGGGTTCACATCGTCTTTCAGGTTTATCATCTGCACCAAATCGGGGATTGCAATGGTACGTTGCAAGATGATACGATGAAAATATTTGCTATCTTTGGTTGACAACCACCAAGCGACTATAGCTGAAACAGCCGGCTTTTCCGAACAATACACGTATCCATCAGGTTGCGTTGATAATGCATACGGTCGGTTTTAAAAGAAAAGGGAAGCCCCAAACTGAAATAGGTATAATAGCCTTTCTCGTCCTTATTATAAACGAGAGCAGGCCCAATCTCGTGTTGTTTT
>NZ_BAKN01000004.1 GCF_000614205.1 Hoylesella saccharolytica JCM 17484
GCTGAACAAATTTGCACACAAAATTGCTTGCCGACAATCCGCTGAACAAATTTCGTACACAAAATTGCTCGCCGACAATCCGCTGAACAAAAATCGCACACAAAATTGCTTGCCGACAACCCGCTGAACAAATTTTGCACACGAAATTGCTTGCCGACAACCCGCTGAACAAAAAACGCACACAAGACAAGACCTCTACATTGAAAATGAAACACTTATTTTATAATTAATTAAATAGTAATATCATGGTAGCTAAAAATCAATTACCAAAATTCGTTCGCATTCAGACCATTTATCTGGGTGCTCACAGCAATGCCACGCACACGTTGTTTCACAACAATCAGTACGACCTCGTGGCGAAGGTAGAACAAACCAAGCTCAACATCCCCGCTTAACCTCCCCCGGGATAAAGGTGAAAAGGTGAAAAGGTGAAAGGGTGAAAAAGTGAAAAGGTGAAAAAGTGAAAAAGTGAAAAAGTGAAAAGGGTGAAAGGATACAGAGGTCATATAAAGAGCAAAAGACAAGTAATACAGTATATCTATCCCTTTATTGGCACAGGTTGAGTTTCTCCTTTAAAATTATTGAGTGCTCTCTTGCTATAAACTTCGGGTGACTATGCAGCACACCTCTCCCCTTCAAAAGGGGAGAAAAAGAGAGGGGATTACTTATACCGAACTGGTGTAATATAATGCATCCTGCTGATGGATAATAAAGGTGAAAATGGCTAAAGAAGAGGGGAATTTTGTGGGGAAACGTGAGCTTATTTGTGCAAAACAGAACTTCTATATCATCTCTCTTTCTAACTTATAGATATGTTTAACAATTTGTTTTAATCATTAATTTAAAAGGCTTATGGCTGTATTTTTGTCGCTGTACCAAGACTAATGTAAGGACAGCAGGTTTAACGGAAAGTGGTATGCCCGTGCAAAGACTATCGGAACAAAAGATTTGATGGACATTGCAGAGCTTGTTCAGCGTAATTCGAGTATGAAACGCGGTGATGTGGTGGCAGTGCTTTTGGAGGCTTCGGAGGTAATTGGCGATATGTTGGCAGACGGTTATCGGGTAAAGCTCAACGGTTTGGGTGTTTTTAAAGTGGGCGTGTCTACCGTTGCCGCCCCAACGGAGAAAGATTTCGACATTGCAAAGCATGTAAAGAGCAGTCGTATTATATTTCAGGCAGAAACCGAAAGAGAAGGGCCGCACGGCACACGCAGTAGGGTTCTTGCAAATAAGCTGGAGTTTAAGAAAATTGCAACGCTACTTGAAAAGGGACAGAAGCCGTAAAAGGGTGATTAATAAAGGGATAAGGTAGTAAGATAACGCCAACTCTGTGGTAAGAAAATGATGAGCGTAGCATTTGATTATTTGTCTCCAAATGCATATTTTCTGACGTGTGGGGAAGCATAAACCGTGCCTCTGCCCTACTAAAATTATGAAATGTGAATTATTATTTATATCTTTGAACTCGATGATAAACAAAGTATATATAATAAGGTATAGGCGGAATGCAGAGAAGTTTTGATTTTTCTGCATCTTTTAATGCTTCAAATTTCCTCAGAATTCTTGTGCAGCCCCTTTGCATTTAGACTGATAACTAATTATGATAATAAAAACAAAGATATGCCAAATCAATAATCATACATAAAAACAAAATGGATATTGGCTCCCCACCGATATTCGATAGATATTCAACAATTCAGTGTAACAGAGACATGTAACGGGGGCATGTTTACCAAACAAACATTAAAAACAATGGTTAAGAAAATTTTCACTTTTATTGTGTTGTGTGTAGTGTTGGAATTTCCTATGCAGGTATTTGCGCAGACCATATACACCTACACCGATGCGGCAGGTATTACTTGGAGTTATAAACTTAATGGCACAAATGCTACACTTTCCAGACCTGCCAATGAATGGGTAAATGGCGTCCCTCAACCCCTTATGGATGGAGTGATGGATCAGAAAGATATCAAGGAACAGCGACCGGTGTTATAACAATTCCTGCAACAGTGAGCGACGGAGCAAACACTTATCCTGTTGTGGATATTGAAGACCGCGTTTTTATGGATAACGGTGCCAAAGGTTTTGTTTTTGCACCAACGACAACACTCACAACATTGGGTCAACGTTTGTGGCAAACTTATTTTCAAACTGATATGCAATTCTTGGATATGACAGGAATTAATTCTTCAGTGACATATCCTAAGCAATATTACACAGGGACCCCTTACCCAATTGGGCGCAATGTTGTTGGTGGAGCTTTTTACCGAATAGCTGCCAGTATATTGGTGTATCTACCCAACGGAACAAGCAGAAGCCTGTTCACAACGCAAATGTCTACCACTGCTGCATCAGGAGAAGAAACCATCGATATTAATTTTATCATTGACGGCGTGTGCAGCTATTTTAAAGTGTACGACCAAAATATCAGTGATTTGGGATATATGTTTTATAAAACCAAAACCCACTCGGTTTATGTTCCCCATGCTTTTACTGCAGTAAAAGCAGAGTACGACCGTGTATTTAGTAACATCGCAGGTAAATCTGTGAGCACACTCTACTTGCCTTATCCTACCGATTTGCCTACCGGAATGCAAGCTTATCGGCTTATTCGAAAAGGAACTGATGAAAACGGAGACAATGCCTTTTGCTTCTCTCCCATTCCTTTAGGTACGCGCCTTCAAGCCAACCATCCTTACTTGGTTCGTATTACCGACGGTCAGACGCATAAGTTGCCAGTAATGCATAACGTGCAAGTGCCGGCTACACCTGCCATTACTACTACAGCTCAAACAACTGCTGATGGTAACTGGGCTTTCTACGGAACAACAGAAACCATCAACAATGCTGCCGCAACAGCCATGAACGCTTACTATCTCAACGGCAACAAATGGTGGGCAGTGCAAAACGGAGTTGAAAACGACTATATCGCGGCTTATCGTTGTTTCGTTTCCAGTCCGACAGGCGCTACGCCTGCCAAGAGTTTCTTCATGGTTATTGAAGACGAAAATGTTACACCCACCGACATTCGCCGTCTTGAACGCGATACAGAGAAAGACCTGAAGAGTGGTCGTCACACGTTCTATTCCATTGATGGCAAGCAGATAGGCAACGATTACGATGCTCTTACGCGCGGACAAATCTATGTGGTGAACGGTAAGAAGTTTTATAAATTCTAACGTGGGAGGAACAATAATGAAGAAACAAGTATACATGTGCCCTATCATCAAAGTGTTAACGTTAAAATCAGAAGGTTTTATCTGTCTTTCCCTCCCTATTGGTCCCGGTCCGGGCCCCGGTGGTGGCGGACAGGCAAAAGGTGGTTTCTATGATGAGGAAGACGACGAAATAGAAAACGAAGATAATGGTTTGTGGAGTGGAAATTCCTCGCCGTGGGGCGATTGAACCTCCTGCAACCATTCGATGGAGGCTCAGTGATTTGCCAATTAAGGTTTAGCGGCTTGTTTACTGAACTTCAGGCTATCTTTAAAAAAGGCTCAGTTGATATTCAACTGAGCCTTTTAATTTATTAAGCTTACTCTTGTATGATAAAATATCTTCTACATCCCCCTCTCATCTTGCAAATGGTAACGATGAAAGTGTGAAGGGTAAAAATACTTCTTACAGCCTTGCGTACTTGATTCCTCTTACTATTTACTCAGTAACTGCGGAAGGAAAGAGGAGAAGATGAGGATGATAAGCCCGATAACCAATACAATGATGGTTTTGCGCGAACAACCTTTCCACTCTTTAAGCAGGATGCCCCAGACGTTCGAGAAGGTAACGTTGAGCGCCATAAGGATGCAGAAAGCAAAAGTGAGCAGCGTGGGCGAACTTTCTAAGAAGCCTTTGCCCAGCGCAAGACCAAAGAACTGGCTGTACCAAAGGGCTCCGGCAAGCAGGCAGAACAAAAGATTGTTGACCCATACGTTGAGGCGGCGATAGTCGCTAAATGTTTTGTTGCGAGCATTGCAAAACAAACAGTAGGCTGCGTTGGTGATAAAACCGCCAACGGTGACGAGCAGCGTGGCCGGAAGTGTGGCAAACATCGGGTCGACACCCGCAAAACGTATGCTCGAACCTTGTTCTAAACCGATGTTGAAACAAGCGCTCATCAGTCCGGCGGTAAGCGCAACGAGCACGCCTTTGGTAAAGTTGAAGTCTTTTACGGCGGCTTTTTTCTGTTCTTCGCTCAGCATCGAGGCTTTCATGTTTCCTGCAACGCCAATGACAGAGATGCCCACGAGGGTTACAATCACGCCAATGATGATGGGTTGGGTGATGCGTTCGGTGTGCCCGGTAAAGATGGGGGCAAGCACTGTACCCATTGCGGCGCATATACCCAATGCCACCGACTGTCCGAGGGCTACGCCGAGGTAGCGCATCGAAAGTCCGAAGGTGAGCCCGCCAATACCCCAAAGGGCTCCATAAAAGATGGTCAGCAGGGTTTCGCGCGGCTGATTGGCAAAGAGTTCGTACAGCTGATGGCCTGCCGGAACGGCCAGTAATGCACCGAGCAACGGCAGCAAAAGCCATGCAAAGAGCCCCTGCACGAGCCAATAGCTTTCCCAACTCCAATTTTTTACTTTGTTGATGGGCACGTAACTGCTGGCCTGGCAGAAGGCGCCGATGGCGATGATGAGCAGACCGATGATGATTGTCATAACTTATGCGCGTTTTAGGAGCACGTCTTGCTCGTATTGGTGAATGTCGGCAATGAAGTCTTCGCCTACGGGAACGCCTGCACGGCGGCAGAACTCGTCGTAAACGGCTCCCCATGGCATGTTCTTATCCTCTTCGAGCTGCGCCAATCGTTCGAACAAGCGTCCTTCGTCTTCGTATTTACGCAGCAAAGCAACGGGCTCGAGCAGACCTTGTAAGAGGCATTTCTGTGTGGCACGGGCACCTACAACGTATGCGCCGATGCGGTTGATAGAGGCATCGAAGTAGTCGAGACCGATATGTGTGCGGTTCAATCCGTCGGCTCTGACCAGCTCGCGGAACAGGTCTAACGTGTCGTCGTTTACGATGGTGACGTGGTCGGAGTCCCAACGCACGGGGCGACTGACGTGCAACATCAGTTCAGGAACAAACAGCAGTAGGGCACTAATTTTGTCGGCCACACTCTCAGTGGGTACAAAATGACCTGTGTCGAGGGTACAAATAACATTGTTTTTGGCGCAATAGCCCAGATAAAAATCATAAGAGCCTACGGTGTAACTTTCGAGCCCGATACCGAAAAGTTTGGCTTCCAAACAATCTTTCATGTGCGTGCGTTTGTCGGCAAGTATCTCGTCAAGCGACTTTTGCAACAATTGGCGATAGCGCAGCTTTTCTACCGTTTGGTCTTTGCTGCCATCGTGAATCCAGATGTTCATGATACAAGGGTCTTGTTGTGCACGTCCCATATCGTCGGCAATCTGTCTTGCGCGCTTGGTATGTTCTATCCAGAAACGTCGAATACCTTCGTCGGGGTTGGCCAGTGACAGGTTTCCGCTCTTGGGATGCGAGAAACTGGTCGAGTTGAAATCCAGTTTGAAGTTGTGCTCTTTGGCCCATTGTATCCAGCCTTCAAAGTGTTTTGTCTCGATTTCATCGCGATCTACCTTCTTTCCGCCAAATTCTCCGTACGAGGCATGCAGGTTCAAGCGATGGTTTCCGGCGATGTACGATTTCGCTTTGAGAATGTCGGCTCGCAGTTCGTCGATGTTTCGCGCTTTTCCCGGAAAGTTACCGGTAGCTTGAATACCGCCGGTCAGCTCGCCTGCGTTTTCAAATCCTGATACGTCATCAGCCTGCCAGCAGTGCAAACTCAATTGCGTGTGCATCAGCTTTTCGATTGCTTTTTCTGTGTCTACGCCAATTGCGGCATAACGTTCTTTGGCTATTGCATAAGCCTTTTCTACTAATTCGGTTTTCATTTTTTCTCGATTTTAGATGTTGTATTCTTTTTAAGTATAATAAGGATAAAGGTTGGGTTTCTATAAAGTATTTATTTTACGATTTCAAGATAGCGTTGGTAGGCATCGTCCCATTGTTGCCGGTCTTGCGGAATGAAATGCTGGGGTGTGAAACTCTTGGCTATCGATGCCCGCATCTGTCGGATATCCTTCACTATTCCGGCCGCTTTGGCTTGTAGCATGATGTTTCCGATGGCGGTGGCCTCTTGCGGACCGGCATACACATCCACACCGATAGCGTTGGCGGTAAATTGGTTTAATAGCGCGTTTTGCGATCCTCCGCCAATAATATGCAGTGTGTCGATAGGGTAGGGTGCCAGCTCTTGTAGCCATCCAAACACCTGTTTGTAACGCAGAGCGAGCGAGTCGAAGATACAGCGGAATAGTTGTGCGTAGCTTTCGGGAACGGGCTCGCTGTGTGCTTTGCAGTAATCTTGAATAGCATTTGTCATCGATTCGGGATTGGCGAATCGTGTATCATCCGGCATAATCAGACTTCTGAATGGCTCACAGGCCGTTGCTTCTTTCATTAACTCTGCGTGCGGACGACTTTTGGCCTCGTCCCATTCTTTGCGAACACGTTCGTATAGCCACATCCCACAGATGTTTTTGAGCAAGCGGGTTGTACCTTCTATACCGCCTTCGTTCGTGAAGTTAAGTTCATACGAACGTTCATTAATTACCGGCTGTGGTGTTTCTATGCCCATTAGACTCCATGTGCCCGAACTGAGATAGGCAAAATGTGCGCTTATTGAAGGTACTGCCGCCACTGCACTTGCTGTATCGTGCCCCGCAACAGCTACTAGGGGGATGGCTCCCAGTCCTGTTATGCGTTGCACTTGCTCGTTCAGTACCCCCACAACGTTACTCGGACGTATAGGCTTACCAAAATTATGAAGGTCTAATCCCACGCTTTTCAGTAGTTGTTTGTCAAGTTCTCCCGTTCGTGGATTCTGCATTTGCGAGGTCGAAGCTACCGTATATTCACACACTTTTTTACCTGTGAGCATATACGAAAGTGCATCTGGTATAAACAAAACTGTTTCGGCACATTGTAAGGCTGTGTTCCCGGCTTTCTTCATAGTATAAAGTTGGAACAGCGAGTTAAAGTTCATAAACTGAATACCGGTGATGTCGTACACCTCTTTCTTCCCGATGGCGCTTTTGAAATAATCGTCCATCGCACCCTCTGTATGGCTATCGCGGTAAGCCAATGGATTTCTCATCAGTTCGCCGTCATTACCAACGAATACAAAATCGCAGCCCCAGGTATCTATTCCGATGCTTTCAATCGGCAGGTTTCGTTGAGCCACGATTCTGAGACCTTTAATAATTTCATTGTAAAGTGCGTAAATATCCCAATAGATATGGTCGCCTGTTTCTATCAACTCATTGTTAAAGCGAGTCAGTTCTTCAAGCACGATCTTTTCATCGGTTAGTGTTCCGATAATGGTACGTCCGCTTGTAGCACCGAGGTCAACAGCAAAGAAACATTTATCTTGTTTCATAAATCATCGATTAGTAATTGCTCGCAAAGATAAAAGCTAATGATCCGCTTTGTCATAGTTATTTGATTTTTCATCTGAAAGATTTGATAGGGGATTAAGGGAAAGAATTATGGGTTATGAATTGATGGCTTGTGGGGTTGTTGATTCATTAAAGAGTTTATCAGATATCGTAAACCCTCACTATATCCATCTATATTCTCACTAGAATCTATTGGATATTGTTAATTAAATCTGTGCATTCTTCTCCAAGTCCTAACATCATAAAAGTTTTTCAATCTTTGTTTATCTCCTTATAAAATTTATGGGCTTTTACCAAGAAGTTAAAAGTAGTAACCTAATTTTTTAAGCAGTCAAATCAAACTAAATTTCCCTTGTGAACAGCTTGTAAGTTGCATTAAGATGTGCAAATAGTAATTGATTTGCAAAAAAGTATTAACTTTGTACCAGTTTTCGAGAGTTATTGGATATCAAAAAATAAATTATCAGGATGATAGAAATGAAGTATTACACAAAAGAAATAAAGCAGAAAGCAGAAATAATGAAGAAAAAAGGTTATCGGCATCATGCTATTGCCGTGTTATTGTTTATCGTGGGGATGTTTGTTACCGTCTCTCTGACGGCTCATGGTAAGGACATTAATCCGCAAAAAGCAGCGAAAATTGCAAAAAGATACGTCACACTATCTCGCAACAATGATACAAAAGCGCAGACAAGAGGTATTCAGGGAACAGTTGAAACACCTTATTATATATTTAATGACGCAAGGGGGCGCGGCTTTGTTATCGTCTCCGGCAATGATGAGATGGGTGAAGTGTTGGCCTATAGCACTGATAGGACACTCGATACGTTGAACGCCAATCCATGCGTAAAGTTGCTCTTGGAAGGTTATCGGCAAACGTTTGAAGTGTTGAAAGAAGGAAAGGTGCTTGTCGAAGGCAATACTCGTGCAGGTCTGATCTCACAAACCGTATCTCCGTTACTGAAAAGTAAATGGGGACAGTCGCACCCATTCAATGCGAAAACCGGCTATCCCTATAGCGGATGTGTGGCCACTGCGGTGGCGCAGTTGATGTATTACTATCAATGGCCTGCCCAAGGACGCGGTAAGAACGAATATAACGTAACCTACTATAACACCAAGAAAAGTGCTGATTTCAGTCAGTCGCATTATGATTGGGCAAACATGTTGCCCGATTATCGCTATCCTGTGCGTGCAACGACTGCCCAGGAAGATGCTGTCGCCTTGTTGATGAGCGATGTTGGTATAGCTTCCTTTATGCAGTATACACCTAATGCCAGCGGTACACAAGGATTGTTCGCGTATCAAGCCCTGCAAAAGAATTTTGATTATACGGCAGCTTACATTACGAGGGCGGTGGAAGGACCGAGCCGTTTTGCTGAGATACTTCGAAAAGAGTTACTCAACGGATGTCCTGTTTATTTGGAAGGTCGTCCCACAGGTTCTGCTTCGGGACATGCGTGGGTGGCAGACGGATTCGACAAAAACGGTCTCTTTCACATGAACTTCGGTTGGGAAGGACAAAGCGATGCCTACTATTCGCTCACAGCTCTCAACCTATCGCAAACCGGAAACGAGTTTCAAGGCAAGCCTTTGGCCTTTAATCGCGCCATTACAGCAATTCTTGCACATCCCAACAACGGAAAATATCCGGCTATAGAGCGAGGTCTCTTAGAAACAGCCCCGCAACTGATGTTTAATGAAGGAGGTTCTTTCTCGCTGAAAGACGTAACAGGTAAAACCTTTAACCCGTCGCAGACGATAACCGTAGAGATTAATTCTTTCGTAAACAGAGGCAATCCTTTTAAAGGCGATATCGGTGTGGCCGTCTACGACGAAGGGGGAAATCTAAAGCAAGTGGCTTATTCTGACGACCATGCAAGCGGTGGTCTCACGCAGCGCATTTATGGTGCCGACCACGCAGGCTTTATGGGACGAGACTTCTTGATAAATCAGGCACAGCCCGTAAAGATAAGTCTTGCAGGACTCGGGAACGGATATTACCGCCTTATTCCCGTGTGTGTAGCCCGTAAAGACGACGGCTCTTGGGACGAGTTCCTTCCCATGAAGAAAGCCCCCATCATAGAAGTGGAATTAGCAAATGGCGCAGCTCGTATCTCCGAAACTTGTACTGAAGACGCTCATTTCCAGCTGATGGCACAGCCAAGGCTCGCAGATAAAGCCGAACAAGGTGAGAAAGTGCAAGCCGTTTTCACAGTGAAAAACCTCAACGGAGTGCCCCGCGATTGTTACTTAAGAGTAAAGTTGCTCGATGCGAGCAAAACGATTGTGTTGAATACACGTGCCGATAAGGTGACAGAAATCGAAGGTTTTACCGAAGCAGAAATACCCATCGTGCTTTCATTGCCCTCTGGTATTGCTATAGGACGCTATGAAGTGAAGCTCGAAATATCAGCAGACGAAGCAGAAACCCTGCCTTGCCCAATAAACAATATTCACGACAAGGATGCCGCCTATATTGATGTGGTAAAGGCACAGGAAAGACCTCTCATGGCAAAAACTGAAGTCTTCCTGGCCGACGACTCGAACGAGAAGATTGCATCCGGCAGTATTGATATCTCGAGAGTGTCTAACTTCAAGTTCGCCGTCGTGCTACGCACATCGGAAGGCAAGAGCTATGAAGGCCCCGTATCTATGTTCTGCGAAGACATACAGACAAAGGAAAAGATAAAAATACGAGGGTTTGATAGCCATGTTACTATCTCCTCATCTCTCGAAGTGCCGCTCTACAGCTATTGGCTGCGCAAGAGCAATCTGCAATTGGCTGATGGACATAGCTATTGCGTGAAAGTGATGGGGCAGATAGAAGGCAAGGATGTGGAGTTGAACAATCCGCAGGAACCCACCTATTGCCTCAAGCGGAAAGGTGATATACTTGCTCTTTACCGTGATGTACCTACAGGAATAGAAACTGCGCCCACAGCCACAACCTCTTTCAATATTATGCGCAAGGGCGATCAACTGATGGTTTCGGGTAGCAATTTGAGAATTTTACGACTGTATAACGTCGGCGGTAGATTGGTCAAACAAGCATCGGCCACCGATGAAAGTCATGCCACAATCTCTCTCCAAGGTATGGAACAAGGTGTTTATTTGCTCCGAGTAGAAGCAGAAAAGCAATATCACACTTATAAATTCATCCACCAAACTGATACTGAGGCCCCGTAGTAAAGTTCTATCAGTTTATACTCATTGTAGAAATAAAGCTATAGCTCTATCTAGTATGCGTTCTGTGCCTGTTCATTTGGCTCAAACAGAAAACTGTTGCTGATAGCTTTTGCTAGATGGGTTCTACCTTCTTGTTCGGGCGAAAATGATGATGGCGTAACAACGAATTCATCACAAAAGAGGTTATGAATGAGCAAATTCAACCCTAGCTGTAATTATCCTTTCAAGGCTTCGGATAACTTTCTTTTCTTATTTCTATTTTTCGTATAAGAATTTGATTTATAATTCAATAGCTATATTCTTTTTGTTTCCTGAAACAATAGAATTTTTAGGCTGCAAAAGCTATGCTTTTACCCTCCAAAGGCTATGCTTTTGCAACCTAAAACCTATGCTTTTGAAGGCTGAAACCATAGCTTTTGGAAATTAAAAGTGCGTAAACGGTTTTTTCGATACTTATTAAAGGTATTATTTATGACAAAGTATGGGGATATTGTTGTATAAGTATGCAGATTTTTATAACAAACAAACACGATCTTTCTTAAATTTGTAACTTTTTCAAATGAAAAACAATCAAATGTGTTTTTATTAACGGAAAATATGTTAGTTTTGCAAGTATAAACGCTATTTATATTGACATGAGGCATCGCATACAACTACTTATATTAGGACTTTTCTTGGTTTTAGAGAGTTTATTTGCTGCGGCACAGACTGAAAATACCCCCTCTACCAATTGGTATCGTGTTTATTCAGACTCTGTTCAGGGCATAAACCTTGATGCAGCCATGCGGTATCTCTCTGTTTCAAAACTGAAACCAAAAGGAAAAGTTGTTGTGGGAGTTATCGATTCAGGGGTTGATACCGCCTCGATCGATTTGAAAAGCGCACTTTGGGTCAATCAAAAAGAGATATCGGGAGATGGTATCGATAACGACCGCAATGGTTATACAGACGATGTTCATGGCTGGAATTTTCTCGGAACAAAGGACGGAAGTTTTCAAATGACCAGTGCCGGAACAGAAGAATACCGACAATTTAAACGCCTTTATCCCAAGTATAAGTCGCTGATACGCGAGCAGGCCGTTGATAAAAACGAATTCGACTTTTATCAGCGAATGAAGAAAAAAGCGGGCATTACCGGTTATCTCAAGTTTTATCAGTACGCACAGGCCAAGCATAATCAGTTGTTAAAGGTCGATTCCGCTCTTCGGCTACACTTTCAAATTGATACTTTACAGGTGGCTCAAGTAATGCGTATGGAGTCTGCAGACAGTGCTTTTCAGCAGGCTTTACAGGCATTGTATGTCGATTTGATGAAAGCCGACAAGGAGATGAAGTGGACTGCGTTCGTAGAAAAGCAAAATCAAGACCTCAATTTGATGAAACGTCGCATCGAGGGAATTGAGAAAGACGCCGACAAACGTCTGTTGATGGGTGATGATATGACCAATGCTGCCGACCGCTTTTATGGCAACAACATCCTTACTATCGATGGTTGTTATCACGGAACGTTCGTTGCCGGCGTTATTGCCGGACAAGGAATAGGACGTCAGGCACTGCGTGGTGTCTACCCCAAAGCACTGGTTATGATTGTTCGTGCTGCGCCCGATGGAGACGAATACGATAAAGATATATCCTCTGCCATTTATTATGCGGTAGAGAATGGAGCAAAAGTTATCAATATCAGTTTGGGTAAATATACCTCGCCCACACCCGAAATGGTGAACAATGCTATTGCTTATGCCCTGACAAAAGACGTTGTAGTTATTCAGGCAGCGGGTAACGATCATCTCAATATTGATACCACCGCCTATTATCCCACAGGCTTAAACCGTAATGGGGTGTTTTATAGCAACTTTTTGCGTGTGGGCGCGTCTACAAAACGCGGTCTTTGTTCGTCTATATCCAATTATGGCAGTAGCAAGGTACATCTCTTTGCACCGGGCGAAGACATTACTGCGACGGGTTTAGGCAATACTTATGTTACCGAAAACGGAACCTCTATCGCTGCGCCTGTTGTGAGTGGATTGGCGGCTTTATTGCGTAGTTATTTTCCTCAATTAAAAGCCCGTGAAGTGTGCGATGTGCTTTTGCGTAGTTGTAGAATAAAAACAGACCCGAAAACGGGAATTCGTGTAGGGGTTGTAGATGCTTTATCGGCGGTAAAACTGGCTAGAAATTATAAGCGAAAATAAATGAGAAAATTATGTATAGCTATTCTGTTGGGATGTGTAGGCAGGTTACAAGCCCGCCAACCCGATACAGATAAAACAACAAAACATTCTGAAAATGCGGTGATGAAGCGGATGGGAGACTATGCTTTGTCTGCTCCTTCGTGGATTGATAGTTCGACTTACGTGAGCTATTATCGCATGGAAGACGGTGAGTTGGTGCGCTATATGATGAATGCCGAAACAGGAAAAGAAGAACGGTTGATAGCCGATTTGCCCTCGTTTATCCGCCAGTATCGTGAACTTACAGGCGATAGTACGTTCTCTTCTACTCGTATGCGTTATTTCTCGATACGTTTTCTGAACGGAAATCCTCGCTGGTTTACATTCGGCAATGGTAAGTCTGAAAAAATGTACGACCGATTAACGGGTGTGCTGACCTCGGCTTTGATAAAGAAAGAATCTTCTAAAACAAGTGGATACAGACAGCGTTCGCGCTCGGCGATAACATCCGACTCGATGTTTACAATGCTCGGTGACAAGTATAACCTTTACATGAGGAATAATGTTACGGGAAAACAAAGACAGCTAACCACTGACGGAAAAGAGCTGGCCTCTTATTGTTACCGCTCGGCGAAAGATACTTTGTGCGCTGAAAATGTATCAGGCACGTGGTACGGGCATTGTTTTATTAGCTTCGTTCAAGATGATAGCGAGGTGGGTAATCTGTATATTATCAATGCTTTGGCACAGCCACGCCCTAAACTTGAAACCAAGAAGATGCCTTTGCCCAATGAAAAAGGGGTGAGAAGGTTTAAACTTTTCTGGTACAATGCCGATACCGATGAGGCACGCTGGCTAACTATTGACAAGTTTAAAGATCAAAATGTGGTTTTAAACGACCTTCGTAACGGGCGCGATATCTATTTTACCCGTCGTAGTCGAGGCGTCGATACGCTCGAACTTTGTCGTATAGATGTACTCACGGGTGCTGTAAAAACGTTAATAACCGAGGTATCCAAACCTCACATCAATGTCAACGAGTTTAATTATCGCTTGGTTAATGGTAACCGAAACATCATTTGGTGGTCGGACAGAACAGGTAGGGGTAATTATTATCTCTATGATGTCAACGGTCGGTTGCTTAATCGCATTACGCAGGGAAACCGTTTGGTGGCGGGCCAAATTGTGCATGTCGACAGCGTTTCGCGACGTATTGTCTTTGCGGGTTACGGTGCAGAAGAAGGTATTGACCCTAATTACACCTTATATTATAGTGTAGGTTGGAACGGAAAAGGGCAGCAATTGCTTACACCCGAGAATGGAACGCACGACCTGACGTTTTCTTTTGATAAGCGGTTTGCCCTCAATAAATACTCGCGAATGGATTTACCTGCGGTTTATACCGTGTTATCCGTAAGTCGTCCGAAGCAGAAACACGAAGTGTTGCGCGTAGATACGGCGGCATTGCAACGTGCCGGATGGATAAAGCCGATGCTGATTAGTGTTGATGCAGCTGACGAGAAAACACCGCTTTATGGCGTGATGTATCTACCGTCAGACTTTACCCCCGACAAAAAATATCCTATTATATCAAACGTTTATCCCGGTCCACAATCCGATCAGATACCCCGAGCATTTGCCATTGACGATAACGGTAATCAAAGTTTGGCCGAATTGGGCTTTGTTGTCATCAATATTCAGCCGCGCGGAAGTTCTCCCATACGTGATAAAAGTTTTTACACCTTTGGCTATGGAAACTTGCGCGACTATGCCGTTGCTGATGATAAGCATACTATTGAACGCTTGGCTGCACGCTACCCCTTTATTGATATAACCCGTGTAGGCATTTATGGGCATTCGGGCGGTGGTGCCGAAACGGTAACAGCTATGCTTACTTATCCCGAATTTTATAAAGTTGGTGTGGCTTCGTCGGGTAATCACGATAATAATATCTATATACAATGGTGGGCAGAGACCTATCATGGATTGCGAAAGGTACCAACCAATATGGAACTTGCCGGTAATTTGAAAGGAAAACTGCTGCTAATATCGGGTGATGTAGACGACAATGTGCCTATGCCTCAACATTACGGATGGCCGATGCGTTGATTAAAGCCGGCAAACGTTTTGATATGTTTATCTTTCCGGGTATGGATCACAGCGTCTATGGCGCCTACTACGATAATATGATACGTCAGTATTTTTACGACCATCTACTAAAACCATCTGCTGAGAACCCCTAAACGGGGTAACCTCAATCATCAATTAAAATACATTTTATGAGAGAAAAAGCATTATTATTAATTTGTTTCTGTCTGCTGACGCTGGGCTTAAAGGCTCAGAATAAGCCGGTAGGCGATGCCGTTGTTTTGGTTGAGGCTACCATTCTTGACAAATATGGAAACCCTTTGAGCGGTGCTACTGTTCGTGTTTCAGGTAAACCCGTAGGTGTTGTGGCTGATATGGACGGAAAAGTTTCGCTTTGGGTAGAACGAGGAAAGACTATCAGTGTGTCTTATTTGGGTATGAATACCCAGACAATAAAGGTAAAAGGACCCATCAAAGAAAGTATTGTATTGGAAGATGGGGCATCGGAACTTGATCAAGTCGTGGTCAACGGCTACACTCGAACTACCAAACGGCGACTTACCGGCTCTATATCTACCATTACAGCAGAGGACTTAAAGGGTAATCCGATGGCTAACTTAGATATCCTTTTGCAAGGAAAGATGGCGGGCGTAGATGTAAAAGCCGTATCAGGACGTCCCGGAGAAGCGGCGAAGATACGCATTCGCGGTACCAATACCATTACCGGAGATGCCGATCCGCTATGGGTTGTTGACGGTGTTCCTTTGCAAAACAACCTGCCTGACCTATCGAACAAACAAGTAAAAGCTGGTGATTTCAGTACGATTTTTTCGAATGGTATCTCTGGAATCAACCCCAATGATATCGAGAGTATCAACGTTTTAAAAGATGCTTCAGCAGCAGCCATATACGGTTCGCGTGCTGCCGGTGGTGTCATTGTGGTGACCACGAAACGTGGTAAGCAGGGAAAGTTATCCATTAACTATTCAACAAATGTCTCTGTGGTCAGCAGTCCGCCCCATAATGCCGATCTGATGAACTCTCGTGAGAAGCTGGCTTGGGAGCAAGAATTGTGGGATGAATTTTCAGAACCTTATTTTAAAGCAAAGAAACGTTATCCCGTTATCGGTATCGTGGGTATGATTAGGTCTGGTTACGGTAAATATAAAGGTATGACCAAAGCGCAGCAAGATGCAGAAATCGAACGTTTGGGCAGTCATACCACCGACTGGTTTCAAGAACTTTTCCGCAATTCGGTATCCCACAGTCATAATTTATCTTTGTCGGGGGGCTCGGATAAGAGCACTTATTATGTTTCGTTAGGCTATTCGAACAATGTGGGATTGGTAAAGAAGACGGATTATTCGCGTTATAATCTCAGCTCAAAATTAGATATCAAAGCTAATAAACGTGTAAAATTGGGTCTTTCTATGGATATGGCATGGCAAGAATCCAATGGCCCTTCTTTAAGTGTAGACCCCTTTAAATATGCTTATTTTGCCAATCCTTACGAACGCTTGTATGACGATAACGGTAACTATGTGGCAGATCAAACCTATCATATGATAAAAAAGCCCATGGTTATAAAACTGAAGCACCTGTACCTGATAATGGTTTTAACCTGATGTATGAAATTGATAATACATCGAATAAAGCCCAAAACTATTCGGCCGGTATAACAGGAACCATCTCTGTGAAGTTATTAGAAAACTTAAATTTTGAAGGATTAGCGTCTTACAATTATACAACGGATAACAGCGATAACATCAATGGAAAAAATACTTATGCCGCTTGGAACGATCGACCTTTTGAAGAGGCAGCATTCCTGTCTAAAAGAGTATATGGTTCGATAATGCAAACAGTCTCTTCAAATAATAATTACAATCTGCGAGGACAGTTTCATTACTTCAACACATTCAAGAAAGATCATTATCTAAGTGCATTGGTGGGCTCTGAGATAAGAGGAGCACACAGCAAAAGCATTTTCACGAAACGGTATGGATATGACCCCATATCAGGTAATTCTTCAATGCCGGCATTTACTGATAAGAAGAAGTTTACGCAGGCCGGGTTGGAAAGTTATGCCGCTTTGATGGATTTGCTTTCCGGGCAGGGTATTAACGACAATCGATTTGCGTCATTTTACTTCTCGGTTGACTATGTTTACAAAAACCGTTATGTATTCAGTGCTACGGGAAGAACAGACGGTTCGAATAATTTTGGCCACAACCGGCAGTTTAATCCAACCGGTTCGGTAGGTCTTTCTTGGAATGTAGACCAAGAGAAGTTTATGGAAAAACTCAAACCTATCATCAGTAGTCTGTCTGTTCGTACTGCTTTCGGATATACGGGAAACATTAATAAATCAGTTTATCCGCAGTTGGTAATGGATTATTCGACGACTTTCCGTAAAACGATAAACGATAATTTTCGCATGGGTTTCCTTAGGAATGCACCTAATGCAGAGCTGAGATGGGAGAAAACGCGTGATATGAAACTGTCGGTAGATGTCGGCTTTCTGAAAGATCGACTAAGATTGATGGGTGAAGTATATATGCGTAGAACGAGCGATGCCGTGTCTGATGTGCGGGTTCCTTATACAACGGGTTTCAGTTCGCAGGTGTATAATACCTCAGTATTGTCTAACAACGGAGCCGAACTGACGGTTTCTGGTGCAATTCTGCGTGGGAAAAATTGGAATTTGAATGCTACCGCCAATATCGCTTATAATCAGAATAAGCTGGTTGAATATCGAATGCCTATTAAAGGGCGTGCTAGTGTAGGTATGAGGGCTATCCCTTGAATTCGATTTTCAGTGGAAGAGCTTCTGATATTGATGCCCGTTTGGGACTGATTACCTATGAACCACGCCCCGATGCGGTGTTTGAAAGCGCTGCTGATCGTAATAATGCCGACAATTATCTGTTTTACCTCGGTACTTCCAGTGCGCCTGTTAATGGTGGTTACAGTGTAAGTATGTCGTATAAGAATTTTAACTTGAGTATTGGCGGATCGTATTCGTTAGGTGGAAAAATTCTGGATGACATCAAAAGACCGGTGAATTATCGTTCACTCAACGAAAAAGAGATAGAAAAAATTCCCTCACAAATCAATGATTTATACATCAACCATCTTAATGTAAAACGTGGTGTGGTGAACCGTTGGACTGAAAGTAACCATCGAACTGATGCCAATCCTCGCATTATCGATGCTTACGGGAAACTTTATCATCTGAGTGATTATGTGGTTTCGGCTGAAGAAATTACTAAATCTTCTTTACTTGAGAATGTTTCTTATTTTAAACTAAGTTCGTTATCATTGGGCTATTCGTTTGACAAAAGTCTGCTTCGGCGTTTGGCTTTAAGCTCATTAGCACTCTCGTTTTCGGTAGACAATTTGTTTATTCTGACTAATTATTCTGGTATCGATCCCGAAACGCCGGGTGTTGTTTATCCCAAAGCAAGAAGTTTCTCGATGGGTGTATCTGTTGGATTTTAAAGAACAAAGATGATTTTAAAGATTGAAAGATGATTTTAAAGATTGAAAGATGATGAAAAAGATATTGATAACAGTTATAATGGCTTCGCTGTTCACTTCATGTGAAAAATATTTGGATGTAAAGCCCTATGGAAGAACTGTTCCCAAGACAGCCGAAGAGTTTTCGGCACTTATACATGCGCAGCTTTATAATATGGACGAAGGAAATTTTAGCTCCGCCTTATTAGGAAATCTTTCTGAATTAACCTCACTTGATGCAGTAAGTGGCGATGATTTTGAAACCTGTTTGACCAAGAATAGTGGTCGCTCGCTGCGTATTTATGCCGGAGATATTGTGACCAATTCGGGGAATTATTCACAGTTGTATCAAACCATTCGCGATTGTAATATTGTGCTTGATGAGATGAAAGAACAGGGAACCGAGCTTTCTGATAAGTTGCGCGCCACCGCTTATGCTATGCGGGCGGTATGCTATTATCAGCTACTGAAATATTATTGCGAAGTGCCCGAAGTTGGAAGAATGAGTACGCAGCTCGGTGTTCCGTTGGTAACGCATTTTAATATGGAGTATCGCCCCATACGCAGTTCGATGCAAGCCACTGTTGATTTGATTGAAAGCGACTTGAACAAATCTATCGCTTATCATAACACAGACGATCTGTATCGATTTACCGAGTATGTTTGCAAAGGTTATCTAGCGCGTTTGTATTTTTGGACGAAGCAATGGGATAAGGTATTGCCGTTGACTAAAGAACTGTTGGTGAAGTATCCTATCCTTCCCATTAACGAGTTTCAAACGGTGATGAAGAAGGTAAACGAATTGGGAAAAAATCAGCTGATCAAGGCTTATAGAACCAGTAATACTACCGGTCAACAATTCAATTTAGATACTGACATTTTGAAGTATCGCCCCGTCAGCCTGCGTTATCTTACGCATTTTTTACCCGCCGATACCGCTAACGACGTGCGTTACAAGTTTTTTGTTTCGCGTAGCAGAGTGCTCATCAAACCGTTTTTCTCGGGTATGCGTTCGGAAGAGTTTAAGTTGATGGAGGCCGAATGTTATTACCATCTGGGTAGAAAATCAGAAGCATTGGCGTCGCTAAACGATTTGAGAAGTGCGCGGATTGCTCATTACACCCCTATGACCGAGGCTGATCTACCCGACATCAACAGCAAAGAGATTATCAAAGTAGACGCAACGGGGGCTTCGCTTACGCCATTGATTGCCGCCATTTTGAGCGAACGTCGCAAAGAGCTGTTCTTCGAGGGTGACCGCTTCTTTGAACAGAAACGCAATGGAGCACCCGAATACTGGACGGCTTATAACGGAAGTAAGTACACTACACGTAAGTTTATGTACACTTATCCCATTCCGTCGCTCGAAATTGAGATTACGAGTGGACTTGTTCAGAACCCGGGATACACAGAATTTGTATCGAATTAATCAAGTAAGGAGGAATTTATGAAACAGTATATAAAATCATTCAGTGCACTTTTGCCAGTTGTGGCCGCCATTATTTTTATTGCTTCGTGCGACCAACCGGCCGATGTACCACCACGCAAAACGGAGTCGTCTTCGTCTAAGACTTACAAAATGCCCGACCCCGAGCCTCTTACTCCGCAAGAGCAAGTGATGATTAACGATGTGTTGAACGAATATACCGATGCGGTAGAAGATTAAAATACAAGGGTTATGATAAGAAAATCAATTTATGCTATTCTTTCGCTGCTCTGCCTCGGCATAACGATGGTGGCGTGTAGCGAACATACAGAGAGTGCCCCACGCACCGAACTCAGTCTTAAAGATCCCCGATATACGCTGGGCAACAGCGTGGGTGATAGTGTGAAAATTGCTGTCGTTACCGAAGGAAAAGCACTTTCGAAAGTACGCATCCCCTTCCGGCTGTCGTCAAAAAGCGGTGCCGTACTCAACGAAGACTATACCATCTCTGACAGTGCGTTTACCCTGAACCAAGGCGACTCTATCGCCTATCTCGTGGTAAAACGCAAGGCAGAAACCGATCAAAAAACATTTCTCCTTACGCTGCTGCCCACCGAAGGGGTGAAACTGGGTGCGTTGAACTATATTCAGGTGGAACTTGAGGGATACAACATTTATTCGTTTCTCGACCGCAGCGATGAGTTGACGATGTCTCGCGAGTATACCGTGAAGCTTACAACGCCGCAGGGGAAAAAATTTTCCTATGCCAAAGACACCCGTCTTGAGGTTGAGGTAGACCCACTTTCTACCGCTGTCGAGGGCGAACATTTCCAGTTTACGCGCAGAAGAAAATACGTTCAGTTCAAAGCGGGCAAAGATGAAGGCACCGTTTCGCTCACCTTTATGAAGGTAGAGAATGGTAAAGACCACATCGTGCTGCGCGTTGCCGATAAATATAAGCTTAAGCCCGGTGCCTATCCTACCATTAATATTCGCATTGTGGGCTACAATGAATTTAACGGTACGTGGAAGTTTCATAGCGTTTATAATAAAAACTGGTGGAAAAGCGACTGGGGGCAAAACACCGACGTACTGATTGACAGCGTGGGCACCGATAGGTTTACACTCGTGGGAACAGCACTCGGTGGATACGATTTTACCCCCCACTTCACGGGCAAGCTCAAAAACTATTTCACCTCTGCCTGCCGGGCAGAGTTTAAGGGCGAGCGTCTCAACTTCTTGCAAGAGGCAGGTGGCAATCCGCCCCCCAGAATTTCGTTATCCGAATACGAGTTTCAAACCATCAACGTAGCCTTCTCCGACACCCAGAGTAATATCCGCAAAGCACTTGTGGGTATGCGGATGGTGAGAGACGAAAACGAAAAGCGGATGCTTGAGATATCGCTGTACGATTACGAACCTGTGGAACCGGCTTGGGCAGATGTGCTTAAATCGATGAAAATGTATCAAACCGAGCCACCCTATATGTTGGATGGGCCCATTCGTATTCGTTTTACCCGCGTGCCGTAGGTGCATCGAAAAAATGATGGAAAAAACTAAATCAGCGTTTTGCCCCGAGCGAAACGCTGATTTAGTTTATAAAAGATACGTCAGTTCTTTATAAGTAATCCCCTCTCTTTCTCCTCGTTTTCAAGGGGAGAGTTGTGCTGCATAACCACTCGAAAGCTTATATCAAGCTATTCTGCCTATAGGAAGTAAACGATAAAGGTATGCTGCGTAGCCACCCGAAAGCTTACATCAAGAGAGCACTCAATAATTGTAAAGGAAGAACCTCAGCACATTCCAATAAAGGGGTAGGTGTACTGCATTATTTGCTTTTTGCTCTTTATATAGTGTCTGCATCCTTTCACTTTTTCACCTTTTCAACCTTTCACCTTTATTCCGGGGGAGGTTAGGGGGATGTACCTCTCAGCAGATAGCGTGAAAAGGTCAAAAAGTGCATTCGGAAATAAATCCATATGCGCTATGGGCATTATTTCTTATCCCGAATTTGCGCAATTTATACCAGTAAAATGTGATTTTTACTATTGCCAAACAGATGTTTTTAAATAAGAATTGTTTTTATTGTTCAAACAATCGGGTGTTTAAGTGAGTTTCTAAGAAAAAGGATTCAAAAACCAGGGCGTTAAGAGAATTTTTAGAAAAAAAGTATCCAAACACCCGAGTGTTTTTGATGTTTTCTTTAAAAAACGGCCAAACACCTGGGTGTTTTCTCATAAATATGATTTTTTTGACCAAACACCTGAGTATTTTCTCATAATTATGCATTTTTACCCCTGACACTCGATTGATTTCTTATAATTATGCGTTTTTATAGCTAAACACCCATGTGTTTGACTATATTTTTGTTTTTGCTCAAACACCCAGGTGTCAGCTCATTTTTTATTTTTGCCTGGCACCCAGGTGTCAGCATTTCATTTTTTTATCGCGAAAACTTTTTAGCTGTTATATCCCTGAGAAATACTGCCTTTCAACGCTTAATGTCGTATGCGGAACGTTACGAAAACGCCTTTGTGGTCGCTGGGCCAATGGTTGTTTACGGGTAGGATAAACGGGTCGCGCGAGAACTCTGTAAGGCGTTCGCCGCGTACGATGCATCCGCGCGGACCTACGATTTGTGCTGCCTTTACCCGGATGCGCTTGTCGGGATGGTAGTATACAAAGTCGATGCGCTCGCGTTCGTCGGCCTCTATCGCCCACGAAAGTTGTTGAGGTGTTGCTGAGGCGTTATCTGCCGGAAAAGTAAAACCGGGATAACGCACGGCATTGGGATATTTGGTGCGGTAGGCGTCGCGAAATCCGGCTTGCAGTAGCAACGCCGATGCGCTCCAATTTACCACGCATCCTCTGTGCTCGAATAGGTTTTTGGTGGCATCCGTCCAGTCTAAACACGAGGGTTCGTTGAGATCGCCCGCCATCAAAACAAGTCCCCCACGCTGTACTTCTTCTTTGGCGTTGTCGATAAATGCCTGCATGGATGCCACGCGGTCTGAACGGTTGCATACAGTTAGTATGGTGTCGACATTGGTGATGGGTGCCGGCAGGCGATTCCAGTTTTGACTTCCGTCGTTATAACCCCGTGGATAGTAGCACGAGTAATAGCGATATTCTGAATGGGCGGGGTAAACGGCCACACGCGTTCCATCAACATCCAGCACGGCTTTGAACATCCATTGATTGATGCGTTGGGTTTCGGAAATGGGATATTTGGAAATTACCGCCCGTCCTTCTATCCGTGCATCATAATATAAGAGTCCTTTGGCTTTCAGTTGTTTTATCAGAAAGGGAATGACAGGCTTGTCTTCGGGCCCTTTGTACAGCTCGCAGAAAGTGGCTACGTCGGGCTGCAACGTGGCAATTTGCTCGACGAGATAATTGGGGGCATCGGACACTTTGGTGCATTCTACCCATAGGTTCAGTTGCAGTAGGGAGAAGTCTGTTATATTCTGTTTCTTTGCACAAACGGCGTTTAAGGCGGTTGCCGACAGCATCAATGCTGTCAGCAACCCTATCCATTTTTTCATCATTTTGTTTATAATTTCATCTTACCAACCCGGATTTTGACAGCTCCTTCCGGCTGCATTCTGCAAGCGGATGGCCTCGTCTCCAGGTATCGGATATAGTAGGTATTTGTCTGTGTAAGCCTTTCGACCGTTGTCTACTACAAAGCGCGTGTAGGTACCGTCGGTATTGGCGCGCATTCCTGTAACGGTTTTATCCGTTTTATCAAGTATTTTCCAACGGCGCACATCGAAGAACCGATGCTCCTCGAAAGCCAGTTCAACGCGTCGCTCGTTGCGCAGTCGTAAGCGAAACTCATCTTTCGATAATCCGTAAGGAATGGCGGGCATTCCCACTCGGGCCCGCACAGTGTTCACGGCGTCTACCGCCTCGTTGGGTGCTGTTGTTGTGGAGGCAGCCTCGTTGGCAGCTTCGGCATAGTTGAGATACAATTCCGCCAGGCGGAACACCTTGAAATAACCGTCGAGATTGCCCGAACGTCCCGATTTGTAATGCGCAAATTTACGTGTGTAGTAGCCCGTACAGGTATATCGCGCATTGTTGGTGTTTAGTTCGCAGTTGCCTCCAGGTTTTGTAAAAAGCAGTGTGTTGCGTTCCAGATGAAGTTTGGAACCATTATAGTAAATCGAGGCTTTCAACCGTGGGTCGCGGTTGGCATAGGGATCGGCGGGATTGTATAGCGCAGTTGCAGCCGTATTGATGTTGGGCGTAAGATGATCTGCGTCTGCGTAAGGTGTCGCCAGATTGAGTAGCGGTTGCGCTGTTGTCATTCCCGCATCTACCACCTCATAAGCATCAATCAATTCTTGTGTGGGACACGCTCCGGCATCGGTCTGCCCGGCGGTGGTAGGTAGTCCGGCGTAGCACCACATTTGCATTTGTCCCACCTCCATAATAGTTTCTTTATCGTTTACAACCGGTAAATCGGTACGCGAATAAAAGTAAATGTCGTATGGCGAATGGCCCGCTGTGGGACTCGGTGTAATCTGGTAAAGCTCGTAACCGTTGGCCTTACAATTGTCTAATGCCTCCTTGGTGATGTCGGCAGCTTCACTCCAACTGATAGTACCATCGTTGAAGAGCGGACTGGCGGCATATAATGCGACTTCAGAACGAATAGCTGCGCAGATAGCTTTGGTCATCACGTGTCTATAATTTTCTTTGTCGAGCGAGCGCCATCCCCATTCTTCTACCGTAGGAATGTCGATGGCTTCTTTACAATCGGCCAGTATCTGTCGCGCACATTCACCAAATGTATTGCGTTTTACCTTACTGTAATATGAGCAACTTTAATTCTTCTGCTTTTTTTGCATACTTTGTACCGTCTTTACCCAGCAAATTTGCAAAGCGAGCCATGTACAGATGGTCTAAATAATAGTAGCAAGTGGTGGTATAATCGGTTGGCGTTTGTGTTTTGTAATACACCCAATCGCCAATGCCGTAGGTAACAGTTCCGTCTTTGTCTTCTCTCGACGCCAGATAATCCAGATATTTCCTGGCAAACGGGCCATAGCTTTTCAATGCTTCGGGTGTCACCGTAATAGTGATAAAGTGACATTGGTACAATAAACATCGCCGCATCCCAAACCGGACCAATCCAATCGTCGTAGCCCCAGCCCGAACTGGGTATGATACCCGATATACGCCCCTCTGCATTCTGATTATCAATGATATCATCCAACCATTTTTCGTAAAAATTAATACCGTCAAAATTCAATAATGCCAAATCTATGGTAACGTGCGCATCGGCTGTCCAACCATTCTTTTCGCGCTGCGGACAATCAGTGGGTATACTCATTAAGTTCGATAAATACGATTGATTGGCTGCTTTCCAGATTTTGTTAAGTAAGGGATTGGAACATTCAAACTTACCTGCCGGAGCTACTGCCGTGTGGAAATAAAGAGCGGTAAGGCTTTTTTCGGTGAGCCGAACAGGTCTGTCGGCACGCACTTCCACATAGCGGAAACCGTGATAGGTAAATGCCGGGGTAAAGGTTTGCTGTAAACCGTTGGATATATACGTATCTGTTTGAAATGCAAGTCCCGGTAACGGCTTGTAGTAAAAGTCGATGTTTCTCATCTCTATGCGCCCGTTGCTTTTCATTAGTTCACCGTGTTGCAGTTCAAACTTCGTTCCCTTCTCTGCCTTTACAGTGAGTTGGGCTACGCCCGACATGTTAATACCGAAGTCGTACACATACACGGTGTCACCAAAATTACGCATGGCAACGGGTGCTATCTTTCGTTCTACCTCAATAGCAGGCATTATCTGCGAGGTCAAAAGGGGTGAGGGGGCAGCTACGCGGACGGCATTCGGATACACGGCATCGTTCATTCGGGCATCTTCCCATCTGCTTACCTCCATTTGTGCATCGTAAGTGTCGCCGCTGTAAATATTATCTTGTCGGTAAGCCCCTAAGGTCGTTTTCCACGTTTCGTCAGAGTTGATAACCTGCCGGCTACCGTCTTTGTAATGGATATGTAGTTCGCAAATCATTCGTGGGCGGTTTCTCCAGCGTGCCTTTTCATAATCCCATGTGGCAACGGGTGCTGCTTCATTATAAAAACCGTTGCCTAACACCGCAGTAAGCACATTATCTCCCGACTTGATTTGTGGGGTAACATCGTATGTGTTATATAGGTTTCGCTTGTCGTAATGTGTAAAACCGGGGTTCAGATGCGATGTGGTAACAGGCGTTCCGTTGATATTGAAGAGGTAATAACCTGCTACGCTGATATACAAGCGGGCTTGTTCGATGTTATTTTTTGTTGTAAATCGCTTTCTTAACATCGGAGCCGGTGCTTCATTTTTATCAAAAGCATCTGTAATCCATGCTGCCGTCCAATTGGTTGTATTACCTTTTCCTGTCTCGAAAGAGGCTATGCGCGAGTTTATAAAAAACTTTATTCCATCGGCCGACACGCTTACCCGCCAATAATAGCGTGTTTCCGGTTTCAGTATAGGGTTGCCGCTGTAAACGGCATACGATGCTTCTGTTTTTGTAAAATCTATCGCCGGCGTTATCTTTGCCAGCTCTTTCAGATCTTCTTTCCGTTCGGAAATATATAGTTGATAACCCACTTGACGGAAATTTTCATAACTGTTTTCCTGCGTACGATATTCCCATGTAAAGCGGGGGTGGGGCGTATCGACCCCTTTAGGCGATGTTTGGTATTCGCACCGCATATTCTCTATAGGGTTATAGGTATTGCAACCGTACAAAGTAAGACTTAAAGCGGCGATCGAAAAAATATTTTTTAGGGTCTGGGTTGTAAACATAAAATTTCTTGTCAAGGTGGATTGATGGATTTGTATCTTCTTTAAACGCTGACCGAAAAACATGAACTAAAACGGTTAAGTAATACTATCAAAAGCAAAACTCTTTACATAGGGCAGTCTAAAATAATTGTATCGGGTTCGCGTTCTTGGTTTTCGTTTGTTTGGTTATGTTTTATCTCATTCAGCAGTATGTTGACAGCATGTTGTCCTATCTCTTCGGTGGGCATGCGTGCTATAAGCATTTGGGGGGCAAGAGCACGAAATGCCGAGACGCCATGAATGCAAGCCAATCCGAACCCCTTGTTAATATCGATACCTCTTTCATAAAAATATCGAAAGGCTTCTAAGGCTAAGATGTGTGTAGTGAAGAAAAAACCGTCTACATCGGGTACCTTTTTAAAGATGGCATCTAATACTTCGAAAATTTCTGTTTCATAGTTGGTAAACTGAACCTCGCCATGCAGGTTGGGATTGGTATCTAAACCAGCCTCTTCTAACGCTCTTATATATCCTTTTTTACGCATACTCATCGTGTAGAGGTAAGAGTTGGTAGTGATGATGGCTATCTTTTTTGCGCCGTTGGCTATTATTTTTCTAACCAGTTGATAACTGCTGCCCTCGTTATCAATGATAACATAGTTGGTTTTCAGTTCCGGAAAGTAGCGGTCGAATAATACCAATGGGTACGATTCACTGATTAAGTTTTCCACTTCAACCTTAGAAACCTTTGTCGGCGCTAAGATAATGCCATCTACTTGTTTGGCTTTGAAGAGGTGAATCATACGATTCTCTCTGTTGATGTCTGACTCTGAACTACAAATCATCAGCGAATAACCCTGTGCTTCGGCTTCCATCTCAATAGAACGCGCCACTTTTGAGTAGAACGAGTCGGTAATATCGGGTATAATCAATCCAATAGTGCCCGATAATCCGGTATTTAAGCTCCTTGCCAGCAGATTGGGACGGTAATGCATCTCTTTAGCACATTTCACGATACGTTCTTGTGTTTTAAGGCTGATACCTTTCTCTTCGCCCTTTCCTGACAATACCCATGAAACTGTAGTTTTGGATAAATTCAGTTTTTCTGCAATATTCTTTAAGGATGTTTTCATAAAAAATATGAGTAGCTTAACCGTTAAAGTGATTTGCAAATATAGAAATTATATCAATAGGGTATTATTGAAACAGTGTTATATTTATTAATTTTTAACAGTTAAAACGCCTCTCGGTAATGTTATTGTTTAATGTTTACCGATGAGGCGTTTTGCTTTTGCGTTGCATATGTTGTGACATTGCACCCGCATCTAATAAAGAAAGTCTTATTTCTTCAGCTTTTCTTGGAGTAATTTCGGTATTTCTGCCGTTTCTCTTGCCACAGGAATGCCTGCTTCTTCAAAGGCTGCGACTTTTTCTTTTGCAGTTCCACTACCACTAGAGATAATCGCTCCGGCATGTCCCATTTGTTTTCCTTTGGGTGCTTCACGTCCTGATATAAAGGCTACGACAGGTTTTGTAACGTGTGCTCGGATGTATTCGGCTGCCCGTTCTTCAGCATCACCACCTATTTCACCAATAATAGCGATGCTATCTGTCTGTGGGTCGTTCTCAAACATTTCGAGAAGGTCTTGAAAGTACAGTCCTACGATAGGGTCGCCGCCCACACCTATGGCCGTACTTTGTCCCATACCGCTTTGTGTAAGGTTGTAAACTACTTCGTAGGTAAGTGTTCCGCTTCGGCTGATAACCCCCGTTCCACCTTTCTTAAAGATGTTGGTCGGCATAATACCTACCATACTTTCGTCTGGTGAAATCAATCCCGGACAGTTGGGGCCAATCAGTTTTGCACCTTTTTTTCGGATGTAATCATAGGCTTGTACCACATCCAATGTGGGCACACCCTCCGTAATACAGATTATCAATTCAATACCTGCATCGGCAGCTTCCATCATTGCATCTTTGGCAAAAGCTGCCGGAACGAATATTACTGATGTGTTGGCCTGTGTTGTTTCTACAGCATCGCGCACGGTATTGAATACCGGAATACCGCTGACTTCTTGTCCGCCTTTTCCCGGAGATGTACCTCCCACAACATTCGTACCATATTCTTTCATTTTTGTTGCGTGGAATCCGCCATCGCGACCCGTAATACCTTGTACGATCAGTCGCGTATTTTTGTTGATTAGAATGCTCATTTTAAAATCTTTTAGTTGAATTTTAACGCGCTGCTTCCACAGCTTTTCTTCCGGCTTCACTCATTGTCTCAGCAACGATAAAAGAGGTTCCTTTAAGTAATTCGCGTCCTTCTTTCTCATTTGTACCCGTCAAACGGATTACGATGGGTAGGTTGGTTTGAAGTGTTTTGAATGCTTCGATTAGTCCTTTGGCTACATCATCGCACCGCGTAATACCACCGAAGATATTGATAAGTACAACCCGCACATGTCGGTCTGCTAGCAGCAGCTTCATCGCCTCTACTATTTTTTGTGGATTCGAACTACCTCCGATGTCTAAAAAGTTAGCCGGATTGCCGCCATATAGTTTAATCATATCCATGGTGGCCATAGCTAATCCTGCTCCATTGACCATACAGCCGATTTCGCCACCTAAGTTGACGTAACTGAATCCCTTTTCCTTTGCTTCTTGTTCTTTTTGCTCTTCGGCTGTTGGTTCAAACATGTCGAAGATGTCGGGGTGTCGATATAATGCGTTATTATCAAATGTCATCTTAGCATCTATGGCTTTTAGTTCACCCTCTTGGGTAAGTACCAGTGGATTGATCTCAGCCAAAGAGGCATCTTTTTCTATGAAAAGCCGATACAGTTTTTGAAACAGTGGTACAGCTTGTTTCACCTGCGCCATGTCGTCAAACAGTTTAAAAGCCGCTTCGCGCGCTTTAAAATCGGTTAATCCGATAGCCGGATCAATAGCAATTTTAAAGATTTTTTCGGGTGTATCTTTTGCTACCGCCTCAATATCCATACCTCCTTCACGACTCAACATCAGGATGGCACCCTTTGATTTACGGTCGATAACAATACTAACATAGTATTCGGCTTTGATATTTACAGCTTCACCGATCAGTATGCGGTCAACGACGAAGCCCTTGATATCCATCCCCAAGATGGCATTTGCATACTGCCTGACCTCTGTTTCGTTGGTTGCGAGTTTTACTCCACCTGCTTTTCCGCGTCCGCCTGTATGTACTTGTGCTTTTACAACACAACGTTGCACGCCCAGTTTTTTGTATGCTGCAACTGCCTCTTCGGGTGTTTTGCAGAGAATACTTTTATCGACCGGAACGCCATAATCGGCAAAAAGACCTTTTGCTTGATATTCATGAACCTTCATAGTTTGATAATTTGATTGATGTTTATTTTTCGTGCAAATATAGTTTTTTTATTCATTGTGTGGAAATGATGGGTTATTTTTCTCCCCATATACGTTTAAACCCTTGTATCAGGAAAACTATTAGTTTTTCTTTTCTTTCTCCTTAGGCAGACAAAGATTAAGCGTGATACCTACAATAGCCGACAGACCGATACCGCTGATGGCAAAATTTCCATAAGAAAGTACGGCTCCGCCAATGCCCATCGTAAGGGTTACACCAATAATAATGATGTTACGAGTTTGATTCAAATCTACTTTATGTCGCATCAAGTTAAGCAAGCCCACGCTGGCTATGGTTCCGAAAAGCAGCAACATAATACCTCCCAGCACCGATTGAGGTATGCTGCGCAGCAGTGCACTTAGTTTTCCGATAACCGAAAACACAATGGCTGTGGCGGCTGCAATGCGGATTACGGCAGGTGAAGTTACTTTGGTGATCGACATTGCACCTGTGACTTCTGAGTAAGTGGTAACAGGAGGGCCTGCCAAAAATGCACTGGCAAAACAGGCTAAACCGTCACCGAGTAGTGTTCGATGCAGTCCCGGGTCTTTGGTAAAGTCTTTTTCTGCTACAGCTCCCACAACATATACGTCGCCAATATGCTCTATCACGGGTGCAATAGCTACGGGTATCATGAATAAAAGCGGTTCCCAACTGAGGTCGGGAAGTGAGAAGTGAGCGATACCGGAAGGCAAAGCAAACCATGATGCCTCAGCAACTGGTCGGAAATCTACTTCGCCCAAGCAGCAGGCTGCTATGTATCCGGCAGTTATTCCGCAAACAACGGGTACCAGTTTAAGTAGTCCGCGTCCAATCGTTAGCACTAAAATAGCCGTTATAAGCGATATAAACGCCAGCAGCCAATTACTCTTGGCCATATCTACGGCACTCGATGAGAGCGAAAGACCAATAAGAATAATCACCGGACCGATAACCACGGGTGGGAAAAGTTTATCCAACAGCCGTTTGCCTTGCCATCTTACCAATGCGCTCATCACAAAATATACCAATGAAACACCTAACAATCCGGCTAATGTTCCGGGCATTCCCCATTGCTTACTCGCAGAGATAATGGGGGCGATAAAGGCGAAACTGGAGCCTAAAAAAATAGGAACTTTACCCTTCGTAATAAAATGAAAGATGAAAGTTCCTAAGCCGGCAGTCATTAAAGCTGTTGCGGGTTCGAGCCCGACAAGCAGAGGTACGAGAACCGTTGCACCGAAAGCGACAAAAAGAAATTGTACACCGACGATAAATCGTTTGGTGGGAGAGAGGGTTGTTGTATTCATAAGCGATTAGTTGATACGTACATAAATAGTTTAATCAATAAGTTTCTGTTCATCAGTCTGCACATAAAGACATTGTATCAACCGCACATCTTTGCGGTATTTTCTATCTTCTTTTGCGCAAAGTTACTATAAATTTGTCATTTTTTGCGTAAATTTGCGACATTCGCTTTTATTTAATTGATAACAAAAGTAATGACAAAGATAAAACTGGGAGATTATAATCGGCTGACGATTGTAAAGGAAGTGGATTTCGGAATATATCTTGACGGAGGTGATGAGGGTGAAATTTTGCTGCCTAAACGCTATGTTCCTGAAAATTGTAAACCGGGTGATGAACTCGAAGTATTTCTTTATCTTGACCAAGATGAGCGCCTGATTGCAACCACGCAGCACCCTTTGGCAAAGGTAGGAGAGTTTGCATGCTTGGAAGTAGCTTGGGTTAACCAATACGGAGCCTTTCTGAATTGGGGATTAATGAAGGACCTCTTCTGTCCTTTTCATGAGCAAAAACAGCGCATGGAGATTGGAAATCGCTATGTTGTAGCCGTTTTTATCGACGAAGAAAGCTATCGCATAGCAGCTTCAGCCAAGGTAGAACACTTCTTTGCAACCGACTTTCCGCCTTATCAACCCGGTGAAAAGGTTGACCTTCTGGTGTGGCAAACCACCGATTTAGGTTTTAAAGTGATTATTGATAATGCCTATCCGGGCTTGGTTTACCGCTCACAAGTATTCAAATCTATTCGTATTGGCGATTGCCTACAAGGGTATATCATGGGCGTAAGACCTGATGGAAAGATTGATGTAAGCCTGCAACCGCATGGCAGACAGCAAACTACCGACTTCGCCGAAACGCTTTTACAATATCTGAAAGACCATGATGGATTTTGCGAACTCGGAGATAAAAGTGACGCACAAGATATCAAGCATCGCTTTGAAGTAAGTAAAAAGGTATATAAAAAAGCCATCGGCGACCTGTACCGAAGACGTCTGATTACACTTGAAGATGCTGGTATTAGATTGGTTGCAGCACCATAACACCCCTTGTTTTCTTTTTTATCCTTATAAATATGGATACTTTTTGGGGGCAAGATTGACTACTTTTGGCATTTCTTGATACCCTCAAAGAACATTAAAACATACAAATGACAAATCATTCTCCTCACACAATCATTATCGGAGCAGGTCTTACTGGGCTTACTGCTGCTTATTCGCTTCAACAAAAAGGTGTTGATGTGTTGGTACTCGAAAAAGAAAACCGCATCGGCGGACAGATTCATACCTTTCATGAAGATGGGTTTACCTTTGAAAGTGGTCCCAATACAGGCATTATTGCCCATCCTGAAGTGGCCGAATTGTTCAGCTTACTTAAGCCATTTGGCTGTTCTTTGGTTACAGCCCGAGCAGAGGCCAAACAGCGATGGATATGGAAAAATGGTTGTTTTCATACCCTGCCTGTGGGTCTGAAGAACAGTATTCGTACTACACTTTTTACTTGGAAGGATAAGTTACGTATTCTTAGGGAGCCTTTTCGCCCGAAAGGCACCGACCCAGACGAGAGCATTTCTGATTTGGTGCGGCGTCGATTAGGCGTTTCTTATGAACGTTATGCCGTCGATCCGTTTATTTCCGGTGTTTATGCAGGCGATCCCGAGCGGTTGGTTACGCGGTTTGCTTTACCCAAACTTTATAACTTAGAGCATACCTATGGCAGTTTCATAAAGGGTGCTATCGCAAAGATGAGACAGACCAAAAGCGATAGAGATCGTCTTGCAACCCGTGAGGTGTTCTCTGCAGAGGGTGGTTTGCAGGCGTTAATCGATGCTTTGGGCAATGCCATTGGTGATAAGCATATGGTGACAGATGCTCGTGATGTTCGTGTTTTACCTACTGAAAAGGGGTTTGCAGTTACTTATCACGCTGCAGACGATACGTGTCTGAGTCTGCAGTGTCAACAAGTTATTACCACAGTGGGTGCTTACGCCTTACCTGCACTATTGCCTTTTGTAGCGAAAGAGCAGATGCAACACCTTGCCAACTTGCATTATGCACCCGTGGTGCAGGTTAGTGTGGGCTTTAAAGATGTTGATGGCATACGCCAAAACGCCTTTGGTGGTCTTATTCCTTCGTGCGAGCAGCGCGATATCCTCGGTATTCTCTTTCCCTCTTCCTGTTTTTCGGGTCGTGCTCCGGAAGCGGGTGCTGTTTATTCAGTGTTTCTTGGTGGTGTCCGACATCCTGAAGTAATACATAAAAGCGATGCTGATATCATCCGTATTGTATTGAATGAGTTACACCAAATGCTTTCTTTTCCTGTTGATAAGTATCCCGAACTCATTCGTATTTTTCGCCATCCTCACGCCATTCCTCAGTATGAGCAGAGCAGTGGTAGGCGTTTTGATACCATTGAGCAATTGCAACACCAGTATCCCGGTCTTGTTATAGCTGGCAATCTTCGTAACGGCATAGGGATGGCAGATAGAATAAAACAAGGTATGACATTATGATTGCTGCTTGAACGATTTGTTATTAATTGGGTAAGAATACTTCTGGTTTGTTATATCGTTAATTGTTAAAACCGAGAAAATTAACACAAAAAACAGCTACTTCCCATTATTCGATCTGATTTTGGTCGTTTTCTACCACTTTTTTCGTCTGGGTTATTATTGCTGATTATCAATGTATTACATATTGATTGTTAATAATTGTATCTAAATAATATACGATTTTTCCTCTAAAATAGTGCTTTTGGGGTTGTAAAAGCTATGTTCTTACCACTCGAAATCTATGCTTTTGCATCCTAAAAGCTATTGTTTTGCATGCCAAAACCTATGCTTTGGGAAAATCAATACAGTGTTTTGGTGAAATTAATGCTGTTTTTTCGTTATTTTATCTCTGTTTATATACATACTGAAATGTTAAAATTGGGGAATTGTTAAATGTGCGATTGTAAGTAAAATGTGGTAAAAGAAAATAATCTGTAAGTTGATGAGTGTTTGAAAGTAAGGTGCTTCTTTTAGCGATTTAATAGATGTGTAGATGAACGAAACGATTGTTTTACAGGTATTTTTCCCATATCGTTTCATGCCATTATGCTGTTTTTGTTCTCAAAGACTTATAACAATTGATAAGATTTAAAAGTTAGCCTTTCTTTTCTTACTATATAATAAAGGTAAAAATGTATAAATACGGCATTTTGATTTTTCTTGCATTGAAATTAGTTTCTTTTTAGAAAATTAATTATTTTTGCACCGTTATCCAAGTGAAAAACGGATTATAATCTGATTATTAATTTAACTCTTGTAAATCACTATGCAAAAAAGGTTGTTCTTTCTGTTGGCCGGAGTGTTGCTTTTTACATGCTCACTTATGGCACAAGTTACCACGTCGAGCGTTAACGGACGCGTCGTTGCAGGCGGCGAAGAGGTTGTTGGAGCTACGATTGTAGCGGTTCATAAACCTTCTGGTACACGTTATACGGCCGTAACCAACGCCAAAGGGCGTTATGCTATTCAGGGTATGCGTGTCGGCGGACCGTATACTATTACCATTTCTTATGTAGGATATAAGAATGAAGAAGTTTCCAATGTCAGTTTAGCATTAGGTGAGCCCACCATTTTGGATGCTGATTTGACTGAAGACGCTCGTGTTTTGGGTGAAGTTACCATAAGAGGCAAGGCCGGAGTAAACAGTATGGGTGCCGCAACCAACTTCTCGCAGGCTCAGATTGAAAATGCTCCGACGGTGAACAGAAACATCTATGATGTGGCTAAACTGTCTCCGTTGGTCAATACAAGCAAAAAAGGAGGTATCTCTATTGCCGGCGTTAACAACCGCTACAACTCTTTCCAAATTGATGGTATGGTAAGTAATGACGTCTTCGGACTGGCTGCCTCGGGTACCAATGGCGGGCAGACAGATGCCAATCCTATTTCGCTGGATGCTATCGAACAAATACAAGTGGTGGCATCGCCGTTTGATATCAGGCAAAGTGGATTTACAGGAGGTGCCATTAATGCTATTACTAAATCGGGAACCAATGAGCTGAAGGCTTCAGCTTATACCTATTATACGGACGAAAACCTTTATGCAGATGGAACCAACGGTCGGGCAGAGAAGATAAGTATCAAAATGAGGTGACGAAAACATTTGGAACTACGATTGGTGGACCGATTATCAAAGATAAATTGTTTTTCTTTGTCAATGCTGAATATAAGAAAAATACTTATCCTGCCTCGTATTATGCAGGAGCTCCGGGCTATTTTATGACGCCCGAAGTGGCTAAGGCCATCGCCGACCGCTATGCCGCAATTACGGGTATTCGCGATGTGTATAACCGCAGAGATATAGATATGCAGGCTTTTTCGTTGATGGGACGCTTGGATTGGAACATAAATACGAATAACAAGCTATCTTTCCGTTATCAGTTGAACGATTCTTACAAAGACTCTTATTCATCAGGTTTCAAAACTTATATGTTTAACAACAGCGGTTTTAGACGTAACAACACGATGCATTCGTTTGTAGCCGAGCTGAATTCACATCTCAGTAAGACACTGTATAATGAGTTGCGTGCAGGTCTGACCATTGTAAAAGACCATCGCAGCATTCCTTATTTAGGCCCGACTATTCGTATTACCAATGTCGGTAGCTACGATGTGGCAACCAATACGGAGGCAAGCGGTAATGATGAAATTAGGCTGGGAACAGAGTATTCTTCAGGTCTGAACTCGTTGGATCAAAAGATTTGGGTCTTTGAAGACAACCTTTCGTGGTATCGCGGTAATCATACCTTTACCTTCGGTACACACAACGAGATATATAATATGAAGAACGCCTTTATTCAAAATTTAACCGGGCAATACACATACAAAGGTATCAAGAACTTTATGGACGATAACGCGGACAGCTTTGTATGGAAATATTCTGATGAAGCAATTACGGGTACAAAGGCTTGGAAGACACCTTTCGATAGCGGACAGCTGGGCTTTTATGCACAAGACAAATGGGATATTAGCACCCTATTACAGTTGACTTACGGACTTCGGTTGGATATTCCGATTTATTTAAACAGTCCTTCGACCAATCCAGAGTTTAATGCTACAGAGTTTTCAACTAAAAATGATGCTGTGGTTGGGCGTAAACCGAGTTCGATGCTAATGCTTTCGCCTCGTGTAGGGTTCCGTTATTACATCGATGCCAGTCATAAATCGTTGCTTCGCGGTGGTGTAGGCATCTTTAATGGGCGTGCTCCTTTTGTATGGATTGAAAATGCTTGGGCCAACACCGGCGTTGAGCTGAAAGGTGTTACGCTACGCAGTCCGCATGCGCCTTCATTCCAAACGTATAAAACCGATGCGGAGGCTGCCGCTCATTCTGCTGCAGGACAGGCTGACAAACCCCATATCGCAACCATTGATAAGAAGTTTAAGTTTCCGCAAGTGTTGCGTGCTAATTTGGCTTGGGAACAGAAGTTGCCTTGGAATATGAAGCTTTCGTTAGAAGCGCTCTACTCAAAAAATCTCAATAATGTATGGTTTGAGAACCTTGCACTTATCGATGAAGGTAAGAAAGTGTATGCTGTAAATGCCGATTATGCTAATTCGGGAACCGTGTTTTATACCAGTAAGCCCGGCAGTTACTCCAGTATTGTCAACATGACCAATACAGATAAGGGTTACAGCTACTCGTTTAGCGGTCAATTGGAAAAAACGTTCGACTTTGGTTTAGACCTGATGGCCTCTTATACCTTCGGTCGTTCTTATTCGGTTAATGACGGAACATCCTCTGTGGCATTGTCTAACTGGGGCTATTCTTATTGTGTTGACCCCAAAGAGGCAACATTGGCGCCCTCTATGTTTGATGTTCCCCACCGCCTGATGGTAACAGCCAACTATAATTCTAAACGTTATGGCAATGGCCGTTGGCAGACACATGTGGCGTTGACCTATAACGGCAGCAGCGGACAACGTTACTCTTTAACCATGAGTGATCAGAAATACGGCTCGTTTAACGGCGATAACTGGAAAGGAAATACTTTGTTATATATCCCCACATCAGAAGAATTGGCCAAAATGAAATTTTCTGACATCAAGGATAAAGCAGGAAATGTAACCGCTACGGCAGCACAACAACGCGCTGCTTTTGAAAATTGGATACAGAATGACAGTTATGCGAAGAACCATCGCGGCCAGTATGCTATGCGCAATTCTAATCTGACGCCTTGGGAAAATCATTTCGATTTCCATCTGTCTCAAGATTTTTACTACCTGAAAGGACGCGGAAGCAAGATTGAATTGGTGTTTGATATCCTGAATGTAAGCAACTTGCTCAATAAGAATTGGGGTACCAGTTACTCGTCTGTCTACAATATCGATCTGTTACAGGTAAACAATGTAACTCCCGATGCTAGTGGAAATATGATTGGTGACTTCTCTTTCTTTAATAATGCACCCGTTGTTAGCGACATAGAAAGTCGTTGGCATGCACAAATTGGTGTACGGGTAACGTTCTGATAATTTTAAAATTAAACATAGAGCAAAGATAAAAGGCGGGCGGGCTGCAAAGGTCCTGTCTGCCTTTTATCGTTTAGAGAGATGAGGTAGATAAAAGATAAGACCTTGTTTTTTGTCTTTCATTTTAAATATACGTAACTTTGCGACACAAAAAGATCGTTTATGGTAAACACTTTTACAAGTTTCGATAAGATACCGACCGAATATAGGCGGGAGGAACTGATACGGAAGATAGAACATTCGCTGGCATTGTTAACCGATGGAGAATTGGAAGCGTTATACTATGACATGATAGCCAGAGATTATTTAAAAGATTAAAAGGAGAATGAAGACAGTAAAGAACAAGGAAGAACAAATTCTTATCCGTATAACCGGGCAAGACAGACCGGGTCTTACAGCGTCTGTCATGGAGATATTATCACGCTATGATGCTCAGATACTCGATATTGGTCAGGCTGATATTCACAGTACGCTATCGCTCGGTATTCTTATTCGTATTGATGATATGCATTCGGGGCAGGTAATGAAAGAACTTCTTTTTAAGGCCACCGAATTGAGTGTACACATCGGTTTTGAACCGATTACCGACGACCAATATGAAAATTGGGTATCACGACAAGGTAAAAATCGATATATTCTAACTTTGATAGGTAGAACTTTAACAGCCGGACAGATTGAAGCTGCAACGAAAGTGATTGCTTCACAAGGGCTGAACATTGATTCTATCTTACGTCTTACCGGCCGCATCAGTATCCGTTATCCTGACAAGAATGTGCGTGCTTGTATTGAATTTTCTCTGCGTGGAACGCCACAAGACCAATCAGCATTGCAAAACAACCTCATGATGCTCTCTGCCGATATGGGTTTTGATTTCTCTTTCCAAAAAGATGATATGTATAGGCGTATGCGTCGACTCATCTGTTTTGATATGGACTCAACTCTTATTCAAACTGAATGTATCGATGAATTGGCCGAACGGGCGGGTGTAGGAAAGCAAGTGAAAGCCATTACCGAGCGTGCCATGCGGGGAGAGATTGATTTTAAAGAGAGCTTTCGTCAGCGTGTAGCTCTGCTCAAAGGGCTTGATGTGAATGTAATGCAAGATATTGCTGAGCACATGCCTATTACCGAAGGGGTGGATAGACTGATGGAGGTACTGAAACGCTATGGATATAAAATAGCTATCTTAAGCGGAGGATTTACTTATTTCGGCGAATTTTTGCAACGGAAATACGGTATCGACTATGTATATGCCAACGAACTGGAAGTGGATGAAGATGGAAAACTGACCGGAAATTATGTTGGTGAGATTGTAGACGGTTATCGTAAGGCTGAATTACTGAAGTTGATAGCGCAGGTAGAGAAGGTAAATCTGGCACAAACGATTGCTGTGGGTGATGGCGCCAACGATTTACCGATGATTTCTGAAGCAGGACTTGGCATTGCTTTTCATGCCAAACCTCGTGTTGTGGCTAATGCACAGCAATCTATCAATACCATCGGACTTGACGGAGTTCTTTATTTTCTCGGTTTTAAAGATAGCTATATCAACGCCTAAGAGTTTTGTTCCTGAGTATGACAGTACCCTATTCTTCATCCTTATTTCTTCATCTTTCATCTAAAGAAACGATTTCTACGACCGTTAAAACATCATTTTGAGATACGTGAAAACGGATGTCAAGACCCTCAAAGGGCATGCCGTAGACCTTTTGAGGGTTGTCTTGGTAATGCGGACGCGGGTCTAATTCGAGCGTTTTGTGGAGTACCGAAAGCTGTTGTGCGGTGAATCGAGCGGCTAAAGCATCGGGGAAAATCACATGCAGACGTTTAATTGGTTGTTTGTCGACAAATCCGCAACGTGCATCGGGATGACAGTCGGCATAAGAAATGTAAGGTTTAATGTCGAATATAGGTGTTCCATCCATTAGGTCGGCTCCCATAACGTGTATTTTTGGACCATCGACGGAGTTCCAATCAATGTATTCGATTCTTACGGAAGATAGTCCTAAAGCATTAGGTCTGAATGGAGAACGTGAGGCAAAAACACCCACTTTTTCGTTACCCCCTAATAAAGGGGGACGCACCATGATGCTGTTGGGGGTATGTTTGTTGGCCGAAAACTGCCATATCAGCCAGATGAAATCAAACCCTTCCAAACCTCTCAGCGCATCATTATTGCGGTATTCGGTTTCAAAAACGATGCAACCTTTGAGTTCTTCTACTAATCCGCTTTGTTTGGGAATACCGAATTTGGAACTAAAAGGCGACCGGAAATGGGCTATGGGATGAAGTTGCATCGTGGATAAATAATGGCGTTAAAAGTAATCTTTCGTAAAGATAGTGTCGATGAATACAAAGAAAACTTAGTTTTAATTTGTTAAGCGCTATTCTACCTTATGCAAAGGTAGTGCATTTAACCCACTTTAACGTCGGCAACTCTGACAGATTATCCCGTTGCGCGGTAAAAATCTGTATCTTTGCTATGTAGTTTAAAGACAATAAACGATGAAATATATCAATGAAACAGTGCGTCGACAAGACCGGTTGATGTCTGAAACACGGGCTCTTGAACTGTTAAGAAGTTGCGAATACGGTGTTTTGTCGATGGTTACCGAAGAGGGATTGCCCTACGGTATACCTATTAATTATGTGTGGGATGGTGTCAATAGCATCTATATACATTGTGCTCCGGAAGGAAAGAAACTGCGGGTATTGGCCAAAAATTCTCATGTTACATTTTGTATTATCGGTAATGTAAACTTGTTGCCGGGTAAATTTACGACCGAATACGAGAGTGTTGTTTTGTATGGGGAGGCCCGAACGGGGCTTACGGCCGAAGAAAGGATGAAAGCTTTGCATTTGTTGATAAACAAATTGTCGGCAGATTTTAAAGAATTAGGCGATAAATATGCCCATCAATCCTTTCATCGTACGGAGATAATTCGGGTAGATTTCGAAACGTTTTCCGGAAAATGCAAACACGTTCGCACTGCTGATTGATGGCAAATGATATACGAAAAAATCCTGCCTGACAGTTTAATGCTGACAGGCTAGATTTTTCGTAGCTTGAAAACTGTTATCTGGCAGTTTCTAACAAAATTGTTTGTCTATCTTTTTTAGCTTCGAAATAAGGATATTCATCGCGAAGAGCAATGTCATCATACACAAAATCGGCTACCACCGTATCTTTTCCGTCGGGTAATATTAAGCCCATTTTACCGTCTTTTTGCGCAATAATTGGCATTAAACACAAGTCGTCGACATACGTATAACATCTTCTGAGAAAGTCGTAGCGAGGCGAAACCAGTACTTTTCCGTCACTATCGTTGATCCCGAACTTACCGTTTACCTCAATAACTTCGTGATACCTTATATATTTAGATTTGATACGATTGAGGTAATATATCATTTTTCTCTTGTCGTTAACCAGTGTAAGCAAGTAATCAAACGTGTCGCAATAGTTTGCCATCGCTCTGGTCAGAACAATTTTGAAGTCTAAACCACTAGTAACCTTTCTGTTCAAGTCGATGTATCGTGCAATGGCAGCCTCTTTTTCTGCTATGTTTAAGGTAGATAATTGTTTTTCAAACTTCAACATAATGTCTTTACTGCCCGACATACCTTTGATATATCGATGTATCTGTCGGCTCATTTCATCGCAGACGAATTTGTCTATGCGCTCTTCTTCTATCGGATCTACATAGGTAGAATCGAAATTTTCTAAAGTTATTTGTTCCATGGCTGTTCCTCCGTTTTTCCACAAAGATATTATATTCTTACTTAAATTGAATGTGGAATTAGATATTTTTTGCGTTTCTATACTGTACAAAAATAATTTGTAAGATACTCTCTTAAATATTGAACCTGCTTGAAAATACCTATAAATAACTATATATAACGTTGTTTTTGTAATGTAGAGTTTTCAATTTGGATAGTTAAGTTGAGGGCCTTTCCCCGGAGATATACCTACAAATGATGATAAATGGCGATAAAATTGCACAGACATAAATATGTTGTGCAGCATAAAATACTAAATAATAAGTATTGTGGGACCCTCTGTAAAGCCGTAATTTTGTGTCGCAAAAGAATTAATGCAGGCAAAATTAAAATAATTGTGTGCGTAAACAATTTAATGTTGAACAAATATTTATTAAAAACTATGAAACAAGAGTGGAGAGGCTTCACCGGAAACAAATGGCAGGATGAAGTCAACATGCGTGAATTTATTCAAAACAACTATACCGCTTACGATGGCGATGACAGCTTTTTGGCTGCTCCTACGGCGGCAACCGACAAGCTCTGGGGTATGCTTCAAGCATTGCAGAAAGAAGAACGCGCAAAAGGAGGCGTGCTTGATATGGAGACAGAGGTGGTTTCGGGAATGACAGCTTATGATGCCGGATATATCGGAGAGGGAACAAAAGACCTCGAAAAAGTGGTGGGGCTACAGACTGATAAACCACTGAAACGTGCTTTTATGCCTTACGGAGGTATCCACATGGCCGAACAGGCGTGTACAACGTATGGCTATCAGCCTTCTGAAAAGCTGCATGAGATATTTACGAAGTATTGCAAGACGCACAACGATGGCGTGTTTGATGCTTACACTGACGAGATGAAACTTGTGCGTCATAACCATATTCTGACCGGATTACCTGATACCTATGGTCGTGGACGCATTGTTGGAGACTATCGACGTGTGGCTCTTTACGGAATAGACTTCCTTATCGACGAAAAAGAAAAGGATAAAAGAAACTGTGGTTGCGGTGTGATGACCGAAGAAATCATCCGCTTGCGCGAAGAAATCTCTATGCAGATAAAGGCTCTGAAAGAGATGAAGGCTATGGCTGAAATTTACGGATACGACATATCCAAACCCGCCAACAATGCTCGTGAGGCAGTGCAGTGCTCTACTTTGGTTACCTTGCCGCTATCAAAACGCAGAACGGAGCTGCCATGTCAGTGGGTCGTATCTCGACATTCCTTGACATTTATATACAGCGCGACTTCAATGAGGGAACCCTTACCGAAGCCGAAGCACAAGAATTGATTGACCACTTGGTAATGAAATTCCGCATGGTGAAGTTTGCTCGTATTCCCGCTTATAACCAGCTGTTCTCTGGCGACCCTGTCTGGGCAACGCTCGAGGTTGCTGGAATGGGGCAAGACGGCCGCTCGATGGTAACGAAGAATGACTTCCGCTTCCTCCATACGCTCGAGAATATGGGTCCCTCGCCTGAACCCAACCTCACTGTTCTTTATTCGTCGCGTTTGCCCGAAGGCTTCAAGCACTACGCTTCGAAAATTTCGGTGAAGACCAGTTCTATCCAATACGAGAATGATGACGTGATGCGACCTGTGTGGGGTGATGATTACTCGATTTGTTGCTGTGTGTCGGCTACACAAACCGGTAAGGAAATGCAGTTCTTTGGAGCTCGTGCCAACCTCGCCAAATGTCTTACTTACGCTATCAGCGGTGGTGTAGACGCTAAGACTCGCGAGCAGTGTGGCCCCGCCTTGCGACCTATTCAGGGCGATGTTGTAACTTACGAAGAGTTTATGCCACGCTTCATGGATATGATGGAATGGCTCGTTGGCGTTTACGTTAATACGCTGAACCTCATTCATTACATGCACGACAAATACTTTTATGAGGCAGCAGAGTTGGCACTTATCGACACCGATGTGCGTCGTACCTTCGCAACAGGAATCGCAGGCTTTAGCCACGTAGTTGATTCGGTTAGCGCTATTAAATACGCCAAGGTGAACATTATCCGCGATGATACCGGCTTCCCCCTCGAATTTAAAACCGAAGGTGAATTCCCCCGCTATGGAAACGACGACGACCGTGCCGATGACATTGCTGTTTGGTTGCTTAAAACTTTCATGAATATGATTCGGAAGCACCATACCTACCGTCATTCGGAGCCTACAACAAGTATCCTTACCATCACCTCGAATGTGGTTTATGGAAAGTATACCAGCAATATGCCTGATGGTCGACCAGCTGGAGCTCCCCTTGCTCCGGGCGCCAATCCCTCTTACGGAGCCGAGAAAAACGGTTTGCTGGCGTCGCTCAACTCTGTGGCTAAGTTACCCTATGAGTACGCTCTTGACGGTATCTCCAATACGCAGACTATCGCCCCAAGTACCCTTGGACATACTGAAGAGGAGCGTGTAAATACCCTTGTGGGCGTGATGGATGGCTACTTCGACAAGGGCGCACACCATTTAAATGTGAATGTTTTCGGGATAGAAAAACTGATCGATTGTATGGAGCATCCGGAGAAAGAAGAGTACGCCAACTTCACCATCCGTGTGAGTGGATACGCCGTGAAGTTTATCGACCTCACTCGTGAGCAGCAACTTGATGTTATCGCGCGTCAGGCACATGAAAAGTTGGCATAGTGGGAGACGAACGAAACGATTATCTTAACAGAAAGTCCTCTCAGATGACGTGAGAGGACTTTTTCTTTCTTTTTCCCAAATGGTGGGCAAGTTCTCCAAAATTAAATGTTTTAAAAAGTATTAACGAGCAGCTTGACGTAAGGAAAGAGAGCCGGATGTCTCGGCGTATATTTCGATTGATATTTAAAATGTAATTTAAGTGAAGAAAGGTATGGAAGTTTACGATATATTCGCTCCAAAAGCGGAAGAAAACAATGGCGGCGAGCAGCCTCAAACTCTTAACTATGAGCAGGCTGGATTTACCGAAGATGTGCCTCGCGCACGAGTGCACTCGGTAGAATCATTTGGCTCTGTAGACGGACCTGGTATTCGATTTATCATCTTTTTGAAAGGCTGTAAAATGCGGTGCCGCTATTGTCACAATCCTGACACGTGGGATGAGCATTCCGATGACCTGCGCACTGCCGACGACTTGCTTTCACAGGCATTGCGCTATCGTACCTATTGGGGAAAAACGGGTGGTATTACTGTGAGTGGCGGTGAAGCATTGTTGCAGCTTGATTTTATGCTTGACCTTTTTCGCAAGGCCAAAGCCCAGGGTATTCATACCTGTCTTGATACTTCCGCGCAGCCCTTTACCCGAAACGAACCATTCTTTTCGAAGTTTGAAGAGTTAATGAAGTATACCGATCTCGTATTGCTCGACATCAAGCATATCGACAATGAGGGACACAGACGGCTTACAGGCTGGGGTAATGAGAATATTCTTGATTGTGCCCGGTACCTGTCTGACATCAGCAAGCCTGTATGGATTCGTCACGTCCTGGTTCCCACCATCACCGACGACGATGCTTATTTGTATCGGTTGCGACAATTCCTCGTTACGCTACGTAACATTGAGCGCATCGAGGTGCTGCCTTATCATGCCATGGGCGTTTATAAATGGGAGAAACTCGGTATTCACTATACTCTTGGAGGGGTAGATTCTCCTACGCAGGAACGAGTGCGCAACGCCGAGCGAACTCTACGTGGCGAGGAATAGTTTTAATATGAAGCACGCTTTTTTGTTATATTAGTTTGTTTGTACTTTAAATTTATTATAATTTTGTATCAGTTAAGAAAGTCTCTTTTACAAAAAGGCAAGTGAAACAGCATTATATCTACTTACAATTTCATTCAATATTTTTTTACTTATGAAAGCATTTGTTTTTGCGCTGATGGCGTTATGCTTCAGTTTCAAAGTGTATGTGCACAGGTTACGGGTCGCATAGAATATTCTACTCGTGGCGATTATGAGGATCAGTTTATCAGTGCCCTCGGCAACAGGGGATTGTTGATTTATTCTATGGCGAAAGATTCTGAAAACGGAAAGCGGTATTTTAAAACCGAATATTATTCTACTGAAATGAAGTTTCTTTTTGCCGACTCAATGCTCGTAGACAAAGGAATGTATATCTACGATGCCATCTATGAAAACGGTGTGAATTATTGCATTCTTCGCGCGCGTGATGGCAGTTTCTCTGTGCTGGCATTCGACTTGAAAACACGCAAGACAAAGGTTACCGATAGCGAATATACTCGCAAGGGATCAATGCGTGACTTGATAATTACCAACGGAATGATGGTGTTTAGCTCTACGCAGAAAAAGATGGAGCGCATCGGTATCATTGATTTGAAAACGGGAAGTAGCAAGTTTGCCGATATTCACTTCAATGGCGTACGCGACCGCAAGATTTTCCTTATGGAAAATACGATCATTGATGGTATCATCTATGCGCTGGTAAAAGTAGAAGAGGAGATTTATCTTGTGCGACTCGATATGCAGGGAAACCAATTGGGAGAAACCAATCTTACCAAAGATATCCCCGAAAGATTGATTACGATCTCCGTATCTAAAGCAGGCGATAAATATTTTGCTACGGGTACTTACAGTAGGTCAAAGAAGGACGGTGCGCAGGGTATTTACTTTGCTCAGCTCGCTGATTGGCAGTTTAAGAACATTAAATTCTACAACTTCTTAGATCTGAAAAATTTTACCGATTATATGAGCGATCGTCGCAAGGCCCGAGTAGAGCGCAAGAAAGAAAGAGCAGAAAAGGCGGGTAAGGAATATTCGCTGAAGTATCTCATGGCATCACATCATATCATGACCGACGGTACCGACTATTTCTATCTCGGCGAGGCTTATTTTCCCACCTATACCACCACGCGTATGGGTAACATTGTAACGACGACCTTTAATGGCTATGCATACACGCACGCTGTGCTGGCTAAGTTTAATGAACAAGGAAATCTTCTTTGGGACAACTGCTTCAAGATGGAACCCGATCGCCTGCCGATGTATGTAAAACGTTTTATATCGGGTACGATGATGGGAAAAGATGTGAAGCTAATTTTTACCGATGGAAAATGGCTAGTGTCTAAACTCTTCAAAAATAGTGATGGAACCATTCTGCAAGATCGTAAGACCGAGCGGCTGGAAACAGCCGATGCCGATGAAACGGTGAAGAAGGTGAATAGTTCGAACTCGCTTCATTGGTATGATGACAATTTCATTGTATATGGTACGCAAGTCGTAAAAAATAAAGAAACTGGCGAACGCCGCAAAGTATTTTCTATCACTAAGTATACCATTAAATAATTATTAATTATAAAAATAACCCGTAGAAGTCCTCTCTTAGGGGACTCTGGGTATAGTTCTTCATTATGAAAAATGTATTTTCTATTAGGCTGCTTCTCATTATTGCAGTTATCCTGTTTGCTTCGCAGCAGGTTCGGGCACAAGCATTCGATGGTGCCGACGACCACAGATTGTCAGCGGGTTATTCACAAATTGGCAGTCTGTCTGGAGTAGAGCTGGGTTACGAAGAAGGTTTTAACGATTATTTTTCATGGGGTATGCAAGTAACAGCTCTATTTACCGGCGAAAAGCCCGACGAAGATGGGAAGTTTCTTGACGCCTACGATATATCGTTTCGATTGAATTTTCATTGGTCAGAAGTTTTCAAACTCCCTTCCAAGTTCGATGTTTATACTGGCATATCGGCAGGCCTTAAAACCGTAGGCTTGGGTTGTGGTGCACGTTATCATTTCAGTGAGCATTTCGGTGTTTATGCCGCTGCGCATTATGCACCTTTTTCCACCTTTACGCTGGGCGGCTCACGCATCTATTACAAAGATAAACCTGCCTTTTCCGTGGGATTAACCATCGGCTGGTAATACTGAGAGGGTTTGAAAACCGGCTTTTTGATTTGTCCCCTTGTTCCGTTAGTTGGCAGCTTATTGGAAGAGAAAAACGGATTTTCGAGCAATTGGAAATCTGTTTTTTTGCATTTTTCTCTTTTCACTTCGTCTGAAAGTGGTTCTTCGCAGTTTTTTGTCCATCCTCCTGCGCGGAAGATAGTTTTTTATTAATTTACTCTTCTTCCGTCTGCTTGGACGGCTATTATTTAAATTCTAGCACCAGTTTGCCCACGTAGATGGCATTTTTTCCGTTCTGGTCATCAGGAATGGGCTTGCCATCAAGATTTTTTTCGTACATCAACTCGGTAAAATAGGTGTGTGAGTGGCCACCTAGCACAAGGTCAATATTGCGCGAGCGGGAAATCATTCGGTTGTCATCGTCGCCACCCAAATCCCATCCTAGATGTGAGATACATATCACGATGTCGCACTTTTTTTGCTCTTTGAGCATCGTTGCCACGCGAAGAGCCGTGGCTGCAGGGTCTAGGTATTTAGCGTTGCCATAGTTATGGGTCAGTACAAGGCCTTCGAGCTTGGGGCCAATGCCGAAGACACCGATTTTTATACCTCTGCGGCGGATGATGGTGTAGGGTTTGATGAGGCCTTGGAGTGGTGTACTGGTAAAATCGTAGTTAGCACAAAGAATGGGGAATTTTGCCTTTTTAAAGATTCGTACCATATTTTCCATACCGAAGTCGAACTCATGATTGCCGATAGTGGCGGCATCGCATCCCATTCGGTTCATTAGTTCTACTTCGACGTCACCTTTGAATAATGTATAGTAAGGCGAACCCTGTGAAAAGTCACCGCTGTCGAAATAGAGTAAATCGGGATATTTTTTGCGCTCTTGTTTAATCATTTCTAATCGGCGTAAGAAACCGCCTCTACCAGCTAGCATGGTATCGGCGAGGTGTTCGCTAAGGGGCATGATGCAACTGTGCGTATCGTTGGTATGAAGAATAATGAGTCTTTTCTGTGCTGTTGCTGTGAGGGCGAGTAAACAGAGGGTCAGGGTGAAGATATATCTATGTTTCATTATTTTGTTTTGAGGTGTTTATTCGTTGGGTGCAATACTGATGCGTCCGTCGAGTTGGCTGGTTACAGTTTTTCCCTGTGCCGAAAGTTGACGAAAGTAATTCGTGATAATGTTGCGTAGGTTGTTATTTTCCGTTTGCGGCGAGATGAGGTTGGTTCCGTGAATGAAAGCTTTCATTCCGTCGTTTCCTTGTACCACATAATCGATGGTGGCTATACGATATTGCGCTTCAGAGTTGATCTTTTTACCGTTGATAGTGGCTTGCTTTAGTTTTCCATCGTGGGTTATCACTATTTTTACAGTGCTGCTTACGGCTTCTCCTCCACGATGGGCTATTTGTTCAAAAAGTTCGAGGACTTTACTGCCAGTGAGTGTTACAAAGCAAATTTTGTTTTCAAAAGGTGCTACGTTTAGCACATCGCCCACGGTGATGTCGCCTTTGGCGATGGCGGCGCGCATTCCGCCGATGTTGTAAACGGAAAAGTCAGGCTGCTCGTTGAAAGGTTGGGCTGCAACCATTAAAACATCTGCCAGCAGGTTGGAGAGTAGGCTTTCGGGTCTGCCCGGTGCCATATATTGGTTGGATCGGGCCACAACGGGTGCCATCATGCTGTCTACTTTATGTTTGTAGGGAGTTAGAAAGGCGGTTGCACTCTTATCAGTAGTGGCGTCGTAGCGTTGATCAATTAATATTCTGCTTCGCTCGATGCCTGTAAGCATGTGGTGCGAGCTGCACGAACCACTGACGAGTAAGATGGAGGCAAGTATAAAAGCAAATGTTTTCTTTTTCATCATCAGTTTGATTTTGTTGTCATTTTGTGTCTTTTGTAGAGTCTTGGGGTATTTTTTGTAATATCTTCCTTTTGGAATATTTTAGGTGTCTTCGGTTCTGTTACCTTTATATATATTCCACGATCCCATCACGTAGATGATGGTGCGATCAGTCAGTTGTGCCAGTTGTTCATCGTGAGTAACAATGATGAAGGTTTGCCCAAATTTGTCGCGTAAATCAAAGAAAAGCTGATGCAGTTCAGCCTTATTTTGGGTATCAAGACTTCCCGAAGGCTCGTCGGCAAGGATAACCAATGGTTGGTTGATGAGAGCTCTTGCTACGGCCACTCGCTGTTTTTCTCCGCCTGAAAGTTCGGTGGGTTTATGAGCGGCGCGGTCAGTAAGTCCCAGAAAATTGAGTAATTCTTTTGCTCTTTTAAGCGTTTCGTTCTTTTTAGTCCCTGCAATGTAAGCCGGTATCATAATGTTCTCAAGTGCAGTGAACTCGGGCAACAACTGATGAAACTGAAAGATAAATCCCAGGTGCTGATTGCGGAAGTTGCTTAATTGCTTGCTTGACAGACCACCGATCTTTACTCCGTCTATTTCCACTTCGCCACCGTCAGGTCGGTCCAGAGTTCCTATGATTTGCAGAAGTGTAGTCTTTCCGGCTCCGCTGGGGCCTACAATGCTTACAACTTCGCCCTTGTCAATGTGTAGGTCGATACCTTTTAGTACTTGTAATGAACCGAAGCTTTTGGTAATTGACTTGATTGTAATCATGTGGTTGATGAGTTGTTGTTTTAGTTGTTGAAGGGATGTGTTGATGAATTTTTTAGCTTTCTCATCCAGTTGCCCACCGCCTCGTAAGCACTCGTTGCTTCAGTATGTTGGGGCTCGGCAAATGTTAGTCGGTCACCGTTGTCTCCGAATTGATCAGGAAAGATAATCATCAGATTAGCCCCTGAAAAGTGTTGGGTCATCTCTTCTGGAAGATGGTCTAAGGCTGCTTTGTAACTCACCGTCCCTTTGCGGGCAGTGATAACGACAAACAAATGATCTGCTGCAATGGTTGCCGCTAAAAATGGCAGCTCGTTCCAATGGCTCATTATGAGATATTCTGCCCGAATACTTGCATGATGCTTCTGGATATATTCATCGATTAGTTTCAGGGTATCTTGTCGGGCATGGAAAGCAATTCTACATTCTAGGTTCCGTACACGCGCGCTAGTCTTTCCAGCCATCTATAAAATCCTGGTTCGTATTGCGCTCTTGACGGAACGGCTACTTGTATGCGCCGAATGGTATTCAATGGCTGATTGAGGCGTGCCATGATGATTTGTCGGTTTAATCCGTTGAAGAGGCTTTGGTGAAATTGTCCCCAAAATTTCGGTGAGATCTCCTTGTGGCTATGCAATCCGATAATAATTTCAGAGGCGTGAAACTCGTTGAAAGCATGTTTGATACCGTTGGCGATATTAGCTGCGATGCGCACTTGCGTCTGCATTCTCACGTCAGTGGCGGCAGCATATTTCGATACCTGATCGAGCAACTGTTGTCCTCGTTCCTGATTAGTTCGCATATTTTCGTCGTCATATACCAAGTTCAGGGCAATCAATCCGCGATTGAGTTTAGAATTACGCATCATAACAGCCAAACTGATCAGCCTGTTGGCATATTCTGGATATTTGACGGGTATAAGAATATTCTCGTCATCTTGTCCGAGCATTTTGTCGGCAGGAATATTTTTACCGCTGAGAATAAAAGTCTTTGCGGCGTTCTCTGTTATCACCGAAGAGATGATGCACGTTATCAAAATCATAATAACAACAGCATTAAGCATGTTGTCGGTCATGAGGTACTGGCCTGGCGAGACTTCGAGCTGCATTCCCACCATTACGATCGCGATAGCTCCCGCCGCATGAGCCGAAGTTAGTCCGAACATCATGTGTCCCGATGGGTGCGGCATCTTAAATCTCCAGCTAGTGATATAAGCAGCAATTGCCTTGCCCAGTGTTCCAACAGCGGTAATAGCCACAACGGTCCAGATGATGCCTCTGCCCTGAAAAAGCAAACACAGATTAATCAGCATACCCACACCAATAAGAAAATAAGGTATGAAGATAGCATTTCCGATAAACTCAATGCGATTCATTAACGGAGATAATCGTGGTACATAGCGATTGAGGATGAGACCGGATAGAAATGCACCGAAAATACCCTCTAAACCAATCGAGGCAGAGAGTGATGCGCTCATAAATAGCACCGCCATGATAAAGATAAACTGCATCACGGCATCGCTGTAACGCCGGAGAAACCAACGGGTGATGCGTGGTATAAAAAAAGTCATTCCTGTACAGAAAGCTACGACTTTCAGTACAAATAGTAACCAAAACAACGTGTTGCTACCGGCATTGTGTGAGGCTACCGTCATTGCTAGTACCACTAGCGCCAGAAACAACGAAATCATAGTAGAACCTACACTTAGAGATACGCTCGGGTTGCGTTGTAAACCGTATCGGCCTACGATGGGGTAGGCGATGAGCGTGTTTGAAGCCATCAAGCTGCCTAAAAGCAGAGATGCTGCAGCCGAATAATGAAGTATCGATGTGCCGAGAATATAGATAAGAATAAAAGGTATGACGAAAGTGGCTAGACCGAAAACGATAAATCGATACTTGTCGCGTTTTAGGGCTGAGCTATCCATTTCAAGTGCGGCAAGGAACATAATGTAATAAAGCCCCACCCGTCCGAAAAGTTCAAACGAATCGTCACGTTTCAGAATGTTCAACCATATTCGCCAACAATTACACCCGCCAGAACCATGCCGATGATATGGGGAATGCGTAACTTACCCATAACGATGGGAGCCAGCAAAACGATCAGCATCACGATAAAGAAGATGAGTGTTGGATCGGTAATGGGAAAATACGAATACATTCTCTCGAGGTCTGATTTTATTAGTGCAAAGGTGCAAAAAAAATATCAGTTGCGAGGTGCGTCAAGGCGGAAAGTTGTACATTTGCAGTGTAAATGCATTAAATTTATTAAAGTAAATGCCGATATTCATAAAGAATCTAAGCAGATTAAATTAAAGTATAAGCAGATGAAAGTAGCTATTGTAGGCGCAAGCGGAGCTGTTGGACAAGAGTTCCTGCGTATCTTGGCAGAGAGAAATTTTCCTATTGATCAACTGCTTCTCTTCGGTTCAGAACGAAGTGCAGGCAAAAAATACCCCTTTAAAGGCAAAGAATGTGTGGTAAAACCGCTACAGCACAACGATGATTTTCGTGGTGTTGATATTGCTTTTGTGTCGGCAGGCGGAGACATCTCGCGTCAGTTTGCACCCACTATTACCAAGCACGGAGCTGTAATGATTGATAATTCGAGCGCTTTCAGGATGGACCCTGATGTGCCGCTCGTGGTACCCGAATGTAACGCCGCAGATGCACTGAACCGACCGCGTAATATCATTTCCAATCCCAATTGTACCACGATTATGATGGTGGTGGTTTTGCAGCCTCTCGAGCGTCTTTCGCATATCAAGCGCATACGCGTATCAAGTTATCAAAGTGCTAGTGGAGCTGGTGCCGCAGCCATGGCCGAACTTGAAGAGCAATACCGCCAATTGATGACTGGAACCCAACCCACCGTTAGTAAGTTTCCTTACCAACTGGCCTACAACGTTATTCCCCGTATCGACGCGTTCACCGAAACAGGATATACTAAGGAAGAGATGAAGATGTTCAACGAAACACGCAAGATTATGCACACCGATGTTAAATGCTCGGCTACTTGTGTGCGGGTAAGTTCGTTGCGGTCGCATTCGGAGAGTGTGTGGATTGAAACAGAACGTCCCATCTCGGTAGAAGAGGCACGTCGTGCCATTGCTACTGCTCCAGGATGCCAACTGAAAGACGATATTGCGCACGACATCTATCCCATGCCACTTGATACGGCGGGTAAAGATGATATCTACGTGGGCCGCATCCGCAAAGATCTAGCCGATGAAAACGGATTGACTTTCTGGCTTAGTGGTGACCAGATACGCAAGGGTGCCGCGCTTAATGCCGTACAGATAGCCGAGTATCTTGTTAAAAGTGAAAAGGTAAAGGGGTAGAAAACGTAGATGCTGTATTTAAGCTCCCGCTAATTTTCCTGAGTAAGGGAAATTATCTGGAGGGAAAGGGCAGTTATTAATTTCTCTCGTTGGGTATTTTACGTGATAAGTAACGAGAAAAGAGTAGGGATATACATAATATATCCCTATTTCATTTAATTTATCATATCATTTTTGTGGCTCTTCATGGCTCTTACTGTACATCTTCTTATATTATTTGAGTATAAGTATGTATGTTGTGCACTTTTGTTTGAAAGCGTACACATAAATCAACCTTTTTCTTGCATTTATCCTCAGATACATAACATGTAACACGAGTACAAAATAACTGTAACACGCCCGTTAATTAAAAGACGTTTAACAAGAGCCATTTGAACGGTTTTCAAAAGCTATGCAGAGGATGCATAATGAGATAAATATGGAATGCAAACAACCACGTCTTCAATCGTATAGGCCAAGCTAACCCTTTCCTGCATACAAAAGAGATGTAGTTAATTCCTATTTACTTGCCCTTTATGGAGCGTGAAGCTTTCTTGATGATGTATTGTGTTTCTTTTATTGGACTTTCCTTTTCCCAACGCTCACACACCGCCGCAACAAAGTCGGGACGGCTCTTGCTAGCATCGTTTAGCCAATTTCCTACACTATCCTGAACATATCTAGAAGGGTCGGTCCTTAACTTCTCTAACACAGGTAAGTATATCTCAGGAGTCTCCTTCAACGTTTCTATATGCATACACCAAACACCACGCGGACGCAATGCTTCACAACTGAAACGGCGTATGTTGGGATTATCACTCTCTGCCCATTGGGCCATCAGTGGGATACAGATGTTCAAGTTATCGCTCATCTCTGGTCGTAATCCCATCCAAACCACTTCACGAACACCAAAATGATTGTCGGCCACCAATGGTTTCAACAAACTTAGTTTATCAGCCAAGGGTATAGTGGAATTAAAAGCCACAAAATAGCAGGCATAGCAACGCACCGAGTCAGACAAGTGCATACTTAATTGTTGGAAGAGCGTTGTGTACTGGGGTGTGTTCGCATAATTTTCATGCAAAAACGAGCCAACGACTTTAATCACATTCATCGTTGAAGGTTTCTTTTGGCGACTGATTTCTACAACCACTTCGTTTATCATTGTTGCATCAATACCCATTGAGGGAAAGACACTCTTTACTAGTTGCGAATGGTCTACTGCCAACCATTCGGTGAGATTTACGGTTGGTATCGTACCGGCATTAAGTAGAGCGAGCACATCATGGGGTATTTCGGTAACCTTTTGTGCTCCTTTTCTTGCTAATACTTCTTGAATGTTCATGTTGTTGATAATGGGGCGACATTGAAAAAGAAGGGGATGATTGGCCTTCTGTTTACCTACCACGTGGTATCTACCCATGAGAGGTAGCAGCCAATGCCCTGATATTAATCGCTGCGGTAAAGTTACTGCCTTTTCGGCAATAATCGTACACATTACATTGATTAGGTCATATCAAAATATATAAGGTAAAACTTCACTACTAACACCAAGAGGTTAATTCGATAGGAGGCTTTTAATATGTCGTTTCTTCTAGTCCCTTTAATCGTAAACGGTCATGAAGAAGGGGCAACCGTATGACCGCCCCCTATCTTTTTTTTGTCGCTTATGCCAGAAATTCACATCAAATTAACGTAAAATTATATCCTGTTTTCTGTTGTGCCGGTTTATTTTAGCAGCTCAAGTTTGGGTATTATTATCCGGCCACGATAGAGTTGTAAAAGACCTTGAGATTGCATTTGATTGAGGGCTCGTGAAATATCGAGTCGGCTGTCGTTGAGTTCTTCGGCCAGCTTTACCATTTTGATAACTACCGTTTTATGTCCGGCGGGATACAGACAGTGGGTGGAGAAAAAGCGGTAAATGAGAGATTTCAGATCGGTAACATTGGGTCGCCACGGGCATTGGGCTGCTTTTTGGGCGCGGGTGGAGATGATGTTGAGCAAGTTGAGTTTGAAGATGATGAAGTCGTCGGTAAGTTTGAGCGTTTCAGTTTTACTCAGCGTGATAAAACTGCAGTCATCGCGTGCGATGTAGGTGCGTGTGTAGCGGGGCGAGATACCGAAGAGACACTCGGGCTGCAGCATGTGCGGTGCAGCAATATCTTCGATAAAGGTGTAGCTGTAGTCGTCAGCTTTACTTTCTACGGTGAGTGACCCGGTGAGCAGAAAAAGGATGTGATGGCATTCGGTTCCGGCTTTAGCAACGACTTCGCCGGGACGAAACTTACCAAAATTAAAGCGTGTTTGTCCTACGACGGTGTCGAGATCGTCTCGGCTCATACCTTGAAAGAGGGGTAGTTCGAGTAATTTTTCGTACAGTTGCAGGTGGCCCATCAGTTTTGTATTTTATCTTTTAGCGCGGGCGAGAACCATACTTTGTTGTGCCTTGTGGGTCGGTGTAAATCAGATAAGCTTGTATGCGGGGATGGTTTTCAATCAGTTGTTGGGCCTTTTCCAGTCCCATCACCATAAAAGCGGTGGCGTAAGCATCGGCGGTGGCGCAATTATTTGCCAGCACGGTAGCAGAAAGAATATTGTGTTGCACGGGATAACCCGTTCTTGGGTCAATAGTGTGAGCGTATTTTTTGCCGTCTTTGTAGTAGAATTTGCGGTAGTTTCCGCTTGTTGCCATTGCCTTGTCGGTAATGCTGAGCACGGCTTGCAGTTCTTGATTGATGTTGAGTGAGTCGTCGGTGGGTCTGGCTACACCCACGTTCCACGGTAATCGTTTCTCGCTAATTCCGCTTGCCACAATCTCTCCTCCAATCTCTACCATAAAGTTCTTGATGTTTTTTGAGCGCAGATAGCGTGCCACAACATCGCTACCGAAGCCCTTTGCGATGGCACTGCAGTCAAGCATTATACGCGGATCTTGCTTTTTGATGCGCCCATTGCTGTAGCTCACTTTGTTAAAACCTACGATGCGACGCAGACTGTCGATGGTGTTTGGGGTGGGTCTTGCACCAGTTTTGAAGCCAAAACCCCACGCGTTGACCAGCGGTGCAACGGTGATGTCGAAGGCACCATCGGTTTCTTTCGATATTTGTTCGGCCAATTGAAATACTTCGAGAAACATTTCGTCGGGCTCAACCGATTCGTTTCGGTTGATTCGCGATATAATCGAATGCTTGTTAAATGTTGACAGTGAGGCATCTACCTTGTTCAGTTCTCCTAGAATTTCTTTTTGCAGATTGTCGCTATTTTGATAGGCAATGTGGTAGGTGGTGCCGAAGATGGCGCCCCTGTTGTGCTGATAGGGCGCATCTTGCTGCTGACGAATAATGTAAACGGTGCCTGCAATGAGAAAGCATAAAAAGGGAACTTGCCACAACAGGCGTTTTTTTCTGTCGGATATATTCATTTTCCGTTCTTTTTATATGAGGGGTTAAAGTTCCGGCTGATGAGTGATGAGGGGTTTGGGTGGCAGAGATGATGTCTTGATTGGTGTTAATGATGTACCGGTTGAGGGTAGACGCGAGGCCTATTATGACGGGTTAAAACTCCAGCATAACATTAAACGTGGCGGTAAGACGCGAACCACCCATCTTACCAAATCCCGGAACGTACCATACTTTACCAGCTTCGCCGTCGTCGTGAAATAGCCTACGCAGATAACGGGCCGACCAACCTAGATGTATTGGACCCCATATTTTGGCGTCAACGCTGAATACTAACTCTGCCCAATGACAGTAAGCCTTTGCTCCCGAAATGTCAACAGGCGCAGGTTCTTTCCATACAGGGTCTTTCAGCAATGTGTTGGCAACGTCGTATTGAAAAGACGTAAAAGCGTATCTGCCGCCCACATACACCCTGTAAATATCGTGTTTGTTCTTCAGCATGTTTACATCCATTCCTATCTTGCCGTAGGGTGCCGACGCTTTGTAGCTGATATGGGTGATGGGGTCGTCGGTATGATGCGCCGTTCCGTAACCTATCTCGACAATAGGGAAGTACTTATCCCGAAGGTTCAATCGTAAGGCACCCTCGTATTGTCCATAATCACTTAGGGCCCGCTGTATCGGACCTACTACATCGGCCATTACCTGAAAGCCTCGAAATAGAGCTATCGTGTCGGCTTCGGGAGTAAAACGCTTGGGCTTTTGTGCCTTTCCTGCAACAGCAGAAAGCAACAGACACACACTAATGACCGCTCTTGAAATAGATGTAGAAATGGGGTTGAGATATATCATAAGTAACGTTTGAGCTGTTAACTACGATAGAATCGATATTATGCAGGGTTGTGCTTACCCCCGTGATGGTATGAAAGTAAGCCAGCGGACAGTCTACCGATTCGAAGTGTGGATAGTTTGTCTTCGTTATCCGCACCGTGTCGCGTGTGGTTTGATTCAGCTTGTTGGTCAGCGCGAAATACAGTTCGTCTACCGTTCGAATATAGCTCACTGGCAGTTCGAAGCTGTCTTTGCCCACACTTTTATTGAGCAGAATGGTGTCTTGACCGTCTTGTCGTTTGGTTAATACGGTCAGTGTGTCGGTAAGAGTTTTGACATTGCCCTGCAACCGATACTTGGTATAAGCTCTGTTGTTGATGGGGCAGTCTATCGACGAGCAGGCTGTCGCCATCAAAAGCATAGCCAGCAAACCGAAGATTACTTTCCGCATCTCAGTTCCTCCTCAATTTGATAATCGTTTCTACTTAGAGAATTGCGACTGATTAAGTCGCCCAGGAAGCCTGCCAGAAAGAGTTGCGTACCTATTAACATCATCGTTAGCGAGATAAAGAAGTAAGGCGAGTCGGTAATCAGCCGTTGCGGAATGCCCTGTGTAAGGCAATACAATTTGTCGATACCCAGCAAAAGCGTGGCAATAAAGCCGATAAGAAACATCACCGAACCTAATAGCCCGAACACGTGCATTGGCTTTTTACCGAAATTACTGAGAAACCATAATGTAATGAGGTCGAGATAACCATTGAAAAAACGGTTAAATCCAAACTTCGAACTACCGTATTTGCGTGCCTGATGATGTACTACCTTTTCGCCAATCTTATCAAATCCGGCGTTTTTGGCCAGATAAGGAATGTAACGGTGCATCTCGCCGTACACTTCGATATTCTTGATAACTTCTTTGCGATAAGCCTTTAGTCCGCAGTTAAAGTCGTGCAGATTTCTGATACCGCTTATTTTGCGAGCGGTTGCGTTAAACAGTTTGGTCGGAAGGGTTTTCGATAACGGGTCGTAACGCTTCTGTTTGTAACCCGAAACCAAGTCGTAGCCTTCTTGAGTTATCATCCGATAGAGTTCGGGAATTTCGTCGGGCGAGTCTTGTAAGTCGGCATCCATCGTTATCACCACATCGCCCTGTGCCTCTTTAAAACCACAGAACAGTGCCGGACTTTTACCGTAATTGCGCCGAAACTTGATACCTTTCACCTGTTCAGAGCCGTTGCTCAGCTCTTTGAGTATCTGCCACGAGCGGTCGGTAGAGCCGTCGTTGACAAAGATAACCTCAAATGAAAAGCCCCGTTCTTTCATCACCCGCTCAATCCACGCATACAATTCGGGTAGCGATTCTTCTTCGTTGTACAAGGGTATTACTACAGAAATATCCATCCTTATTATCTTGTTTAAATTCTATTTATTTATTAGCTATAAGCTTGTTTATCACCTTTGTTTCGCTATGCTACGGGTACATATTGCCGCAATGGGCAGCCCCAGCAGCAGGCCGATAAAGAGATTTTGCATCAGGAAAAGAAAAGACAGCTGTATGGGACTTAGTTCTGTCAGCAGCTTCACGGCTTCGTCGAGCTCTTCTTTTTTCATTCCCATATCGGCATACATCGGGCCTAACGCGCTGATAGATTGCATGATGAAGTTTGACAGCGTACCGTTGTCCCAGAATTGAAAGTAAAGATATTGGGCCAGTGCAAAGGCTATGGCGGCATAAAAGAAAGTGTACCACGTGTAAGCCAACGCTCGGCGAAACGAGATAACGCCCTCGAGAGCATCGTCTCTGAACCTGCGTAGCCGCCATGCCACTACAAAGGGAGTAGACAGTGCCAGCAGATTGCCCCACGGCGATTGCGGAAGCAGCAATGTGGCAAAGAAGCTTGCCGTCCATACGGCAAAGAGTATGGCCCCATCTTGTCGGGCAAAGGCTTTCAGTTGTTTCAATATATCAGCGATGTTCATTCGTTGTAAAGTTTCTTTTTACGCGTATATATATAAATTAAGGTGTAAGGGGGGATTATGAAATACTGCCCCTTTACCTAATGATAATTCGACCTTTATTTGACGGAAGCAGACCCGGTATCTATCTAAAGTAGGACTAGACGTCATCTAAAGTAGGACTAGATGCTATCTGAAGTAGGACTAGATAACGTCTGTCCTAGGAGTAGATGTACCACGAAGCCGAACCTGTCTTTATGTCGTCTTGTTTCTCCGGACCTCACTTTCGTTTCGTTCTAATGCGCCGTGCCTTTCTGTCTGCACGCTTTGCACACACCTTTGTAGTAGAGTTGGGCCTCGTACACCAGATTATCGGCTACGTCAAAGGGGGCTGAAATATAGGGAGCCTCGATGTCGTGAAGGTCGATTATCTTGTTGCATACGTTGCAAAAGAAGTGTACGTGCGGACTAACGTTACCGTCGTAGCACACTCGATGATCGTCTATCGTTATCATCTGTGCCAGTCCACGTTCTGCAAACATACGCAGGGTGTTGTACACAGTGGTGCGGCTCAATGTTTTGATGGTGGGTGAAAGACCTTGAAACACGTCGTCTACCGTAGGATGTGTATAGTGAGTAAGCAAATACTCCATGATGGCCAACCGTTGAGTCGATGGCCTTACGCCGCGATTACGCAGCCGGTTATACAATTCTGTTTTTGCCATAATATATATAGTTGTTATGGGGCGTGTATTTGTGCAGACAGTAACCGACTGCCGTTAGCCCCGTTTAGGTGATACTTTCTATAAGTTGTTGTGGGGTGAGCAGGGTTTGTTCGCCCGTTGTCATATTCTTTAACGTAATTTTTCCGGCCTGCATCTCGTCGTCGCCCGCCAGCGCTACAAAGGGTATTTGCTTGGCGTTGGCATAGCTCATCTGCTTTTTCATCTTAGCGCTGTCGGGATAAATTTCTGCCGAAAGGCCTGCGGTTCTTACTTGTTGGATGATGGGCAGACAATAGTCGGCCTCTTTTTCACCGAAGTTGATGAAGAGGATGCGGGTGGCATCGACGGCTTCTTGTGGATAAAGGTCGAGCGTGTTAAGCACGTCGTAGATGCGGTCGGCCCCAAAGCTGATGCCTACTCCGCTTAATCCCGGCAGCCCAAAGATACCTGTGAGGTTATCGTATCTGCCTCCGCCGGTAATGCTTCCCATCGGGGTGTCGACGGCTTTTACTTCAAAGATGGCTCCGGTGTAATAGTTCAGCCCGCGTGCAAGGGTGAGGTCGAGTTCTATCTCGTTGTTCAAACCTGTTGTTTTCAGCTTTTCGAGGATAAAACGGGTCTCTTCCACGCCTTTCAATCCTACTTCCGACGAGGCGATGGTGCGGGCAATGGTGGCCAGCTTCTCTTCGTTGGTGCCCGAAAGGGCCAGTATCGGTTGCAGTTTAGCAATGCTCTCGGGGGTAATTCCGTTGGCTTCCAGTTCGGCATTTACTGCCTTGAGGCCTATCTTGTCGAGCTTGTCGATGGCTACGGTAATATCTGTTATCTTGTCGGGAGCACCGATGTAGTCGGCAATTCCCGTCAGTATCTTCCGATTGTTTATCTTGATGACCACGCGGATTTTAAACCTACTGAACACGGTATCTACGATTTGCATCAGTTCAACCTCGTTGAGCAGCGAATCAGAACCTACCACATCGGCATCACATTGATAAAATTCGCGATATCTGCCCTTCTGTGGTCGGTCGGCTCGCCATACGGGTTGTATCTGATAACGTTTGAATGGCATCTGCAATTCGTCGCGGTGCATGACCACATAGCGGGCAAAGGGCACGGTAAGGTCATAGCGCAGCCCCTTCTCGCAAAGCTTTGATGCCAGGCGTAACGAGTTGTTTTCGGCCAGCTCTTCAGGCTTAGCTTGGCCATAAAGTCGCCCGAATTGAGCACCTTAAACAGCAGTTTATCTCCCTCTTCACCATATTTGCCCATCAGGGTTTGCAGGGTTTCCATCGCCGGTGTTTCTATTTGCTGGAACCCATACAGGGCATACACCTCCTTGATGGTGTTGAAGATGTAGTTGCGCTTCGCCATTTCTATGGGCGAAAAGTCTCTGGTGCCTTTGGGTACTGTAGGTTTATTCATTGTATGTTTTATTCTGTTTTTAATGTGTTACTGTTTTTTGTTTGTCTGATGGCGGTTAATTGTCGATGAGATAGTTGGCTTCGCCGATTCGCCAGTTGTCTTTTGTGCCCCGAATTATTCCCTGATAATGGTTTGATTACGGTCGGGACCGATAGATACAATCTTAATTGGTGTGGCCAATTGTGCCTCTAAAAAGGCGATGTATTGCTTGAAAGCCGGGGGGAATTGTGCTTCGGATGTAAAGCCGGTCATATCTGTTTTCCATCCCGGCAGTGTTTCGTAAACAGGTTCGATATCGTGCTCAATGTCGTAAGGGAAGTGGTTTATAACCTCTCCCCGTTGCTTATACGCCACGCAAGCCTTGATGGTATCAAAGGTATCCAGCACATCGCTTTTCATCATAATCAGTTGCGTTACACCGTTAATCATAATTGAGTAACGCAGTGCCACCAAGTCTATCCATCCGCAACGACGTTCTCTGCCCGTTACGGCACCATACTCGTGCCCCAAATCTCTTATCTTTTTACCCATTTCATCGAATAGTTCTGTGGGAAAAGGACCTGCTCCAACCCTTGTACAATAGGCCTTCATGATGCCGTACACATGACCTATTTTGTTCGGACCGATACCTAAACCGGTACAGGCACCTGCCGTAATGGTGTTTGACGATGTAACGAACGGATAGCTGCCGAAGTCTATATCGAGCATGGTGCCTTGTGCCCCTTCGCACAATATCGACTTTCCTGTCTGCAACAGATGGTTGATTTCGTGCTCGCTGTCTACAATTTCAAACTGTCGCATATAATCGATGCCTTCCATCCAGCGTTGTTCTGCTTCAGTGATGTCGTAGTCGGTATAGTGCATACTTTGTAGAATAGCTTCGTGGCGAGCCTTGTGTGCGGCATACTTTTCAGCAAAACCATCAAAGATGTCGCCTACTCTCAGTCCGTTTCTTGAAATCTTATCGGTGTAAGCCGGGCCTATTCCTTTGCCTGTTGTACCCACTTTTCCGCTTCCTTTGGCAGCTTCGTAGGCTGCATCCAGCACGCGATGGGTGGGCATAATGAGGTGCGCCTTTTTTGAAATATGCAACTTACGCTTCAGGTCGTGCCCACTTTTTTCAAGCTCTTGAGCCTCGGCCATAAACAAGTCGGGTGCCAAAACTACGCCGTTACCGATGATATTGATTTTTCCGCCTTGAAAGATGCCGGAGGGAATACTGCGTAAAACATACTTCTCACCATTGAATTCGAGTGTATGACCGGCATTGGGCCCACCCTGAAAGCGAGCTATAACGTCGTAATGGGGCGTAAGAACGTCTACCACTTTGCCCTTACCTTCGTCGCCCCACTGCAGTCCCAGCAAGACGTCTACTTTTCCTGTGCTCATATCAATTCTATTTTTCTTGTTTCTTTCTTTTTTTATCGTTCTTCAAACGGCTCTGCTTAATGCGACACGTCGTGCAGATACCGTGTATATAAAAGATGTATCCGTTTTTGTGAAAGCGTTTTAGTTTGATTTCTTCAAACATCTGCGCCACCTCAGGCAGGTGCACTTCGGTAATTTTTCCGCATATTGTGCACACCTGATGACAATGGTTGTCGTTATCTTTTCGAGCCTCGTACAGTGTGCCGCTACTAAACCGATGACGCACCACCAGTCCCAGTTTCATAAAAAGCCGGATGGTGTTATAAAGCGTGGCACGGCTTACGCGGAAGTATTCTTTCTCAACACATACTTCCAAATCGTCGAGCGACAGATGCCCTTTTGCGTTGTAAATAGCATTTAGCACGGCATAGCGTTCGGGCGTTTTCCTGAGGTTGTTCGCCTCAAGATACGTGTCAAGTGCTTTCTTTACTCTATCTTTAATTCCCTTCTCCATGCCTGCATTCTTTGCTGTTAACCGCACAAAGTTACTAATTTTTTATGGAAAATATTCTTGGGCCTTCTACTTTCGGGCGATGACCGCATTTTGTGGTTCTGCGAACAATCTGCAAAACTCTACCTGTACTTTGCTGGGGATAGATGGTTGGCTTTGCACCGGGATGGGAAAATATTAAACTTGATTGGTCAATTTTATGGATTTTTGGTGCAAAAGGGTATAGTGCAGGGTATTGCTTGTTTTCGTTTTTCTAGACAATTAACATTTCAATTCTGGAAGAAAACTATACGTTTATTTTGACAAGAATAAAGGCTCGGAAGTTAAAAGCATAGCTTTTGGAGGGTAATATCTATGCTTTTATTAAGCAAAAACATAGCTTTTGTGTGCTAAAACCTATGCTTTTACACCTTGGAAAACACGGTTTTAGGGTATTGTGGAGGGTAGAAGGAAAGTAAAATCAGTATGCTAAATGTGTAAGTATTTGTTTGTTAATGTAATACGAGAGTGCTAAATACGTGCGAATTTGCGAACAAATGGCTACTTGTTTACTTCTATCGCAGGCATTTCGGGTTAGTCTTCTTTGTTTTAACATTTGTAAATTGGTCAATTTTTCGAAAAGTGAAGGGGTGAAAAGATGAAGGATAAAAAATACTGACGACACAAAAGAGGTAAATAAGAATAAGGTATCGTGTTAAAACATGAGGATCATAAAGACCACCTGTTCCACCTGGTTTAGGTAATAAACCTTTAACAACAGGGGTATAGTCACTTCTTCCTATAAAACCTCCACCAACTCAAACTTTGCTCGTACGGTTGGAGAGTTTTGTCGATATACAACTTCGTTTAGCAGCCCGTAGTCGTAGATAACTTACCGTACATCTTTTTATTTCAAAATAAAAGGGACAGCTCTTTTGAATTCTTCAAATATGTCTGCGTATTGACTCAGTTTCTTCCCCACAACACGTCCTCTATAATCAATCTTATACCTAATAACATTTAATGTATCAACTTTGTTAAGGGATGTGTCTTGGTAGAGATAAGTTTGTTCTCGCACATCGATAAAGTTACGATTAAAAATATACTTAATCTCCATTTTTCCACCTGCACCATATACGTATACAGTACTCTCTTTTATCTTTCCCCCTTTGTATAACACATGTGTTTCTGCACCTTCCGAGGAAAGGTTGTCTATGTCATAAGTAATTATTGTATCATGTCTATTGCTTATTGGCGTCATTTTTTTATTATAATTACAAGAACAAATTGTTAAGAGAACGATGAAGAATACATAATATTTCATTACTATTTTGAATTTAAGATAGGTAAACTTTTATTGTCTTTCAGGAGAATACGCTATTTAAGTATTTGTGCATAAGTAAAAATTGCCTCCTATATTTATTCCCCAATATAGACCTATTGTTCTTTCCTGCCTTTTCATTAGTCTTTATATGCTTTTCCATTCATATCTTAGGAGATTTTGCCATACTAAATGAAGGAGACTGGCAAACAACAATAGATGTTGCATGCTGCTATTCTCTACATTTCACCCATTGCTCACCAAACAGCTGTAAATCATAAAAACACGTACAGCCCTCTTCATAGAAGTCGATAACTAATTTATTGCTTGCACTTTTATCATAAAGCACAATTAACCCACTATGTTCATCGTTAAATTCAAAATCAGAATTGAAGAGACTTATTCGTTCTATCATGACAAGCCCACAACACATATCGGAATACCCTATTGACATATAAACAGGAGCAGAATATGCTAATTGAATTTTTGTGATAATACCTTTAAGTTTTTCTTTTTGAGTAAATAATGTATTTCTACATTCCCAATAATCCATTTTAAACAGGAGCATTTCATGATTATCCATGATACTTTTTGATATAATGTCAGATTCTTCAAGATTTAATATTCTGAACTTATTATTAGTGATAAGTCTTGATAATTCCGTTAAATACTCCGCCATATACCTTTTTCCTGCGTTTTTACGCAAAAGAAATTGTAGTCTACTATTATTCATGATAATTTACTTTATACTTATTGTTCTCAAACTTTGCACGACTGTAGCGGTTATGCTGCACTTGCCTACACCGGGTTTACTTACCACGCGTTTGTTGCCGATAAATAAAAGAAGATGAAACCTTCTATTCATTTTTACCAGACACGAATGTTTTGAAAACGTCTATTACTAACAACCATGCTGTTCTCATTTTAGTGATAATAGTTTCACTCTGTATTTTTTTATTTTATCTCGATGGTATAATATCTCACCATCCATATCTATCATTAGGGTATCACCCTCCATTCTTATCATTTTTATTCCATACCCTTTGCATACTAAGACGGAATCATTATTCATAATATAATAAACGCTATATGGATATTCTTGATCAATAACACCAATCTGTGTAATCAATGCAAACTTTCCACTATCAACATCTACGCACTCGCTTCCTTTGTTCCGAGGAGCAAAATTAGGAAAGCAACAGTTCAGCAAGAATAACATCATAAAAGATGTTGCTGTTCTATTTATAAATTTTCCCATAATATCCATAGTAAATATCAGTCGGTTATCCTCGTCCCAATACATTCTTTGTTCGGTGTTGAGGCTGTCGTTCTCCACTAACGTAGGATTACCATTGGCATCATAGCTGTAATGCTCATGCCCTATCTGTGTGGGAGCCGTGGGGTGGTTGCTGTCCCTCTGCCCCAGAGGCCCTTTGGTTTTTCGGACGCCTTCGGTGTTATAACGTTCGCAATATCCAAAATATATAAATTCATATGAATTTCCTCACTAAGGAACTATCAAACTGTTCGCCAGGTGTTTCGTCTCTTATGAAATATTGCTTATACTCCGAATCTTTCAAACTTTCTATAACCAATTCTTTAGAGTTAAGTGTTTGAATGCGATCCTTTGTACATACTTTATTCCCATCTATTATAATTAAAGTGTCTTTGACGAGTTTATAACGCAAAAACATGACGGTATCTGAGATACAATCAAAAATAGCTGTAGAATCTCGGTAAAAGAATAAGTTTGCATATGTAGCAGTTCTGTAATCATTGTCCACAGCCCGCCAATGTCCTATAATATCTCCACCTACAATACGTTTGTCCTTTTTGGGGGTACAACCTAAAAGAGATATAATGCAACTAAATATTACCATTGGGATTTTACTCTGAAACCCCTCCCAATAAGCCTTTCCATTCTTAAATTTTAATTTGTTGATTTTCAACTATAAAGTTACAAAATAATAGCGAGATTACTAACTTTTGGGGAACTTTCTTATCCCGGACTGGCGTATTTGTATATAGCTCACAGGCTATTTATAGGGTATTGAAAATATCACAAAGAACGTTATTTGGGTAAAACACAAGGCAAAATGTTTACTGTTTGTTTGATGGAAAATTGATATGGATATAAGTTAAACAATGATTATACTTTCAAGAAACCTCTGTTGTGTTGTGTTTCAAGGTGGGTAGTATGTATTTAGTTCTTAAAACTGCTTTATTCAAACAAAAACTATAATCGATCGCGATGTATTAGAGCCGATGCTATAAAATGGAGCAATAGAAGGAGTTGTTTTATTTACATCGGTAAGAAATGAGTATATAGAGAAGTTTAAAGATCTGTTTGGAGAAGAGGCTGGCGTAAATTCGGGTAAATGTATTTTATGGATTTTGAATTTGGTGATCAGCTTATCCATATCCATTTTATTGACTTTTATAGATTTCGGGAAGGTTGCAACGATAACCAGTTCGCTATAATGCAAAACATCCCGACATTCAGAAAAATGTCGGGATGCCTTTATATGTATATTTGTGGAGAATTATTCGCCCTTCGAGCTATCGTTGAATGTAGCAACACGGTTGAAAGCAACTTCCTCAAACAGTGCGTCAGTTACACCCATACCCTTTGTGGTAAGGCGGCTAGCAGCAATCTTATATCTCTTAACAAGTGCTTCCTTAACAGCTTCAGCACGTGCATTAGACAATTGTTGATTGAGCTCGGGGTTACCTTCGGGAGATGCATAACCGCGAATTTCAACCTTAGCCTCGGGATGCTTCTTCATATAACCGGCAATGAGTTCCAGCGGAGCATACTGTGCAGGGTCTACAACAGATTTGCCTTGACGGAACAATACAGTAGGCTGGAGGTTGGTGACAGTTTCAGACTTGATGTTCTTAACAACAGTCTTGGGCTTGCTATTGCAATCATCGAGTGCTTTCTTCAGGTCGGAAATCTGACGATCTTTTGCAGAAAGCTGTGCATCTTTGTCGTTGAGGTTACCGCGGAGATTGTTGATTTGAGCGTTCAAACCATCGATTTCTGCTTGGTCACGACCTGCGGGAGCCAATGTGAAATTGTGAGCACCATTAGAGTTCTTGAACTTATAGATCAAACCGGCGTTAAGCTGAACGTTCGACTTGTTGATGTTATACTCAAGTGCGCTGTAACCAAGACCATTCAAATTATAAGTGAGAGACGGTTCGATGTAGAATTGCCACTGCTTGCTTGAACCAAAGTTGAAAGCAAAGTCAATAGCAACCTTAGAGGTTAGGCTGTTGAAATTCTCCTGTTCGTAAGCATTAAAAGTGCGTCCCCAGCCGAAACCGTACAAACCGATGATTTCAAAGCAACGAGGCTCGCCATTGTATCCGCCGAACCAATTGCTTAAATTCGTAGTTCCCAATACAGAGGTGTTGATGTTTCTTACAAACGTTCCACTAGACTTACCCGGTTTGTTTGAGAAGTAAGCATTGCTCTCTACTGCGAAACCAAACACCGGAGTGAAGTAACGACCGATGCGCAATCCTGCATTGGGGTTGAGGTTGTTCAACCAGTTGTGATCACCTGTTGTCTTTGTTGCAACACCACCGTTAATACCGATGTAGAAATTGTCGAAAGTTTTGCTTCCTGTAACTGTCTGTGCAGAAACAGTAGCTGCAAAGGCTGCAGCAGCAAACAAAGTAAATAACTTTTTCATTGTTTTCTAAATTAAATAAATTGAATAATAAATGTTATCACTAAAATGTTATCACTAAATAGTTATGTGGCAGATGTGTTATCTGCTGATAAAACTGCTGCAAAGAAAAAGAAAAAGATTGTAAGTGCCAAATAAAACGAAAAAAAAGACGCATTTTGCAACATAAATAAGTAAAATAGGGTGTCTAAAATATACTTTTTAACTAAAAAATCGTTCAATTTCTCTGTAATTATCCACTTGCATCTAAGCTTTTTCGTAAATTCGCGGTTATGAAGAGAATCATTATGATTACCGGTGGGCAACGTTCGGGTAAAAGTATGTATGCCGAACAGCTCGCTCTCAGTATGTCTGAAACTCCAGTCTACATTGCTACGGCGCACGTGTGGGATGAAGAGTTCAAGCAGCGTATTCTACGGCATCAAGAGAGACGGGGAATGGCTTGGAGCAATATTGAGGAAGAAAAATATCTCAGCAAACACAACATATATAATAAGGTGGCAGTAATCGATTGTATTACTTTATGGTGCACAAACTTCTTCTACAATCAGCATGCAACTACCGAGCAGCAACCTAATGTTGATGAGGCGTTGGAGGCATTGAAAGCAGAGTTTGATAAGTTTATTGCACAAGAAGCAGTCTTTATCTTTGTTACGAACGAAATTGGTAGTGGCGGTGTCAGTAGAAATATTGTTCAGCGTCGTTTTACCGACCTGGAGGGCTGGATGAACCAGTATGTCGCATCGAAAGCCGATGAGGTAATATTGATGGTCAGTGGGATACCTGTAAAGATAAAATGATAAGTTTCATGATAAGAGCTTCCCGTAAATGAGAACTTTCCATATTACTCCGCTTACAGATGTGCAGGGTGAGAATATTCATCATCAAGATGAATGGTCTGGGCGCATTCTCCATAAAATTGATAATCTCAACAAACCCAAGGGTTCGCTGGGAATGCTTGAAACGTTGGCATTTCAAATTTGCAAGATACAGCATACTTTTTCACCCAAACTGATTCATCCGTGCCACCTATTGCTGGGAGGCGATCACGGCATAGAGCGCGAAGGCGTAAGTGTTTCTCCGAGAGCCGTTACTTGGCAGCAGATGATTAACTTTACTCGTGGCGGAGGTGGAGTAAATCTGTTCTGTCGGCAGCACGGCTTTGAATTAACCCTCGTGGATGTTGGAGTAGACCATGATCTTACGGCATATTCTGACATTGTTAACAGAAAGATTGCCCGCGGTACCAATAACTTTCTTTGGGAGTCAGCCATGAGTACTGATGCTTTTAATCGAGCTATTGAGATTGGGGTTGAATTGGTGGATGAATGTAAACAAAAGGGATGCAATATCGTATGTATTGGCGAAATGGGTATTGGTAATACGTCGGCATCGAGTATTTGGATGAGTCTTTTCGGACAGCTTCCTCTCAATCGATGTGTCGGCAGTGGCTCGGGACTTAATCAAGTGGGTAAAAATCATAAACTCAACGTTTTATCAAGAGCTGTAGACCGTTTTTGTACAATAGAGCCAGAGAGTAACAAAGCTGAAACCATCATTCGCTATTTCGGTGGATTTGAGATGGTGGTGGCTGTTGGGGCTATGCTACGGGCGGCCGAGCTGCGCCAAATTATTCTTGTCGACGGTTTTATTATGTCAGCCTGTCTCTTTGCCGCTTCTCGTTTGAACCGCTCGGTGATAGATTATGCTGTCTTTGGTCATTGTAGTGGCGAAAATGGGCATGGCGAGATGCTTCGCTTGATGCACGCCCGTCCGATTTTGAATCTTGACATGCGATTGGGTGAAGGTACAGGAGCTCTTTGCGCCTATCCTATCGTTGAAAGTGCGGTCAGAATGATGAATGAAATGAATAACTTCAAAGATGCGAATATCGATAAATACTTCTAAATGGTACAGTGGTTTTTGGGCTGCACTACTATTCTTTACCCGATTGCCTTTTTGGCGAATTTATCAACCGCCCAAAGAAGCCTATCAGTCAGTGGTAGAATATTGGCCGCTTACAGGTTGGCTCACAGCAGGTGTTATGGCGAGTATCATCTACTTTGGATCGATGGTCTTTCCGTTTTCGATTGCGCTGATTTTAGCCTGGCTTGCCCGACTGCTGCTCACGGGTGCTTTGCACGAAGATGGACTGGTTGACTTTTTCGATGGAGTGGGTGGTGGTGGAAATAATCGGCAACGTATCCTTGATATTATGAAAGATTCGCATATGGGCACGTTTGGGCTGCTGGCTCTCATTGTTTATACCGGTCTTCTTTTCTCTACACTCTATATGTTGGGTCCGTTTTATGCTGCATTAGCGGTATTGGCTGCCGATCCGTTCAGCAAGATGATTGCTGCACAGATTACCCAACTATTACCTTACGCCCGTACTGAAGAACAGTCGAAAGCGCATAATCTTTACCGTCGCTTTACGGTGGGGGCAGGCATTAGTCTTTTTGCTCAGGGAACGCTACCGATGTTGCCGCTTGTGCTAACTTACCTAAGTATACCGCAACTTTCTTTGCGTTGGGATTTACTCATCTTTATACCGTGCCTCGTGATGTTTGCTCTTTATATGCTGATGGCACAAAGGTTGAGAGGCTATACTGGAGATTGCTGTGGCGCGGTTTTTCTGCTTGTCGAACTTAGTTTTTACCTCACGATGTCGGCTCTTGTTTATACACCCGTTTAATCTCACTTTACCCGCCACAGATGGAACTCATTTTTGTAAGACATACTCGTGTTGACGTTCCGCCGGGTACCTGCTACGGACAAACAGATGTACCATTAGCTGATAGTTTTGAGCAAGAAGCTGCTGAAACCTGTAGCAAGCTTCTTGCCCTTGGTCCTTTCGACGCCGTGTTTTCTTCACCTCTTACTCGAGCCCGTCGCCTTGCAGCCTATTGCGGTTTTACTCATCCCGTTTTAGATCATCGATTGCAAGAAATGAACATGGGGTGCTGGGAAATGCAACGATATGACGACATCGATGATCCCAATCTGCAACGTTGGTACGACGATTATTTGCACGTTGTACCCACTGGTGGTGAGAGTTTTATGCAGCTTGCCGTCCGAGTGTCGGCCTTTCTCGACGAAATCTGTCAGCGTTCCTATCAGCGTGTTGCTGTCTTCGCTCATGGCGGCGTATTGCTGTCTGCAGGCATTCATGCCCATCTTTATACAGCCGAAAATGCCCTGCAACATCTTCCGCCCTTTGGTGGTATTGTACAGATGCAGATTGCATCCGGTTTCCAGGGTTCGGCTTTCTCCGAAAGTGATGAATAGCACTATGGAAGCAACCGATTTTAAGTTTTTCCTATTTCTTTTGGAACTACTTGTAATAAAGTTTACCCCAGTTCGGTCTATGGAACCAAATCGAATTTGCTCCGCTTCTTATGGCAATAAAGCTAAGATGTTTTATCTTATATGTGCATAAGATTACACTTTTGTATCTTTCAATCTGTAGTATTTATAGTCGGAAAAGTTTTATTTTTAAAGCTGATTACGTTATTATTCTTATAATTTGTTGCATAATCGTTAAGAACTATATATCTTTGCGTTCAATATGAATACTTCCGAACATTTGCATGCAAAAACAAAAGTGGGGCATCCCTTGCGAAGCCCAGTGTGCACTCAGGGGCGTAGAATGGCTGGTGCAAGAGCTTTGTGGGTAGCAGGAGGAATGAAATACGAGCAGTTGGGCAAACCTATCATTGCTGTGGTTAATTCTTTTACCCAGTTTGTGCCTGGACATACTCACCTACACGACGTTGGACAAATGGTGAAGCGAGAAATCGAAAATATGGGATGTTATGCTGCTGAATTCAACACGATTGCCATTGACGACGGTATTGCTATGGGGCATGATGGGATGTTGTACTCGTTGCCCTCACGCGAGATGATTGCTGACTCAGTAGAATACATGGTCAATGCGCACAAGGCTGATGCCATGATTTGTATTTCCAACTGCGACAAGGTCACGCCGGGAATGCTGATGGCGGCTATGCGGCTCAACATCCCTACTGTGTTTTGTTCGGGTGGACCGATGGAGGCGGGTAAGTGGAAAGGGCAGAATGCTGATTTGGTTACGGCTATGATTAGCGGAGCCGACGATTCTGTTTCGGACGAGGAAATGCAGCAGATCGAACAAAGTGTGTGTCCCGGTTGTGGTAGCTGTTCGGGAATGTTTACCGCTAACTCAATGAATTCGCTTACCGAGGCAATGGGATTGTCGCTGCCCGGTAATGGAACAATTTTGGCCACGCATGAAAATCGTATCACGCTGTTCAAAGAAGCGGCACGTACTATCGTTAACAATGCGCTGCGCTATTACGAAGAGGGCGATGATAGTGTGTTGCCTCGCAGTATTGCTACGCGCACGGCGTTCCTTAATGCCATGACACTGGATATTGCGATGGGTGGCAGTACCAATACCGTTTTGCATCTGTTGGCAGTGGCGCAAGAGGCAGAGGTGGATTTTGACATCACCGACATCGACCGGCTGAGCCGCCAAACGCCCTGCCTGTGTATGCTGGCACCCAACACACAGAAGTACAGTGTGCAGGAATGCAATCGCGCCGGTGGTATTCTCGGTATTATGAACGAATTATATAAAGTTGGTCTTGTCGATGGTTCTGTGCACCGGATAGACGGATTTACGCTGGCCGAAGCGCTAAAAAAGTATGACATCACCGCCGATGTAATAGACAAGGAGGCAGACCGCATCTATCACAGTGCGCCGGGCTATCGTTTTTCGACACAAATGGGTTCGCAAGCCAATCGATGGCCCAGTCTTGATGCTGACCGTTCTACGGGATGTATTCGTGATGTGAGGCATGCCTATACTTCAGACGGTGGTTTGGCAGTGCTCTTCGGTAACATTGCACAAGACGGATGTGTTGTAAAAACCGCCGGGGTAGACGCCTCGCTGTGGCAGTTTTGCGGACCTGCAGTGGTGTTTGATTCGCAAGAATCAGCCTGTGAAGGCATTCTTAACGGCAGCGTAAAGCCCGGCGATTGTGTGGTGATTACCCACGAAGGTCCGAAGGGCGGCCCCGGAATGCAAGAGATGCTTTACCCCACCTCTTACATCAAAAGCAAGCACATGGGCCAAGCCTGCGCCCTGATTACCGACGGGCGATTTTCGGGCGGAACATCGGGCTGAGCATCGGGCACATCTCGCCCGAAGCGGCGGCCGGAGGAAACATTGGCAAGGTAAAAACGGGCGACATCATCGAGATTGACATTCCCCGTCGCACCATCAACGTGCAACTGAGCGATGAAGAGTTGGCATTGCGTAAGCAGCAACCGCTGATGCGCCATCGGCCCGTAAGCAAGGCTTTGCAGGCCTATGCCCAACACGTCAGCTCGGCCGACAAAGGTGGCGTCAGAGTGCTATAATCGCTTTTGTGGCGGCCCCCGCAGGTGATAAATCGCCCATATCCGGGAGTGGAAGTAAAGTAAAAAGAAAAAAGAGGGTCATTGTCCGCGGGCGAAGTTAATAGGGGGTAATAAAACAATCGTCGCCCGTGGGCGACGTGAAAAATTTTAACAGAAAGTACTTTCGCCCGTGGGCGATGTGAAAAATTTTAACAGAAAATGTTTTCGCCCGTGGGCGACGTGAAAAAATTTAACAGAAAGTATTTTCGTCCGCGGGCGATGTGAAAAAAAATTAACAGAAAGTGTTTTCGCCCAGGGGCGACGAGAGAAAAATTAACAATAAAGTACTTTCGCCCGCGGGCGACGGTAGCAAAATCGAAAGAAAACGGGCATCCGAGTAGTGGGATGAGAGAAAACGGATAAAAATCGTATCTCAAATTTGCCTCAATAGTATAGCAGCTTGCGGTTCTCCGCAAATATTTCGGAAAAAGAAAATAATTCGATGGCAATGAAAAAAGAAATCGTTACAGGCGCTGAAGCGTTGATGCGCTCGCTGAAAGCCGAAAATGTAGAAGTAATTTTCGGTTATCCCGGTGGCGCCATTATGCCCGTGTTCGATGCCCTTTTCGATTACACTCGGGGCGCGCAAAAAGCGTTTCATCACGTTCTGGTGCGCCACGAGCAGGCCGCTGCGCACGCCGCCGAGGGTTATGCGCGGGTAAGCGGACGGGTGGGCGTTTGCCTTGTAACCAGCGGGCCCGGCGCCACGAACACACTTACGGGCATTGCCGATGCCATGATGGATTCTACACCCATCGTTGTTATCGCCGGTCAGGTGGGCATCGGCGCATTGGGCACCGACGCCTTTCAAGAGGTAGATTGGGTGGGACTGACACAGCCCGTTACGAAATGGGCGTATCAAATTCGCCGACCCGAAGATGTGGCGTGGGCGGTGAGCAGAGCTTTCTATATCGCGCGCAGCGGACGACCCGGTCCGGTGGTGCTCGATTTTCCTAAAAACGCACAAATCCACACCTGTGCCTGGCAGCCCGCTCGGTGCGGCACATCCGTTCTTACGATCCCTATCCCCTGCTAAATGCAGAGGCCGTTTCTGAAGCTGCTCGTCTGATTAATTCTGCTCAACGCCCGCTTGCATTGGTGGGGCAGGGAGTGGAGCTGGGTGAAGCGCATCACGAGTTACTTGCTTTCTTGGAAAAAGCCCACATTCCGGCCGCGTGCACAATGATGGGACTGTCGGCGTTGCCCTCTGCTCATCCTCTTAACATGGGTATGCTCGGTATGCATGGCAATTATGCCCCAAACCTCAAAGAGCAAGAATGTGATGTGCTGATTGCTATCGGAATGCGCTTTAGCGAACGCGTTACCGGGCGCGTGGATAAGTATGCCTGTAAGGCCAAGGTTATTCACCTCGACATCGACCGTAGTGAAATAGACAAGAATGTAAAAACTGATGTTGCGGTGGTGGCCGATTGCAAGGTGTCGTTGCCCGCCATCACGAAACAGCTCGAAGAAAAACGACATGACGAGTGGATAGAATCTTTTACCCCTTTGTTCGACGAAGAAAACAAGAAAGTTATCCAGCCTGCTATTCACCCCGTATCGGGCGCGTTGCTGATGGGCGAGGTGGTTCACGCCGTGTCGCAAGCCGTTCAGGGCGATGCTGTGATGGTGAATGATGTGGGGCAGAATCAGATGTTTTCATGCCGGTATTTTAAATATAATCGTCAACGTTCTATCGTTACCAGCGGTGGACTGGGTACAATGGGTTTCGGACTGCCTGCCGCCATTGGCTCTGTTTTTGGTGCTCCCCACAGAACTGTTTGTCTTTTTACCGGCGATGGCGGTATTCAGATGAGTATTCAGGAACTGGGCACGATAATGGAGCAGCGTATTCCTATTAAAGTAATTCTTCTCAACAACAATTATTTAGGCAATGTGCGCCAGTGGCAAGAGCTGTTTTGGAATAAAAGATATTCGTTTACTCGAATGCTTAATCCAGATTATTCGGCCATTTGCAAAGGTTACGGCATTCATTACGACGTGCTGACCGATAGAAAGGATTTAGATGCAAGATACGCGAGATGCTGAATACCGAAGGGCCGTTTTTGTTGGAATGTGTCGTGCGCGAAGAAGATAATATCATGCCGATGGTTGAACCAGGAAAAAGTATCGACGAGATGATACTGGAGCCGCATCTAAAATAACAATGGGAAATATGATAGAGAAAAAACTGTACACGCTTTTAGTTTATTCTGAAAATATTGCTGGGATACTTAATCAGATAACAGCCGTTTTTACGCGGAGGCAGCTCAATATTGAGAGCCTTAACGTTTCGGCATCAAGCATAAAAGATGTTCACAAATATACCATCACAGCTTGGAGCAATGAAGACCAAATTGAAAAAATAACCCGTCAGCTTGAAAAGAAAATCGATGTTATTAAGGCCAATTACTATACCGACGACCAGCTATTTATACACGAGGTGGCGCTCTTTAAAATTTCGACGTCTGTTCTGATGGAAAATCCTGAGATTTCTCGTAGTATACGTCGACACAATGCCCGGATGATGGAGGTAAATTCCATTTACAGCACGGTTCATCTGACAGGAATGACAGAAGATATCACCAGTCTTTTTGGCATTCTCAGTGGTTTTAACTGTTTGCTTCAGTACACCCGTAGCGGGCGTATCGCCGTAACGCGAAGTGTTGAAGAACCGATCAGTGATTATTTAGACGAGCAAAATAGAAAAGAAAATGGAACAGCAGACTAAGGTCGGAAAGTATTTATTTTTGGCAGAACCCTTTCATTGTGATTTTTCCGACCATCTTTTTATGGGACATCTGGGAAATCATTTACTGAATGCGGCGGATTTCCATGCCAACGACCGAGATTTCGGTATGCACTATCTTAACACCATTTATAAAACGTGGGTATTGTCGCGGCTCAGTATCGAGATGCACGAAATGCCGTCTGCCTACGCCCACTTTTACGTTGAGACGTGGGTTGAAAATGTGATGCGCTTCTTTACCCATCGCAATTTTAAAATGACAGATTCGGAAACCGGACGAGTTTATGGATACGGGCGTAGCGTGTGGGCAATGATAGACATCCGTACACGTCAGCCCGCAGACATTCTTGCTGTAAAAGATGGGGCTATAGCTGCTTATGTTGATACGCAGATGTCGTGTCCCATTGATACGCCATTGCGGGTAAAAACCGGAAAAGATATGCTGCTGCAACGAACTATCGATACGCATTACAGCGATGTAGACGTTAACGGACATATCAACAGTGTAAAATACATCGAACATGCCCTGAACCTATGGGATGCGCATTGGTATCAAACCCACCGCATTCATCGTATCGATGTAGCTTATGTGGCAGAAAGCCACTGGGGTGATCGGCTTCATCTATATCTCGAACAGGTGAGCGATGAAGAATACAACATTTGCATTTTGAAGCAAAGCGTAGATAAAGAGCTCCCCGTTGAGACTTGTAGAATAAAGATTAGATTTGTAAATAATTAAAGCAATAAACTTATGGCAGAAATGAATTTTGGCGGTGTTATTGAAACCGTTGTTACCAGCAAAGAATTTTCGCTCGAGAAGGCTCGCGAAGTATTAAAACACGAAACCATCGCCGTTATCGGTTATGGTATTCAGGGACCCGGACAGGCAGGCAACCTGCGTGATAATGGTTTTGATGTAATTGTGGGCCAACGACCTGGAACAACCTATGATAAAGCTGTAGCTGACGGATGGGTACCTGGCGAAACACTTTTCTCTATCGAAGAGGCTGCTCATCGCGGAACGATTGTTTGTATGCTGCTTTCAGATGCAGGGCAGATTGCTGCATGGCCTACCATCAAGCCCCATCTTACAGCAGGTAAAACACTCTATTATTCTCACGGATTTGCCATCAACTGGAGTAACCGTACGGGTGTTGTTCCTCCAGCCGATATCGATGTTATTCTCGTTGCGCCAAAAGGTTCGGGCACATCTTTGCGCACTATGTTTCTTGAAGGGCGCGGACTCAACTGTTCTTACGCTGTTTATCAAGATGTTTCGGGTAGGGCAGAAGAGAAAACATTAGCCTTTGGTATTGGTATCGGTGCCGGATACCTCTTTAAAACCACTTTCGAGCGCGAGGCTGTTTCTGATCTTACCGGTGAGCGCGGTTCGCTAATGGGCGCTATCGAGGGCTTGTTCGAAGCCCAATACGAAGTGCTCCGGGCAAATGGCCATTCTCCATCGGAAGCTTTTAATGAAACAGTCGAAGAACTTACCCAGAGTCTAATGCCCCTTGTCGGCGCGAAGGGGATGGATTGGATGTATGCCAACTGTTCTACCACAGCTCAGCGCGGTGCGTTGGATTGGGCACCCCGTTTTCGCGATGCAGTAAAGCCTGTTATCGAGCAACTTTATCGCTCGGTGAAAGATGGGCACGAAGCACAAGTTTCAATCGACAGCAACTCGAAACCTGATTATCGTGAAGGGTTGAATAAAGAACTTGAGGCGATGCGAAATAAAGAGATGTGGCGTGCCGGAGCTACTGTTCGGCAACTACGGCCTGAAAACAATTGACTTTTTATTGAGTGGTTGATCACCTTTTTTGGTGGACAGATAAAAACAATAAGAACTTAACACCTTAGAGTTAAGTTCTTATTGTTTGCAAAAGTTTTACTATCTTTTCGTTTATTTTGTGCGGAGAGAATAGGATTCGAACCTACGAACCGCTTTAGGCGGTTACACGCTTTCCAGGCGTGCCTCTTCAACCACTCGAGCACCTCTCCCTGAATAACGCTTGCAAAAGTAATGTTTTTTCTCGGTATTCACAAGCGCAGGTCGTAAAAACGATAACCTTTGTATCGGTAATTGGAGATATTAAACAGCAAACGATACGTGGCAGATATAGTGAAAACTGGTTATTGATGCCTTGAAACGAGGCGACGAGTCTGCTTTTCAGTTTTTATTTCATAAGCATTATTCTGTTTATACACATTACAGTATGAAATAGGTACGATGAATTTTGGCTGAAACAATTGATTGACAATACGCAATCGAATGTCAAAATGAAATATATGTATAAAAGCTATCCTTTTTATAAAATAAATATTTCCTTGCAATCATTGGAATGGTTGGGACCCATTGTGATTTGTATCTATCGCCTAAAGTAAATAATTACCTGCATTTCAAGCATGATTTACCAGTAGGGTAGGGACTGTGGTTATTGGAAAGACTTAGTCAGCCTCATACATGGAAGGTAAACGTTTTAGTTCCTGATAAGTTTGATTGATATCTTCGCGCGTGATTTCAAAGTGACGATCAATGGTGCGAGGGGTGTCGAGCAATGAATGTGAGAAGAGCCAGTCGTAAGTTTTTTGTAAATAAAACAAACGAGCAAGCAATCCGTGTGACCCACCAGGCACCCAATCATATCGTAAGAGTTTGTCGTTTCCTTGTTCTTTTAGCTTGTTTACGACAATTTCCGACTGTTTTACTGATACCGCCCTATCGGCAGTTCCGTGCATAATCCACATCGGAACTTTTCCTATTCCGCTAACATCATTTAGCGAACAGCCACCACACAATGCCATTGCTGCCGCTATTTTTTCTGGATAAGTGCCTACAAAGTCCATTGTTCCGTATCCGCCCAGACTCATTCCAAGAACGTATACACGTGTGGTATCTACTCGGTAATTATTTTTTGTCCATTCCAATAGGTCGTTTAGCTTTTTCGGACTCCAAGCACCGCCCGGATTTTGAGGCGCGACAACAAGTGTTGGGATAATCTTTCCCCGGTCTATGGCATCAAGAACGCCATACCGTCTTACACGTTGCAAGTTATTGCCACACAAGCTGGCGCCATGTAAAAAAATGACCAGTGGTAGCGGATGGTCGTCTTCATGATACTCGGCCGGCGTGTAGACCCAGAAGTTATAACCGCCCACGATAACGTTCTTTCGGGTTTCAAACGTTCCATTTTTTACTATTTGCGCTATGCAAATGGTTGTCATTGTAGTTAAAAATAAAGATAAAACAAACCTCTTCATCTGCATATATATGTTGTTTGTTTAGTTTTTAAATTCTAAAAATACAAAAAGAGCGGATGTGCTTGTATTGCGCTCCGCTCTTTTGTAGTGGATAGGGGAATCGAACCCCTATGCCAAGATTGAGAATCTTGTATCCTAACCGTTAGATGAATCCACCGTTAGATTGCATTTCTTTTGCGGAAGCTGGGGGATTCGAACCCCCGGTACGTTTACACGTACGGCAGTTTAGCAAACTGCTGGTTTCAACCACTCACCCAAACTTCCTTACCTAATGTTTTGCTTGTTGGCACCCTGCGTTGAATGCGGTGCAAAGGTATCACTTTTTTTATTAATACCAAATGTTTTCATCCTATTTTTTCGTGCTCAACAAAATTGCATATGATTGGATAAGGACTTTTAATACAAGCCGATTTACTCTTCGGTAGTTAATATCTGAGCAGCGTGTTCTTTTACTTTTATTTCTTTTGGAGTGAGTATACGTTCGATAACCCCCTCTTCGTTGATAATGAATGTGGTGCGAAAAATACCAAAGTACTTGCGGCCGTACATACTTTTTTCACCCCATACACCAAATTTCTCCACCAGTTTTTTATCGGTGTCGGCAATCAAAGGGAATGGTAGCTCGTTTTTCTCGATAAATTTTCTGTGCGATTTTTCGTCATTGATACTTACTCCAACTACTGCGTAACCTTGTTTTTTCAGTTCGGCATAGTTGTCACGCAGGTTACAGGCTTGATCAGTGCAACCTGATGTCATATCTTTCGGATAAAAATAAAGTACTAGTTTCTTTCCTTTAAATTGGCTTAAATGTGTTTCTTTGCCATTTTCGTCTACCCCCAGTATTTCGGGTGCTTTGTCTCCTACTTTCATTTTCTTTTGTTTTTATCAATATTCTTTCTTGTTGAATACGGGTTTTCAACGAATACAAAGATACAATGCTATTTGCAGAATTCAAAACATATATGAGGGAAACAGCTAAATAAGTGATAAGATATGATCTCTTTACCTTTTATCTCTAATCGTGTTCTTAAAGTCCTTTTAAGGGATTTACTAAAAAATCCCCCTCGGAGGATTCCGAAGGGGATAAGGAGGAGTATGACAGAGTATTTACTTGTTGTGCTCTGCTAAATACCGTTCTGCTTCAAGCGCGGCCATACATCCACTACCGGCTGCAACAACAGCTTGTCGATAAACTGAGTCGGCACAGTCGCCGGCGGCAAAAATCCCTTCGATATTGGTCTTCGGGGTGCCAGCTTGTGTGCGGATATAGCCCACGTTGTCACAATCGAGCCATGCTTTGAATACAGAGGTGTTAGGGGTATGTCCGATGGCAAGAAAGAATCCGTCAAGGGGTAGGTCGTAACGTTGCTCGTCAGCTTCGCCCAGACGTTTAACGAGGTGGGCACCTTCTACACCGTTTTCTCCATAAAGACCAAGCGTATTGTGCTCGTATAGAATTTCTATTTTCTCGTTCTCTTCAACGCGTTTCTTCATTACGTCAGAGGCCCGCAGATAGGGCTTGCGAACAATCATATAAACTTTTGAACAGAGGCCTGCCAGGTAGGTAGCTTCTTCGCAAGCGGTATCACCTCCGCCCACTACGGCAACCACTTTCTTTCGGTAGAAAAATCCGTCGCAGGTGGCGCAGGCACTGACTCCTTGTCCAGCGTATTTTTGCTCGTCGGATAGTCCGAGATATTTGGCAGATGCACCGGTAGCAACGATAACAGTTTCGGCTTCAATCTCTGTGCCGTTATCAGTAGTGAGCAGATAGGGCTTGCGACTGAAATTGGCTTTCACGATTTCACCGTCGCGAATGTCTGCTCCAAAACGTTGAGCTTGTTCACGCAGGTCCATCATCATTTTGTTTCCATCAACTCCTTGCGGGTAACCCGGAAAGTTTTCTACTTCTGTTGTTTGCGTGAGCTGTCCGCCGGTCTGAGGTCCACAATACTGAATGGGCTTGAGATTGGCGCGTCCCGCATAGATGGCGGCAGTATATCCTGCCGGTCCGCTGCCCACAATAAGGCAACGGGTGTATTCTTTCGTAGTCATTTTAGTTTTGGATTGGGGATTAGAAATGAAAAATTAGAGATGAGAGATTATGGACTAAGGGTGAAAGTTTTAATAGTATTTGAACTGAAAAATAAATGTGGAAGTGCTAAATCCATATATCAATAGGAATTCTGACTATCACTCCTTCGTTTGTTCGCTTTTGTTTCAAACACTATCAAACCATAATCTATAATCCCTAATCTCTGATCCTAATCTTCCAGTTATTACAACAATTCTTCTATCTGTTTTGCCACTTTGCCCAAATCTTCTGTGGGTTCAAAACGGGCAACAACTTGTCCCTGCTTGTTGATAAGGAATTTGGTAAAGTTCCATTTAATATCCGATTTTTCCTTATAATCAGGGTCTTCTTTCGATAACATCTCTTCCAAGATAGGTGTTAGTTTGTGATTGGGGTCCCATCCAGCAAATCCTTTCTGTTCTTTCAGATACTGATAAAGAGGTTCGGCATCGTCTCCGTTCACTTTTATCTTTTTAAAGCGGGGAAACTCTGTGCCGAAGTTAAGCTTGCAAAACTCGTGAATGGCCTCATCGGTGCCCGGTGCCTGCTGTCCAAATTGATTGCAAGGAAAATCGAGGATTTCAAATCCCTTTGCGTGATATTTTTTATAGAGGTTTTCCAACTCTTCGTACTGCGGTGTAAATCCACACTTGGTTGCAGTATTAACAATCAGCAGAACCTCATTGGCATACTCTTTTAAAGATACTTCGTTACCCTTTCTGTCTTTGACAGAGAAATCATATACTGTCTTCATCTTTTAATTTTGTTTTTGTGATTAATTGTATTTATAATAATATCTATGTACAAAGTTAACAAATAATGTGTAGAAGCGAGCTTTCGATTACTTTAATTTAATATATTTAGGGAAATCTCCCGAAGGTATAGGATTTACCCTATCAACAAATAGAGAAAATATTTATTGTATACTGTAATATATGGCTTATCTTTGCATAAAGCAAGTAATAAAATGATATGATTATGAAAAGATTACACTTCTTATTACCCATGGTATTGCTGGCGATGCTTTCCTTGACATTAAGCAGTTGTGAAATAGAACCCGGCGACCCTTATTTTGCGCGGTACGAGTGGTGGGACGACTCTTATAGAAATCCTGATAGAATGTTGGTAGATATGGCTCGCGCTTTGCGCGGACGTTGGCAGGGTACGCTGGTTGCTAAAGGACTAGATGGCTACGGACGCCTATACAGAAGAGTTATCTTACCCAAATTGAGTTTGATCAGTATACTTCTGTGGCTATTTACGGACGCGGTATTCAGTCGGATTATAGAAGTATCAACGACCCGAACCCCTATACACGGCGTTTTTCATGGCATATCAACAGCCGAACCGGCGATATATATATCGATTACGATAACAACTACTCGATGATAATTCCGTATAAAACAATGGATTTATCGGGGAGCGGCTTTGTCGGAGAAATGATTGCACACGACGAAACCGATGATTTTAATTTCCAACGATATACACTTGCAAAGTCGGGCGCATTCGATGCATCGGCAGAGAACGATTCTATCGATAACAAGAAATAGACGAACGATTTATAAGGTAACAAGATTGTAAAATGATAATACAAAAGGTGATAAGTCCGCAATTAAACTTATCACCTTTTATGTTATGCTTTTGTTTCGTGATTTTATTCTTTGATATTGTTATTTCAGTCCCCAGAAGTTGGCATTTACCGCTGCCGACTCGATAACTTGCTCCCGATTATCGGGCAAATTACAAAAGAAGTCTATGCCGGTTTTCTCTTCCAACTCTTTAATCGTCACAGCATATTTGGCCAACTTCGTATCTTTATTTTTCTCATGGCTCACCCAGAATCCCATTGCATTATACTGGCCATCTTTCACACGCATAATCGCCATAAAAAAATATTTGGGTACTAGCAAATTCTGGCGTATGGTCGTATAATCTTCCGACCGGTCTATCGTGCCCCCCTTACATATATATAAGGTGTCGCAAAATTTATAGTTATTTCTCCCTGCAATGTTTCTCACCGCTTTTTCCATATTTGCCCAGACACCCGCATTAAAATCATTGAGCTGCGGTTGCATATTGGTAACAAAGAAAGTTTGATAATTGGCGTTGGCAGAATAAAGTCGATCAGCTGACGGACAGATATGTCCATGATCGTATCCGGAACCCCAAAAGGGGTCGGAAGCAAACCAAAGTGACGTTGGAAGCAAAGGGTCGCGTGGGTATTGGTTAGTTTTAGAGGTATAACGTATGGTGTTTTCCTCCATATTCTTTTTATAAAGTTGGTAACAACTCCATCTTTGCGACTTTTTGGCCTCATTCCATTCAACGGCATAATTCAACTGGCCATCGTCTGAATAATGTATCAACACCCTGTTCCCGTTACCCTTCAAACGTGGAAATTCCATCCGTCCATATTCTGTTTTAACGGATACGTTATTGGCATTGGCGTTGTTGGCAGATTGTTTAACGCCTGTTTCATCGTCGCTGCTACAAGCCGTTAGGGTTGCAGCTATTACTAACAGTCCTATCAGTTTATTTGTCTTGAATATCATTCGGCGTATTTTATCAGCTTTATTTATAAACAAGTGCGTCCCTTAACGTATATGCAACTACGTTGAAGGACGCACCCCGACTTTCTAAATATATATTCTTTAAAAAGATATATTATTTTTTGATCTTACCGTAACGGTTCATGAAGCGATCTACACGACCGGCTGTATCGACAAGTTTGTTCTTACCGGTATAGAACGGGTGCGAACTGCTTGAGATTTCAATCTTTACCACAGGGTAAGTTTCGCCTTCAAACTCTACTGTATCGTTTGTTTTGCAAGTAGACTGTGAAAGGAACATATCGCCGTTGGACATATCTTTGAATACGACGGGGCGATAGTTTTCGGGATGAATACCTTTTTTCATTTTAATTTTTGTATGTTGAATTATTTAATATATCATTAATACGGGCTGCAAAAATACAAAGAAATTTGCAGCCCGCCAAAGAAATGGATGAGATTTTAATTTGAAAATCTATCTGTTTTACTGTGCATAGGTAATCGTTATCGTCTGTACGCGCAACTGAACACCACCACCTTTAGGTTCATTAAAAACATTTTTGTAAACAGCAGTATTGCCCGTAAACGCAATTGTCGCTGTCTTATTACCAACCTGATTTGTACCATTATATACGTCACAAGTAAACACCAGCTTGGCAATGGCTTTTTTACCGGTAATGGTTATACCGTTGTTTTTGTACAGGCGCACCCCTTTTGATTTGGCATAGTATTTCGGTGCGTTCGCTTCGCCATTGGCATCAAAAGCAATGGTAGTACCGTCTGACAAGGTTATCGGTGTAGCTGCGGCCTCGTCGGTAAAACTTTGTTCGGTCATTGTTGCGGTAATGGATTCTGTTCCGGCAGTAACGGCACTATTTACAGCCGTTACAGTGGTACCATTAATGGTTAAACCGCTGGGTGTTACAATAGGGCCACCGCCGCCACCGGCGCCCGGTTTCAGTGAAACAAGGTAACTTTTATTGCCGGCAGTTTCAGGTGTGTTGCCTTTAAAGTTAACAAATTTACCTGTAATCACAACCTCATCACCTGCTTTTAATGCATCGGTCTTGGTAAACTTCTGATTATTTAAATCAAAGCTGCGGAAAATCAAAAGTTGGTTATTGGTTGTTCCGTCATCCGAAATTTGATAAGTAGCATTACCATACTTCGTATCGATTGAAGGCGCATTTACAATTTTACCTTTTACATAAAACTCTAACGTGTCTTTATCGGTCTTCAATGCCTTGATTTTAGCCAGCGCAGCAGCTACGTTGTACGGGTCGGCTTGTGTTCCCGAACCTTTTTCTTCGCCGGGTGTAGGCGTTGTTCCACTATTATCTTCTTTCTTACCGTTCAGCGAATATAAGTAAGAATTGTTGGCTTCGCTTTCAGGTTTGTTACCTTTAAAGTTTACAAAGATTCCTTTTACCACAACTTCGTTACCCACTTTGATGGCATCTTTACTGGTAAACTTCTGATTACCAAGCGCCTTACTGCGATAGATGCAAAGCTGATTTTTATCGGTTCCGTCAACCGAGATATAGTAAGTAGCATTGCCAAACTTATCTGTATCTATCTCGTTAATCGATACAATCTTACCTTTTACGAAGATTTCTGCAGTTTTCTCGCCATCTTTTAGCGCCTTAATTTTCTCTAAAGCAGCTGTTACGTTATACGGATCGGCTTCCGTTCCCGTACCTTCTTTAACCCCGGGTACAACGTCCTCTTTCTTATTATTGGGGTTGTCTGACGGTTCGGGTACGCTGTTACAGCTTGTAAATGTAATGGCTGATATCATCAAGGCCATTATTAAATAAAGGTTCTTTTTCATACTGTTTTTCTATTAATTGTTAATTTACTTCTTGAACATCGTTTTCAGTGCGAATAAGTATCTGCCAAGTATTGCGATAGCGGGTAAAAATACCCGTAATATTTACTTTTTTTTGTGGCAGAGGTACTGCTGCAAAGTCGGCATAGAGGCTAGTACGCACTATAAGATGGCGAGCATCCAAGTCCTCAAGCTCTCTGTTGACATTATTGGCAGCATCTTTTTCTTTATCAGATGCATATACTTTCGTTCCATCAGCGCCTTTAAATTTTACCTCTTTAAGTACCATCAGACGGCCGCTGTGGCTTTCGAGATAGTCGGCATCAGCCACTTTGGACAGATCAAACACTTCGGGTGTAACCTGAGAAGCATCGGGCGTGCCGATACTTTTAAAGTGTTCGTTCCACAAAAAGCGGTTCATTCGGCTTACAGTGGTTACTCCGCGCGCATTGGTATACAGTGTTCCAATCTGTGCTTGCTTTCCATAGCTACCAATATACAAGTCTTTCAGGCTCACCAAGATTTCTTGTCCCACAGGCAGATACGAAAACAAACCGCCTTGTGCAATATCAATAAGGATGGCACCCGTACCATCAGAGATGGCAACACAATTATATAGATTGCCCTGAATATCATTGCCGGTAACACGACCTTTTATCTGTATGTCGGTTTCAATTTTCTTATAAGAATCTTTAGGAGCATTGAGCGCATCGCGATAGGTCGTGAGCAAAGTGTTTATCGTAACAACATTCGTTTCTTTCAAATCGTTGTTGCCAAACACATTGGTATTTTCCGGCGTGCTCCAATTATCGTTCATACACCCCATAAGGGTTGTACAAGCGGCCAGAAGGAATATATAGCTTAACCTTTTCATTGTCTTTTTCATTTAAAATTTATAAGTAATATTCAGTAAACCATTGGTCCCGTAAGCATAATATTTCTTCGGATTGCGCGAGAATTTATAAGCTCTGGCATTGCCCGATGCAGTAAAGTCAGACCGACTTTGCTCATAACCGCCTGTTACCAAATTCTTATTGTTGAGTATATTGTCAACCATCAGGTTGATAGAGAGCGATCCGTGCTTCAGGTAGATATTTTTTCCGATAGAACCCGAAAGCATAAAGCCTCCATTTCCTTGTTCTTGCGGTATGCGTTTTACGTTTCCGTTCTCGTCGATATTACCGCGTTTTTCGCCTATACTCTTATATCGATAGTAGAGCGAGGGCGACAAATAGATACGGTCGTAATAGTTTCCAGACAGGTCAACAAACCATCCGCCCTTGTGATAGCTCAATATCAAACTTGCAGCTGTAAGCGGAGTACCCGACTCGTGTATGTTTTTGTTCAGCAGTATATCACTCTCGTACACGCCTTGTGTTGAGTTGAGGTAGTTTACCCGTGCATCGTTGATACTCTTTGCTTCGCTTATCGTACCTAGTAACTTAATGTCAAACGATGAGTTGATGCGATATTTCGCAGCCGTTTCAACACCATAATAAGCCTTTTTCCCATCTGTAATCGAAACATACGAGAACGAGTTGATGTCGTCGAAATAAAAACATTGCCAATCGGTAACTTGGTCTGCATGGTTGTAATAAGCATTCAAATTAATGTGGAGTTTTGACGATTGGTATTGATACCCCAAGTCTGTACTGAATATGCGTTCATTTTTCAAGTTTCGTGCAAAGTCGTTATTCATTTCGGGAGCACTGAAAGCAACGTATGCCGTAGGTGCATTATATTGATAACCGGCACCCAATGAGAAAGTGTGTCCGTGTCCGGCACTGAATATTGCTGATGCTTTTACCCCGCCTTCGAAGAAATTTGCCGTACCGCTTTTACCGTAAGAATTGTTTGCAAACAAGCCGTTGCGCATCTTTCCATCGCGTTGCATACTCACACCGCCTACCTTTGCGGCAGCCATGAGGTTAAAACGTCCCACCAAGCGGTTATAGTTTGTCCACACCGAAGCTTTGTTTACAAGAAGGTGATAATCGTATCCGAAGACATCACCCTTGCCCACAGTGGCATTGCGACGGTTTAAATCGTACTGCACCTGATCAGAACTCGGTGCGTAGGTACCCACGGCATAGGTGTTGATGTTATGATAAGAGGTAGCCCCCAAAAGGTCTTCCATCGTTTGATAATGGCGTGCATTGTTGGTCGAAAGCAAGTAACCGAGGTTCCAATTCGACTTTTTGTCGAGCTGCATATTAAGTGTAGACGCCAACGAAAGGGTTAAAGCGTCGTTGCGACGTGCCTGAATAAAATACATGGCATCAGCTCCCTGCGCCGAAACGTTGCGGTTAGCCATATAAAGGCGGTCCCAATTAATTTGGCGGTTGGCCTTCGATGCTGTTAAATAATCGTATGCCATACCCCAATCTATCAAGCTCTGACTGGTGTGAGCCGCTGTATTGGTTTCGTCCCATACGTCATAATAACTGCTGGGCAACAATTTCCAATAGTCTGGTTGTGGGTTATCGCTGTTGTTATAGTTTAGCTTTGTGCTTTTATACATACTGTATCTGCCAAACAACGATGTGTTCAGCTTTGTATTCTCATCTATCTTCCAGTCCCATGTCAGCACTGCCGATGGCGCAAAATCGTTCACTATACGCGAGTTGCGTTTTTTTCCGTTTTGGTATCCCCAATAAGGGTTATAATACCGATCGTTGGCAATCCAATAGCTCTCGTCTGTGGCTGCACCCTGTGTGGCACGCTCGGTGGGGTTTCCCCACGTGCTGAACGACAACGAGTGTTTACTGTTTTCGCCAAATAATTTTTGCACGCCTAAAAAGTAAGAAAGGGCATTATAAAATGTGCCTTCTACATATCCCTCGCTGGCCCAACGATAAGTAAGGTTGCCCGAAAAGGCCCAGCCATGCTTATTTAAGCCGCTGCTAAAGGTGTACATGCCACGTAAGGTGTAGTTGCGGTTGGCTCCTCCCAGTGTAATTCGATGTCCGGCAGGCTGGTTAGCAGGTCTGAAATCGTAGTTGTTCGAGCCTGCCAAGCCCGGCATGGCAAAGCCGTTGGCTTCGAAAGGCAAAGCAAAGTCGGCATTTTTGGTTTGCTGATTGAGGCCGCCTACTTGCGAAAAACGAAACTGCCCATTCTCAACATCGTTCATTAAAATGCCGTTTACATATACCTCATTATACTTCTGACCCAAGCCGCGATACCTGAACCGCATCGGGGAAAACTGAAAGCCTACCTGAGAGGCATAAAGATTGGTTCCCGAATTAATGATGGTGATGTTTTGAACAGTATTCTCGTTCTCGCCCAACTGTGCTTCTGTAAAGGTAAAGGCAGACTCATCGACACCGGTTGCCTGCTGTGTGATGGTGTCGTTAACATTCTGTGCGAATGACAAAGACGAATAACACAACGCAACAACGGCCATTTTCAGCTTTGTTAGCATATGCTTATGTTTCTGTTTTAGATATTGACTTTACGTGCAAAGTAACGAAAATAAATTGGAAGAAAAAACTTTTTCTCTTAAATTTTGTTCGTTTACAGTGTGTTAGGATAAAAGGATGAGCACAAGCTGACGAACGAATGAAAGGACGGGTGATAAAGGGCAGAATGCCTATTGGCGTGAAAGGGTGTGATGGTTATGGGTAAATTCTATTTTTCTTATTGATAAATACCTGATTTTTCCTATCACTTCGATTGAGAGAAAATGAGGATTTAGCATAGATTGGAAGAAGATTAAAATGGTCAATTTTACGAATTTTCGATGATGAAAGGTATAGTTCGTGGTATCGCGCTCTTTCGTTTTTTCAGACAATTAACATTTCAATTCTGGACGAAAAATATGTGTTTATTTGGTTAAAACTAAAGGAGTGGAGGGTAGAAACATAGCTTTTGAGAGGTAATATCTATGCTTTTAGCATGCAAAAGCTTAGCTTTTAGCGATTAAAACCTATGCTTTTGTATTCTGAAAAATGCGGTTTTAGGGCATTGTAGAGGGGTAAAAGGATGGTAAAATTAGCCTCCGACTGCGTAAGTGTTTGTATGTTAGCGTAATACGAGAATGCTAAATACGTGCAAATTTGCGAACAAGTGGCTACTTGTTTACTTCTATCGCAAGCATTTCGGGTTAACCTCATCGTTTTAACAAATGTAAATTGGTCAATTTTCGAAAAGTAAGAAAGTGAGAAAATAAACAGGTAAAAAGATGCAGACACTATATAAAGGGTGAAAAAGTGAAAAGGTGAAAGGGTGAAAAGATGCAGACGCCACAATATATAATTTAGGTATGCAAGTGCGTTCGCCATTTTTTCACCCTTTCACCTTTTCATTTTTTCACCTCTTAACGTCCTTATTCCTTCATCATTCATCCCTAATACTATTTTGCTTTCTCATCTTTTATTAACTTATGGTATCGTTTTATAAAGGCAATATGTACCTTTGCAAAAGGTGTCAAACACTACAATATACCTCGAAAAATGAGAGATTTCGCAGCAATAGATTTTGAAACAGCCAACAACGAGCGTAGCAGCGTGTGCTCGGTGGGGCTTGTTATCGTGCGAAATGGTGTTGTTGCAGATACATTTTATTCGCTTATACAACCCGAACCCAACTATTATAACTACTGGTGTATGCAGGTTCACGGACTTACAAATGCTGATACCGACACCGCACCTGTATTTAGTGAGGTATGGAAAGAGGTAGAACCGCTTATCGAAGGTCTGCCGCTTGTGGCGCATAACAGTCGTTTTGACGAGAGTTGTTTACGTGCTGTGTTCCGTGTTTATCAAATGGATTATCCCGATTACCTTTTCTTCGATACTCTTAAAGCTGCCCGCCGCACCTTCCCTCATCTGCCTAACCACCAGCTTCACACAGTGGCTTCCGAGTGTGGCTATCAGTTGGCGAACCATCATCATGCCTTAGCCGATGCAGAGGCCTGCGCGTGGATTGCATTAGAAATATTATAATTGAATAGCATCATTAAAGGATAAGATAAATTTATAAAATTGGTAGTATGAATAAGAATGTATATTTCGCCGGATCTATTCGTGGTGGCAGAGTTGATGCAGCTTTATATCACAGAATTATCAGTTATATAAAGAAAACGGATACAGTACTTACAGAACATATTGGCAAATCTAATATAAGTTTAACAGCACAAACGCGTGCTGTTGATACGCACATATACGAGCAAGATACAACTTGGCTCAGGTCGTCTGATTTATTAATAGCAGAATGCACCTGCCCTTCTTTAGGCGTTGGTTACGAGCTGGCTTATGCTGAAGCTCATAACATTCCGGTTTTTATTTTCTATGATAAAACAAAATCTAACTTATCGGCTATGTTGAACGGAAATACTTACTTCACCATCATTCCGTACGAAACAGAAGAAGAAATCTATCCCGTGCTTGATAAAATACTGGGAAATCAAACTAAAGAGTAAATAGAAATGATTACTTTCTATGATGTATCTCAAATTCTTTCCCCAACTTTTCAGCTCTCAACTTCAGACTGTTGTTGCCAAAGTGGCCATCAGTTGGCTAATCATTACCATGACTTTGCAAATACAGAAGTGTGCGTGTGGATGGTGAAGAAATTTGCGTAACTTCGCAACACACATCTGATACTTCATTTATTCGATAATAAAACAACTGTCAGAACAAGTCTTGACTATTACAAATAAATACAACTACGAATAATAATTCTAAAGAAATCAACCTGAAAGCTTTCAAAGAACTTTCGGGACTTACGTTCATAATACCAAGCCTACAACGCGGTTACAAGTGGACTCCTAAAAACGTAAAGGAACTTTTGAAAGACCTTTGGGAATTTTCAAAGCAGGAAAACAAGAACATGTATTGCCTACAACCCATAGCGGTTGTTAAGCATGAAGAGCGAAAATATGAAGTTCTTGATGGCCAACAACGGCTTACCACCCTATTTCTTCTATACAAGTATCTAACCCAAAAGAATGCCTACACCTTCGAATTTGAAAGAGACAACAACGAATCCGACAACAACAGGTGGGATTTTCTAACAGCCATTGACAAAAAAGAAAAGCTGGACGACAGCCAAATCGACCGTTTCTACATCACGAAAGCATACGAAACGATTAAGGATGCTTTCGAAAAAGAACCGCAGGAGATTTTCCCTGGTTTAGAGAAAGAAAACCTTAAAGATCTGTTCGAGGAACTATTGAAAGCAAAACGCGAGAAAAAGTCGGTACAAGTGATTTGGTATGAGACCCCAAAAGAGAAAGCGTACAAAACATTTAGAAACTTAAATAGTGGGAAAATCAGCCTTAGTAATAGCGACCTTATCAAAGGTCTCTTGCTAAATAGGGTTAACGGATTGCCTTCTGAACATCATAACATGGTAGCCCGCCAGCTTGAAGAGATGGAGCAAGCGCTAAACCAAAACAAGTTCTGGTTTATGCTTTCACGCGAAGAACCCAAGCATCCATACACGCGCATGGACCTCTTATATAATGTAGTTGCTAATGTAAGAGAGGAAGATGTAAGGATTGACTATCGCACTTCGTTCAGATGGTTTGCCGAGAACGACAATAAAAGTCTAATAGAAAAATGGAAACAAGTACGCCATACGTTCTTACGTTTGTATGATTTGTACACCGATACATATACTTACCATTATATTGGCTTTCTTACTTATCACCATAAGGGTGACACCATTAAGCGGATTTACAAATTAATTGAGGAGAACGAGAAATGCTCCAAGCAAGAATTTATATCGCAGTTAAGAACTAGCATTCAGAAAATAGTCAACCCCAAAGAAGATAGGGAAATTAAAGATTACTCTTATATCAACAACTCGGCTAACGAATTGCGAGATTTACTTCTGCTCCACAACATCGAAACACTTCTCCAACGTTACCAAACACTCAAAGACAGCAAACAATATCAACTGCAATATGAATTCGAGCAATTCCCATTTGAAGTGCTATATAAACAAAATTGGGATATAGAGCATATTGCCTCACAAACGGACAACAGCTTGAGAAAAGAGAAAGAATGGACGAGTTGGCTACAAAGCGTTGAGGCTGACTACCCCTCATACTTTAACTATGACGGAGATATAGACGAAGACAGTCTCAAAGCAAAAATCCAAAGATATAAAATAAACTTTGAAAAGGAAAAGAACAAAAATAATTTTAATCAGCTATATGAGGTTATCATTCGGTATAACGAAGAAGAAACCCTAGGCAACGAAGCCATTAAAGAAGATGAAAAAGATAACATATGGAACCTTGTTCTGCTTGACAGGCACACCAATAGAAGTTACAAAAACGACCTCTTCCCACAAAAAAGGAAAGCGATTATAACGGCAGATGGTTTGGGAGCTAATGTTGAGACACGACAATTCATTCCATTATGCACAATGCAATGTTTCACAAAAGCCTATAACAAAGAAAACAACGTAAAACTGAACGCATGGACCAAAGCAGATGCTGAGGCTTACATAGAAGACATAAAAGAGAAACTTAGCAAATATCTCACTAACAAAAAAAGACCAAGACAATGAACTTTATTAAAGCATTCGAAAACAAAATCATATTAATCCCACTGTTACAGCGAGATTATGTTCAAGGAAGTGTAGAATCTGTTATCACGCCGTTCATTGAACAACTAGTAGATAAAGACAGACTCTCGGACCTTAACCACATATATGGCTACAACGAAGATGGAAAGTTCGTGCCTATTGATGGACAACAACGCCTTATCACATTGTGGCTTTTACATTTATATTGTGCCGCAAAGTCTCACAGCGTACTTAACGTCAAACTACAATTCGTGTCTAGAGAATTTGCAAACGATTTCAGCGAATACTTAGCTAGAAAACTCTCCGTGCTACTTGACAACTTGAAAGAAGAGAAAGGAAAAGACCTAGGACAAGTCATTATCAATCAGAGCTGGTTTGTTTCTTCGTGGGAGCATAACCAAACAGTACGCGGCATGCTCAATACACTTAAACATATTCATCGTGAATATAAGCGCAAAGATGCAAGTGAAATGTGGGAACAACTCAATTCTGATAATTGTCACATAACATTCTCGTTCTTAGATATGGGTGGCGAACAAGGACTGGATGACGACATATACATTAAGATGAATGGACGTGGCAGACCTCTTAGCGTGTTTGAAAACCTAAAATCATGGATGGACGAACAGATTACAACCTGCAAACTATCCACATCTAAAAATATGGATGAAAAGGATGAATGGCGCAACTTATGGCCTGACTATATGGACAACAAGTGGACCGATTTCTTTTGGGAGAATAGAAATAAGGGGCAAGAACATCCAGAAGAAATTGACGACGAACAGCTTTATTGTTTCTGCAATCTGCTCATCCTATATTGGATGAAGCACAAAGACGAGCTTAAAAACAAACTAGAAGAAACAAAGAAAGATGAAACTCTGTATGAAGACCTTCTAAGACTTCTCAAAAAAGAAGGGAAAAAGGAAGATGTCGAACAGATTATCAGCTATATCTTTGAAAGCCTTCAAAGAGCAGCACTTCCTCCTTTGGTGTGGATTGAAAGGTTAGAGCTTATGCCTGCTGAATTTCTCCGTTTTGTTTTCGACTCTCTTAATACGTTACACAATCTATCAGATTCGATAAACAACTCTGAAACATACATTGGTACCATTAAAGATGGACTAACAAAAAACTATTACCTGTCCATGTGCGAAGGAACGTTTGGAAGAACATTGCCTTTACTCTATGCAATATTGCTTTGCAATGATGCTGAAAAACTTCACGATTGGTTAAGGGTTTGCCGCAATCTCATAGAAAATACTCCAATTGGTCAGGAAGAGCTGCCTAACATTCTAGAGAGTTTGGATAATTTCTATGCTCACGTCAAGGATAAAGATCTCTTAAATGTGTTAGTCAAAGATGTGAATACAGATACTTTGTTGAATAAATTCGGAACGTCACAAGTAAAAGAAGAACGCCAAAAAGCTGAACTTCCACCAGAATTTAGAACTACAATTGAGAAACTAGAAAACCACCCTTTCTTCTTTGGCAAAATTGGAATTGTGTTTAAAGTTTTAGGAAACAGCAATGGTATTGTTACTGGCGGGCTAAACAAGTTTGAGAAATGTACTGCTGTTCTAAGCACAATTTTCAGTAAGACGAGCTTCAAAGGAGTTAGAGAAATTTTCGACAAAGAGGACGAATACTTACTTAGGCGTGCGTTAATGGCAGTATCCAAGCCAAACTATTATGGATACGACAAAGGCAACGATTGGTGTTTCTGCAACAAGAGGGAAGAATGGAAAGGGTTTCTCGACACTCAAGAAGATGGACTAAACACATTCAAGCAACTTATTAATAATTGCATCGAGCGGTTGGGTTCTAATAACTACGATGTAGAAAAGTCCTGTAAAAACTATATGGAAAAAATTATTGCTGAAACAGAGTCTGACTACGAAAAAAAGCTCAATGAGCCGGATAGAGAGAACAAGTTCTCTTTGCACTTCGTACATCATCCGGGCATATGGAAGTACATGCACTATAAAAAATGTCGTTGGAATAACGACTTCAACATCATGCTCAAACGGAGAGATAGGGTTAACAAGATGAACCTCCGAACTTACGCGCTATACCTTGACTATTGCGATACGTCAATTAGGAAAAACCTTGTTGAGGACCGAAAGGATTGGAAATGTTTTTGTTATGAACGCGAAGATTCTTGTCTTTATTTTGAAAAATATTTTAGCAGCATTAGGCGGACGATTGCCATTGATGTGCTACACAATGGGAGTAAGGAGGATGACTATTCATTAAAGTTATTTGTGCGCCCCACCAATGAAGAATCTGTAATGGGCTTCAGTGTTCTTCAAGCCATAAATATGCAATACTTATCTGATATTGATAGTAAAACCAAAGATATTCAATTCAAAATAAGTAAAAAGAGAGGGCGCTACGAAACGGTTGAACGATATTCGCGTGATGGCATTATCAAAGCGATAAAAAAACTTATAGCAACCGTTAATGCGACATTAGAAGGCAACCCAAACGAGGAAAATTAACAAATGTCCTAATATCTTTCAAGGCTGTGCCCCAATTCGCACAGCTTTAATTTATTTTTGCACCATCAATTAATATTAAAACAAAAAAATGGAAGCAAAGAAGTTCGGTGCCTTGAACCTGCTGACTGCAATGGAGCAGAACATCTCAATGGCAGAGGGAACAATAGTGATGTTAACCATATCGATCTACGCGATCTTACTAAGTTCTTATCTTGCAGTACCATTCAGATGATTAAATGTATGAATGATACAGACGTACTTGTTACCCACGAACCGCCCATGATGATTCTTGATAAATCCAATGGTACACATTGGGGTAATTTACCGCTAAGAAATAAGGTCATGCAGATAAAGCTTCAACTTCATCTCTTCGGTCATGCACATGAAGCATACGGAAGAGAACGACATGCAAACACAATATATTCTAATGCTGTTGTGCTTGATGACCAATATCGAATGTGTAACAAACCGCAATTACATATATTGTAAAATCTCCTTTGGGGTAATTGCCTTGCGTGTAGATACATCAAATACCAGTTACCTACTATCAACTATGTAGCTTTTCCAACATCATTTCTATGAGTCGGGGGATAGCATAGTTGTCTATATCTTGTTCTTTTATCCATATATACTCGGGCGGAAGTGAAGGGCGCACATCCGTTTCTTGTAGATAAAAGTGAGCGTAAATAATGCGGTGGGTAAGTATGTGCTTTAGAGAAGCGATGTGAGAAGCCTCTCCGGGAAGGTCGGGAAAGATGTCAGTGGGCGGTGTTGCCACATCAGCTTTGGGCAAATCGACATCGTCTTTGTAGAGAAAAGGTTCCCAAAGTCCCTGCCATATATCGCCTGAAGCACGCCGCCGGATAGCAATATACCCCTTACACCTTATGTATATGTAAATCATTCGGCGTGTTTTAACCTTTATTTTGGGAAGTTTTACTGGTAATTGGTTTACTTTGGATGTTCGGTAAGCTACACAAGTGTCGGACAACGGACAAACGGCACAACCCTCAAGCGGTGCAAAGAGCGATTGCAGTGTATTGAGAGAAGTGGCAGAAGAAGCAAGAACGGGTTTGCATTGAATAGCTCCGAAGTCCATCATTGCCTGATTAAAGTCGGCAGGTGCATGGATGGGGAGTAGCGATTGGGCCAAAGCAGCAAACTCTTTTTTGCCTTGAGTAGAGTTGATGGGAGTTGAAATGCCGAAGTATCGTGCAAGAACTCGATACACATTGCCATCTACAACGGCAACGGGAAGATTGAAGGCGATGGAGGCAATGGCAGCTGCGGTGTAGTCGCCAACACCTTTAAGTTGTTTAATTTCGTCAAAAGTAGAAGGAAATCTGCCCAGTTTTACAATCTGTTGGGCTGCCTGATGTAGATTTCGGGCACGACTGTAATATCCCAATCCCTGCCAAAGGCGTAGCACTTCGTCTTCGGTTGCTGCCGCCAAATCTTTCACTTGGGGAAACCGCTCCATAAATTTGAGCCAGTATTCCCATCCTGAACAATACGGGTTTGCTGTAAAATAACCTCGCTGAGCCATATGGCATAAGGATCTTTTGTGGCACGCCAAGGCAGGTCGCGCCCGTTTTGAGCGAACCATTTTAATAACGTTTGTGCAAAGGGATTGCTTGTTATGTGTGAGTTTTTATTTTTCAACCTTTATCTTTTCTCCGTTTTTGATGCGTTCAGTCATCTCTGTGGTAACCGTTCCGGGAAAGTTTTTCTTTAAAAGTTCAAACATTTTGTCGGGTTCTTTTTTATAAAGCTTTACATATTTTTCTAAGTATGGCACCTCACCGGTTAGATCTTTGTTAGCCACGTAGTAGTTTATGGTTGCTATCATGGCGTGCATAAACATATCCAACGTAAAGTCGGCTTGTTTGTTATTAATGGCATATTGGCAGCATCCTGCCAGGTAACTTGCGCCGTAGGGTATTGATTTTTCTTTTTCAAGAAGTTTTGCTTCGTTCTTTCCGAACATGATATGCACCATATCGGTTGCTTCCGACCAACTCATAATGTATTGCGCTGCGTCGTTAATGTCTTTTGCCGTGAGCCGATGGCTTAAGTAAAACTCACAGCATCGCAATGCGTCTTTGATATGCTGACGACATTCTTCAACTGTTTTAAACTCCATTGGTTCGGGTAAATCGCCAACACCCTCTTCAGCTTCAGCCTTTAATTTATCTATTTGTTTAATCCATTTATCAGCTTTATCCTGTTCTTTAGCAGCCTCATAATACTTGGTAAGATAGGGCGCCTCTTCGAGATAATGCTTCGAATGTTCGCCGTAGAGGTCTTTTAGGATAGTCAATGCGCGTATTTCATACTTAATAGCATTGGTCTGATCGTCGGTAAGATTGGCGTTTTCGGCGGCATGTATAAGGATTATGGCTAAGTCGTGATCGTGCGTGTACAACCCTTCGTATATCTGTAGCGCCTGCTTGCTATTGTTGTATGCCTCTTGATGTTTGCCCGCCGAAGCAAGGTAAAGTGAAAGATTATCGAGATACCAAGCATATTTTTTATCGTTCTTACTGATGTTTTGACCATACAAATCGACAACTTTCTGGGCTGTTTCTACTGCTTTGTGTGTCCGTTTAGTACGAAAATAGCATTTGCCAAGCTGTATCAATCCGTCGATGTAGAGCGTATCGCGTTCTCCATGTAGGCTTTTTATCCGATCAAGATATTTCAAACGTGTTTCTGTCGACTTGTCGAACTCTTCATCAACAAATTGTTTTATAGCCACGCTATCGAGTGTTTTAATTTCATCTTTCTCGGTTTGCTGCGCTTTCAAGGGGAGAGCACTGATGAGAAGCAGGGTGTAAAAAAGTATTCTTTTCATAGTTTTATAGTTTGAATAAGTAATTCGATTTGTTTTTACTGTTCGGGATATTGTTGATAGATAGTTAATCCGAAGGCATTGGTGTAAGCGTAGATGTGCTCGATGATATCTGCCAGCGTATGTTCGTAGTTGATTTGCTTGTCATTTTTAATGAAGAACAAAACTTCGAGCGGCAAACCGCATTGTGTTGCCTCCATCTGTCGAACGATGAGTGTCATCTTTTCGTTCACCTCTTTGCGAGAAGAAAGGTATTTTTCGATGTAGGTTCGAAACAAAGCCACATTGATAACTTCACCTTTCAGCTCGTCGGTGGTGAAATACCCGTTAACCGCGAGCGCATTTTTTTGCTCGCCGGTAAGTATCTTCACACTGCGGAAGTCGACAAACAGAAGCCGTTTTACCCGTCGGCCGGCTCCTCGCTGCATGCTGCGCCAATTCTGAAAAGAGCCGTTAACCAGCGTTAATGGCGGAACTGTGACGGTGGTATTATCAAAGTTGCGCACCTTTATTGTCGTTAATGATATTTCTTCCACAATGCCGTCGGCGGGTGTCGAGGGAACCGTTATCCAATCTCCCTTCTTCACCATGTCGTTACTTGTTAATCGGATGCCTGCCACGAGTCCCTCGATGGTATCTTTAAATACTAACATCAGAATGGCAGAGGTTGCGCCCAGGCCTGCAAGAAGCGACATTGGATTTTTGTCGAAAAGAATGGCAACAACGATGATAACTGCCAAAAAGATAACCAATATCTTGATAACGCCGCAGAACGTATTAATATACTGACGAACTGACGAACTTCGCGAGAGTTCCAGTTGGGTAACAGAAGTAAGAAAGGTGATGAAAAGGCGTACCGACATCACTACAATATAGATAGCGGTAAAACGGGTCAATACTTCGCGAACAGCAGGATATTGATAGAAAACTAATGGAAGAAGTTGCCATATTACAATAGCAGGAATGATGCGGCATGCGGTAACCAGAACATTATCGTTTAACAAGACCTCGTCCCATTGATTGTTGGTGCGACTTGTAAGTTTGTGAATAAGAGGAACAAAGATGCGTCGGCACAGCACACCGGCTATCCATGCCAGCAGCACGGCAACCAAAACCAGTAGCGCATGGCGCACGATGGGTACTCCGCTTCCAGATATGCCGCACAGGCGAATCAGTTCTTCTACATAAATTTTTATTGTATCCATTGCTTTAATTATTTAAAAGATAAACCGTAATATGTGCGGTTGGTGCCTACGGTTTACATAAAATTGTACATACTTTATCTTGGAAATTGCGTGCATTGCGCCCGCGCATAATGCCTTGATTGATGATGGCGAAGCAGAGCCGGTGCCCGTTTGAGGCAGTGCAATAGCCTGCCAAACTGATAATGCCTGCAAGCGTGCCCGTTTTTGCGCGCACGTTACCAAGCGTAAAAACATTCTTCATGCGCGATTTTAGCGTGCCGTCGACCCCTGCAACGGGCAGCGAGGGATAAAGATGAAGATAAATATTGGCGTTACGATAGGCGTAGCGCAACATCTGAATTTCGAGCTCGGCCGAAACGTAGTTGTAGAGTGAAAGTCCCGAACCATCGGCAATGCGATAGTCGGCCGACCGCAATCCCAGTTTATCGATAAGCCTGTTAACCACGCTTGCTGCGTTTTTGCCCGTTGCTTGCTTGTTGCCCGTTGCGGCTGCCATCTGATAGTACATCGCTTCGGCATACAGGTTATCGCTTTCTTTCATCATCCGCATCAAAATTTGGTCTATTGTATGAAACCTGCTGCAAATGGTGATGGCCTCTTGCGGAGTGTTTCCGGTGGCGGTGAATGCCTCGATAACTATGCCCGCATCATTCAGTTCCTGTACAAACTTGTCCATAAAGACATCGCGCCGACCGTAGATCAATGGTGAAAGCACGGGGTTATTATCATCCCAACACCATCCGCTGCCCAACAGTGCGCTGTCTTTCATGCTTTTGTCGGCATAAAGTCCGCCCCGAATGGTGTCGATACCCATTTTGCGCAAGCTTTCGATAAAAGCATGCATATCATCGGTGTTAAAACGCGGGTCGAAGCCGCCCACACAGTAAAGATTACCCGTGAGTGTAGCGTTTTCAATTTTTCCTGTATAGCAAAGTTCGGTTTTAAAGCGATGAGAACCGCCCAAACGGTCGATGGCGGCAACAGCGGTGAGTATTTTCATTGTTGAAGCCGGGCGCAGGAGCTGACGCTCGTTGAAACGATAGATGGCCGAGTCGGCATCCAAATCGTACACCATCACGGCCACTTGCGAGGTTTTAAACATCTCATCGGCCAGCAATCGGTCAATGCCCACCTGCACAGATTGTGGCCATGACAGCATCAATGTGTCTACCGACAGCGTGTCTGCCACAAAAAAGTCGGTTGTCGTGCTGTCGTTATCGTCTGTTGTTTGTGCTGCGGCAGAAATGCCTGCAAGCCACATCAGCAGTACCCATAAGATATATCTCTTTTTCATCATTTTTTTCGTTTCGCCTTATCTTTTTTCAGTTCTGCGAAAAACTTCTTTGCGTCGGCCGGTTCAATGCGGCTTCATCTGCCGGTTGCGCTGCAGCTTCTGTATGCAAAAATACAAAAAACTCTTGGCAGAGGGTAACAGAGAGGGTAAAAATATTGTAGATTCATGATTATGGATTATAGATGAGGAGGCATGGTTCATGGGTTAATAATTATGGCTTATAAGCAAGGAAGATTTATACTAAAAACAAGATTTTTTATACAGCAACTTAATTTATACGTCAGTTTCGGTATAAGTAATCCCCTCTCTTTCTCCTCGTTTCCAAGGGGAGAGTTGTGCTGTATAACCACTCGAAAGCTTATATCAAGCGATTCTGCCTATAGGAAGTAAACGATAAAGGTATGCTGCGTAGCTACTTAAAAGCTTATATCAAGGGGGAACTCAATAATTGTAAAGGAGAACCTCAGCACATTCCAATAAAGGGGTAGGTGTACTTCATTATTTGCTTTTTGCTCTTTATATAACCTCTGCATCCTTTCACTTTTTCACCTTTTCAACCTTTCACCTTTATCCCGGGGGAGGTTAGGGGGATGTACCTCTCAGCAGATAGCGTGAAAAGGGCAAAAAGTGCATTCGGAAATAAATCCATATGCGCTATGGGCATTATTTCTTATCCCGAATTTGCGCAATTTATACCAGTAAAATGCGATTTTTACTATTGCCAAACAGATGTTTTTAAATAAGAATTGTTTTTATTGTTCAAACAATCGGGTGTTTAAGTGAGTTTCTAAGAAAAACGATTCAAAAACCAGGGCATTAAGAGAATTTTTAGAAAAAAAGTATCCAAACACCCGAGTGTTTTTGATGTTTTCTTTAAAAAACGGCCAAACACCCAGGTGTTTTCTTATAATTATACATTTTTACTCCTGACACTCGAGTGATTTCTCATAATTATGCATTTTTATAGCTAAACACAGGTGTCAGCCTATAATTTTATTTTATCAAACACTCAGGTATGTGGGGGATTTTTCTCCGATAAACGAAGAAAAACGCCCGTCGCGTTGATACGATGGGCGCTTGTGTGGTTAATAGGGTGCGGAAGTGCTGCCGGGGTGCTGCTTATTTTTTTTACGATGCGAGGCGGGGACGGTAGACGCAGCATCTGGATGTTTGTGGCGTTTTTTGACTTGTGCCGACTTGTGCGCACCGTGCTGAGAATGGTTTTGCTGTTTGGGTCGAACTTTGCTGCTTGAGCGAGGATTGTGGGGACGTGAGGTTGGGGTGTAGTTGGGTGCGGAGCCGAAGCCCTCTGGCAAAGCTAACTTTTCGATGTTTTTTTCGAGAAAACGCTCAATTTGCTGAAAGTAATATACGTCTACCTCGTTTATCAGCGTAATGGCCACGCCATCGCGCTCGGCCCGTGCCGTTCTGCCTATGCGGTGTACGTAATCTTCAACATCGTGAGGTACGTCGTAGTTTATTACCATCGTGATGTCGTCGATATCTATGCCGCGCGCCAGTATGTCGGTGGCTACGAGCACGTCGGTTGTGCCGCTTTTGAAACGGAACATTACGTCATTACGTTCTTCCTGCGTCAGGTCCGAGTGCATCTCGTCGCTATTGATATGCATCTGCAAAAGTGCCCGGTTAATTTCTTTCACCTTTTGTTTTTTACCTGAAAAAATGATGACGCGCTTGTGCTGTTGCCTAAAGATGTGTTGCAGCAGACGCAGTTTTTGGGGTTCGTGACAAAGATAAGCCTGTTGTGCGATTTTTTCGGCAGGCTTGCTCACGGCAAGTTTAATTTCTACAGGGCTTTTGAGTAGTGTTTTAGCTAACTGTTCTATTTTCGGAGGCATCGTGGCCGAAAACATGATGGTTTGGCAGGTGGAGGGCAGGTGTTTGGCAATGGCGAGGATGTCTTCCGAAAATCCCATGTCAAGCATGCGGTCGGCCTCATCAAGCACAAAGAACGACACGCGGCTGAGATCTACATTTCCCAGCGAAAGGTGCGATATGAAGCGTCCGGGTGTGGCAATGATGATGTCGGCTCCAAGGCGGAGTGATTTGATTTCTTGATCGTATCGGTTTCCGTCGTTTCCGCCATAGATGGCTAGGCTGCTCACGCTGTCCAGATAATATCCGAAGCCTTGCATGGCTTGGTCTATCTGTTGCGCCAGTTCGCGGGTGGGCGACATGATGATGCAGTTGATGGCGTCGTGGGGATATCCGCCGTCGTCGAGCATCGAGAGGATGGGTAGCAGGTATGCAGCGGTTTTACCCGTTCCGGTTTGTGCCACGCCTAAGATGTCGCGACCTTCGAGTATTTTGGGGATGCAGTGTTCTTGAACCGGTGTGCAGGTGTCAAAACGCATATCATAGAGTGCATCGAGGATGTTGTCGTTTAAATCGAGTTGTTCAAATGTCATATATTTACTTAGTTGGGGGCGGTTCTGTAACAGAAATACGCCACGATGGCAAAAATAAAATTGGGTATCCACGCCGCCAGCAAAGGAGTCGTTCCGGCGTTGATGGCAAATGTAGCCGAAACTGTTTGTAACATGATGTAGCCAAAGCTTAGAGCAAGTCCGATACCGAGATACAATCCCATTCCGCCTTTCCGTTTACGCGATGAGAGTGAAAAGCCGATGGTGGTGAGGATGAACGAGGCAAAAGATGAGGCAATGCGCTTGTGATATTCTACTTCGTATTGTACGACGTTGGTGCTGCCGCGCCCTATTTGCTTGGATATGTAGTCTCTAAGTTCAGGACTAGTGAAGGTTTCTTGCTGTCCTTTAGAATAAACCATGTCGGCGGGTTCCATCATGATGACGGTGTCTTTTACATCACCGTAAGTGATGTTTTCACGCATGCCACGCATTTCGCGGATGCGCCAGTTGGTTACGCGCCAGTGAAATTTTGAGTCGCTGATGGTGTCGTATTGTATTTCAGATGCAGTCATGTGGCTTACGAGCTTTTTGTTTTCAAATTTATCGAGCGAAAAGCCATAGCCCCGTTTGGCGTTGTTGTCGTAGATTTGAATACAGGCAATAACGCCCTTATCTACTTGCAGCTGCACGTTCTCTGCCGACGAGTTCCTCTTTTTGTTTTTATACATCGTTTCGAAATTCTGCCGCACCACTGTTCCGTGTGGGATAACGTATCCGCTAAGATAGAACGACAAGGCAGAAATAAAGAGGCATGAAACCATATAAGGGCGCATCAGTCGTTTGAATGACACGCCGGCGGCTAACATCGCGATAATTTCAGAATTCCCGGCAAGGCGAGAAGTGAAAAAGATAACGGCGATAAAAACGAAGAGCGGACTGAAAAGATTGGCGAAATAGGGAATGAAGTTGGCGTAGTAATCAAAAACAATAGCCTTGAACGGTGCGTGGAATTGTGCGAATTTCGCCAGGTTTTCGTTCGCGTCAAAGACGATAGAGATAGAGATAATTAGCGTAATGGAAAAAAAATAGGTGCCGATAAACTTACGAATGATGTACCAATCGAGAACCTTAAGATACCGACAGGGGTTGATGTAGGTGAAAAGCCAAAAACCTTTCTTCAACCAGGTAAATAGTGGGGTAAACCATCTTACAATCGGAGCAAGTAAAACCAATTGGTTTTGTATTGTTCTACCCCATTTCAACAAGCGATGATACCTTCTTATCTGTCTCTGTTTCATGCTATCCCGGTGTTAAACGCGTCTGCTTAAATTATCGATAACGCCCGCCTTCCATTGCACAAAGTCGCCTTGTTCGATATGCTGACGAGCATCGGTAACTAATCGCAGATAGAATGCTAAATTGTGAATACTGGCAATTTGCATTGCGAGTAATTCCTGCGCCTTAAATAAATGGTGAAGATACGCTTTGGTGTGCAGTCGATCAATATCGCATCCGTCTGCGTCGATGGGCGAAAAATCGTCTTCCCACTTTTTGTTGCGCATGTTCATTGTACCGTTATAAGTAAAAAGCATCGCGTTGCGTCCGTTGCGAGTAGGCATCACACAGTCGAACATGTCAACGCCGCGTTCAATGGCTTCAAGAATGTTTTGAGGTGTACCCACACCCATTAGGTAGCGCGGTTTATCTTTCGGTAGAATTTCATTCACCACTTCAATCATCTCGTACATTACTTCGGTGGGTTCGCCTACAGCCAATCCACCAATGGCATTACCGTCAGCTCCTTTATCGGCCACAAACTTTGCAGCCTCGCGCCGCAAGTCTTTGTAGGTACAGCCCTGAACAATTGGAAAAAGACTCTGTTGGTAACCATAGAGCGGTTCGGTTTCGTTGAAACGTTTGATGCAACGATCCAACCAACGCTGCGTTAGGCCAAGACTTTTTTTTAGCGTAATTATAATCGCTGTTTCCCGGCGGACATTCATCGAAAGCCATCATGATATCGGCGCCGATAACGCGCTCTGTATCCATTACATTTTCGGGAGTGAAGATATGTTTGCTTCCGTCAATGTGCGACCGAAACTCGCACCCTGCTTCTGTTAGTTTGCGAATACCGGTGAGCGAGAATACTTGAAAACCGCCCGAATCGGTAAGAATAGGACGGTCCCATGTGTTAAACTGATGTAATCCGCCTGCTTTTCTTAGAACATCCAACCCCGGTCTGAGGTATAAATGATAGGTATTACCTAATATAATTTGCGCTTTAACCTGCTTGCGCAATTCCTCAAAGTGTACACCCTTTACCGTTCCACAGGTACCTACCGGCATAAAGATGGGTGTTTTTATCTGACCATGATCGGTGGTGATGATACCCGTACGTGCATTGGAAGCCGAATCCGTATGTTGTAATTCGAATTTCATCCGTCTCAATCTTTTTCTTTCTTTTCCTCGATTTTAAACTGAATGGCGTTGTCTACAACTTCATCTGTGAGCGCAAAGTCCCAAACATCTTGCACGTTCTCCACATAATGAAACGTAACACCCGTAAGATATTTCTCGGGAATTTCCTCAATATCTTTTTTATTGGCTTTGCACATCATGATGTCGGTAATACCTGCACGTTTAGCGGCCAATATCTTTTCTTTTATTCCACCCACTGGCAAAACTTTTCCGCGTAGGGTAATTTCACCTGTCATAGCAGTATTTTTTCGTACTTTACGCTGTGTGAGTGCCGATGCAATGGATGTAGCAATTGTAATACCTGCAGAGGGTCCGTCTTTGGGAGTGGCACCTTCTGGTACATGAATGTGAATATTCCACTGATCAAAAATTCTATAGTCGATAGCCAGCTGGTCAACATGTGCTTTGATATATTCTAGCGCAATCACTGCCGACTCTTTCATCACATCGCCCAAATTGCCCGTCAGTGTGAGCTTATTACCGCGTCCTTTACTCAACGAAGTTTCGATAAACAAAATTTCTCCGCCAACGCTAGTCCACGCCAAACCTGTTACAACGCCGGCATAATCGTTGCCCTGATAAATATCGCGATAATAAGGTGGCTTTCCTAAGAGAGGTTCAATCTGGGTAGGTGTAATCTTATTATAGGGCAAGTGGCCCTCAAGTGCTTTGAGATAAGCTAGTTTACGTAGTGCTTTATTGATTTGTTTCTCCAGTTGTCGTACACCGCTTTCGCGTGTATATTGTTCGATAATTCTCTCAAGTGCAGTCTTATTGAAAACAGGTTTTAGCTCTGCTTTCGATAATCCCGTATGGTTGAGTTCGCGTGGTACAAGGTGTCGTTTGGCAATTTCAATTTTTTCTTCGGTAATATAACCACTCACTTCGATAAGTTCCATACGGTCAAGCAGCGGACGGGGGATGGTGTTGAGGTCGTTAGCTGTTGCAATAAATAACACTTTCGATAAATCGAAATCCACATCCAGATAATTATCATGGAAGGCATTGTTCTGTTCGGGGTCAAGTACTTCGAGCAAAGCTGATGAAGGATCGCCCTGAATCGTATTTTGTGTTACCTTATCAATTTCGTCAAGAATAAATACGGGGTTGGACGAACCTGCTTTCTGAATACTTTTGATAATGCGTCCAGGCATGGCACCTACGTATGTACGACGATGACCGCGTATTTCTGACTCATCATGTAGACCACCGAGCGACATCCGAACATATTTTCTGTTCATCGCTGTAGCTATACTCTTACCCAAACTTGTTTTGCCAACGCCCGGAGGACCGTATAAACAGATGATGGGTGATTTAAGATCGCCGCTGAGTTGCAGTACTGCTAGATGCTCTAAGATACGGTTTTTTACCTTTTCCATTCCATAATGGTCGCGGTCCAGAATACGCTGTGCACGCTTAATGCTGAGATCATCCTTTGTATATTCGTTCCATGGTAACGAAACCATAGTCTGCAAATAGCTCAATTGTATGCTGTAGTCGGGACTTTGTGGATTAAGCGTATTCAATTTGTCTAATTCTTTGTAGAAAATCTTGCTGACCTCTTCACTCCACAGTTTGTCTTTGGCTTTCTCTTCAAGTTCGCGATGTTCGGGTGAACCCTCTCCGTTACCCAGCTCTTCCTTGATATTTTTAATTTGTTGTTGTAAAAAATACTCCCGCTGTTGCTCATCAATATCCTCGCGTGTCTTTGAGCGAATGCTCTGTTTAATTTGCAGCAACTGCATCTCTTTATTCAGTGCTTTTAGCGTGATATATACCCGTTCCAGCGCGCTGTCAGCTTCAAGCATTTTCATTTTATCGCTGATATCGAACGGCATATTCGAACAGATAAAGTTGGTGGCGATTACATTGTTATGGATATTGGTAATGGCAAACTGTGCCTCGTCGGGCATTTCTTCGTTCATTTTGATAAATTCAACCACCTGAGTGCGTAAATCTTCCATTGCCGTGTGATATTCGCTGCCGTCGTCTGCAATAAATGTTTCGGGCAATTTTGTTGTTTGTGCTGTCAAAAAAGGTTTACGCTTAATAATGTCTTCCAGTTTACAGCGTCCCAACCCCTGTACAATGGCGGTTATATTGTTACCCGGTCCCGACATCTCCAGTACTCTTATCAGTTTCGCATATACGCCAATGGTGTACAGATCTTTCTTTCCCGGATCTTCCACATCCGCATTTTTTTGGCAGAATACAGCAATAATCTGTTCGGGATTTTTTCTTAACTTCTCTATAAGGTTTACACTCGAGAGTCTGCCGACAAGTATTGGGGTTACCACACCTGGGAACAGTACCAAATTACGTGTAGCTAACACCGCCACATTTTCGGGCGTAGGGATGTCAAACAATGTGTTGATATCGCCATCGTAATCGGCAATCATTTGTATCGAGGCATTATTTTTTCTGTCCATTTAATCTTTTCACTCCATTTTAAAGGGTACAAACTTACGCATTTTTTTAAAATTATCGGCTGAAAAGACCTATCAAAACATTGTTTGTAGCAGAAAATCAATAAGAAGCATTCTCTTTGTATAATCTTACAAAGAGTCTTGATGACATTACTATATGTACAACGCTTAGCTGAATACCTCAATGATCAATCGATCAAATAATCATCTTTATTTTACGGTATTTCTCTCTGTATTCACCGGGCGAGCATCCTTTCTTGCGTTTAAAAATACGATTAAAATTACTAAGATTGAGATAACCGCACTTAAAACTGATTTCAGAAATGCTTTCAGTGGTGTCAACAAGCATCCGGGTAATGTATCCCATACGGATATCAATGATATAATCGCTGAGTGTACGACCGGTATGAAGCTTAAAAAAACGACTGAAAGCACTTTCGCTCATATGAGCAAGCGTAGCCAGTTCTTTTAGTTTAAGCTCATACATATAATTTTCGTTGATATAATTTTTTACTTTAAGAATACGCCGACTATCGTCTTCGATATTCACTTTTGCATAACTGGTAGTAGCCAACGTGCGAACGCCTTCGCATTGGGATAGTGTATTGAGAATTTCCAAAAACTGCATAAGTGCTTTGAAACGGTCTCTTATTCCGCTTAACGTATCAAGCAGACTGTACACTTTCATAATAGCTGCCATCGGAAAAGCTAAACCTTTACGGGCTTCGTTGAGCATTCGGCGAATATTGGCAAAAGGTGTCTTATCAAAAAAGTCGTCATTGGCACCTAATCCGAAACGAAACTGAATGGTTATTTCGCGGATATTTGCACTCGAACAATCATTTTGTTCCCATACATGCTCTAAATCTGGGCTGGTAATCAGCACCAAATCATACTCGCCGATAACCTCATTACTATCGCCCACAATACGCCTTACGCCAGCGGCATGTTCTACAAAATTAAGCTCATACACCTCATGATTGTGTATGGGATAAGTAAATTCCGTCTTATGTCTGTCTGCAATATACAGCGCATCTTTATCCATAAGCGGCGTAATCTCGTGTACAACGTGGGGTTCAGTCATAACCAACCATTGATTACTTTTTATATCTTTATGTGCATACAAATATAATAACTTTCTGCTTAAAGTTCTCTTTCCAATATTTCGAAACACATTCTGCTGTTGTGATAAGGGCATTTCCAAAAGCCGGCTTTGTCGTCTGTGCGGTTCGGATGCCCCTTTTCGTCTACACTCCAATACCATTCGCCGTGCTCACGATCTATCAAGTAAGTCGTTATGTAATCGAGACAGCGTTGTGCAATCTGTGCCGCCGCTTCATTATTAAAATGTTGATAAAGATTTAAATGCCCTACAACATTTTCACATTGCACCCACCATTGCCGCTGCAAGTCGACCTTTCCGGTTGTTTCCCAACGCTCGTAAATCATCGACCCGTCAGCATTCAACCCCTCAATGGCTGCTTTTGCCAAACGTTGAACAAGGATATTTGTTTCCTCTAACATAGCTTGTTCGTTCAATTGCAGTGCCGATTCGTGCAGTAACCACGAGGCTTCAATGTCGTGTCCGTAACTTTTGATATTGCGCTGTCCGTTCCATTGGTCGTCAAAAAACAGGTCGAGATGCCCGGTTTTAGGGTTCACAATGTGGTGTGCGAATATATATAATAGGTTGCGTACACGCTCTTTCAGCTCTTCCGACTTCCAAATACGCAGTAAACCAGTGTATGCTTCGATGATGTGCAGATGTGTATTCATTGTTCGCGAACCATTTTCGTCTTTCTCACTCAAACGCATATCGCCCATCGGTTGCCACGTTCGGCTCAGTGCTTCCACATAACCGTTGTGCACCTTATCAAACGCATACATCTCGATATCATGGTAAAGCCGAACGGCCATCTCTTTTGCTGTTGTGTCTCCTGTGGCTCTTGCGTATTCGCTCATACCGTAAATGACAAATGCAATAGCGTAAATTTGCTTCTTTTCGTCAACTGGTCTGCCTTTAAAATCTAAGCTCCAATATACGCCTCCATATTCATGATCAACAAAATGATGTATGATATACTGCTTTGCTCTCGTAGCTGCATCGAGATACTTTTCTTTTTTCAAGATGCGGTAAGCTGCCGAAAATGTCCACAAAATGCGGGCATTAAGAATAGCTCCTTTATCAGACTCGGGTATAAGCAGGTCGTTTCCGTCACGTCGTCCGTAAAATCCGCCGTGTTTGTTGTCCACCATTTGGGTGAGCCAATAGTGTAGAATATTGTCCTCGAGAAGAGTTGTTATCAGCTCTTTCAACTGTTTCATGCTTGTTTTCTTTTCTGTTCCAACTCCAGGGTTACCTCTTTCATCTTTTTTTCCGTTAACGGATAAAAGAAGATAAACATAAAACTCAGCAAAGCACCTATGGCAGGCAGAATACTCAAAAACATTTTAATACCATTAATGGTGGCTGCATTTTGCACGCTGTTGGCTTGAAATCCGAATAAAGCGAGCATCCAACCGGTTAGTGCAGTACCAATGGCCCACCCCAGTTTTTGGCTCATAGAGCTCGACGAGAATATCAGTCCGGTGGCACGATTGCCTGTTTTTAATTCGCTATAATCGGCACAATCGGCATACATACTCCATAACAGAGGGAATATACTGCCTGCACAAATGCTGATGAATACTTGAAAAATAAAGATAAATACCAATTGATTACCATCAAAAAAGTAAAAAATGGCACTCAATACGGTTGCAATAGCCATCGCCCCCATAAAGGTTTGGCGTTTCCCTATCTTGTTACTTACGGGTGCAGCAAGTACCACACCGAGTATGTTGGCTGCTTGTCCCACTGCCAGATACAGTCCGCTGAGCACAAATGGCATACCCAAGAAAGTGATGTTACCCAATGCCGACTCGTTGATAAAATATTTAAAATAGTATACAGTAGCCCCATCGCGAATGCTGTTAAACAATAGCGAAGCCACACCGGCACCTAGAAGTATCCACCATGGAGCATTATGCAGTAGGCCTTTAAAGTCGGTTAGCAATGGCGTCTTTGTATTTTTTGTAGACTTTACGCGCTCTTTTGTCAGCACGAAACATCCCCAAAAGAGTAAACAACATAAGGTGGAGATAACAACAACAGCCATTAGCCATCCGAATTGTGTATCAGACAAAAAAGTATCAACGGCTTTACTGCCCCAACCTGTTTTAAAAATATTGACCAACGGCATAAATAGCAACAGAGCAACAAAGCTCCCTAAATAGGCAAATGTCATTCGATAAGTAGCCAAAATGTTTCGATCGCCGGGGCGGGCACTCATCACGCCCAGCAACGAAGCATAGGGAACATTAATAGCACTGTAAACCATCATCATCAGCGTATAGGTTACAAAGGCATAAATTACCTTGCCTGTATTGCCCAACGGAGGCGTAAAGAAGGTAAGAATACCTATAAATGCAAATGGAAAAGCCCCAAAAAGCAAGTATGGTCTGAATTTTCCCCAACGCGTTCGGTACGGTCTGCCATCACGCCTACAATAGGATCGAAGAACGAATCCCATACGCGTGTAATGGCAAACATTGTTCCCACGATGGCGGCAGATATACCGAACACATCTGTATAGAACAGCATGAGATAGGCTCCGAAGAGTTTCCAAAACATCGACGATGCCATATCGCCGAATCCGTAGCCTATCTTTTCACTCAAAGGGATGTTCATAAACTTTATTCTTGGCAATCAGTTGTTTAATGGTATCTACACTTGCAGTAGTAGAAAAACCGTCTTGGGGCGTGTGCATACAATAGTCTACCAATTTGTCGACGCTCGAAACCGCTACGTGCATGCGTGTATCCGACGATGCATAATAAATCAGTACGCGCCCGTCTTCATCGACTATCCATCCGTTAGAAAACACAACATTCATTACATCACCAACATACTCTTCGCCTTCTGGTGCAAGAAAATAGCCACCGGGTTGTGCAATAACGCGTGTAGGCTCGTCTAATGCTGTCATATAAAGGTATAATACATAGCGCAAACCACTTGCACAACCTCGAACGCCGTGTGCCAAATGCAACCATCCGTATGGAGTTTTGATGGGATGTGGCCCTTCTCCGTTCTTCACTTCCATAATGGTGTGGTAGTGTCGGGCGTTGATAATGGTTTCGTTTAACACTTCGGCACGGGTAATGTCGTCAACCAATGCCCAGCCGATACCACCTCCTGAGCCTGCATTGATAAACCCATCTTGCGGACGGGTATAGAAAGCATACTTTCCGTTCACAAATTCGGGATGCAATACAACATTGCGTTGCTGACTACGGGCTTTTAAATCAGGCAAGCGTTGCCAGTTTTTTAGGTCTTTTGTTCGTGCTATTCCAGCTGTGGCAGTTGCTGCAGAGAGGTCGTCGGGATAGTTCCCGTCATGCCGTTCTGCACAAAACACACCGTAGATATAGCCGTCTTGGTGTGCCGTAAGGCGCATATCGTAGATGTTGGTTGCCGGAATAATATCATCGGGCATAGTTACGGGTTCTTCCCAAAAGCGAAAATGGTCTATGCCATTAGGACTTTCGGCTACGGCAAAGAAGCTTTTTCTATCGGCACCCTCTACCCTTACCATCAGCAAATACTTATTATTTAATTTGATAGCACCACTGTTTAAGGTAGCATTAATCATGATGCGCTGCATCAAATAGGGATTACTGTGTTCGTTGAAGTCGTATCTCCACTCTAAAGGGGTGTGTTCTGCTGTGATACAAGGTAGGTATACTTGGTGTAAATACCGTTGTCCTGCATCACGGGGATATTTTTCCGGGTTAATAATTCTTCGTGTCTACGGCGAAGTTCACTTCGTTTTTGTTCAAAATCGCTCATAGTTCGGTGTTCATTTTTCATTTGTATATTTATTTATCTTATCTTTCTGATGTCGTTCAGAAAGAGCGTCTTCTTTTCGTTGTAGAATGATTTGAAATCTCTTTCGGTAGCGTGTCCGGGTGCAGTCATGTACAGTTCTTTCTCGGCATCCCATGCATTACGCCAGAAAAGCACGTAACACAGTGTGTAATTTTGAGCTATCTGCCAAAACACTTGCGTAAACCAACGGGCATCGGGCAGCTGTTGTGCCCCTGTTTCGGTAAGTGCCGCAAGCTTATTTTTATCTGTAGCAATGCGGGTTAGCAGTTCCAGCTCGTTCTGTAAGTTGGTTTGATAGGTATCGTTGCGGTGCTCAAAATCGTATATATCAATACCCATTAAATCTACAAAGGTATCGCCCGGATAATATTTCAGGTATTGTTCTTCATTATCGTTTGCCTGAAAATTGGGTGAATAAGCCCATACGATGTTATTGCAAAGATACTTGTTGGTAAGTTGCTCAAAGGTATAACGATACAATTGCTGAAACTCTTCGGGAGTACAACTCTTGCTTCCCCACCAAAACCAACTACCGTTCATCTCATGCCAAGGTCTGAAAATAACAGGTACTTTCTTTCCACTCGGGGTTTTTAAAGAATTGATAAAGTCTGCTACATACTGTAACCAACTATTTAGTTTTGCGTGTTGAACACCGCCGGAAAGCACTCCTTTCACGGCTTGGGGTGATGCATCCCATGCCGTCTTACCGGTTATGGGATTATCCGGATGCCAACTTAATGTAACAATGCCACCGCGTTCGTGTTGCGCTACTATCTCTTTGCGCATCCGCTCAAACGGCACTCCATCAAGATTTTTATCCGCATTATATTCTATTTTACCCAAATCGAAACCCATAACGGCAGGATAATCACCGCAAACATCTTTGATATCACTGCGTCCTTCATCCCATTTCCATGAGCGTCCGTACACAGGATCGTCCTGATGACCAATCATCAAGCCTCTTTTTTGCAGTTTCCAAAGACGTTTGAGCAAAGTTTGGGCAGGTGTGTGGGGTGCTGCAAGCGTTACGCCGGCAACTGTTATAAAGGCTATAAATAATAAGGTAGGTTTGTTCATACACTATTGGTCAGTAATTAAACATTTGAAAACGATGCAAAGATAAAGCTATTCTACGCAAACAACTTATACTATTTTGATAAATAAAAATACTTTTATGCGTTCTGATGATACGTTTTTAAAGAACAGAATGATAAGCTTTAGCGTACTCGGATTTGTATTTAGGACAAGATGATTTGAAGCGAAAATGGTCAATTTTACGATTTTTTGGTGGTGAAAGGTATCGTTCGGGGAATAGTGAGTTTTCGTTTTACCGGACAATTAACATTTCTATTCTACGAGACATTAATGCGTTTATCGGATCAAAAATAAGGAGTCGTTTTGTAAAAGCATAGCTTTCGGGTGACAATATCTATGCTTTTGCAACTCAAAAGCTATGTTTTTGCATATTAAAACCTATGCCTTTGCAGTTTAAAAAGCGCAGTTTTAGGGTGTTACGGAGGGGCTAAAAGCACACTAAATCTACTCTTAAACGCGTACTGATTTGTTTATCAAAGAGATACAAGGTTGCAAAATACGCGCGTATTTGCAAGCGGGTTGTTGATTGTTTGCTCCTATCGCACGCATTTTGGATTAGTCGTCATCGTTTTAACATATGCAAATTGGTCAATTTTTCGAAAGGTGAGAAGCTGAAAAAGTGAGAACGTAAAAAAGATAATGCTTTATTTTGCAAATAGCAAGAAAGTATTACCTTCTATCAAAATAATACAGTATAATATCCTGTTTAATCTCTATCTTTGCGCCAAAATTAGGGTTTCTGAATAAGGAAAACACCTAAAAACTAAAGCATATAAAACCTAAAGATAAATGAAGAAATATTTTTTAGTACCATGTTTGCTGCTTGTAGCAGGCCTTGGCTGCGCGTTAGCCATGACAACGATGCAAAACAACAAGAGCAAACCATTGCAGCAAAAGAAAAAAAAGACGATTGTAACAACCACAAACAACTCTGTGCCCGAAGACACGGTTGTGTATAACCTTGCCTTAAGCAAAGACATTGACGTTACAGCATCGGCTTATGTAAACCAAAACGAAGCTCCCGAAAAGGCGTGCGACGATAACACATCGACCAAATGGTGTGATGACAAGTCGGAAAACAAATGGTTACAGTATGACCTTCAACGGGATTACAATATCCGAAAAATAGGTTTGATATGGGAACATTGGGACCCTAATAATATATATAAGGTGCAAACCAGTGCCGACGGCATTACATGGGCCGACCGTATCAGCGAAACCGGTAACACCCAAAACACACGTGTATATGATGTAAACTGGCAGAATGTACGGTTGATACGCTTCCTCGTGTCGAAAGAAGCTAAGGATGATGCCGTCAGATTGATGGAGTTTCAAGTGTGGGTGCGTGGCAAAGGGCAGCCGTCTAAAATAGAACCGGTATCCAAATGGGGTGCCGTTGTGAAGCCTGCATTTTTATATATGGAAGGAAAGAAGAAGATTTATTCGTTAGTTCCATATGTAGACACTAAAGTGGGGGTAATCGACGACAAGGGCAGTAACTGTGTAATAGGTCCGCAATTGCCTTTTTCGTCTATCAATCCGTCACCTCAAACACCCGAAGGAGAACACGATGGTTACGCAGCTAATCAACCCATACGCGGCTTTGGACAATTACACGTAAGCGGAACGGGATGGGGAAAGTACGGACATTTTTTACTTTCGCCGCAAATAGGTTTGAAAATTGGAGAGACAGAACACGATTCTCCTGCCACGGATGAGGTAACCATGCCCAACTATTACAAAGCCAAGCTGACCCGATATGGCATTACAGCAGAGGTAACCCCCAGAGAACATGCCGCCATTTACCGCTTTACATTCCCCGAATCAGGCGAAGCCAACATCGCAATGGATGTTACCCATAGTCTGACACGAGACATTGCGAAGTATATTGGGGGCAGTGTAAAGGCCAATAGCGTAAAGATTGACCCATCGTCGCCCGATAAATTCTCCGGGATGATTGAGTATGAAGGAGGTTTTAGCGGAGGTTATTATAAACTGTATTTTACGGCACAGCTCGACAAAAAGCCCTCGACTTTCGGCGTTTGGAAAAACGGTAACATTCAAAACGGCGTCAGAGAAGCCGTGCTGACGAATGGCGAAGACCGCATCGGTAGTTTTTTTACTTACAAAACCCGAAAAGATGAGGTGATAAGGCTTAAAATTGCCATTTCATTTAACAGTGTAGAACAGGCCCAAAAATACCTGTCTGCCGAAATTCCGGCATGGGATTTTGATGCTGTAAAAACTTATGGAGAAAAGAAATGGAATACCATTTTGAGTAGCATCATCGTAAACGAGGCGCCCACCATACGTATGAAGATGTTTTATTCGGCACTTTATCACTGCCTTATTATGCCCCGCGACCGCACCAACGAATTTCCGGCATTCGGCAATATGGAACTCTGGGACGATCATTTTGCCGTTTGGGACACATGGCGCACGCTGTTTCCGCTGCTCACTATCATTCAGCCTGATGTTATCGGACGCAACGTTCAGGCTTTCATCAATCGCTGGAAGGTGAACGGAAAGGTGAAAGATGCTTACATTGCAGGTAACGATATGGCAGAAGAACAAGGCGGAAACGATGTCGATAACATTGTTGCCGATGCCATTATTAAAGATATCAATGGCTTTAACAAGGCTGAGGCTTACCAATATCTGAAGTTCAGTGCTGACCACGAACGCAAAGCGGCTCCGCTAATGATAGGCGAGAAGGGATTGGAACAAAACGATTCACTCTTCTACCGGCAGCATGGGTGGCTTCCGGGAGGCGTAATGGCACAGTCTACAGCACTCGAATATTCGTACAACGACTATTGTACGGCATTGGCTGCAAAGAAACTGGGATACCAAGACGATTATAAGAAATACTTCACACGTTCACAACAGTGGGTTAATATGTGGAATCCCAACCTCGAAAGTCGAGAATTTAAAGGCTTTATCTGTCCGAAAACGGCAGCAGGAGAATGGATTCCGATTGATGCCACCTACTTCTGGGGGTCTTGGAAACGCTATTTCTATGAGGCTAACGCATGGACTTATTCGTTCTTTGTGCCCCACGATATCGATAAACTGATTGAATTGAACGGGGGTAACGAACGGTTTGTGAAGAAACTGAACTACGGTTTTAAGAATAGTTTGATGGAACTGGCGAACGAACCTTCATTCCTTACGACCCGCATGTTCACCAATGCGGGCAGACCCGATTTGACCTGCTACTGGGTAAACTATGTAATGGACAACCTCTTTACCGAGTATGCCATGCCCGGAAACGACGACAGTGGAGCCATGTCTTCTTGGTGGTTGTTCTCGGCAATGGGATTCTTCCCTAACGCCGGACAGAACATATATTATCTGAACTCGCCCCTGTTTAAGAGCGTAACCATTCAACGTCCTGCCGGAAATATTGAGATCAATGCCCCCAACCGGACAGATAAAACCATCTATATAGATAAGGTAACCGTGAACGGACGCGATTGTTCGAAAGGAATGATAACTTACGACGACATCAAAAATGGGGCAAAAATCAACTACATATTGAAGAAATAAAGAAAATAGATACTAATAACTAAATAATAACAGCTATATGAAACACTTTTTGATGATGATGAGCATGGTGCTCACATTGGGATGGGCAACAGCCTATGGAGAGAACAATACCGTTAAATTGAGCTTGAAGGCATCAAAGTCTCTGCTTCCTGCCAACGGAAAGGTAACATTTGAGGTTGTGGGGGGTAGTCCTTCTACCACGTATAAATATAAGTGGTCGCTACCGAAACAAATGAAAAAACTATCTGAAAGAGGCAACAAAGTAGTGGTAAAAATTGCCGATGAGGGAAGTTATACTGTAAAAGTAGGCGTTGAAAGCAATGATGAGAATGATGATGTAGAGCTTTCGACCAATGTAGAAGTATCGAACACAAAGAAGATTGAACTGTTGAGTGTGGGTAAGAAAATCGTTTCTTGCACGGGCAATGTGGGTGATGAAAAGCCCGATTGGTTGCTGGATGGAACGGCAAACCCCGACCATTATGGTAAAAAGTGGTGCGCAGAGGGACGTCAGGAGCATGAAGTGGTTATCGATATGGGTGTAAACTGTGAACTTTATCGCATGAAATTTTACGATTGCAGAACGAAAGAACAAGACTATGAAAATGTACAGAACTTCAAACTTTTTGTCAGTGATAACCTGCAAGAATGGACATTGGCAGTAAGCGATACCGATAACAATGACAATATTAAAGATATTAGCTTTGCTCCGGTAAAGGGGCGTTATGTCAAATTCGTTGCTTACGACCCACAAAACAGCTTTACCATTCGTATTTGGGAGCTGGAACTCTACGGTGTGAAATAAGTTTACCACCCCTTTCGTCTATCTTAAATATACCCCAATGCCCACCTTTAAATTCCTTATAGCGGCTTTGCTGCTACTCGTGGTACCTGCAAACAATGTATGGGCACAAAGCCTAACGGCCTACGAACTTGTGAATACATTTATCGGAACAGGCAACGAGGGAAATTGTTTTCCCGGCGCACAAGCACCCTTCGGAATGATTTCGATTAGTCCGAACAATACTTTCAACAATTACGAAGATGCAGCTTCGCGTCCCGGTTACAAGTATTGGCGAACAGAAATCAACGGTTTTGGGATGACTCATTTCAGCGGTGTGGGTTGCCATGCGATGCAGGACTTACAGTTTTTACCCGTAACAGGTAGTCTGAACAAAACTCCCGTTAACGATAAATACGCTTATTACTCCAAGTTCTCGCACCAGCGAGAAAAGGCGATGCCGGGTTATTATGCCGTAACGCTCGACGATTACGGGGTAGATACAAAGTTTACCACCACTGTGCATGCGGGTATTACCGAACTGCTGTTCAAAGAGGGAAAGGCGGCCCACCTTGTTTTTGCCCCTACGAACAGTGCTAACGGTATTGGGGATGGCAGCTTGCACATCGACCCCAATGGTATGACGATAAGCGGGTGGGTATCTACCGGAGGATTTTGTTGGCGCGACCCGAAAGACCGACCTTACAAGTTATACTTCGTGGTACGTTTTAATACAAGCTTTTCGAACTATGGCGTGTGGAAAGGAAGCAGACAACAGGCCGGACAAACCGATGTGGGGGGCGATGATATGGCAGCGTTTGTTTCTTTCGGCGAACTGAAAGACAAAACCATAAAAATGAAGATGGGCATTTCGTATGTCAGCATCAACAATGCCAAAGAAAATCTTGAACGAGAAATCAACCATTGGGATTTCGACCGAATTTACGAATCTACTAAAGCCCAATGGGCAGATTATCTTTCGCGCATCAGGGTAACGGGTGGAACGGAAGCTGAGCGTCAAACGTTTTACACAGCGGTATATCACAACTTATTACATCCCAATATCTACAACGATGCCAACGGAGAGTATATGGGATTTGACGATAAGGTGCATCGGTAGAAGCCGGAAGAAATCAATATGCGAACTTTTCGCTATGGGATACTTATCGAACCAGTGCAGCTCTGCAAGCAATGATTGCCCCGAAAGAGGCTTCAGACATGATACAATCGCTGTTGCACGATGCCGAGCAGGGCGGAGCTACCCCAACTGGAGTATGAATAATGTAGAATATGGTGTAATGAACGGCTATTCTACCTTTCCTTTCATCGCTACAATGTATGCCATGGGGGCACAAAACTTTGATTTGCAGGCGGTGAAAGAGATGATGAAGCGGGTGTCGGTAAAGCATATCAAGTGCAAGGGCCATCACGGATGGGCAAATGTAGACGATTATATGTCGCTGGGTTATGTACCCGTGGATAAACACGGACACGGCGCATCGATGACGCTTGAATATTGTATCGACGACTTTTCCATAGCGCAGATATGTAAAGCGGCAGGCGACTCGGCAGCATATAGCTACTATACCGATCGCGCACAGAATTTTGAGAATCTCTTTGACGAAGAAACTCAAATGCTCAGACCCAGAAATACAGATGGAAGTTTCTTATCGCCTTTTGCACCCAACAGCCAAAAAGGCTTTAACGAAGGCAATGCAGAACAATACTTTTGGAGCGTTCCACATAACATCGACTGCCTGACAGACCTTGCCGGAGGTAAGCAAAGGGTTGAAGAGCGTTTAGACCGCTTTACCTCGCAAATTAAAAATGGATGGGCGCGACGAGCCCTATTACTGGTTGGGTAATGAACCTTGCTTCGGTAGTGCCTACGTTTACAACTATTTAGGCAAGGCATGGAAGAGCCAACGGCTGGTTAGGCAGATCGTAAACCGCTTTAACAATACCCCGAACGGGCTTCCCGGCGACGATGATGCCGGTGCCATGTCGGCGCTTTACGTCTTTTCGGCTATCGGGCTCTATCCCTACATCCCCGGCATAGGTGGATTTATTATTACCGGTCCACTGTTCGAAAAAGTAGAAATTAAGTTTGCCAACCGCAAGAATATCACACTCACCGCCCAAAATGCCTGTACCGCCAATCCGTATATCAGGCAAATAACGGTAAATGGAAAGCCTTATCGGTCTACATGGATAGAACTGAAGCAACTAAAAAACGGCATTCCGCTACACTTTGTGATGGACAACGAACCGCAGGCGCACTGGGGAAGTCGACCCGCAGACGCACCACCCTCTTTCTATTAGGGGCAAAATTGGTTGTAGGAATCGATTCCGAAATCGGGACGGTATAAAACCATAAGAATCAAAATGAAATTAAATCTTGAAGAATGAAAAAATACATTTTTATCCTTTTCATGCTTTGTTGCCTGCCTATAACAGCATGGGCGCAGAGCCGACAAATATCGGGGAAAATATCCGATACCAAAGCCGAACCGATAGTAGGGGCGGTTGTGAGAATTAAAAACAAAACGGCTGTAGTAACTGATGTAAACGGGCATTACACCATTAACGCCGCCCCCGGAGACGTACTCGATATTACCTGTCTGGGTATGCAGGGACAAAAGATAAAGGTAGGACAGCAATCGGTGCTTAACGTCATTCTGCAAGACGACGCTGTGAAACTTGATGACATCGTTGTGGTAGGTTATGGCACGATGAAAAAGCGCGACCTTTCGGGGGCTGTAACCAAAATCAGCGGTGACGATTTGATTGTAGGAACGGGTGCTTCGAGTTTCAATCAGGCCTTGCAAGGCAAAATTGCGGGTGTGGTGGTTAACCAAACCGATGGTGCACCGGGCGGCTCAATCAGCATCAACGTACGCGGTGCCAACTCGTTTACCACCAGTACCGAGCCGCTCTATATCGTCGACGGCATACCGTTCGAAACGGCTTCAACCCCTTCGAGCAAGCCCAACGATGGCAGTCAGATGAAGATGAATGCGCTCGCCTCAATCAATCCGCACGACATTGAGTCGATAGAAATCCTTAAAGATGCCTCTGCCACTGCCATCTACGGTTCGCGTGGAGCCAACGGCGTGGTGCTGATCACCACCAAAAAAGGAAAGGCGGGACGCGGAAAAATTGAGTTTACATCCAATTTCAGCATGTCTAATGTGTTGAAAAAGATTGATGTGCTTGACCCTGTAACCTATGCCCGATATATCAACGAGCAAACCGCCAATCGAGCCGTTTATAACGGTGAAACGGTGGGTAGTCTGCCTTATGAAGGCAAGTGGACTTATCGCGATTTGGGCGGACATATTGTGGAGAACTCGGGAAAGTACAATCCTTCGCCCGAAGACTTTTTGAATCCGGGCGTACGCACCGACTTATATGGTAACCGAACAATGGTGCGCGGCACCAACTGGCAAGACGAAATTTACCACACTGCCATGTCGCAAGAGTATAATCTCAACGTTTCGGGCAGTGACAACAACGGCTGGTGGGCGTTCTCGGGCAACTATCTTAATCAAACGGGTGTTATCCGTCAGTCGGGTTTTGAACGTTATATTTTACACATGAACATGGGGCGCCGCTTAAAAGACTGGCTGGAGATGGGTATGAATATAAATTACACCAACTCGATTACCGACTTTGCCAAATCGAGCAACGAGGTAGGCGTTATTCGGTCGGCAATTATCTTTCCCGCTACCTATGCTCCGGATGTTAGCGTGTATGAGTCGGACAAGCTAAACTGGCTGGCTTCAAATCCTGTGGTGTATCTTAACAACTCGAAAGACCAGCAGAAGGCCAGCAACTTTTATAGCTCTGCTTATCTCGAAGCTAAGCTGACAGGTTATCTGAAGTTTCGTCAAAACATGGGTTTAGGTTATTCTGCTAACAGTCGCGGTTCGTATTACGACCGCCATACTTCTGAGGGTAAATATCCAAAGAATGGTTTTGGAGGACAAAGCGATAGTTGGTGGAAGAGCCTTACTGCCGAGTCGCTGCTTACTTTCAACAAATCGTTTGGCAATTTACATTCGCTCAATGGCGTACTTGGTTTTACTTACGAGGTAGCCAATTTCGGTTCAAAGTCGATGTCGGCTTATAATTTCCCCTCGGATGTTACCAAAGAGTATAATATGGGGTTTGGATTGAACTATAATCCGCCCGAAAGCGAACGCGGACAGCAAAAACTGATGTCCTTACTGGGACGTGTTAACTACTCGTACAGTGGCGGTAAATATGTGGTTACAGCATCTCTGCGGCGAGATGGTTCGAGCAAGTTTTCGCAAGCCAACAACAAAATAGGTCATTTTGCTTCAGGTGCCGTGGCATGGCGATTGTCGGAAGAGCCGTTTATCAGAAAGCTCGACTTTTTTGATAATTTAAAATTACGCCTTAGTTACGGTCAAACCGGTAACCAAGGTATCGGCGCTTATCAGGCACGACTCTACATGATTGCTTCCAACTATCCCTATAACGGAACGATGTCTAGTGGTTTTTCAGAAGTATTGTGGCGAGGTGCGCTGAACAAAAACCTGAAATGGGAAACCACTGACCAGTATAATTTAGGATTGGATATGTCTGTGTTCTCGGGAAGAGTAAATATTACTGCCGACCTTTATTGGAAGAAAACACGCGACTTGTTGCAAAGTTCTGCTATACCTTCGAGTAACGGATTTGTCAGCATGTGGTCTAACGAGGGGCACGTTATTAATAAAGGTATAGAATTGAGTGGCAGATTTAACACTGTCAGCAAGAAAGATTTCAGCTGGACTATCGATGCCAATATCTCCTTTAACCACAACGCTATCGGCGGACTTCAATCAGATCGATTTGCCGAACGGTTATCAGCAGGAATGGAGAAGGTGTTTATTCAGCGCAATGGATACCCCATCGGAACCATCTACGGATTTCTTGAAGACGGCTTCTACGATAATGAAGCCGAAGCCAGAATGAATAAAGCGTATGCCGGAATGTCGTCAGAAAATATAAAGCGTTTTGTTATTGGAGAGGTAAAATATAAGGATTTAGATGGCAACGGAATTATCAACGACGACGACCGAACCATCATTGGGAAAACAAGTCCTGATTACACATTCGGTATTACAAATAGTTTTCGCTGGAAAGCGTTTAGCCTAAGCTTCTTCTTCCAAGGTTCGATGGGTAACCAACTTTTTAATGCCAATCTTCGCGACGTGCGATTAGATGACATCGGAAACATTCCGCGTAGCGCCTACGAATCGCGCTGGACTCCTGAAACCGCAGCCACTGCACGTTGGCCGAAGAATGTTTCGAGCCGCAACCGCGATATGAAAATATCCGATCGTTATGTTGAAGATGCATCTTACTTGCGTTTAAAAAGTCTAAACTTCGGTTACAACATCAAACCGCGTTGGAAAGGTGTGTCTAATATATATGTATATGCCAGTGCCACCAATTTGTTTACCATCACCAAGTACAGCGGTGCTGACCCTGATGTAAATGCATTCGGATGAGACGCTTCGCGGCGCGGAGTAGATTACTATTGTTATCCCGGAAGCAGAACCTTTGCCGTCGGGTTCAAGTTGGATTATTAATAGAAAGAAATTAGTTATGAAAAGAAAAAATATTAAACCTGTTCTTGTAGCTGTATTTTGTTGCACACTGTTGCTGTGTGCTTGCGCCGATGCGTTGGAAGAAAAAGGCTTCTCATTTATCAACGAAAAGATGATAGCCGATAGTGACGAAGGTGCAGAACAATGGGCAACGGGTGCTTACAGCACATTAACTTACGAGGTGTTTCGCTGGAATGCGTTCCCACATGTACTCGATTTCGACTGCGACTACATGACTGGTCCTGATTGGGCATTTGGAAAATTTGGTTCCGGCAATTTCCAAGACGATGATCATGCACAGCAAATGTGGGAAAAAATGTATAATATCATTCACCGTTGCAATCTTGGGATAGAGAATATTGCACTAATGTCTAACGCATCTGAGGCTGCCAAAAACAATGCAATGGGCGAACTTCATTTTCTTAAAGCTACGCATACTTTCTTTTAGTGCGTGCTTTCGGACCGATACCAGTACGTGACCATACCATCAATTCCGGACAAAGTGATATTCATCAGCCTCGCCAACCCATTGATTCCGTATATAATTACATCATTGCAAACCTGAGAAAAGGCGAACAGATGATGTATAAGAATACTGATAAAGATTTTTCGTTGGGACACGCTTCTGCAGGAGCTGCCGCGTCGTTGTTGGCAAAAGTATATCTCACCATGGCATCGGCTGCAGTTCCTACTGGCGAAAAGGTGATTGTACGTGGTGGAAAGGCTTTCGAGAAAGTTGGTGGAGAGAAAGTTTATACCCATCCGGTGGCTATAGAACACACCAAAACACAACTGGCAGGATACGAAAATATTGATTATAAAAAATATTTTGCATGGGCACGCGACAAAGCCAAAGAGGTAATAGATGGCAAATATGGTACTTACGGACTGCTTTCCTACGACGGATTGTGGGAAAAGGGCAATCGAAACACGGTAGAACATATTTGGAGTCTGCAAACTGTATCAGATGATGAAATCTATGGCGTATCTTTTGGAGAAGGATATGTGGGATTGTTGGGAACCGTTGGCGAAGTGTACGGATTGCATCACGGTATGCGCGACCACTGGTATAAGCTATTTGAACCGAAAGATTATCGTATTGTTAAGGGTGTGATGCATCGCTGGCAGCGTTATCATGCTGTAGAATACAAGGGTGGGTCTTACTATCCCAATACCGAAGAATGGAAAAAGAAAGCGCAAGGATACACCGATGCTGGTGGTAATTGGGTGGCACCGGTAGAGCCTTTTAACGACGGATTGTCTTATCAAAGTAAAAATGATAATGATCATCTGGCGTTTCTTACAAAGTATGCGTACGTTACCGATCGAACAAAAAAACGTACAGATATCTACTATCCCTTCCTACGTTTTGCTGATGTGTTGCTCATTTATGCTGAAGCAGCCAATGAGGCGAACGAAGGTCCGACAGAAGAGGCACTCGATGCACTGAACAAGGTGCGCCAACGCAGCAATGCCACTCTTAAAACACTTACCGGAACGGGCAATATCAACGATCAAGTGCTTTTCCGTTCGGCTGTGCTTGAAGAGCGGGCAATGGAGCTTGCCGAAGAGGGCGACCGCCGATGGGATTTAATTCGATGGGGAATTTACCTGCCAGTGATGAATGCCATTGGTGGAACAGACGAAGCAGACATCGTAAAAACGCGTATGGAGAAACATCTGCTTTTCCCCATTCCTGGCTCAGAAGTTGGTGTAAACAAGTATATTCAATACAACAACAATGGATGGTGATCAGTATATCATCCCTCCTTTATTGATAAAAAGAAGTTTATGAAAACAATTAGTTATATCTCAGTAATAGTAGAGTTCCTCGTTGCAGGAGCTTTATTGGCTGCCTGCCAGAATGTGGTAGACAACCCTTCGGTAGAAGATTTCTCTGCAAGCGGTGCACCTACCATCTCTCAAATTACGCCCGTTGACAGCGTAGATAAATCCATCACCCAAAGTCAAATGGGTAAATGGCTTACCATTCAGGGCGATAATCTCGCTAATGTCACAGCTATTCTTTTCAACGACATTGAGGTTAACCTTAAAGATGTGTATGCCGTGCGCAATCGTATCAATGTAGCTGTTCCTGCTGAAGCACCGGGAAACCTTACAAATACAATCACCGTGCGCACTACTTTGGGAGAAACAACCACAGATTTTACCATTCTTTTTCCGAAGCTTCAGGTAAATGGACTGGAAAACGAGTTTGCGCAACCGGGTTCTAATGTCGTTGTCACAGGCGAATATTTCAAGCTTTACGGTCTTACCAGCGATGATGCAACCTTTACACTTAATGGCGAAAGCCTGCCGGTAGTCGAAAAGGCCGATAAGAAAATTGTTTTGACCATCCCTGTAAATGCACCCGATGGCGCAAGAATCGTTATCAACAGTCCAAAAATACAAGAGCCCATCAGTCTGCCTTATCGCGATAAAGGCGTTCCGCTGTTTGCCAATTACGACAAAACATACCTCTTCGGACAGGGATTTCTATGGACAGACCAGAGCTACATCACTGACGGAACACAAGAAGGTGATCCGAAAGCACCCATCGGAACATCTTTTCTTCGTCGTAAAAATAGCTATAGTGCGTGGAATTGGGATACGCTCATCGCCGGTCATTTCGATCTGACGAATACAGATGTGATAGACCATTTGGAAAACTACGACATAAAGTTTGAGGTTTGGACAGCAAAGACCAATCCTCTACCTACGGGTGATTTTATTTTCTGGAGCAAGCAGAGCGACGATAAAATGAAGCTGCGTTGGAATCCGGTATCAAATGGCGTATCGCTCAATACTAATGGCGAATGGCGCACTATCACGCTTGATGCCCAAACATGGTTCAGAGATAACGATGGCGAAAAAGTGCTTCAAGTGGGCAATAACGACCTCACTATTGTTTATCAGCCCCATAATGCTTCGATGCCGACTTTGGTATGGTTAATTTCCGCTTTGCAAAGAAACGGAGTAAATAAACTCGTTACCTTGCCAAAATCACATCCAACCCGTCGCAACCCCCACGACGGGTTCTTTTTTATAAAACCTATGTCTCTTAAGCAGAACTAACAGTTCTGTGAAAGGCTATTTTTGCGGATAGGGATAAAAACTTTAGGCGGGTGAGGCGTAAAAGAAACGAAGGATGGGAGTAAGGAAACGCGATGGATTGCAGGGCCGAAGAAAACCGTTGTAGGTGGGCTTTGCTAGTGAATGGGTGATGATAATGCGCTTCTTGGCGCGGGTGAGGGCTACGTAAAGCTTGCGAGCATCTTCACTTACAAGACGTTCGTTGGTTTGATTGTAGTAGTTGGGATAGCGTCCATCAGTAACATCGGGGATGATGACGTTGTCAAATTCAAGTCCTTTTGCCTTGTGGATAGTGGTGACAAAGATGCGCTCGCTGATGATGGAGGTGCTGCAGAGGTCGGCTTCTTTTAGTGTATTGATCTTCTGTGCGCAAAACGAGAGCTGCATACTGAGCGATGGATACACTTGTGCATCGGCAAACTCAGCCAAAAAATAGGTTTTAATATAATTAAAATGTGCAAAGGGGGCTATTAGTCGTTCGGTACAAAGATAATCGTAAAAGGTCTGCAGAGTGCTGACCAATTCAGGCTCTTTAGTGGTAGGTTCGCAGCAATACAGTTGCTGACGGGCTGTATGGTATAATTTTCCGTAACGCTTTCGCAGCAGATGGGCACATTCTTTTACGCGGGTTTTGTTCATAAATTCGCGTTGGGTATGGATAATGTTTAGGGCTCTTTCATAACAATAGTTCACGAGGTTTACAGTGGCATCTACGTCTTCGTCGGCCAAATGCGAGTTTTCTCCCTGTAGGTGTAAGGCCTTAAGTAAAGCTTTAAGTTTATATTGCCTTAAATTAGGGCAAAGCAGCCGAATGATTTTTAATGAGTCGAAGTAAGAAGGGTGGAGTTCTTTGAGGTTGAGCTCCGGACAATAACGCTGCAAGTTGTGGTCGAGAATGTGGTAATCGTAGTTGGCATTGTGTGCTATTAGTATAGCATTGCCGACATATTCGATAAATGCGTGTAACGCTTGCCCAGCATTCTGTAGTGTGTTGTGTTCAAGTTCTTTGAGAATGGGGTTGGGGATATTACCCAACATTTGTGGAATGGAGCGCTCGGTGGCGATGAAGACGTTAAATCGGCTGTCGGGAACTATTTTACCCTGTCGCATTTTTACGGCTGCAATTTGCACGATGTCATCTTCAAAGACGTTTAATCCTGTGGTTTCTGTATCAAATACCACGAATTCGCGAGTGTCGAAGATGTTTACAAACTCGCAAATATATGAGCTGTTGGTGTACTGAAGAAGATCGGAGGGGAGCATGGAGCGTTGAATTAGCGACTGAACAAGGTTCCGCGCTGATGTATTTCCGCCGACGACCTGAAGACCCTTCAGTAATCGAGCCCAAGCGATAAAGTTGTGCTCGTTATCTAAGAGGTTGAGATGAGCGAAGAGCAGTTTGACCTCGGGCATAGAAAAGAGGTCTTGTCCAGATACCTTAAAATGTGCCAATTCACGTGCTTGAAGTGCTTGACTTATCTCATCAGCTTCTCGGTTCGAACTTACGATGATAGCGGTAGTGTCATCTTTAAATTCGTGATGTAGATTCCCCGCACAGAGGGCGACATCTTGCAATTCAGTTTCTGGAATGTTGCTGCTTCGTATTTGTAATTCTCTACCTGTTCCCAGTTTTTTATTGTCGGCTTCGGGTAACAACGCACGATTGATGTTCAATATATGCTCAGCATATTCGTTGAATACGTTGAGAAGATATTTAGGTGAGCGATGATTGAATGAAAGGTGGTGAACGTTCGTTCCACAGCGTTTGCGTAGCATTTCGAGTGTGTCAAGCTTGGCACCCATAAAAGAGAAAATAGCCTGTTGCTCATCGCCTAGAAACATTATAGTGGCGTTTTCTTTATTCGTAATGGCATCTATGATCGCCAATTGCAAGGGGTTAAGGTCTTGCACCTCGTCTACCTGAATCCAGTTGTAATGTTTATATTCTTTCTCTTTTGCATTACGTAAAGCCTCGTAGGCAAGTAGCAACAGGTCTTCAAAGTCGATAAGTTTATTCGTTTTCTTATATATCTCGTAATGCCGTGCCAGTCGCATTTTACGTAACGTGTGAGTAATGGATACCAGTGTGCCGTAATCGGACAAGTCGCTGCGTAACATATCTTCATAGACATCAGTGTGCTCGTAAATATCAATCATTGTCTGTGGTGTAAAGTCCATTTGCTGCATTTTGCAGATATTCTGCAATGCCTCCACATCTTCGTTGTCCAAACAGTCAGCATGCAGTCGTAAATTTTTGGGATGCTGGTGTGCTATTTGAAACATTAGGTGCGAAAGAAAAATAATATTGCTATACTCTTTTTTCTTTTTGGGGCTCGATAGAACCCACTGCTCGTCTTCATCGAAATAGTGGGCTAGAATGCTCATGGAGTCTTCTTCATCGAGGGTTGAACTCTCTGCAGAAATCAATTGGTTTTCAAAAAGAAATTTGAAACAAAGCCTATACACATTGCCCACGTAGATATTCGATATATCGTTGCCTTCTATGTGACTTTCAATACGTTCCATCATGCCTCGTGCAGCTCGGTTGGTAAAGGTTAAACAGAGCATATCTTCTACGGCTACACCTTGTTCGAGTGCCTTGCGAATACGTTCGGTAAGAATTTGAGTCTTGCCACATCCCGGTGCAGCAAGTACCAGATGTGGGCCTTCTTGCAGATCAATAACGTATTGTTGACTTGCATCAGGCGTCCACGCTTTTGTCTTTTCTTTCATTGGTTAATTAAATAATTTGTTGGATAGGTTTACAAAACATGCTTACAAAAGTATTGAAAAAAGATAATAATATTTTGTCTTCTTGATTAAATGCTTGGTTTTACATTTATGAAAATGACGTTCTGCCCTTTCTTGATCTGAAAATGGCCGCTTGTAGTTTTTATTTTTTAGTACTGTGTGCCCTTTTGATAAGTTTAAGTAAAAGATTTTTAGAATATTATATTTACTTTTGTGCCAAATGATTTATATATGACAAAGTATATCTGGGCATTAGCAATTTTGCTATTGCCGTTTTCATGTAAAAGAGAGGTAAATAAATTTACAGAAAAAAGAGCCATACATATTGCACCAAAACAGGTGGAAGTGAAGAAAGATACAACCGAGATAGCGTATGAAAAGATACAATTGGATAGTGCAAAGGGTTTAAAAATTGAGAATTTTTATATCATCACAGCTTACCGACTTTATCAAAATTATGTGGTTACAGGCAATAAGGTGCTCTCTGACAGTACTTTTTCGAGTGACTGGTTTGTTCTGTTGGATAGCAAACGACGAATAATTTATGAAATGTCTGTAGACATGGATGAACTGTATGTTTTTAAACCATCTTTTTATAAAAGTGTTCGTGATAACCGAATTGTAGCTGTTGTAGGTACCGCCTATGAATATACAATGGGCGGTTATGTGTATGTGATTGATGGGAATAAAGTTACTTATGCTGGATATATTGATGCAACAGGGGCTGAACGAGAGACGGAGGAGGCATCATTTATTACAGACGTGTTAACGCTTAAAGGAAATGAAAAACGCATATCCTTTTACTTTAGTACTGATTCGATTTTGTTAGGACCTGGTGATAAAAATATTTTAGTAAAAAATAGAAAAGGAAGAACCCGATATGAATACGATTTCAAACAATTGGTTTTTATACGATAATTCTTTATAAAAGAGTTCTTTCTCAGTTGTTGGTAAGTATTACTCCACCCATTGGCTGCATGGTTATCCGCACTTTTCCGTCTTTTCCCACGTTTAGTGTTTTGAGTGTGGAGGGAGGAAGTAGTTCGTCTTTTTTCTTTTTAGTATCCGTATAATACTTTACTTGTTTACCAGCAAACATTGGGAGATCAAGGGATATTTGCTTTTCCTTATTTGTTCCGTTTAGTCCAGCTATGTACCAATTGTCTCCGTGTCGGCGTGCCAACACTACATATCGTCCAGGATAGCCGTCAAGAAAGCGTACTTCATCCCACGTTGTGGGAATTTGGCGCAGAAAATCGAGCTCAAAATCCGGTAGCTCTTTTAGGTTGTTGGGTTGAAGGGCGATACAGTTAATGCTGGTTTGCAGCACAATAGCGGTGGCCAATTCAAATATATCTGAGGTAAAACGTTGGTGACGGCTCTTGTTATCGCGACTTAAATAGCGATTTAAAATAACGCCACCCCAATCAAAACTGCCTACAGCGTTACGACAGAAAGGATGCATCGTAAGCTCAAATCCTTCGCGTCGGGCATGGTATTCGGTAAAAATAACGTTTTCGGAAGCAAGCGCCGCTTCACTCGAAACATAGTTGGGGTACATTCGTTCCCATCCGCGAGGCAACGTGCACCCGTGAAATATTACTTGTAAACCATAGTCGTTGGCGTCGCTTAGAATGTCTTCGTAGAGTTTTATTGTTTCTTGTTTGTCGCCTCCGAAGAAGTCTACCTTGATGCCTTTTACCCCGATACTTTTCATCCACGCCATTTCTTGTTTCCTACGAATGCTGTTGTTCATAATGTTTTGCGGTCCTTGCGGGGCATCATTCTGCCATCCGTTAGAGTTATACCACAGCAACAGCTTTACGTCTTTTTTCAACGCATAGTGCGCCAGCTCTTCCACCTTTCCCCAACCGATTTGCTTATCCCACAAACCATCTACCAAACAGTATTCGTAACCCATCTCAGCAGCCAAATCGATAAATTGTAGCTGATCGGCATAATTAACCGAATTATCTTGCCAGATAAGCCAACTCCATGTATATCGTCCCGGATGATAGCTGATAGAGGGAATGTAAAGTGGATCTACAACATCAAAAGGAATGGTAGTTTCGACGATGGGTTTCAATGTGCTGCCTACCGTAATGGTGCGCCATGCCGTAGAACCAGGAAGAGCCATGCCTACATATTCACTACCTATCCCATTGTTTTCGCCTTTTTGTGGAAAAGCAATGGTGTAGCCTTTTCCTATTTCATAGTCACTCAATCTGCTTCCGCAATACTTGCTTGTTACGCCTGTTTCGCTTACTAACACCCATCCGTCAGTTCCAATTTTGAACAAACAGGGAAACGTATACCCCACATTGTACTTTGATTTTGCTGTCAGTGGGGCGTCTGCTGTATATTCTTCCTCGTAAGAAGGCTTGGTTCGTTCCCATCCTGTCATAGGAATTACCTGTGGAGAAAGAAAGGTTGTGGTTTTCTCGGGAAAGTTAAAGCTACTGGCTTCTCCGTATATCACAGCACATTTGGGGTTGCCTTTGGCAGGTCGATGCAAGGTATAACGATATGCTACATCGTTGTTCGATACGCAAAAGGTTATCGTTAAGGCATTTTTCTCGTTGTTTTCATAGCTCAGCTGCAATTGATTAGCAACAAAATGCACCTTTGAAGTTTTTGTACGGCTCATCAAATAGGTCCGGTCGATTTTTGTTTCTTCCGTTCCTTTCAACGTTAGCGAGTGTGTAAAATCGCCAATGTCGGCTCGTAATCCCAATACAGAAGGAGTTAGCATCTGTTTTCCTGCATAGCTCACAGTATAAGTAGGCTGCCCGTTGTCATCGTGTATTGTAACGATAAGTTTACCGTCGGGCGATGATATGGTATGGGTTACAGCTGCAACATGCATTGAGAACAATACAGCGAATAATGAGAATATACTCTTTTTTATCATATTGTATTCAAGGGATGGTAAGCCGTTGGATTTGTTGAGAAAGTTGCTTATTCAAAGATAAGTTCTCCGAAAAACTCGGGTCGATGAAAATCGGGATTGGGCACATCAATTTCATTCCATGAAAGGAAATGACATTTCTTTAGTTTATCGCCGCATTTGTAAAAGTTGGCGCGTATGGTTTTTCCCGTAAGTACCACTTCTTTATGCTTAAAAAACACCGTTGTCGGTATCATTAATGCCAGTTCCCATGTATAGTTTCCTACTTTTTCGGCAAAGGGTTCACGCCCTAACGACGACCATCTGCTTACCTCTTTCATGATGTCGGAAGAGGGATGAAGTCGCCCGTTGCGGTCTTTCCCAAAGCCAATGAGTAGGGTTCCGGCACAGTTACATTCTATATTATAATAGGTGTCGTCGACAACGGGACTGATAAAGAATTCGCAACATGAGTCTTCCCACACTTTTCCATTGTCTTCGGTAGCAACTGCACGGATGCTGTCTTCCTCTACTTTGTAGTGAAGTAGAATAACATTGCCTGCATACGCCATACGAAATTGAACGTTGGGCGTATAAGGATAGTCTGTCTTCCAGTTGGCAATGCTTATCTGTTCAAAAGCTATTTTTTCTTGATTCAGTAAGGCCGGAACAGCTTGCGCTGTGTCGGGAGTTACCGACAGATGTTTTACCTTATATCTTTTCATATTCTTTCGGTTGTTGGCTGATACAATCCTCAATAAAATGTGCCATATCTTTGTAATGTTCACAAACGCTATTAAATAAGTGGAGCTGATTTTTGGCGCGGTCGAGATTGTGTTCCTTGTATTTTATTTTATAATATATATCACCATTGATATAATCTGTCAGAAAACGTACGCACTGCATAAAGGGAAATAAAGCTGCTGCGTAGGGCAGATTTTCAATTTCGATGGGTAGAAGAAAACGACTTGCAGACGTCAGGTAGCCTTTGGTAAATGCCCTGAAAATATCCATATTAAAGCCCACACGACTCATATCCGGATCGTCTTCCGAGGTAAAGTTGGCTCCTGTACGCAGAAAATCTCCATAATCAGAGAAGATAAAGCTGGGCATTACGGTGTCTAAATCGATGACGCAAAGAATATTACCGTCTTTGTCAAACATCATATTATTAACCTTTGTATCACAGTGACAAATGCGCTTGGGTAATTTCCCCTCACGGTAAAGGCGTTCGGCCTTGCACATTTCAAAGGCATGTTTTTCGATTTCTATTACCATCTCTTTTACTGTCTCGAGCCGTTTTACAGGGTCTTTCTCAACAGCTTCGTGCAACTGGTTAATCCTTAATTCCATATTGTGAAAGTTGGGAATGGTTTCTCCGAGTTGTTCGGGCAAATCGACCAGCGATGCTTCAAACTCGCCGAAAGCCAGTCCGGCGGCATACGAGTATTCTGCATTTACTGTTTCAAAAGTTTGTGCATCAGGGATAAATTGCGAAACACGCCAATACTTTCCGTCAGCATCTTGTAGGTAAGTTTTATTCGTGTCGGCTTTTATAAACGTAAGAACCTTTCTCTCTATGTCATTTTCTCCCTTTTCTTCCAACTTTTTTCGGATGTGACAGGTTACTTGTTTAATGTTATTTTGCAGAAGTTCGACATCGGTAAAAATAGCATTGTTGATGCGTTGTAAAACATAATCGGGCGTATTTTTATCTTCCGTCTCAACTTTGTATGTATCATTAATAAGGCCATTTCCCAGTGGCTTTACGCTTTGTACTTTACCCTTTATATCGAAATGAGATAGAATTTGCAGTAAGTTTTTTTCTTCCATAGATTTTGAGTTAGTGAGTTTAAATAAATTCTCCTATTGAGTTGGTGGAAAGATAGACTAGAGCAAGACTTACTCATTATAATCATATCTGTTTCAACTCAATAAGAGAATAAAAAATAAAATGTATGTTACATGTCCTTGAACTTGTACTCTACAAATGCTTCCATTGCTTCATAACAAGCCAATCCCAATTTATCGTATAGCTCGGCAGTGCCTCTGTTGCGGTCTTCAGAGCGTTGCCAGAATAGTCGTTCGTCGTTACCGAGGAATGGTGCACTTTCCATTTGCGACTGATGTTTTAAGATAGAATTACGTTTTGCACGTAGTTCTTCAGGGCTCATGGGCACACACATCTCGATGTTTTCTATTTCCCATTCGGCCCATGCACCGCGATACATCCACACTCGACAGTCGTCAAGCCATTTCTCTCCTACTTTCAACTCTTCGTCGATGGCAGCAAATACGGCATCGGTACATTTCTTATGGGTACCGTGCGGGTCGGCAAGGTCGCCTGCGACATAGATTTGGTGTGGTTGAATACCGTGAATAAATTCGCGAACAACTTTTACATCCGCCTCTCCCATCGGAAGTTTTTCGATACGTCCTGATTCATAAAACGGTAGGTCTAAGAAGTGAACACGCTCTAACGGAATGTTGTTAAAGGTACAAGCAGTGCGTGCTTCTCCGCGTCTGATGAGGCCTTTGATGGTTAAAATATCGCGCGTGTCACCAATGCTATCTTTCTTTTGTTTAAGAAACTCTTTTATTTCGCGATACTTGTTCTTGATAATCGTATCTGAATCGTCACCAAATAGTTGGTTGAAACCATTGATGAAATGCATGAAACGAGTAACTTCTTCGTCTCCCACTGCGATGTTTCCTGAGGTCTGATAAGCCACATGTACCTCATGTCCTTGTTCTACCAGTCGGCGTAATGTACCGCCCATCGAGATAACATCATCGTCAGGGTGTGGCGAAAAGATGATAACACGTTTGGGATAGGGAGTTGCCCGCTCCGGACGATACGTGTCATCGGCATTCGGTTTACCACCGGGCCAACCTGTAATAGTATGTTGCAGGTCGTTAAAAATCTTAATGTTGGCATTATAAGCCGATCCGTATAGAGCCAAAAGTTCGCTCAAACCGTTCTCGTTATAATCTTTGTTGGTAAGCTTCAGAATAGGTTTTCCTGTGAGTTGGCACAGCCATACGAGGGCCGAACGTACTAATTTATCGGTCCATTGACAAGAAGTTACGAGCCACGGATGCACAATACGTGTAAGTCGAGATGCTGCAGGGAGATCAAGTACTACGTTAGCGTCTTTATGTGTCTGCAAGAAAGAAGCGGGTAGAGCATCTGTAATTTGTCCTTCGACCGTTTTTTGCATAATCTCTGCCTTATCTTCTCCCCATGCTGTGAGGAAAATTTTGCGAGCAGAGAGTATTGTTGAAATGCCCATTGTGATGGAACAAGGGGGTACTGCCTCTTGTGAACCGAAGCTCAAGGTCATTTCTTCACGCGAAATCGCATCGATAAGAATCAAACGCGAGGTGGAGTTTAAACCGCTACCAGGCTCGTTTGTCGCAATGTTACCCATTCTGCCGATGCCCAAAAGCATAACGTCTATACCGCCCATGTCGATGATGCGTTGCTCGTATTGCTTGCAACTGCTACTTACCATCTCTTGCGGAACGGTTCCATCAAGTGTAAATATGTTCTCAGGGGCAATGTTAACATGGTCTAAAAAACGCTCTTTGAGCTGACTGATACTGCTGTGAGGGTTTCTTCCGCTTAATGGAAAATACTCGTAGGCATTGAATACCACGACGTTTGCAAAACTTAAACGGCCTTTTTTGTATCGCTCAATTAGCTCTTGGAAAACGGGGGTTAACGAGTTTCCCGTACCTAAACCCAATACGCAAGCCTTACCTTGATCTTTTTTTAGATTGATTTCTGCCTCGATGGCATCGGCGATGAATACGGCACCATCTTCTAGTTTGGGGAAGATGCGTGTAGGTATTTTTTCGCAACGGGTTAACTCTGACTGTTCTACGGCAGTCTTCGGATTATAGTATTCTTCGGGTATTTTGTTGAGAACTATTTCCGAACTTAAATTTAAACGCATAATTAATTCCTTTCTATATCTTTAAAATAACGATATGTAGCAACTTTCAATTCATCGGTGGCAGCTTCATCACATACGATAATTCCATTTTCGTGCATCTGCAAAGCACTTACTGTACGCATGTGTGTAACGGGACCTTCTACCGTATCTTTTAAGGCTCCGGCCTTGTTATGTCCGTTAATAAGTACCATCACTTCGCGTGCATCCATTACAGTACCTACACCTACGGTAAGCGCATACTTGGGAACATTGTCTACATTGTTGTCAAAAAATCTGGAGTTCACCACACGTGTATCTGTTGTTAACGGCATGCGGCGGGTACGCGAAGTAAGCGACGACCCCGGTTCGTTAAACGCTAAATGTCCGTCTACACCTACACCACCTATAAAAAGGTCAATGCCGCCAACAGCTTTAATTGCTTCTTCGTATTGCCGACATTCGGTTTCCCAATCAGTTGCATTACCGTTTAATATGTGAATATTCTCTTTGGGACAATCGATATGGTCGAAAAGATTGCGGTACATAAACGAGTGGTAGCTCTCAGGATGCTCTACCGGAAGGCCTACATATTCGTCCATATTAAATGTAACTACATTTTTGAACGACACGCGTCCTGCTTTGAAGGCCTTTACCAAAGCTTGATACATACCCATTGGGGTAGATCCTGTGGGAAGACCTAATACGAAAGGTTTCTCTTTCGATGGTTTTGCTTTGTTGATACACTCAATGACGTGTTCGGCTGCCCATTGAGACAGCTCGTCATAATCTGCCTTAATAATTACTCTCATGGCTCGTATAATTTGCTAAAATAAATATTGTGAATTGCAAATATACATAAAACTTGAATAAAAGGTGCAAAAGTTATTTGGAAAAAATCTAATGAAGTTATTTAAGAAGAATAGGTGGAGAATATGAGAGATATTTTATCTCAATTTTTTCTCGGGTTTCTTATATTCATAATACATACAAATGATCCCGCTACCAATGTTTGGTAGTGTGCGTACCACACGTTGGTAGCATGCCTACCAATACGTGGTAGTGTGTCTACCAAGGGCTGGTACTGCATATTTTTGCAATAGGTTTTATACAGATGTGTTTACTTCTTCAAAAGCATATCTGTCAGTGTAGTTGTCGAACGCAAGGTTTTCGGTATATCCGTATCGGCGAAAT
>NZ_BAKN01000003.1 GCF_000614205.1 Hoylesella saccharolytica JCM 17484
CGACGACGAAGACGAGGAGGAAACAAACCCCAACCCCTGGGACGAACCTCTGTTTTAGATATTCTCTCACCCCCTCCGTCCCTGCAACATCCACGCGGGGGCGGAGAAAAGGAGGGAGAAGCGAGTGACAGAATTTTGCACACGAAATTGCTTGCCGACAATCCGCTGAACAAATTTTGCACACAAAATTGCCCGTCGACAATCCGCTGAACAAATTTTGCACACAAAATTGCCCGCCGACAATCCGCTGAACAAATTTCGCACACAAAATTGCTTGCCGACAATCCGCTGAACAAATTTTGCACACGAAATTGCTTGCCGACAACCCGCTGAACAAATTTCGTACACAAAATTGCTTGCCGACAACTCGCTGAACAAAAAACGCACACAAGACAAGACCTCTACATTGAAAATGAAACACTTATTTTATAATTAATTAAATAGTAATATCATGGTAACTAAAAATCAATTACCAAAATTCGTTCGCATTCAGACCATTTATCTGGGTGCTCACAGCAATGCCACGCACACGTTGTTTCACAACAATCAGTACGACCTCGTGGCGAAGGTAGAACAAACCAAGCTCAACATCCCCGCCGATTTGCTGGCTTCGTGGAAAGCCAACATCGACCTCGAGGTGGAAATTAACAAACAGTCGATGATGTCGGCGCTGACGAAAGAATTAGAGGCGAAAGATGTCGACCGCGACAGGGTGCTCTCACGGCTTTTCGGGCTGATTAAGGTTCACCGCCTCTCGTTTGTCGAGGCAGAAAGCAAGCCCGCCGAAAGGCTGTATGCCGCGCTGAAACCCTATTTGGGCATTCAGAAAGAGGTGTTCGGCGATGAAACCATTCACATCGTGGGACTGCTCAAAGATACCGAGCGCTTCACGGCAGAGGTAACGGCGCTGGGACTGGCTGGGCTTTTGACGCAACTGAAAACGCTGAACGAGGAGTACCGGAAACTTGACGCACAACGCCGCTCAGATTCTGTTGCTTCGAAGTTGCCCAATGCCCGCAGCGTTCGCCGACAAACGGATGCCGATTTCGAGGTGATTTGCCAATGTATTCAGGCTTCGTACATGCTGGCGGCAACGAAAGAAGACAAGGCGCTGATTCTGACACTTGTTAACGAAATGAATCGCGTTGCTTCCGACCTCAAAGCCTCGCACAACGCCAGCGTGGCGCAAAGAGGTACGAAAGACAAAAAGAAACCGGGCGGAAGCGACGGTGGCGGAAAAACTCCGGGTGGCGATAAGGGTTCGGACGGAAAGGGCCCGAATGGCGGAAAAACTCCCGACGACGGCAAAGGCGGTAAGGGAAACAACGACGGTAAGGGAAAAGGCGGCAAGAAGGGTGGCGACGACGGAAACGTCAGTCCTGAAAAGGCGCTCATCACTCCGCTGCTTCCGGCACTGGAAACCGAACTGAATCTTGCCCACGATTGTCTGGCTTACGGCGGCGTAACCGACCAGCAAGACGGCGTTACCATCTATCTAGTTGTAAACAAACGCACGCAAGAGGAGATGTACGTCAAAGTTGAGGGCGGAAAGCTTGTGGTGGTGGAGAAGAAATGATGAATGATGAAGGATTAGGGATTAGGGATTAGGGTTTAATTGTCCATTAGCTATTAGCTTTCATCCTTATTCCTTATTCCTTCATCTTTCATCCCTTAATTTTAATCTCTAAATACAACGAATTATAAAAGATGGACGCACAACATTAGTGCGCCCATCTTTGTTTTGTTATACAATGCCCCAAAAAAGGTGAAAAGGTGAAAGGGTGAAAAGTGGAAAGGTGAAAGGGAGGGGCTTAACTAAGCATATATACGTCAGTTCGGTATAAGTAATCCCCTCTCTTGCTTCCCTTTGCAAGGGGAGAGGTGTGCTGCATAACCACTCGAAAGCTTATACCAAGGGAGAACTCAATAGTTGTAAAGGAGAAACTCAACATGTTCCAATAAAGGGAATAGGTGTACTACATTACTTACGTTTTGCTCTTTATATGGTGCCTGCATCTTTTCAACCTTTCACCTTTTCAATCTTTCACCTTTATTCCGGAGGAGGTTAGGGGGATGTACCTGTGAGCAAATAGCGTGAAAAAGACTAAAAAGCGATTCGGAAATAAATCAATATGCGCTATGGGCATTATTTTTTATCCCAAACTGGCGTAAATATTGACAGAATTACGCAGCCGAGTGTGTTGAAAGGTATAAACAAATTAATTTTCTCTCGACAATTCGGTCAACACAGCACATTCGTAATATTTAAAACAAATAGGGGAATGCAACCTTGTGGCGCATTCCCCTATACTTAATACGTAGGAAATGATAATAGCATTTAAGCTTCGGCAACAGCCTCTTCCTCTTTGCTCCAATCTTCTTTCGACTTGCGCACATAGCTCATGTAACGAAGTTTGGCCATCTCTTCGGCAGCCTTGAACAATTCTTCGGCTTCTTCGGGATAAGCTTTCTTCACAGAGAGATAACGAACCTCGCCCAGTAGGAAGTCGTGGAACTTGCTCCAGTCTGGTTCCTTAGAGTCGAGCGTGAAGGGGTTCTTTCCCTCATCTGCCAACAGCGGATTGTATCTCCACAAGTGCCAGTAGCCTGCAGCAACAGCGTTAGCTTCTTCGGCCTGACTCTTACCCATACCTGCCTTCAAGCCATGGTTGATACATGGTGCGTAGGCGATGATAAGCGATGGTCCAGGATAAGCTTCGGCTTCGCGAATAGCTTTGAAGGTCTGTGCCTGGTCAGCTCCCATGGCAATCTGTGCAACGTAGACGTAACCATAAGTGGTAGCCATTAATCCAAGGTCTTTTTTCCGGATTCGCTTACCTTGTGCGGCAAACTGTGCAATAGCACCCAATGGAGTAGACTTAGAACTTTGACCACCGGTGTTAGAATAAACTTCAGTGTCGAGTACTAGAATATTGACATCTTCGCCAGAAGCTATCACGTGGTCAAGACCGCCGTAACCGATGTCGTAAGAAGCACCGTCGCCACCGATAATCCATTGCGAACGCTTAACGAGATAGTGGTCGAGCGTTTTCAGTTCGGCACAAGTTTCGCAACCTTTGGCAGCACCAGCTCGATGAAGGGTTTGAGTTTTGCACTCGATTCCTTCGATGCGTCGGCGTCGTCTTTGGTGTTGAGCCATTCGTTGGCAGCTCCTTAAAGTCGGCAGGCACCTTATCATTGACCAAGAGGTCGGAAAGCAGCATCGTAATGCGCTCGCGCATCTTCTTATTACCCAGTGCCATACCCATACCAAACTCGCAGAAGTCTTCGAACAGCGAGTTGTCGAAGGCAGGACCTTGACCGGCCTCGTTGGTGGTATAAGGCGTTGAGGGAATAGAAGCTGAGTAGATAGAAGAACATCCTGTAGCGTTGGCAATCATTTCACGGTCGCCATAGAGTTGTGAAATAAGTTTCACGTAAGGTGTTTCACCACAACCTGCACAGGCACCAGAGAACTCGAAGAGAGGTTTAGCAAATTGCGAGTTCTTCACATTGCTGTTAATATCTACCAGATGTTGCTTGCTTTTAACGTTCTTAGCAAGGTAGTTCCAGTTGGAAATCTGCTGTTCGTCGTGCGTGAAGGGCACCATTGCCAATGCCTTTCCGTTCTTGTTGCCTGGACAAACGTCGGCACAGTTGCCGCAACCAACACAATCGAGCACGCTCACCTGAATGCGGAAGTTCATGCCAGCCATTGGCTTGGGAACTTTCATTTCGAGTGTGGCATCCTCAAAGCCCTTCATCTCTTCCTCGTCGAGAACGAAGGGCCGGATACAAGCGTGAGGACAAACGTAGGCACACTTGTTACATTGAATACAGTTCTCGGCTGTCCATTCGGGGTTGAAGGCTTCAACGCCGCGCTTTTCAAAGGCCGAAGAACCGTTAGACATTGTACCGTCTACCATGTCGTAGCGTACAAAGTCGGATACTTTGAGCAAGTCGCCCGACTGTCCGTTGATAGGACGAACAATCTCTTTGATATATGCAGGAACGTCGTTTTCGGGATCAACGGCATCGTCTGAAAGTTGTACCCAAGCCGGGTCAACTGCAAGTGTATTGTATTCGCCACCACGATCTACGGCTGCATAGTTCTTGTCTACTACATCCTGACCTTTGTTACCATACGATTTAACGATGAATTTTTTCATCTGATCAATGGCAAGATCTACAGGAATAACTTCCGTAATGCGGAAGAAAGCGCTCTGAAGAATCGTGTTGGTACGGTTTCCTAAACCTATCTCTTGTGCAATCTTGGTTGCATTGATATAATAAACGGTGATATTATTCTCTGCGAAATAACGTTTGATGCGATTGGGAATAAATTTCACCAACTCGTCGCCCTCGAAGATAGTGTTCAGTAGGAACGTACCATTTTTTTGTAGACCGCGAATTACATCGTACATATTTAAGTAAGCCTGAACATGGCAAGCCACGAAGTTAGGTGTATTTACCTGATATGTTGAATGAATGGGGGAATTGCCAAAGCGCAGGTGCGAGCATGTAAAACCGCCTGACTTCTTTGAGTCGTATGAGAAATAAGCCTGGCAATGCTTGTCGGTATTATCGCCAATAATTTTCACGGAGTTCTTATTAGCACCTACCGTACCATCGGCACCCAGTCCGTAGAACTTAGCTTCGAAGATACCATCGGCTCCCATTGGAATTTCGGGAACAGCAGGAAGAGAAGTAAACGTTACATCGTCTACAATACCTACGGTAAAATGATTTTTAGGCTCGGGCAGTTCCAAGTTGTTAAATACGGAAAGAATCTTTGCCGGAGTAGTATCCGAAGAGCCTAATCCATAACGCCCACCGACGATAAGTGGTTTGTTTTCAACATCGTAGAAAGCGCTCTTTACGTCAAGATACAATGGTTCTCCTTCTGCACCGGGTTCTTTTGTACGATCAAGCACAGCAATACGCTTTACTGTCTTGGGCACAGCTGCGAGCAAATGCTTTACGGAGAATGGACGATAGAGGTGTACAGATATCATACCAACCTTCTTACCTTGTTTCATCTGATAGTCAATAGCTTCGCGAGCAGCCTCCGTAGCCGAACCCATCAGGATGATAATATTCTCTGCATCTTCTGCACCGTAGTAAGAGAAGAGATGATACTCACGACCGGTAATCTCAGAAATCTTAACCAAATACTCTTCTACAACTTCGGGAATATTATCGTAATACTGATTACAAGCTTCACGATGTGTAAAAAATGTTTCAGGATTCTCTGCCGTACCACGCGTAACAGGACGCTCCGGAGAGAGTGCACGGTCGCGGAAACGCTTGATGTCTTCAGGATTAACGAGTTTTGCGATTTCCTCCTGATCAATCATCTCGATCTTTTGATACTCATGAGAAGTACGGAAACCATCGAAAAAGTTGACAAAAGGAATGCTGGTACGCAGTGTTGCCAAGTGAGGAACAGCCGTGAGGTCCATCACCTCTTGTACCGAACCTGAACAGAACATGGCAAAACCGGTCTGTCGGCAAGCCATAACGTCAGAGTGATCTCCGAAGATACACAGTGCATGCGATGCGATAGCACGAGCTGAAACATCAAATACGCAGGGTAACATCTCACCAGCTATTTTGTACATATTGGGAATCATCAGCAGCAAACCCTGCGAAGCAGTGAACGTCGTTGTTAATGCGCCCGCCTGTAGTGAACCGTGCATAGCGCCTGCAGCACCGCCTTCTGACTGCATCTCTTGAACCATAACCGTCTGCCCAAAAAGGTTTTTGCGACCTTTGGCTGCCCAAGTGTCAACGTGTTCTGCCATAGGCGATGACGGGGTGATGGGATAAATAGCTGCTACTTCAGAGAACATATAGCTCACATGAGCAGCGGCTTCGTTACCATCACAAGTGATAAACTTTTTTTTCTTTAGCCATTTTCTAGAATAAAATATTAATTAATGTATTTGTATTTGATTTGTAAATATAAACTGCTTAATATAAAAAGCCTAACAACCATAACGGCACTTTATTTTCTTTTCCTACCTCTGTGTTGTATCGAACATATATGGTATCGGTATTATATCTCATCTTGTTCGGGCCTTTTGCATCACAGACACGAAACTTCTTGTTCGTGTCAACAAAGTAATATTGGTCTTTATTGCCCTGGCTCACCACGTGATCTTTCCACAATGAGTTAACAAAGAAAGTCTCCATCAGCATCTGTTCATCTGCTACAATTGGGTAAATAGCATACATCAGATTAGAGTTGTGCATCATTATCCGTGAGGGCTTTTTGGGAAAATCCTCGCCCACTGGGTACAGCATATTTATCAGTCTTGCGTCAGCCAGGTATTTAATATAGTTCATTACCGTTGCTCGGCTGGTCTCAATATCTTGTGCCAGCTGACTGATATTAGGCGCTTTCGACCCATTAAGTGAGAGCAGGTAAAATAGCTTCTTAATTTTGGTGAGATATTTTAAATCAATTTGTTTGATTAGCAGAATGTCTACCTCCGTCATCATATTCATCGTCTTAAGCAGATTTTCAGAGAAATTACGCTGTTCTAAAAAGAAAGGGTAAAACCCATGATGAATGTAATCATGAAAATGGTTGAGTGGACGCACTGTCGGCAGTATATCCTTAATAATGTGTTCGTGATTATTCAGTATTTCATTTAGTGTGTATGCCTTAAAATCAGTGCCGATAAGAAGGTTCAGATATTCTCTAAATGAAAAGCCCCGTAAATTATAACTTTTCACAATACCATTAAGCTCAGGGTTTTCATCTTTCAATCGCATCACGCTCGAGCCTGTAAAAACGATCTTTAATTCGGGGTATCGGTCATAACATTTGCGTAATTCTGCACTCCAATCAGGTTGTTTAAATACCTGATCTATCAATAAAACCTTACCTCCATGTTGTACAAAATCACCTGCAAAATCTGCTATTCCTCTGCCTTGAAAATAGAAATTATTCATATTTATATAGAGGCATTTCCTGTCTGTAGCACCAAATTTCTCCTTTGCATACTGCAAAAGAAAAGTTGTTTTGCCTACGCCTCGCGTTCCCTTGATGCCAATCATACGGTTGTTCCAATCGATTTCATCCATTAATGTACGACGCAAAGTGGCACTTGTATGCTCAACAAGATAGGTGTGAGTGCGAAAGAAAGCCTCCATATAACAAAACTCCTAAAGTTGCTTAAAAATACTATGCAAAGATAATACTTATTCTTTAATTTGCAAACTCTAGATTGCAAAATATCCAAGTCTACCTCTTAGTAATATAATAAGGTGTATTTGCTTACTTGGAAATCTATTGGACAGCTTGCTTAATTGAAGAAATTCCAACTTAAACCAAAGTAGATCACACGTTCATTGGTAGGGTAGTGAGGGGTAAGAAAATAGTTCTTACTACCCATGCCTTCATTGATATGGCTAGCCATAACAAAAAAACGCGTATTCTTAAGGTTGAAATTGGCATAGAGGTTTATGATAGGATAATTACCGATTTTCACTTTTTCATTACCAGATTGTACCGTAAACTGACCTAGTGCAGGACTGTAATCGGGTGCCTCATACTCGGTAAAATACCGCATATCTGCACCAAAATCGCATTTTAGAACTCGTGCAATCTTAAAGCGAAAATAAAGATTAGTATAAATATTCAGGTCGGGTACAGGCAAAGCACTGTTTCTACTCGACTTTTGGTATGTAATGACGTTTTCCCAATTCAGAGGACCGAATGTGAAATCCTGCTTTAGTTCGGCTGTAATCAGATTGATTGGTGTTCTGCTTTGTTCAACCGATACTGTATTGGCAGAACGAGTATAGTCAGAATTGACAGTGTAACTCTGTGTAAAATACGTGTGGTTACTTATTTCGTCTACTCCTACTCGCAGGGTCGTGCGTGTTTTCTTGTAGTTCAATATACCTTGTATGCGAGTATGAATAATCTTTGACAGCCCGTCGTTATCCCACCAAAAATGGCGCGAATGATAATGTCTGTAATAGAAGGTAGGGTTAAGATGATAGAAGAAAGCATTAGCTGCAAGCGTCATTGTGTCGCCGAAAAGTGCGAAATTAACATCTGCTGTAGCATCAATTTTGAATTGTCCAAAATCTTCTCCTATAAGCCATGTTTCTGCCGTAGCACCATAATGGAAAGCCTTACCTTGCGTTTTGCTCAATTGCGCCCCAATACTGAGATTGTGTTCGTTATAGCTTATCTGCCTCGCTAAGGTGTCGGGAAGGGTAAAATGGCGCAAATCGCTTGTTGCAAAAAGCTTTAAACTTGATTTTACCCACTTATTAAATCCCTCTAATAAGGCAAGGCTGATCGTATTTTTTAGATTGTAATGAGTGGTCTTGTCAAAAATAGAATCACCTGTAAGTTCACCTGCGTTGTAATAACTGTTGAGATAATAATTAGTGGGAGTTTGATAGGCATGATATACACGCTTATAATCATCAAACTGAACAGTATGTATAAAACTAGTTACAGGAACATATTCGTTTTTAAGCCAAGTGGTATCTTCCTGCGTTTTCTTATTGGCTGCCAGCAAACTATCTGCTGCTGCTTTTCCAACAACGGCTATTCGTTTGCCGGTCTTTATGCTGTCTGTAGGCTCTGCACCAACAATCTTCGCATCATCTGGCCTTCCTGCAAATGTTCGCTCTATTGGTTTTTCCCGTGTTGATTCAGTGGTTTGTTCGCTATCTTCCTTTTCTGCCTTCTCACGAGCTTTTCGTTTTTCTTGTTCTTTTTTCGCTTCAATAGCAAATTTACGTGCTTTTATCTCTTCTTCCGTCATTGGTATTTTTCGGTTAAAACCAATATTGTATCGGTGTGAAAAGAAAATATGTTGATTATCATTGCGATTCCAGTTCTTTGATAAAACGGTAGGAATTTCAGATGTGGCAAACGATTCGTTAAAGATTTCAGGGTGTTTGATATAATTATCGTTAGTAATACCCCCATTTTCGCTTGCTTTCTGATGATTGGTAGAAGCCAACAGGTGAGCTTGATAACGGTCTCCGAGGTAAGAGCCATACATCGTGTAATTAAAAAGGGCTGTGCTTTGATTCTGATAATAGCCTCTTCCGTAGTTATAATCAAAATGAAATCCTACGCCTATTCGTTTACCTGCATTCACTCCAAACTTAGCTGTAAAGTGATCTTCTCCATTAGTACGGTTACCACAAGTACTGTATGTAAGGTTTGTAATAGGAGAAAGTGTATTGGTAAAAAGGAAACGATCGACAGGCGTAATAAAGAAGTCGTAGAGTAGGGTGAAGATGAACTGTCCGCCCATCGGCCTATCTATAAACATACGTGTAATACGGGGCGACCCTAAATTTCCCAATGTATTATACTCTCCTCTTAACCCTGTTGTGAAGATACTGTTCATAAACATGTGGGAAATAGTATCGGGAGTAGCGGGTGTTCTGTCGCCAAAACGCGTGTCGACAGTCCAGACTTTCAGGCCTTTTGGTACTTCTTTATTTGAGCCCAACGAATCGGCTCCGTTGCCACGTTCGCCTACTCTGCCTATGTTTCCATCTTCGTCTATCTGGTTCCATTCGTTTTGCGCTATGGCATTTGTAGCCGAAAGGGTCCAAAAAATAAACAAAACAGCTAATTTATTCATTAACGGATAAAGCGTAATATACATTCAACAACTTTAAAAGCCATCGCTGTAAGAATTACAATTGTGCCTGTTGTTTGGTGAATAAAAAAATAAAAAATGAGCCCAATAACAGCTCCGAGCATAAAAATAATATTGAGTATATTGCGAATACCCAAGAAACGATCAGGTTCTTTATCGTAATTATAAAGTTTTTTATTTGCTCGAAATCTAGTTTCCATACTTCTTATTTTAACAGATTAACCTTGATTGTATTGAATATTTCATCCTTACGGTCAATGGTTTTCTTTCTAAACTTACCCGACATTCTGCTTAGTTTGGTTTTATTTTTACTTAACCCATACTTATCGGTAATCCAATTTTCGGCTGTCGTTTCAATACCGTCGTTCATCCCTCTGTCTTTTTCGTACACATAACTAATGCGAGAGAGTGTTATATTGAGATGTTCGTTGCTGCATCGGGCAATAACCGTGTAATTGAAAATACTACGATCAAGCGACAAAAAGGAACTTTGAAAGATCAGCCATTCTTTAAATCTTGCGGCAATAATGTGCTCTTTTCTATTTACAAGTGCAATGCTACTTTCCGCGAACTGATTATCACCCTTAGTCATACTGTCAAGCACGGCATAGGTTAGATCATAAATTTGTTGCGCATTTTTACCCGGAATATCCAAGTCGTAGTTAAAAGTTACTTTTCCGTCTACTAAGGGTATGGCCCCTTCTAAATATTTTTTATCTTCTTTTGTGATAGCCTTTTTTTTACTTTCAAAAAGCGTTTTTTTCTCCTTATTTTGCTGTATATCGATTGCTTGAGGTTTTTCCCAATCATTTTGTGCCATTACAGATAAGGGTAAAAACAGAAGTATCACAATAGAAAGTTTCTTCATATTTTGTTATTTCATATTTGTAAACACCACAAAATTACGAAATAAAGCCTTAGTTAGGGCCGTCTCTATTAATATTTAACGTTAATTATTTAGCAGTTCTAGCTGTATGCTCAAAATCAATTGTCAAATTTGAGCATGTCGGTTGAGAGCTTTCATTTTTATCAGAAAAGTAACAAATTGTTACTTTCACAATTGTTAAAATCAAGGACCTAACGTTCGGAGAATGGCTTCAAATTGAATAGACAATTATCTGTACGGAAATACGCGAGTATTTTTCCACTTTATTTATCGTTGATAATCAGAGGCTTATGTGTAAGTATGTACTTTTTATACGTCTTTTTATATGTGAGAACCCTTTAAAAGGGTATTTTTTAATAGGTAAAAGCATAGGTTTCAATATGAAAAAGCTATGCTTTTACCGCCTAAGACCTATGCTTTTACAACCCGAAAGTTATGTTTTTAGATGCTAAACACTTATTTTAGCTTAAATAAGCGGTTATTTTTCTCTAGAATTAAAATGTTAAATGTAAGGAAAAGAGAAAGTGTGCAAAATGTTAAAATGAGGGAAAAAGTTACAAATCGTAACTTTTTTATTTTGTTATGCCTTCTAATAAAGGTTCGTAATATTGTTTTTTGGTTACGCGACATATCGCATTGCGGATGCACAAATTCTACATATAACACGAAATTATTTTAATAACTGGTGGATAAAAATGGGTACATCTTCAGCGAGATGTACCCATCTGAGTTTTATTTGATAGGGTAGGGCGGACTGTTTTATTTTTTAGTCTTTTTTTGTTTCTTATCAGTCTTTTCCCAGTATTTCTTTCCTTGAACTTTGAGTTGTGCAGTAAAAGCTTCAGCTTGTTGCTTTGCTTTGATCTCATCAGTAGGTGATGCGTACGCATGGCGGAAACCTTTTACCTCGTTCCAATGTCCTCGTGTGAAATCAGGGACCTCTACCGGGAGGTTACAATTATTCATACTGATGGCCCCAAGTTCAGCCAAACAGCACCATTCTGCCAAATCGTATACGTCCATATCAAGCGGAAGCCCATTTTGTAAGCAATAAACCAGTCTACTATCCATGATAAAATCCATGCCGCCATGTCCGCCTACTTCTTTTGCTTCTTCACCATATTTCTTCACAAGCGGACTTACATACTTTGCTACAAGCGCTTTTGTGTCGGTTTCAGAGAGGTAACTATGTCCTGATAGGTTATCATTCGAAGGTTTCACGCCCGCCTCTTTCATGTCATTAGCCGATAAAGCATAGCCTTCAATGGGATATTTGTTGGCAAATCCTTTTGTTCCGGTGAGCTGATACATCCGGTTATAAGGCTGTGGCGTCATTACATTGTGGTGTATTTCGAGCACTTTACCCTGCTCGGTACGGATAAGTGTGGTGGTTTGATCTCCGTTCTTAAAGTCGTTGCATGTCTCGCCTGTGTACTTTTCTACAAGTGCCTTTCCATTAAACGACTTTGTATCCATTGCAATCAGCGTGCGCATACGGTCGCCACGATGAATGTTCAGAACTTGTGCAATGGGACCCAATCCATGTGTAGCATAGATATCGCCGCGATAATCTTTATTGTAACGCAGACGCCAACCCAACTTATCATCAGTCTCCTTTTTCCAATAATAGGGCCAAAAGTAAGATAATTCGTGGCGATAGGCTCCCTGTGCGTAGATAACATCACCAAAAAGTCCCTGTTGCGCCATATGGAGCGAGTTAAGTTCAAAGAAGTCGTAGCAACAGTTTTCGAGCATAATACAATGCAATCGTGTTTGTTCAGAAAGATTAATCAATGCCCATATCTCTTTCATATTCATTGCCGAGGGTACTTCTATGGCTGCATGCTTACCATGTTCCATCGCTTCTTTAGCTACAAGAAAATGATGCGCCCAGTCGGTAGCTATGTATACCAGGTCGATGTCTGAGCGTTTGCACAGCTCTTTGTAACCATTCTCTCCGTAATAGATGTCTGCGGCAGGCATATCTGCTTCGCGTAGAAACTTCTGACAAGCTTCTGCCCGTTCTTTTTCATAATCGCAAAGAGCTTTAATCTGTATGCCGGGAATATGTGTCCAGCGTTCAACGGCACCCGGTCCGCGCATACCTAACCCCACGAAAGCTACTCTGACAACTTTGAGTTTAGGCGTAACGAGGTTAATGGCAGACTGTTGTCCGACTTTACGGGTTGGTACTTCAGTAACAAGCGTACCGTTTACATTCTTGTAAGGCCAGTTATACTGTGCCTCGATGGCTTGAGGCATTAAGAATAAAGCCGCAAGTGCGAGTTGAAAAAATAAATGTTTACGTTTCATGTTATTTAAAGTTGAAAGTTTATTAGTCTTTTTTGTTTTACAATTTTAGGTGTGAACAATGTGCATGATAGCAGATGTTACTTCATTTCTAAGAGCTTTTGAAGTCTGGCAATTTCATCGCGATATTGGGCTGCCTGAATAAAATCAAGCTCCTTGGCAGCTTTCTTCATTAAGGCGGTTGTATTCTCTATACTTTTCTCTAGTTGTGGCCTAGTCATGCGTTCAATAATCGGGTCGGCAGCAAAAGCTATTGTATCAGCCTCCAGATATGCCTTTGACAGATTGCCATATCCTTTCTCATCAGTTGCAACAGGTGTTCCGTTAACAAGGGCACCTTTAATTTCTTTCACTATTTGGCGTGGAATAATGTGATGTTCTTCGTTATATCGCATCTGGATGCTTCGTCTTCGGGCTGTTTCATCAATAGTTTTCTGCATGCTTCCGGTAATGGTATCGGCATACATAATTACTTTTCCATTGACGTTGCGTGCAGCCCGACCGGCCGTTTGTGTAAGTGACCGGTGATTACGCAAGAAGCCTTCTTTGTCTGCATCTAAAATAGCGACAAGCGAAACTTCAGGTAAATCCAATCCTTCGCGAAGCAGATTAACACCCACAAGTACATCATATTCGCCCATACGCAGATCGTTCATAATCTTAACACGGTCCAATGTGGTAACGTCGCTATGTATATAATTGGCTCTGATATTGTGTTCGAGAAGATACTCGGTTAGCTCTTCTGCCATTCGTTTGGTCAAAGTGGTTACTAAAACGCGTTCATTATTATCGGCACGTGTGATTATTTCGCTGAGTAAATCATCAATTTGGTTTTCGCTGGGCCTAACAATAATTTCAGGATCAAGCAGGCCGGTGGGCCGAATAAGTTGTTCAACAACAACCCCTTCGACTTCTTGTAACTCGTAATCAGCAGGGGTTGCCGACACGTAAATTACTTGATGGATAAGGCTATGGAATTCTTCAAATCGCAGCGGACGGTTATCAAAAGCTGCTGGAAGTCTAAAACCAAACTCTACAAGGTTTTGTTTTCGAACTCTGTCACCACCAAACATGCCACCAATTTGTGGAATGGTAACATGACTTTCATCAACAATGATTAAATAATCTTTTGGAAAAAAGTCAAGTAGACAATACGGCCGTTGCCCCGGTTCACGACCATCAAAATAGCGAGAATAATTTTCTATTCCGGTGCAATGTCCTAATTCCTTTATCATTTCGATATCATACTCTACACGTTCCTTAATCCGTTGAGCCTTAATATTTTCTCCTGTTTTGTTAAAGAAATCAATTTGCTCTAGTAAATCATCCTGAATGGCGCGTATAGCATGCTCTGTTTGCTCTTTAGTTGTAATAAAAAGATTAGCAGGATAGATGTTATATTTCTCAAAATCTTCAATACGATGGTAATCAATACTATCAATTTCCTCAATGCTTTCAAGTTCATCGTCCCACCAAGTAAGTCTTAGGATATTATCACTATATGCCATAGCAATATCGACAGTATCTCCTTTTACACGAAAAGTACCTCTTTGAAGATCAACATCATTGCGCACATAAAGTAAATCTACCAGTTTCCGAAGAAAGCTGTTACGGTCTACAATATCTCCTTTATTTATAGAAATGATGCTGTTTTCCATAGCCGTTGGCCCTCCCATACCATAAATACACGATACCGACGAGATTACAACAACATCTTTTCGACCAGATAAAAGGGCAGAAACAGTTGAAAGTCTCAACTTATCTATCTCTTCATTGATAGCTAGATCTTTCTCTATATAGGTGTCTGATGTGGGCAGATATGCTTCTGGCTGGTAGTAATCATAATAGGAAACATAATATTCAACAGCATTTTCTGGAAAAAAACTTTTCATCTCTTCATAGAGTTGGGCTGCCAATGTTTTATTATGACTCAATATCAACGTAGGTTTGTTAGCATTGACAATGACGTTTGCCATCGTAAAAGTTTTTCCGGAACCTGTTACACCGAGAAGAACTTGCGACTGATCGCCCCTTTCTAATCCTGCTGTAAGTTGTCGGATTGCTTCCGGTTGATCTCCTGTTGGTTGATATTTTGATATTAATTTAAAATCCATATCTTGCAAAATTACTAAAAAAGTATATTTAGCTGTCAGATATGTTCTATTTTATATAAAAATCACTATGGGTACTTTGTTTATAAATGAAATATGTGTACTTTTGCAACCTGAAACCAGTTGAAACAATGAAGAAATCCTTTCTTATAGTATCCGCTTTTGTGCTGTTGCTTTCGGGTTGTGCGCAAGAATTTAATCAAGTGTACAGAACTGACAATTATCAATACAAGTATGAATATGCCAAAGAATGTTTTGTAAAAGGTAAATATGTTCGTGCAGTGACATTGTTGCAGGAACTTGTTACTTTACAGAAAGGTACCGAGAATGCTCAAGAATGCTTGTATATGCTGGCTATGGCTGAATATTGTAGCAAGGATTATGAAACGGCTGCACAGTATTTTAAAAAATATTACCAGTCGTATCCCAAAGGAAACTATGCAGAGATGGCGCAGTTTTATATAGGACAAAGCCTTTATATGAGTACACCAGAACCGCGACTAGATCAATCGAGAACGGTTGAAGCTATTGCAAGCTTTCAAGAGTTTTTGGATTTATTTCCTGATACACGCTTGAAACCTGAAGCACAACAGAGATTGTTTGATTTACAAGATAAGCTTGTGCAAAAAGAATTATATTCAGCGCAATTATATTACGACTTGGGGTCGTATTTCGGAAATAGTACAAGAGATGGTGGTGGAAACAATTATGAAGCTTGTATTATTACAGCTCAAAATGCTCTTAAAGACTATCCATATAGCAAACTGCGTGAAAATTTTGCAGTGTTGATCATGAAAAGTAAGTATGAGTTAGCACAAAAAAGTATTGAAGAAAGACGGCTAGAACGCTTTCAAGATGCTGAAGATGAGTGTTATGGATTTATTAATGAATATCCTGACTCAAAAGAAAGGACATTAGCTGAAAAGTATATTGTAAAATGTAAAGAGGTAACAAAGGATTAGTTAAAACATATATTTAGAATTAATTTAGAAAAATCTTATGGATTATAAAAAGTCAAAAGCTCCGGTAAATACCGTAACCAGAAATATTATGGATTTATGTGAGAACACTGATAATATTTATGAGAGTGTTGCCATTATTTCCAAGCGTGCCAATCAGATTTCAGCAGAAATCAAACAAGATCTGAATAAGAAATTGGCAGAATTTGCTTCATATAATGACTCTCTGGAAGAGGTTTTTGAGAATCGTGAACAAATAGAAATTTCTCGTTATTATGAAAAGTTACCTAAGCCTACGCTTCTGGCAACTGAGGAATTTGTTGATGGTAGTATTTATTTTAGAGATCCTACAAAGGACGGACAAGAGCAGGAATAATGTTGCAGCGTAAACAAACTCTATTTATTTTTATTGCAATCATTCTGTCTGTTGTTTGTATGTGCATACCCATAGGACATTTTGAGCCACGAGGAATGGGGATGAATGCAATTCTTTATAATCTTTGGATACGGGATATTGACAATGGGGTGAATATAACATCAAGCATATTATTCGTTATGTTATTGCACACTTGCCCTTTTGGTATTTGGGCGATATTTAAATACAAAAATCGAATATTTCAGGCCCGGTTGTGTGTGATTAATATATTGTTTCTAGCAACTTGGTATATTGCATATTTTATCTATGGCTATTATTGGGGCTATCGGGACTATGCGTTTAAAATGAATTTCGCCGCTTGTCTACCGTTGATTTCCTTGATACTTTATGTGATGGCAAGGTATGCTATCTTGGCTGATGAGAAGTTGGTACGTGCTGCAGATCGTATAAGGTAATTAACCTTAGAAAATAAAAGGTCGGGAGTGATGCTCCCGACCTTTTTAATTATTCCCTAATTTATCATTCTAAACAACACCTTGTGCTATCATGGCTTTGGCTACTTTTAAGAAACCAGCAATATTAGCTCCTTTGACATAATTGATATAACCGTCAGGTTGCGTTCCATATCTTACACAATTTTCATGAATATCATTCATAATGTGATGGAGCCTGTTATCAACTTCCTCGCGAGTCCAACGTAAACGCTCGGAATTTTGACTCATTTCTAAACCTGATACTGCTACACCACCTGCATTTGCTGCTTTTCCAGGAGCATAAAGTATCTTTGCATCTTGATATATCTTTATGGCTTCAGGGGTTGAGGGCATATTCGCTCCTTCAGAAATGGCTATGATGCCATTAGCAATAAGTGTTCTGGCCGCTTCTTCATTAATTTCGTTCTGAGTGGCAGAGGGTAGGGCAATATCTGCTTTTTCTGCCCATGGCTTTGCACCTGCAACGTATTTGACGCCATATTTCTCGGCATACTCTCTGATACGTCCACGTTCCAGATTTTTTAATTCCATTACATAGTCTAATTTCTCGCGGTCAATTCCATCCGGATCGTAGATATAACCGTCAGAATCAGATAAGGTAACAACTTTTGCACCTAGTTCAATCAACTTCTCAACAGTATATTGTGCAACATTTCCAGATCCGCTGACAAGTACCGTCTTCCCCTTTATATCAATGTTTCTTGTAGCAAGCATATTACAGAGGAAATAAACATTACCGTATCCTGTTGCTTCAGGTCGAATACGTGAACCGCCAAATTCTTGTCCTTTTCCAGTAAATACGCCTGTAAACTCGTGTGTAAGTTTTTTATACATTCCAAATAAATACCCCACTTCACGTCCTCCAACTCCGATATCTCCTGCAGGAACATCTTCGTCGGGACCTATATGTCTATAGAGTTCTGACATAAAAGCCTGACAAAAACGCATGACTTCAGCGTTGCTTTTACCACGAGGTGAGAAGTCAGAACCTCCTTTGGCACCACCCATAGGTAGGGTGGTAAGAGAATTCTTAAAAGTTTGCTCAAATGCTAAAAACTTTAATATGGAAAGATTAACCGAAGCGTGATAGCGTAAACCACCTTTATAAGGGCCAATTGTGTTATTATGTTGTACTCGATATCCCATGTTGGTTTGTACATTTCCTTTATCGTCTACCCATGTTATACGAAATTGAATAATGCGGTCGGGAATACAAAGACGTTCAATAAGATTGGCCCTGTCAAATTCCGGATGTTTATTATATTCTTCTTCAATAGTACCCAACACCTGACTAACTGCCTGAATATATTCAGGTTCATTTGGAAATCTCTGTTTTAGAGTTTCTATAACTTTCTCTGCATTCATAATCTTTTAATTATAATTATCTAAAGTATCTACATTACAATGCAAAGATAGAAATATTTTGATATGAAAGAAATAAAATATAATAAAATTGCTAATAAATAAATTATATTGTTATAATTTACTCTTATTTTCTACCTTTTTGATATAATTAAAGTAAAAAGATAGAGTAGGGGAGATAATAGCTTATTTATGGGTCACCATTGTACAAATATGGCAGTTCGGGATAAGGATTGGCCTAGAATAATTCCAATTGCCTACTTTTTTGGAAGTTATGTACGGAATGATGGCATGAATGAACCATGTGCATTATTTTGTCCCACAAGGGCATCACTTTACCGTAGAGTACCTTGGCTCCATACCCTTAAGTCTCTGTCGTCTACGTTTGCGGAAGTCAGGCAAAAAGTGAGCCCATCGCCCAACTCATTGCACAACAGATGCAGCTTGAAACCATGACACCAACCCATCGTTCCATTTCCGTTCTTGACAAGCCCATCAAGAATCTCTTTAAAGTTTTATAATTTGTGGCAGAAACGTAAAGTTTTTCGAAACGCTTCTTCAATAAATACAGAGGAAAAGTTTCTTGAAAAGAACAAATTTTGGTAGACTGAATTTGCCAATTTACCAAAATGTCTGTTACACCATATTCTGCTGAAAAAGATGAGAAAGAGAAAAACCAAGATAACTTTTATGGAAATAAGCTTAAAATCCTACTATGAAGTTTTTTACAGGTTTGAAATAAAAATGGGATAGATAATTTATATCTATCCCATAATCTCTATAAAATATAACTATTCTTTTTCAAGTTTCGCTTTTAAATCAGCCAACACATCAATATCACCAAGGGTTGTACTTGCTGCAATATTATTAATTTGTGCTGTTGAATCAGATTTCTTAGCGGTATGTTTGCGAACAGATTTCACTTCATCTTTACCCTCTTCGAAAGTGCGACTGTGAGAAAGAATAATCCTTTTCGTATCTTTCACAAACTCGATAACCTTGAATTCAAGCTCTTCACCAAGTTGAGCTTGGGATCCATCTTCTTTAACCAAATGTTTTGGAGTAGCAAAGCCTTCACCACCTTCATTCAGATTAATTACGGCACCTTTATCCATTATTTCAACAATCTTACCTGTATGTACACTTCCAGGTGTATAAATTGTTTCATAAACATCCCAAGGATTCTCTTCTAATTGTTTATGGCCAAGACTAAGACGTCTGTTCTCTTTATCTATTTCCAAAACAATAACATCTATTTCAGCACCTACTTGGGTAAATTCTGATGGATGCTTGACTTTTTTTGTCCAAGAAAGATCGCTAATATGAATGAGTCCATCCACCCCTTCCTCTAACTCAACAAAGATACCAAAGTTGGTGAAATTTCTAACTTTTGAAGTATGCTTACTTTCAATAGGATACTTAGCTTCGATATTTTCCCAGGGATCTTCTTTTAGTTGCTTAATGCCAAGAGACATCTTGCGCTCATCTCTATCAAGTGTTAAAATAACAGCTTCAACGTCATCTCCAACCTGCATAAAATCTTGTGCGCTGCGTAAATGTTGACTCCACGACATCTCTGAAACATGAATAAGTCCTTCAACTCCTGGAGCAATTTCAACAAATGCCCCATAGTCGGCAATCACAACAACTTTTCCTTTAACGTGATCTCCAACATTAAGGTTGATATCAAGAGCGTCCCATGGGTGAGGAGTAAGTTGTTTTAAACCGAGTGCAATACGTTTCTTTTCATCATCAAAGTCAAGAATAACGACATTGATCTTCTGATCCAAAGCGACAACCTCATGAGGATCAGTAACACGCCCCCAAGATAAGTCTGTAATATGGATAAGTCCGTCAACTCCACCAAGGTCAACAAATACGCCGTAAGAAGTGATATTCTTCACCGTACCTTCCAATATTTGTCCCTTTTCTAATTTAGAGATAATTTCTTTCTTTTGAGCTTCTAGCTCTTCTTCGATCAAAGCCTTGTGCGAAACAACAACATTACGGAATTCCTGATTAATCTTAACAACTTTAAATTCCATCGTCTTTCCAACAAAGACATCATAATCCCTGATAGGATGAACGTCAATCTGACTACCTGGCAAGAAAGCTTCAATGCCAAATACGTCAACGATCATACCACCTTTAGTACGACATTTGATATAACCTTGAATAATTTCATCATTCCCAAGAGCCTCATTAATTTTATCCCAACTTTTGCTTAAACGTGCTTTTTTATGTGATAAGATTAATTGGCCCTTCTTATCTTCTTGATTCTCAATGTATACTTCAACTGTATCACCAATCTTTAAGTCGGGATTGTATCTAAACTCTGATGCAGGAATAATCCCATCACTTTTATAACCTATATTTATAATTATTTCTTTTTTATCAATAGAAATAATTTTCCCTTCAACAACTTGTTGTTCTGAAACTTTATTAAGAGTCTCATCATAAGCCTTTTCCAGAGTTATTTTACTTACTTCTGCAGGACTACCATTTTCAAATTCATTCCAATTGAATTCTGCTAAAGGCTGTACATTTTTAAAATTAGACATATAATATATTAAATAGAGTTAGACTTTATGGTGTATTTATCATAATTCGTATTATGAGCCATTTATCTTTTGAAGAAGGCTTGTACAGATTCATTTGGAACCATTTTCTCATCAAAGATGTACGCTCCAGTCTTAGGACTTTTTATCATCTTTATAACTTTAGTATAAGCACGTCCGTCTTTTGAGCCATCACGAAGGGTTGCAACTACTTTCTTTGCCATAATCTTAATAATTATTTTATTTCTTTATGAAGAGTCATTTTTTTCATAATGGGATTATACTTCATTAATTCAAGGCGTTCAGGAGAATTCTTCCTATTCTTTGTTGTTACATAACGACTAACACCTGACAATCCACTATTTTTCATTTCTGTACACTCAAGTACTACTTGAACTCTATTACCTTTAGTTTTCTTTGCCATAACGACTATTCTCCTATAACTTTAATGTCTTTCCACTCACAGTAACCATTTGTAACAGCCTGTTTTAAAGCAGCATCAAGACCTACTTTATTGATTAATCGCAATCCTGCTGCACTAATCTTTAAACTAATCCAGCAGCTTTCTTCTACGTAATAGAATTTTTTGTTAAACAAATTTACATCAAAACTACGTTTCGTACGATGCTTTGAGTGGGAAACATTACATCCTATCTGTGCTTTTTTCCCTGTAATCTGACAAATCTTCGACATTACTTTATCTTTATTATTTCTTTAATTGATTGATACTTAATTCCAAACAGGTGCAAAATTACGAATTATTCTATTAATAAAAGAATAAAATATAAGAAATTATTTATTAGTGGAGAAATCTACGCCGTCTGAAAGTTCTTTTTTTATTACATCCAAAAATAGACGTAATGCTTTATTTGTTGCAATCGCTAAGTTGATGTCCCTGCCAAAATCTTCGTTTAATTTTAAAGTAGTTACCTTATTTTTTGAACCGCAGGCTATCCATATAGTACCAACTGGTATTCCGTTTGTATCACCTGCACTAGGTCCAGCATATCCTGTAGCAGATATTGCATAATCCGTATTTAGAGCCTCGCATACTCCTTGTACCATTTGTGTTGCGACTTCTTCACATACGGCCGTCTTTTCTTCTAAGATTTGATGGTTAACGCCCAGTAGCTTTTCCTTTATTTCATCGGTATAACAAACAATGCTTCCTTTAAAGTAATTTGATGCTCCTGGTGTAGCGATAATTGCTTCAGCAATTCTACCTCCTGTACAACTTTCAGCTGTTGATAAAGTTTTTCCATTATCATATAAAAGTTGTTGAAGTTCTCTACTCAATACTTTTGTTTCAAGTTCCATTCTATTTCAAAATTATATGTGATTTATTATTCAAAAGTCACTTTAGAAAATGGAGGCTTATTTATAGGGCAAAACACCCTATCTAAAAGCTTATAGTAGCCTGTAATTCCTATCATAGCTGCATTATCTGTCGTATAGCTAAACTTAGGAATGTAAATTGTCCATCCATATTCTTCTGCAGATTTGTGAAAAGCATTGCGTAATCCATTATTGGCTGATACACCTCCTGCCACGGCAACATGCTTTATTCGTGTCTGTTGTACAGCTAAACGCAATTTTTTCATTAATATATCTACGATTGTGAACTCAAGACTTGCGGCCAAGTCTTTTTTGTGATGATCGATAAAATCAGGATCGTTACTTATCCATTTTTGTAAGTTGTAAAGAAATGATGTTTTCAACCCTGAGAAGCTATAATCTAATCCAGAAATATGCGGTTGAGCAAATGAAAAGGCTTTAGGGTTTCCCTGTCGAGCCAATTTATCTATGATAGGTCCGCCGGGATAGCCTAATCCCATTACTTTTGAACATTTATCAATGGCTTCACCTGCTGCGTCATCAATTGTCTGACCCAATATCTCCATATCATTGTAGGCATTAACCTTCACAATTTGTGAGTTTCCACCACTTACCAGTAGACATAAAAAGGGAAATGGAGGGATATGGGGTACATCGTTATCTTCCTTAATAAAATGTGCCATTACATGACCTTGTAGATGGTTAACATCTATTAGAGGGATTTTTAATGACCGGGCAAAGCCTTTGGCAAAACTGGTACCCACTAAAAGTGAACCCATCAGACCTGGACCTCGTGTAAAAGCAACGGCAGAAAGTTGTTCTTTAGTGATGCAAGCCCGCTTTATGGCTTGATCAACAACTGGTACTATGTTCTGCTGATGGGCTCGAGAGGCTAATTCGGGAACTACCCCACCATAAATTCGATGCACTTCTTGCGAAGAGGTAACATTACTCAACAATGTATCATTTCTGAGTACGGCTGCAGATGTATCGTCACAGCTGCTCTCTATACCTAATATATATATATCCTCTTTTGGCTTCATCTTTTTCTATCTTGTCAACACCTCTACCCCGTGTTCAGTCATCAAGAAAGTATGTTCCACTGTGCGCTGGGTAGTTCATCTCCCGTAATTACCTCCCACCCTAATTCGTCGTCAGCATCAATAAAAACCTTCCACGTTCCCATATTAATCATGGTTCAATTGTAAATACCATACCAGGAACCAGTAGCATACCTGTGCCTCTATGTCCAAAGTGCATCACTTCTGGTTCCTCATGAAAAGCCAATCCCACACCGTGTCCGCATAAATCGCGAACCACCCCATAGTGGTATTTTTCTGCGTGTTTAGAAATGGCATGACCAATATCACCCACAAAACTGTAAGGCTTTGCCGCCTCTGCTCCTATCTCAAGACACTCCTTGGCAACGCGCACCAACTGTTCTTTTTCAGGTGTTGTTTTACCGATGATGAACATACGTGAAGCATCGGCATAATATCCGTCTAAGATTGTGGTGAAATCCACATTAATAATATCACCCTCTTTCAGTACATCTTCTTCTTTGGGAATGCCATGGCATACCACCTCGTTAATACTGGTACAAACGCTTTTAGGAAATCCTTCGTAATTTAGACAGGCAGGTGTGGCTCCATGCCCTATACAATAGTTGTAACAAATGCGGTCAATTTCGAGTGTTGTCATGCCCGCACGAATATGTTTTTCTACCTCATCCAGTACACCGGTGTTAATAACACCACTTTTGCGTATGCCCTCTATCTGTTCAGGCGTTTTTATAAGCTCGCGTGTGGGAACAAGTTTTCCTTCTCTTCCCAAAACATCACTTGTTTATCTATATCAGTGAGTGGCTGACCAGGCAAGCAGTGCCACCTTTTTCTATTCTTAAAGCCCATGGCTATTTAATTTTCTTGCAAAGGTACTTTAAAATGGAGATACCGCAAAATAAAAGGTTGGCTAATCTATCTCTTAATCGGTAGAGAAATTTTTCATATGGCGAAAAATAAAGAACCAATAAAATAATGGAAAAGTAAACAGGTTTCAATAATCGGTAACGATATTGTTATCTTGTTGCAAATTGTTACTTGCCATACAGTATGCCAATCAATACCCCTCGCCCTCCTACACTGATAGTGCGCAGATCTTTCAATCCTTTTAAAAGGCATCAATACATGGATAAACTGTTCCAAATGCTTTTACAATAGATTTTACGAGTATAGATATTCCAACAGCGGGGGAGTCCAGAGAATAAAAGGATAACTTTGTTCATTCAGTTTGAGCTTTATTCAAGAAGCAGACTGATCTTCGCTAAATAAATCAAGCTTATTTTTTCGGGCTTCTTCTAGTGAAATGATCTTTTGTTGGGCAGAGGTATACTCTGTTCTCAGACCTTCGTATTCAGCATCCAGTTCTTTTTGATACTTACCACGCTCGGTCTTATTAAGTAATCTTGAGGCTGTCGGTGCATTGCGACTGGCGTCTTTCATCCACACTACAGGACCGCCATAAACAGGAGCTATCTTCAGTGCAACGTGTAAACGGCTAGTGGTGGCTCCGCCTATCATTATCGGAATGTCAAGTCCGGCCTTTTGCATCTCAATAGCTACGTTTACCATTTCTTCAAGTGAAGGGGTAATTAATCCACTAAGTCCGATGATGTCAACCCTTTCTTCGATAGCTTTTTTCACTATCTGTTCGACAGGAACCATCACGCCAAGGTCTATAACCTCATAGTTATTACAAGCCATCACTACCGACACGATGTTTTTTCCAATGTCGTGAACATCCCCTTTAACGGTTGCCAGCAACACCTTTCCTGCTTTTGAGGCGCCTAGCGCTTTTTGTTTCTCAATATAGGGTTGTAATATTGATACAGCTTGTTTCATCGTGCGCGCCGTTTTTACCACTTGAGGCAGAAACATTTTCCCTGCTCCGAAAAGCTCTCCCACCTCGTTCATTCCATCCATTAGCGGTCCCTCAATAATATCTACTGCTTGTTTGTATTGTTTCAGAGCTTCTTGTAAATCTTCTTCAAGGTATGTGGCAATTCCTTTTCTTAGAGCATACGTCAAACGATGTCCTAAATCGTATTGGCGCCACTCTTCTTGTTTTGTATCGTGGTGGACGGTATGGGACAAGTCCCCTACCCTTTTCTGCTGTTCTTCAGCCGCCTTTATGCGGTCTGCCAAAGCAATTAGTGCTTCGGTAGCTCCCTGTTTACGATTAAAAATAACATCTTCAAGAATCTCTAATTGGTCGGTGGGAATGTCACTATAGGTTATTTTACTTGCTGGATTAACAATACCAAAGTCCATACCAGCCTGAATGGCGTGGTATAAAAATACAGCGTGCATGGCCTCTCGAATGTAGTTGTGTCCTCTGAATGAAAACGATAAATTACTCACCCCACCGCTAACATGTGCTCCAGGCAAATTTGCTCGTATCCAGCGTACTGCCTGAATGAAATCTACTGCATAGTTTTTATCCTCTTCCATCCCCGTTGCTATCGCTAAGATATTAGGATCAAAGATAATGTCTGCTGGACGGAATCCAACTTTTAGGGTAAGAATATCATATGCTCGGCGGGCTATTTCTATGCGGCGTGCAAAGGTTGTAGCCTGCCCCACTTCATCAAAGCACATCACGACACAGGCTGCCCCTAAACGTTTAACATCTTGAGCATGTTTGATAAATTGAGCTTCGCCTTCTTTTAAGGAGATAGAATTGACAATGCCTTTACCCTGTACACATTTTAAGCCGGATGTAATAACGCTCCATTTCGACGAGTCTATCATAATCGGTACACGTGCAATGTCGGGCTCTGCAGCAATCATATTGAGGAAAGTAACCATCTCTTTCTCTGCATCCAACAGTCCATCGTCCATATTAATATCGATAATCAAAGCGCCATCAGCTACTTGTTTTCTTGCAATTCCTATTGCCTCTTCGTATTGTTGCTCTTTAATTAACCGAAGAAACTTCCTACTTCCCGCCACATTACATCGCTCGCCTACATTTACGAAACCAATTTCGGGCGTTACATTTAAGTGTTCAAGTCCTGATAACCACATAGTTGTGGAAGGCTCCACAACCCGATGGGGGCATTTACCTTTTGCCAATGCAGCGTATTTGGCGATAAAAGTGTCCGTTGTTCCACAACAACCACCGATGATATTTACCAATCCTTCATCAATAAACTCAGCCATCTGAGGAGCCATACTTTCTGCCGACTCGTCATAAAGCCCCATCGAATTAGGTAAACCTGCATTTGGATAGGCTGATATATAATAAGGTGCCTTCTGTGCCAATTCCTTTAAGTAAGGTTTCATTTGTCGTGCACCGAAAGAACAATTTAAACCTATCGAGAATATGGGGTAAGAACTGATACTCGCCAAGAAGGCTTCAATGGTTTGACCACTAAGTGTTCTGCCAGCTAAGTCGCTGATAGTCATACTCAGCATAATCGGAAGTTCTACGTGTCGCTTGTTCATGGCAGTTAATGAAGCATCAATAGCCGCCTTGGCATTCAGGGTATCAAAGATGGTTTCTATTAAAATTGTATCTATTCCGCCTTCAATCAAAGCGTCTATCTGCTCATAATAGGCTTCAAAAAGCTGATTATATGTAATATCTCGTGCTGCTGGATTGTTCACATCCGGACTCATCGAACAGGTCTTATTCGTAGGACCTACAGAGCCGCAAACAAATCTAGCCACGCTTCAGAACTGAATTCGTCTGCCGCCTTACGAGCCAATTGAGCTCCTTTCAATGCCATTTCGCGTGCCAAATGTTCCAGATGGTAATCGGCTTGTGAAATAATTTGAGATGAAAATGTGTTTGTTTCGATTAGATCAGCCCCGGCCTCAAGATATTTTTTATGAATATCCATGATGATATCCGGGCAAGTAAGGTTCAGTATATCATTGTTTCCTTTTATCTGACCTGTATAATCTGCCAGCGATTGATTTCTGAAATCTTTCTCTTCCAAACCATATTCTTGAATCATTGTGCCAAGAGCTCCATCAAGAATAAGGATACGTTGCTTTATCAGGTCTTGAATTTTCATATCACCATCCTTATTAATCATGTATAACAAGCTTGTTTTCCTTTCGGTGTATGCAACTAAAAGTGTTTGATAACTCTGTCAATTTGCCTGCGGTCTTCTTTTTCTTTCATCGTTTGGCGCTTGTCAAACTCTTTCTTTCCCCTTGCCAAAGCAATATCAATTTTTGCTCTACCGTTTCCATCAATAAATACTAATGTAGGAACAATGGTAAATCCGGGTAACTTACTTGATTCTTGTAACTTATTGATTTCTCTTTTAGTGAGCAGCAATTTTCGATCGCGTTTTGACTCATGATTGGTAAATGAGCCATAGAAATAAGGAGAAATATTCATTCCTTTTACCCATATTTCTCCATTATTGATATAGCAAAAACTATCTACAAGCGAAGCCTTACCCAATCGAATAGACTTGATTTCTGTTCCCGTGAGTACGATACCCGCCGTAAAAGTATCTACAAAAAAATAGTCAAAAGATGCCTTTTTGTTCTTAATATGTATCGAACTTTTTTTTCTCAATTGTTCTTCCTCTTTAGTCATCGTTTATCCATTCCTCTCTTTCAATACATTTATTGCTCTATTGTGGCAAACGAGTTAATATGATTATCAATATAACGTGCAACGTCTTCTGTCCATCGCTCCTCGTTTTCCACAAAATTATCATCACAATCGTCAAAGGCTTGGTGCTGTTCAAATAAAGCCATAAATTCATCGTCTGTACAGTCTTTCTCAATCTCTACACCATACTTATTATATAGACGATGTGCTTTATTTATCAATTGGGCCAATTCGGTTAGCCCCCAGATTTTTAAAACTTTAGCAAATGGATTCGTAAATATAAAGGGTCCGTATCCATTATGAATCAGCTGTACAAAACCTCCATCCATTACTTCATCACGCACGATATTGTAAGAAAGCAGTGTTAGCTGATCAGTGTTGAGCTTACCCATATTATCTGCATTTAAATCACCTCCCAGATACTGATGAATTGCTTCGATAAACACATTAAGAAAGGCATCCATCCCTTCTTGGGCTGCATCAATAAGCAACGTTTCTTTTACCACAACTGTATTTGCCATATACTTCAATTATTATGAAGAAGTATTTAAGAAAGCAATTCGTCTGCCTCTTTTATTTCCTCATCATCAAACCATTTAGATAGTTTTTCGTGTGCCTTTTCTTTTATTTCGTTTGATACATCACCCCATACCTTATGCAGCACATAGATAAGCACAGAAAGATCGTCGCCCAATCCGACAATAGGAATGGCATCCGGCATTACATCCAGTGGACTGATAAGATATCCCAAAGCACCGATGATAAGTGTTTTATCCTTTACAGACACCTTGTCGCTTTGTAAAGTATAATAGAGAATAAGAGCAGCGTATACTAGTTTGGCCCCTGCTCGTTTGGCTATACGCGATACCTTATCGATAAAGCCGTTTTGTGTAAACTTGTCTTTATAAGACATAAAGTCGGGCAAATCAGTCTTTGTCTTTTCCATTGTCTTTCATTTAAAAAGTTATTTACTCTGATAATTTAGTACCGCATGGATGTAATCGTCTATTTTTGTATTAGTCATACGCTTCAAACGGATGCGTATCAACAGTTTAATCAGGTACTTTACACAGCCTGCTAAGGCCAATCCTATACCCAAACCAACAAATAACGACCACCTCCCCCATGGCAAATCTTTTTCAGAGAATGCAGATATAATAATAACCGGTAAAACAATCAGAATACCTGCAACGGTATATTGCGAACGAGGACTTCCTTCACTGTCAAGGATAGCTTGCTTGTCAAACAGGTAATCGCTAAGTTCAGATTCCGTAATACCATAGTCTTCTGCCTTTGGAAAATCCGAATAAGTCTTATTTAACTGTATTTTTCGGCTTACACGTTGTTGAAAATCTATTGTTTCCATATCTCAAATAACGTTTATTGTTTTACCCTTATTGCATTAAAGATCTTTCAGATGAAGTGATCGAAGTTCCTTTAAATACTTCTTTCTTATGTTATAAAAGTTCTTCCATTCAATGCTGTTGAAATGGTCGTGTACGTTTATATCCAAGCTCCATTTGCCCAGCGATTCAAGCCTGTCTACCATAAAGCCCAACGTAAGATGTTTCAGCGATACAGCCGGTTGGTATCTCGGATCCGCATCTTTTTCATCTCGAGTTGAGGAAGTTACCAATCCGGCATTTTGCATATCAAAGAGCATCTCTTGAACAAGTCTTACCGGAACATTGGTTTCTAACTTCAGCTCTACTGCTGTATAAGCAATTTTACCCTCATCAAATTGTTTACAGATCTTACCCAACAGCAAAGCACTAAGCATAATCCGATATCGGTAGCTTAAATCATCTGACTGTCCTAAGATATCAAAGCTCTCCATGTTTTGGCTTGTATAGCTTAATTCGGCACCAAAAAGGCAGATTGTCCACGAAATTTGTACCCACAACATAAATAAAGGTAATGCAGCAAAAGAACCGTAGATGGCGTTATACGAAGAAAGAAATATCTGCGAATGGATATAAAATACTTGCAAAAGCTGCATGGCGATACCCGATAACACACCGGGAACAAAGGCTGCAGAAAAGTTAACCTTTGTGTTGGGCATAAAGATAAAGAAGCAAACAAATACAGCCGACATTAAAACATAGGGCATTACCTGAATAAAGAATTGCATTACCGGTCCTATAACGACATATTCGTTTATTTCGTTGGCAAAGGTTGCCATAACTATTGAAACACCGGAAGTAACAACAATGATGATAGGAACAAGAAAAAACATGGCCAAGTAATCGGTAACCGTACGAAAAAGACTGCGCGGATACTTTACCTGCCATATTTTATTAAATGCTTTTTCTATGTTACTGATCAGGAGCAACACCGTAAATAACATAAAGATAAGACCTATTCCTAAAAAGATACCGCTCTTGGTATGTATGAGATATGAGTTAACAAAGCCTATAATCGCATCTGCCGCCTGTGGCTGACTGGATAAAGCTTCTCTAAACCACACCTCAATGTATTTGGAAAAACCAAATCCGCGAGCAATGGCGAACACCACTGCCAAGATGGGAACTATTGCCAACAGCGTGCTGTAAGTAAGAGCCGAAGCCATATCCATGATGCTTCGGGTGGTAAAAAAACGAATAGTAAGAACAAGTTTGCGCAATACTGTGAGCAAAACGAAAAGCAATGGCGATACATCTTCACGTTGTGTTTGCCACATTCCTACTTTCAAATATTGCAATATATTGTTTAGCATTTCTCTCATATTCTATAATTATAAAGTGGAAAACAGTGCTTCTGTAAGCCGGGTTCTGTCCCTGTGCGACATTTGTCTTACAGGTGCCTGCCATTTATCTAAACTGTAAGTTGCCTTACAGCTTGAGCGTTCTACCCTCCATCGGAGTGAATCGGACGGATAACCCTCAAACGATGGTATACGCGAACTTGCAGCTTCCAGTAGATACAGCCCGACGATCACCCGCCGGCTGGTGGTCTCTTACACCACCTTCTCACCCTTACCGCGTAAAAACGAGGCGGTTATTTTCTTCTATCTTCACCTGCTGTTACCAACAGCTTCTATTTTCAGAAGTGGAACATCCTATGCTGCCCGGACTTTCCTCCCGTATAAAAACATACCGGCGGCAGAGCCGAAACACTATTTTCCAAATTGCAAAGATAAACATTTTCGTTTACTCTGTTGCTCCCTTACAGCGATATTTTACTCCCTATGATGTATTTTGCACTTGTTAAGTACGGTATATCGGCTAACCTACCTATATCTGTTAGGGAGTAATAACTGTTATCTATCATGTAAGAATTTCTTGCTAGGCTGTCTATAATATTTTGTATAACCAATATTTTAGTATCTTTGCACGAAAAGCAGAATATGATAAAAGCATTGTTTTTTGATATTGACGGCACATTGGTCAGTATTAACACCCATCGCATCCCCCACTCTACGGTTGTAGCTCTTACACAAGCCAAAGCCAAAGGATTGAAGATCTTTATTGCAACCGGTCGTCCTTTTGCCATAATCAATAACCTAAAGACCATAGAACATCTTATTGACGGATATGTTACGGCCAATGGCGCTCACTGCTTTATAGGCAAAGAGATTGTCTACAGTCATCCGATACCCAAAGAGTATGTAAATTTATTGCTCGAAGACTCATTAAAATGCGATTATTCGTGTATTGTGGTTGGAGAGAAAGACATTGCTACTTACAATTATAAGGATAACATTGATCGAATATTTAGGGTGCAACTGAACGTTACCAACATAGACTATAGGATGCCGGTTGAGCACGTATTAACACAAGATATTTTACAGCTGACACCCTTTATCACCGAAGAACAAGAGAAAGAAATTATGCCACGACTGAGTGGTTGCATTTCTGGTCGGTGGCATCCTGAGTTTACCGACATTATATCTGTTATGGCCGACAAAGGTAAAGGTATAATGGCCATGGCGCAACATATAGGCATCGACTTGAAAGAATGTGCTGCTTTTGGTGATGGCGGCAATGACTTGTCGATGATAAGATGTGCCGGAATGGGTGTGGCAATGGGTAATGCAAATCAGAAACTAAAAGCCGTTGCCGATTATGTAACAACCGCTATTGACCAAGACGGCATTAGCCAGGCACTCCGTTTTCTCAAAATAACAGATTAAGTCATTGAGAATATTTTATGTTTGATGTTGAGAAAAAAGCACAGAAATAACGCATCTATTTTTAAAATATAATATATTAGTATACAATTACTTATTATACAATCGTTATACCTTTTATTTTATAATTAAGAAACTAAACCAATTAGTAACTAACTTCTATAGATAAATTGGTCAATTTTATAGATTTTCGAGACCTTAAATTGGAGATAGAGGTATAGTTGTTTTCGTTTTTCTGGACAATTAACATTTCAATTCTACAGAAAAATTCAGCCCTTATTTTAGCTAAAACATGTGTTTAGCATTCTAAGATATAGCTTTTAACTTGCAAAAGAATAGCTTTTACCCTCCAGAAGCATAGGTTTTGGTACCCCGAAACATAACTTTTAGCGCGCAAAACCTATGCTTTTGGGTGGTAAAATGAGGACAAATAAATACCGTTTTTTATCCTTGCAATTGCAATTAATTGATAATCAATGGTTAACAAAAACGTCTGAGATTGGCGTATTTGCAAGCTAACGGATGTTTGTTGATTTCTACAGCAAGGATTTGAAGGTAGCAGCTCGGTTTTTAACATATGTAAATTGGTCAATTTTAAGGTTGGATATTTTCCTGTAATTGATACTTTTTCTTGTCAGTTGTATTCGATTTTTGTTTTTATAAGTATCTTTGTAAAGAAATTTACATGCCTTATTAGCAGTAAATTGCGTTATTCAATGGTCACCGAAGACCTTTACATTAATAGAACTCAAATCTTATGAACGAAAGCGACAGCATTGTTATTATTCCCACTTACAATGAGAAAGAGAACATAGAGAAAATTATTAGGGCCGTCTTTTCATTAGACAAATGCTTTCATGTACTGATTATTGATGATGGTAGTCCGGATGGAACGGCAGCTATTGTACGCAATTTAATAGAAACAGAGTTTAATGAACGCCTTTTTCTTATTGAAAGAAGCGGTAAACAAGGTTTGGGAACAGCTTATATTACAGGCTTTAAATGGGCTTTGGAACATAAGTATGAGTATGTATTTGAAATGGATGCCGACTTCAGTCACGACCCTAAGGATCTGCCACGTTTATACAATGCCTGCCACGAAGACGGATATGATGTAGCCATTGGTTCGCGTTATGTCAGCGGAGTAAATGTGGTTAACTGGCCCATCGGACGTGTGTTAATGAGTTATTTCGCTTCAAAATATGTACGTTTTATTACAGGATTTAAGGTACACGATACCACAGCAGGCTTTAAATGCTACAAGCGTAGGGTGCTAGAAACCATTCCGCTTGATGAAATTCGTTTTAAAGGCTATGGTTTTCAAATAGAGATGAAGTATACTGCATATAAAATCGGCTTTAAAATAAAAGAAGTACCGGTTATCTTTGTGAATCGTCAGGAAGGTGTAAGCAAGATGAGTGGAGGCATATTTGGTGAGGCTTTCTTTGGTGTTATGCGCCTACGTTTGGACGGATGGTTGAGAAAATATCCTAAAATACCTATTTCCTAAATAACACACAGTACAAAAGCTATAAAAGAAAACATTACTCTTACTCTCTTTAAAGAATAAAAAGAGAGACTTTTTGTATATGAACATTCAACGTATTCAACAACTTTACGGAGATACTTCCCAAGCAACCGCGTTGCTGAAAGCCCTAAAAGACACAGAGGCAAAAAGTATTTTTCTGAAAGGTTTGGTTGCTTCTGCGGCTCCTGTATTTTTTTCTGGTGTTGCTGCACGTGCTTTCCGAACAACGCTTTTTATTTTGCAGGACGCCGACGAAGCAGGTTATTTTTATCATGACTTGATGCAGGTGATGGGGCAAGAAAATGTTTTGTTTTTCCCTTCTTCATATCGGCGCGCTATCAAGTATGGACAACGAGATTCTGCGAATGAAATTTTACGTACAGAAGTATTAACTCGTATCTGCTCTGAAAGACCCTGTTATATTGTTACTTCACCTGAAGCGGTGGCTGAATTGGTGGTTTCAAAGCAACAATTGAACGACCGAACATTAAGATTGACTGTTGGACAGACTTTCGATGTGGTGGATATGGTAAAAATACTGCGCAATTTTAATTTTAAAGAAGTAGATTACGTGTACGAACCGGGACAGTTTGCCGTTCGCGGAAGTATTGTAGATATTTTTTCGTATAGTAGCGAATGGCCCTTCCGCATAGACTTTTTCGGTGATGAAATAGATACTATCCGTACGTTTGACGTTGAAAATCAGTTGTCGAAAGACAAGAAAAGTGACATTGAGATTGTGCCCGAGCCCGCCTCTTTAGCAACCGAAAAGATACCGTTTCTACATTTTCTGCCCAAAGATGCGATATTAGTGATGAAAGATTTAATGTTCATTCGCGACACTATCGATTGTATCTATAACGAAGGATTCTCATCGCAGGCGATAACAGAGCGCTTGGAAGGCTTGACTGAAATGGAACAACAGGTGGTTATGCAGGAAATGCAGAAAGAGCAACAGTTGATTTCAGCAAGACAGTTTATTGAAGATGTTTCGGATTTCCGACATATCTATATCGGTGTTCAGCCCACAGATGCACCTTCCATTGTTATTCGTTTCAACGTCACTGCGCAACCGCTGTTTCATAAAAATTTCGCCTTATTAAGACAAACGCTTGATGATTATCGACAACAGAGCTATCAAATTTATATCTTATCAGATAGCAGAAAACAACAAGAACGACTGAAAGAGATATTGAATGCAATACCGAATACAGGGATAGAAGGACAGTCTACACAGGAGATTTTTAGTAAAACAGCTCCATTATCTTTGGAAAATTTAGGCGAAACAACACTTCATGCTGGGTTTATCGACAATGATTTAAGGGCTTGTTTTTTTACCGATCATCAGATATTTGACCGTTTTCACAAGTACAATCTTAAATCTGATCGCGCTCGTACAGGAAAGATTGCACTTACGATGAAAGAACTGCAAGAGATGGAGCCGGGTGATTTTATTGTTCATATAGACTTTGGTATAGGCAGGTTTGGTGGTCTTGTGCGGGTACCCACAGACAATTCGTATCAGGAGATGATACGAATTATCTATCGTAACAATGATAAAGTGGATGTTTCCATTCATTCGTTATACAAAATTTCAAAGTATCGTAAGAGCAATGCGGGTGAACAACCGCAGCTCTCGGCATTGGGAACGGGGGCTTGGGAACGTCTGAAAGAACGGACGAAGAAACATATTAAGGATATTGCTCGCGACTTGATACAACTCTATGCCAAACGTCGCAGCGAGAAAGGATATGCATATAGTGCCGACTCGTTTATGCAACACGAGCTTGAAGCGAGCTTTCTTTACGAGGATACTCCCGACCAATTAAAGGCTACCAACGAGGTAAAGGCAGATATGGAGCGGGCGCGGCCGATGGATAGATTAGTGTGTGGTGACGTAGGATTTGGTAAAACAGAGGTGGCTATACGTGCGGCTTTCAAGGCTGCATGCGACTCAAAACAGGTGGCAGTATTGGTACCCACTACCGTTTTGGCTTTTCAGCATTATAAAACATTTAGCAGCAGACTGAAAGAACAGCCGGTTCGGGTAGATTATTTGTCGCGGGCACGTTCGCAGAAGCAAACACGGCAGGTGTTGGAAAATTTGGCAGCAGGAAAGATTGATATTCTTATCGGCACGCACAAGTTAATTGGGAAAAACGTAAAATGGCACGATCTGGGGCTTCTCATCATTGACGAAGAACAGAAATTCGGTGTGTCGACCAAAGAAAAACTGCGCACGCTGAAAACCAATGTCGACACTTTAACAATGTCGGCAACCCCTATTCCGCGCACCTTACAATTTTCGTTGATGGGTGCCAGAGATATGAGTATTATCCGAACGCCCCCTCCCAACCGTCATCCTATTCAAACAGAGATAGCTACTTTTGAACACGAGGTGATCGTTGATGCCATCAATTTCGAGATGAGTCGCAACGGACAAGTTTATTTCGTCAGTAATCGCATCGCCTCATTGCCTGAAATAGAGCATCTCATCAAACGCCATATTCCCGATTGCCGCATCGCTGTGGGGCACGGACAGATGAAATCGGAAGAGCTAGAAAATATTATTCTTGGCTTTATGAACTACGATTACGACGTGCTACTTTCAACTTCTATCATCGAAAATGGTATAGACATACCCAACGCTAATACTATTATTATCAATTCGGCGCATAAAGTGGGACTTTCTGATCTTCATCAGATGCGAGGCCGGGTGGGGCGTAGTAACCGTAAAGCGTTTTGTTATCTACTGTCACCCCCTAAGTCTCTGCTCACAGTTGAAGCCCGACGTCGGCTTGAATCGTTGGAAACATTCTCAGATTTGGGTAGTGGATTTAATATTGCTATGCAAGATCTTGACATGCGAGGAGCGGGAAATCTGTTGGGTGCAGAGCAGAGTGGGTTTATGGAAGACTTAGGGTACGAAACCTATCAAAAAATACTTTCTCAAGCCGTTACCGAATTACGCAATGACGAATTTAGTGAACTTTATGAACAGACAGCTGTTGAAGCAGGCTCAGATATATCGTTTGTAGAGGATTGTACTATAGAGAGTGATCTTGAAATGTACTTCCCCGAGCCCTATGTTCCGGGTAGCAGCGAGCGAATATGGCTCTATCGAGAACTTGATAATATTGAAGACGATGCTGAGTTGGACGCCTATCGACAGCGTCTCATTGACCGTTTTGGACCTGTTCCACACGAAGGCGAAGAACTTATGCAAGTTGTTGCTCTGCGAAGATTGGGTAAACGAGTGGGCTGCGAAAAGATTGTGCTCAAACAAGGGCAAATGATGATGCAGTTTGTCAGTAATTCGCAAAGTCCCTATTATCAAAGCAAGGCTTTCGACAGTATACTTAACTATATAGCCAACCATGCTCGCCGATGTGATTTAAAAGAAATAAAAGGACGCCGATTAATGCATGTTGGCGATATACCCACCGTGACTGATGCCGTAAAAGTATTGAGAGAAATAACGGATACTGCCGCCTAACTCCTGCCCCACCATCCTACTAAACTATTGATCGTAACCATACGAAGAATTAAAACAATGAAAATAATCCATAATACCCTGTATGAAGAATAAAAACAGATGAAAAGTTCGTCGTAGTCTTATGAAAAACAGAAAATGATAGAAATGAATGATGTCGCTTTACGAAGAACAAGAAACAGATGAAAGGGTTTATCGTTAGCACTAACGAAAGGTCAAACCGTGAGAGAATAAATATCGTACCCCCACGAAAAACCAAATACAATAGCAGCCGATGAATTTAAAGTTTGGTGCTTTTTCGCTTCATTTCAAGTGTTTTGGGCAGCTTTACCCACTTATTGTCAACAACAATTTTGAGTGTACTGCCGTTTATTTGTTTTAAGAGGTACGTACTATCATTTTCTACAACCAATTTAGCCATAAGGTCTTCGCTTCCATAATCGTTGATAATCGATAAGTCAGCTGTACGATCCTTGTTGACTTTTGCATCCGTAATCAGCCACTGGCGCACATCTCTTTTTGATCCCAAATATCCCGGTAGTTCTCCAAACAGTTCCTGACCTGCAGGCCTTACATCTTTTTCGTAAAAGTTAATTTGTAAATAAACTTGATATTCTGCATTGTATAAATATCCTTTAAAGGGTTTGTACTCTTGTGAAAAGATGGTCGTTGCACAAAGGAAAAAGATACCGGTAAGCATTGTTTTTATCATAAGCATAGAAACTAAAAACTGTAGCAAAGATATATATTTATACTGATAAAACCTATATCGTGGCAATTTTGTAAAATTCTTAGAACCATTTTATGAAAAAATCTATCCCCAAGGTTCAAGAAAAGGCGAAATAGCGTGAATGATTTGTGAGTCAGTCAGTTCTGATTTTTGAGCCTTTCGGCGCAAAACCTCGAAAAGACGGGTTTGTACCAACTTCGGACAGAGCAGCGTTACCAAAACATTACCACCTCCTTTGCAAGTGAGGATTGGGAAAAGCGGTAGCGAACAGTGCAAAATCCGACCTGAATTTCGGGGATTACCTCCCGCAAAGGTACTTCGATGAAAGGAAACAGGCAAATAAATTGCAGACTGTTTCTTTACCATTGAACAACAATGTTTTGCATAGCAACAAATAACCTGACAATGAATAGTTTTGTAAACCGTAAAAAGTCAGAGTTATGCGTAGTACGTTTAAGGTTCTGTTCTACCTCAAAAAGAACGCCCCCAAGAAGAACGGTTCCGTTCCTGTGATGTGTCGTATCACCATAGACGGTACGATAGCCCAGTTCAGTTGCAAATGCGACATCCATCCCGACTTGTGGGACATCAAGAGCAACCGTGCTTCGGGCAAAAGTACCGTGGCGTTGGAAACCAACCGTTTCTTGGACAAGATACGTGTCGGCATCAATGCCAAATACAAGGAGATAGCCGAGCGGGATAACTATGTCACTGCCGAGAAAGTGAAAAACGCCTTCTTGGGCTTGGAAATGCGACACGAAACCTTGCTGAAAGTCTTTGTCCAGCATAATGAAGATTTTTTCAAACAGGTCAATGCAGGCTTGCGATGCCCATCCACCTACCACAAGTATTGCACGGTCTATAAACATTTGGAGGAGTTCATCAAGACCCGCTACCGTGTCAGCGACATTGCTTTGAAAGAACTCACTCCGGCTTTCATCACCGACTTCGACATCTTCCTGCGCACCGAAAAGCAATGCTGTAACAACACGGTATGGATTTACATGATGCCCCTGCGCCGTATGATTACCATTGCCCAGAACCACGGCTGGATAGTTCGTGACCCATTCGTGGATTACAGCATATCTGCCGAAAGTACCGACAGGGACTATCTGACGAAAGATGAAATCCGCAGGCTGTTGGACTTGAAATTCCGACGTAAGTCAATGGAACTTGCTCGGGATTTGTATGTTTTCTGTTGCTTTACAGGCTTGTCCTTTACAGATATGAAGAACCTGACCAAGGACAACCTTCAGACTTCCTTTGACGGTAAACTCTGGATTATGACCAAGCGACAAAAGACAGGTGTGGAGTCCAATATCATGCTCTTGGATATTCCGAAACAGATTATCGAGAAGTACGATGGCATGGCGAAGGAGGACTACCTCCTGCCCGTTCCGCAGTACATTACCGCCTGCAAGAACATCAAGAAAATCATCGGACTCTGCGGTATCGAAAAAGAGATTACGTGGCATACCAGCCGCCATACTATGCGACGGAAATCTGCATGACCAACGGCGTTCCCATCGAAACCCTTTCCAAGATGCTCGGACACACGAATATCCGCACCACGCAGATTTATGCCAAAATCACTCACGAAAAGGAAAGTCGGGACATGGCGGCACTCTCCGATAAACTGAGTAAGATAGAGCAGTTCAATGGTATCAGTATATAATAAGGAGGACGAACGATGAAAAGAGAAATCATAACCATAGGAGAGAACGGAAAAGTACATATCCCGACAACTCCCGTTTGGATGTCGGCTTGCGAAATAGCCTCCTTGCTCGGCGTATTCTCCGGCAAGGTAAACAGCCACATCAAGTCTATCTTCAAAGAGGGCTTACTCAGAGAAGATGAGGTGATGCAAACGCTATTGTTTAGGGATGGTTCGGTGGATTTATACAACCTTGAAATGATAACGATGCTGTCATTTCGCTTTGCTTCTCCACAAGCCAAGAGTTTCCGTAAATGGATAATCGGAAGAGTGACCGAAAAGAAGAGAACAATTCCTCCGCTACTTGTGTGTTATGGCAAAGGCGGATGGTACAACTGAATATCAGAACAGGCAGTAAGACAAGAGTTTCTTACTGCCTGTTTCTCTGTCAAGGCTTCTCAAACCGAGGGCGATAATTCTCCTGCAACAGTTTTTCCACATCTTCTTCCCGGTAGAGAACCTTTCCGCCTAACTTGATAAAGGAGATTCTCCCCATATTGCGATAATCCTGTAACGTGCGCCGGTTGATATGCAACAGGCGGGACAGTTCATCGTCCGTCAGATAGCGATGCCCGTTAAGCAGAGGTCTGTTCTTTTTCCGCAGGACATCTATTCCCTTTATCATGCGGTCGCTCGCATTGAGAAAGTGCGCAATCTCTTCATTGTTCTTGGTCTTTACATCGTTGTCCATATTTTACATCGGATTTAGTGGTGATACTATTCATTGGTCATAAAGCGGAGGATTGTTCGAGCAGTTTTCCGACATCCTCCGGCTTGTAGAATATCTTATACCCTATTTGCGTATAGGGCAGCATCCGGTTGCTACGGTAGGTCTGCAAGGTACGCAAACTGATGTTCAGGATTTGGCAGACATCCTGATTGTCCAGCCACCTGCCCATACGCTTTTCGTCACACTCCCGACACAGGGCATCGACTTTGGCGGTCAAAATGCGAAAACGTTCCATCATGGCTTCATACGTTTTCTTCTCGATTGTTATTACTTCCATACTCTTGTCCGTTTTAATGTTACACTTTGTGCAAATGTACTTACAGAGTAAGTATTCAAAACCATCATTCCCTTTACTGCGTACTTGTGGCTTCAATATGGATGCTTTTGTCGTATGGCTTTTGGAATCAGACAGAAAAATCTCTATTCAGTACATATTTAGCATACAATCCGGACGATTTTAACTCCCGAACTTTGCAGCATAATCAAATTCAAAGCGTCATGGATGTCATAACAATCGAAAGCAAAGCCTATCACGAATTGATGGGCAAAATAGAGAAAATCCTCCGTTATGTAGAGAAAGAGGAAAAGGCAAAGACGGAGTATGAGAACCGCCTTGTTACCAATGATGAGTTAGCCGATATACTCGGCATCAGCAAGCGTACCCTTCAGCGTATGCGCAGTGCGGACAGAATCAGCTACAAGATGATCTACGGACGTTGCTACTACGCCCTGCATGACATCGAGGAGGCGATACGAAACAAGAGCCTGTACTGCAATCCTCAGAACCTGAAAGAGCTACGGCATAACTTCGAACTTAAAAGCAGGAGGATAAAGGATGGAACTATTGGATAGAGAGACCTTCCTTGAATGGATGGAACGCATCATGAAGCGTTTCGATGACTTGAAGCAGACAGCTCCTGACATACCCCAACGTCCGATGATAGACGGAGAACCTCTGCTGGATAACCAAGAGGTCTGCCTGATGCTCCAAATCAGCAAGCGTACCCTGCAACGTTATCGGGCATCGGGTACGCTTCCTTTCCACATCGTTTACCACAAGACGTGGTATTTGGAATCGGAAATCCTTGCCTTTATGCAAACCCACTTTACGGAGAACCTCAAACGCAAGAGGAAGAGACCGCCCAAAGACACGTAATTTCGGATTGTACGCAACAGCAAAGCCCCCGTTTTGTCGTAATGACAAGTCGGGGGCTGCCGTTTGAATGTGATGATAACATTACAGATTATATTTTCGGCCTGACAACGAACACCTTTTCTGCCAGAGACGGCGGCAGTCCGTCCATAGAGGGCTGTGTAGCGGAGATACTCTGCCCGCTGCTTTCCAACGGTCTGTCGGTTTGAGCCGCAGAGGTGCTGACGGAGGGGGCGGCGACAGTCGGCTCAATCGGACGTGACCGTTCCAATTCTTCCGCCTTTCTTTCGCCATCCTGCATCATTTCCACTTCCTCTTGCGTACTCTCCAACTGCTCAATGGGCTTTAGAGAGAGCTGTATTTTTCGGTCAAGGGCAGCGAGTTCCGTTTTGAGGTCTTTGAGCTGCTCTTCCTTCTTCCAAGATCCGTTCACGACCTCCTGCAAAACAGGAATATCCTTGGCTATCTTTTCCGTGTCCGCCTTAAACTTCTCAATCAAGCCGGGTATCTTCTCCAAGGCGTTCAGGAAGTTCATGCAGGCGAGTTGCGGGTCTGCCGCAATCCTGCCGTTATTGTAACTGTACTTCATTCCGCTTTCTCCCATCACGAAGAACTTGTTCTGCGAAAGGTCGAAAAGGTCTTTAGAGGAGGATTCCGTCTTGACCACGAGGTTAAATCCGTAGAGTGTTCCGATATTGAAATACTCTCCCCGTGTGCAGGCTTTCTCGTTGATTTCCGCAAGCTTGGCGGCAATGCGTTTCGGGTCGCTTCCTTCCACCCCTTTGAGTGTTATCGGGTTGAGGATATTGCCCTCCTTATCCTTCTGTACACGACTTTGGTACAAGTCCCAGTCGCTTTGGAAACGGGCTATCAATTCCTTGTTTCCGTCCACCGTTCTCATAACTTCGTCCAATCGGCTTCGGGAGGATGACTTACTGCGAATGAACGCCTGCCGTTCGCTGTCCAAACCCGCAATCTTCTTTTCCAACTTTGCCTTCTCCAATAAATCGGTATTCCCGGAGAGGATAGCGACGTATTCAGAAAAATTCATTCCCGATTTCTCGTCCATACTTCCCTCGTCGATGGTACGGCTGCCCATACGGTTGTTTTTAAGCTGTTCGATAAAGAGTTGCTTGTTATATAACAGGTTGAACTTGTAGCTGTCAAGCGATTTTTCCACCGCATAAATGATGACATCCACTTTGTTGTCCGCATGAAACTTGGCGACCTCGTTTCCTTTACGTACGGCTCTGCCGTCCCTCTGCTCCAAGTCGGAAGGACGCCAGGGACAGTCAAGATGATGAATGGCCACGGCACGTTTCTGGGCGTTCACACCCGTGCCGAGCATACTCGTAGAACCGAAAAGCACTCGAATTGAACCTTCATTCATTCCCGCGATGAGCGTCTTTCGAGCCTTGTCGGTCTTAGCTTCCTGAATGAAGCGTATCTCCTGAGCGGGTATGCCGTGGTCTTCCACCAACTTGCGCTTGATTTCGGAATAGGGATTCCATTCGCCCGGCTTATACGTACCGAGATCACTGAATACAAATTGCGTTCCTTTCTGCTCCTCAAACTTGTGATAGTATTCCGCAATCTTGGCAGCACAGTGGGAGGCTTTGTTGTCCACATGATCTCCGTACTTGTTAGGATCAATAAGCCTCAAATCTAAGCTCATCTTTCGAGCCATGTCCGTTGCGATAAGCATCTTGGCTTTCTCCTCTCTATCGGAGAGTTTCTCTCGTCCTAATAATTCTGCATTGCCCGTCTTGGCAAACTCCACCAACTTGGCGATGAACTCTTCCTGTTCGGGCGTAGGCGGTATGTTGTGCATAATCTCCCGTTTCTCCGGTCGGTCGATGCCGATGTCTTTTGCCGTCCGGTAATCGGTGATTTGAGCGTAGAACGCTGCCAACTCCGGCACTTTGATAAAATAGCGGAAACGCTCTTTCTGTACAATCTCATTGGTAACGGAGAACTCATAGTCCACCGACTTCTTGGCAAAGATGGCTGCCCACGCATCAAAGGTCTTGATATGCTGGGCTTCGAGAGCTTGGGGACGCAGGTACTTGAACAGCAGATACAACTCCGTGAGGGAGTTCGATATGGTCGTACCCGAAAGGAAAGTGGCTCCCAAGTCTTTTCCCGTCCGCTCCTGTATTGTGCGGATGGCAAAGAGCATATTCAAGGCTCTTTGGCTCCCCTCACTGTTGCCAAGCCCTGCCACACGGTCGTGGCGAGTATTGAACATCAGGTTCTTGAACGTATGCGACTCGTCCACGAAAAGATGGTCTATACCCATGGTCTTGAAATCTACCACGTCGTCCTTTCGGTTCTCTATCTTGAACTTGATTTCATCCAACTTCGCCTGCAAGTTCATCTGCCGCTTGACAAGCCCTTTCTCCATCGCACGGGAGATGCTACGCCCCTGCTGACGCAATACTTCCAAGTTTTCCTCTACACTGTCCAACTCATCCTGAAGGATTTTCTGCTGTATCTCGTCCGACTGCGGTATCATGCCGAACTGGTCGTGCGTGAGGACAATGCAATCCCAGTTGTTGTTCTTGATGTCGTGGAAAATCCGCTGCCGCTTATCGGGCGTGAAATCGTTCTTGCCCGGATAGAGCAGCTTGGCATTCGGGTAAGCCGTTTGGAAAGTCTGTGCTATCTCCTGCACGTTGGCTTTGAGAGCGAGTATCATCGGCTTGTTCGCCAAGCCGAGCCGCTTCATCTCATAAGCTGCGGTACACATGATAAGCGTCTTTCCTGCCCCCACCTGATGGTCGCAGATCCCTCCTCCATTGAGTTTGAGCATCCACACGGCATCTTTCTGACTATCGTACAGGCTTTCGATGCCCAAGCCTTTCAGATTAAGGTCAGGGAATGTCTGATGGGAACCATCATACTGGGGACGCACAAAACAATTGAAAGTGTCATTGTAGAGTTTCTCCAACCGCTGCTTGAACTCATCGCTTTGCTCGTTCAGCCAATCGGTGAAGCCGTTTCGTATCTCATCGATTTTAGCGTTTGCCATCTGTATGGCTTCCGTGTCCCGTACCTTGACCTCCTTGTCGCCGACCATGATTTTCTTGGTGATGTCGGGCGTTGTATTCAGCAGGGCGTGCTTCATCAGGGCAATGCCGTCGTATCGACGATGCTGTCCCCGCACACAGAACCTGTCCCAGATATTGGCATTGTGCATCCGTGCCTCCACGGAATACTCGTCCGCACTTGAATTGTAGCGTATCGTCACCTCCGTGTCGAAAAGGTGCGAGGCATAATCGGAGTAGAGATTTACGGGAATCCATCGCTCCCCGAAGTTGAAATCCAAGTCCACGAAAGGAATTGGTTCGGGGATGGCATCCTTCAGTGCCTGCAAGGAGGCTTGCGCCCTTGTGTCCTCCGGATGCTCCAAGAGATATTGTTCGATACGCTCCGAAGCGGCAACCACATTGCCCGATATGAACTTCTCGGCAATTTCATATTCTCCCTCCAAGGGATTGTAGTAAATCCTGCCGTGCAGCTCGGAGAGCATTTCCTCTTCGGAATTTTCGGGAAGCAATGACAGCATATACTCGGTGTCCACCGCTCCGAATTTGTTGAGTGAAGCCGAGAGAGCCTCTTGGGCATTGCTCACCTCTGTCACTTCGTGCAGGCTGAACGAAACGGGTTGATGGAAAATGTCGGTTTTGAGCGTTTCTTTATCCACTTTCCGTTCTAAGAAAAGGATTTCCCTGCCCCCGGCATCCATCAGGATCTGCTCGTGGTTCTTGCGGTCGTTCAGATGCCCGTACAGTCGCACGAAACGGTCGTACAGTTCATTGAGGTTCTCTCGCAAGGATTCATTCGCCACCTTGCGTTCCGCTTCATAGTCATAGAGTGCGTGGTAGGCGTCACGCAGGTCTATGTAGAGCAGCATTTTCTGTCGTTCTTGGGACGGGAGGTCTATGGGCTGGAACATTCGGTTGTCCTCCATATCACGGACAAGCATTCCGACTTGAAAGTCCGAAGCCAGCAATGAACCCTCTCTGAGATGTTCGTGCCATACCCCCTCGTAGGGACGTTGCTGCATACCTTTCTCCTTGTCCTGCTGCCACCACAGCTCTCCCGTATCTTTCAGCCCCAGTGCCGTATCATTGCTTTGTGAAGTCTCGGAAAAGATGGAGGGTGATACGACAGATTTCAGTTTTGCGGCAGCTTTACGTTTGGGCTTTTCCTCCGGGATAACATTGCCGAAAAGGTCGAGCAGTTGTACCCGTGGTGTGACACTGCTTCGGGCTTGCTCCACAGGCTGTTCCTCTCTCGGCCGCACCACCTTTTGGTGCGGTTGCTCCTCTGTCGAAGCGGCAGGCGTAAGCGTAGCTTCTTCCTGCTTGACTTCGGGAGAAACGGCAACTTTGGGCTGCTCCTGAATGGAAATATGCTTTTGGTACAATGCCATATCCAAGCGTTTGGCTAAATCCGCCCGCAGAATTTTTCCCATATCGGTGGCGATGCCTTCCGCTCCACCCTCGTGATGGAACAGGATGGCGGGCTTGCCGTAAGGGTCGGTATCCTGCTTCCACTCGGTATGCACGATTTGCGACATACTTCGCAGATAGGTGTTGAACAGCACTCCGCTGGGTCGCTTTTCACTCTTGATGAAACGCTTTTCCTCTTCGGTAAGACTTGTCTTATTGCTCTGCTTTTGCAGGACGATAAGGTCACTGCCCACTTCCGTCCCCGCATTTTCTGTAAAGAGATTGTTCGGCAGACGGACTGCCGAAACAAGGCGGGTATGGTTCATCAGCCACTCCCGTACCGGTTCGTTCGTCGTGGCGTTCATAACGCCTTGCGAGGTGATGAATGCCAACACACCGCCTTCACGGAGCATATCCACCCCCTTGACGAAGAAGTAATTGTGCAGGGACATGCGGGCGATCTTTCGGGCAGGTTCTGCCGTCTTGCTGAAAACAGGGTCGAAGACGGCCACATCTCCGAAAGGAATGTTGCTGCTGACCACATCGAAATAACCTCCGAGCTTGGATTCGATTTCCTCGAAGCCTCGGATGCGTATCTTGTCTTCGGGATGCAGAGCGGAGAGCATTTGTCCCGTAAGGATGTCTTTCTCAAAACCGAAGGTCGTATGCCCTTCGGCTGCAATGCCGTCAAAAGAGCGGATGAACTCGCCCAGTCCCGCCGAGGGGTCGAGGATACGCTTGGGGACGATGCCTGCCTCCTGTAAGGAAGCGGCAATCTCCCGCACTACGGACGCAGGAGTATAGAAAGCGGTCATCACGGAATTTTTCAGGCTCTGCATATAACTCTTGTACTGCGACTCGGAAGCGGTGTTGTCCCGAATGATGCGATGCAGCTCCATCACCAAGGGGAATAGCTCCAGCTCCGACTTGTTCCATCGGGCGATGTCCTCCATCGTGTTGGCGGGAGAGAGGATACACTTCAAAGCCCCGAAGCCCGTATAAGCCCGCAACCCCTCCATTTCCTCCTCCGTTGCCGTGCGTTGTTCCCGATGCAGGGCAAAGACCGTCTTGATGGCTTCTATGTTCGCCCTTAGATGCTCCTTCTTGTTATAACTTGCCATCTTCTTCGAGTTTTAGTTGAACAAAACCCGTAATCTCCGTATAGAGGGAGTTGTATTCGGGCATATAGGCGAACTCGTCCGAAATAGGATACTTGGTGAAGATTGCTTCCAAGATTGGGCGCAGGCGGATAGCGGTCTCCCTGACAGCTTCAAGCGGCACTTCGGCGGAGAACTCGTTCCAAAGAACAGAGGAGATGGTATCGTGGTGGGAAAAGTGCAGACCCGCATAGAGCGTCTTATTGGCAATGCCGATACATTCGGCTATGGGAAGACCGGTATCGAAGGCTTCGGCATAGGCTTCGGAAGCGGCTGCCGCACGCTCTTTGACGAAGGGAATGTCATCGGCTTTTTCGGGATGGCTTTCCCGAAGAAAAGAGAGCAGGGATAGCTCGTAATAGGAAAATCGAATGGCTGTCATATCTGTAATTTTAATGGGTATATAATGCAAAGGCACTCGACGTCCCCGCCGAGTGCCACCACTAAAATCCGCAGTAAAAACAACAGGATTGTTTATGACCGCATCATTCAGTGGCAAAATTAGCAAATTACGGGGATTTACCTTCGGGATTTGCCCGGTTTTTTACGCTCGGGGAAGACAAAGACCGTCTTGAACTCTCCGTCCAAGGAGAGAGAAGCCTCGAAGCTCTTGCCCGTTTTGGAGGTAAAGCCCTTGATGATGCCAGTCTCTCCGTTTACCGCCAACTGCGTCAGTTGCTCGTCCGTGAGGCTCTTGCCTGCCACGCTGCGGAAAAGCGTCAGCCCACAATCGGCATCAGAGCATTTGGCACATCGGGGATAGAAGACCAGTGAGCCTTTGCCGCATTTGGGGCAATGGATGTCGCTCTGTTTTTTGGGGAAGAGGATTTTGGAGGAGAGCAGTTCGTCGGTAATCTGTGTGGCGTAGTTTTCGATGCCCTTGCGAAACTCTTGCTCTTTCAACTCTCCCCGTTCGATTCTCGCCAAGTCCGCTTCCCACTGTCCGGTCATCTCGGCATTACCGATTTTCATTTCCCTAACGATGGAATAGACGGCAAGTCCTTTCTCAGTAGGGACGAGCGACTTCTTTTGGCGCACCATGTACTCGCGTGCAAAGAGGGTTTCGATGATGGCGGCACGGGTAGCGGGCGTGCCGATACCGCAATCCTTGAGCTGCGCACGCAATTCTTCGTCCTCCAACTCTTTGCCCGCCGTCTCCATCGCTGCCAACAGCGAACTTTCCGTGTGCAGGGGCTTGGGCTTGGTCGTTCCCTGTGCCAAGGAACAAGCGCAGAGCGGAAGTTGCTTACCTTCCTCCATTGAGGGATGATGATGCCTTCTCCATTCTCCCGGCTTTCCCGTTCTTCGGCTTCCGCCTGCTCCTTGTCTTTTTTTCTGCTGTTTTTGAGGATAGCATGCCAACCCTCTTCTTTGATAATTTCACCTTTGAGGATAAACTTCACATCCTCGCAGGCGGCAGTAACCGTACTGACATCCTTCACGCATCGGGCGGAGAAGGCTTCGAGCATACGTCCGACTATCATATCGTAGATGACTACTTCCTCTCCAAACATGTCTATCGGCTTCTTGCCCGTAATGAGCAGGGCGTGGTGGTCGGTCACTTTCTTGCCGTCCACCGAATGCGCATTAAGTTCGGTCAGTCGGCGGGCATGGACACCCCAGACGGGATGGTCGTGTAAAAAGGCTATCAGGCAGGTATTTCGGCAAAGACATCTTCGGGAATATATCGGCTGCCCGTGCGAGGATAGGTGATGTATGCCTTCTCATAGAGTTTCTGCGCCAAGGAAAGGGTTTGTTCCGCCGAATAGCCGAACCGGCTGTTCGCTTCTTTCTGTAAAGTGGTCAAATCATACAGAAGCGGTGGCTCCTGCTTGGTCTCCTTGCGCACAATCGTTTCTACAGTGGCATAAGGAGCCTGTTTGAGTTTATCATACAGGGCGGTGGCTTCTGCCTTATCGAACCAGCGGTCGGCGGAGGAGAAACGGAAACTCTCATCACCTTCCTTTATGGCAAGGCTGAGTTGCCAGAATGGCTGCGGCTCGAACTTCTTGTTCTCCAAGAAACGGGAACAGACCATACAGAGGGTCGGAGTCTGCACCCTGCCCAATGAATAAGTGCCTCGTCCTGCCGCAATGGATATGGCTTGGGTGGCATTGATGCCCACTAACCAGTCGGCTTCGCTGCGGGCACGGGCGGCATAATAGAGATTGTCATACGCCGCTCCGCTTTGCAGATGGGCAAGTCCCTCTTTGATGGCTTTGTCCGTCAAGGAACTGATCCATAGGCGGTCGAAGGGTTTGGCGATGCCGAGATACTCATAGATGAACCTGAAGATCAACTCACCTTCCCTTCCGGCATCGGTGGCTACGATAATGCCTTCGCACGCTCGGAAGAGTTTTTCGATGATTTTGAGTTGGGCGACTGCTACAGCGTCGGCTTTATAGCCTTTCCCTTCCTTGATTTGACGGGGAATAAGGGTAAAGACGGGAGGAAGAATCGGCAGGTTCTCTTTGCGGAAACCTTTGATGCCGTAGGTTCGGGCATGGCTGCCGTTATCAGGTGTCCCAATGCCCACGTGACGGCATAGCCGCCTCCTTCGAAATAACCATTCTTCTTGTTGGTAGCCCGAACGACACGGGCGATTTCACGAGCTACGCTCGGCTTTTCTGCTATAATGACTTTCATTTGTTCTTACTTTTTGGATGTTAGTGGTGGCGGATTACATTTTCATTCCCTTGGAACGCTTCTTCTCTTCTTCCTTCTGCTCTTGCTGGGCGGTAGGTTCTGTCTGCCCCTGCTTGAGCGGCTCCTTCACATGCTTGGTAGCCTCGTTGGTCTTACCTTCGGAATTGACGGCGACCTGTGTGCGGGAAGCATTGTCGGGAGTTACCTCTTTGGCTTGGGACTTGTCAGGATTCCATTTGAGGAAGTCGAACTTGTTCTTCTCGAAATTCGGACGCACATAGGCATTGAAAGGCTCTCCTTTCTTGTCGATAAGCCCGGTCATATAGACCGTCTGACCTGCTTTGAGCTTCGCTTGCTCTTCGGGAGAGATGTCTCGTCCCAGCATCTTTTTGGGGACACGCAATTCTTTCTGCTCTGCCTGTTCCTGTCCTTCGGGGGCTTGTCTTTGGCGTTGTTCCTGCTTGGGAGAGCCGAAACGAAATTCAATCGACCGCTTGTCGGCATTGAATTGAAGGTTGGCATTGAAATGCTTTCCCGTTTTGGATGTCATGCCCTCCACATAGATGCTTCTGCCTTCCGAGAGTTCCTTTTTCTGCTCATCGCTCAGCTTCACGCCCTTGATTTCATCGGGGATGCGTACCCGGTCGGCACTCAGGGCGATGATGTCGTTCGTCAGGCGGTCGATGCTTACGAAACTGCGGGTCGGCTCATCTTTGCCGGGGAAGGTCAGCTCCACGGTGCGACCGAGATTACCCGTTTCTCTGAGGGCTTTCTTGTCCTCGTCGGTGAAGGTATGCCCGAAGAACTCGCGCTCCAATTGCGGCTCCTTGCGGATGGCGTGGATGACGGGGATAAACATACCGTCTCCGGAGGCTTTCAGGGAAAGACGGGCATCGGTGTAGAGGGAAACTTCCCCAATTTTGATACTGATGGGAACAAGTGGAGTCTTTCTGTATTGAAGCAGGTCATCAAGATGCTTGCCCTTTTCCAGACTCTCACGGCTTATGCCCATCTGCTCAAACTGTTCCCATTTCACCTTGTCGGGGTCAATGCCTTGGAAGGACTGTTTCTGCTCGCCTGCATAGTCCGAAGGATTGACACGGGCGGAGTCCAGCATCTCTTTATTGGAGGGGACTTCCGGAGCTTTAAGCATCTCCGAGAGCACACGTGCACTGGCAACGGCACTCTCAAAAGGCACTTTGAAGAAGTTCAGCGGTGTGGGATGCTTGAACTGACGCATGAAGTTGGAGAGGAAGTTTTCCAGCGCATTGCTGTGCTTGTCGAACTTCAGGAAGCTCTGTTCATGCTCGGCGGTGGGCGGAACGGTTTTCAGTCCGCCTTTCTCGTCCGTACCTGTGACGACTTTGAGATTCTCGTCTTTCTGATCCTTGACCAAAAGGACTTCTTGGTCTTTGATTTTTTCGTCCATATTATAATGTATTTAATGGCACCAACAGCGGTGCACGGACAAAAGTAAACCAAAGAAACCGTGTATGTTAGAGGTATTGGATAACTGCGTACTTGTGGCTTCGATATGGATAGAAGTGGCAAAAAAAGAGGTGTGGATCAAACTCCACACCTCCATATTTTTCATTGATTAGGTTATTGCATGGACAGCAATTTGCAGTACATTCCGTTTTTTGCTGCAAGTTCTGCATGCGTCCCGTTCTCTACAAGGTGTCCCTTGTCCATCACAATAATTTGATTAGCATTACGGATGGTTTGCAAATGATGGGCAATGACCAAGACTGTGCGATTTCGGATAAGGGAAGACATTGCCTGTTGTATCTTATATTCATTGACAGGGTCAACATTGCTCGTTATCTCGTCCAAAAGAATGATGGGAGCATCTTTGAGGAACGCACGGGCGATTGAAAGCCTTTGTTTCTGACCTCCGGATAGTCCCAAACCGTTTTCTCCGATTTTTGTTTCATAACCTTCCGGCAGATTGATGATAAAGTCGTGTATCATCGCCCTACGTGCTGCTTCTTCGATTTCTTCCTGCGTAGCATGTTGATTGCCTACTTTGATATTATTGGCAATGGTATCTGAAAAGAGAATAACATTCTGCATCACCACACTGATTTTACCGAGTAAATAATCGTAGTCCATTTCTCGAATGTCTAAACCACCGATACGGATACTGCCGGTCTGCGGTTCCCAGAAACGGAGTAACAGGTTGGTAATGGTTGTTTTACCTGAACCTGACGAGCCAACAAGTGCCGTTACCGTTCCTTCGGGAACATGGAACGTGAGATTTTTCATCTCAAAACCTTCCTTCTCATAATGGAAATCCACTTTGTCAAAGGAAAGATTGAAATGGGTTGCTGTTTTCGGCTGTTCAGGATTGGTGATAACAGGAGCATTCAATAAATGGGAAATGCGTCCGTAACTATCTTTTACCTTGATATAATTCAACCAATGATTCTCCATATTGACAAAAGGTTTGTAGAATTCTTTTGAGACGATGATAAACATTAAATAAGCGAAAAGAGAAAGTTCCCCCTGCTGTGTCCACCAAAGACCGATTGTAGCCATCAAAGCGAAAGCCAATTCTATCAGAAAAGTGTATCTGCCCACACTTACAGCTGCCAAACGAGAAGTATTCTTACTGCTTTCTCCAAATTCACCAACAGAGTGGTCGAGTCTGTCACGGAACATTCCTTTTCCTCCAAATACTTTCAAAACTGGGATGCCCTTGACATATTCAACAAAGAGGCTGACCATATCTGCCAGATTATCCTGTGATTCCTCCTGTGCTTTCATTCCCGAGCGAATACCCCGATACAGAGAAAATAGGGCAATGGGGAGAATGGCTACCATTGTCAATCCCATGCGCCAATCCACGCAAAATAGTCCAATACCGAGTATTAGAGCTACAATGAAGTCGGCAGACATCCGTGTCCATAGATGTCCTACTACCATTTCCATATTATCAACGTCTTTGTGAATGACTGTACTTATCTCTCCCAGACGCTCATTGGTATAGAAACCGAGTGAGAACATTTTCAATTTCAATATGATTTTCTCGCGGATACGTTCCACAAGATCAAATCCGGCAAAATGCTTACTCATATCGGCAATGGCACTGGATATGGTTTTCAAGACCAGCAGACCACCGAGTACCCATGCTGCCGAAATGAAAGAGATGCTTTCTCCTTGTATATGACGGTCGATGAGAAACAAGACGGTGAGCATTATCGCCGTGCCACAAAGGGCATAAACCACGAAAAACAGTGCGGAGATAATTAGATGCCGCACTCCGCTAGCGGTCAATTCATTCAGTATATTGCGTACCATTGTTTATACCTCCTCTTCTTTCAGTTGCCATTTACTTACTTGTTCTTGCGTCTCCGTCATATTGCGGTACAGAGAACAGTCTTTCAGCAGTTCTTGGTGTGTTCCTTTTGAGACAACCTGCCCCTTGTCCATCACAACAATACGCTCCATATCCTGAATCGTATTGAGACGATGGGCAATGGTAATGACGGTCTTGTTGCGCTGCAATTCATCAAGAGCTTCTTGGATTAGTTTCTCATTCTCTCCGTCCAAAGCAGCGGTGGCTTCATCGAGAATAACTATTGGAGAGTCTTTGAGCAACATTCGGGCAATGGAAATACGCTGTTTTTCTCCGCCGGAGAATTTTACGCCAGCTTCGCCTGCCAGCGTATCATAACCATTCGGCAATCCCATGATAAAATCATGAATATGAGCACGCTGTGCTGCCGTTTCCACTTCCTTTTGTGTGGCGGTAGGTCTTCCTATACGGATATTATCCCGAATGGTTGTGTTAAAGAGAAAAACCTCCTGCTGTACCATCGAAAAATAATCAGCGATATTACGTTCGGAGAGTTCCGTAATATTCTCTCCTCCCAATCGGATAGTACCTGTTTGGGGGTGCCAGAACCCCATCATCAAACTTGCCAGCGTGGTTTTTCCCGACCCTGACTCGCCTACGATAGCTGTATGACTACCTTTCGGAAATTGAAGACATACATCTTTCAGCGCATTGTCTTTCTTGTTTGGATAGGAAAATGTAACGTGCTCGAAACAAACATCCGTTTGTGTCGTATCCGTTTTCTTGTCCGCCGTGTCCTTTGTCTGTACCTCTGTGATGGACTGCACTTTTGCCAACGACTGTCCATAGACGATTCGGACATGTTGGAATGTCGCCAACTTAGCAAAGGAGGACGAGAACAGTCCACCCAATATTAGGGCAAGGATAAAACGTGTCACGGTCAGTTCGCCCGAAGTCATCAGCCATAGCCCGACAAGGGTCATTACTACGATACCACCTTCCAAGAACATCGTTATCAATGTCATCGGAACAGTAACGCTGAACATACTTCGCTTCACCCAACGGATGTAGTCGCGCATACCACCAAGCACCTGCTGCGTTCTGTTTTCCTCGTTGCTGAAAGCCTTGATTACCGGTATGGTAGCCACATATTCCAAAAGGTCTTCCGACATTTTTTGCGTACTTTCCATAAAGTGTCGAAAGCTCTTTCCCCAAAGTGTTTTGACAGCCATTTGCAGAAGAAATGCTACAGGCAAAAGAGAAATGAGCGACAGCCCCAAACGCCAGTCTAACACCATAATGATTACCCATAGTAAGGCAGGGAAAAGCGTTGCCGAGAGGATCTCGGGTAATCCGTGTGCCAAATAAATCTCAATTTGCTCCACGTCATGGTTAATGATGTTCACCAAGTCGCCCACCTTACGCTCCTGAAAAAATCCGAGTGGCAAGCGTTGCAAATGACTTATGATACGCAACCTCAATCGTGTAAGGGCATTGTAAGCCGAGCGGTGCGCCCGCCAAATCGAAGTTCCGTAGAACACGCCTCGAAGCAAGGCGAATAGGATCATTACTCCTCCAACTCCCCAAACTATTGTGGAAGAGAATGTGCCGTTCATCAACTTGTCCACCGCCCATATCACGAGCAGCAGGGGCAGTGTGCCGAAAACGAGTTGCAGCACAACCACTGCATTGGAGAGCAGGCTACGGCTCTCCCGTTCCTCATCAAGAGGTCTGACTTTTTGTTTATCCATATATGTGTCGTTTTGATTTTTCTGCTGCAAAAGTACGGCAACAAACAGGGATAAAATAACCCCGATAAGCATTACACTGCCCCAAAACAACAATTTGCTCGCATATAAACACAACAGGGGTATAAGCGTGTATAATAGGGTTATTTATTTGCTCGGAAGGTAAGTACCTTTGCACAGAATCTCACAAACAAATATGATATGTCAATCAGCTCAATAGTCCATTTATACAAAAGAATGCTCATTGTCGGCTTTCTATCGTTGTGGTCTTTTCCTATGTTTGCACAACTGCAACCAATAGAAATAAAAGTTATTGATGCAGAAAATGGGAACAGTATAGAATTTGCCGCCGTACAATGGAAAGGTTTGAATGCTCCAACGTACACGAATGGTACGACTACAAACAGGAAAGGTATTGCAAAACTAAGTGCATCAAGTAATCAAAAACTTATGCTTATGGTAAGTTATGTCGGTTATCAGACCATTACCGATACGATTACTGCAAATGGGAAGCGTTATACCATAAGACTACTCCCGGAATCAACAGAGCTAGCAGATGTAGTCGTAGTAGGAAAAACAAGAGCACAAATACTCAGAGAGTCGCCTGAAGCAATTTCTGTAATAAATGCAAAAGAACTTCAAGGCAGATCTATTTCGTTAGAAACCGTTTTGAATAAAACCATAGGTTTGAAAGTTGGGCAGACTGGCGGTTTGGGAAGCAGTTCGAGAATTATTGTTCATGGATTGGAAGGAAACCGCATTCAAATCTTATGGGACGGAATACCAATGAGTACTTCTGACGGGGCTTTTTCTCTTGATGAAATTCCGATAGACATTATAGAAAGAATAGAAGTCTATAAGAGTATCATACCCGCCCGTTTCGGATGTGATGGATTGGGGGGAGCCGTCAATATCGTTACTAAAGAGTTTAGTACGGATTATTTAGATGCCTCGTATGAATTCGGATCTTACCAAACACACAAAGGAAGTGTCTTCTCTCGCAAGAATTTTCCAAAGAGTGGCATTCTACTCGGTGCGGGAGGTTATTATACATCTGCAAAGAATGACTACTCTTTCAGAGTTCCCGAGAGAGAAAATCTGTTGGTAAGACGTGACCATGACCATTTTCGTTCGTATATGTTGAAGGGAAAAATTGCTTTCACGAAACTTTGGTTCGATGAGATTAGTACCGAGTTCGGGTATTACAATCGTTTCAATGAAATCCAAGGTATCTTAAAAAACATACAACATGCCGAAAACCAATCAGGAATGTTTATGTTGGAAAACAAATTGATAAGAAGCGGAATGCTGAACGACCGCCTTAACTTTGAGTCCCATTTCTCCCTTTCACATACAACAAACAATTTTGTGGATACGGCACGAGTTAATCACGATTTCGAAGGAAACATATATCCGAGTCCGAATGGACAGGGAGAAACAGGGGATGTTCCTCACAACTCGAATGACAAAGGATTGGAAATCAATGAACGTATCAATTTTGATTACAAGTTGTCCGCCAATCACAGTTTGAATCTGAACACACTTATTAACTACGCCAGAAGACAACCGAGCGACAACATTGCAAGTCAGCATGCTGGTTTTGTTATCGGAGGATTTCCCAGCAAAAAGACCAGTGTCATTTCGGGGTTGACTTGGGAGTCAAAACTCTTTGATAAGAAACTGACGAATATGCTCTCCGCAAAGTATTTCCACCTCCATTCCGAGATAGAAGATTTGACTTCATACGAGATGATTGAGGCTCCGAAGAAAAAGAACAATACGACCTCACAAATAGGCTGGATAGAGGCAATAAAATACGAGCCCTTCAGAGGTTTTCACTTGAAAGCATCTTACCAGCGGGCAATACGCCTTCCCAATTCACAAGAACTATTCGGTGATGGTATCATCACCTTTCCTGCAGCCGGATTGAGACCAGAGAAAAGCCACAACTTCAATCTGGGGTTCTTAATAGACAAAAATGATGTCCTCGGATTATCGCGATTGCAGTTTGAAGTGAACAGCTTTTATATGCAGGTAAGCGATATGATAAAACTGATGAAACAACACATGGCAGCCGGATATGTAAACGCAGAAAAGGTACATATTAAAGGTATAGAAACCGAAATAAAATTGGACATATCGCCAACGGTCTATGCCTACGGGAACCTGACTTATCAGGACGTCCGCGATGTTTTGGACTATTTGCCCGGCACCCAAGCCCCTAATCCGACAAAAGGATTGCGACTGCCGAATATTCCCTACCTGTTTGCCAACTTCGGAGCGGAATACCACAGCGACCGATTGTTCAAGAATTGGTATGTCAAGGCATTCTGGGACGGGAAGTTCACGGAAGAGTTCTTCTACTTTTGGGAACTTACTGAATTGCAGAAACGACGTATTCCTCGCAGTTTCGTCAATGATATTGGTCTGCTATTGACCTACAAGAACAAATATTCCATCGCTTTGGAATGCCACAACCTGATGAATAAAGAAGTGTGGGACCAGTTCCGCCAACCGTTGGCAGGACGGACATTCCACCTCAAATTCAGATACGTCTTCTCGAAAGGTATTTTATAATTCTAAACATAAATAAAAATGAGAACAACATTGAAGAACATAGCCCTTTCTGCTATGCTGGTCGGCTCCATAGGGCTGACGTCCTGCGACAAGAACGATGACCCGAAACCAACGCCCAATGAGGTGCAACAGCATTTTGCCTTTGTGCATTATGTGGACAAAAGTGCTTACGTCGCACGTTCGGTGATTTGACACCTCAAGCCACCGACAACAAGAAAGCATTCGAATTTGGCTTTGGGTGTTATCTCTTCGCAAAAGGAAACACGGTACTTGTGCCCGAAGGGAAATTCGGAGATAAGGTACACAAGTTTACAAGAGGGGCGCACGGCGAACTGCTAAAAGTAGGTACGATGACCTTTGAACAGATGGCGCAACCCGGAGAAATCAATTTCATCGACGAGCAGCGGGCATACGTCGCTTTGCACGGAAGGGGAAAGATTGCGCTAATCAATACCGCTACGTTGCAAAAAGAGGATGAAATCGACCTCTCGTCTTATGCTGTTCAGGACAATAATCCCGACCCCGGTTGCAATGTCATTCGAGACGGAAAGATGTATGTAGCCCTCAACCAGCTCAATTCGCCCCACACCTCCGTACCGGGGACGGGTGCAGAGGTGGCTGTTATTGACCTTAAAACGAAAAAGACCGAAGTCATTAAGGACAGTCGCACAAGTGTTGTCGGATTGTTCCGTCACTCCGATGCCTTTATGGACGAGCGGGGCGACATCTACTTTTACAGTGCGGGCAACAACTTCAACGTTGCCAATAAGGAAGGTTTCTTGCGTATCCGCAAAGGAAGCGACCAATGGGACGCCGACTACCTGTTCAACCTGTCGAAGACAACCATAAAAGGGATTGGCAAAACGGGGCAGTATATGATTAAGTCTTACTATGCGGGCAATGGCATTGTATATAGTTGCTTGAAAGTAACGGATACGGAATTCGGAATACTCAAGAAAGACTTCCAACCCGTGAAAATCGACATTTGGAACAAAACCATCGAAAAACTCGATTTGCCAATGACCGACAGCAATGGCTCTTTTGCCATAACCCGCTACAAAGATTTCATCGTCTTTGGTATGACGTGCAATAACGGAACGGGCTACTATACCTACAATACCAAGACGGGTGAATGCTCGCAAACTCCCGTCGTTACTGCCGTGGGAATACCTTCAAGTTTAGTCGCATTTGAGTAAATCCCTATCGCAAGAGTATTCCCTCAAAAAAGGAATACTCTTGTTTTTTATAGAGTATGCGATTCAACAAGGATAAAAATATAAGAAAATCCTCTTTTTTATCCTTACTTATTTGTAAATTTGCAGAAAGGTATAATGATATGACCATAGAATTTTGTGCAATCAATAAGCCAGAAGATTGGATCGAGATGGTTGCCGAGCAATTCGGCACATCGGTAACGAACGATGGTTTTACCGTTCCGCCCTCAGTGGGCAGCGGCTTTTTCAAGCAATACTACCCGTTATCATGGCTCACATTGACCTACATCAGTTTCGTATCGTACGAACCGATGACAATGGTGCGTCGCTCGGTGGAAAACTCGAAATGGATTCCCGTGATGTTCTATATCAACGAGCATAAGCACGAGCAGATTATCGGCACAAGCACGAAAACGGTCGGGGTGGACACGCTCGACGGTATCTTTATGCCCTCAAGCAATATCCCTACGGAGTGGACTTTCGCTCCCAAACGGCAGTATGAAAACATTACATTGACCTTCAACAAGGATTGGATAGAGCAAATGGATACGGCTCACGAAACCTACATCGGTCGGCTGCTCCGGTCGGACAAGTCTTTTTATCTGTTCGAGACCATCACACCTGCGATGCAACAAGTATTGGATGGCATTAAGGCCACAGCCAAAAGCGATGTGCTTTTCTATCCCCTCCATTTGCATGGAAAGGCAATAGAACTGCTGACGATATTTCTTGAAAAACTCGAAAAACGTTCGGAGGTAAAATCTCTTTCCAACTTGAATTTGAACGATGTGGAGGCTGTCTTCCGTGTCCGTCGTCAGATTTTACAAAGTTTGAACAACGTACCGAGCATTCCCGAACTGGCACATGAAGCAGCAATGAGCAGTTCCAAACTACAAAAATGCTTCAAACAGGTTATTGGCAAGGCGATTGCCGAGTATGCCCTATCCGAAAAGATGGAATGGGCAAAACGTTTGCTTTCCACTCGTCTTTACTCTGTATCCGAAGTAGGCTATAAAATTGGATATGCCAATCTCAGCCACTTCACAGAGGCTTTCCGAAAATATCACAGAATAAACCCCAAGCAATTTCTCGACTCTCTATAAGTTTTATGCAATAGGGATATTACTTGCTATTTGAGGGCTATTTTACCCTAAGCAATCTTCCGAACTTTGCCTGTAAAAACATCAGGCAATGAAAATAAAAACATTTAAGTTTCAGTTTTTTGCCGGAGTAACAATCTTTTCATTGTTTTCCGGTATTTCTGTTTATGCGCAATCTCCGAATGAAACGGACTCTCTCCAGACAGAAGAAATCTCGCAGGATAACCGCATTAAAATCAATGGTTATCTCCGTGCAGGTATTTTTGGCGGAGAAAAGGAAATACGCAATTACTACGGAGAGGGTGCCTTGAAATTAGAAGTTCCCATCGGCATAAGTGCTTCCGCCTTTTCGGAAGTCCGTTACAGAGCCGATGGTAACAACAATTATAAGTTCGACATCCGCGAGGCTTATGTAAATCTTAATCTTGGCAAGTTCGATTTTCGTGTGGGTGAGCAAATCGTTCTTTGGGGACGGGCAGACGGTTTCAATCCGACCAATAACGTTACACCCCAAGATTTTTGTGTGTTCTCACCGGAGGAAGACGATAAGCGTCTGGGAAATTTCGTAGTGAAAGGTGTCTTTAATCCTTATCCCTTCCGTATCGAAGTAGATTGGATACCCGTTTACAAATCGTCATTGTTCCCTTTCATCGGAAAGCCTATGGGAGATGGGCTTGTATGGAACAATGAAAAACGTCCTTACCGATGGAAGAACCAGTCTTTCGGAGTGAAAATAGATTTGGAAAAACCTTCTTTCGACCTCTCTCTTTCCTATTACAACGGGTTACATAAATTTCCCGGCATCGCGTATGAAAAGACTCCTTCTGAAATCCTTTTATCGCAAGAGCCTTATCGGGTGCATGTTGTCGGAATGGACTTTTCCACCTCATTGGGCAACTACGGATTAAGAGGCGAGTTTGCCTGTTCACTCCCCGAAAAAAGCAATAATTCCATCTATTCCGTTCCAAATAAGCAAATGGAATATACAATAGGGATTGACCGAAGCTGGGATAATTTCAGTTTGATTGTACAGTACATAGGTAAGTATATACTGGACTTGGAGACAGACATTAAAGGCAATCCGATAGTTCAGAAACTAAACTCACTGAATCGTATCGTCTTCACGCAACACGAGCGTTGGAATCATTCGGTTTCGATCAGACCTGCACTGTCATTACTCCACGAAACATTGAACGTGGAACTGCTCGGACTGTGCCAGTTCAGCACGAAAGAATACTTCTTCCAACCCAAGATTCGCTATGCCATAGCCGATGCCGTTACGCTTACGGTGGGAGGGCAGCTGTTCTATGGACCGGACGACCGTCTGTTTGGGATATTGGAAAAGACCAAGAACTCGGTTTTTACGGAGTTGAAAGTTTCGTTTTAGATTATCTAATCTCAAAATAATATCGAATGAAGAAGTTAGCTGAATTTGTGATACGATACCGCTGGGCGGTCATCGTGTTCTTTCTTGCACTGACAGCCTTTATGGGCTTTCAGATGAAGAATGCAAGTTTTAATCCCGACCTGCTTACCTATCTGCCGGAAGATTTACCTTCTCGTGTAAATCAAAAACAGATAGAAAGAATGTTCGGCGGTACGGATATGGTAATGATTGTCGTACAGACAGATGATGTCGTGAATGGCAAGACACTGAAGCGTGTGGAGCATTTCTCGCAAGATATGCAGAACATCAAAGGCGTAGAACGGGTAATGTCCGTCTTTGAATTGAAAAATGTCCGCAGTGAGAATGACGCAATGACCGTTGATGCGGCCGTGAAAATGATTCCACGGACTGCTGAAGATGTTGCCACTATTAAGAAAGAGCTTGCCGGTAACGACCTTGTCTATGGAAGCGTGGTTTCCAAAGATTTTACGACCACAGCCATTATTGGATTGCTTGAACCCGGAGCAAAGGACAAGGACGTAATAGACCAAGTGGAGGCAATGATTGCCAAGTATCCCGGCACAGAGAAAGTTCTTTTGGGAGGTTCTCCGTATATGCGAATGCAGAATGCGGGAATGATGCAGAAGGATATGGCTCGGCTCATTCCTCTCGGATTGTTGTTGATGATGGTCTTTCTCTTTATCAGCTTCCGTCAGTTCAGAGGGGTATGGCTTCCCATTCTGATTGTAGTCATGGCGATATTCACGGCATTGGGTGCAACACCTTTGTTGGGATGGAAGTTTGCCGTTACGACCATTATTTTAGTTGTATTGCTGATTGCCACCGCCAATTCCTATGGCATACACATGTTTGCCCGCTACCAAAGAGATAATCTTCCCGGAAACAACTATACAGCAAAAGAATTGTCTGTCAAAATGGTTACAAGTCTCGGCGCTCCCATTATCTTGTCAGGATTGACAACCATTGCAGGGTTGCTCTGTATGTTGGGACATGTGCTGATTCCCGGTGGACAGATGGGAGTTCTTGGCAGTATCGGTATCGGACTTGCTTGATTGGAAGTCTGTTCTTTATACCTGCATTGAGTTCGGTACTTCCCAAAACGAAGCCTCGATTGAGAGCGGATAACAACCCTAAAAGCAAAAGAGGAATAGGGTTGGACAGATTGTTGGACTTTATTGCCGATTGGGTAACGAAAAAGCCCAAGACTATTTTGGCTTTATTCGTGGTCATTTCTCTAATCGGAGCAGCCGGACTGTTGCGTTTCAGCATCAACTCAAATCCCGCCGAGTTGTTCCCTGACGGACATCCTGCGAAGGAGTCCGCACAAATCATCAATAAGGAACTGGGGGGCTTCTTTCCGCTCTGTGTCGTGTTCGAAGGCGACATCAAAGACCCTGCCTTGTTGAAGAAAATTGATGATTTGGAGAAAAAGGTGCGAGAAATCCCCGAAGTGGGAACAACGCAGTCTATCGCGAAAGTTACACGTCAGATCAGCCGTGCTCTCTATAACAAAGGCGAAGAAGGTTATGATAAAATCCCCGACACCTACGATGCCGTATCACAATACTTCGAGTTGTATCTGATGAGCGGCAGTCAGAGGGATTTGGAAAAGATGGTGGATTTCAATTTTGAGAAAGCTCTCTTGATGATTCGTTTCAAGGAATTGAACACACCGGTATTGCGACAATGTGTTGCTCAAATCAAGGAAATGGTAAAAGATGACCCCAATGTGAAACTTGTTGGTGGCAATGCCGATGTATTCACGGATATGGACAAGCATGTCGTAAGCGGGCAGTTCCTTTCTTTGTTGATTTCCCTCGTTGTTGTATTTATCATTATATCCCTCGGTTTCAAATCGTTTAAGGCAGGATTACTGCAAATCGTTCCACTCATGTTTGCCATGTTGATGCTTTTCGGACTGATGGGATATTTTGGTATCGACCTGAACTTTATGACCGCCTTCCAAGCCTCTATCCTTATTGGAGTCGGCGTGGACTATACGATTCATGTTGTCTGGCGGTATCGGGAGGAACGACGTGCGGATTACGACGATAAGGAGGCTGTACATCGCTTGTTCAAGGCAACGGGACGCGGTATCGTATTCAATGCCATTGCCGTTATTATCGGATTTGTAGTTCTGCTCTTTTCAGGCTTCCTGCCCGTCCGCTTTTTCGGAATGATGATGGTAACAATCATTTTCGTATGCCTCATTGCCGCAGTGCTGCTCGTACCTGCGCTATGTATGGTGTTGAAACCGAAATTCTTGAGACAGAAAATCCATTGCAAATAACTTAAAAGGACTGAAAGGATAAAAGCAATAAAAGAAACAGTCAAAAGCTTATGAGCTTTTCAAAGAAGATTGATACATGAATATTCATCAAACAATAAATACAATGAAAAAAGTTTTTTATCGGCGGTTATAACAATCGCAACCATGTGGGCAAATGTTGCTCATGCACAAGGAGGACTATCTCCGCAACAAGTACAACAAAAAGCCATTGAAGCCACTCGTATTGCCGGAATGGAAACAGAATCATCAATGACGATTTACAGTCCGTCCGGAGACAAACGAGTTCGCAAGATGACTATTGTCAGTAAACTCTACGAGAATGGTAGTTTGGAAAAGAAACTCATTCGGTTTACCGAGCCTGCTGATGTGAAAGGCACCGGGTTTCTATCGTTCGATTATTTGAAGAAGAACGATGACAAGTGGATTTATATGCCGGCTCTTCGTAAAACCCGACGTATTGTAAGTTCAGAGAATGCCAAAAGTTTCATGGGGTCTGAGTTTTCTTACGCCGATATGTCCACACCAGCTGTCGAAGATTTCAACTATAAATTCTTGAAAGACCAAAATGTAGGTAATCATGTCTGCTATGTCTTAGAAATTACGCCAAAGAACAAAACCATTGCCAATGAAAACGGCTTCTCTAAGAAAATAGCCTATATCGACAAGCACATTTTTATTATCCGTAAGGCTATATACTACAATCTTGCCGGAGAGAAAGAAAAGGAGATGACCGTCTCTGCAATCACGGAAGTGGATACAAAGTACCATAAGTATCGCTTTAAGGAGATGACAATGATTAATCTGAAAAATAAAAGAAAGTCGGTATTGAATAACAACGTTATTAAGTTCACCCCTTCAATTTCGGACAGTTATTTCACCACTCGCACACTGGAACAAGGCAAGTAAAACTTCTCTTTTCCATTCTACCTCCATTTGTTGCAATCAGAAGTTGTAACAGGTGGAGGTTTTGTCATTTACCATAAGCACAAACAATTTAGCAATATAAAAATCATAATATGAAACAACTGATTGAAACAGAAACCTTTGAGTTGCTGCTATCAGACAATAGCAAAACTGCAACAGACAATCTTATCAAGGAAATTATAAGGTTGGGGGAAACCGAAGCAAACCTTGCTTCATTGTATCGTACTCTCCATTACACTCGATTCCATTTAGAAAGTATGACTGAAACATCAGGCATACCAACTGAAATGGGAAAAAAATGTATCGGAGCTGCTCTTTGTCATTGACACGGAGCTGGAATTAGTGAAAATGCGAATGCAGGGACTTCTTCCTGCTTTGCCCGTCAAACCCGCCAAGAAACTCTGTTGGACAGGCAAGGCAACAGATTTAGTTGAACTCCTTTATGCTCTCGACACCTGCGACTGTATCAATGATGGAGAAATAGGTGTGGAGGAATTAGCTGATGTTCTTTCTGAAATCTTTGGAGTGGAGATAAAGAACTGCTACAACGTCTATATGAACATGAAACGCCGCAAGGATGACAGCCGTACCTACTTTCTTGATGAACTCCGTGAGAAGCTGAACAAGCGTATGGTGGAGAGTGACCTGAAAGGTGGCAAGTTCAAGAAACGGTAAATCAAAAGGGAGATATTCCGGTATTTCGGAGTACCTCCCTTCATTCATTCTTTGATAAGCACTTCCAACTTCTTGGCTATGTCCTCAGATGTTGGAAGCAGTTCCTTGTATGCCTCCGGCAATTCGGGTGAGAGGCTGTATGTTGCCACCCCGATAGGCATTACAGAAGTTTTGAGGGCATACTCCACAATCGTCCTGCTTTTGGATTTGCAAATGATGATGCCGAGGTGAGTGGTATATTGTGCGTACTCATATTCTTTCTTCTTTATAGATGTTATTCTTGCCGCCTCTTACCGAAAAGCCTTTATTACCCTGAACACTGCCCACAAGCAGGTGAAAGGTGCGGTGAAGACTCCTATGACGACAAAGAGGAGCAGTTTGACAATATAGTAAACAATCCACTGCCCATTTGTCCCAGCCATCATCTTATAAGGAATGTTCTTTTCCACAAAGAGATAGCCTGACCATATCGCCATCAGCACATATCCGGACATCCATCGCATATCCTCAACGCCTTTGGTCGCCAAGAAATTCCATCTGAAACCTATGACAAACAAGGCGATGAGAAACAACAGACTGAAGATGCTTCGCCAAATCTCACTACGTTTTCTTTTCTGAAAACAAGGTGTACAGAGTATCGGCTGATACCTTTCCGCACATTCGGGACACAGCCCTTTTCCGCAATCGGAGCATTGGGCTACCGCCGGTTCTTGGGTATGATTAAAACAATTCATAGTGTCATCAATTAGCGTGTTCAAAAATACAAAAATTCTGCCTTAGAGCCAAGAAAAACAACCGTTATTTCTTGGTATTGAGTAGTTTGGAAAGTTCCGGATCATCGGCAATCCGCTGCAACTCCCGTTCCACGATTTCCCGCACCTCCGTCTTGACACGGTCATAGTTCGCCTTGATTTCCTGCTCCATCATATCCTCTCCGTTTTCATTCGTGAAGTCTGTCAGAATGGGTATCGGGCGGTAAGCAGCCGTTTCCTTTGCAACTTTCGCATTGTCCACTACAATCTCACAGTGGAATATCTTCTGCTCGATACGTTCGGAGAAGTTGTCGGCAACCGCTCCCACGAACATTCCCTGTGTGAGCGTGGAAATCTTGCTCTGCGGAATCAGGCTGTCCATCTGTGTGGAGATGGAAGTGGTCTTATCGCTACGGGTGATGCTCATGCTCTGCCGTTTCTGAAGCACCTTGCCAAACCTCTCCGAGAGCGTCTTTGCCGTTTCGCCGACCACCTGACCGGAGAGAATGTTTCCGACAGTATTCATCACTACAGCAGCTTCCTTGTCTCCATAATCGCGCTTCAGTTGCGAAAAGTCCTGAAAGCCCAAGCATACCGCCACCTTGTTGCTTCGTGCGGTGGCAATCAAGTTGTCCAACCCCTTGAAATAGATGGTGGGCAGCTCGTCGATGAGCACGGAACTTTTCAGCATCCCTTTCTTATTGATGAGCTTGACGATACGCGAATTATACAATCCCAATGCCGCTCCGTAGATATTCTGTCTGTCAGGATTGTTTCCTACGCATAGGATTTTAGGCTCCTTGGGATTATTGATGTCGAGTGTGAAATCATCTCCTGTCATAATCCAATAGAGCTGCGGACTTATCATCCTTGACAAGGGTATCTTGGCGGAGGCTATCTGCTTGCAACTGGTCAGCCGCCCCTCCGAGCCAAGCGTCCATAAAAGGAGAAAGGTAATTCTCCAATTCGGGATAAGAAGTCAGTATTGGGAAAATGTCTTCATACTTACGGCAGAGAAACTCAATAGCGTGCGGAAAGGTACAGTATTTTCCTCCCTCGAAAATGCGGAGATACCAAATGATAGCGGCAAAGAGTACGATTGGCGACTCCACGAAGAAATCTCCCTGCTTCTGCACCCACGTCTTGTTCAGGTTGAGCATAATCGTATAAGCCGATTCGTAGGCATCCGATATGTCGCTCATGAAATCGGGGTGTATCGGATTGCAACGATGCGACCGCCGAGGGTCGTCGAAGTTGATCACGTAAAACTTCGGCTTGACTTTATATCCTTCCGAGTGATGCAGCAAATGATTGTACACAATCGTGGAGAGGTCGGGATATTTGAAGTCGTAGCAGTAGATGGCAAAACCTTTTTCGATTTGCTGCTTGATGAAATTATTGATGATGGCATAGGACTTACCGCTGCCCGGCGTTCCCAAGACGGAGACAGCTCGGAAAGGATTGACCACGTTTATCCAGCCCCTGTTCCATTTCTTGCGATAATAGAACCGGGTCGGTAGATTGACCGAGTACTCGTTTTCCAAAAGTCTTGTCTCCTGCATAAAGGATTCGTTCTCCTGATTGAAGACATCCTCCATCAGATTGTTTTTCAACAGACGGCTCATGTAGAGTCCCGCCATCAGCAGACAAACATAGCCTACGGTTATCGTAAAAGTATAGAGAGCCGCGTTCGCCTCTATGGGCAGCGGCAAGGCGAGTATCCACCAATTGAGGAAGAAAAAGACAAAGCCGGCGCCCATGAATGCCCATATCTTCGACCAAGTGATATGCTCCTCTTTCACACCTTTCGTACCCAGACATGAAAGTCCCATCAGTACCAGCGCAAAAAGCTTGGTATAAAGCATATTCCCGAACAGTCCCGCCGTGCGGTGGAAGTTCATCAGTATCCTGTCCACCACACCGATGTTCAGCCCCCATAGTTTGATGGCTTCATAGCAATACCAATAGAGATGGGCAACCACCAGTATGATACTTACGGCACGCAGAAAATCCATGATTTTCGCCAGTGCTCTCAAATCGTCTTCTTGTTGTGACATAATCTTTCTGTTTTTAGAGTTTACGTTGTTTTCTTTTCTTGCGCTGCATCCGTCTGCGGAACTGTTCTTCCTCCCAATCCGTTCCGTGTGTCTCCAAGGGCAGGTCAAGTAAACCGCCCAAGACGGAATCTCCGTCCGAAGTCTGAGTTTGGGGAATACTGCCTTTCTCACTCTGCTGTATAGGAGCAGACAGTTCGGGATGCGGGCGGTCGAACCACTCGGCAACGGCGTTTGCCGAAAGTTCCTTGCCCAATCGTGAGCCATTGACCACACAGCCGTTGTTCTGGTCTATGAAGGTGATGCCATAGAGCCGTCCCTGTTCGTTCTCACGGAAGAGTACATCAATACCCTTGTGATGGAGATTCGTTCGAAAATCCTCTTTGGTAGCAGAACGTCTCAATGCTCCGGCTACGACCTCTTTGGTCTTGGGGGCAAGATGCTTTTCTTTCAGTTTCTCCTTTGAAGCCTTGAAGCTTTTTTGCAAGGCTTCATATCCGACAGCCTTCCCGAAAAGGGAAGCCTTGAAAGGATTACCCACCTTCTTACCTTTATCATCGGTAGCAAAATAGACCAATCCGTTATAGGGCTTTCCATACATTTCCCCCTTGACCTCTTCCACACATATATTATAGGTGGAAAGCAAGGCGCGGTATTCCTTAAAGCTCGGACAGTGATAAAATTTGACCGCCGGTTTGATGACTGAAGCCAGTTGCTTTTTAAGGTTTCCTTCTTCGAGACAGACTTTCTGCAAGCGAAACGCTTCCTTGAATTGCTTCTTGTCGGCAGGATGCAATCCATACCTTTGCTCCATCTCCCGTGTGATATGCTTACTCTTGTAGAAGTTGTTGCCATCGTTAATCTTCCGTCCCGTCTCATCCACTGCCAAGGTCACAATGTGCAGGTGATGCCGGTCTATATCCTCATGCTTATAGACCACGAAAGGCTGATTACCATAGCCCATCCTCTCGATATACTCCAATGCAATGGCGGAGAACTGTTCATCGGAGAGTCTGTCATCGGGATGCGGGTTCAAGGAGATATGAATAACGGGCTTTTTCGTATGAACTTGGCTTGGCATATATGCCAGAAAGTCCTGCATACAATCGGTAATATCGTGCCCACCATCGGCAGGACAGAACACCTTATTTGTTTCCAATATCCTTGCGACGCCTTCGTTTACCTTCTCTCCGTTGTATGCCAACGCCCCATACAAGGAACTTCCATAGCTTATTTTTGCGACCATTTCTCCTGAAATTCACGGGTGAGTTGTACGATTTCGCCTCCGATAGCCGCCAATTCGAGTGTCAGTTTCTCCAGTTGGGCAAGCATAGCGTAGGCTTTTTTCTCGGTGAAATTGCTTTTTAAGGCAACCACGACTTGGTTGTAATTGCCCCCTACGCTGCGAAACTGTCCGTACAAAGTCGTCAGTTTTTGATAGTAATCAAGCAACGAACGATCGACTTTTATCACTCGGAATGTCTCATTAAAGATTCTTGCTTTGATGAAAGCCGACTGACTTTGTACACCAGCCGTTTCTTTCATGGAGAGAAATTCGGCAAATTCCATCGCCGTAAAATTGACTGAAACCCGTTTTTCGGTCTTCACTTTGGAGCTTATGCTCCGCATCTTCTTCATTTTCATTTCTTACTTTGGATTTTAGTGTTTCACGACATCACCGGCATTTGAGGCATCGCATTCTCTCTTCCAAGAAAAAACGACTTCGGAGTTTTTTCAGCCCTCTGCAAGAGCAAGGGTTTTATGCTGCAAAAACGGAGTCGTGCTGCATAAAACATACCTTGCTATTTGCTCCGGCGCAAATAAATCCGTCCGCGAAGGACGGAAGTCGAGTCTCTCAAAAAAGAACGCTTCATACCTCGAAAACTTCGGCTTACCGCTTGGGTGCAAAGTTACTAAGCGTTGTGCCTAAGTCACTTACCTCTCACGAAGCCACAAATACGCAAATCGACGCCACAAGTACGCAGTTAGCAAAAAGGGCAGAAACAAGGAGGTAAAGGCTTCTATATTTGCCCCGTCGAACAGGTGTTTGCAGGTCGGTGGACATACCTGCCTGCCCAAGTCTGAAAACCTGTCCGCAGCCATTTGAACAGACAATTACGGAAATGGAAATAGGAATGAGAATGTGTACAAGTTATTGCACCCGTCGCCCCCCATACCCTTGCGCAAGGGTACAAGTGTGGACGTGTGGATGGGGGGACGTGTGCAGGTATGAATCCCATCATATAGCCCCACCCTTATGCAGGGAGGGACATATCCCGAAATGCGGGTCTATGTTCCCTTATCGGAATACCTTATCGTATGTCTGTCCGGAGATTTATTCCCTCACGGACTCATTTCCATATCCGTCTTTTCAAGGAAACAAGCCAAGGCGTGCATGTGCCTTTCCTCACATATATGTAGAACCATTAAACAGAAAATGAAATGAAAAAGAAACCAGTTTTCATTGCCTTCTCCACCCAAAAGGGCGGTGTCGGCAAAACGACCTTTACGGTCTTGACGGCAAGTTACCTGCACTATGCCTGCGGGTATAACCTTATTGTGGTGGATTGCGACTATCCGCAATTCAGCATCAATGCCATGCGTCAGCGTGACGCACAGGGTGTGGATCGCAACCCCGCGCTGCAAGAATTGGCAGCCACCCAATTCTCCGAGTTGCAAAAGCCCACGTACACCATCCTTTGTGCCACGGCAGAGGCAGCCGTGGATACGGCCAGGGAATATCTGGAAACGCATGAGCCGGATACGGATTTCGTCTTTTTTGACTTGCCCGGAACCATCAACAATGATGGGGTGCTGACCACCCTCTCCGGTATTGATTACATTTTCACCCCCATCTCCGCCGACCGTATATCCTTGGAAAGCACGCTGAGCTTTTCAGCCATCATCAAGGAGGCGATAACCGACAATACAGACACTGCCAACAAAGGGATCTACCTCTTTTGGAACATGGTGGACGGCAGAGAGAAAACACCCCTCTATGCGATGTATGAAAAGATCATTGACGAGTTGGGACTTCCTGTCTTGAAGACGGCAGTCCCCAATACGACCCGCTACAAAAAGGAAGTGATGGATGAGGGTACGACCCTCTTCCGTTCGACCATCTTTCCCGCCTCCCGAACGTTGCTCAGAGGCAGTCGTCTGAAAGAGCTTGTGGAGGAAATCTTGTCCATCGTAAAACCTGAAGCATATGGCAGGAAAGAATAAAGGGGCGATAGATCCCGTCGCTATCCGGGAACTGATTTCACAGGGTATCCCGATGAAAAAGAAAGAGAGCGAGATGATACCCCCTCCCACAGTCGAAGAGGAGGATGCGTCTGTTTCGGAAACACAGAAAGAGGCTTTGGAAGAACCACAACTACCCATCCGAACACGTCGCAAGAATCCCGCCAAAGGAGATTACATCTCACTCTTCATGCACCGCAATGACCTGTATGACCGCAAGGCAATCTACATCTCCAAAGAGTTGCAGGACAAACTGTCGGAAATCGTCCTCTTCATCCGAAAGAGAGAGATGACATTGGGTATGTACGTGGAAAACATCCTTCTCAAACATTTGGAGGACTACAAGGAAGAAATCAACCGATTAAGTGAAAAGAACTTCAAGAAATTATTGTGATATGAAACAGAAAAAAGATCGACCAATGGCAGGTCATAAGTCCTGCAGAGAACGAAAAAGCGTCTCTTCAAAAGTAACCATCCGTAACTCCACCACGCTCATCGAGCATTCCGAGGGACACACTACAGGTCTCCTTCAGGAAGAGAAGAGCGATTACGAAACCACCTTTCTGCAACCCCTGAACATCGGAGACAGAAAGGGCGTGTTCATTTCCAAAAAGACACAGGAAGAGATTTCCGAAATCGTCTATGTGGCAGCCGCAGGCAAACTGACGATTGGGGCATTCGTAGAACATATTCTCCGGCATCACTTAGAGAGTCACCGTGATGAGATAGACGCCTTGTTTGAGCAACAGTTCCGTAAACGTTTCGAGCGATGAAGCAGGTGATTGTCATTCTGCTGTCGGTCGGCTTAGCCTATCTCGGCAGCGTGCAGGTCACCCGCTTCCTGTACGGACGCTATCGGAGTGCCGTGAGACTCTATCGTGACTTGCGGCTCTTTTTCCGGGAACGGGGCAAGGGGAAATTCGTCGTTACCATCCGCATCCCCAAAAAGGGATCCTCCCAAGAGGAGAATATCCTTTTAGCCGAGTTGCCCATCGAAGAAGAGCAACAGGAACAGACGCCTGAAACGGGAATGTCGGAAGAAACCTCTCCTTTCATCCCCGAAGAAGAGGATTATGTATTGGTGGAAGTCCAAGGTGAAAGCCACTCCCTTTCGGAAAGTATCACCGTGGAAGAACTACAACAAATGGGCAATGTCCTCTCCTGCAAGAATGCTCCGATAGAAGAAGCTGCAAAAGCTGCCGAAACCATCTATAAGATACACGACTCCCCGATGTTCCAAGCGATTAAGAAAGCGGCCGGGGAACATGTCCGCGAGCTGCTGGAGCGCGTTGCCGAAGAAGCTCCGAAAGAGATTCAGTCAGGCAACTTCGATTACAAACGATTTATCAAGACATAGTATTCACCCACTCAAAGAAAAGAGAAAATATGAGTAAACCCATTTATCTTGCCATCGCTTCCCCCAAGGGAGGTGTCGGCAAAACCTCGCTTACGGTACTTTCCGCAAGCATTCTGCATTACCACAGAGGATGCAATGTCGCTGTCGTGGATTGCAACCATCCCGTCTATACCATCGCCCGTCTGCGACAGCAAGAGTCGGAAGACCTGAATCATCAAAGGCTGATGCGCCTGAAACATCGGACAGCCTATGCCCCTTATCCGATTATCTGCACTCCGGTGCGGGAAGCCCTGAGGCGAGTGGAGCAACACTGTGTGGACAGCCATCCTCGATGCATTCTTTTCGACCTTCCCCCATTGATGCGTACCGAAGGGACGGTGGAGTTGCTTTCAGCAATGGATGCCGCCGTCTTTCCCGTTACGGGCAGTCCGATGGATATGGAAGCCGTCCGCCATTTCATAGACATCTTGGGAGAGCAGATACTTACGATGGGTAAGGGCAATATCAGGGAGGTTTACCTGCTTCGCAATATGATAGAGGCTTGGGAATGTGAGGATGCCGACGAACGCTGTCGCACCCTTTCCGATGAAACGGGAGTCCTCTTGATGCAGACCTCATTGAGCCACTCCCGTTTGTATCGTCCGCTGCTTTCCGAACGCAGAAGAGGGGTATGCACCCTCCTCCCACCCCACGGAGGAAAGTTGAGTCAGCTATGCGACGGATTAGGCGATGAACTTCACGAAATCCTGCAACGCCTATGTATCGAATAGTCCTTGTTCTTCTCTTGCTCTACTTTTTGTGGCTACTGCTTTTTCTCTCGTATGAACGGAGAAAAAGAAAGAATAGGGCAATTGAGAAAAAGCCTTGTCAAACGGTCAGTGAAGTGGAAATCATCGGTAAAAGTCACTTCAAACTCAGCCACTCGACGCCACAAGTACGCAGTTATCCAAAAGACGAGGCGGAAGCAAAAAAGGCATCTACATTTGCTCCCGAAAACGGACAAGAGCCATCGGAAGAGCCGGATAATCTGCCCGACATAGATGAGATCCCTTTAACGTATGAATCCTCTGATTCTTCATTGTTTGAAGAGGAGGAAGATGAAGAACTTCCCGTATCGGGAAAAAGCGAATATGCCACGGGAATTGATTTCGAACGGGTGCTGGAAGCCTTGTCGGTCATACACCGAAATGCCTCTTCCATAGCGGAGCGACAAAGATCCGGTGAGACATTGACCGAATTGGAAGGCACTCGTCTGATGGAAACACTCCGAAGTGACAAAGTTCGTTCTTCCACGATAGACGATATTGTCCGCAACCGTTTTGAAGAGCTTTATGTTCCTTCTGACGGCAGGGACAAATAGTAACAAACCCATTAAACAGTCAAAGACGATGAAAGAAAAAGAGTACGGCTGACATACGAGAGAAGCCACCACTGAAATCCGAAAGTAACAACAGTATTCACCCGTCGGGAGGATATATCCAATCCTCTCGGCACAAAACAAAGATTTATGACCAAAAGACATTTTCTTATCGCAGCCGTTCTGCTGCTTTCCGCCTATTCAGCCTTTGCCCAAGGCAACGGTTTGTCGGGCATCAACCAAGCCACCAATATGGTAACGTCTTATTTCGACCCAGCCACGAAACTCATCTACGCCATCGGCGCGGTCGTGGGACTCATCGGAGGGGTAAAGGTGTACTCAAAATTTTCGTCAGGCGACCCGGATACCTCGAAGACCGCCGCGAGCTGGTTCGGAGCCTGTATTTTCCTCATTGTCGCAGCCACCATTCTGAGAAGTTTCTTCCTCTAAGCCTATGGAGACCTATCCCATCAACAAGGGAATCGGTCGCTCGGTGGAGTTTCAGGGACTCAAAAGCCAGTATCTGTTCATTTTCGCCGGAGGGTTGCTTGCCCTTTTCGTGCTGTTTGTCATCCTCTATATGGCGGGTGTCAATCAATGGATCTGTATCGGCTTCGGAGGGACTTCCGCATCCATTCTGGTGTGGCAGACTTTCTCCCTGAACAAGAAGTATGGGGAACACGGGCTGATGAAGCGTTCCGCTTTGCACAGCCACCCCCGCTACCTCATCAACCGACGACGCATTCCCTATCTGTTGCGGCACAAGGAGCTGCCAAGACGAAAGAGAAGAGAGAATAAAAGAATGGACGAAGGAAAGGAGGACAAAGAATGAGAAACCTATTGAAAGCCACCACACTGGAGAACCGCTTTCCGCTGCTTGCCGTCGAAGAGGGCTGTATCCTCTCGAAAGACGCCGACATCACGGTCGCCTTTCGGGTCGAGCTTCCCGAACTTTATACGGTGACGAGTGCGGAGTATGCCTCTATCCATTCCTCTTGGGTAAAGGCAATCAAGGTGTTGCCGACCTACAGCGTCGTACACAAGCAGGATTGGTTTGTCAAGGAGGGCTACCGTCCGGACTTGCAAAAGGAGGAGATGAGTTTCCTCTCCCGCAGTTTCGAACGACACTTCAATGAGCGACCGTTCTTGAATCACGCCTGCTACCTGTTCCTGACCAAGACGACCAAGAACCGCAACCGGCAGCAAAGCAACTTCTCCACCCTCTGCCGGGGACATATCATCCCCAAGGAGGTACGGGACAGGGATACTGCCCACAAGTTCCTCGAAGCGACCGAGCAATTCGAGCGGATTATGAACGAAAGCGGTTTTATTCGCCTTGCTCGCCTGACAGACGAGGAGATTATCGGAACGGCGGAGACACCGGGACTGATTGAGAAGTATTTCTCGCTGTCCCTCTCCGATACGACGGTTTTGGAGGACATCGACCTCAAAGCCGACCAAATGCGTATCGGTGATAAGCGACTCTGCCTGCATACCCTTTCCGATACGGAAGACCTGCCCGGGCTGGTAGGCACGGATATGCGCTATGAGCGTTTATCCACTGACCGCAGCGACTGCCGCCTTTCCTTTGCCGCTCCCATAGGGCTGTTGCTCTCGTGCAACCACATTTACAACCAGTATGTCTTGATTGATGATAGTGCCGAGAACCTGCAACGCTTCGAGAAGAGCGCACGGAATATGCACTCGCTCTCCCGTTACAGCCGGAGCAACCAAATCAACAAACAGTGGATTGACGAGTATCTGAACGAGGCGCACAGCTTCGGGCTTACCTCCGTCCGCTGTCATTGCAACGTCTTGGCGTGGAGCGAGGATGAGGAGGAACTCCGCCGTATCCGTAACGACGTGGGCAGCCAACTCGCACTGATGGAGTGCAAGCCACGACACAACACGGTGGATGTGCCGACGCTGTTCTGGGCAGGCATTCCCGGCAATGAAGCCGATTTTCCCGCAGAAGAGAGTTTTTACACGTTCATCGAACAGGCGGTCTGCTTCTTCAATGAGGAGACCAACTACCGTGATTCGCTATCTCCGTTCGGCATCAAGATGGCAGACCGCAGTGGCAAGCCCATTCATCTCGATATCTCCGACCTGCCGATGAAGAAAGGCATCACCACGAACCGAAACAAATTCATCTTGGGTCCTTCGGGCAGTGGCAAGTCGTTTTTCACCAACCACCTCTTGAGGCAGTATTGGGAGCAGAACACCCATATCGTCTTGGTGGACACGGGAAACAGTTATCAGGGCTTGTGCGAGATGATACGCCACAAGACGCAGGGCGAGGATGGGGTGTACTTCACCTACTCGGATGAGAGCCCCATCAGCTTCAATCCCTTCTATACCACCGATAAGGTGTATGATGTAGAGAAAAGGGAGAGCATCAAGACACTGCTGCTGACCCTTTGGAAGAAGGATAACGAGCCAGCCACCCGTTCGGAGGAGGTCGCCCTTTCCAATGCCGTATCACTCTTTATCGAGCGTATCAAGACGGACGACGGTCTCGTTCCTTCGTTCAACAGCTTTTACGAGTATCTCACCACCGACTACTCGGCATTGCTCCGTGAGAAAAAGGTCAGGGAAAAGGATTTTGACTTGGCCAATTTTCTCAACGTGCTGGAGCCGTACTACAAAGGTGGCGAATACGACTACCTGCTGAACTCGGACAAGCAGCTCGACCTGTTGAACGCCCGCTTTATCGTCTTCGAAATCGATTCCATAAAGGATCATCCCATCCTTTTCCCCATTACCACCATCATCATTATGGAACTCTTCATCAACAAGATGCGACGTCTGAAGGGAATACGGAAAGTCATCCTTATTGAGGAGGCTTGGAAAGCGATTGCGTCCGCGAATATGGCGGGATATATCAAGTATCTCTACAAGACGGTAAGAAAATTCTTCGGTGAGGCGGTCGTGGTGACGCAGGAGGTGGATGACATCATCTCCTCAGACATTGTCAAGGAGTCCATCATCAACAACTCCGACTGCAAGATACTGCTTGACCAGCGCAAGTACATGAACAAGTTCGACCAGATTCAGGCACTCTTGGGACTGACGGACAAGGAGCGGGGGCAGATACTCTCCATCAACCAGAGCAACGATGCCACACGGTCGTACAAGGAGGTGTGGATCGGACTGGGAGGTGTGCAGTCTGCTGTCTATGCCACCGAAGTGTCGAAAGCCGAATACCTCACCTACACGACGGAGGAGACCGAGAAGATGCGCGTACTTGCCCGTGCCGAGCAACTCGGCGGGAATATGGAGCTCGCCGTCAGGCAGCTCGCCGAAGAAGAGTAATCAATGAATGTTTAACCGCGTAATACAACAAGTCCGAAAATATGACGTCATATTTCAAGAAAACAGTCGACTGATTTTCAGATTTACTCGACTGATTTTTCCGAGTGGCTCGAACGACATTGTATCTACGCTAAAATCAATTTGAAAAATGAGAAAGAAAATTTTAATGCTTATGGCGTGCGGTTGCCTCTTGGCAGGCAGCGCACACGCCCAGTGGGTGGTCACAGACCCCACCAATCTTGCACAGAGTATCATCAACACGACCAAGGAAATCGTGCAGACCTCCAAGACGGTCAAGAACACGCTTGACAACTTCAAGGAGGTCGAGAAGCTCTACAATGAGAGCAAGAAATACTACGATGCCCTGAAAAAGGTGAACAACCTCGTGCGGGACGCCCAACGGGTAAAGGAGACGATTTTGATGGTCGGAGAAATCTCCGATATCTATGTGAAGAACTACAAGAAGATGCTCTCTGACTCGAACTTCCGTCCGGAAGAGCTGGTCGCCATTGCCAACGGCTACACCAAACTGCTCGGAGAGAGCAACAACCTGCTCAAGGAACTCAAGCAGGTGGTGAACATCACCACGCTGAAGATGACCGACAAGGAGCGTATGGACGTGGTGGATCGCTGCTACAAGGAAATCAGGGATTACCGCAACCTTGTGCGTTACTACACGAACAAGAACATCTCCGTGAGCTATCTCAGAGCCAAGAAGCAGCAGGACACCGACCGGGTGCTTTCGCTCTATGGAACGGACAACGAAAGGTATTGGTAATCATGGGAGCGGAATTTGACAACCTGCACCAAGTCCTCCGTTCGCTTTACACGGAGATGATGCCTATGTGTGGTGACATGATAGGTGTCGCCAAAGGCATTGCGGGCTTGGGCGCGCTCTTTTATGTGGCACTTCGGGTGTGGCAGACCTTGGCTCGTGCCGAACCCATCGACGTGTATCCGCTGCTCCGTCCCTTTGCGCTCGGTCTCTGTATCCTCTTCTTTCCGATGGTCTTGGACACCATCAACGGCGTGCTCAGTCCCGTTGTGCAGGGGACGCACAAGATGCTCGAAAAGCAGACTTTCAGCATGGACGAATACCGCAAGTTGCGGGACAAGCTGGAATACGAGGCGATGGTGAGGAATCCCGAAACAGCCTATCTGGTGAGTAACGAAGAGTTCGACAAGAAACTGGATGAACTCGGTATCTCTCCCTCGGATATGGCGACGATGGCGGGTATGTATGTGGAACGCAGTATGTACAATTTCAAGAAATGGTTTCGCAATATGGTACGGGAGTTCTTGGAACTTCTTTTCGCCGCTGCCGCCCTGCTCATCGACACGCTTCGGACATTCTTCCTGATTGTCCTCTCCATTTTGGGACCGATAGCCTTTGCCATCTCCGTGTGGGACGGTTTCCAAAGCACCCTCACGCAATGGTTCACGAGGTATATCTCCATCTATCTGTGGTTGCCTGTGGCGGACTTGTTCAGTTCGATGCTGGCAAAGATTCAGGAACTGATGCTCAAACACGACATCACGCAGTTGCAGAATGATCCCACCTATACGATAGATGCTTCGAACGGGGTGTACCTCGTTTTCATGATTATCGGCATTATCGGCTACTTCACCATTCCAACGGTTGCGGGCTGGGTAATACAAGCCGGAGGAGCGGGTAACTACGGTAAAAACGTGAACTATGCGGCAGGAAAGGGTGCCGGTATCGCAGGTGCTGCGGGCGGAGCCGTTGGTGGATTTGCCGGAGGACACGGAAAACAGGTCTTGCATAGTGCGGGACATAAAGCCAAGGAGGTGGCAGGGCAGCTTTTCCGCAGGAGAAGCGGAAATGCTCCCGAATAATAAACAAAAATGAAATGCTATGGAATTTAAGTCATTAAAGAATATCGAAACAAGTTTCAGGCAGATACGCCTCTTTACCTTGGTCGTCGTCTGCCTGTGTGCTCTCCTTGCGGGGTATTCGGTATGGAGTGCCTACTCCTTTGCCGAAGCCCAGAGGCAGAAAATCTATGTGTTGGATGGCGGTAAGTCGCTGATGCTCGCCTTGTCGCAGGATCTGTCGCAGAACAGACCCGCCGAGGCAAAGGAGCATGTGCGCCGCTTCCACGAGTTGTTCTTCACCCTTTCGCCCGACAAGAGTGCCATCGAAGGGAATATCTCCCGTGCACTACTCTTGGCGGACAAGAGTGCCTACAATTACTATCGGGATTTCTCTGAGAAAGGGTACTACAACCGTATCGTGGCGGGAAATATCAATCAGGTCGTGCAGGTGGACAGCGTACTCTGCGACTTCGACCGCTATCCCTATGCGGTACGGACGTATGCCCGACAGATGATTATCCGTGCCACCAACGTGACCGAGCGCAGCCTCGTGACCGTATGCCGTCTGCTCAATACGAGCCGCAGCGATGACAATCCAAACGGGTTCAATATCGAGGGATTCGAGATTGTGGAGAACAAGGACATCAGTACCCGTAAGCGATGAAAAAGAAAAGTCTGTTCCGAATGATGCAGGAGGGAGCGGAGGCAAGACTCCGCCGCCTGTGCGGACGCATCCCCGCTCATCTGAGGCTGTATGTCGTCCTGACGATGCTTCTTTTCTTCGCTTTCCTTGCCAATTATGTTTTCTTCAGCGGTTTGTTCCGCCTCTTCTCCGACGGAGACTCCGAAGAGGAAACGTTACCGGCAATCGAGCATATAGAAGCTCCTGATGTAAGGCGGCTCTATCCCAAAGACAGTATCAACCTATTAAAGTATTACGATTATGTTCCCATTCAAAAGAAAGACAGCCTCCGATACGAGCACCTCGCCTGAGCTGACGGAGGAAGAGAGACAAAGGCGAAAGAAGTTTATCATTTACCCCCTGATGTTCCTGCTTTTTGCAGGCTCCATGTGGCTCATCTTCGCTCCATCGGAGAAAGAAGGGGAGAAACAGGCGAAGGGGTTCAACACGGAAGTACCGGATCCGCAAGCCTCGGAACTCATCGGCGACAAGAAGAAAGCCTATGAAAAGGAGATGATGGAACAGAAGGAGCAGGAACGAAGTCGTGCCATGCAAAGCCTCAGTTCCATGTTCGGGGAGATGACAGGAGGGCAACCAGTGCAGAGTTCCGAAGAGTTGGCCTTGAAGACGGATTTGTCGGAAAGAGACAACGGCTTCGGCTCTCGCACCGCTGCTCCGCAAGAGGGATTCCACGCCTCTGCATCAGCCTATCAGGACATCAACCGCACGCTCGGCAGTTTCTATGAGATGCCGAGAGAAGATCCGGAAAAGGAGGAAATGCGTACCCGTTTGAAGGAGTTGGAAAGTCGTATGAGTAATGAACAACAGTCGCCCGCTATAACCGTGAACGACCAGATGGCTCTGCTTGAAAAATCCTATCAGCTGGCAGCCAAGTATATGCCCGCAGGAGGCAAGGGGCAGTCCGTTCCCGCTGCTCTTCCTTCGACTTCGGGGAGTGAGACGGCTTCCGAAAGGAAAGTGGTCTCTTCCGGTCGCAATGGAAAGGCGATAGCGTTTCCTGTCAGGCAGGTGAGCGGTCAAGTGGTGTCGGCTCTGGCACAGCCGATGAGCGACTCGACTTTCCGCTCCGAATATGTCAAGGAGAGGAACTATCTATTCCAAACCGCTATCGGGACTGTCTCGCAGACGGATAGAAACACCATATCAGCCTGTGTGCATAACAATCAGACGGTCATGGACGGGCAGACAGTACGTTTCCGTCTCTTGGAGCCGATGTCGGTATCGGGCAGGGAGATTCCACGAAATGCCCTTGTCGTGGGAACGGCAAAGTTGCAGGGCGAACGACTCTCCATTATCATTTCCTCTTTGGGGTATCGGGGAAGCATCATTCCCGTGGAGCTGTCGGTCTATGATACGGACGGACAGGCGGGGATATTCATTCCCGGATCGATGGAGCGTAATGCCGCCAAGGAGATTGCCGCTAACATGGGGACATCCGTGGGCAGCAGCGTGAACATCTCCACCGATGCGGGGGCACAGCTTGCCGCCGACCTCGGCAAGGGACTGATACAGGGAACGAGCCAATACTTTGCCAAGAAAATGCGCACCGTCAAGGTGCATCTGAAGGCAGGTTACAAGGTTCTGCTCTATCAACCCGAAAACAAGTAATTCACAGTTATTATTCACCACTTTAATCCAAAGTAAAAATGAAAAGAACAGTTTTAGCCATCGCCCTGATGCTGGGCGCAGTCTGTGCCAACGCACAGGAAACGACTTCAAGCGGAGACCTCTATCAGGGGCTGACCCGCAAAATCACCTTTGAGCGGATGATACCGCCTCACGGCTTGGAAATCACCTACGACAAGACAGTACATATCATCTTCCCCTCTGCCGTGCGCTATGTCGATTTGGGTTCGCCCAACCTCATTGCGGGGAAGGCGGACGGGGCGGAAAACGTCATCCGTGTGAAGGCGACGGTCAAGGACTTCCACGAAGAGACGAACATGAGCGTCATCACCGAAGACGGTGCATTTTACACCTTCAATGTCAAGTATGCCAACGAACCGCTGTTACTCAATGTGGAAATGGCGGACTTCATCCACGATGGGGAGAGCGTAAACCGTCCGAACAATGCGATGGAGGTCTATCTCAAGGAACTCGGAAGCGAAAGCCCGATGCTGGTAAAGCTCATCATGAAATCCATTCACAAGGAGGACAGGCGGACGGTGAAGCACATCGGCAGCAAGTCCTTCGGTATTCAGTACCTGCTCAAAGGGTTATACTCGCACAACGGACTGCTGTACTTCCACACCGAGCTGCGCAACAAGTCCAACGTGCCGTTCGACATCGACTTCATCACGTTCAAGATCGTGGACAAGAAGGTTGCCAAGCAGACCGCCATGCAGGAGCAGGTGCTGCTTCCGCTGCGTGCCTACAACTACACCACCTGCGTGGCGGGGCAGAAGAGCGAACGCACGGTATTCACCCTGCAAAAGTTCACCATCCCGATGACAAGCAGCTCATTGTGGAGATGCACGAGAAGAACGGCGGAAGACACCAATCCTTTGTCGTGGAGAACGAAGACCTTGTGCGTGCGAGGGAAATCAACGAACTCAAAGTGAAGTAGTATGAGAAAGTCTTTGTTTTTCCTGTTTGTCGTGTCGCTTGCCCTCTTTGCAGGGCAGGCGCACGCCCAGCGTTGTCTGCCCAAGATGAAAGGTATACGCCTGACCGCAGGCATGGCGGACGGTTTTTATTCTCCCTCTTCCAAGAATGAAACGGGCTATTCGTTCGGGGCTTCGCTTGCCACCTACACCAAAGGCGGGCATCAAGGGGTGCTTGGGGCGGAGTATCTCCGCAGATACCACTTATCGGGAGAGCCGTATTCCTGTGGAGCAGTTCACGGGCGAGGGAGGTTTCTTCTCTGGCGTGCTTTCAGACGGAAGTAAAACCTTTTTCCTATCAGCAGGTATTTCCGCCTTGGCGGGCTATGAGACGGTCAATGGTGGAAAGAAACTGCTCTTTGATGGCTCCACAGTACGTAATAAAGACGGTTTTATTTACGGTGGGGCAATCACCCTACAGGCGGAGACCTATCTGACGGATAGATTGGTGTTGCAGCTCTACGGCAGGGAACGTTGTCTGTGGGGAGGCTCTATGGGGCGTTTTCATACACAATACGGTGTCGGACTGAAAATAATGCTGGACTGATGGATGCACGACAGATGAGAGAGATTCCCATTGCGGACTTCCTCAGCACAATGGGAATTCAGCCGACCAGACAGAAAGGAAATGCCTTGTGGTATTCCGCTCCGTACCGCATGGAGCGGAGACCCTCCTTCAAGGTTGATATAAATAGAAACGTATGGTTCGACTTTGGGACAGGAAAAGGCGGAGACATCTTCGACTTGGCAGGAGCATTCATCGGGAGCGAGGATTTCCTTTTAAGGGCGGCTTTTATCGCAAAGAGCGGTGCGTGTCCGCTTCCCGTTATGGAGCATTTGCCAAGGGAAAAAGAAAGAGAACCCTCCTTTGAGGATATTTGGACATGTCCCTTATTGAATGGCAGACTGCTCGGCTATTTGGTAGAACGAGGAATCAATGCCCACGTTGCCAACCCCAACTGCGAGGAGGTGAGGTATCGTGTACGGGGCAAGCGGTACTATGCCATCGGCTTCCGTAACGAAGCAGGAGGATTGGAACTGCGTAATCGCTTCTTCAAGGGCTGCATACCGCCCAAAGACATTTCACTGAAGCGCAACGGCTCGGACGTCTGTTCCGTCTTTGAGGGCTTTATGGATTATCTCTCTGCTATGCAAATGGGCATCATTGCTTCGGACTGGCTTGTTCTTAATTCCGTTTCCAACGTGGAGAAAGCACTGAAAGTGCTGGGCGTTTATCGCAGGATAGAATGCTATCTCGATAATGATGATGCGGGGCGAAGAACATTGGAAAAGCTGAGGGCTAATTTCGGGGAAAAGGTCATTGACCGCAGCTCTCTGTATGCCGACCATAAGGATTTGAATGAGTTCCTGCTTTCCAAGAATGCAGGGAACAATGTATAACAACAAAACGATAACAAACAATGAAAAAGAAAATTATAAACACAATATGGGTAATGGGAGTACTTGCCCTCGCCGGGTTTTGCCTATCTGCTTGTAATCACGAGTTGGATATTCAGCAGGCGTACCCCTTCACGGTAGAGACGATGCCGGTGCAGAAGCACATCGTCAAGGGACAGACGGCGGAGATACGCTGTACATTGAAAAGGGAGGGCAACTTTGCCGACACCCGCTACACCATAAGGTACTTTCAGACCGATGGAAAGGGACGGCTGAAGATGGACGACGGCACGGTGTTCAAGCCCAATGATCGCTATACGCTAACGAAAGAAGAGTTCAGGCTTTACTACACCTCTGCTTCCTCCGACCAGCAGACGATAGACGTGTATGTGGAGGACAATTTCGGACAGACGGAAAAACTTTCGTTTGAGTTCAACAGTCAAAGGGACGAGGAAAAGGAGAAACCGAATGAGGACAAGAAGTAAACTTGTCGTCTTATCGCTCTGCCTTGTTTACTTGTCCTGCTTCCACCTTTCTGCTCAGGAGATCGGAAAGACACTCTTCTCACTACCGCCGTTCGAGCGTGCCGTGGTCTGCATTAAGCACTTCGAGGGCTTACATTCTTGGAAGGATTATCCCTATGTAGGTTACGGACATCGGCTTCTGCCCGGAGAGCGGTTCACGGCAGCGATGACGGAACGGCGGGCGGATTCCCTGCTTCGAGCAGACCTGATGAAGCGTTTTGCTTCGTTCCAAAGGTTTGGTAAAGATGCGCTCCTGCTCACCGTTCTATCCTACAATGTAGGCGAGTATCGCCTCTTGGGAAATGGCAAGCGACCGAAGAGTATCCTTGTCCGAAAATTGGAGTTGGGAGATAGGGATATTTACCGTGAATATGTCTCGTTCTGCCGATACAAGGGTAAAGTCCTCAGAGGTCTTATCAAACGGCGAAAGGTGGAATTTACCCTGTTTTATGTACCCTGATTTCACAAAGTATGCCCCTTGCAAGTTTTATCGGCTTGCAAGGGGGCGTTTTCTGTCTGTTTTATTCATCTTTCTCGCTATGAATGAGTAACTTTGCAAGAAATTAAATGTAAGTAAAAAATGAACAGAGGATCGGAATGGCGTATTTGGGACTTGCATGTCCATACTCCCTTTTCTTTAGAGCATAATTATAAGTGTTCTCCTGATAAAGATATCTGGGAGAAGTATATAGATGCTTTAGAGCATCTTCCAGATGATATAAAAGTTCTTGGCATCAATGACTATCTTTTTATTGATGGTTATCGTAAAATTCTCGATTATAAAGAACAAGGTAGACTTCAAAATATAGATTTGATCCTACCAGTTGTCGAGTTTAGATTATCCAAGTTCTGTGGGAATGAGAAGTTTAAAAGAATAAACTACCATATCATCTTTTCTAACGAACTAACTCCTGAACAAATTCAGCAACAATTTCTAAATGCTCTTACAGCACATTATACGTTAAGTCCTGACTGTACTCAACAGTGGGGAGGAGTTATTTCAATGGATAGTATAAAAGATTTAGGAGAACGGATTATTAATTCTGTACCAGAAGATAAACGCAAACACTATGGAAATCCATTAAGAGAAGGATTCAATAATCTCAATCTTGAGACTTCTGTCATCAAAAATGCTTTATCAAATGCCAATCCGATATTTGATGGCAAATTCATTACGGCTATTGGCAAAACAGAATGGGAAGATTTCAAATGGAACGATAATTCTATAGCAGAAAAAAGAGCATCATTAATGATGTTGATATAGTTTTTACCGCAGCCGAGAATATTGACGCATACAATAAGTCAAAAGAAAAACTACATGAACAAGGTGTAAATGATTTGCTGTTAGATTGTAGTGATGCGCATTCTTTTGCAGACCAGATTGAGCTAAAAGATAGATTGGGAAATTGTAAAACTTGGATTAAAGCTGATACAACATTTGAAGGGCTAAAACAAATTCTATTTGAACCTGAAGATAGGGTGAAAATTCAAACAACAAAGCCTGACGAGAAAAATATTTACCAAGTAATCGATAGTATAGCATTAGATGAAGATGATTTTTGGCATGGAAAAATCTTTCTTAATCCGAATTTAAATACTATTGTCGGAGGACGTTCGACAGGTAAGTCTTCCTTGCTTAAAGCAATTGCTGCTAAGCATGGAAATAAAGAAGTTGAAGAAGATGATTTTATTAGGCAGCATCTTGATGGAGTATCTATTCGATGGCAGGATGGAAATGATCAACTTGGTCGTGAAATAGAATATTTTCGACAAAGTTATATGCATGATATTGCTTTTGATTCAGAAAAGACAAATAGGATAGTTGATAGCATTATAAAAGACAAAGATGAGGCGGGGTTATTGAAAGCTTACAATGAGCAACTTACTGAAATTTCAAAAGAAATATCAGAGGGTGTTTTTTCTATCTTCCAAATGCAAAAAGATATAGTTTCTATTGCAAAGTCTTTGTCTGAAAAAGGGAATAAAGACGGAGTAACTCAACAGTTAAATTTGCTAAAATCGAAAGCCGCTGAGTTGCAAAAGGGAAGTGAATTAACGCAAGAAGAAAGAATGTCCTTTGATGCATACTTACGTCAAATTCAGGAAAAGAAAAAACAAATAGCAGAAATAGACAATGATTTAGGATTACTGGATAAAATGAAGAATGTCACTCCTTTTGATCCTACCTTCAAGGACAAGTGGCAATTTAATCAATTATCATTTCCTTTGAATCAGTATGATATTGACCGACTGTACAATGATTTGAAGGTAAAGACTGAAATTGAATGGGGTAACATTGTTCAACATTTCATAGAAAAGACCTCAAAAGTAAAAGAGCAAATAAGCACAGATATTCAAACTATAATCGCTTATGATGTCTATAAGAAAGGAATACATGCTTTTGAAGGCAATAAGGAATTGAAGGATATTAATAGTAAAATACAAGAAGAAGAGAAAACCCTTGAAACTATTATTGGGTTGCAGAGTAGGCTTGAACATATAAGAAAGCTGCGTAATTCTCTTATTCAGAAAATTATTGATGCTCACTGTTCTTATAAAATTATGGCAAGAGAAATATGTAATACATTAGAAATCACATATGATGGACTTGATATTTGCGTGGGTCTTACATTTCACAAGAAAGAGTTACAGGAATTCTTGGAAAGTAGGCTTAACCAACGTGGGACTGAACGTCAAGAATACTTGAAAATGTTACTAAACAGATATGATGACGATAACAAATCTTACAGCTTGGACTTTCTCAAAAATCTTCTTTCAGAGAATATCTTACTAAAGAACGGATACGAGGCTTTAAATGTTGCGATTGAATTTCTTACTCGTAATTGGTATAGTCTTGATTATAGTTTAACCTATCAGGGAGATGCATTTGTAAACATGTCGGAAGGAAAACAGGCTTTTGTTATTCTAAAATTACTCTTAGATTTTAGTGATAAGAAATGTCCAATACTCATTGACCAACCAGAAGATAGTCTCGACAACCGTGCAATTTATCATGAGTTGGTTGCATACATCAAACGAAAAAAGAAAGAACGACAGATAATATTGGTAACGCACAATTCCAATGTTGTGGTAAGTGCAGACGCAGAAAATGTAATTGTAGCCAATCAAGAAGGTGCAGATACGCCAAACTTAGGAGGCATGAAATTTCAATATATTAACGGGGCTTTGGAAGATACCAAACAAAGAGACGAAAACTCTGAGTATATCTTATCCTCACAAGGTATCCGTGAACATATATGTGATATTTTGGAAGGAGGACGTATTGCTTTTGAAAAGCGTGAACAGAAATACGGTTTTAGAAGATAGAACCATATTTGGTTGGGCTTTTTGTTACTTTTGAGCCGTCTCAACTCACTGTCAAAAGTAACGAGGTGCTTTTCATCGGGTTTCTTTGCTACTTTCTTTGTCCGCTCGAAGCTCACGAAAGAAAGTAGCGGTCGGCAAATCTGCCGACCGCTTTACTTTGTTTGTTCTTCTTGAACGGTTATCCGTCCCGTCCTTACTTCGGGGTGCGTAGAGAAAGCCCAATTGATTTCTTCATCGGGAAGAGTGCTGTGAACGTTTCTACCCATCACCATTCCACAATCCTGAATGACCTTTTGTCGTGCTTCTTCTCTGCTCTCGGCAACCACCTCAAAAACTCCCTCGAAGATGTATTGTGTCCGTACTCTGTAAACTCTCTTTTTCATATTCTCAAAATTCAACCTTTAATAATCTGTGTTCCATTGGTTCTCCATTGGATAACCTGCGGTGGGTAAGCCAAAAATGATGTGTGCCGTAACCATAGGCAAAGAACTTGTCGAGTTCCGTTTCTTCGACTATACTCTTGACGGCTGCCCTCAGTTCCTCCTCATTGGCGGATAAGGTAATGGCATTGATTACCCTTACAAGGATATGGGGTATCTCGTCCGCCCAGTTGCATACGATGCTTTCTATTTCTGCTTTCATATCTGTGATGTTTTGGTGATTGGTGATTGTTGCTTATGCTGTCGCTCTCATTCTCTGCCTAATCAATTTGCGATTGGCATTGACAAGGCTCACTATTTGGTCGTGATATTCCGTATTCTTGTTGCACACGCCACGACTTTGCACCACTTTGAGCGTGTCCAAATTAACCTCAATCGTTTCTATCCGTCTACCCTCAATGGTCGCCGAAAGGATAAGCGAGTTCTCTTTGAGATAGTAGGTATTGTCGAATACGCAATGGTGCATTGCCACACCCTCATCCAAATGTTCCTGCACGCTCTCCAAAACGTGGACTTGGATTGTGCCATCCGTGAATGAGATACCGAAGAACTTTGATTTGAGTTCGTGGAAACGCTTTTCATCCTCCATTGCCTTTTTGCGTTTCTTCTCCTTTTCTTCCTTTTCCCTTTGTCTGCGGAGTTCGTTTTGTCTTAGGTCGTGTTCCGTATGCAGGTCGGTGGGGCAAACATACTTGGGGCTGTGTATGTCCTTGCCCAATCTGCGGAGCATATCCACATAGTCGCACCATATCGAAATGTCCTCTATGTCGTAGCCGTTGCGAGTGGCAACCTTATAGGACTGCCAACAAACGTCAAATGTCCGTGAATTATCAAGAAAGTATTTCAAATGTTCGGTTCTACCTGCTTTCAGCAAGGTTTCCGCTCGACTGTCGGACAATAGGTAGGTATGAGAACGGTTGGTGCGATGTCGTGAAAATCGTCCCTAAAACCATTTCTACGAAGTGTCTCTGCAACCTTGAACTTGGGATATATCAGTGAATACGATATATGGCGGTAGGCTTCGTTATCGTTTCTCACTGCCATAGGCGAGCAATAGGAAAAGGTGTCGATGTATCTACCTAGTACTCTTTGAACGGCAACAATCGTCTTTCGTCCTTGTGCGTTCCACCAATACTGACCGATTTCAATAGTGTATGATGATGCCTTGCAACCTTTCTCCATTTCCACAGAAAGAAGAAACATTCTTAATACTTGGTACTCTTTACAAGTGGTAAGTATCGTAAAGTATTGCTTCTGTCTTATCTTACGTTCAAAAGTCGTTCGGACTTGCAACTTTGCCCTACAATGAGGGCAAGTGCATGTATATGCCGGCTTTTCCATTGTCCAACTATGTCCACAATCCATACAAGTGGTACGACCTTTGGGTAATCGATAGGCGAAATGGTCTATACACTCACGGAATGCCCATTTACTCTGTGTCTTGGTTATCGGTCGTAAGTTCTTGCTCTCTGCAAGTACTGCTTTCTCAAACTTGTTTCTCGGTTTCATAATCTTTCCTCCTCAATTAGTTGTTCCGAAATACATAGCCATCCTTATACCAAAAGTCCGTACAAAAAAGGTCATCGGCATATTTGGAGAAGTCAAAATATATCAGCGCAAAATCGGGTAAGTCGTTTTCCATTTTCGCAAGCTCCTCCGCAAAATCTTCCCTGCTTGCATAACTGCCTATGTAGGCGGATTGGAAAGCCTTTACAAGGCTGTATGCGTCTTGGGTGAATTGGGCGTTGTTACCGTCCGCCCATACCCAAAAGGCTTCTTGCTCCTTGTCGCTCAGTCTGTCCAACTCGTCCCGAAGTTCAAAGAAGTTTTCCTCCAAATGCCCTTCATCTATCAGACCATCGGGGATTTCCTCCCACGCTTGGAACATCAATTCGGGTTCTTCCTCGTCCTCGTGTATCTCGGCACAATGTTCGATAAAGTCGTCCAAATCGTAGAAGTCCGAAAGTTCCACCCACTCGCCCTGCAATGAGCCGTTGTTGTACTTAGCATAAGTGCCTACATAGATGCGTGCTTCGTTCAATTCCTTTGTTTCCATTTCCTTTTGTTGTTTAGAGGGTTAAAACTCGAATAGTGAGGGTTGTGCTATCTGCTGTTCCACTTGTTTCTCCGCTTTTGGTTTCTTGGCGGTCAGTTTGCGGTATTCCTCCGCTTGGTATCGCTCGATAGCCTTTTTCCGTGCTTCTGCTTTTTCCTCCTCCGTAAGTTCGATAGTATGGTTTACCACGACTTGGCAGTTGATGGACTTGCCCACCTCGATGTTATCCTCATCGTAATAGTGAACGGCAAGGGAATATACCTCTTCATCAGACAGACCTGCACAACCCATTCTTTGGACTTCCGTCAAGATGTAGGTAATGCACTCGTCTATGTTCTTGTTCTCTTTGCGGAAATTCTCCGCAAAGAGTTCATCGTATGATGCTCTCGTTTCCAAATAGTTTTGGATAACGTCCTTGAAATGTTCTGTTCCTTTCATTGTCTTATATAGTTAGATGGTTTCTAAAATGATTTCTTGGATATGAATAGGTTCAACTTCTGAAAAGAGATAGAGTATAAATTCCTTTCTGTCCTTCCGATAGAGTTCCTTGTATAGTTCCCCAAAGGTGGATATGTTTCCGTTGAGGTAAACCGATACCATATACTCGAAGATGTTGTCCACTTCGTAGTATCTGCATTGCTGTGCGATTGTCTTGCTTCTTCTTTTCATATATCTGTCTGTTTAAGAAATGAGTATCCAAAGTATTGTCCCGATGATGAGGCATAAGCCAAAATGTATGCGGCGATTGCCAAAGCAATGGTAAGGAGTAGCCGAATGAGGAGTTTTCCCACACATATCCATGCCAGCCAAAGCCAGACGCTTCCGCCACAAAGGAGAGAGCCTGCGAGTGCAAGTACCACCCAAATTGATATTTTGTATCTCAGTTTCATCTTGTCTGATTTTTTTGATTTTATGCGGATTTTAGAGGTGAGGGAGTTGAGTTTCCATTTTCTTTTTCCCTGCTTCTCGCATATCCGACATTTTTTTTATGCGTCTTTCCGTCGGGTCGGTCGTTTTCGTTTCAGTGGCGTAAAAAGGTAGGGCTTAGGACAAACAAGGTTTTATGGCGAGAATACTACCTGCAATGAAATGGAAGTGTGGAGATTGTCGTCTAAACGGCTTGCCGCCCCGACCTTTTTTGTCCGTGGAAGCCCGGAACTACCTTTGCCGCTGACAACGAACAACCGATCCCGACATAATACACGGGCATAAGTGGAGGATGTGCAGACGGAGAAGCGGGGCGAAAACAAAAAACGCAGTTTTCGAGACTGCATCTTATCATAAAAACGGAATACACGGAAAACAAAAAGCCGCCCCAACGGACGGCTCTATGAAAATAATTTGGAGAAAATTCTTTTTTCTCACGATATACCTTTATCTTTGCAATAGGTTATTCGAGTTATGCAAAGCGTTGTATATCACTGTTGAAGATAGGTCGCTAAATCATTACCTACTGCATTTCATAACTCATAAGGCTGTTCATAGCCAATTACTTAGACCTAAATGATAGATTTTCAGCAAAAAACACTATCTTTGCAATCATTATATTGTATTAGATGGATAAAGAAATACTATTTCCCGACTATATATTTGAATCAAGTTGGGAAGTATGCAATAAGGTAGGTGGAATTTATACAGTTCTCTCAACGAGGGCATTGACATTACAAACGATAATGCCCGATAGAATTATATTTATCGGTCCTGATTTAAAAGAAAACAATTCGGATTTTTCAGAGGATATAAACCTTTATGTCGGCTGGCAGAAACAAGCTCAGAAAGAGGGTTTGAATGTGCGGATAGGACGATGGAATGTGCCCGGAAATCCTTTGGCTATATTGGTAGATTTTCAGCCGTTTTTTAGCCGTAAAAACGAAATCTACACAGAATTTTGGGAAACTTCGCAGGTTGACAGTTTGCATGCTTACGGTGATTATGATGAAGCCTCAATGTTCTCTTATGCTGCAGCAAAGACTGTAGAGAGCTTTTACAGATATGGCCTTACAGCTTTTTCTAAAATAATTTATCATGGCAACGAATGGATGACAGGTCTAGGGTTGCTTTATATTCGATATTATTTGCCGCAAATAGCTACCATCTTTACAACCCATGCCACAAGTATCGGTCGTAGCATAGCAGGCAACAACAAACCATTGTATCAATATTTGTTTGCCTATAATGGCGACCAGATGGCTAGCGAGTTAAATATCCAGAGCAAACATTCTATCGAAAAGCAAACAGCTCTATATGTTGACTGTTTTACAACAGTAAGCGATATTACGGCGCATGAGTGTAAAGAACTTTTGGATAAACCTGTAGACGTTGTACTACCCAATGGATTCGAAGATGATTTTGTGCCTAAAGGTGCTACGCTTACGATAAAAAGAAATCATGCCCGACAGCAAATGCTTAGAGTAGCCAACTGCTTACTGGGTCGTCAGTTTGACAACGACACACTTATTATTTCAACAAGCGGAAGATATGAATTTAGGAACAAGGGAATAGATGTGTTTATTGAGGCTATAGGTCGACTGCGCAGCGAGATTGAATTAAATAAATCCATATTGGCATTTATAGATGTTCCTGCTTGGGTGGGAACACCCAGAGAGGATCTTATTATGCGCCTTTCTGATCAAAATACTGTATATGATACGCCTCTCGACAAACCTTTTATAACGCATTGGTTGCATAATATGGACCAAGATAATGTGTTGTCGATGCTTCAAACTTTACAATTTACCAATCATTCAAATGGTAAGGTACATATCATTTTTGTGCCTTGTTATCTCAATGGTAATGACGGAATTTTTAATATGCCTTATTATGATATTATTCCCGGTAACAATTTGTGTATCTATCCTTCTTATTATGAACCATGGGGATATACACCTCTAGAGGCCGTTGCTTTTGGCGTACCCTGCATAACCACCGATTTGGCCGGTTTCGGATTGTGGGCTGAAGCTCAAGCTATCCATAAACAGGATGTAAATCATATTTTAAACGGATATAAAGTGGTGCACCGCACTGATTATAATTATCATGAGGTGGCTGGTGAAATTAAGAACACAATTGTCGAATATGCTCGTTTTTCTATTAAGAAAACGACTGTTGCCTGTCGAAATGCCCGCGAACTTTCAAAGAAAGCATTGTGGAGTCAATTTATTACCTATTATTATAGGGCTTATAATTTTGCATTGAGAAAGGCAGAAGAACGAATGAATAAATTAGATAATAAATAAATTAGATTCAGAGATTTATGAAGATTAAAGCTGATTACTCTAATGCTCCGGTATGGAAGGAGCTGTCAATTAAATCAAGACTTCCCGAACAGTTGAAGTGTTTGGATGAGTTGGCTCACAATATGTGGTGGGCCTGGAACTATGAAGCACGTGAGATGTGGAAAAGTTAGATGAGAAACTTTACGAAGAAGTAGGACATAATCCGGTATTACTGCTTGAACGACTAAGTTATGACCGTAAAGAAGCTATTGTAAAGGATAAGGCGTTGATGAAGAAAGTGAAAGACGTTTTTACCGATTTTCGTCAATATATGGATGTTAAACCCGATAATAAACGTCCGTCCGTAGCTTATTTCAGTATGGAATACGGTATTAATCAAGTTGTAAAAATATATTCGGGTGGTCTGGGTATGCTCGCTGGCGATTACTTAAAGGAGGCATCAGACAGCAATGTTGATATGTGTGCTATCGGTTTCTTGTATAGATACGGATATTTTAAGCAGTCGCTAAGTATGGATGGACAACAGATTGCCAATTATGATGCACAAAACTTTAACTCGTTGCCATTAGTACGACAGCTTGACGAACAGGGAAATCCTATTGTGGTAGATGTTCCTTATATGAATTATCAAGTGCATGCATATGTTTGGCGCATGAACGTGGGACGCATCAGTCTTTATCTTCTCGACACGGATAACGAGCTGAACTCGGAATACGATCGTCCAATCACGCATGCATTATATGGTGGCGATAATGAAAATCGATTGAAACAGGAGATACTTCTCGGTATGGGCGGTATTCTAACACTGAAAAAATTGGGTATCAAGAAACAGATTTATCACTGTAACGAGGGACATGCAGCACTTTGTAATCTGCAACGTCTATGCGACTTTGTTGATGGCGGAATGTCTTTTAATGAAGCAATGGAGCTGGTTCGAGCCTCTTCACTTTACACTGTTCATACGCCTGTGCCTGCCGGACACGATTATTTTGACGAGACATTATTTGGCAAATATATGGGTGGTTATCCACAACGTTTAGGTATTTCGTGGGATGAGTTTATCGGAATGGGTCGCGAAAATCCCGAAAATCATACTGAGCGTTTCTGTATGTCGGTATTTGCCTGCAATACTTGCCAGGAAGTTAACGGTGTAAGTAAACTACATGGATGGGTAAGCCAAAAAATGTTTGCACCCATTTGGAACGGTTATTATCCCGAAGAGAATCACGTAGGCTACGTTACCAACGGTGTTCATTTACCCACTTGGACAGCTACCGAGTGGCGTAAAGTATATGATAAGTATTTCGACTCGTCATTTATGTCCGATCAAAGCAATGAAAGTATTTGGCATGCTATATACAATGTACCCGATGATGAGATTTGGGATACGCGTATGGTGCTAAAAAACAAGCTTGTAACATTTATTCGCGAGAAATTCACTGAAACGTGGTTAAAGAATCAGGGAGACCCCTCACGTGTGGTATCGCTCCTTGAACGCATCAATCCCAATGCACTGATGATCGGTTTCTGCCGTCGCTTTGCCACCTATAAACGTGCACATCTGCTGTTTACTGACCTTGATCGGCTCTCTAAAATCGTTAACGATCCTCAACATCCCGTGCTCTTTTTCTTCTCAGGAAAAGCACATCCGGCCGACGGCGCTGGTCAAGGACTGATCAAAAAAATATTTGAAATTAGTCAGCAACCTGAATTTCTTGGTAAGATTATCTTCCTTGAAGACTATGATATGGAGTTGGCCCGTCGCCTTGTTTCGGGTGTAGACATTTGGATGAATACGCCGACACGTCCACTTGAAGCCTCTGGAACATCTGGTGAAAAGGCTGAACTCAATGGCGTTGTCAACCTGTCGGTTCTTGACGGATGGTGGGTAGAAGGCTATCGTAAAGGTGCCGGATGGGCATTGGACGAGAAACGTACTTACCAAAATCAAGAGTATCAGGATAAACTTGATGCCGCCACCATTTACGGACTGCTCGAAAATGAAATTATTCCCTTGTATTACAAAAAAGGAAAGAAAGGATTTAGTGAAAACTGGATTAAGGTTATCAAAAACTCGATAGCCACCATTGCTCCGCATTATACAATGAAGCGTCAGCTCGATGATTATTTCGACAAATTCTATAATCGTCAGGCTAAACGTGCTGCACGATTAGAGGCCGATCATAATGCGCTAGCCAAAAGCATTGCCTTGTGGAAAGAAACTGTTGCCGAACGTTGGGATGGTATTCATGTAGTATCCAAAGACACCTCGTTCCTCGAAAATGGCGGCGAGACCGGTATGAAATACAAAATCCGCTACGTTATTGATGAGCAAGGGCTTGATGATGCCGTAGGATTGGAACTCGTTTCTTTGAAAAACGATAAGTCGACCGATGAAAGGCAGGTTTACAGCATTCATCCCTTTGAGGTGGTGAGTCGCGAAGGTAACTTGTTTACCTTTGAAGCTACCATAGAGCCCTCTAATGCAGGTTCGTTCAGAAGCTGTGTCAGAATGTACCCTAAGCATAAGGAACTGCCACACCGCCAAGACTTCGCATATGTGAAGTGGCTAGATTAACTCAAGCAGACTTTATAGTAGGTGGGACACCCTGTTTTTACAGCGGTGCCCCATTTTTATGGCTTGACAGAAAATGTCTTTGGAGTTACCGAAAGTCCATACAAATAAAAATATAGATTCACAATAAGTCTGTTCTCTCCTATTCACCGAGCCCACCTCATAAATTTGGATAATCCGACGAAAACCATTAATTTTGCAGCTATTATTAATGCAACAAATCAAGGTAAAAAGAAATGATAACAGTTACAAATCTTGCCATTCAGTTTGGTAAACGTGTCCTTTATAAAGACGTCAATCTTAAATTCACATCGGGTAATATCTATGGTATTATCGGGGCTAATGGAGCGGGAAAATCCACACTTCTAAAAGCTATCAGCGGAGAGCTTGAACCAAACAAAGGCACAGTGGAATTAGGACCTGGAGAACGACTATCGGTTTTAGAGCAAGACCACTTTAAATTTGACGAATATAGGGTTATTGACACTGTTCTGATGGGACACCAGAAGCTTTGGGACAATATGAAAGAACGTGAAGCTCTGTATGCCAAAGAAGAAATGACCGAGGAAGATGGTAACCGTGCTGCTGTTCTTGAAGAGAAATTTGCTGAAATGAATGGCTGGGAATCTGAAAGCGATGCTGCCCAAATGCTAAGTAATCTCGGTGTGAACGACAGTTTGCATTACAAACAAATGAGTGACCTTTCGAATAATGAAAAGGTGCGCGTAATGTTGGCAAAGGCTTTGTTTGGTAATCCTGATAATCTACTTCTTGATGAGCCTACGAACGATTTAGACTTGGATACAGTGACCTGGCTTGAAGATTATCTTGGCAATGTTGAACAAACGGTGCTTGTTGTTAGCCATGACCGACATTTTTTGGATGCAGTTAGTACACAAACCGTTGATATTGATTTTGGAAAAGTAACGGTATTCTCAGGTAACTATTCCTTTTGGTACGAAAGTTCCCAGTTAGCCTTAAGACAGGCACAAAATCAAAAACAAAAAGCCGAAGAAAAGCGTAAAGAATTGGAAGAATTTATTCGACGCTTCTCTGCCAATGTGGCAAAAAGTCGACAGACAACGTCGCGAAAAAAGATGCTCGAAAAGCTCAATGTTGAAGAAATTCGCCCTTCAAGTCGCAAATATCCCGGTATTATCTTTCAAATGGAACGTGAACCCGGAAATCAGATATTAGAAGTTGAAGATTTAAGAGCATCGGATAATGATGGCAATGTTTTATTTGATAACGTGTCGTTTAATATTGAAAAAGGGCAGAAGGTGGTTTTCCTTAGCAAAAATCCGAAAGCCATGACAGCTCTATTTGAAATTATCAATGGTAATCGGGAGGCTGACGCTGGAACTTATAAATGGGGTGTAACCATTACAACAGCTTATTTGCCGTTGGATAACACGGAGTTTTTTACTAGTAAATTAAACTTGGTAGATTGGCTCAGCCAGTTTGGACCGGGAAACGAAGTCGTGATGAAAAGCTATTTGGGTAGAATGCTTTTCTCAGGGGAAGACGTCTTAAAGGAGGTGAATGTTTTGTCCGGAGGCGAGAAAATGAGATGTATGATTGCTCGTATGCAGCTTAAAAACGCCAATTGTTTAATTCTGGATACGCCTACCAATCATTTGGATTTGGAAAGTATTCAGGCCTTTAATAATAATCTTATCGGTTTTAAAGGCAACATCTTATTTGCGAGTCACGACCACGAATTTATCGAAACAGTGGCAGATAGAATTATCGAGCTGACTCCTTCGGGTATTATTGACAAACTGATGCAGTATGATGACTACATCTACGATGCGGCCATCAAAGAGCAAAAAGAAAAGATGTACACCGTTTAGATTTCTTGGCAAGAAGTTTGCTTATCATTATAGAAAGTAGTCATTAAAACAAAAATGAATTATGAGTAAGAAAAAAGAAGAACAGCATATAGAAAACGAAGGTGTAGAAATGAATAACACCTCGCCTGATACGGAGAATAACCCCCTGGATGAGTGTGTAGAACAAAACAGCACACAAGAAGAGGGAACAGAAACTCAGAGCACAGAGGAAGAGCTAAACGACTTGAAAGATAAGTATCTTCGCACTGTTGCAGAATTTGAGAATTTTAAAAAACGAACATTAAAAGAAAAAACAGAACTCATTCTTAATGGTGGCGAAAAAGTTATTACCACGCTTTTACCTGTTCTTGATGATATGGAAAGAGCTATCGCAAATGCTGATAAGCTTGAAAATAAGGATGCGGTAGAAGAAGGTTGGGAACTAATTTATAAAAAGCTTGTTAGTACGCTTGAAACACTTGGCGTAAAAAAGATGGAGGTAAACAACCAAGACTTTAATGTAGATTATCATGAAGCGATTGCAATGGTAGCCGGAGCAGATGATGATAAGAAAGGAAAGGTTATAGACTGTGTGCAAACAGGATATATTTTGAATGATAAAGTAATTAGGCATGCAAAGGTTGCTGTTGGTCAATAGTTTTATTTGAACGAGGAAAAAATATGGCAAAGAGGGATTATTATGAAGTGTTAGGATTGGATAAGAATGCTTCGGAAGAAGATATCAAAAAAGCTTATCGAAAACTTGCCATTAAATACCATCCGGATAAAAATCCGGGAAATAAGGAAGCAGAAGAGAAATTTAAAGAGGCTGCCGAGGCATACGATGTCTTGCACGACCCCAATAAGCGTCAGCAATACGATCAGTTTGGCTTTAACGGACCCACCGGGGCCAATGGTTTTGGCGGTTTTAGCAGTGGGAGAATGGACATGGACGATATCTTCTCTATGTTTGGAGATATTTTCGGTGGTCACAGCGGCTTTTCGGGGTTCTCTGGCTTTGGAGGCTCTGGGCGACAAAGAAGACAAGCACAATATAGAGGAACCGATCTTAAGCTTAAAGTGCGCTTAACACTTCAGGAAATAGCAAATGGAGCAACAAAGAAGTTTAAAGTAAAAAAAGATGTAGCTTGCGCACATTGTCACGGTAGTGGTGCAGAAGCCGGAAGTGGTTCTGAAACCTGTCCAACTTGTCATGGACAAGGATTTGTAACCAAAACCGTGCGAACCATGCTCGGAATGATGCAGACACAGACTGAATGTCCTACTTGTAATGGAGAAGGAACGGTTATAAAAAATAAATGCAAAGAGTGTCATGGAGCCGGAGTTGTGAAAGGTGAAGAAGTTATAGAGGTAAAAATTCCTGCCGGAGTTGCTGAAGGAATGATTGTCAATGTACCAGGAAAGGGAAATGCAGGCAAGCACAAGGGTGTTTCGGGAGATATTCAGGTTTACATCGAGGAAGAAGAAAATGATACTTTTATAAGAGATGGGCACGACCTTATATATAATTTATTGTTAGATTTTCCTACCGCAGCTTTGGGCGGCAATGCTGAAATACCCACAATAGACGGTGGAAAGGTAAGAATAAAGATAGAGGCAGGAACACAGCCGGGAAAAACCTTACGATTGCGCGGGAAAGGCCTTCCAGCAGTTCAAGGCTACGGCAATGGTATTGGCGATTTGGTCGTAAACATAAGTGTCTATGTACCCAAGACATTAACAAAAGAAGAAAAAGATATGTTGGAAACCCTGCGCAACAGCAGCAATTTTAAGGGCGACACAGCTACCAAGAATACAATCTTTCAGAGATTCAAGAATTACTTTAATTAATGAACTATAAAGAAACCATTAATTATTTATTTAACAGCACCCCGGTTTTCGAACACGTGGGTGCTTCTGCTTATAAGGAGAATCTGTTTAACACAATTACCCTGGACAAACATTTTCACCATCCTCATCGTTTGTTTAAATCTATTCATATCGCCGGAACCAACGGAAAAGGCTCTTGTGCCCACACCCTTGCTTCCATTCTTCAGGAAGACGGCTACAAGGTGGGGCTGTATACATCTCCACATTTAATAGATTTCAAAGAACGAATTCGTGTCAACGGAGCGCCCATTGACGAGCGCTACGTAATCGACTTTGTAGAAAACGAGCGAAGTTTTTTTGAACCTTTACATCCCTCGTTTTTTGAACTCACAACAGCCTTGGCGTTTAAATACTTTGCTCATCAGCAGGTAGATATTGCCGTTATTGAGGTAGGATTGGGCGGACGGTTAGATTGCACCAACATTATATCTCCCCTTCTTTCGGTTATAGCCAATATCAGTTTTGACCATACGGCATTATTGGGCAACTCGTTAGCAGCGATCGCCACCGAAAAGGCCGGAATTATCAAACCGCATACCCCCGTAATAATAGGCGAAACCTGCCCCGAAACAAAACCCGTATTTATCAATGTTGCGAACCAAAAGCAGGCACCGATAACGTTTGCAGAAGATATTTCAGAAGTTATTTGTGCAGAAAGTGCTCAAGAAGGCGGATTGCTCTTGCAGACAAAAACATACAACGGCATCAGTTACCAGCTCGGAGGCCTTTATCAAAAACAAAATGCAAACACCATTCTTGCCGCAGCCGACCTTCTTCTGTCGATGAACATCATTCATACACCTCAATCGATAAAACGCGGAATGGAGAAGGTGTGCCAAAATACCGGATTAAAAGGCAGATGGCAGTATCTTCATCATCAACCAAACATTGTTTGCGACACTGGGCACAATTATGCCGGCTGGCAGTACATCAACCAACAATTACAGGCGCAAACTTACAAAACGCTGCGCATTGTTTTCGGAATGGTAAACGATAAAGACATCAAATCTGTGTTGAAGTTATTGCCCCAAACGGCGAAATATTATTTTACGAACGCTTCAACCCAGCGTTCCATTCCCGCAAAAGATATTCAGCTGTTGGCTGCCAAGGAGGGTTTAAACGGGCAAGTCTTTGCGGACGTAAAAAGTGCTTACGACACAGCCTTAGCCGAAGCGGATAAAGAGGATTTTGTCTTTATCGGTGGCAGCAGCTATGTTGTTGCCGATTTGTTGAGCGCATTAGCACACTAAATAATGGTCAGCTTGGTTGCCCCACCCTATGAGTTGTTTTTCAGAAATCTTCAAAAGTGACCCTCACTTTTGTGGTAAACATCTCAAAACTCCAAAAGTCTGCTTTTCCGATTTCTTTTTATGCAGTATCGTTGCTCGGTGTTAAAGAGCCCAATTCTTATCCCCAACCAAGAGGATAAAGCATATCTATACTATTAGTTGTTTTTAACAAAATACGCCCGGCTTTTCCTATCCTTATATTTGTATCATTCGTTTTTTTTAGGTTACTTTGCAATATACAATAACTAAAAACTTACTTTTATGACGAACACAAATGAGGGACAAAATCTATGTGGTCTGAAAAGAAAAGATTTTCAAACCAACATAAACGGTAAAGAAACAGATTTATATATTCTTCGTAATAAACAAAGAAACGAGGTAGCTATCACCAATTATGGCGGCGCTTTGGTGGCCATTATGGTTCCCGATAAAAACGGCAATTTAGCCAACATCATTCAGGGACACGATAATATCCAAGATGTAATCAATTCGCCGGAACCCTATCTGTCTACCTTAATTGGCAGATACGGAAACCGAATTTGCAAAGGAACATTTCAACTTCATGGAAAAGAATACAAACTTCCTATCAATAACGGTCCCAATTCGCTTCACGGAGGCAAAAACGGCTTTAATGCCAAGGTTTGGGATGCCCTGCAAATGAATGAAAATACACTTGTATTAAACTATATAAGTGCTTATGGCGAAGAAGGATTTTCAGGCGAAGTGAAGGTTACGGTGATATATACATTTACAGATAATAACGAACTGGTTATCGACTATATGGCTACAACCAATAAAAAAACCATCATCAACCTTACTAGTCATGGATTCTTCTCTCTATCGGGTATAGCCAATCCCACACCGACAATCCACAATCTTATCTGCGAAATAAATGCCGATTTTTATCTGCCTATCGACGAAACAAGTATTCCGACAGGCGAAATCCGATTTGTCAAAGATACACCTTTCGATTTCAGAACCCCCAAAAGTGTTGGGCAGGATATTGACGCAGACAACGAACAAATTAAAAATGGCGCCGGATATGATCACTGCTATGTTCTCAATAAAAAGGAAGTGGGCGAGTTAAGTTTTGCAGCAAAAATTACAGAACCCGTATCAGGCAGAACAATGGAAGTATACACCACCGAACCCGGAGTACAATTATATACTGACAACTGGGCCGACGGATACAAAGGACAAAATGGAGCAACTTTCCCAAGAAGAAGCGGTATATGCTTTGAAGCTCAACATTTTCCAGATTCGCCCAACCGCCCCTATTTCCCTTCGGTAGTATTAAATCCGAACGAGCAATATAAACAAAAAACAATTTATAAATTTGGTATTCAATAAAAATAATCTTTGTAGACTTAAAAAAATGGAACAATCAAGAAGAAACAATGGGAGTATTATAGCAATCATCACAATGATGTTTATCTATGCAATGATTTCGTTTGTAACAAATCTTGCTGCTCCTATTGGAGTTATATGGAAAAATACATTCCAAGGCGATAGTGCCAATACTGTAGGTATGCTTGGCAATGCGATGAATTTTCTTGCATACCTGTTTATGGGAATACCCGCAGGCAAACTTTTAACCAAAATAGGATATAAGAAAACTGCACTTGTTGGTATTGCCGTAGGATTTATTGGCGTATTTATACAATTTGTATCCGGTTTCTTTGGAGTTGAAGAAAAAGTAACCGGATTTGTTGTGTATTTATTCGGTGCTTTTATCTCAGGTTTCTCCGTATGTACATTGAATACGGTGGTTAACCCCATGTTAAATCTGCTTGGAGGCGGGGGCAACAGAGGTAATCAGCTCAATTTAATTGGTGGAACGCTGAATTCTCTTTCCGGAACATTGACACCAATGCTTGTGGGCTCACTAATTGGTACAGTTACAGCCGCTACGGCAATGGTTGATATCAATATGGTTCTTTACATAGCAATGGGCGTTTTTGCAACAGCATTTATAATTTTGATTTTTATACCTATTGCCGACCCGGAAATGGGAAAAACCACAACCGAAACAATATACGAAAGATCTCCGTGGGCTTTTCGGCACTTTGTTTTAGGCACAATCGCCATCTTTGTGTATGTAGGTGTGGAAGTTGGTATTCCGGGAACTTTGAATTTTTATTTATCAGATACAACCAATAACGGAGGAGGATTAAACCCGAAAGCAGCAGCGGCGATTGCCGGTTTTGTTGCCGGAACCTATTGGTTGTTAATGCTTGTTGGTCGTTTCACTGCAGGCTTTATTGCAGATAGGATATCGAGCAAAACCATGATGATAGCAACATCTACTTTTGGTATGCTTCTTATTCTGGCTGCGATGCTTCTAGGTAAGTCTGTAGCAGTAGACATACCTGTATTTACAGGCTCAACTTTCCAGATGGTTACAGTTCCTGTTGCTGCAGCCTTATTGGTACTATGCGGTTTATGTACATCTGTCATGTGGTCTAGCATTTTTAACCTGGCAACTGAAGGACTTGGAAAATATTCTGCTGCAGCCTCAGGTATTTTTATGATGATGGTTGTTGGCGGCGGAGTACTTCCTTTGTTGCAAAACTTCATTGCAGATAACATTGGTTATATGTTATCCTACATCATTCCGTTCATAGGAATAGCCTACCTTTGTTTCTATGCGGTTATCGGAAGTAAGAATGTTAACACCGATATTTCTGTACAATAAATCAAGGCATAGTGAAATAGTTATAATATAAATATTAACCTAAAACATTAAAATTATGGACATTGAATATGTAAGAAGCCGTTTTATCAAACACTTTGATGGAAAAACCGGAAACATTTATGCGTCTCCCGGTCGCATTAATCTTATTGGTGAACACACCGATTATAACGGTGGATTTGTTTTTCCTGGGGCTGTAGATAAAGGCATTATGGCAGAAGTTCGCCCCAATGGAACAGACACGATTATGTGCTATTCGATTGATCTCAAAGACCGCGTCGAGTTTAAAGTAAACGATCCACAAGGACCGCGAGCCAGTTGGGCACGTTATATCTACGGAATTGTTCAGGAAATGAAGAAATTAGGTGTAGAGGTGAAAGGCTTTAATACAGCTTTTGCAGGAGATGTGCCCTCGGGGCTGGAATGTCTTCGTCGGCAGCTCTTGAAAGTTGTTTTGCATTTGCATTAAACGATTTGTTCGGGGAAAACAAGGTATCCAAATGGGATATGGCATTAGCTGGTCAGGCCACAGAACACAATTATTGCGGTGTAAACTGTGGTATCATGGATCAGTTTGCCAGTGTATTTGGGCAAGAAGGAAAACTGATGCGCCTTGATTGTCGTTCTCGCGAGTTTGAATATTTCCCTTTCCATCCTAAGGGATACAAGTTGGTTCTTTTAGACTCAAAAGTGAAACACGAACTCGCATCATCAGCCTATAATGAACGCAGAAAGAGTTGTGAGAATGTAGTGGAAGCCTTGCAGAAGAAGTTTCCCGAAAAGAAGTTTGGAACATTAAGAGATGCTGATTGGGCAGAACTCGATGCTGTTAAAGCTGATGTATCTGCAGAAGATTACAAAAGAGCTCATTATGTTTTAGGCGAAAAAGACAGAGTGCTAGCTGTTTGCAATGCTTTAACCAAAGACGATTATGAAACAGTTGGCCAAAAAATGTATGAAACCCATGAGGGATTGAGCAAGGAATACGAAGTATCGTGTGAAGAGCTAGATTATCTCAACGAGCTGGCTAAGGCTAACGGAGTTACCGGAAGTAGGATTATGGGCGGCGGATTTGGAGGCTGTACCATTAATCTTGTTAAAGACGAGCTGTACGAGCAGTTTATTGCCGACGCAAAAGTAAAATATGCTGCAAAATATAATCGTGAACCGGCTGTTTACAACGTTGTTATTAGTGACGGTTCACGCAAAATCTGCTAAGAAATTATTTGTCTATCTTTAATTTTCATTGATATGTTTTTATAGGGAGGTTGTTTACAGTCTCCCTATAATCTTTGATAATCAGCCAGTTTCATTTTAGGCGTAATGGACATTTGGTAGGCTGAAACCTCTTGAATGTCCTTTATTTATTACCTTTGTAGCATTTGAAAGCTTATGAATAAAAACTGTATATTCTGTAACAGTTCAAATGTTAAAAAGAATGGGCATCGACGTAGCATCCAAATGTACTTTTGCAGAGATTGCGGCAGCCAATTTCAAAGTGGCCAGCGTATAGACAATACGCTGTTTATGGAATGACTATCTGACCGAGAAACGAACCATTTCTAAGCTTTCCATTCTTCACAAATGTTCAGAAAGAACCATACGTCGTAGGTTAAGTTCAGTGGCAGAAAGCTTTACTCCCTTCTATCCTGAATCTGCAACAATAATACTGGACACTACCTACTTTTCCAAGACCTTTGGTGTGATGCTCTTTCAAGATGCTGTATCAGGCAGAATACTTCATCGCAGGTTTGTCAGGAACGAGACCAACAAGGAATACCTTGAGGGACTCAGATGCATTGAGGAGGGTGGAACTCGGATAAAGGCAGTGGTGTGTGATGGACATGTCGGGCTTTTACAAGCTATAACATCCAGCCCGGTACAGATGTGTCAATTCCACCAGTTGCAGATAGTCAGAAGGCTTCTTACCAACAATCCGTATTTGCCCGCAGGCATCGAGCTGCTGGCATTAATGAGAAGCATATTCTCTATCGGGAAAGAAGAATTCACATCAGGCTTTGATAAATGGTGTGATCAATGGAAAGAGTTCCTCGATGAGCGAACTCTACTAATCTCAGGCAAGACAACCTATACACATAGAAGGCTGAGAAGTGCAAGGCGTTCGGTAAAGACACACCTTAAATGGCTCTATACATATGAAGAATGTCCGGAATTAGAGATACCCAATACAACAAATCTATTGGAAGGATTCAACTCCCAACTTAAAAGGGCACTGCGTAATCATAATGGAATGAAGGAGGTTAATAAAAAGAAGTTCATAGATGGATTCCTGAATATAAAAAAGTAGGCTGAAATTACCAGCCTACCAAATGTCCATTACGCCTCATTTTATTAGAATTAAAAGCAAACAAAATTTATCTTGTTTCTATACTCTAAAAGCATAGGTTTTGAGAGGTAAAAGCTATGCTTTGGACACTCAGAACCTATGCTTTTGCAACCTAAAAGTTGTGTCTTTCAAATTGTTTGCTATCTAACTCAACTGCAACAATATGATTTTTTCAATATTATTTCGTAACTTTACACACCAAAGCAATATATCTTTACACGATATCCTTTCTATTAAAGAATATTAAAGACAATATAAATGTACTTTAAATGGAAATACGATCCGCCTACAACAAACGAGCAACAAGCAGCTAAAGAGTTGGGCGAAAAGCTCAATATGAGTTCTGTCTTAGCACAATTGCTTATTCAACGAGGCATCACAACGGAAAGTGCAGCCAAGCGTTTTTTTCGTCCGCAACTCAATGATATACTTAATCCGTTTCTGATGAAAGATATGGATGTGGCTGTAGACAGATTGAACGATGCGATGGGACGTAAAGAACGTATTATGGTTTATGGCGATTATGATGTTGACGGATGCACAGCTGTGGCATTGGTCTATAAATTCTTGCAGCAGTTTTACTCAAATATCGAGTATTATATACCTGATCGCTATGAAGAAGGATATGGAGTAAGCAAGAAAGGAATAGATTATGCGAACAGCGTAGGCGTAAAGCTGATTATCATTCTTGATTGCGGTATCAAGGCTATCAATGAGATTACCTATGCCAAGACACTTGGTATAGATTTTATTATTTGCGATCATCATGTTCCGGATGACGAGATGCCGCCTGCTGTTGCCATTCTTAACCCCAAACGACCTGATGACAGCTACCCTTTCAAACACTTGTGTGGGTGTGGCGTAGGATTTAAGTTTATGCAGGCTTTTGCTAAAAACAACGGTATACCTTTTTCGAGGTTAATTCCCCTACTCGACTTTTGTGCAGTGAGTATTGCTGCAGATATTGTCCCGGTGGAAGACGAGAACCGCATCTTAGCCTATCACGGGCTGAAACAACTCAATCAAAATCCAAGCATTGGACTGAAAGCTATTATTGATATTTGCGGAATTTCAGGGCGTGAACTATCCATGAGTGATATTATGTTTAAAATTGGTCCACGCATTAATGCATCTGGACGGATAGAGAATGGAAAAGAAAGCGTAGATCTATTGGTAGAGAAAGACTATAACATTGCGCTAAAAAATGCACGCCATATTGATGAATACAACGAGCAGCGCAAAGATATAGACAAACAGATGACGGAAGAAGCGAACCAAATTGTTGCGAGATTAGAGAGCCAGAAACATCATTCAGGTATTGTTTTGTACGATGAAAATTGGAAGAAAGGCGTTATTGGAATTGTTGCCTCACGACTTACTGAAATCTATTTTCGACCTACAGTGGTGCTGACAAGAGATGGAGAATTTGCCACCGGTTCAGCACGTAGTATCATGGGCTTTGATATTTATGCAGCTATTAAAAGTTGTCGCGATCTGCTCATAAACTTTGGTGGTCACACGTATGCCGCAGGACTGACGATGAAATGGACTGATATTCCAGTGTTTTTAAAGCGTTTTCATAATTATGTAGAGAGCCATATCATGCCCGAACAAACTGAAGCTATACTACATATTGATGCAATGCTCGACTTTAAGGACATTACAAAAAAGTTATACAACGACTTAAAAAGGTTTTCGCCCTTCGGTCCCGGTAATCAGAAGCCTCATTTTTGTACAGCAAATGTATACGATTATGGAACGAGCAAGGTTGTGGGACGGGAACAAGAACATATCAAACTTGAACTGATTGACTCTAAATCAAGTAATGTGGTCAATGGTATTGCATTCGGACAAAGTGGTGCAGCACGGTATATCAAGTCAAAACGTAGTTTTGACATAGCCTATACCATTGAGGGAAATGTTTTTAAACACAACGCCATTCAATTACAGATTGAAGATATTCGACTAACTGAGACAGAGCTTCGGAAACAGAATAACACATCATATACGACATGTATGGCTATCGATAAATATCAAGACCTGCTGCATACCTATTGGGGTTATTCCGATTTTCGGGGTATTCAGCGTGACATTATCGAGAGTATAACAGAAGGAAAAGATACTTTAGGGTTAATGCCAACTGGTGGGGGAAAATCCATTACATTTCAAATACCCGCTCTGTTGTTGGATGGAGTTTGTATTGTGATAACTCCACTTATAGCATTGATGAAAGATCAGGTAGACCATCTCAAACAAAAGGGTATTCTTTCTGCAGCCATTTATTCGGGAATGACTCGAAGAGAAATAGTGTCAACACTCGAAAACTGTATCTTTGGCGGTGTGAAAATACTCTATGTATCTCCCGAACGACTATCCTCTGATATTTTTCGTACCAAACTCAGACACATGAGGGTGAGCTTCATTACAGTAGACGAGGCGCATTGTATCAGTCAGTGGGGATACGATTTTCGGCCTTCTTATCTTACCATTGCCGAGATACGCAAGCTAAAACCCGATTCTGCTGTTCTTGCGCTTACTGCTACTGCCACCTCAAAGGTTGTCGACGATATTCAACAACGTCTGCTCTTCAAAGAGGAGAATGTATTTAGGATGAGTTTTGAACGTAAAAATCTGGCTTATATTGTAAGGGAAGCCACCGACAAACGTGAACAACTCAAACATATTTTGCGCTCGGTCAGTGGAACGGCGATTGTTTATGTGCGTAGTCACAAACACGCCAAAGAGATTTCCGAATTACTGACCGAGGCCGATATAACATCCACCTTTTATCACGCAGCACTCGAGCCGGCTGTCAAAAGTCAGCGACAAACCGACTGGCAACAAAATCGGGTACGTGTTATTGTTGCAACCAATGCTTTCGGGATGGGTATTGACAAGCCTGATGTTAGGTTGGTGATTCATTTTGACTGTCCTGATTCTATCGAAGCCTACTTTCAAGAAGCAGGTAGAGCTGGGCGTGACGGAAAGAAGGCTTATGCTGTCCTGCTATGGAATGATAGCGACAGGCGCAAACTTAGCAGGCGGATTGTCGATAATTTTCCTGAAAAAGAATATATCAAAACGGTTTACGAACATTTGGCTTACTATTATCAGATAGGCATAGCGAGTGGAGCCGGACATTCTTTCTTGTTTGAACGGGATAAATTTTGCAAGATCTTTAAACACTTTCCTACCCAAACCGATTCGGCCTTGCGTATTCTTGAGCGTTCGGGTTATCTGCATTACGAAGTTAACCCGGATACAAAGGCCAGACTCATGTTCAACCTTGGACGAAATGATCTCTATCGATTGGAGGAAAGTACGCCACAGGAAGAGGCTGTTATCACCGAATTGTTAAGAAACTATGGAGGGCTTTTTACCGATTATATGTATATCGAAGAGGCCATGATTGCACATCAAACAGGACTTACCACCCATCAAGTGTACGTTATTCTCAAAAATTTAAGTCGACGCAATATCATCAGTTTTATTCCACAACGCAAAACGCCTATCATCACTTACCTACGTGATCGGGTAGACGCTGAACGCATCATCATCCCTCGTGACGTGTACGAGGTGCGAAAAGAACAATATATCGACAGAATAAAAGCGATGCAGCAATATGCGCAAAGCACGGAAGTTTGCCGGAGCCGACTCTTGTTAGACTACTTTGGAGAAGAGCGAAACAACGATTGCAAGCAATGTGATGTCTGCCTTTCACATAATTCTTCCACCCCCACTCTATCAACGTTGCAACACGCTCGTAGCGCCATCCTCCAATTGCTTGCCGACAACAAGCCCCACTCCATTACCGATCTACACATCCTTCAATTACAAAAAGACAGCCTTGATACTGCCTTGGAAGCTTTGCTTTCCGAAGAAGAAATCTTTATCAATGGTAGCGAAATTGGAAGAAGTGGACATTGATATTTTTTTCTTGTCTGCCAATTTCTCTATACCCTAAATCCTTCCTATTCAAACGAAAGAGAATTGATAACTCACCGCTTCGGTTTGTTATCAATTCTCTTCAAAACTATCGATTTTCAAATCTTAATTAACCTACTTACCATAACGACAACCGTTGGTTTTTAGGAATAAAGAGTTTATCGCCCTCTTTCACGCCAAATGCATCATACCAAGCATCAATATGCGGCAACGCACCATTTACGCGCCATTCGCCCAATGCATGTGGGTCGCGTTTTGTACGGTTACGAATTTCCAGTTCGGTAATATTCTGTCCCCAAACACCCGCATATGCAAGAAAGAAACGCTGATCGGGTGTAAAACCGTCGATTGTTTTGAGATGCTTCTTTGCTGTAGCATTTTTAAAAGCCTGATAACTTACCTGCAAACCACCATGGTCAGCAAGGTTTTCGCCCAGTGTAAAGCGACCATTCGCATTGAGGTCAGGTAACACTTTAATGTTCGAGAAGAAGTCGGCATACATATCGGCACGCTCTTCAAACCCTTTTGCATCAGTGGCTGTCCACCAATCTTTCATATTTCCGCTGTCATCATACTGTCGACCTTGATCGTCAAACCCGTGCGTCATTTCATGACCGATAACCACACCGATAGCACCATAATTAAATGCCTCGTCGGCCTTCGGATCGAAGAACGGACGCTGAAGAATACCAGCGGGGAAACAAATTTCGTTGGTTGTTGGATTGTAATAAGCGTTTACCGTCTGCGGAGTCATATACCATTCATCGCGGTCAACCGGTTTTCCTGCTTTTTCCTCGATATGCCGATTATGCGAGAAATTGCGACACGCCATTACGTTTTCATAATACGATTTCTGCGGGTCAATAACCAGCTTCCCATAATCAATCCATTTGTTGGGATACCCAATCTTCACATAAAACTTGTCCAACTTTTTGTGTGCGGCAGCCTTTGTCGTGTCGCTCATCCACGTTTGTGCATCGATGCGTTGCCCCAACGAAATTTGCAGATTGCGTACCAATTGTTCCATCATCTTCTTAGACGACTCGGGGAAATATCTTGCCACATAAATCTTGCCCAGCGCCTCTCCCATCTGTGCTTCCACTTGATTGGTAGCGCGTTTCCACAGCGGATAATCCTCTTTTCTGCCGCTCATTGTTTTGCCGAAGAAGTCGAAGTTGGCTTCGCGAATTTCATCGCTTAGGTACGAGGCTGAATTCTGGATAACATCCCATTCCATCAGTGCGCGCAAGTCGTCGGCCGTAGCTGCGGCATAAATTTTATCATATCCCGCCATAAACGCAGGCTGTCCCACTACTATTTCCTGAATATAAGCCGACTTTACACCTTCGGCATTAGCCATTTTCTCGAGTGGAATATTGGGGTATAGCTCCTGAAATTCTTTCAGCGTCATCTTATTGTAATTGGCTTGCGGGTCGCGCAATTCGGTAACACTCTTCGATACCAATGCCAACGCTGTTTCTGCACGAAATACGGCATTAGCCTTTCCGTAGCCTGCGCTTCAGAGAAACCATAGAGGCAAAACATCCGTACAAGATGTTGCTTATAAGCCTCGCGAATAGTAACCGTAGCAGCATCGTTATTGAGATAATAATCTTTCTGACCTAATGTCAAACCGCTCTGACCAAGACTTAAAATATTTGTCGTAACATTCTTTTCATCGGCTGCGAAATACGAAGCAAATCCTACCCCATAACCCTCGACAGCATATTTCAATTGCAACTGTTGCAGGTCGGCTTTGGTTTTAGCAGCTCCATTTCATTAAGCAGAGGTTTAACAGGAGTCAAGCCCTCGCGATTGCGTCGTTCCGAGTCCATCGCTAGCTTGTAAAAGTCGGATAACTTTTGCTCCATCGACCCGTGCTTATAGTTCTTCTTCAGTAAATCGCTCAAAATCGAGTTGATGCGCTTGTTATTGTCTTCCTGCAACTGGTCAAAGCTGCCAAAGCGCGAGTAAGCTGCCGGCAACGGATTTCTTTTTTGCCATCCGCCCGTTGCGAACTGATAAAAATCATCGGCGGCACGTACCGACTTGTCGAGATTTGCCGGGTCGATACCCGATTTGCCTTGTGCCATCCCCACCACCGGGGCGGCCATCATCATCATCGTCATCATCAAATGTTTCATATTCTTTTTTATTATAAAATAGTGTCTTGCTATGCTTGGTTACCTCCAAAAACTTCTTTCAAGAGTAAATGAAAGGTATTACCAGTATAAGATAAATAGCATTTCATTGGCGACAAATATACAAATATTTTTCCACACCGTTATATGCGCTGCTACATTAATCTCACCAATAAAAACGGTTGTCAGCATCGGCAAACATATAAACTTTACATCCCATACACTTTGTGTTGTGCATGGTATCACCAATATTTAATTACTTTCGTTCTTTTTCTTTATTGAGAAGAGGTGTCGGTAAAATCATCGGATATATCAGAAACAGAATCAGAAAGAATGGAATTAGCTTTCGTGTCTTTTGACTGAAAGTCTTCATTCTCATCATCTTCCATAAAGATTTCATCTGTCTCAGGTTCTAAATCTTCAACCTTTGCATGTGCTTTTTTCTGTGCTATACTTGCCTTGTGTGATGTTCGTAAATCAGCCGAAACTTGGTTCATCTCATTTACAAGCTTCAACACCAAAGCTTTGTCGTCTTTCTTTGTTGCTAAAAGATATGCCGCCTGAACATATTGGCATATAACTTCGAAGTATTCATCTGTTTCGCGACGCACGCTACGCGAATTAGGCAGTTTTGTTTCCACCGCATCTTTTCTTCGTTGTGATTCAAGCTTCTCATATTCCTCATTTAGCTTTTTTAGTTGTGTTAAAACCGGTTCCAATCCCAACGCTGTAACTTCTGCCGTAAGTTTATCCGTATCTTTAAGAAGGCTCAAAATATGTATGCTTTCTATCGACTTAATTCCGCGCTGAATACCAAAATAAGGTTTTAAGGCAATATATAGTTTTTCAGCCGCCATCTTTTCTGCTTCCAGAAATGAAATTCGATAAGCTCTAACCAACGAAAAAAGTTGTGTAAGTACATTATCTCGCTCATGGTCTTTTAAATCTAATTCTTTAGTTATCACTGATGCAGCCGACTCTTTAACAATATCAATCTCCAGGTCAATACTAGCTTTCCACGAAGCCAATAAGTCGGCGGCGATATTAAGTTTGCTCGATTCTACTTTTGAAACCAAATCGTATTGTACACGATGAAACTCTGTGTGCAACGCATTGTTGAAACTGTAGAGATACGTTTTTCTAAAGCGTACCATCTTTGGTAAAAGATTGTCTGTTTTCATAAGTTATAAAATTTAAAATATAATAATTAAGTTTTCATCATTAACAACCTTCTCACATTTTCAGATAGATTATTACCATGATATAAAGTAGATTAAAATTATTTTTCTGCTTAATATAAAAAGATTATCTATTGCATCAAAAAAACTTTTATTCAAGGTTATATATCTGCAAATATAGCTCAAAAAAAATATTATGCATCAAATAACTGTAATATTTATAAAAAAAACTTTTTATTCATTAGTGCAGCAGTATAAAACAGGTTCAAAAAATTTTTATTGCTCTGTACAGTAGTGAAAATAGGGTTCAAAAAAATTTTATTGCTTTTTGCAGTAGTGAAAGTAGGGTTCAAAAAAATTTTATTGCTATGTGCAGTAGTGAAAATAGGGTTCAAAAAAAATTATTGCTCTGTATAGTAGTGAAAGTAGAGTTCAAAAAATTTTTATTGCTATGTGCAGTAGTGAAAGGAGGCTTCAAAAAAATTTTATAGATATACTTATATCTTTATCTCACAAAAATAAAGTTTATAGAGCTGTGTTATAGTTGTAATAAGGCTTTTTCACCTATATTTATTACCTTTGCGCCTGCAAAAAATAACGAATAAATGATTTCTGTAGAAGGACTGAAAGTGGAGTTTGGCGTAAAACCACTTTTTCAAGATGTAAGTTTTGTTGTAAACGACCGCGACAGAATTGCTCTCGTGGGTAAAAATGGTGCGGGTAAGTCTACCATGCTTAAAATTCTATGTGGTATGCAGAAGCCTACGGCGGGAAATATTGCCGTTCCTGCTGACACTACGTTGGGTTATCTGCCACAAGTTATGGTGCTACAAGATGATACCACGGTAAAGGAAGAAGCGCGTAAAGCGTTTGCCGACAATATGCGCCTAAAGGAAAAGGTAGAACGGATGAATCGTGAACTGACTGAACGTACCGACTACGAAAGTGAGGAGTATATGTTACTGGTTGAACGCTTTACACAGGCACATGAGCGGTGGTTGATGATTGGTGGCGAAAATTATGAGGCAGAAATTGAACGCACATTGACAGGCTTGGGCTTTAGTCGCGAGGATTTCGACCGCCCTACAAGCGAGTTTAGCGGAGGTTGGCGCATGCGTATCGAACTGGCAAAGATTCTGTTGCGTAAGCCCGACGTATTGTTGCTCGATGAACCAACTAATCACCTTGACATCGACAGTATTCAGTGGCTTGAACAGTTTCTTGCACAGAGTTCGGGCGCAGTTGTGTTGGTTAGTCACGACCGTGCCTTTATCAACAACGTAACCAATCGCACACTGGAAATATCTTGCGGTCGGGCCATCGACTATCGCGTAAAGTATGACGAATATGTTACGCTGCGCGCCGAACGACGCGAACAGCAGTTGCGCGCCTATGAAAATCAGCAAAAAGAAATTGCCGACATAAAAGACTTTATTGAGCGGTTTCGCTACAAACCTACCAAGGCGGTACAGGTGCAGAGCCGTATCAAACAGTTGGAGAAAATTGTACCTATCGAGATAGACGAGGTCGATACCTCTGCTTTACGGCTGAAGTTTCCACCTTGTCTGCGCAGCGGCGATTATCCCATTATCTGTGACGAGGTGCGCAAGGCTTACGGCAATCATACGGTCTTTGCTGATGTTACGTTGACTATTAAGCGTGGCGAAAAGGTGGCGTTTGTAGGGCGTAACGGCGAGGGAAAATCTACGCTGGTGAAGTGTATCATGGGCGAGACTCCTTTTGAAGGTAGTCTGAAAGTGGGTCATAACGTGCAGATAGGTTATTTTGCACAAAATCAGGCTCAGCTGCTCGACGAGCAACTCACTATCTTCGATACTATCGACAATGTGGCAAAGGGCGACATTCGTCTGCGTATCCGTGATATTCTCGGTGCATTTATGTTTGGCGGCGAGGCGTCAGACAAGCGGGTAAAGGTACTTAGCGGCGGCGAACGCAGCAGGTTGGCAATGATTAGATTGCTGCTCGAACCTGTTAATCTGCTTATTCTTGACGAACCTACCAATCATCTCGATATGCAGTCGAAAGATGTGCTGAAAGAGGCGATTAAGGCATTCGATGGAACTGCTATCATCGTGTCGCACGACCGTGAGTTTCTTGACGGACTTGTAACCAAAGTTTATGAGTTTGGTGGCGGAAAGGTGCGCGAACATCTCGGCGGTATCTATGACTTTATTCGCAACGCTTCGGGAAATGAAGCGTCAACAATTGAAGAGGTGGTAAGAAGTAAAGTAGAAGTTGCGAAGAGTAAGGAGGCGGATGGACTAAAGGAAGACATAAACGAAACTTATGCCGAACGGAAAGAGCGAATGAAAAAAATAACGAAGGCTGAAAAGGCGGTGAAGGAATGCGAAAGCAAAATTGCGGCGATGGAAAAGCGCATTGCTGAACTAAACGACTTGTTGATGAATCCTGCCAATGCTTCGGATATGACTCTCGTTTCAGAATATACATCTACACAACGCGCATTGGATGCCGAAAACGAACGGTGGATGGAGCGCAGTGAGGAGCTGGAGAAACTTGCACACGAATAGTTACTCGGCCATTTTTTACTCTTTCATTTCTTAGACCTTTCATCTTTTAATTACTTTTGCAGGTATGAATACATTCACATCAATTATCGCTGACCGGCTGGGGCTGGAGGCCAAGAAGGTAGAAAACACACTGACTCTGCTTGAAGAGGGTTGCACTATTCCGTTTATTAGTCGGTATCGAAAGGAAAAAACGGGCGGACTGGATGAGGTTATGATTGGTGAAATCAGCGAGTGGCGCGATCGTCTGACCGAACTGACCAAGCGTAAGGAGACTGTTTGTAAAACCATTGACGAACAGGGGAAAATGACCGAAGAGTTAAAACGCCGCATTGACGAAACGTGGGATGCCGCTACGCTTGAAGATATCTATCTGCCGTACAAACCCAAGCGGCGCACACGAGCTCAGATTGCTCGCGAGCAAGGCCTTGAGCCACTTTCTCAACTGGTTATGCTTCAGCGCGAACAAGATATAGAAGGGGTTGCTCGTCGGTTTGTGAGGGGTGATGTGAAAGATGTTACTGCTGCACTGAAAGGGGCGCAAGATATTATCGCCGAAACAGTGAGCGAAAATGAACAGAGCAGACGTCTGGTTCGTGGAGTATTTAGTAGAGAGGCTGTGATTACCTCAAAAGTAGTTCCGTCAAAGAAAGAAGAAGATGGTGCGGCAAAATATGCTGATTATTTCGACCTTTCAGAACCTCTGCGCCGGTGCCCAGGTAATCGTTTACTGGCTATGCGTCGTGGTGAAAACGAGGGATTTCTGCGAGTGAGCATTTCTATCGATAGTGAGGAAGTGATAGAACGGTTGCAGCGTCATTATGTAAAAGGAAGTGGAAAATGTGCCCAACTTGTGAGCGAAGCTGTGGAAGATGCATACAAGCGGCTAATAGAGCCGTCGGTAGAGAATGAGTTTGCAGCCTTAAGTAAAGAAAAAGCCGACGAAGAAGCCATCGGTGTGTTTGCCGAAAACCTACGCCAGTTATTGTTGGCGGCTCCTCTGGGTCGACAGCGTGTAATGGGTGTAGACCCCGGTATTCGCACCGGCTGTAAGGTAGTATGTCTAGATGAACAAGGCAACCTTTTGTTTCATGATGTGGCATATCCTTTTCCACCTCCTGGAAACCGATTGGCGGCGCAAGAAAAGTTCGGCACAATCGCTCTACGTTATGATGTTCAAGCTATTGCCGTTGGTAATGGAACGGCAAGCAGAGAAACGGCAGATATTTTGCGTAGCTTGTCGCAGGGCGGAGCCAAACTTCCGGTTTACGTAGTGAGTGAAGACGGTGCATCAGTTTATTCGGCATCGAAAACAGCTCGCGAAGAGTTTCCTAATGAAGATGTAACCGTTCGTGGAGCTGTATCAATTGGTCGGCGGCTGATGGATCCACTGGCCGAGTTGGTAAAGATTGACCCAAAAAGCATCGGTGTGGGGCAATATCAACACGACGTAGACCAAACCAAATTGAGAAAAAGTCTTGACACAACGGTAGAGAGTTGTGTTAATTTGGTAGGGGTGAATGTTAATACGGCGAGTGTGCATCTGCTGACATATATCAGCGGATTGGGAGCAACACTGGCGAAGAATATTGTAGAGTACCGGCGCGAAAATGGAGCATTCGCTTCACGAGCACAACTAAAAAAAAGTTCCGCGATTGGGACCTTCTGCATTTGAACAGTGTGCCGGTTTTATGCGTATTCCCGACGCCCGAAATCCACTTGACAACAGCGCGGTTCACCCCGAGCGATATGCGCTGGTGGAACAAATGGCTAAAGATTGCGGATGTGCCGTAGTTGATCTTATCGGTAAGTCTGAACGTCTTAAACAGATAGATTTGAAACGATATGTGTCGGGTGAAGTGGGCCTCCCTACCCTAACCGATATTATCCATGAGTTGGAAAAACCGGGACGCGATCCCCGAGAAGAACTTGAAGAATTCAACTTTGATGAGCGTGTACATGAAGTGTCTGACCTTATTCCCGGTATGATTTTACCGGGTATTGTCACCAATATCACTAAGTTTGGTGCGTTTGTAGACATCGGCGTGCATCAGGACGGACTAGTTCATATTTCGCAACTGGCCAATCGTTTTGTGTCAGATCCTACTGAAGTAGTCAAACTGCATCAACACGTTCAGGTTAGAGTTCTGGAGATAGATATACGTCGAAATCGAATATCGCTGTCGATGAGAGATTTAAAAAGGGGAGTATAGATCGTAAAGGGAAAGTAGGAAGAGAGAAGTCGAAAACTAATAAGGGAAAGATAAATAAAAAGAGTTGCACCTTTATAATAGAAGTGCAACTCTTTTTTATGAAAGTATGATCTTAGTTATTTTACTTTATCAACAATTGCTTTAAAAGCTTGTGGATTGTTTACAGCGAGATCGGCAAGAACCTTTCGGTTAATCTCAATTCCTGCTTTGTGCAGGGCGCCCATTAATGTAGAATAGGTCATATTCTCTAACCGAGCAGCAGCATTGATACGCTGAATCCATAACGCACGGAAAGTACGTTTCTTATTGCGACGATCACGATAGGCATAGGTTAAACCTTTTTCCCACGTGTTCTTTGCTACTGTCCAAACATTCTTTCTTGCTCCGTAGTAACCTCTTGTGAGCTTTAATATTCTCTTTCTCTTTGCTTTTGAAGCAACATGATTTACTGATCTTGGCATAGTTTTCTTAATTAAATGTTTGACTAATGATTAACGTAAGCAAAGTAAATCGCGTACTTGCTTCATGTTTGAACGATCAACGAGTGCCGTGTGCACCAGATTTCTCTTCTGTTTCTTTGTTTTCTTAGTCAAAATATGACTGTGGTAAGCATGATTTCTTTTAATCTTACCGGTACCGGTGAAACGAAATCTCTTCTTTGCACCGGAATTTGTCTTTACTTTAGGCATTTTTTTACTATTTAATTTATTATTATAACAGTGGTAACGCATATACCCGGCGTTACGCACATTTTTATTCGCTTTGCAGCTTTTTTAGAATATCTTCACCGTTCTTTGCATTGGCAAAAAGTCCGTTACTTGATGTTTCTGTTGCTTGTCCTTTCTCGTTAGACACATTTAGAGTTTCAGCTTCGCGCCTTTCGCGATCCATCTTTTGCTGACTTTTCTTAACAGCTCCGGCTTTCTTCGGGGCCAAATAAAGAAACATCTTTTTTCCTTCAAGTGCAGGCATCTGCTCTACTTTTCCATACTCTTCCAAGTCATTAGCAAATCGTAATAGCAAGACTTCACCTTGTTCTTTAAAAAGAATTGAACGCCCACGGAAGAAAACGTATGCACGCACCTTATTACCATTATCTAAAAACTCTTTGGCATGCTTGAGCTTAAATTGGTAATCGTGTTCGTCGGTTTGAGGGCCGAAACGAATTTCTTTTACTTCAACCTTCACCTGCTTTGCTTTCATTTCCTTTGCATGTTTCTTTTGTTGATAAAGAAATTTGGAATAGTCGATAAGACGACAAACAGGGGGCTCGGCATTAGGAGAAATTTCCACAAGGTCTACACCCTGACTACGAGCCATATCTAAAGCTTGGCGGGTAGAAACAACAGTAGATCCGCCATCATTAACAACACGGACTTCTTTTGCGCGAATTTGTTCGTTCACGCGATACTGATTCTTTATTTTGTCATTCTTCATTCAACAATAATATGATAAGCGGTTGCAAAATTACTATTTTTCAGACAACGTACAAAACTATTTAGTGATTATTTCACACTGTAAAGATCGCTTCAATAAAAATTATAAGGTGAAGGATTACTCAAAAAAGAAAACGCGGTTGCAAAGATACAATCGCGTCTTGCTAACTAGTATTAACTATTTATATATTAGAATCTATAACCTACAGTGAATAATAACTGGCTTCTTTTATTACTGACATTCACGGGATTTTCGATATTATCATCAGCTGTAGCTGTATCTCCAGCTTTGCCAAATCTCCCATTGTTAAAGTGTTAAACGGGTGAAACTCGCCTTTTTTCATTGCATACTGATAAGCCAAATCTAAGTTAACCTTACCCAGTTTAAAACCTACTCCGCACGTATAGCGATTGGTAGCTTGCCAGTTAACATAATCAGTTGAAGTGGTGAGCACATGACCAGGAGAAGCTATATATCGATAGTCTACCATATTTTTTATTCCATTCTTGTTGTACATAGGTGAAAGGTAATTATAGCCTAAACGCAGCGCTAACTGGGGTATAACTCGAAATTCCATACCGAGCTTAAAGGTCGAAACACCACGTAAAACGCTTTCAATATTACGCTTCATTTGAACATCTCTGCTACTTAATTCATAAGTACCCCATGCTGAAGCCTCGTATCCATCAGTAGTTCTTATATCGCTGGCACCATAATCAGCATACTCGTAAGAAGCCCCGAGTGCCAAGTAATTACCGATAGTATGACCTACACTGAGTCCGAACCTCCAAGGTGTAAAGAATTTAAAATCGTAAGAATCTACAAGTACTTTTTTATATCCGCTATTATAAGCCGAAGAAGGGTCCATATCATAATTCATTTGTACATACCCCCTGGTTGTCAGACTATAAAATGTCGGGGTAGCAATGGAAAAGCCCAAACGTAATGGAGAGCCACCAATAGGACGAAAAATAATTCCTGCTTGGATATCATATCCTGATCCAGTAATTTCCCTATCGTTGATTAGTCCTAAACTGTTTAACTTCTCCTTATTTGCATCCATTTGTTCTTGATACTCGCTATAACTTCTATAATGAATATCCTTAATACCAAGCGTAAGCCCCAAATACACTCTATCGTTTAAATTACCACTTATATTGAAATCATAATTTCCTATATATCCTGATGTATTCCGATTAAAAATATAATCTGTGGCAGGGTAATTCACATATACATCCTTGCCATGTTCATCTTTCATAGTAATAACTTTCGTCATATACAAGTCATCAAGATAGCTGTAGGTTTGGTCCTTACTACTGCTAAATACCCCATTTTTAACCTTTTGATAAACCGATTTGTTTTGTGATGAAACATAGGTAGGCTTACCATCGACGATATATTGTTGAAATCGATCTGCTGCATTTAAAATCTGGTTGAAGTTCTTTCCTTTATGATAATTAAAAGAAAAAGTTCAAAAACGAATTATCTTCATCTCGCATAGTATAGACAAAACCTATCTGATCAAAGCTCATGTTTGTTTTATTACCTTTTCCAAATGTCTTAGCATCTCTTTGGGTAACAATTCCTAATGAAGTACTGATCATTGATTTTCTGAACAAACCAATACCTGCTGGATTACTTCCTATGGTTGAAATTTCGGCTCCTAATGCATCCATAGCACCTCCCATGCCCACATAGCGGGCTGTTCCATTAAGGTCATGATTTGCAAAAGATGCATTCTCATAGGTTTCTTGTGCACACACAAAACCTGAGACCAAAGCAAAAGCAATGGTATATAAATATTTATATTTCATAATTTTCGTTGTTTAAAAATAGATTATCTTCGACCTCCAAATTGACCACTGCCTCCACTGGAATGCGAACCACCAGAGAAACCACCGCCTCCACTGCTACCACTGACAGAACGTGAACCGCCAAAACTTCCTCCGAAGCTGCCACTTCCAAAACTACTTTCTCTGTCATAGCTACGTGTTGGTGTAGACGTTTCTAAGCGTCGACCACCAAAACGACCATCATCAGAAGTGGAATATGAACGTTGGTGTGAACGAGTTGCCCTTGAATTTTGTTCTGACCTTGAGCCACCAAACACTCCATCAAATCTACGTTCAATACCGGTACGTGAGGCAACACTTATTGGACGATTGTGATAAGTTACCACGGGGGCACTCCATCCATACCCATAATAGCCGTCGTAATAGGGACTATAGCCATAATAATAGGATCCATATCCATAATAATAGGATCCATATCCATAATAATAAGGTCTACCCCAACCATATCCGTAATAGGGATAATACCAATAATCATACCATGCGAATAGTAGCCACGCCAATAGCCTGCATAACCACCATACCAAGGGTCGTATAAATCCCACCCCCAACGTGAGTAAGGATAGTATCCATAGTATCCAAAGAACCAAGGATCATAAAATCTGCTTACTCGGCGACTGTATATATAGTCGTCTTCATCATAATAATCTCTGTTTCTACGAGTTTTACTATACTTTTTTCTTGTTTTTCCTATATAAGAAGAATCTGGATATACTCCTTTTTCTCTATCAAAGTCGATAATATCATTACCTATTGAATCGCTTCCTACATTCTGAGTCGCTTTATGATAAACGCCTCTACGATTATATTCATCTATATTTCGGTTAGAACCGGCATAATAAGAATTTATCTCCCCAAAACTACTGCTAGTTATCTGATGTCTAACCGCTTTCTTAGGGATAAAATACAAATCATCGTCCTGAGCCATTACGGTAAATGGTATGAGGGCTATCAGAACGGAAAAAATATTGATCTTTTTCATATTAATAACTCCTTTCTTTCTAATTTTATTTTACTTTACTGCAAAAATACCATACGAATACTATGCAAAAGTACGGATTTTCCCTAAAGAGATGTAGGCTTTTCCCTATTTTTTATAAATTTGTCTTCGAATTTAACTTAATCTATATGAAATATCAAAAAGCCGAATTTATGATTAATTGTAAAAATGAGGATAAACCTATCGTTATCGATTTGGTGATCAGTATTGCAGGAGAAGCGGGGTTTGAATCATTCGAAGATCATCTGGATAAGGTTGTTGGATATGTGCAACCCCATCTTTTAAATAGAGAGATATTAACTTTAGAACTTCAAAACTTTCCTGTCAGTGATGTGGAAATAAGTTATGAGCTGCAATCTGTTGCTGATATTAACTGGAATTTGGCATGGGAAGAAAGTGGTTTTGAACCTGTTTATATAAATAAGCAATGTGTTGTCTATGACGCAAAACATACAAGTCAAAGTCAGTTAATCGAAGATATTCCTATCAAAATTGGAATAGAAACTCAGCAGGCTTTTGGTACAGGAACCCACCCTACGACTCAAATGATGCTCAAACAAATTTTACAACTTGATCTTAATGGAACTAATGTGCTCGATTGTGGTTGTGGAACGGGTGTGTTAGGTATTGCTGCAGCTAAAAAACAAGCACAAAAAATTATTGCATATGATATTGACGAATGGAGTGTTAACAACACGCAGCATAATGCTTACATCAATAACGTTTCCAATATTGAGACTTTTAAAGCAGATAGCGCTATTTTAAGTCGCATAAAAATTCGATTTGATTTGGTGTTGGCAAATATCAATCGCAATATACTCTTAGCGGATATGCCAACTTTCTCCAGTGTAATGAAATCAGGTGGAACACTTGTTTTAAGCGGGTTTTATAAAGAAGATTGTGCATTATTATTAGCAAAAGCTGAAAGTTTAGCCTTGAAAGCAACTGACTACAAGTATCAAGATCAATGGGCTTGCTTTGTTTTCAAAAAGGAAAAGAATTAAAAAGAAACAGCAGAAAAACTTTTGGCAAATACAAAAGTTAGATTTTGACAGTGTTCCAAAACTCTATCTGCCTTCCCAAAAATGTAAAATCCAATTTTATTTACCTACCTTACTATCTGGATAGAATGATTCCCATGTCTGGTCATCATAAAATATTCGGATTTCAGTTACCCGTTTCTGTGGTTTCTCTATAATTTTTACAGCAGGCTGTTCTGGTACCTGGCGGGCATATGAGTTAGATTTCTCGTTCGAGGGTGAAAATAGAGAAGGAGTTGAATGCTCATTGGAGAAATGAAGAAGCGATGTTTCAGAAGCCTTATTATTCGAAACTTGATTAGGCATTTTATCCTCACCTTCGACATACATATCTCCAACACCAAACATTAACCAATCGGTAGATATTCTCGGAATTTTATTCTTTATGGCTTCAACAATATTAATTGTAGGTTTAGTTCGTTCATTAAAGATACTACTAAGCAATGCCGGTGACATGCCAATAAATTGTGCAAAGGTTTGTTGAGTCATATGCTGGCTCTCCATAATTTTTCTTATACGATCTTTCATTATTTATAATAGTAATGAGATGTGAGAGAATAAAACATTGAACCTATAAATTTGATTTTACAAAGGTAAAACATTTATTTGAATATTGCAAATTTTAAAGTAAAAGATCGTAAATATGTATGGGTTTCAATATTTAAATTGTAAAGAATTTAAAATTTAAATACTTTAATACGGATTTAAGCATCAATAAAGTCCCATATAATTTTATATATAACCTTTCATTGAAACAACTATAATATAATTTTACAAAGATCTGATTATATGAAACTTATATATTCTATAAATAATAAAGATAATAATAAAAAGACAACAATTTCGAGTAGAAATCGAGAGACTTCTAATATTTTATTGAATGTAATATTATAATATGCTGGAAAACAAGAATATATACATAGGAATACGTACGTTATTTATATGTATTTACAAAGATAAATAGAAAGATTTACTATGAAATATTACTTTAAAGGGTGAAATTTAATTTTCGATACAAGTATAATCCCGCATTACAATTTTATATTTTGATTTCGCGTGATATAGATATTTACAGGGTTTACATTTATGTATTTAAAAATATAAAGTAGAATATTGTAAATATAATTGTTTAAGTGGCGTATGATTCTAAGTATAGAAAGATCATCTTATTAGGTAAAAATAGATAGTACTATTGAAAGAATAAGATCACAAATCATCATATAGAATGTGCTATAATTCAAAATTTAATTCTATAAATGATGTAAGAAAAAATACCATTTAAATTTCTACTCTCTCTAAATATACAATACTAAAATAAAAACATGAATAAAAAATAAGATCTAGAAATTTATAGATGAAAATACATTTGTATATTTACCCCCCCCCTTAAAAATCAAATATTTTCAAATAATTTTTCTGCATCTATTTACGACTTTGATGTAGAATGGGAGAAATAAACTTTTTTTAGCGGATCGCTTTTTACTTTTTATTAAGCCTGACCTTAATGCAGAATAAAGAAAATAAGTTCTTTCATTAGATCCCCTACTGGAGTATTAGGATTATCAAGACCTTTGCTTTTAGCGTCAATCTCTCTTATTTTATTAATAATGTGCATTGTTTTAACACCCGAAAAGTTTCTCATTCCAATGATATAATCTTTTACTCCCCAAACCGATTTTAAATCAAGAAACTTTGCAATTTCTCCCTCATTTGTTTTATTAGGTGCATAATAAGCCACCATGAGATTTTGAAAATACATAAAAAGTAAAGGTAGAAAAGCAAAGATAGAGCCGGCTTTAGGATTCTTATCAAAGTATTGAATAATCTGATTAACCTTATAAATATCCTTATTTATGACTGCATTACGCAATTCAAATCCGTTAAAATCTTTACTAACTCCTATTTGGCATTCCACGATTTCGGGGGTGATACGTCTGTCTTTATCAGACAAGGAAAGAAGAACTTTGTCAAGTTCAGACGTTAAACGATTTAAGTCAGAGCCTATATGCTCAGCAATCATGTTGGCCGATTTATCATCAATTGTGGTACTTTGCAATTGCAAATATCCTTTGATAAAAATAGGTAATTCATAATCACGTTTTTTCTTACTCTCAAACACCACACCAACAGCTTCCGCTTTTGCAATAATTTTTTTTCGTTTATCTATCGTTCCATTTTTGTAACACAATACAAGAATAGTTGAAGATACAGGTTTTTCGAGATACTTTTCAATCGGCTCAAATGAACGTATTGTCTGTGCTTCCTTTATAATTACCAGCCGATGTTCAGCCATCATGGGATATGCCTTGCAAAGATCAGCAATTTGAACAGCTGTAGTATCTGCACCAAATAAAATGGTTTGGTTAAAATCCCGCTCTTCGGGTTGTAACACTGTATCAGAAAGTACATCGGAAATCTTATCTATATAATAAGATTCATCACCCATTAATATATAAATAGGTGAAAATCTACGTTCTTTTATGTCACGTATAATGCTATCAGCCCCTTGTACCGGTCTTTTTTCAGCCATAAATTATTTACAATTGGTCAAGTAGTTGCTAAAACACAATTTATGACCGACTATTTTTCGTAACTTTGTAGAATCAAGTTAGATAAGATTACATTAGAAAAATATCCTTTTTCTGTTGCATCTTTCAGCTCGCATACTTTACATTGCAAAGTTAACAAAATGTATCAATTAAACCTACCGTCTTATCAAATAAAAATATCGGGAACCCAAACACACCCGACTATCTTTGATATTCTTCGTGGCAAGTATGTTTCATTAACCCCTGAAGAATGGGTAAGGCAACATTTTATACATTTTCTTATTAACCAAAAAGACTATCCTAAAATGCTATTGGCCAATGAAGTTTCTTTAAGTATAGGCAATAAAAACTTACGTGCCGACAGCGTTTTGTATGATAATGAACTACGCCCACGCATGATCATAGAGTATAAAGCTCCCACAATTCCCCTCTCTCAAAAAGTATTCGACCAAATCACAGTCTATAATATGCTTTTACATGTTGACTACCTCATCGTAAGCAACGGACTACAACATGTTTGTTGTAAGATGGATTATCCCAATAATAGCTATAGTTTTTTAGAAGAAATACCAAATTATACAGTTATTAAAGCTTCTTTCGCCTCATCCTTTTCTCAAGGAGATCAATAGAATAGGTTTCGCATTATCAACTCATTTATTCAATGAATATCATTAATCTTTTTAAGAAATTTATTTTACCAACCGGACTTGCGATAGGAACTATTGTCTATTTATTATTTTCAAAGGTCACCTTTTTACAACCAATAGGTGATATTATAGGCCCTTTTTTGGTAAGCTTACTACCCATTGTTATCTTCATCATGCTTTATATCACCTTTTGTAAAATACAAATTACCGATTTGCACCCACGTCCTTGGCATTTTATTTTACAAGCAATTCGCATACTATTATCAGTTATTTTTATTCTCCTTATTATACGTACAACTGATGCAACAACAAAGTTAATCTTGGAAGGTGCATTTATCTGCGTAATATGTCCTACAGCTGCAGCTGCTCCAGTGATAACCGAGAAGTTGGGTGGAAGTATTGCATCGCTAACCATTTATACTATTCTGGCCAATATCGTCACCTCTATTATCATCCCCTTGTTTTTTCCTTTGGTCGAAAAAAGTGCAGAAATCAGCTTTTTTACAGCATTTATTTTGATACTCAAACGCATCACTTTCGTTCTAATCGTCCCTCTCTGTCTAGCTCTTCTCACAAGAAAATTTTTACCAAAGATTGCTGCTTGTATTAAGGAAATGAAGAATATAGCTTTTTATCTTTGGGGATTTAATCTTTCTATTATTATGGGCCTTACAATTAAAAATATTTTGAATATTAAAGTTTCTGGCACAGTTTTGGTTTGTTTATTACTACTACCCTTGTTTATTTCCATCTCTCTATTTGCCATTGGCAAGATGGTGGGTTATAAATATGGCGACAGTATCAGTGCCGGGCAAGCACTTGGACAGAAGAATACGGTTGTAGGTATTTGGCTTACAATTAACTTCCTCAATCCAATGGCTTCCATTGCACCTTGTGCATATGTTGTATGGCAAAATCTAATAAATGCCTGGCAACTCTGGTATAAGCAGAAATATGGATATTTGCGATGGTAGGGAACGAACAAAATAACATATATATACTATGACAATAGGTAAATGGATTGGTGGATTCTTGGGATTTATTAATGCTGGCCCCTTAGGTGCTTTAGCAGGAATAGCACTAGGAGCACTTTTCGATATGGGACTGGATAGGGTTAATCAACCGGGAACCAATGGTGAAAATATCAATAACGAGTATGATAATAATCATTTTTCGCCAACCGGAAACAGGCAGGACACTAGTAATTACTATGAAGGACAGCGTAATTCGTTCCTTTTTTCGCTACTTGTTTTAGCTTCCTATGTTATCCGGGCAGACGGTCGTGTGATGCACTCTGAAATGGAAACGCTCCGTCATTTCTTACGTAACAATTTTGGAAGACTTGCGGTAGAACAAGGCGAACAAATTATTCTTAACCTGTTTGAGCAGCAGAAACGTATAGGACTTCACCAATTTAGAGAAATAATACACGAAAGCTGTATGCAAATTGGTATAAATATGGATTACAGTCAACGTCTACAGCTACTCAACTTTTTAACCATGTTGGCAAAAGCTGATGGCGAAGTGGCGGTAGTAGAGATTGAAGCACTAAGAAATATAGCAGTTTGGATGGGTCTAAATGCGACAGAAGTAGATACCATGCTAAACTTAAAGAAAGATGATATTAATTCTGCTTACAAGGTATTGGCCGTTTCTCCGTCCGCAACCGACGAAGAAATTAAAAAAGCCTATCGTAAAATGGCACTCCAACATCATCCTGATCGGGTTGCAGCATTAGGTGAAGATATACGTTTGGCAGCAGAAAAGAAATTCCAAGAAATCAACGACGCCAAAGAGAAAATTTATCGGTCAAGAGGACTGGCATAAGTTAATAATTCTTCAAATAACCTCTCTGTTCTACCCTATCATTCTTTGATTGCAGAAAAAAATATTGAAATACACAAGAATTGTAAACATTCCACTTCTTTAGCAAATATTCTTTAACAAGTATTTTTTATTAGGTAAAAAAACGTACTTTTGTTGCGGGTAATTTACCTCATTAATAAACTTAAAAAAATAGTCAAATGAAAAGAATGATTTTTAGTGCAGCATTATTGGTTGCTGCTCTCAGTTTTGCTAATGCACAGCAAGCTAGTACAAAGCAAAAGGCCTGCAAAAAGACAGAACAGTGTGAAAAGGGAAAGTCTTGCAAAGTAAAAGATGATGCTGCTTGTGATAAAAAAGCAGAGAAAAAAGAATGCTGCAAGAAAAAGGCTGGAGAAGAGAAAGGCTGCTGTAAGAAGCAGGCAGGTGAAAAGAAATGCTGCAAGAAAGCTGCTGAAAACAAAGGCTAAAAACTAGAGAAAATAAATCTTATTGGATTTATAGTATAAAAAGCAGGCTTTAAAAGCCTGCTTTTTATTTTGATGAAAAACGTAAATAAGCACTTACTTAAAATTATCGAAACATCAGTAACATTACCTTTACTTTCATATTTCTTTTTTATTCGGCATCATCTTTTGTCTTACGAGTAGTACGTTTACGTTTCGGCTTCTCTTCTACCACCGGTTGCGTGGTTTTAACACCTGCCAATTCAGGGTCAACAATAATTCTTCCGCAATACTCGCACACAATAACTTTCTTATGCATCTTCACATCCAGTTGTCGCTGTGGTGGTATTTTATTAAAACAACCACCACATGCATCGCGCTGTACATAGACAATCCCCAACCCATTGCGAGCATTTTTACGAATACGTTTAAAACTTCCCAGAAGACGAGGTTCAATCTTTGTTTCCAAGGTTTTAGCCTTATCTTTTAGTTTTTCTTCTTCTTCTTTCGTTTCAAGCATAATCTCATCCAGTTCGCTTTTCTTCTGTGCAAGGTCGCTTTCACGATCTTTAATTACAGTTTCGTTTGCTGACAAATCACGCTCACACTCATCAATACGAATTAAAGCCTCTTTAATTTTTTTGTTGCAAAGCTCGATTTCTAATGTCTGAAATTCAATTTCCTTGGTCAACGTATCATACTCGCGATTGTTCTTTACATCTTCAAGTTGCTTGTTGTACCTTTCTACGCTAGCTTGCGCCTCTGCAATTTCGGCCTTCTTTTGCGAAACAGCACTCTTAAAATCGCGTATTTCGTTTTTAATTTTTTCAATACGGGTAGTAAGTCCTTCTATCTCATCTTCCAAGTCTTGTACTTCTAAAGGCAACTCACCTCTTAATGCACGTTTCTCGTCAATGGCCGATAAGGTAGTCTGCAACTGATAAAGAGCTTTTAATTTCTCTTCCACCGACAAATCTGTAGAATCTTTTTTTGCCATAATTTCGTTATAAGTTATAAATAGATTATAGGATTGGTACAAATCTGTGTAAGATAACATCTTACCCCCTTGCAACGCTCCTCGATTATTGATTTAAATATTTCGTTTGTAAACTGCTCACTCTGATAATGCCCTATCACAGCAAGCTGTATTTCCTGATCATGTCCAAAGAAATCATGATAGTGCATCTCACCTGTAACAAAGGCGTCAACGTGCGCCGACAAGGCATCTGTTAAAAGAAAAGCTCCTGCTCCACCACATAAGGCCACGCTTTGGATATCTCTGTGTAAAAGCTGATTACACATCACACTTTCTACATGAAATGTCTGTTTAAGCATGGAAACAAATTGTTGGGCCGGCATTGATTGACTAAAATAGCCAATAACACCCGAAGCTCCCTCTGCAACCATCTTTTCTCCATTGCCAAGAACAACCTGCACAGTTTTCCTTTCACCTAAAAACTGCACATTTGTTAAACCCATTTTTTCGGCAATTTTGAAATTGACGCCTCCGCGAACATTGTCTATATTGGTATGCATCGAAATAATCGCAATTTTATGTTCTATTGCTTTTATCACAATGCGTTGCACAAAATCAGCCCCACAGATCTGGGATAGCTTATGAAATATTAACGGATGATGAGACACGATGACATTGCAGCCCAATGCAATGGCTTCATCAATGATAGTCTCAGTTACGTCTAGACACAATAAAGCCCCTGATACTTCCGCCTCTGTTAATCCTACTTGTAAGCCGGCATTATCAAATCCTTCTTGCAAGGGCAGAGGCGCGAATTGTTCAAGGGCATCAAGCACTTCTTTTATCTTCACGCTATAGATAGCTAAAAATTGTGATGCAAAGTTACACATTATTATATTATAATACAAAGATAACTAGTAACAATTACCTATTTTTAACCAGATATACCGAATTAGGCTATCTTCTCAATTCTAATGAAAGTTTTGGAAAACTCACAAAAGGTATAAACCAAGACACTAAAAAATAATTAAATTTGCAAATACATAAAACTAAACAAAAACCTAAAAGCATAGACTTGACATCCAACTGTTCAGAATAATTATCTTTATCTTTGCAATCAAAATAAATAAAAACGAACAATAACTATAGACAAGATGATGGTTCAGAAGACAATATTGGAACACTATTCCCACAATAAGAAAAATAGCAATACGTTTTTTTACCTATTTATATTGCTATTTCAACAAATCTATAAAGAGAATTCATGCATAAGACAACGATACACTTATCTATTATTTTGCATCATAATGTCACTTCCAACACAAGCACAAATGCTTTTCTCCGAAAATTTGACAATGAGTATCGACAGCACAAAAAGTATACAAGGTTCACTACAACCTGTACTCGATTTCAAAACTGAGAAAGAAAATGTACTCACACTTAAAAATACAGCCAATCTTAACCTGTTAATCAATAGAAATCGCGTGGTGAATCTCATCAATAAACTAGAATTTTCAACTTATGGAAAGAAAATTACGGTGAGTGGAGGCTATGTGCATGCCGAATATCGTTATTTACTTCACCATGCTTTTGAAGTTTATCCTTATGTAGAATCGCAATGGGCAGGCAGTCGCGGTATGACATTTAAAGTTTCTACAGGGTTACAATCACGCTATCGACTGGTAAACTCTGAACACTGTCTCATGTTTGCAGCTATAGGTTTATTTTATGAATTTGAAAAATGGGAATATCCCAACCCACCTACAGGTACCAACGACCACGCTTATAGCCGCAGCATAAAAAGTCATTTATCACTTAGTTTTAGACATTCACTCGGAGAACATTGGGAACTAACTACTACCGCTATTCACCAAGCTAAACCAGATAGTTATCTCAAAAGTGCCAGATTAGGTGGCGCAATAGACCTTACCTATCATATCACCCCCAAAATAGGTATTCGGGGTACCTATCGTATTATTTATGATACGACCCCGATCGTGGCCGTACGCAAAGATTATAATACTGTTGATGCAGGTATCGACATATCCTTCTAAAGACATAGACAAGCCACATTCACACATTACCATTTTAGTACTTTCCGTTGCTTCACACTTATAGTTATATTCCATAATTTCTCTGCCTATGCGCTGATAATCGTTTATTGGAATGTAGCACGATAAGTGTATTAAAAATTTATTTGATCTCTTTCCATAATTATGATGAAAGATTAAATATATTAAATAATTCACATCTTAACCTAAAACCTGTTTATTTTTAATCTTAACGAAGCCTATCGTTTAGGTTTTTGAAAAAGAAAATAAAGCTACAAAATACCCAAAACATAGAGTAAAAGTTCTAAAACCTATGCTTTTGAAGCTCAAAAGCATAGGTTTTGTATCTTCAAAGCATAACTTTCAGAGATTCAAAGCTATGCTTTTACAACAACTAAATAAGTCTTTTCCGTAGATAAAAGACGATAAATTCAACCCCAACAGAAAGGAGATAAAAAGATAAGATATTGATAAATAATATTTTATGTAAGTACAATAAAGTTGTTTGTATATAACTGAAAATAGACAGTAAAACAAAACACATTTACCGCTCTCCTATTCTGTGTGTTAACAAATTTAAAATATTTGTTTTTCAGGAATATATTTTGCTATCATAAGTGTTTCATACCGATAGCCTCATTGTAACTTCTATATAGTAAAAAGTGTATTGTTACATCTGAGAGACGTCCCAAACACAAAGTTTAAAACTAAAAAACATTCAATGTATGGATATAATAAATTATCTAAATATTTCAGAACATCTTTTGTTTATCAGAATTAAATAGTACATTTGCACCCAATCACATGTCCTTTTACGAAGGATATGAAAGATTAAAAGGGTCCTTTCTAAAAGGAAAATGTATCTATTGTTATGAATAATAATAAGCATATAAAAAGAATTTCTGCTTGGATATTGCTTGCAATATTCACGTCTGTGCTTATTATCAAAGATTTTCACTCGCATCATGAAGAAGAAGGTGTCAGATCGCATGTGGTAGACGATGGAACAATGCCCATAGTAAAGGCAACATGTTTTGTCTGCGACTTTTCTCTTTATAAAGCAAGTACGCCGAAGATACAGACATTTAAGCCTTTGGTTTGCGTGGTTATTTGTACTCCTTATATCATTACTGAACAAATTGTTTACCGCCATATTGATGCTGTAAACAGTCATTCACCACCTTTCAAGGCCTAGTACATTTCTAATAAACAACCCTATATCAGCTTTAAAATGAAATACGGAGATATCTAAATTTCTGTTCTTATTTCTGTCATTACTTTTTACAATAAGGTTATACAATAGTTGATAATGAGGGTACGTTTTCACCTTTAATTTATTAATAAAACGATAATCGAAAGTGTGAATAGTTTGTTTTAGTAAGCAAGCATTTCACATAAAGCTATCGGTATATTATACATTTATGTATAAAACGTTTTTCTTATTTTTGATGTTGGCTGCAGTACCGGCGCTACATGCGCAACGAAGAGTCACCGACAGAAACGACGAAAAGATATATGCGACGGATACTGACACGATAAAAACAGTTTCTAAAAAGCAGAATCGAAAATCTGCTTTAAGTAAAGAACAAACCATAAAAGAAATTATCGTCACCGGTGAACGCCAGCAAGCCAGCGTAAACAGCGTAAGCGACAAGATAGGCGAAAACCTTATCGACCGCTCTATGGGCAAATCGCTTGCATCCATTCTTGAACATGTTAGTGGAGTAAGCTCCATTCAGACGGGAACAACGGTGGCCAAACCCGTTATCAACGGCATGTATGGTAACCGAATACTCATCGTTAACAATGGAGCACGACAGACTGGACAGCAATGGGGAGCCGACCATGCACCCGAAATAGACCAAAACAGCAGTGGTGTTATCGAGGTTATCAAGGGTGCAGAGTCTGTAAGGTATGGCTCTGAGGCACTTGGAGGAATTATCGTGATGAACCAAAAGGCACTGCCTTACGGACAGTCAGGCGTTTCTGGCCATTTACGAACACTCTATGGTAGCAATGGTAAGCGCTATTCTGTTGTGGCACAAGCCGAGGGGACAATGCCTTTCAGCAATAGTTTGGCTTGGCGACTGCAAGGAACCTACGCCAATTCGGGTGACCAAAGCACGGCCAAATACTTGCTCAACAACACCGGTTATCGCGAACACGACTTCTCGGCATCATTGGGTTACAAGTATAACGCCCTTAAATTGGAAGGCTATTACAGCATGTACAACTTAAAATTGGGCGTTTTGCCTAGTGCACAAATGGGCAGCGAAGACTTGTTAAAGCAGCGTATAGAACTTGGACAGCCGGTGGAAATATCCCCATACACTAGGCATATCGACTACCCTTTCCAGCATATTGTTCACCATACGGCCATCGGTAAGGCGTTTTTCGATGCAGGCAAGTACGGCAATTTCCAATGGCAGACCGCCTTTCAGTACGATGACCGCAAGGAAAACCGCATCCGCAGGATGAACCTTTCGAATATTCCTGCTGTTAGTATGTACCTTACTTCGTTTCAAAACCAACTGAAATGGAATTTGGCCTACAACAGATGGAATACCGAGGCAGGCGCATCTTACTTGCACATACGTAACCGCAACCAAGGGGGAACAGGTGTTGTGCCGCTTATCCCTAACTACACCGAGTACGACTTGGGCATTTATGCCATACAGAAGTATCGCCATGAGAATTGGACGGCAGAAGCTGGCATACGCTTTGACAACCAAGAAACGCGTGCATCTGGCTACGACTACACCGGCAAGCTTTATGGAGGACACCACGTTTTCAGTAACCTCTCGTACAATCTTGGTACAAGCTATCGCTTTAACGAGCAGTGGAAACTAACCTCTAACTTAGGTTTGGCGTGGCGTGCACCACACGTGCACGAGCTTTACAGCAATGGAAACGAGCTGGGTTCAGGCATGTTCGTCATGGGCGACTCAACCATGCACTCTGAACAGAGCACAAAATGGGTCACTTCGCTATCCTATCGCTCTGCCTTTGCAGAGGTTAAGGTAGATGCCTACCTGCAATGGATAAACGGTTACATCTACGACGAGCCAGAAAGAGGCAAGTATATCACGGTGATCTCAGGTTCTTATCCACTGTTCCAATACAAGCAAACCGACGCTTTTTTCCGCGGAATAGACTTCGATGTGCGGCTAAAACCCATGCAACACTTGGAGTATCACCTGCTATCTGGCCTTATCTGGGCCAACGAAAAGCGAACAGGTAACTACCTGCCTTATATCCCCTCGGCACGATTCGACCACGACCTAACGTGGGAAGACATCCGCATAGGAAAAGGTAACGCATGGTTGCAATTGAAGCACAGGCTGGTTTTAAAGCAGACGCGCTTTAACCCCGCGAGCGACCTTATCGACTTTACGCCTCCCACATACAACCTCTTCGGGTTTGAGGCAGGCATCGAATGGCCACTTAGCGAACGGAATAAGTTGCGTATACTTTTGGCTACCGACAACCTCTTTAATAAAGAATATAAGGAATACACCAACCGCTCGCGTTATTACGCCCACGATATGGGGCGCGATATACGATTCTCCATCGGCTGGTTCTTCTAAAAACAATAAACATTAACAATTAAACAACAAAACTAATAAGGTTATGAAAAAGAATTTTTTCAAATCAATGCTGGCACTATCTTGTGCGGCATTATTCGCACTAGCATTCACAGCTTGCGACAACAACGTGGACACACCCGTAAAAGAAACAGACCACAAACTGCACGAAGACCCTACAAAGGTAACTGTGCAGCTGGTTCAAGGGCACATGCACGCCAATTGGCTTTATGTTGACACAGAAGGAGGGTTCCACCAAGACTCTGAATCGAAGGCCAAATACCTGAAACGCATCCAAGAAATAACCTACGAGGTAAAGCCCGGTAAAGGTTGGACACTAGCAGAAGGCAGCGCCGACAAGTTCTATGTGGTGAAAGCACACGATTATAGTGAGAAAAAAGGTTTCGAGAATCCTGCCCCCGTTTATCTTTTGTTTATCAAGTACTATAACGCCAAAGGCGAATATATAAACGGACAATTTGTGACGAATGGTCAAGATGCTATTCACCAACACTTCTTTACGGTTGAAAACGTGAAAGAGATGATGAGTGGAAAGGAAATAGCCAGTAAGCCCAACACCCCCGACTACATCGATTATAAGTACACAGACACAACGCCTTGGGACAAGACTGTGAAATACGATGGTGCCAAACTCACAGGAAAGACTAACCCCATAGGGTTTAAAGGTGTGATGAAATTCTTAAAAGACGATGTGACTATGGACTTCCGCATTAGGCTCTATCATGGATTTAAAGGAAAGAAAGACCCTCGGACGGGTGAATTCAGTCCCTATTATCGTTTCTCGCCCATGCAGTTGCAGCAGGGAACCTGGGATATAAACTTCACGGTTCCGGTGGTGGTGTATGCTGATAGGGAAGATTACATCGACGAAGAAGCCTTTAAGGAGGACATGGACATTGATAATTTCCCGGTGAATGGTTTTAAAGAAGACCTAAGTAACAAGTTGATTAACCGTATCATGAAAGCCTTTAACCTCTCGTGGACCGAGGCTCTTCGCGATTATCACATGTCTATTTTCACAACTGCACCACATGACTTAGGTAAAGGTATTTGGCTGTAATCCTTGACATGCCTTATAGACATGCACCATTATAAAAATAACGTGCGTTTCGATATAAACGAAACGCACGTTATTATTATTCCCTAACATAGAAACAGGCTATCAGGAGATAACCTTATTATATCTTTTTCTGCGTCTGCCTCAACGTCAGCATGTCCTTAGGTATGCTCGCTTGTATCTCTTCAACAAGCAGGCTGCGCAGTGTTTTGCGAATAAAGTTCTTGCCTGTTATCATCACAATCTCGCGTGTTGGCACAGGAATAGCAAAGGGGCGCACCAAACGTCGCTGTTCATCCTCTAATTGATATACAGCCAACTCTGGGATAAAGGTTATCCCTTTTCCACTCTCCACAATACGCATAAATGTTTCGATACTGCCTAGACTGTAAGCCTTTTTACTTGTTGCAGCTGCTTTAAGATGACAAAATCTCACTAATTGGTCACGAAAGCAATGTCCTTCGTCCAACAGCCAGAGATACTCGCCGGTTAAATCCGCCGTTTTGATGTTTTCTTTTTTAAATAGTGTATCTCCCTCAGCTACATAAGCAAAAAACTGCTCATAAAAAAGATGTTCACTGTGAAAATGATCCATTTCATCGAGTAGAGCAAGAATACCCGCATCAATATCTCCACGCATTAGTCCCCGTTTAATTTCGTCGGTTTTCATCTCCACGATACGTACATCCATATCAGGATACTTGTTCATCAGTTGCGGGAAAAAGCGAGGAATAAGATATGGAGCAATGGTTGGTAGAATGCCTATGGTAAAGGTTCCCAACAAAGAATGTTTTTCTTCTTCGATAGTTTCTTTGAGCTTTCGGGCACGCAGCAATACTTTCCATGCCTGCTCAACAATGCTTTTACCTATCGGTGTGGGTGAAATGGGTTGGCTTTTTCGGTCAAATATCTTGATACCGAGTTCATCTTCCAACTTTTGTACCATAGAACTCAATGTGGGTTGGGTAACATTACAATACTCGGCCGCTTTGGCAAAATGCCTGAAACGATACACGGCCATGACATATTCAAGTTGTTGTAGCGTCATTATAACGATGAATTGGTTAAAAATCAACAATAGTTATAAGGCAAATCGATAGCCTAGTGTAAATCTTATCACACTGTTGCTACGAAAGTCGCAAGGTACAAGGATATATTTTCCATCGTTCTTCTCGGCCATCGACTTTTGTGCGACATCAGACAAACCCCAAGAATAACGCGCATCAATAACAAAGTTGCGATACTCGTAAGAGGCTCCTATCGGAATAGAAATATCGACGCGTTCGAGCTTTGAGGTGATATCGCGTGTTTCATTTTTATTGGTTTTACCATCAAAATAAGTTTGTTCTGCACGTGTAAGAAAACCCATTTGCACACCGGCATGCAGTGTAAAATGCTCAAACAGATAAAAATGAGCCGAAAGGGGAATATTGATGTATTCTAAAGATATCCGATAAGAAGACTGAGAACCGAGGAACTTTATCGAAGGATCCGAAGGATGAAGAATAAGATCTTCTTTGGGATCATACAAATGCTCGGGCATACTGGTATAGAAAGCTTTGTTATATCGGTTGCCTTGCACAGAATAATTGGCACCGAGAGAAACACCCAACCATTTCATTGCGCGGAGCTCGACATCGGCACCAACAACAAGACCTACTTTAAGTTTCCCTTCTTGGGCTTCAGGAAACTTGGTAAGACTTGACAGATTTACACCCACGTAAGGCTTCACGGTCCATACATCAGTAAGATTTTGGCTCTTTGCTAGAGCGGCGATACCTAGAAAGGCAACGAATAAAACTACTTTTTTCATAACTATTTAAGTTGATATTTCTTTATTTTAGCCCCATGCAATCTCTGCCGAACCGTAGCAACGGTGATGCACTTTGTCATAAAGAACACAAAACTGACCGGGAGCAACACCCTGTATCGGCGCTTCGGCATGAACCAGATAAGCCCCTTCGCCGATAGGTTCGAGCACGGCGCGATAATGTTCGGGGGTATGTCGTATTTTGAAAGTTACCTCTAAGCTGTCGAGCGGAGCTGTAAGCAGGTGAAGGTCGTTTATAGGAAAATCTTTCTTATATGCAGTACTTGGTTCAAAGCCCTTGCTTACGTAGAGCACGTTTTGCGCCACATCTTTGTTTACAGCATACCAAGGACCGCCCCCAAAACCCAGTCCGTGACGCTGACCAATGGTATGAAACCACAATCCGCGATGCATTCCTATTTTCTTTCCCGTTTCCAACTCAAGTACCTCACCCGGATTTTCACCCAAATAACGCCATAGGTAATCATTATAATTGATTTTACCGAGAAAGCAAATACCCTGACTATCCTTGCGGCGGGCGTTGATAAGATGTTCGCGTTCGGCTATCCGGCGGACCTCTCCTTTGCGATAATGTCCAATAGGAAATAGAGCTTTTTGTAATTGCCAGTCGTATATCTGGGCAAGAAAATCGGTTTGATCTTTCACCGGGTCAGGACTTGTAACCAGCCATTTCTGCCCATTTATCCGCTCTGTTTGCGCATAATGGCCTGTAGCAATTAGGTCGTATTCGTAACCACGTTTATCGTGAAAAGCGCCAAACTTTATCAATCGGTTACACATCACGTCGGGATTGGGCGTGAACCCCGCCTTTACCTTCTCCATCGTATAGCTTGTTACCTTGTCCCAGTATTCTTTATGACAGTCGATGACATCAAGTTTACATCCAAATCGTGCAGCCACGGCCGATGCCATTTCAAGATCTTCTTCAGAAGAACAATCCCATTCCTCACCTTCCTCCGGTCCTATCTTGATATAAAAGCAATCGGGTTGCAGCCCAAGCCTTGCCAGTTCGTACACAACAACCGCACTATCTACCCCACCCGAAAGCAGTACAGCTATCCTTTTATCTTTCAGTTCGTTGCTATTCATATAGGCAAAGATAGCGCAAAAAATGATTATACGTGGGATACTTGTATAATAAAATTGTAAAAGACCTAATTATCTGCGACTTAACACATCATTATCGTTCCATTAATTGTACCTTTGCATCTAACAAGAAATGTTCAAAAAGGCTCTCAACAAGTGTTCTTAGTACTAGTTAACACCACCCGATTCTTGCAATCTACAGGCGGTAAATTTCGCCAACCTACACCTTTATATCTATAAGCAAATGGTGAATAGCGGCGACCGACATCAGAATGGAAAAATGGTTGTATTGCGTACCGGATGTGACAAAAGCAGAACCGGTGTTTATCTGAAGTAGGACAAGAGCACATCTATCCTAGGACTAGACATCATCTAAAGTAGGACTAGACATAGATTGTAGTAGACCTTGTTAAGCATATCTTCAAAAACCAGACTGAGGGGGCTTTACATCCCTACTCCATTAATCCTACTTTCGGCACTCACAAGTATAAGAATAATCAAAGGTTATGCTATAACTCTGAGGCAAAAACATCATTTTCAGAAAACAAAATATCCAATTATACAAATCACAGAAATGATGACTCATCACAACATTATTTGCCAACTGCAAGCGTATGGAACAGAAGAAAAACGTCAGAAACTGATGTACTTTTTTAAAACAGGTAAGAGTCAATACGGAGAAGGCGACCAATTTCTCGGCGTTACCGTACCAGAAATCCGAAAGGTAGCCAAAGTAAACAAGGATGTTTCGATGGAAGTGCTCGAACAACTGCTTTACTCGAAATGGCACGAGGTACGACTCTGCGCCCTGCTCATTCTTGTTTTACAGTTCGAGAAGGCCGACGAGGCACACCGCCAAACGCTGGTAGAATTTTATTTAGCGCATACCTCACAGATTAACAACTGGGATCTTGTAGACCTTTCAGCCTATTACATCTTGGGTACATATCTGCTTGATAAGTCGCGCGAAAGGCTTTACCAGTTGGCAAAAAGTCCACTACTCTGGGATAATCGCATCGCCATCGTATCGACCTATGCTTTTATCCGCAAAGGCGACTTAGATGATACCTATGCACTTTCCACCCAACTGATGCATCATCCGCACGATTTGATGCATAAAGCTGTAGGTTGGATGTTGCGCGAGGCGGGTAAAAAAGACGGTGAACGGCTGTACAAATACATTGACAAGTATGGCAAAGAAATGCCACGCACCATGCTGCGTTACGCCATCGAGAAGTTTCCTGCTGATATAAGACAACGCCTAATGCGAAGAGATTAAACAAATGGATAACAAAAGAAAATAAACCATATGAAAAGATTATTCGTCTTACAAATTCTTATTTTAGGGCTTTACGGCATCAAGGCGGCTGAGGTAACGCCCCTATACAGCATTCAGGGCAAAGATTCTACTTGTCAGATTTTTATTTATTCACCGGGCGAAAGTTCCGGTCTACACCTTGCTTACAAAGGGCAAGATGCCGATTGGCACGATGTCGGTCAACTATGTACCTCTGATTATTCACGCTGGGGAAGCGAAAAACGAATGTATGCACCCTATGTAGTTCATGCCAGCGATGGCACTTGGCGGGCCATCTGGGCAGTAAACAACTATGCCCCTTGTTTCGCCGTGGCTTATAGTGAAGATTTGGTAACGTGGCGTCCGCAAGACTATCCGCGTCTATCAGTGGGTGGATGTAAAGAAACGGTTATGTTTCAGATGCCAAACGGCATGTTCGACATTTACCTACGTACCAAAAGTGGCATTCGTTATGTGCAGGCATCCAACGACTTTCGGCACTTCAAAGAGGCCGAAGAAGCCGCAGCCTTAGTTGATGCAGCATGGGTAAAAGATACGGTTTACGTTTCAGGAAGGCCCTATGCGGGTAATCTTTTCGATGTTCCGAAGGTTCATTTGCAATACATACGCAATTACTTTTCCGCTTTAAAAGCCGACGCCGAATTAAGTAGCGAGCGCATGACTAAAGACACAGAACGATTTAAAGACCTCTCTCCTACTGTTTCGGCAACTCTTATAGTAAATACTCAAAAAGAGAAAGCGATCAGCGATAAATTGATTGGCGTGTTTTTTGAAGACATCAGCTATGCTGCCGATGGAGGTATCTATGCCGAATTGGTGCAAAATCGCGACTTTGAATACTCATCAAAAGATCGCACCGAATGGAAGGCTACAACCGCTTGGCAGTCTGCAAAGCCTTTGATTATAGCTTCCGAGCAGCCACTTAGTAAAAGTAATCCGCATTATGTAGTGCTTTCTCAAGATACGCTTGTGAATAATGGATGGGACGGTATAGCCATAAAACCCGGAGAAAAGTACGACTTTTCTTTCTTCGTGCGTAATCTTGACGTGGCTAAAAAGACTTTTCAGATTACATTAATCGCAGAAAACGGTGATGTTATTGCTTCGCAACAGATTAAAACAGAAGGACAAATTTGGGAAAAATACACCGCCACTCTCATCACAAAAGTTCCCAAAAAATTATCCACCTATACAGATTTCATGAATTGCCGTCTTGCCATTATACCATTCAAAAAAGGCTCTTCGGCAGTCGATATGATTTCTCTCTTCCCACAAAACACTTTCAAAGGGCGTAAAAACGGTTTGCGGAAAGACCTTGCACAAGTTATTGCCGATCTTCATCCGAAGTTCGTTCGTTTTCCGGGAGCTGCGCCACACATGGTGATGGAATAGATAATATCTACCACTGGTACCATACCATAGGCGAATTACACAACCGAATACCTGACCGTAACATTTGGGGATATCATCAAACGCGCGGATTAGGCTTTTATGAGTACTTCCAATTCTGTGAAGATATAGGTGCAGAACCCTTTCCCGTATTGGCTGCAGGCATTCCATGTCAAAACTCCGGAGCTGATAGAAACGGTATCGGAGGACAACAATGCGGTATCGATATGAAAGATATGCCCACTTATATCGAAGAACTTTTTAATCTTATCGAATGGGCTAACGGTGACGCTGCAACGAATAAATGGGCCAAAATGAGAGCCGAAGCAGGACATCCGGCTCCTTTTCACCTAAAATATATAGGGGTTGGAAATGAAGATTTAATTTCGACAACCTTTAAAGAACGCTATCTAATGATATGCAAGGCAATTAAAGAAAAATATCCGGAAATAGTTATTTGCGGTACGGCAGGACCTTTTCACACGCCTTCTTCAGATTATATTGAGGGTTGGGAGATAGCCAATGCCAATCGGTCTATCATTGATATGATAGACGAACACTATTATGAAAGTACGGGATGGTTTATCAATCACACTGATTATTATGACCAATACGACCGTAAGGGGGCTAAGGTATATCTCGGTGAATATGCGGCCAGCACACAAGCACGACGCAGTAATGTGGAAACGGCTCTTGCGGAAGCTGTGTACCTCTGTCATATCGAGCGTAACGGAGATATTGTGGAAATGGCTTCTTACGCCCCACTATTGGCAAAAGACAACCACCGCAATTGGGATCCGAACCTGATTTACTTTACCAATACTGATATCCAAACAACTCCCAGTTACGAAACACAACGCATTTTTTCGCTATATGGCGGTGATCGGTATATCGAAACGTCGGTAAATATTGATGAAAGGCTAAGAAATCGCGTTGCTGTAAGTGTTGTACGCGATAGTAAGTCGGGCAAAACTCACCTAAAAATGGTGAATGCCCTGCCTCGAGAATTAAAACTTGACATACGCGGTTTACAACTTCCAGCAACTGTTACAGTAGAAGGCTTTATGGGAAATCCTGATGACCAGAACTTAAAAGTAAAAGTAAGTTCACTCCCAATCAATGGTTCTATCCTTACACTTCCACCTTATTCGCTGAACGCAATAACCCTTTAAAAAACTATTTTGCCAATACACTCGGCTTATTCACAATAAGAAGAGGAGATGAAAAGAACTTGTCTTTCATCTCCTCTTCTTGATAAAGGTGGTATATTTTTGCTTTATACCAACGGGCTGGCTTCCTTATAAGCCCTTGAACCGAGCTCTTTGTCAATCATATAAATACCATATCCGTTATCTTTTATCATTTTCAGGTTGTCAATAATGGTCTTTACAGTCTCTTCTTCTTCAACCTGTTCATCGATAAACCATTTCAGCATACTTTGCGTTGCATAGTCGTTCTCTTCTGATGTTAGAGCGAACAACTTGTTAATCGATTCAGTAATTGTCTGTTCATACCTAAGCGAGCTCTCAAAAACATTGAGAATAGACTCCCATTGGGTAGGAACAGCCTCAATGGGACGCAGTGCAACTTTTCCACTACGAGAGATAACATAGTTAAAAAGAATTTTGGCATGGTCTTGTTCTTCTTTAAACTGTACTTCAAACCATTTTCCCATGCCCGGCTGTCCCTCAGCATGACAATAGGCAGCCATTGATAAATAAAGATAAGCCGACCACATTTCGGCATTAATTTGGGCGTTCAGTGCCTCTTCAATTTTCTTCTTCAGCATAATATTTTCGTATTAAAACACATTATTTCACTATCAGTTGCATTCCTTCTCTCAATCCATCAACCTTTAAAATTGGACGTACCTGCATTTCCCATGCTTCTATATCCTGTTTGTCTTTAGAGAAGCGACTGTCTGATTGAGTTGGAGATGTATATGCCTTTACACACGACACGCGCATGGGAATATACAAGCTAAACGGCTGACAAAAGATGCGCAGGGTATCACCTTCACGAAATTGGGCGCTTTGTGCCTTATCAAGAATAAAAGTTCCCCAAACATTTTCAAGCAAAGCAATATCCATTAAAGTTTTATCGGCTCTCAGTTGCTCTCCTTTTCTTACGTAAATCTTACTCACTTCACCTTCTACTTTGGCAATAACAGCTATCTCGCCAGATACATTTTTCTTATTCTTACTCAATAAACTGTTACGTGCAATTGCTACATATTCTTTCTTTGCAGCCACCTCTTGCGCTTGTAACGCCTTATAATCGGTAAAAGCATTATCACGCAAAAGCATCGGTATTCTACCGCTTTTATATTTTCTCTGTATGTTATTGTAAGTCTGTCGGGCTTGTTCTACTGCCACTTTAGATTGCTGCCAAAAGCTGTACGCACGGTCAACCTCTTTAATACCTGTATTGCCCGGATGCACAGCAGACGCTATCAATTCAAGTATGTCGTCTTTATTCTTTAGCGTATCTTTGGTCATCAATAGTGCAAGCGTATCGCCCAGTTCCACATAATCACCTTCTTTTACCCTCAATTCGAGCAGCTGACCGTTTTGTAGGGTCGAAACAGCATACTGTGAAACCTCTATTTGCCCCTTAATTAGAGGCCGAAAATAATATTGACACCCGGTAAAAAGGCTTCCAATTGCACATAAACCCCATAGGGTAACAAGCCTACTGCTACCTTTTATTGGGTTTCTATGTGCAATTCTGAGCATTCTAAACTATAAAAGTTATCATTTAAATGTTACATTCTTTGACCCAATCATATTACCATCGGCAAAGATACTTACCTGATATGTGCCTGCTACTAATACCTGTGATACATTCCAATACAAAGTAACGGGGGTTTCCTCACCATTGTACTCAATGGTTTTCTTCATTGTATATTGCAGCGTTCGGTTTTCATAACTGAACGAACCGTTACCATTGAGTAAGCCGCCTGTAGGGGTTTGTATGCGCACATACACATCTTTCATTCCACCAGCTGCGGTTACGTTTCTGGTAATACTGAAACTAACCTGAATGGTTGTGGCTTTATCAATATGATCTGACGCCTTTCCGCGCCTATTCTTGGCTGTCATTGTTATCCCTGTAGCATCCAATTGGGCAGCAATGGCCACCTTTTGCGAGAGCGATTGTTTCTCGGTGCTTAATCCGGCAATCTGACGTGTAGCCTCTTCATACTGTCCCTTTACACGGGTATTTTCTTGTGTCAGGCTCTGATTTAGACGATTCAACGAGTCAATCTCCAATACATAGCTACGCAACACCGCACGCACGGTGGCCAATTCTTTTTTCAAACGGGTAATTTCACGTGCATCTGTGCTCTTCACTCGTCGCAATTCTTCCAACAGCTGCTGGGTTCTTTCTTGTTCGGCTGTGAGTTGTGCCACGATGGAATCGTTGTTTATCTGCGTTTTCATTTCGCTATATTGATTAGCAAATTGCTGATACTCGTTCTCCATCTCCTTCTTATCTAGCTCTGCCAGCTCTTTAATAGCCGCATTTTCTTCTTTTTGTTTGTTCAGACTTACAGCCAAATAAGCTATCCCTCCAATAAGAAGCAAGCCCAAAACAACTACCGGTATTAAAATTTTCTTATTCATCAAGTTATTGGATTTTATTTTGATATTGTTTGCAAATTTATATATTTCTTACTAAACAACAAAGAAATACACCCCAATGGGGCATTTTATTGATGATAGCACCTACCCTATGGCCATTTTTTTAGAATTCGGAAACATCTTCGTTCATAAAATCCCAATGACATTTTTTCATATCAACACAACCATTTTTCTTAAAAATAACTCCTTCTTGCATTAACAAGATGCGCTGTTGAAACCAATGCGGAGCAGGTCTTCCTTGACTGTTAACCACCCGATGAAATGGAAGTTTTTCTGAAGAAGATGCACAACTTAATACCCTACCCACCATTCTTGCATATTGAGAATAACCGGATAAGGTGGCAATTTGTCCGTAAGTAATTACCTTTCCATATGGAATAGCACTTACAATGTTATAAACATCTCGTTCAAACAAATCTTTATCAATAGCCATTCGCATTTGTTATCTATATATTAAAAACGCATCATTGTTTATTTTATTGGTTTATATGTCAAAAATCTTTATCACAGCATACAAGTTTTTTGTTGTTTTCAACGTCGTTTTTATTGAGATTGAACCGTCTTTTATTTCTATACCTCAAAAAATGCGATTGTTATTATTTCTCTCCTAAAAACAACAGATTGTTACTTTTACAATCGTTAAAAACATGCACGCCACTTCACGAGAAGGTCAATCGAAGCCATCCATAACTCTTCAGTTCACAAATTCGCACGTATTTTGCGAGTTGATTTGTTATTGATAATCAAATACTTGCATTTTTATACATTCATTTTACCTTCGTTTTTATCACTTTTTTGCCTCTAAAACCATGCTTTTCATTCTCCAAAAGCTATGCTTTCGGTATGCAAAACGTATGCTTTTGCACCCTAAAAGCTATTCTTTCATAACCCAAAAGCTATCCTTTTAGACATCAAATATCATTTTTTGACAAATAAAAGAAAAGTTTTTTCGCTAGATTGAAATGTTAAAGTGTAAATATAAACGAAAACATATGCACCATTAAAGCTGTTAAAAAACTTACAATTTGTTACTTTTAAGTAAAGAGATAAACAAAGAAAGATAGGAGAAAAGATACAGAAGAAACCTACTTTAATTTATTATAAAACGACATCTATAAATGAGCATTTAATTAGACATAGAGACATTCTATCCAACTCTTTTTTTATTTTTAAGAAAAATCAACAACACATTAAAATATAATCTCTATATTTGCAATTGAAAATATTACAAAACATTGATGAATAAGAATAGTTTTTTATATCGCACTTTTGACCTTTATTATGACGGCTTTCGCAGCATGACGCTGGGAAAAAAGCTTTGGATGATAATTATTATAAAGCTTTTTATTATGTTTGCCATCCTCAAAGTATTCTTCTTTCCTAACTTTTTAAAAAGCAATGCACCCCAAGGTGGTGAAGCTGAGTATGTTTCTAAAACATTGATGGAAAGAGTAAAATAAATCTTAGAAAATCTTTATACAGCTTTTCATATTCCAACAAATACCCGTTATCTATTGATATTAATTCTATTATTTTATAGTACTTAACTAATAAAGTATGTTCAATCAATTATTTTTAGACATTTCGGTCGGTACAGTCGATTGGTCACGAGCCCAATTTGCACTTACAGCGATGTATCATTGGCTTTTTGTACCACTTACATTGGGACTTGCCATCATCATGGGCATTGCCGAGACCTGTTATTATCGTACTAAACAACAGTTTTGGAAAGACGTTGCCCACTTTTGGCAAAAACTTTTTGGCGTTAATTTCGCAATGGGCGTGGCCACGGGAATCATTCTTGAGTTTCAGTTTGGTACCAATTGGAGTAATTATTCGTGGTTTGTCGGTGATATTTTCGGTGCTCCACTTGCCATTGAAGGCATCATAGCCTTCTTTATGGAGTCTACTTTTGTAGCAGTAATGTTTTTCGGCTGGAAAAAGGTTTCACCCGGTTTTCACCTTGCTTCGACATGGCTAACCGGCCTGGGAGCAACTATTTCGGCATGGTGGATATTGGTTGCCAACGCTTGGATGCAATATCCCGTAGGCTGTGAGTTTAACCCCGATACCATGCGTAACGAGATGGTGAGTTTTACCGACGTAGCCCTTTCGCCCTTTGCTATCGATAAATTTTGCCACACGGTTACTTCTTCATGGATTATCGGGGCTGTTTTTGTGGTGGCAGTAAGCGCTTATTACTTATTAAAAAGACGTGAAGAAAAGTTGGCGAAAGCAAGTATCAAGATCGCTGCAACAGTAGGTTTCATCGCATCTGTACTGGCTGCAGTTACAGGAGACAGCTCTGCTTACCTCGTCGGAAAGGTGCAACCGATGAAACTGGCTGCAATGGAAGCCCTTTATAATGGAGGGAAAAGCCAAAGTTTAACGGCAGTAGCATGGGTAAACCCGCTGAAACAGCCTAATTGCCGAACGGAAAAAGAACACTCGCTATGTGTTTCTGTACCCTATGGATTATCACTTTTGGCCACTCGCAGTTTGCACGGCTATGTGCCCGGCATCAACAATCTGATTGACGGATACGTAAAAGAAGATGGCACCCGTGAACCATCGGTAAAAGAAAAGATGGTAAGAGGCAGGTGGGCTGTTAACGCGTTGATGGCTTATCGTAAGGCCAAACAGGCGGATGATACCGTTACCGCGGAGCAAAACTTAAAGATAATACGCGCCAACATGAAATACTTCGGCTACGGATATGTTGATAAGGAAGAACAAATTATCCCCAATATTCCGCTTACTTTCTGGTCATTCCGACTTATGGTAGGCTTGGGGTCGTTCTTTATTTTATTTTTTGCGGTACTTACGTTTATAGTCTATCGCAAAGATATCAGCCAACAACGATGGTTGCTTATCATAGGTATCTGCACTTTACCAATGGGCTATATTGCCACAGAATCGGGTTGGGTGCTTGCCGAGATGGGACGACAGCCTTGGACAATACAAGATATGCTACCCACATGGATGGCTGTAAGCGATGTTCATCCCGCATCTATTGCTACTACGTTCTTCCTCTTCTTAGGACTATTTACCTTGCTGCTGGTTGTTGAAATAAGTATCTTGGTAAAGCAAATTAAAAAAGGTCCGGAATATGGAAAATAAAATATCAATGGCTTTAACCCTGTCAACCCTATAGCCAATAAGGCATATCGCTCCCTTCTCTACTTTGGAGAAAGAGCAGGGTAAGGCTTTTTCTTACTAAAATAACGCATTATGTCATACGATTTTTTACAACATTATTGGTGGTTTCTTGTTTCCCTTTTAGGGGCATTACTAGTGTTTTTACTCTTTGTTCAAGGTGCCAACACCCTTATTTTTAATTTGGGTAAGACCGATAACGAACGCCGTATAGTGATTAACTCCACCGGTCGTAAGTGGGAATTTACGTTTACAACCCTCGTAGTGTTCGGTGGTGGCTTCTTCGCTTCATTCCCTCTGTTCTACAGTACTAGCTTCGGAGGTGCCTATTGGCTGTGGATGATTATTCTTTTCTCTTTTGTTATACAAGCGGTGAGTTACGAGTTTCAAAACAAAATAGGAAACATTTTGGGTACAAAAACCTTTCAAATATTTCTAATTATCAACGGTTTCATCGCTCCATTGTTGCTAGGCGGAGCTGTTGCCACCTTCTTCAACGGTTCTAACTTTATTGTAGACAAAGGCAATATTACCGAGTTTGCTCAGCCGGTAATTAGCCGATGGGCCAATTGTAGTCATGGTCTTGATGCACTACTCGATATTTGGAATCTCGTTTTGGGTGCTGCCGTGTTTTTCCTTGCCCGTGCATTAGGGTCGTTCTACATTATTAATAATGTGGCGAGCAACATTATTAATAGTCGGGCTCGTCGTCAGGTGTTACTGAATAGTGCTATTTTCCTTGTATTATTTCTTGTATTTCTTACGCATATCTTGCTAAAAGATGGCTACGCATACGATCCACGGACCGGCATTATCACGATGGAACCGATGAAATATCTACATAACCTGCTGGATATGTGGTATCTGCTCATCGTATTACTGATAAGCGTAGCATTGTTGTTGTACGCCATTATACGCACCGTACGTGATGAAAGCTATACGAAAGGAATTTGGTTGGCAGGCGTAGGTGTGGTATTAGTGGTACTTATTCTCCTACTCTGTGCGGGTTGGAACAACACCGCTTACTATCCATCGAATGTCGATTTACAGAGTTCACTCACCATTGCTAACAGCAGTGGAAGCAAGTTTACACTCACGGCTATGTCGGTTGTATCACTGTTTATTCCCTTTGTTTTGGGTTACATCTTCTGGGCTTGGCGGGCCATCGACAAAAAGCAAATTACCGAAGAGGAGATATTAGACGGAGAAGCCTATTAAATCGTAGTAAACTATCGAATGAAGAAGTTTGTTTTTACATTGTTGATATTGGTGTTTGGGTTACCGATCATGGCCCAAAATTCGACGGATACACTACGAAAGGAAGTTTTGTTGGAAACCGACATGGGCAACATTCGCGTAGTATTGTACAACGAAACACCCCTACATCGTGATAACTTCGTGCGTCTGGTCAAATCTGGTTATTATAATGGAACACTTTTTCACCGAGTCATCGCAAACTTTATGATACAAGGCGGCGACTCAACCTCACGCCATGCAAAATCCGGTGAGGTAACGGGATTGAGTTCGCCCAACTACACTTTACCTGCCGAAATAGTCTTCCCAAAGTACTTTCATAAGCGTGGAGCATTGGCTGCAGCTCGCGAGGGAGATAATATCAATCCAAAACGAGAATCATCGTCGGCACAATTCTACATCGTTTACGGCAGACGAATGACTGATTACCAGCTTGATGCTGTGCAAATCCAGCTCGATAAAGAGACGGATAGCACAGTAAAACTTACGCCCGAAATACGCGAAACTTACTATCGAATCGGTGGCACACCACACTTGGATGGTCAATACACGGTTTTTGGCGAGGTGGTAGAGGGCTTGGATGTGGTAGATCGCATACAAATAACAGAAACTGACGAAAGAAATCGCCCCATAAAAGATGTAAGAATTATTCGTGCCAGAATCATTTAATGAAGATGTTAAGTGGTTGATAAAGGTCAAAAAATTAGCTACCTTTGTAAGTAAATAAGAACGTATGATAAAGACTGTAAGACCAAAGAAAAATCTGGGGCAACACTTTTTGACCGATTTGAACATTGCCCGTCGCATTGCCGATACAGTTGATACCTGCAAAACTATTCCCATTTTGGAAGTAGGACCGGGTATGGGTGTGCTAACACAATACCTTGTGCGAAAAGAACGAAAAGTGCGCGTGGTGGAAATCGACAGAGAGTCGGTGGCTTATCTGCAAGCACATTTTCCACTGATGCAGGAGGATATCCTCGGCGAAGACTTTCTACGAATGGATCTGAGAAAGGTGTTTAACAGCGCATCTTTCGTGCTGACGGGCAATTATCCATACGACATTTCTTCACAAATTTTCTTTAAGATGCTCGACAACAAAGACCTTATCCCATGCTGCACAGGAATGATTCAGCGCGAGGTAGCACTGCGCATTGCCTCAAAACCGGGTAGCAGGGCCTATGGCATTCTGTCGGTACTTATTCAGGCATGGTATAATGTGGAGTATCTTTTTACGGTAGACGAAACGGTATTTAATCCGCCGCCCAAAGTGAAGAGTGCGGTTATCCGGATGACTCGCAATAGAGTAACGGACCTTGGTTGCGACGAAGTGCTGTTTAAACGAGTGGTGAAAACGGTGTTTAACCAGCGACGGAAGATGTTGCGTGTCAGTTTGCGCCAGCTGTTCGACAAGAGTTCTTCTCACACCGAGTTTTATGCTCAGGAAGTGATGACCCGTCGGCCTGAACAGCTTTCTGTGTCTGAATTTGTTGAGCTTACCAATCAAGTGGAGAATGAGATGAGACTGCTAGGAACTAAATTAGGATGAAGGATGAAAGATGAATGTCAATATGAATGATGAATTAAATCAGCTTTCTGCTTTGATAGAGGGAGAATCAGATGAGGTAAGCGTATTGGCAAATGTTGCTGCAGCCTTGCATCATAGCTCCAATCGATTTTTTTGGACAGGCTTTTATTTGCTAAAAAACGATAATCAGTTGCATCTCGGTCCTTTTCAAGGTCCGCCCGCTTGTTACAGCATTCCGATTGGAAAAGGAGTTTGCGGAACAGCCTTTGCAGAAAAACGTACATATATTGTTCCCGATGTGGAAGCATTTCCCGGACACATTGTCTGCAGCTCGCTCTCGCGGTCGGAAATCGTTGTACCCATCTTTAATAAAACCGGAGAACCCGTTGGTGTTATCGACATCGACAGCAAAACACCCAATGCTTTCAACGAAACCGATGCCGCTTATTTGGAACAAGTGGCTCACTTACTTAGCTGGCATCTTTATTAATTAAAAGGATAAGGTCACAATAAAAATACCTACACAGCAAGCAGGTAGCGCCTCAATAGGCTTCTCGGTATTTACGCTCGTCTTTATCTTCGAGCATATTGAGGTACGACAAATAACGACTTTCTGAAATATAATGGTGTTCGACAGCTTTAAGAACAGCGCAACCGGGTTCGTGGGTATGCGTGCAGTTATTAAAGCGGCAATCTTTTGAAAACTCGAAAATTTCTTTAAAGTAACTTCCCAACTCTTCTTTTTCTATATCAAAAGTACCGAAACCTTTGATGCCCGGCGTATCGATAACATATCCGCCTTCGGGTAGTTGCAGCATCTCGCTGAATGTTGTGGTGTGCGTGCCTGCGTTATGGGCATCGGAAATTTCTGCCGTGCGCAAGTGGGCATCGGGAAGCAGGCGATTGATAAGGGTAGACTTCCCCACTCCACTGTTACCGCTGAGTAGCGACACTCTTCCTGCCAACAAGTCTTGCAATGCCTGCATTCCGGCCCCTGTTTCGGCAGAAACGGCAACACAATGATACCCGATAGTTTGGTAAAGAGTGATAAGCATTTGTTGATAACGCATTTCGTCGGTATTCAGCAAGTCGGTTTTATTAAAAACCAACACAACAGGAATACGATAGGCTTCGGCCGAAGCAAGAAAGCGGTCAATAAAGATGGTAGAAGTTTGCGGATAATTAATCGTAACAACAAGCAAAGCCTGATCGATATTAGCCGCAATAATGTGGCTTTGCTTAGAAAGATTAGACGACTTGCGAATAATATAATTGCGCCTATCTTCGATATCGGAGATAAAAGCCGTGCCTTCGCTGTTAACAACAAGACGCACACGATCGCCCACCACAACCGGACTGGTACTGCGAATGCCTTTAAGTCTGAACGTACCTTTTACCTTACTTTCTACAATACGCCCGTCGTCGGTTTTCACCGTGTACCAACTACCTGTATTCTTAATAACCAATCCGTGCATAAGCGTTAACTTCGTATGTAGAGAAAGTTCTTAAGTTTCTGAGTTTTCGTAAAAGAAACAAGGTTTCATCCTCCTTCGTTGCCCGGGGATGTATAAGCCCTAAATACGGCTTTACATCAAAAAAACTCAAAGCCTTAAGAACTTTCTGCCCAAGAGCTTTTAAACGGTCATAATCTCTTTATTCTTCACATCGAGCAAATCATCGATTTTTTTGATAAACTGGTCGTGAAGCTTTTGCAGATTGTCTTCAGCATCTTTCTCGTTATCCTCTGACAAGCCCTCTTTAATCGCCTTCTTCAATTTTTCTTTAATTTCCGATCGCACGTTGCGCACTTCAATCTTCGTTTTCTCACCGATTTTGTTACACTGTTTTGTCAGTTCGCGCCGACGCTCCTCTGTAGGCTGTGGAATTCCCAACCGAATAATCTCGCCATTATTTTCGGGCGTAATACCCACATCGCTGTCCATAATCGCTTTTTCGATGTCGCGTATCGCCTTTTTATCGAACGGTCTGATAGCGATTGTGCGGGCATCGGGTGCCGTAACGTTTGCTACCTGATTAAGCGGAACAGTCATTCCATACGATTCTACCCTAACGCCATCAAGAATTGCCACATTGGCCCGCCCGGCGCGAATGCGCGATAACTGTTCTTCAAGATACATCGCCGCCATCTCCATGCGCTCTTGTGCTTCTTGTAATGTTTCTTTAACGTCTATCATAATTGTTGTCTAATATGTTTATAAAGCACAAATTTAGATGTTTATCGGCAATTATACAATAGTTTAAAAGCAAAATGACGCTATGGAAGAACGGTTTTTCTTAGCAAAAATCGTTTTTAAGAACCGTCATGAGGGTCACTTTTAGTAAAAAAGGCAAAAAAACAATCGTGAGGGCCTGTCAAAAAAGGGATTTTTTTAAATAAAGTGAGTTCTGGCAAAGCAAATGGGCGAATAATGCTTTTAGGAGGGGTCTCTTCCCCCGTTTCAACATATTTGCTTTGAAACATCAACTTTTATACTGCTTTGAAGCAATCTCCAAATGCTTTTGATGCAAAAAAATGTACATCAATTGGGCAGCGTTATCGGGTGCCACGTCGTTGCCCAAAAGGCGAACAAGGTCTACATAATTGGTCAACATCTGCTCTCTCCCCTCTTCGCCCGGCAAAAGCCGCGACAGCTCACAGGTAATATTATCCACAGAGAAGCGATCGGCAAGCAATTCGCTCACCACTTCACGATTAACAATCAGATTAACCAGCGAGATATACGCTACCTTTATAATATGCTTGAAAGCAAAACGAATGAGCCGAGGCACAGGCGTTTTATAACATACCACTTGTGGCACCTCAAACAAGGCCGTTTCGAGCGTAGCCGTACCGCTGGTTACAAGAGCCGCAGTGGCGTGAGAAAGTAACGGGTAGGTTTTGTTTTTAACCAGGCGTACTGCACTGTCGCTAATAAAGGTTGCATAATATTCGTCTTCAATAGCGGGAGCACCTGCCACCACAGCCTGATAAGCGGGAAAACGGGCGGCAGCTTGCAACATCGCCGGTAGATTGTCTTTAATCTCTTGTTTTCGGCTTCCTGCCAGCAGGGCAATAATGGGTTTGTCGATATCAAGACCGTTGGTGGCACAGAAGCTCTCAAAATCTTCTTGATATTCAGCCCGAAAACTACGCACCTCATCGACAGTGGGATTGCCCACATAATGAATGGGGTAATGATGTTTCTCTTTAAAAAAAGGAACTTCAAAAGGCAAAATAGAAAAAAGGTGATCTACATCGCGTTTGATGTTTTTAATACGATACTCTTTCCATGCCCAAATTTTCGGAGAAATGTAATAATAAACGGGAATTTGTGTTTTGGCTCTAAGAAATTTAGCGACAGAAAGGTTAAATCCGGGATAATCAACTAGTATTACCACATCCGGTTTCCACTGCACAATGTCGTGTTTGCACAATTTCATGTTGCGAAAGATGGTGCACAGGTGAAGCAGAACGGGAATAAACCCCATATAAGCCATTTCACGAAAATGTTTTACGCAGGTGCCACCTTCAGCCTGCATCAGATCGCCTCCCCAAAAACGAAACTCGGCTTGAGAATCTACCTTTTTAAGAGAATGCATCAAATGCGAGGCGTGAAGATCTCCCGAGGCTTCGCCAACAACGAAATAATATTTCATAATTGATAATTGACAAGTATCCCTAATTCCTCTTTTCTAACCCTTCATCTCTAATCCCACTTCCATTTCCCATTGTTTCAGTCTATCCATCGTTACGTAATCCGTAACATCAACCTTTGTAGGCGTAACAGCCACATAATTATTATCCAAAGCCCAACGATCGGTATCTTCAGCTTCAGGCTCCTCACTTCTAAACTCGCCTGTTATCCAAAAGTATTCGTAACCACGCGGATGGTGTTTTTTTTCACATTCGTTTACCCACACTCCCCTATTCATTCGGCATACCTTTACACCTTTAAACACAGAAGCTTGCGGGAAATTTACATTCAGACACACTCCATCGGGTAATCCTTCTTTGAGCACTCGAAAAACAATGGTTCGAACACCTGAACACAAAGGCGAGAAATCAGCATCCTCACGATAATCACAAAGAGAAAATCCGATGGACGGTATGTGCTTTATACAGCCCTCGATAACTGCTCCCATTGTTCCTGAATAATGTACATTTACAGCAGAATTGTCTCCGTGATTAATGCCACTGATAATTAAATCGGGCTTCCGCTGCTGACAGAATTCGCTAAATGCCAACTTTATACAATCTACCGGTGTTCCGCTACACGACCATACCATGGCTCCAGCTATGTCTTTACGCCGTTTAAGCACTAAAGGAGAAGAAACAGAAAAGGCTCCTGCATAGCCGGAACGTCCGGCTTCGGGAGCACATACAAGAACATCAGCCATATCGCTCAACATTTCGACTAAAGAGCGTAATCCTTTGGCATGGTAACCATCATCGTTTGAAATAAGTATAAAAGGCTTCTTCATTATTATTACCTTAAATTTATATAGGCTGCAAAAGTACGAAAAAAGGTTTAATATAAAACTTTCTCATTCAAAATATATAACTTTGCAAACTACAAATACTAGCAGAAACAAAATATGGGAAGAATTATTGCATTAGCCAACCAAAAAGGGGGCGTAGGAAAAACCACAACAACAATTAACCTTGCAGCTTCATTGGCTACATTGGAAAAGACTGTATTAGTAATCGATGCCGATCCACAAGCAAATGCATCCAGCGGCTTAGGGGTAGATATTAAGGAGGTAGACTGCTCTATTTACGAATGTATCATTGACCATGCTGACGTGCGGGACGCCATTTACACAACAGATATCAACGGGTTGGATATTATTCCTAGCCATATAAATCTTGTAGGAGCAGAGATAGAGTTGCTTAACCTAGAAAATAGAGAAAAGGTATTTAAAAATATTCTTGATACCATTAAAGATGAATACGATTATATTCTTATAGATTGCTCACCATCTTTGGGCTTAATCACAGTAAATGCATTAACTGCTGCCGACTCAGTGATTATTCCCGTTCAATGTGAATATTTCGCCTTAGAAGGCATAAGCAAATTGCTCAATACCATTAAAATCATTAAAAGTAAGCTCAATCCCAAACTTGAGATTGAGGGATTTGTACTTACGATGTATGATGTTCGTTTACGCCTTGCCAATCAGATTTATGATGAAGTAAAACGCCATTTCCAGGAATTGGTATTCAAAACGGTTATTCAGCGTAATGTAAAACTGAGCGAAAGTCCCAGTCATGGATTACCTGTAATTCTGTATGATGCCGATTCTACCGGCAGCAAAAATCATATTTCATTAGCCAAGGAAATTATTGATAAGAGTAATTAAATAGATAGAAAGCAAAAGATCTCTTTAGATAAGAAAGATTTAAGCCTATCTAAATTAGGTTACATTTTATTTGTCATTATAAATACACTTCTCCACATGGCAGTACATAAAAAATTTAACGCATTAGGAAGAGGACTTGATGCACTTATTTCAACAGAGGATGCGCGTCCACAAGGAAGTTCAACTATCAATGAAATTTCTATAGAACAGATAGAAGCAAATCCCAATCAACCTCGTCGCGAATTTAATGATGAAGCACTTCAAGACCTAGCAAATAGTATTAAAGAAATTGGTATTGTTCAGCCTATTACCCTACGGCAAATAGCAGAAAATAAATTTCAGATTATAGCTGGGGAACGTCGCTGGAGAGCTTCACAAATTATTGGACTGAAATCAATTCCGGCTTATATTCGCACCATTAAAGATGAGAATGTTATGGAATTGGCGCTTGTTGAAAATATACAGCGTGAAGACTTAAATGCCATTGAAATTGCTTTAGCATACGAGCAACTATTATCAGGTGAGGGAATGACACAAGAGAAAGTTTCTGAACGGGTTGGTAAAAGCCGCACAGCAATAACGAATTATCTACGTCTTTTGAAGCTTCCTGCACAAGTACAAATGGCTCTCCAAAAAAAGAGATAGATATGGGGCATGCTCGAGCACTTCTTGCTATAGAGAGCCCGTCACTTCAGATAAAACTTTTTAGAGAAATTCAAAAAAATGGTTATTCTGTACGCCGCGTAGAAGAGTTAGCGCAAAAACTCAAAAATGGCGAAGATATAGAGAATACACCTAAAAAGGTTTCAAAAAAGGTACAACAATCTGAAGAGTTTGATCTACTAAAGAAACATTTATCCGAGTTTCTCAATACTAAAGTTCAACTTACTTGTTCAACAAGCGGTAAGGGAAAAATCAGTATACCATTTGCAAATGAGACGGAATTAGAGCGAATTATTCATATTTTTGATAGATTAAAAGACCAATAAATTAAAGGTGTATCTTTTCTATATAAAAATATCAAAGGTGACAATAATCGTATTTATTTTACTTATTATCTCCTTCATAAGTTCCCGAGCTCAAAATCAATTTAGTATCTCGGGAATAAATGATTCATTACCCAATAGCAAGACTGAAGCTATTGCAATCAATAAAGCTTTAACCCAACAAGATAGCTTACAATTGGCTCAACTTTCATTTTCTGAATCAAAAAATAGACGAAATTGGGATACTTGGCGCCCGAATCCCCAAAAAGCCTTATGGTTAGCTATTGTTTTACCCGGTGCAGGGCAAGTTTATAATCGAAAATATTGGAAACTTCCTCTTATTTATGGAGGATTTGTTGGTTGTATCTATGCACTGCAATGGAATAATACGATGTTCAAAGATTACTCACAAGCTTATCTAGATATTATGGATAGCGATCCATCGACCGAAAGTTATAATCATTTTTTACATCTCGGAACCAAAATTACATCAAGTAACATAACACAATATCAAGACATATTCAGAAGAAGAAAGGACAGATATCGCCGTTGGCGAGATCTGAGTTTTTTTTGCATGCTTGGTGTATATGCACTTTCAATTATCGATGCATATGTAGATGCTTCACTTTCGGAATTTGACATTTCAGATAAATTAAGTTTACGAATTGAGCCCACTGTTTTTAGTACTGCTCAAAGAAATTCGCTTAATTCACCCTCAGCCATCGGTCTACATGGATGCCTAATCTTTTAATATAAACACATTGTCTATTGTTTACACAAAATAAAGAAATACTAAAATGAAAAAGATTTATTTACTGATAGTCGCAATAATTTTAAGTTGTGCAACACCTCTCCTTGCACAAACAAATACTGAGGATGATAAAGAAATTACTGTGACTACGGAAAATGGAAACAATGAAGTAATTGATTTACCTGAAAGCATGACCAATGAATTAGATAGTCTATTGTATCAATACTATGTAAAAAAATATCTTAAGCCTTCCCCCGACTGTAATATGCCGGACGTAAATCCCTCTTTTCCTAAGGAAGTATTCATTGAGCGACTCCATAAACTGCCCACAGTTATCGAAATGCCTTATAATGAAGTTGTGCAAAAGTTCATTGATAGATATAGTGGCCGTTTACGCCACTCTATCAGCTATATGATAGGAGCATCCAACTTTTATATTCCCATATTCGAACAAGCGTTAGAGGCATATAATCTGCCATTGGAACTAAAATATCTACCTGTTATAGAATCAGCCCTTAATCCAAAAGCAGTATCAAGAGTAGGAGCCACGGGTTTGTGGCAATTTATGCTAACAACCGGAAAACAGTATGGACTAAAGGTGAATTCGCTCATAGACGAGCGTAGCGATATCGAAAAGTCTTCATATGCTGCTGCCCATTATTTGAGTGATCTTTATAGAATTTTCAAAGATTGGAACCTAGTTATTGCCGCCTACAATGCAGGACCACATAATATAAACAAAGCTATACATCGTGCAAAGGGTGAAAGAGATTATTGGAAGATATACCCCTACCTGCCAAGAGAAACTCGCGGCTATGTTCCTGCTTTTATTGCTGCGAATTATATTATGAATTATTATTGTGAGCACAACATCTGTCCGATGGCGGCCAAGTTACCTGTCAAGACAGATACAGTGGTGGTTAATTGCGATATCTATTTTGAACAAATTGCTGGTGTACTCAATATCGAGATAGACGAACTAAAAGCCCTTAACCCACAATACAGAAAGAACATTGTATGTGGGGCATCAACACCGTCTATACTCCGTCTTCCAGCAGGAATGGTGAATCAATTTATTGATAAAGAAAAAGATATTTTTGCATATAATAGAGATGAACTTAGCAAGAGGAAAGAAGTAGAAGTAAAAGAAACTGCGCTTTTTTATAATAGTAACCGTATTAAATCGGAAAAAGGAAGTCATAAAAAACATAACAAACGTAATAAAAAAGAGAAGAAGAAAGGAGAAAAAAGTATCACCATAAAAGATGGAGATACATTATCTGAAATTGCTGCTCGTAACCATACAACTGTAAAACAACTGAAGAAATTAAATAACATCAGTGGGTCTAGTATACGATCAGGAAAGAAATTAAGAGTAAAATAATCGATTTCTCTATTTATATACAGCAGAAAAGATGGACGATAATCAGACAAAAGACAAGGATAAAGAGAAAGAACTTGCAGAAGACCGAATGGTAAACACTGCATTCAGACATCTGCTGGATTGCTATATGGCATCGCCACATCGCAAAAAAGAGGATATCATTACCAAGGCTTTCAACTTTGCCCGCGAAGCACACAAAGGGGTTCGCCGATTGTCGGGCGAGCCCTATATTATGCACCCCATAGCAGTAGCACAAATTGCCTGCGAAGAAATGGGACTTGGGTCTACCAGCATTTGTTCTGCATTGCTTCATGATGTCGTTGAAGACACCGACTATACCGTCGAAGATATAGAAAATATCTTTGGGCCGAAGATTGCGCAAATTGTCGACGGCTTAACTAAAATTTCAGGTGGCATATTCGGCAATCATACATCAGAACAGGCAGAGAACTTCAAGAAATTGTTGCTTACAATGAGTGATGATATACGCGTCATTCTCATCAAAATTTGCGACCGCCTGCACAACATGCGTACGCTTGACAGCCAACCGCCCAACAAACAGTATAAAATTGCAGGCGAAACGCTTTACATCTATGCACCATTAGCCAATAGACTCGGCCTTAACAAGATAAAAACCGAGCTCGAAAATCTCAGCTTCAAATTCGAGCATCCGCAAGAATACGCCTCCATACAAGCCAAACTGGCCTCTACCCAAGAACAGCGCGATATCCTTTTCAAGCAATTCACCGACCCTATTCGCGAAGCTCTAAACCAGATGGGTATTAAATACGAAATCAAGGCACGTATAAAAAGCCCTTACTCTATCTGGAACAAAATGCAAAGCAAGCACGTTACTTTTGAAGAAATTTACGACATCCTTGCTGTGCGTATCATCTTTACACCCAAAGAAAGAGAAGAAGAAATCAACGAAAGCTTTAACATCTACGTTAAAATCAGTCAGATATACAAGTCGCACCCCGACCGCCTGAGAGACTGGCTCAACCATCCCAAAGCAAACGGATACCAGGCGCTTCACGTAACCCTGATGAGCAAGCAGGGCCGATGGATAGAAGTTCAAATTCGCAGCGACCGGATGAATGAAATTGCCGAACAGGGATTTGCCGCCCATTGGAAATATAAGGCGGGAGATGAAATTACTGAAGACGAGGGCGAACTGAACAATTGGCTACGCACCATCAAAGAAATTCTCGACGATCCACAGCCTGATGCAATGGACTTTCTCGATGCTATCAAGCTAAACCTCTTTGCTTCCGAGATATTTGTCTTTACCCCAAAGGGAGAAATAAAAACCCTTCCCGCTGGCTGTACCGCGCTCGATTTCGCCTTTCAGCTACACACCTTTCTCGGTAGCCACTGTATCGGTGCCAAAGTCAACCATCGCCTCGTTCCCCTCAGTCACAAGCTTCAAAGTGGCGATCAGGTAGAAGTCCTCACCTCTAAATCGCAACATGTAGACCCCTCGTGGATCAATTTCGTATCTACGGCCAAAGCACGCGGAAAAATACAAGCCATCTTACGCCGCGACAATCGTGAGAAACAAAGAGTTGGCGAAAACATCCTAAAAGAATGGCTTGAAAGTAAAGGACTTGAACTGACAACATCCATTGTTGATAAAATTTGCGAGTTGCATGGATTTGCACGCCATGAAGAGCTTTATCAGGCAGCCGGCGAAAACCGTTTTAGACCCGACGATAAAGACGTCGACCATATACTTGGAAAGAAGAAAACCAACAATACATTGAGTTGGCGCAGATACGTACCCTTTCTTGACAGCGATAAGAAAAAGCTCCAAACAACCGATACCGACGGTTTGCTCATTGCCAACAAAGAGTTTAACAAAAAACTACCCTGCATCATCACCGAAGCAAGCATACACAAATACATCTTTCCCAACTGCTGCCACCCTATTCCCGGCGACGATATTCTCGGTTTTATAGACAACAAACGCCGCATCGAAATTCATAAGCGCTCGTGCCCCGTGGCCAACAGATTAAAATCAAGCTTTGGCAACCGTATTCTCGATGCCAAATGGGATATGCACCGCAATCAGTTGTTTGAAACAACGATAGAAGTACAAGGCATCGACCGTCAAGGCATACTTCGCGACCTATCAGACGTTATTTCCAACCAGCTCAATATTGATATACGCAACATCACCATCTCGGTTGACAATGGTTTATTCAACGGAGTCATCAAACTTCGGGTGCACGACCGCGACGAAACTCTGCAAATTATCAACAGTTTAAAAAAGATAAAAGGGCTGCACGAGGCAAAGATAAAAGCATAATTAGAAGGTAAAAAAGTAAAAAGGTGAAAGGATGTAGACGTCTGCACCTTTTCACTTTCCCACTTTTCTTTTTACCTTTTTCACTTTTCACCCTTTCACTTTTTTGGGGGGATTACATAACAAGACAAAGGTGGACGCACTATTTTTTTTTGCACCCACCTTTTATAATTCGCTAAAAGTAAAGAACGAAACGATGCCCTTAACCATTTCGCGGCGTTGACAACCTTTTATTCTTTGTATTGAGAAATTAAATT
>NZ_BAKN01000002.1 GCF_000614205.1 Hoylesella saccharolytica JCM 17484
CCATAGCGATTTTTGTTTGTAATTATTTGTATATCAATACCTTAAAATTACAACAAATTTCGCTAATCACCAAATTTATAGACACTTATAATTCGTCGAACTCACGTTATTTTAGCTTCTTCCGTGGTAGAAATCCTGCCAGCGTTGCGGGGAACATTTCTTCCGTGGTAGAAATTCTGCCAGTGTTGCGGGGAACATTTCTTCCGTGGTAGAAACTCTGCCGACGTTGTCGGGAGTATTTCTTCCGTAGAAGAAGCTCTGCAAACAAAGAAAACGAATCGGATACGGGTGTAGAAAAATCTGCCGACGTTGTCGGAAACATTTCTACAGTTGCAACCAGCCTGCTGTATGATGCTTGCAGGCGCGTTACCATTCAATTTTTCTGCCCATATAAAACTTGTTATAGGCGTCTTTGGCAACGCCGTTACCCATACATTCGAAGGTACTTTCATGACAATCGGGTATCTTGCGACCCCAAAAGTAAACATTGAAGGCATCTTTGGCGTAGCCGTCTATCATTACACGGAAAGTAGATTGCATGGCATCGCTTATCTTTGTACCCATGTAATACACGTTAAAAGCGTCTCTGGCATAGCCGTCTTTTAATACTTGAAAGGTTGATTTCATAGCGTCTTCAATCTTTCGACCGTTGAAAAACACATCATCGGGCGTTTGCGAGTAACCTTGACCTAAGCTGTTACCGGGCAAAAGCTGGTCGGGCAGACGGTCAAAACGATCAGTATATCCGCCTCGGTCGTAGGGCTGACGCCCTGTTTGGGGCTGCCATACGTCATCGTATTCCTCATCGCCCACCACCTTAAACGTGCGCGGATCAGCTCCCGGCAAAATTTTTCCTTTGTAAAATACCCGGTAGCGGTCTTTAGCATAACCGTAGCCCAGATACGTAAAGCTGCGCCTGTCTACCCCTACTACCAGTTGTCCGTTAAAAAACACATTGTTGCGATCCAGTCCGTAACCATAGTGCTCTTGTCGTTTTCCATCAAAATGCTGTGCCTGTGCAGGTATTGCACCAAACATCGCTGCCAAAAATACGATGATGCAGCACCACTTTCGTTGCATGTTTCCGTTCATAGTGTTCCTTTTTAGTGAATATGCTTTACCATTGGTAGACCAATCGTTCGCCCCTATCTTGCAAACGAAAAACTAAACGATGCAAATACAGCATCTTAAAACTTGGTCTAAGCCGATGAATATGCAGCAAAGATAAATATTTATTCTACATTGAAGCAGATAAAAAGATATAAAATATTTTGCAAAACAGCACTTTTTATATAGCTTTGCTACCTAACTCAAAATTAACTGAACATGGGAAAACGAATGTATAAATTCATCTTTTTGCTATGTGGTGCACTATGTGTTTGCTGCACAGGATGTGGTAAAAAACTCGAAAATAAAGAAAAAACGATGAACAAACAAACAGAAATTTATTTGGCCGGAGGCTGTTTCTGGGGTACGGAACATTTCTTGAAACAAGTAAACGGCGTATTAAACACAGAAACAGGATATGCCAACGGTAACGGAACAGGCCCTACATACGAGGAGGTTTGCACCGATAAAACAGGTTTTGCAGAGGCTGTACGGGTAGTTTATAACCCCGAAGTGCTGCCTCTTTCCCTGCTTTTGCAACTCTACTTTCAAAGTATCGACCCAACAACACTTAACCGTCAAGGGGGCGATAGGGGTACGCAGTATCGCACGGGGATATATTATACCGACCCCGACGACCTTCCATTAATTCTGGCAGAAAAAGAAAAACTGAGCAAGGCATACGACAAACCGGTGGTTGTTGAAGTATTGCCACTGAAGAATTTTTATGCCGCCGAAACCTATCATCAGGACTATCTGGATAAAAACCCATCAGGGTATTGCCATATTCCGAAAGCGCTCTTCGAGTGGGCACGCAACGTTAACCGGTCTGAAACCAAACAGCAGGTTTACGAAAAGCCTTCAAGCGAAACTTTAAAAAGTCAACTAACGCCATTGCAATACGAGGTTACGCAGAACGCTGGCACAGAGATGCCCTATCAAAACGAATATAACAAAGAGTTCAGAGAGGGCATTTATGTAGATATCACCACAGGTGAACCTCTCTTTTTATCAACAGATAAGTTTGAGTCAGGATGCGGATGGCCTGCTTTTTCGAAACCTATCGACAATCATTTGTTGAAACGTCTAAGCGACAAATCGCACGGAATGAGTCGCACGGAGGTGCGAAGTGCCAAAGGAAATGCACACTTGGGACATGTTTTTAACGATGGACCGAAAGAGAGTGGAGGCTTACGCTACTGCATCAACAGTGCTTCTTTGCGTTTTATTCCTAAAGCTGAAATGGAGAAAAACGGTTATGGCGCATACTTGAAACTGCTGAATTCGGAGGTAAAGAAACACTGATGGTAGCGCATCAACTACTTTCTTCCAATGTCATTGTTACGCATCCACCTCAACATTGGTAATGCAACAAATCCGCCACAGATAGAACAAACCGACCAAAGATACCGGTTGTAGCCACTTTTTATGTTGTTTGTTTGGAACAAAAGATGCAAAAGGGGTAATTTTGAAATCCGAAACGAATAACTTTTAATTAGTAAACAACCATAATGAGAACCTTTAGATTATCGTTTGTAGTCGTTTTCGCGGCTATATTTTTTACCGTAAATGCCGCCGATATGCCGCGGCCCGAGTATCCGCGTCCACAGTTTGAGCGGTCAGAATGGACCAATCTGAACGGCACATGGACGTACATTTTCGACTTTGGCAACAGCGGAGCCGAACAGGGATATGAGAAATCAACAGGCTTCGGTAGCAAAATTATCGTTCCTTTCTGTCCCGAGAGTTCCTTATCGGGCGTCGGACACAAAGATTTTATCAATGCCATGTGGTACCAACGCACATTACACATTCCCCAAAGTTGGACAGGCAAACACGTAATGCTGAATTTCGGTGGCGTGGATTACCGTTCGACCATTTATATTAACGGGCATAGAGTGCAAGAACACTTCGGTGGTTCGGCATCATTTGCGGTAGACATTGCACCTTATGTTAACTTCGGTGCTGACAATAATCTTGTCGTCCATGTTCAAGACGACATACGTTCACGAGTCCAGGGTGCCGGAAAACAGTCTGACAGGCTACATTCTTATTCGTGCTTTTATACTCGCGTAACGGGTATTTGGCAAACTGTTTGGCTCGAACCGATTGCCAAAGGCGGACTGAAAGCATGTCGCATCACCCCCGATTTGGACAACAAACAGTTTGTTTTCGAACCTTCTTACTACGAAATAGAGCCGGGTTATAAACTCGAAGTAAAAGTGAAAGAGGGGGCAAAAACGGTATTCCGGCAGGAGGTTACTGCCGCCAACAGCTCTATCGTGGTAGCTAAGATGAGCAAAGTAAAGACATGGTCGCCCGAATCACCATTTCTTTACGACATCGAACTGACGGTGAAAAATGAACGCGGAGCCGTTGCCGATTACGTGAAAGCATATGCGGGGATGCGTAAGGTAGAAATTCGCAACCGCGAATTTTACCTCAACAACGCACCCTACTATCTGCGCTTGGTGCTCGACCAAGGTTATTATCCAGACGGACAGTGGACAGCTCCAACCGATGAAGAGCTGAAACGCGACATCGTTCTGTCACAACAGGCCGGTTTTAATGGCGCGCGTCTGCACCAGAAAGTTTTCGAGCAGCGCTACCTCTATTGGGCCGACAAATTGGGATATCTTACATGGGGCGAATATGCCAGCTGGGGAATGGATTGGACCAACCCCGTAGCAGCACGCAATATGCTCAGCGAATGGGACGAATGTCTGCATCGCGACTACAACGCGCCTTGTATTATAGCATGGTCACCGCTAAACGAGTCGTGGAAAGAAGACATCGATGAGCAGCGTGCCCGACTGACTAACGACCTTTATTTTATGACCAAACGTATAGACCCCACACGTCCTGTATCAGCTGCCAGTGGCGGAATGCACGCCGGATTTACCGACATCTTTTCCGAGCACACCTACGAACAAGACCGTCTGAAGCTGTATCTGCAGCTGGCACTGGACAAAGACGGTAGTCCCTACATTCTACAAAAGCGAGCTAGCGCACCCTACAAGGGCGAGTGTTACATGCTTGACGAGTTTGGCGGAATTACATGGGTGAAGAAAACCAATGCGTCAGAAATATCTGCCAGCGACGAGTTTTGGGGCTATGGTAATGGTCCGAAAACGCTTGAAGAGTTTTATACACGTCTCGAAGGACAGGTTTCAGCAGTGCTGGCTACCGACCATATCGCCGGTTTTTGCTTTACACAGATTACCGATGTGGAGCAAGAAAAAAACGGTATCTACACCTACGACCGTCAAACTAAATTCGACATGAACCGCATCCGCCAGATTATAACCAAGAGCAGAGCCAAAGCTCGTAGCGAGTTTAAATAGCAGCTGCATGGCAACCAAGCACTTCCAAATTGAAATAAGTTAGGGTTATCATTGCCATAAGCGTTAAGATAAAAAAATATTTTACCCCGACGATCGAATCGCCGGGGTAAATTTTATTTCACAAATCGTGTAGGTATACACAACTTGTGTAAGATATTTCATTAAATGCGCTCATTATTCTTCGCTACTTCTACAACCTTTTTGCCGCTTTTGCGTTACCCATCAATCCAACAATAAAAAACACACGAACTGTGTGTCACTACAGCTTGACTGTTATAATACCATCCATTGCAACAATGTTGTAGCTCCATTTTTTTACTTTTTTACCTGTTCGCCCTTTCACCTTTACCTTCAGGAGAGGTCGGGATAAATGATTTCGGCATTTTTTCTTACTTTTGTAGTGCGTTCAAACAAACTTTTCGGGACAGAGATCTATTGCTCCCCATCGAATAAAAACCAATGAATAAAGAATATTTGCTTTTTGTTCCGTCCGGCGGATTAGCCAATCGGATGCGTGCCTTGGCATCAGCTTACAACCTATCGCAACACACTGGTGTGCAAACAGAGGCCGTATGGTTTTGCGATTGGGCATTAAATGCACCTTTTAACAGTATCTTCGAGCCCCTCTCGGCAGAATGTTTCTGCGTGCGCGAGGCTGAAAAACAAGACATTCTGACGCTGGACAGACCTCGCAAACGTAACTTCAAACTGCCGCTTTTGTATCAGTTGCTCCGTTTTGAACAACGCATTGACGAGTGGCAGGTGACACCACTGAAACAGAAAGCATTTGATTTTGAAACTTGGGCTGTGGGAAAGAAGAGCTATATGAGTTGTTATCAAGACTTTGGCAATGTTGAAAATGCACTTTATAGAAGCCTTTTCCATCCTGTGCAGGCCGTCCTCGAGAGGTAGAACGATATCAAATGTCCTTCACCGACCATACTTTTGGGTTACATATCCGACGTACGGACAACCGGGAATCCATAGAACGCAGTCCAATCAGTATGTTTATCGATGCCGTTGAACATGAGATCGAGGTACACGAAGATGCTCGGTTCTTCCTTGCTACAGACGATGAAGCCACAAAAGACACGCTTCGCAGTCGCTTTGCAGACCGTATCATCACACCCGAAACGCCTGCATCGCGCAGCGATATAAGCGGCATCAGAAGCGGTTTGGCCGCAATGTGGACGCTGGCTGCTACACAAACAATATACGGTTCGGCAGGCAGTAGCTTCTCGGTGATGGCAGCCAAGGTGGGCGGCAACCAGCTGCAGATACTTAGTAAATAAGCTGAGAGGATAAAAAAGAAAGTCCGTCAGCGGGCAGACGGGTTTTCTTCAGCTTTGGAAAGCGGCTCATTGGTGAGACTTTCCAATAAAAATACAGAATGAATTTTACGCTTTTCGACCGGTGGAATATCCATATAATGCCGATAAAGATCCTTTAAATACGCATCAGGATTTGCAGGTACGCTAAACTGTTTACCTTCAAATGTCATCTCGCCAAGCGGAAAAACGCTCTCACAACGATGGGTTATGCCATATCCGTTGTTGACTAATACGTTAGAGATATACTTGTTTTTCTTCGGAAAAAAGCAACACAGCACTCCCCATATCGCACGATAAAGGGCATATTTACCGCCAAACCAAAAGAATTCGGCAAACGAACGAAGACTGTAATAATGGGCTTTGTGCAGGATAGAGTAACTTCTTGATATACCTAATGTAAGCCGTTTAATCAGCTTGCGCGGTAAAGCAGGATACGGAATAAACGGAAAAATATCTACATAGACCCCCTTTTCATAGCTCTCCGCAAAGTTATCACCCGGTTCAACAAAAAAAGAATTGGTATCTCTCACCTTTGTTATCGGCTCTTTTAACCGCTTGTCAATATAAGGCGACTGCAAAATCAAGCCTTCGGGCAGCTCCTTTTGAGCCACTTCTACAAACTTACGCATATCCTCCAACCGCATGGCGATGTCTATATCATCGTCCCACGGAATAAACCCACCATGCCTTACGGCCCCGAGTAAAGTGCCGCCATCGAGCCAATACGCAATATCATGCCGCCGACAAATACCCTCGATCTCCTCGAGTATCGACAATTGCTTTAACTGACACGCTCTAAGGTGTTGTCGCTTAAATGCTTCCATATGCTGATTGGTGGTCATCGTTGGTTCTGTTAAGGGTTATTTTGATACCATTCTGTATTTTTCCATTGTACAGAGATACAGAAGTTATCAGTGCAAAGATAGCAGAAACACGGCAGTTTTATCGATAATCAGGTAGTTTTTTGTACCTTTGCACAAAACCTAAACTTCATATCACGCATGAAAAGAATCATCAAATCAGTATTTGTTGCTTTATTTTTGAGTGCTGCGAACACACTTTCTGCGGCCGAACCGGTTGACTTTGTGAGCACACTTGTAGGCACACAATCGAGTTATCAGTTATCAACAGGCAACACGTATCCCGCCATTGCCATGCCATGGGGAATGAATTTCTGGATGCCGCAAACAGGAAAAATGGGCGACGGATGGGCTTATACCTATGGTGCTGAAAAGATAAGAGGACTGAAACAAACACATCAGCCCAGCCCGTGGATCAACGATTACGGGCAGTTTTCAGTGATGCCGACCACCGGAAAAATTGTTTTTAACGAGGACAAACGCGCCAGTTGGTTCTCGCATAAGGCTGAAACGGCACGTCCTTATTATTATAAAGTGTATCTGGCAGACTATGATTTGACGGCCGAAATGGCTCCTACAGAACGTGCAGTGATTATGCGCATGACCTTTCCTCAAACCGACAGTGCATCGTTTGTTATCGATGCATTCAATCGGGGCTCGTATATCAAGGTGCTACCGAACGAAAAAAAGATTGTGGGTTATAGTACAAGAAACAGCGGAGGCGTGCCCAAGGGCTTTAAAAACTTCTTTGTAATGGAGTTTGAACGTCCCTTTGACTATGTATATACCGTGAAAGACGGAGTTATATCGGCCTCTTCCACCACATCGAGTTGCGACCATGCCGGTGCCATCGTTGGTTTTAAAACCCGCAGAGGCGAACAGGTGAGCGTGCGAATTGCCTCTTCGTTTATCAGCGAAGAGCAGGCTTGGATAAACCTGAAAGAGCTGGGCAATCACTCGTTGGACGAAATAAAGGAAAAAGGAAGACAGCGTTGGAACGATGTTTTGAGCCGTATTGAGGTGAAAGACGATAACATCGACCATCTGCGTACCTTCTATTCGTGTCTTTATCGGTCGTTGTTGTTCCCCCGTCAGTTCTTCGAATATAACGCAGCAGGCCATCCGGTACACTACAGTCCTTATAACGGCGAGGTACTTCCGGGCCGTATGTACACCGATACAGGCTTTTGGGATACGTTTAGAAGTTTGTTCCCATTATTAAATTTGATGTATCCCGAAGTGAGTCAGGGCGTTCAAGAAGGATTGGCTAATGCTTACAAAGAGAGCGGTTTCTTACCCGAATGGGCCAGTCCGGGCCACCGTGGCTGCATGGTAGGTAACAATTCGGCATCTGTTGTAGCCGATGCTTACCTCAAAGGTATACGCGGATACGACGCTGAAACATTGTGGCAAGCCGTTACCCACGGTGCCAACGCTGTGCATCCTCACGTTCTGTCGACCGGAAGATGGGGTTTTGAGCATTACAACAAACTGGGTTATGTGCCCTATGATGTAAAAATCAACGAGAGCGTAGCACGCACTTTGGAGTATGCTTACGATGATTGGTGCATCTATCAGCTGGGGTTAGCTTTGGGTAAACCAAAGAAAGAGATTGAGGTTTATCGCAAAAGAGCACTGAATTATCGTAATGTTTTTGACCGCGAAACACGTTTGATGCGGGGCAGAAACAGCGATGGCAGCTTCCAAACGCCGTTTAACCCGTTGAAATGGGGGGATGCTTTTACCGAAGGAAACAGCTGGCATTACACTTGGTCGGTATTTCACGACCCTCAGGGATTAATCAATTTAATGGGTGGAAAAAAAGTGTTTAACGCCATGCTCGACTCTGTTTTCAACCTTCCACCTATCTTTGACGCCAGTGCTTACGGTCAGGTGATACACGAAATACGTGAAATGCAGATTATGAATTTCGGTAATTACGCACACGGTAACCAACCAATACAACACGCCACCTATCTTTATGATTATTCAGGAGAGCCTTGGAAGACCCAATATTGGGTGAGAGAAGTGATGGACAGATTGTATTCTGCCGCTCCGGACGGTTATTGCGGCGATGAAGACAATGGTCAGACATCGGCTTGGTATGTATTCTCTGCACTCGGCTTTTACCCTGTTTGTCCCGGAAGTCAGCAATATGCGCTGGGCGTTCCTTACTTTAAACGGGTGGTTATGCACATGCCCAACGGTAAAACAACGGTTATATCGGCACCCGACAACAGCGAGAAAAATCGCTATATTGCCGATATGACATTTAACAACGCACCATATACGAAGAATTATGTTACCCATCATGAGCTGCTGTCGGGTGCTCAACTGATGTTCAAATTAAGCTCAACGCCCAACCGACAACGAGGTACGGCTACTTCAGATGCGCCTTATTCGCTCAGTAGAAAGTAAACATCAGCCGATACGCATTTATTGAAAACGGCCCAAACACAGGCGTAACGCCCTCTCATCGCTTTGTTCATGAGTAACTCTTACATCACTCCCGACGAGCTTTTCAAGCGCGTTGGCGATATATTGTCGCTCTATTCGTCTGACCCGCACACTGTAAACAGACGATTGCACGATACGTTGGCGTTGGCGTGCGATGGTGCTTTGCGCAACAGCCAACAGGCTTTCGGCAATCTTTTTTCCAAAGTAAACTTTCTCTGTAAACAACATCGGGTGCCCGTGCGAGATGTGGTGGCCATTCAGCAGATGCGTCGCGACAGCAACCGCAACGCCCTTTTGACCGCCGATGACTTAGCCTATCACTGCCGGGCGTTATGTCTTTTCATTTCGGCCGTGTACGAAGTACACATTCCTAACACGCTTGTAGGGCGCATTCCCACACAAAACAGACCTTACGAAAAACGCCCGCACATTGACTATAAATATATTCGGGCGATTGTGCAACGATGGAACGATGCTCTTTTATGGGCAGATGCGGATGGATATGAAGCCGAAACACCCCTGCAAATAGACTGCTCGGCACCCCATTTAACCTATCTGCGCACCCTACTATCTGCCGGAATGCAGATAAATTTATTAGATTGCGCAACACGCGGAAACGTTCTCATCCCCCGATTGGTTATCGTAGAGCCCGACTTTCTGGTGGATATAAGTGCCATTGCCCGCTGTTTCACCGACTACGGACACCACCCTTTAACCTACACCGTTCAGCGAATAATGCCCCATGCCAATTCGCAAGCCATTCTTCTGGGTAGTTTTGCCGGGGCAGCACTTGATGATATTATCAATAACAAGCACGCTTACAACTGGCAACAAACCTTTACTAACACCTTTAAAGAGCGGATGTTGGAGTTTTGTACCTGTCCCGACCTCAACTCTCGGATACCCTTTAAGGAGGCTGCTATCAAGCAAGCGCAAAATATCCAACAAATTGTAAGCCAATTGTTTGAGAGTAAATCGGAAGTCTTTGACCGTTCAAAAGCCATTCTCGAACCTTCGTTCGTGTGCGAACAGTTGGGCTTACAAGGGCGTGTCGACTTGATGACAACCGACTTCAGGTTGTTGGTTGAACAGAAATCGGGTACCAACTACAACATCGAACGCTATCAAACCAACACTTACGGTAGTTTTCAAAAAGAAGAACATTACGTTCAGTTGCTGCTCTACTACGGGGTTTTGCGCCATAATTTTCATCTTGGTAATAGCCATGCCGACATCCGTTTGCTCTACTCTAAATATCCTTTGCCCAACGGACTGATTGTGGTGAGCTATCTGCAACAACTTTTTCACAAAGCCATACAGTTACGCAACGAAATCGTTTCGCAAGATTTCAATATAGCCCAAACAGGTTTTGAGCAGGTTATTGACAAACTTTTGCCCGAAACACTGAACGAAGCTGGCCTTGATTCGCCTTTTTACAATAAGTTTATTTATCCTCGAATCAGCGCTGTAACACATCCTTTGCACAACCTTTCGCCACTCGAACGGGCTTATTTTTGCAGAATGATGACGTTTGTTTACCGCGAACAACAACTGGCCAAGGTAGGTTCTGAGGCGGGAAAAGGCAATAGCAGCGCCGACCTTTGGCAGATGCCGACTGCCGAAAAACGCGAAACGGGCAACATCTTTACAGGTTTACAGCTCGCAAAAATAGAGGCAAGCAACAGCTATAACGGGTTAGACACGGTTACACTAACCATTCCCGAACAGGAAGACGACTTTCTTCCCAATTTTCGACAAGGAGATATGGTTTATCTTTATGCCTGCGATGCAGACGAGGAACCCGATGCAAGAAAGCACATCCTCTTTAAAGGCGTACTGGCAGAATTGACGGTAAAGACGCTGACAGTGCACCTGAACGATGGTCTGCAAAATGCCGATGTGCTGCAACAAAACAACACTTTTGTTATCGAACATGCCACAAGCGATGTAGGCAGCACCTCTTCCATGCGGGCACTACACCGTTTTGCCACAGCCAACACCGACCGCCGAGCGCTGCTTCTCTCTCAACGCGAGCCCCGTTGTGATGCTTGTGCCACCCTTTCGCGCAGCTATCATCCCGATTACGACGACATTTTGCTGAAAATCAAACAGGCAAAAGATTACTTTTTGCTCGTTGGTCCGCCTGGAACAGGCAAGACTTCGATGGCGCTGCGATTTATTGTTGAAGAAGAAAAAAACAACATCTTATTACTCTCGTACACCAATCGGGCGGTCGACGAGATATGCAGCATGTTGTGTAAGACCGACATTCCCTTTATAAGAATGGGTAACGAATATAGTTGCGACGCACGCTTTCGACCCTATCTGTTGAATAAGCTGGCGGATGACAACCCCAAAATGGATGCTATTCGCGAACGTATCATCAATACCCGGATATTCGTCGGCACCACCTCTACACTGCAATCGCACCCTTACATCTTTGCGTTGAAACATTTTTCGCTGGCGGTTATCGACGAGGCATCGCAGATTTTAGAACCCAACATCATCGGTTTGCTATCTTCTTGTTACTCTGGCGAGCAAGCTTCGAAACAACCCATGTCGCCTAAAACAGAGGCGATGCCTGCCATAGACAAGTTTGTTCTTATTGGCGATTACAAGCAACTGCCTGCCGTTGTGCGGCAAAATGCGACACAGGCAGCAGTTAACGACCCCTTGTTAAACGGTATCGGACTGACCGACTGCCGCCAATCACTCTTCGAACGCCTTATTCACAGAGAGCAACAACAAGGCAGAACGCATTTCATCGGTATTCTTTCAAAGCAGGGACGTATGCACCCGGATGTTGCCGACTTTCCTACCAAAATGTTTTATGCCGAAGAAAAACTCGGCATTGTACCTTGTGAGCATCAGAAAGAAAAATCATTACCCTACCGACTGCCCTCGCAATGCCCCCTCGACGATCTGCTCAAAGCACATCGCTTCTTGTTTTTCAACTCGCCAACATGCCGCCAACCCAACCTCTCGGACAAGGTTAACACCGCCGAAGCACAGTTGGTAGCAGAGCTATTACAGCGTATTCATCGCTTTTACGGACAGCGTTTCGACCCCAATCAAACGGTGGGTGTTATCGTTCCTTACCGCAACCAGATAGCCATGATACGTCAAGCCATTGCTCAACTCCATTTACCCGAACTCGATACCATCACCATCGACACAGTAGAACGCTATCAAGGCTCGCAGCGTGATGTAATTATCTACTCGTTTACGGTGCAAAATCGCTATCAACTCGACTTTCTTACCGCCAACAGTTTTGAAGAAAACGGGCGTATTATTGACCGTAAACTCAATGTAGCACTTACACGTGCACGCTGTCAGATGTTGATAACGGGTCATTCAGAAACTCTGAAACACGACCCTGTTTTCAACTTATTGATAGCCGACGCCCAACAAAAGGGCTGCTTTATTTGCTGATGTAACCTTCTACTTGCACACTATCTTCCCTACCCCATTTAGTTACCATTTGTTACTTATCGCATTGGCAAGAAATCGGGAATAACCCCACAAGAGTGCTAACGAAATCAGCCAACTTGTTCTTAGTTCGTAAAATCGCAAGGATTTTAAAATTATGTATATTGTTGATAATTAGATTTTTGCGTATTTTTAAATAGCTCTTTCTCGTTACTTACCCTTTTGAAACGCTCTAAAACCATATCTTTCGGATTCTAAAAGCATAGGTTTTACCCTTCAAAAGATGATGTTTTGCACCCTAAAAGATGATGTTTTAGGCAGTAAAAGCATAGCTTTTGCAAGCTAAAACCTATGCTTTTACACAAGTTAGGGATAGAAAGTGTTGTATGCTACTTAAAAACAACATTCTCATCTTTTATGATTTAAATCTTTGTTAGTTGGAGAAAAAGCATTACTTTTGCAAACATAACATCTGTTATATTACAATAGTTATATAATAAAGCTTATGCCGAAATCAACAATAATATCTCAAGGAGTGATTATAGAAACCGCTTTCGAGATGGTAAGACAAGAAGGCTTCTCGGTGCTATCTGCCCGAAACATTGCCAAAAAGATAGGTTGTTCAACCCAACCCATCTACTGGTGTTATAAAAATATGAACGACCTAAAAGCCGAAATTTGTAAAAAGGCCCTCCCGTATCTTCAAAACGTCATGCTCGGTTACTCGAAAACAGGTGATCCATTCATGGATTTAGGATTGGGATATGTGCGTATGGCGTACACTGAACCTGCCCTATTCAAAGCGTTTTACATGGATAACATTATAAATGTGAAGCTAACTGACATTTTCCCAGAAAGTGAGCGAGTGGTAGAAATAATGAGAAAGAGTGAGGAATGCCGAAACCTATCTGATGAAGAGCTGAAGAATAGCATTGCTAAAGGTTGGATGTTGGCACATGGTATTGCTTCATTGGTTGCAGTAGGTATGCTTGTTTACGACGAAGATAAAATTTTAGAGAGATTAAAATAAACCCACCTTAATAAGAAGGAATTTGGCAGAAGTGTTGGTTAGAAAACAATTCAGATCCTCAATCCGTTGAATATAGATGGTGTATTGCCATCATTCCGACCTGTTTCAAATAAGTAATTTAATATAAATGTATCAGGACCAAATGGGAAATGTCCCCCTAAACGTAGGGGTTGGGGTAATGATGTTTTGACTACCGAAAAGGCAAATGCCCTGCTTGTAGTACTTAAAACGGTATCAATAAAGGCCCGGCAAACAGTGAAATATTCGTATCAGTATAAATTAATGACTTCAAAAATATGAGAACCAATAAAAGAACGCTTCGGAATGTAGCCATATTTAGCTTGGTGGTTATCGTTTGCGGATGGGTTGGCGTTGGGTTAGATAAGTTGCTCGGGCAGCCCTCTAACTTGCAATCACTTGGCGCATTGATTTTTATCAGCACACCTATCGTGTGCATGATTTTGCTTCGCCTTTTTGCTGGTGACGGCTGGAAAGACCTTCCTTTGAGACCAAACTTCAAGCAAAATAGCCGTTGGTACTTGTTTGCCATTGCTGTTTATCCGGTGGTTATCGGCATAACGCTGCTTATTGGCAAGCTATTTGGCTGGGTGGATGTAAGTAAGTTTAGCTTCGCAGCCTACCTTCCCGTTCTTGGTGCAGCCTTTTTACCCGAGTTTTTCAAAAACATCTTTGAAGAATCGGTTTGGCGAGGCTATCTCACAGTTAAGATGGAGCAACTCACTAAAAATGAGTGGGTGGTTTATTTAGTGGTGGCGCTGGTGTGGCAAGCATGGCATCTACCTACTATCTGGTGCTCTTGGATGACGCTTTCTTGGCTACATTCTTCCCCTATGGTGAAGCGATGTTTGTTCTAGTAAGTACACTCGTCATCTGTGTTTGGACAATTATGTACACGGAGATATTCTTCCTTTCGCGTTCGCTTTTGTTAGTGGTGTTGATGCACTCGATGGAAGACGCGCTCAACCCACTAATTTCAGAAGGATTTGCCGTTATTTCGCCCGATAAGACTCTGCTTGTGTCGCCTAGTTTTGGACTCATCCCGCTACTGCTCTATCTCGGAATAGGCTTGTATTTAAGAAAAATACGCAAAAGTAAAGGGTGTATTCATGCCTAACGAATAAATTGTATAAGCCAAAATGTTAGCGACATGAACAAGAACAATGGGATTTAAGAAGATACTTGCCTTGTACACGGCGCAAAGATAACATTCTCGCCACATGTGGTGGTGGAATAAAACCCTAAGAGATTCAACGACATGAATGCAAAATCAAATACTTTCAGAAATGTAGCCATATTTAGTTTGGCAGCCATTTCTTGCGGATGGATAGGCGTTGGGTTAAACCAATTACTTGGCGAGCCTTCTAATTTAGAGTCACTTGGATCGTTGATTTTTATTGCTACTCCAATCGTTTGTATGCTTTTGCTTCGTCTTTTGGGTGGCGATGGTTGGAAAGATTTACCTTTAAAACCTCGTTTCAAGCAAAACGCTCGCTGGTATATCTTTGCTATAGTAGTCTATCCGGTGGTTGTTGGCATAACGCTGTTTGTTGGCAAACTATTAGGTTGGGTAGATGTAAGCAAGTTTAATGTAGCTGCCTTTCTCCCTGTTTTTGCTGCTGCTTTCTTACCCGGTTTTATCAAAAACATCTTTGAAGAATCAGCTTTTCGAGGCTATCTCACTGTAAAAATGGAACAACTCGCCAAAAACGAATGGGTGATTTACTTAGTGGTGGCATTCGTCTGTCAGATATGGCACTTACCATACAACCTCGTATTCTTAGACGATGCTTACCAGACAATGTTCTTCCCTTATAGCAAAGAGTTGTTTGTTTTGGTGAGCTTTGTGGTTATTGGTGTTTGGACAATCATGTACACGGAGATTTTCTTCCTTTCGCGTTCACTCTTATTAGTAGTGTTGATGCACTCGATGAAAGACGCTCTTAATCCGCTCATTTCAGAAGGATTTACCGTTATTTCAGTCGATAAGACACTTTTAGTTTCTCCCCTTTTCGGCATTATTCCAACATTGATATACTTGGCAATAGGCTTATATTTAAGAAGAATACGCAAAAGTAAAGGGCGTATTTATGCATAATGAATAAATTTAACAAACCAAATATTAGCAATATGAATAAAAACAATGAAATGCCAGTAAATGCTGGCTGCTGGGATAAGATCTTCCCACAAAGCAATAAAGTTGAATATAAAAAGGTATCGTTCAAAAATCGCTATGGCATCAGCCTTGTTGGGGATTTGTATTTCCCGAAAAACAGCGAAAATAAGAAGCTCGCAGCCCTTGCCGTTTGCGGTGGGTTTGGAGCCGTAAAAGAACAAGCTTCGGGCTTTTACGCACAAACGATGGCCGAAAGAGGCTTCGTTACTTTGGCTTTTGATCCCTCTTATACGGGCGAAAGCGGTGGTGAACCCCGTAATGTAGCATCACCCGACATCAATACCGAAGACTTTTCGGCTGCTGTGGATTGCTTAGGGCTTCAACCTTTTGTGGATAGAGAGAGGATAGGCGTTATCGGAATCTGCGGTTGGGGTGGTTTTGCGCTTAACGCTACGGCAATAGACACGCGTATAAAAGCTGTTGTTACGATGGTAATGTATGATATGGCGCGTGTATTTAGCAAAGGATATTTTGATGCCAACACACCCGAGATGCGGCTGGAAATGAAGCGTTCGCTTAATGCTATTCGTTGGACGGATGCAGAAAAAGGAACCCCTACGCCAGGTTATGCGATGCCAGATACCCCTTCCGATAAGGTTCCTCAGTTCTTAAATGATTATATTGAGTTTTATAAAACACCACGAGGCTTCCACGAACGGTCGATTTCCAATCAGGTTTGGACAGCTACCACGCTGCTTTCATTCCTTAATTTCCCGATTCTGACGTACGCCAATGAAATCAATGTACCAACACTCATCGTTGCTGGGGAAAACGCCCATTCGCGATATATGAGTGAAGACGCCTACAAATGCATAGGGACAGACAACAAGGAGCTATTCATCGTACCCAATGCTAAACATGTCGACTTCTACGATAACCAGAATGGAGTTGTTCCGTTTGATAAGCTAGAGAACTTTTTTAAGATGAATCTTCAATAAAACTAAGTTATAAGAAACGCAATCCTAAAACTCATTTATCAAAATGATAATAACTTAAAATAAAGGAAGAAACCTTAGTTCAAGCAATCTTTCATCATTATTATCTCATCATTATCCAATAAATACACAATCCCACATTCTCCAATGAGGTGCAAATATTTTATATTTCGGCTGCAAAATAAATGAATGGAGGCCTAAATTTGCTATATTTGCACCGTCATGAGGGGAACAATCGTGGTAGTGTTAGCATTAGTTGCAATGGTGAGTTGTCAACCCGGAAGCGACCGAAAACGGGTGCACGCGGCTTATTATTGGAGCACAGTATTCGCAACCGACAGTATAAAAGCACATTTTTATCGCACACAACAGATACGCAAACTGTATGTACGCTATTTTGATGTGGTGAAAAACAAAGGCGGAGAGGCTGTACCCAACGCTACGATAACGTTTCAAACGGTGCCACCAAAAGGTGTAGAGGTGGTACCCACAGTGTTTATTACCAACGATTGCATGCAAAGCACACCCTCATGGACAGAAAAACTGTTACGCCGTATTCTGCAAATGAACAAGACCAACGGTATTACAGGAGTGCGCGAGATACAGATTGACTGTGACTGGACACCCCGAACACAAGCTGTATATTTTTCGTTTTTACAACAATTGCGCCGTTTAGCCGCACAAAAGCACATCACGCTGTCGGCTACTATTCGTCTTCACCAACTTGCACAAGCTGTTCCACCCATCGAAAAAGGCACATTGATGCTCTATAACACAGGTGATTTTAGGGACATTCAGTGCGAAAAGCCCATTTTAGACAACAAAGATGTAAAGCCTTACCTACGATTTCTAAAGCGATATGCGCTACCGATGAATGCCGCTTACCCCATTTTTCGCTGGCAGTTGTTATTTCGCAAGGGTAACTTTGTTGGTATTATTCATGGTAAAGACGAATATCCCATACTGCCTACAGATACCGTTGTGATGCGCAAAGTTACTCTTACCGACTTACAGGAGGTACAACACAGCATTGAAAATGTGCGGCCCGAGTTGCACAACGAAATTATTTTGTTTGACGCAAACACCCATAACATCACTCAATATTTACCCGCTGAATATGAAAAAATGTATCATCCTTAATGTGTTAGCACTTGTAACAGTCCTTCGAGGAAGTGCTTGTGGCGGTTATTTTCCGCAACACGACTATGATATTTTCAACATCTACTCGCCCGATTACAGCTTTACCAACAGCGAACGGTTGTCGCATTTCTGGGCCAAATATACCGGCGACGACAGCGGTTTCAGGAAAGCAGAAACTCGAGAGGTGTACGAAAGCTCGGATTATTACTTTGCCAACAACTGTGCTTTGTTATTGCAGGCAGCACGCAGAAAGAAAGATAAAGAAATGATTGTTTACCTGCAACAAACGCTGCGATATAAAAAGATATGCGACGAGATGCAAGAAACGTGGGAATATCCTACGCAAGAACAGCTTGACGAACGCCAAAACATCTTATTGGAGATACAGCGTGTGGGCAAAAACTACAGAGGCACGCGACTCAAAGCACAATATTCTTTATTGTATATGCGTGCTAATTTGCTGCTGAAACGCTACGAAGATAATCAGGTTTATTGGATTCTTACGGTATCAAAATACCCCGAAAGCGTATTCAAAGATATGATGCGGAGCCTTTATGCCAATGCTATTCTGCACGTAGGACAATGGCGAAAGGCTTGCGATATTTATGTAGAGCAGGGCGATTGGGTAAGTGTGGAATGGGCCATGCGCAACTATCGCAATCCCGCCGGGATACAACGCATTTACAAAGAAGCCCCCAATTCGCCCGCACTGGCGTATCTCTTGCAGTATTACATCAACGGCGGATACGGTTGGGAATGGTCTTACGACTATTTTCAGCAAGATAATGGCGATATAAAAAAAGAGATGGCAGACTTTATCCGCTTTATCGACAACGATGTAATGCATAATAATAAGGTCAAAGATAAGGCGATGTGGAAAGCTGCCGCAGCAATGTTGCATTATTATAACCATGAGTATGCAACAGCACAAAAAGATATCGAAGAGGCTGAACGCCTGTCCGGCAGCCCACAGATGAAGGATAATGTGCGTTGCATCAAGCTGTTGATTTCTGCCCAAACCCAAAAGGTGGGCAACGCTTATTCGGTTTATTTGACGGGCGAACTAAAATGGTTATTGCAGAAAAGAGAACAAGCACGAAACCGAGAGGGGCTTTTTTCGGATAATTATTACGACAATGTGCTTGACAGAATGATATACAAAGAGCTCGTTCCGAAGTTTCAAAAAGAAGTTGGAGTTTATCAGGCACTGGCGCTTTTTGCTTGATAGACGGCATTAATCTAGGGTTGGAGCCAATAAAGAGAACCGAATGGATGGGTAGCGACGAAGAAAAGGTGGTGGAATACAGCAGCAGGCAGCTGGACTACGAATATGCATCGGCACTGAACGAACTGACTGCCGATGCGCTAAAGGGTTATTATCAATATCTGCAAACGGTGCCTGAAGACCCGTTGCAACATTTTGCTCTGCAGCATGCCTATAAAAACGCCGAACTGTTTAACGACCTGATTGGCACTGCCTATTTAGGCGAGGGAAAGTTTGAAATCGCCATTCCACATCTTGAAAAGGTGTCTTTAAGGTTTCTCGACATGCAAGGTATAGCGCCTTATGCCAACGTATGCGACTTTACAAAAGACCGCTGGCTGACCAAACAAGTGGTAAACTACAGCGAGATTTCGGATTCGGTGCAACTAAAAAGCAACAAAAAACTCGATTTTTGTCGTGAAATGTTACAGCTGTTCAGTCAATACAAACTGGCACGCAACAAAGAAGTGGCTGCCGAAAAAGCCTACACGCTGGCTTCGCACTATTATCAGGCATCGTATTTCGGCGACTGCTGGTATCTCACCGCTTATTATAAAACCGTGGTAGGCCTTGATCCGCCCATCTACTTAGATTTTGTGCAAGAGGCATTAAAATATCTAAAAGTGAGCCGCACTGCGAAAAACAAAGACTTGAAGCTGAAAAGTTTGTTTGCAGAAGCGCATATTCAATACCATCTCAATGCGGAAGACGCACTGCTCGAGCACGACACTTGGTTTGAAGATATACGTAATGCCGAAACCGTTTACGCGACTTACGGGCAGCTGGCAAACTTCGTTAAACGCCATAAAATACAAGAAAATTACATCACACAGTGTGACATTTTACAGGCATTTATGGAGAAACAGCATTAAACACGACACAGAAATCACAAACAAAAGCACAGCTTTCTTTCTGCAACTTTTATCCGCTTTATAGCGTCTGATTATCGTATGATTGAACTAAAAGACATCAACAAGACCTATTTTGGCGCGCAACCACTGCACGTACTCAAAGGCATCAACCTCCAAATCGATGAGGGTGAGTTTGTATCTATTATGGGCGCATCAGGCTCAGGCAAGTCTACCTTATTAAATATACTGGGTATTCTCGACAATTATGATACGGGCGAGTATCGCTTAGCCAATACATTAATCAAAGATTTATCGGAACGCAAGGCGGCAGAATATCGCAACAGAATGATTGGTTTCATTTTTCAATCGTTTAATCTGATAGGTTTTAAGACGGCAGTAGAAAACGTTGAACTACCCCTTTTTTATCAAGGCATATCGCGAAAGAAACGACACGCCATGGCGATGGATTATCTAGATCGGCTGGGCTTGGCACAATGCAGAACATTATCCCAACGAACTGTCGGGCGGACAAAAGCAACGTGTAGCCATTGCACGCGCACTGATTACTCACCCACAAATTATTTTGGCCGACGAACCTACGGGTGCACTCGACTCGAAAACAAGTGTCGAGGTGATGCAGCTGCTTACTCAGCTGAACAGAGAAGAGGGAATAACCATCGTTGTGGTAACACACGAGAGCGGTGTGGCAAACCAAACCGACAAAATTGTGCACATCAAAGACGGTCTTATCGGCCGTATTGAGGAAAATCCGAACCATGATGTAGGGCCGTTCGGCATCAACGGCGTGATGAAATAACCTCTTCTGCATCGTATCAACAAAGCGTATGACCGCTATAAGAACCATCCACAAAAATTCTTTAACCGCATAACCTACCGACAAATGTATAGTATATTGACCGAAATATGGGCCACAACGAGGCGCAACAAGCTACGTACAGCACTCACCGGCTTTGCCGTAGCATGGGGAATCTTTATGTTGATATTCTTGTTGGGTGCAGGCAACGGCCTGATTAATGCCAATATACAAAACATGGATGCTTTTTTGGCCAACTCGATGATGGTAGGCGGCGGCAGCACCTCTAAGGAATACAAGGGCTTGAAAGAAGGAAGACCCATCACGTTGAACGATAAAGACATTGCCGAAACGAAGGACGAGTTTACCCAAAACATTGAAAGTGTGGGTGCAGAAGTGGGAGCCGGACAGCAAACTTTCGCAGTGGGAGACAATTATGTATCGGCTCAGCTGGTAGGTGTGTACCCCAATGAAATTACCATCAACAAAAAAGAGATGTTGTATGGCCGCTTTATCAACCAACCCGATTTAGACCAACAGCGCAAGGTAGTTGTACTAAGCGAGAGTCAGGCCAAAGAATTGCTGCCCGGAAAAATAGCGACACTGGTGGGGCAAAATATCAAAATGGACAACTTTGCTTTTATGGTGGCAGGCATTTACAAAGACGATCGTAGCGAGATGAACAACCGGGCGTTTGCCCCTTTCACCACTGTGCGTACAATATATAATAAAGGTGATAAGACCGACAACATCATTTTCAGTTTCAAAGGACTTAATACACAAGCCGAAAACGAGGCGTTTGAGAAAATGTATCGCAGCAGAATCAATAACAATCATTATGCCGCACCCGATGACGAAAATGCCGTTTGGATATGGAACAGGTTTACCATGAACCTGCAAATGTCGCAAGGTGTTTCAATTATACGCACCGCACTATGGATTATCGGTATCTTTACGCTACTGAGCGGAATTGTGGGCGTAAGCAACATTATGCTGATTACGGTGAAAGAACGTACCCGCGAGTTTGGCATTCGCAAAGCGATAGGCGCCACACCATGGTCAATTTTACGACTAATTATCATTGAGAGCATCATCATCACAACGATATTCGGCTACATCGGTATGCTGTGCGGCATCGGTGCCAACCTTTATATGGACGCCACAATGGGCCATGAGGTGGTCGATGCGGGTATTTTCAAGCAATCGATGTTTCTCAATCCCACCGTAGGATTTGATGTTTGCATCGAAGCTACGCTGCTCATCGTCATCGCAGGAACCATCGCCGGACTGATACCTGCACGCAAAGCGGCAAAAATACGACCCATCGAAGCACTCAACGCAATGGATAATTAAAAGTACCGGCACTATTTACCTACCCATTTTAAAGATTAATTATTAACGCAAACGTCTCGATTTATGATAGATCTCGATCGATATAGAGAAATCTTAGACACCTTATCCAGAAACAAAACGCGGAGCTTTCTTACCGGGTTTGGCGTTTTCTGGGGCGTGTTTATGCTCGTTGCGCTACTTGGCGGTGGCGAAGGACTACAAGAACTCTTATCAAAAAACTTCGAAGGGTTTGCCAATAACTCGGGACTTGTATGGGCGCAACCTACCACAAAACCGTTCAGCGGATTGCGAAAGGGACGCTCGTGGACGATGGTTTACAAAGATGCCGAACGACTGAAACAACAAGTGCCCGAACTGGAGGTTGTTTCGCCTGTGTTAAGCGATTGGGGTTCACAAGCCGTCTTTGAAGACAAAAAGAGCATATGCGTACTCAAAGGGCTCGAGCCAACTATCAAAAAATAGAAACACCCAAAATATACTACGGCCGTTATCTCAACAATATGGATCTGCTGCAAAACCGTAAGGTGTGTGTTCTGGGAAAAAAGGTGTACAAAACACTTTTTCCCGAAGGTGGGGATCCCTGCGGAAGTAAAGTGCGGGTTGGGTCGATATATTATCAAGTGATAGGTGTTGATTACAATTCGGGCAAAATTGAAATCAACGGAAAAGCCGAAGAAACGGTTGTTATACCCATTACGCTGATGCAAGAAGCCTATGCCAAGGGAGACAGCGTTGACCTGATGTGCTTCACCGTGCATCAAAACGTTAAGATCAGCACCATCATCCCCAAAGTGCGCGAGGTAATAGCGCGCGCCCACCACATTGACCCTACCGACGAAAAAGCCATTCAGGCATTTAACATGGAAGTGATGTTCGACATGGTAGACAGTCTTTTCAGCGGGGTAGATTTTATGACATGGCTTGTGGGCATCGGCACTTTGCTGGCCGGAGCTATCGGTGTAAGCAATATTATGATGGTAACCGTGAAAGAACGAACCACCGAAATAGGCATCCGAAGAGCTATCGGCGCCACACCACGCAACATTCTGAGCCAAATTATAACCGAAAGTATCATTCTAACAAGCATTGCAGGGATGTCGGGCATACTGTTTTCGGTAGTTATTTTACAGCTGATGGAGCTGGGTAATACCACAGACGGCATCGTGACAGCCCATTTTCAAATCAGCTTTTGGACAGCGGTGGGCGCCACCATCTTCCTCTCTGTACTCGGTGTTTCGGCAGGTTTGGCACCCGCCATGCGCGCCATGAGCATCAAACCGGTAGACGCTATGCGCGATGAGTAGAGCAGCCCGGACCCGCCGCAGCAATGAAACGACCCGCCCGATGCAAAGCACCGGCTTGGCGACAGCACAGAAAATATGGCTGAGCAGCCACGTAATGAAGAAGTAAAACAAAATAAAACCAAACATTTTTAATGTTTAATAACAAATATGTTAAATCTAAAAGCAAGAACATACGCACCTCGTTCAAACTTTCTGCGCAGAAAGTTTAAATTAGATGCGCAGAAAGTTTGAACGAGATGCGCATCTAATTTTACCTCTCTGCAGTGTATTGAAAACCAATAAGTTACAAAGGCAAATTTTCGCCCTTTTTAGAGATTGAATTTTAACAATTCGCCGTTTATACAGATATGAAAAAGAATTTAAAGTTTATTGTGGCAGGGTTTATTGCCTTATCTTCATCCTTACCTTCGTATTTTTATGGGTGAAGTCGCAGCCCCAACCCGTGGTGTACACCGAATTTACACCCAGTTTGAAAGACCTTAGTAAAACAACGATTATCACCGGACACATCGAACCGCGCAACGAGGTGAACGTAAAACCCCAGATATCGGGCATTATCACCGAAATTATGAAAGAAGCGGGGCAGACCGTGCAGGCCGGAGAGGTGATTGCCAAAGTGAAAGTAATACCCGATATGGGGCAACTCAGCTCTGCCGAATCGCGCCTGCGACTGGCTAATGTCAATGTAAAGCAAGCTCAAATCGACTTCAACCGACAGAAAGAACTTTTTGAAAAGGGACTGGTTTCGGCCGACGAGTACGACAAAGTGCACCAAGCCTACAAGCAAGCAAAAGAAGAACTAACGGCGGCCGACGACAATTTACAGGTTATTCGCGACGGAGTTTCAAAGAGTAATGCCAGCGCCAGCTCTACACTTATCCGTTCAACAATTACCGGCGTGATACTCGACATCCCCGTAAAAGTGGGCAACTCGGTTATCCTCAGCAATACTTTCAACGACGGAACCACTATTGCCAGTGTGGCTAATATGAACGATTTGATATTCAGAGGCAACATCGACGAAACCGAAGTAGGACAAATTGTACAGGGAATGCCCATGAAAATTACTATCGGAGCGCTTCAAAACCTAAAGTTCAATGCTTCGTTAGAGTATATTTCGCCCAAAGCCGTTGAAAGCAACGGCGCCAATCAGTTTGAAATTAAAGCCGCAGTAAAGGTGTCTGGCAAAAGTAATATCCGCAGCGGATACAGTGCCAACGCCGAGATTGTTTTGGCTTCGGTTACCAAAGCCCTAACCATTCCCGAAAGCGCAATAGAGTTTAGCGGACAGATACGTATGTTTACATCGTGAAAGGCACTGCAGACAAGAAGACATATCAGCGCCGAAAGGTGACGACGGGACTAAGTGACGGGGTGAATATCGAAATTAAGAGCGGACTGACAACAAAGGATAAAGTACGCGGACCCAAAGAAGTGAAAGGTGCAAACAATGAATAAGATAAGAAAATGGATAACCTGCTGTCTCGCGGCAACCATCGCCGCCGCAGCCTATGCAGAAGATATTGTGGTAAAACAAGTGCGCTATGCCGGTCCGTTCAGGGTAGACCAACCGCTGTTTATCGACACGGTAGACGTGCGTTCTCAGGCTTTCAAACCCGAAAGTCTGCTCGATGTACCCTTAAAAACCGACTTGGCTGAACGTGGAAAAATTGTTTCCAACCTGCCTGCTGCATCCGGTGAGGCACCTTACACCCTGCATCTGCTGCAATTCAACGTTCAAGTAGGCACCTATCGCAAGCTCGGTATCGAAGTAAAAGGACTGAAACACTACCAAGTATATGTAAACGGGAAGAAGCAGGATCAGAAAGAAGTGGGGCTTACTCCGCAGTTTCACCGGGTCGTTATCAAGTACCTTTCGCAACAGGGACACACAGATACGCTGGCCATTAAGCTCACCAACGCCGACTCGACGATAACGGTGAACACCGACATGATGCGTCCGCTCACGCTGACCGACATTCAAAACGGACACCAATACAGTAATCTGGCGCTCTCGGCAGACGGTCGATACCTTATTACCACGTGTTACGACGTGTTCAATGAAGGTCAGGTACGCTATTGGTGGCGCCTCAGCGAGCTCCGCACAGGTCGGGTTTTACGCGAGAGTCCGCAAGAGATGAAGTGGCTGCCGGGTACCAATCAGTATTACGTCATTCGCAATGCAGAGGGCGGAAGAGAACTGGTTTCCACCGATTTGCAAACCGGAAAAGAAACCATTCTTGCGTACGGTATCGGCGAAGGCAGCATCACCGTGGCGCCCAATGCCGATTATCTGATACTCGCCACTTCGTCCGAACCGCCCAAAGAAGATGATGCCGTGCACCAAATCATAGAACCCGACGACCGGCAACCAGGCTGGAGAACTCGCTGGAACTTGTCGCTTTACGACCTCAAGACAGGCTTAAACAGTCCGCTTACGTTCGGTTATCACAACGTTTCCCTGCTCGACATCTCTAACGACGGCCGTTACATCCTCTTTATGGTATCTCGTCGCCGTCTCGAAAAACGCCCCACAACGCTCTCTTCACTTTATCGGATGAACGTAAAAACGCGCCAATGCGAAGAGATTGTCAAAGACGAAGGCTTTATTTCCTCGGCCGTTTTCTCGCCCAATGCTCGCCAGCTACTCGTAAAAGCATCGCCCGAGGCCTTCAGCGGCGTGGGTAAGAATGTGCCTGAAGGTCGCATACCCAGTATATACGATTATCAGTTATTTTCAGTAAACATTGCCGATAAAGCCGTTAAACCGCTTACGCGCAACTTTAACCCCAGTGTAGAATACTTCCGCTGGAACCCTTCCGACGGCAAAATCTACCTCACTGCCCTTGACAAAGATAAGCAACAGCTGTTCCGACTCGACCCCACCACCGGTCGCTTCACACGCTTCTCTGTTCCCGAAGACTGCGTTACCCGCATCAGATTTGCCGACAAAGCTCCTGTGGCAGCTTGGTATGGCGAGAGTACTTCTAATTCCGACCGTCTTTATTCACTGCAACTAAGCAACGGAAAGTCGACCCTTCTTGAAGACTTGAGCACGCTTAAACTGAAAGATGTAACGCTGGGCACCTGCCAATCGTGGAACTTTGTGTCCTCGCGCGGCGACACCTTGTCGGGTCGTTGCTATCTTCCGCCCCATTTTGATGCCGCAAAAAAATATCCGCTCATTGTATATTACTACGGCGGATGCTCACCCGTGAGCAGTTTTTTCGAAGGCCATTATCCCCTGCACCTTTATGCCGCGCAAGGCTATGTAGTGTATATTATCAATCCAAGTGGTGCCGCCGGCTTCGGACAAGAGTTCTCTTCGCGCCATGTGAACACAGCCGGAAAAGGCGTTGCCGACGATATTATCGAAGGAACGAAAGCCTTTCTTGCTGCTCATCCCTATGTAGACGCGAAGCGCGTAGGCTGCATCGGCGCCTCTTACGGTGGCTTTATGACCCAATATCTGCAAACACAGACCGACATTTTTGCAGCTGCCGTTTCGCATGCCGGCATCAGCGACCACACCAGTTATTGGGGAGAAGGTTATTGGGGCTATTCGTACAGCGAGGTTTCGATGGCCGAAAGCTACCCGTGGAACCGTAAAGACCTCTACGTAGACCAAAGTCCGCTGTTCAATGCAAACAAAATTCACACACCGCTTCTTTTCCTTCACGGCAGCGCCGACACCAATGTGCCCATCGGCGAAAGCATCCAGATGTTTACCGCGCTTAAACTTTTGGGGCGTCCCACGGCATTCGTTGTTGTTGATGGAGAGAACCACGGCATCAGCAACTATCAGAAACGCGTAAAATGGCAAAACACCATCTTTGCCTGGTTTGCCAAATATCTGAAAAATGATAACGGCTGGTGGCAAGCCCTTTATCCAGATAAAAGCCTATGATTCTTTATCGTTATACCCCCATTTTATTGTAAAATAAAGTAGAAGAAATATGAAAGTAAGATTTAAAACAGATAAATTCTATCCCTGTTATCCTATCTTTATCGTGTCTTGTTACGACAGTGATGGGCGTATAAAGTTAACAACGTTATCCTCTTCTTACACATTGGGCAATACCTTTGTATTGGGGATAGCCCATATAGACTCTTATCTTTCGAAAAGAATGGAACAACCATGCGCTTTCTGTGTTAATTTTCTTTCTTCGAAACATCTCTATGCCATTGAGCAAGCAGGTATGATGTCTAATAATACACAAACTAAAAAGACAGAGAAGACAGGACTAACTTTCGGGAAAAGTGATGTTATTGAGGCCCCTTTCATCCATGAGGCTTCATTGGTAATCGAATGCGAGAAATTAAATAATGAAACACAAATTGTCAATGGCATCAAACATGTTATTGCCCATATATGCGGTTATCTATGCGAAGACGAATTACTTGATGCCAATCATTTTTGTTACAACAAATTGGACATACCCTTGTTAGAAGCCGATACTAGGAAAAATGTATATCGACAAATGACAAATAAGGTTACGCCGGCAGGAATTTTCTTTCAGAAATCATAGCCATCGTCCTGGCATGGCCTCTCCGGAGCTCTGTCATGGTTTCTCTCTTATGTCGAACCGGCGTATAAAACAATTCCGGAAAACACCGGATATATTCGAAATAATTTATGACAGCTTGTCGGAGACTTCAGAAATGCCGTCATAATTTATGAAACCTTGCCGAGAGTTACCCTACGTCTGAAAATAATTTATGAAAGCATCTCCGGAGTGTCCGCAGCCCAAAAATAATTTATGACGACATTTCCCAAGTATCCAGATATGTCGTCATAAATTATTATGCTATTGTGGGGCGGTCAAGCATCCCTCAACAAGGAAACCGAAGACGGTTATGCAGCTTGCGCAGCCCGCTGTCGATCTTATGGTTCTTTGTATTCGTCTACTTTTCCGCTCCAATTTACCTCAAAGGCAAAGGGCTTTTTGCTGCCATCCTTCTGCTCTATATTCACAAGACCGTCTTTTATCACCATCCTGCATTCGTGAGTTTTGGGGTTCACGCTTACAAAGGCGGTTCCCCTGTCGCAATTTTGAGAGCCGTTACCCCAACGACGGAAAATATAGCTGTGATTACTGGCAACGTAACATAGTTCCCAATGTCTTCCGATGTGGGTAGAGGGCTCTCCTTTTGTCAGATCGATGGTTTTGCCGTTGTGATTTTTCATAATGCCTATCATACAGAAGTAGTATCCGGGCATGGTGGGATAGAAAACGCTCAGTTCGAAATGCTGGTCTTCAGGGTCGAAGAACAGTTTGGCATACGCCACCTCTTGCTTTTTACCGTTAATGATAACGGTTCCGTTGTGGGTTTTGGGCTTTTCTTTTTCAAGCAATCGCATATTGTCTATTTTCCCGGTCCAATTTACAGCGAAAGTGTGCTTGCCAATGTGTTGTTCATGTCGCTGGTTTTTCCGCCGGTTACTGTTACTGACGCCTGCGCGTTTTCAAGGTTTACGTTCATCTTTAAGTTTCCCGCTTGCGGCACATAGGGGTTAAAATTGCCGCCCGAGATAAGGAAAACGCCGTCGTCCACGCTTTTTTGATACAGAATTTGCCAGCCTTGCTTTTTCTCTGTTTTCTTTTCATACTTGCTCATGTCGATGTTTTTTCCAAAGTGCAAGTCGAAATTGCCCCATATTACCAACTGCTCCTTCCTGTCTTTCGAAAGTTCGAGGTAGAGCACAAAGTCTCCGGTTTTGCTCAGTTGCATCAACTCTGTGTGCAATACGGGCTTACTTTTGCCGTCTACAATCACCGTTCCGGCAGGCGCTTCAAGCGGTTTTTCGGGCTCTTCAGGCTTTTTAGGGTCTACAATTTCTTTTCCGTTATCGGCATTCGTGCCGTCATCTTTCGAGCAACTCATCAATGCGGTGCTCGTCATCATCACTACCACAAGAGCAAAAACAGCTTTTGTGCTTTTTAGAAAAAAGGTTGTTGATTTCATTGTTTGTTGATTTTGTTTTTCTGTTTCTGATAGATTACGTATTTATTTTATACCGACAAAGGTAAAGAAAAACACTTCACACACAAAGCAAAACAAAGGAAAATCTACATCTCAATGATAAGACAATAGATTAGGGATATTAGAGATGATGGAAGATGAGTTAAAAATCACCCCCAACGATTCGACTTTCACATTCTTGAAGTTAAGGTTGTACCCTACCCCATCAACTTACAATTCGTTACTTTTTTAACGTTTGAGAACAGTTAGATTTTCTTTTTCCGTTACAAATCACTTTCTCAATCTGGAGAAAAACTTTCGTTTATCTGGTCAAAAATGAGCGTTGAAAATGTAAAAGCACAAGTTTTGGGTTGCAAAAGCTATGCTTTTAGGCTGTAAAACATCATCTTTTGGAGGATAAAACCTATGCTTTTACAACCCCAAAAACACGATTTTAGGGTGTTTTTAAGAGGATATAAAGAAAGTAAAGGTTCACAATAAATGTGCAAGCCACTAAAAATCAATAATATACTCAACCGTAAAATCCTTGCGATTTTACGAACTAAAAGCAAGTTGGTGATTTCGATTGGCACTCTCGCGAAGTTGCTTCCGATTTCTTGACAATGCGAAAAGTAACAAATTGTAAGTAAGTAGGGTAAAATGAAATAAGCATAAGTAGCTTGTTGAAGAAAATCACCCCATGTCTTCATTGCCCCGTTTAAAGATAAAGAAGCAAAGAGATGAAAAGGCAATGCATTTCGTTTTTTCTTCTTATTTTTGCATCAACAATATCAGTCGGCCACATACGATGCACTTCCTTAAATATATTTTACCCGCTTTTCTTTTTTTATCGATAACCAGCGCATGCGATAACAACGAGGGTGCAACATCGCTCGGCGAGAACGAATATTATCTCGGCGAACGGTTGGCATCGCTTTCTATGGATGCCGACTCAACATTCTGGATTGGCGGAGAAACGGGTAGAATATGGCATGTAGAGGGAGATGAGGTGCGCAGTTTTGCTACACATAACGACCGTATTTATAAGGTGGCAACACGACAAACCGATAACGGCGATACCGTTTGCTGGTTGGGTGTGCGTAATTCGGGTTTACAGCGATGGCGTCTGCATAAGGGAGAGATGACGCATGAGCGTACTTACAATATTCTTTTTAAACAAAACCGCTACTCGGCATACGACTTTCTGCTGACGCCGAGAGGCATTTTCACCGCAACAAGTCAGGGACTGTACCTGCTCAATGCGGGCGAAAAGATGCAGTTGCTTTATCCTTCCACCCGCAGCGAAACGGCTCGCAAGGGTGTTCCGTTCGTTGTTTACAACCTCTGTCTTTTCAATCAGCGTTATCTTTTTGCCGCTTCTATCGAGGGATTACTGCGGGTAGACCTTACCAACGGGGCAGTCAAAATGATGCACGGAGGAGAAAACATTACGTATGTAACGGTTTACGACAAGAGGATTTATGCGCTGACCGACCGCGCCATGTATGTAGAAGATGCCGACGGACAGAATTCGGAGAAGATAGAACTGCCGTTTACGCCCCGCCTGTACTATCGCGTGGGAACGGTACATTACATGTTGCGCAGTCATTCTATGGCTGTGAGCGAAGACTTAAAAACGTTTCTTACCATTCCTTTACGCCGCGAAGTACCCCTGAGTAGCCATAATGTAATGCTGCCCGACTTGCGTTCGGGGTTTACAATGCTGCTTACCGACAATGCGTTTTGGCGCATACCGTTTCATTCAGACTATTTTCATAATAAGGGTTTAATTGTTCTGGCCTGTACCAATGGAACACAAGCCTACTATCTGAACAGCCGCAACGAATTGTTTTGTCAGCACACTCCGGCGCAACCGGCTGTTAAAGTCTTTACACTTCCACGCAACGAACAGGTTTCGGAAATGGCAGTTACGGCAGGCGGACAGCTGTATTATGTTAACAGAAGATGGGAGTTGTGCACGGCAGATGTCAGCGGTGGTAATCTGCGCAACGAACTGTTATCGCGTGTGCACACCCTTTATCATTCAAAAGACCGTGTTACAGCGATGTACCTTGACGGTCAAACGGATGGCGAGCGGGTGTATCTGGGCGTGCAAGACGGGCTTGTTGTGGTTTCTTCTGACGGCAGAACAGATACCATCCCGGCAATGTCTGATAAGTATATCGCCGCTTTTCGGCCCTCGCCCGATGGTCGTTCGCTTTACATGGGCACCAACAACCACGGTATTGTCGAGGCACATGGCAGCCAATATACCACTGTTGAGGGGTCAGAAGTTGTGCCTTTTATTCGCGATGTCTTTGTTACAGGTGCCCCAAAGCCCTCGTTAACGGTACTTACCAACCACGAAGTATTTGTCCCGAACAGAAAAGATACACTCAGCATCAACGGTTGCAGCCGACTGTTGCCCGTTGCCGACAGTATGTTTTACGTGCTGCCCGAGTTCGGAATCAACAAATATGTGGTGCGGTCGGGCCGTATGGAGGCAGCAGGAAGATATTTCGGCGATATTCACTTCAACCCCCAAGCCTCGTTTCAGCTGCACGGTCGCCTCTATTTAGTGTCTGAAGTGGGCGTGCTGAGCATGTTGCTGGGTCACGAAGAAGCGCCCCTTTATGTAACATTCGATGCCCATGTGCTTACGCCCCAACATCTGTTTATTGCCTTCGGCACGCTTTTAACGTTATCGGTTTTGTTGCTTTGGATGCGTTTACGCCGTCGTTCCGACCGCCGCAAACAGCTGAGTCGGCGCATCGAAGACCTTGCAGGGCGCACGCGAGGTATGTCTGAAATGGCCGATTTGCTTTCTTCGCACGAACAGGAAGAAATCAACAGGCTACTCAAAGCTGTTTCAGCAATCCGTATCGATGCACCCGATGTAGATGCACAAATCAGCGATTTGTCCGAGAAAATTATGTACACCAATCGCGATTTGGCACTCCGACTATCTAAATTGCTCGAATTGCAGATGCAAGAAATCAGTAAGCTGAATGCCTACGATGGCTTGACGCTCGCCGACGAATCGACTACGGCATTGGCACAAGGTAGCGTAGCGCAGATTGGTGGGCAGATTATGCGCAACAACGAATGGCTAAAGCAGATGGCAGAGTTGAACAATAGACTGATCCGATATGCCGAAACAACCGAAAACTGCTTAATTGTAGCGGGCGTAAACGACAGAATGAAAGCACTTACTGAACAACTTCGAGGAAGTATGCCTTATCGTTCGTTGACCGAAATGACTGACGATATGGCTGCGGCTGAAGAGGTTTACCGACATCTTTTCACTCCTCACGCCCTCGAATTGTTACTGGCCCAAATCGACCTATTTCAACAACGAATAATCGAAGTGAAAGGAAATGCCGAGCCGGTAAAATCTTCTTTGCTGTCGGCAATAGAACGTTTGCGATCCGAAGCTGCCGAAATGAGCCGCCCCGAACTGTTGCAAAAGCTGAAGTTCTTTGAGGCGCTGGTAGGCGAAATTGAAGTTCGTGCCCGCCTGCAAGAGGTGATGGAGCGTTACAAAGCTATTCGCGAAGAAGTGGTAAAAACCAATGAGAAACGGGTAAATCGGAAGTTTGATATGCAGCTTGAGGTGGAAATAGGCGACAATACCACTACCGAAAGCGAAGAAATAGAACATCTCATTGCCTCGTTTTATTCCTTACTGACCTTTACCGATGCCGAAGTGGTAAGCCGAGTGCTTAACTTTACCAACTTTACACATCAGCAAGCGCGGGTTTTGGCCTTGCTTATCGCCAACCCAAAGGAAAAGCGTGCGCTGTTGCCCGGCATGCTCGGCATGTACGGCAACTTAAATCCTGTTATCAGTCGGTTGGTGAACAGCAAAATAAAACCCAACGAAGCATGGCTCAAAGCTTATTTGCAAACCCATACTTGGAGCATGGCACACTATATCGAAAGCCTGATATAAAAGAGGAGAAAGGTGGTGAAAAAGTGTTATGGAATAAAATTTCAGAAATATATTCGGTGATACCCCGTACCAAAAGACTTGTTTGAGAATATACCGGTTGTAAAAGATCGTACTTGTTACTTGTTTTTCTAAGCTATATTAGTTTATTTTGCATCCATCAATCTAACGGCCTATGTGGACATTTATCGAACTGATCATTACGCTTATCACCATGCCCATCTTCATTAAACACAGTGACTGGGGCTTGTTTCTTGTTTTATGTACATCTGTTTATGTATGGCGTTCACTCCTTTAGTCGGCATTATCCTTTATAAATTCGTGGGAGGATAGGCTCTTTTACGGGTTCCTTACAGCCTTGTAACCTGCAATTTTCCTTGTTTTTTTTAAGATAATTGCAAACAATTGAATAATGGCAGATAAATATATTTAATACCCCCGTAATCCTTTTACTATATATTTATCCTCTGCTTTTGTAACGTTAATATTGCTCTTCGATACGTTTTAACTTTTGTTATGTTTGCTTTTTTACGTAATTTTGCAAAAGTTTTCAAAACAGTAGATGACTCATGAACAGACTGAATATACTTATCGGGATAATGTTTTGTTGTGTAACAGCCTTTGCACAAAGTCGATTGCCGAAGGTAACACTTAAGAATATAGAAGGCAAAAGCGTGCAAACCGATACATTAAGCAATGCAGGCAAGCCCCTGATTATTTCTTTTTTCGCTACGTGGTGCAAGCCCTGCAACCGCGAGCTCAAAGCTATTGACGAGGTATATGCCGACTGGCAGGCGGAGACGGGGGCAAAACTGGTGGCTGTATCGATAGATCAGGCACAAAATATCAATAAGGTAAAGCCGCTGGTTGATGAAAACGGATGGACTTACGACGTGTTGCTTGACCCCAACGGAGAGCTGAAACGGGCATTGGGTATTCAAATGATACCTTACACATTGGTGCTTGACGGTAGCGGAAACATTGTTTTCAAACACAACGGATATACCGATGGAGCCGAAGAAGAGCTGTATAAGCAGGTAAAAGCGGCTTGTAAAAAATAAGCATATGACAAGGTTTATTGGAATGTGGGTTATGTTTTTATGTGCCTGCGGAACATTGCCGGCACAAGAAAACAACCGGAAAATAAATGTTTCGGGTAATATTCAGAGTGATATTCTGGTACCGCAGACCGATCAGAAAATCGGTGCCGAGAAAACCGGTGACGACATATTAACCAATACTTATGCAGAGGTGAATGCCACAAGCAAATATGTTGATGGTAGCATACGCATGGAATATCTGGCTCATCCCTTGCTGGGTTTTGAGTCGGACTTTAAAGGTTGGGGCGTACCTTATTTTTATTTAAAAGGGCGTTATCAAACCGCTGAGCTTACATTGGGCAGCTTTTACGAGCAGTTTGGATCGGGTTTTATTCTCCGCACTTACGAAGAGCGCAGCTTGGGTGTCGACAATTCACTTCTGGGCGCGCATCTTTTATGGCACCCATTCAAAGGTGTCAGACTCAAAATGCTGTCCGGACGACAACGCAGATATTGGCAATACAACCGTGCTTGGGTGTCGGGCGGCGATATGGAACTGAACCTTGATGAGTGGTTCGGCGGTTTAAGCAATCGCCAAATCTACCTCACATTGGGCGCATCATTTGTCAACAAACACGAGAATGATGAAGACATCATGACCGACGGCACACACCGACTAAGGCTTCCGCGCAACGTTAATGCTTTCGATGTGCGTTTACGACTGCAACATCGCTCGTTAAACATCCTCGCAGAATATGCCCAAAAGACTCAAGACCCATCGTTTGGTAACGATTATATCTATCGAAACGGATACGTGGCGATGCTCTCCGGCTCTTATTCAAAACGCGGAATGAGTTTGCTTTTACAGGCCAAACGCAGTGTGAACATGGCTTTTCGCAGTAGGCGAAGCATGGTGGGTATATCGTCGTTTGTGAACCATCTGCCCGCTTTTACAACCGAACACACCTATACTTTAGCAGCCCTCAACTCTTACGCGACACAACCTGACGGCGAATGGGCTTATCAAGGGGGCTTGGGTTACAAGTTTAAAAAACAGTCGTTCTTGGGAGGACGTTACGGAACGGGTGTAAAATTAAACTTCTCACACGTGCATTCCATACAGCGAAATGAGCATGGCGGAAAAGGAACAGATGGGTACGGCTCGGCATTTTGGGCGTGGGGACAGTCTACTTACTACCAAGAAGTGAATTTACAACTGGAGAAACAGCTCAGTCACGACACCAAAATAAATTTGATGTACATGAATCAGCTGTACAATAAAACCGTTGTAGGGGGAGAGGGGGGTATGCTACGCTCACACATTTTCGTGGCAGATGTAAAGCAAAAGCTTACACCTAAGCTTACATTACGTACCGAAGCACAGTATCTGCGTTCAAAAGATGAAAACGGCGATTGGCTTTTTGGCTTGGCAGAGTTGTCGCTTTCGCCCCATTGGATGTTTACTTTGAGCGACCTTTACAATAGCGGTAACACCCATATTCATTATTATCAGGCACTAATCACCTTCAATTACAACGCCCATCGTTTGCAGTTGGGTTACGGAAGAACCTTCGAAGGCTACAACTGTGCCGGTGGTGTGTGTCGTTATACCCCTGCAACCAAGGGTGCAACGCTCTCTTATAACTATAACTTTTAAGGTAAATGAAATACTTCTTTCTTTCTCTTCTTCTTTTCACCACTCTTCTCACGGGTTGCGATACCGTTGCTCCCGGCGACCGTTTGATAGAGATTCCGGCGGCGACCGTGCGTCGAAACGTGCTTATCGAAGAGTTTACGGGGCAGCGATGCCTGAACTGCCCTGAAGCCACTGCTGTTATAAAAACTCTGCAAAATAACTATTCTGCCGACCGATTGATTGCCGTTGCCATCCATGCCGGTCCGCTTTCGGTAAAGAGTAGTGCAGGTGTTGTGGGGCTGCGAACCCCTCTCGGCGACACCTATTATAAAAAATGGGCTGTTCCCAGCGTGCCCAAAGCTTTGGTAAATCGCAAAGACGACTTGCTCGAAAGAGAACAGTGGGCAGCTCGTATCTATCAAGAATTTGAGCAAGCCACAAATATCGAAATGCTGTTGACATGTCAATACCGTGCCCACGACCGCTTTTTAGAAACAAAGATAAAACTCGATAATCTTGCCGAGAATGTTCAAGCACGGCTACAGCTCTGGCTGGTTGAAGATAAGATAACAGCCGTTCAGCAGTTCCTGACAACAAAATAGACCGCGATTATCAGCATTATCACGTGCTGAGAGCCGCTATTAACGGCGATTGGGGCACCGAAATATCCCTTCAAAAGGCAACACCCGAAACCCAAACTTTCAACTACACGCTCCCTGCAGGCATTATTGCAGAGAATGCTTACATTGTGGCTTTCGTGTATAACGACAACGGAGTGCTGCAGGTGGTTCGTAAAAAGGTAACGACGGAATAAGAAATATATCAGAAACAAATAAAAATAAGTAAGACTAAATGAAGAAACTATTTACAATGCGCTTAGGATTGCTCTTCTGTATCCTTATGGGTATGCACGCACAAGCGGCGAACAATGATGTTGTTTTGACAGATAAAGAAGGAAAGATAATCAGCGATAACACGACCATCCATGTAAACCAAGTAGAAAGCGACCCGTTTAATGCGGAACAAAAGATAATGCCGCTGCATCTCTATGTACATAATGCATCAGGAAAGAATCAACTGGTAACACTTTCGTATCGTATCGATAAGATGGTAGATGCCAGCCTTGAAGTGTGCTTTAAAGGGGATTGTATGCTCGAAGAAGCTCCCGGAGCCTATGCCATCAGCAATAAACTGCTGCCCGGCAATACCACTCAAAAAGAGGCCCTTGATATCAAACTGCTCTTCCCGACAAAGGGAGAGGCCACTGTAACCTTACAACTGCTTTCAAAAGAACAGACTCTTGACGGAACGGCGGTAGAGAAGAAGGGTTCTAAGCTAACACTTGTTTTCAATTCGGAAACAACCGATATTTCTGTCGCAGCTTCTCAAAAGGCGGTTTCTTATAATGTGTTCACCCTGCAAGGCCATATCATTTGCCGTAACGCAACAGACCTTCAGCAACTGCAAAGCGGCACGTATATTGTTCAAGAGTTTGGCGAGCATGGTGTTATTGGCACTCGCAAACAACTTATTCCCTAATCTGTAAAAACAACAAAGTATGCTAAAAAAAATCTACATACTCTTCTCGGCCGTTTTCTTTACGGCTTGTTTGGCCGGCAACCTCTACGCCTCTACCCCATCTACACGTGCCAATGATATTCATAACCTTGTGCCTTCGGCCGGCAGAAAGGTGTTTGTAGCGCTCACGTCACCAAGTGCAAAGGCCCCCATTCTTGTAACTAATTACGGGAATACCACAGTGAACGATTTTGATTATACTCTCTTTTGAAGGAAAAGTTATTCGGGAGGAGAAGTATATCTTATCTCAACCACTGAAACGGATGGAAGGTGCAACGGCAGAAATTATGATTCCTCCCCACGACCGTCGTTCGCAAACCGAACTGGTGTTCACCATTACAAAGGTAAACGACAAACCCAACGGAACGGCCATCAACTATACCACTATCCCACGATTTACCGTTACAAAAGTGCCTCAACGTAAAATTGTGGTAGAAGACTACACCGGTATGTGGTGCGGATATTGTCCGCGCGGTATCGCATTAATGGAAAATCTGGCCAATACCTATGCCAACGACTTTATCGGTATTGCTATTCATACCGGTGGAAGAATTGATCCGCTGACCTGTCAAGACTATTCGGGCAAGGCAAGCGAATACAGAAGTCGTCCTTCGCTTGTGATGAACCGTAACCTTTTCTTAGGTTATTTCAAGGCAACAACCGAATTTGAGGAGGAAAAAGCAAGGGGGGCAGAGATGGATATAGAAGTTTCGGCTGTGTGGGATGCACAGAAAGAAAACATAACAGTAACTCCCCGGGTTACATTTTGTGTAGACAAAAACGATGCTTCTTACGGTTTTGCATACGTATTGACCGAAGACAGTATGTCAAATTCCGGTTGGTCGCAGTCCAATTATTATTCGGGAAGGACCGAAGACAAGGGCATAACGAAAGAACTGGACTATTTTATAAATGCCGGTTACACCATCACAGGGCTTGTAAACAACTGTGTTGCTATCGCTGCCGAAGGCGTTCATTATCCTCTGAGAGGCCATCTTACCCTGCCCATAGAGGCTGATAAGACACAAAGTCATCAGTATGTGTTTCGTAATATTTCGAAATATAAAGTGATACAAAAGAAATCCAACCTGAATGTCTGCGTGCTACTCATTAACATTGCAACAGGGCACATTGAGAATGCAGCCAAGTGTAGCATTGCCGATGCTGGCACAACGAACATAAGCAACGTAGCCGTTAACGATCAGGAAGGCGTGGTTGTAGCCCGTTATACCCTCGACGGACAGTTGATTACAGCTCCCGTACGTGGCATTAACCTTGTAAAATACAGCAACGGGCGCATTGTGAAAGAAGTGGTAAGATAACGCTTGCCACCATTCTATCCACAATTTGTATTTCGATAATACTCAAATACACCCCATTACAAGTCTCAAAAAACTTCAAGGGCTGAAACTCTGAGCTTCAGTCCTTGAAGTTTTTTGAGACTCTTTTTTAAGTTTATCATCTATTACAACCTTAGTTTGATGTAAACAATCCCTCGCTATCTCACCCTTTCTCAGGGGAGAAGTGTGCTGCGTGACTACTCAATAAAATCACAAACACAATGTATAAAAATGCAAAATATTCGCTTTTTGTTGATTTATTTTGCATAAATATCTAAATTTGCATCATAAAATACATATTTATGCAAGTAATAAAGAAAAAGAACGATAGGATAGAAACCCTCAAAATGCTGATTTCGAGTAAAGAGTTAAGCAGTCAGGAAGAGTTGCTAAGAGCTTTAAAAAAAGAGGGAATTAAGATAACGCAGGGTACATTGAGCAGAGATTTGAAGCAGCTGAAGGTGGCTAAGGCGGCCAGTATGAACGGAAATTATATCTATGTATTACCCAATGAGACGATGTACAGACGGGTTGCGTCGCCTCGAACGGCGCGAGAGATGTTACAGACATCGGGTTTTCTTGCCATCAACTTTTCGGGAAATATGGGCGTTATCAAAACACGGCCGGGCTATGCAAGTTCTATTGCGTATAACATTGACAATGGAAATATCGAGGATATACTGGGAACCATAGCCGGAGACGATACTATTTTTATTGTTGTTAAAGAAGGGCGCGACCGCGATAATGTGTTACGGAGCCTGAACGAAACGCTTGCAAGGATGTAAATGACTCTGCCGGAGATGAAAGAAGAGATAGAGGTAATGGTTGCTGATGCCACGCACGAGCGGTTTATCGATACCATTCTTGACACAATGGCTGCATCGGCCAAAGATCGCGGGACGGGTATTGCACGGCGTTCGCACGCGTATATTGCGACAAAAATGAAAGAGGGCAAGGCCGTAATAGCATTGTGCGGTAACCAGTTTGCAGGGTTTAGCTATATCGAAACGTGGGGTAACAAGCATTATGTTACCACTTCGGGCCTCATCGTGAGTCCTGAATTTCGAGGCAGCGGACTGGCAAAACGTATCAAGAACATGACATTTACATTGGCGCGCGTGCGCTGGCCAAAAGCTAAAATCTTTTCGCTGACAAGTGGTTCGGCGGTGATGAAGATGAACACACAGCTAGGTTACCTGCCTGTTGTCTTTGCCGACCTGACCGACGACGATGCCTTTTGGCGCGGCTGCGAGGGCTGTATCAATCACGATGTATTGGAACGCACGGGACGTAAATATTGTATCTGTACAGGCATGCTGTACGATCCGGCCGACCATCCCAATGAAACCTTACCATTGGAGCTACCCAAAGAGGTGAAGAAGAGGATAGAAACATTAAACAGCTAACGTTTCAAAGAATAGGCAAAATATATTAAACACTTAAAACATATACGATATGAAGAAAGTTGTAGTAGCATTTTCAGGCGGATTAGATACTTCTTACACCGTGATGAAACTGGCTCAAGAGGGCTACGAGGTATATGCCGCGTGCGCAGATACAGGTGGTTTCAGTAAGGAGCAATTAGCAGCCAACGAGACCAACGCTTACAAATTGGGAGCTAAAGTTTATGTAACACTTGATGTAACACAAGAATATTACGAGAAAAGTTTGAAATATATGATATTCGGTAACGTGTTGCGCAACAACTGTTACCCTATATCAGTCAGCTCTGAACGTATCTTTCAGGCTATCGCTATTGCACGATATGCCAACGAGATAGGAGCCGACGCCATCGCACACGGGTCTACGGGCGCGGGCAACGACCAGATACGATTTGATATGACCTTCTTGGTAATGGCTCCTGAGAAGGAAATCATCACCCTGACACGCGATAAAGCCTTGTCGCGAAAAGAAGAAATTGACTATCTAAACACGCATGGTTTCGAAGCCGATTTTACCAAGTTGAAGTATAGTTATAACGTAGGTATCTGGGGAACTAGTATCTGCGGGGGCGAATTACTGAACTCTGAACAAGGATTGCCTGAAGAGGCGTACCTCAAACAGATAACAAAGCGGGATGAAAGTTTGCTTAAAATCACTTTTGAAAAAGGCGAAATAGCAGCTGTCAACGGTGAGAAGTTTACCTATAAAATTGCTGCCATTCGTAAGATAGAAGAGTTGGGATCCGCCTACGGTATTGGTCGCGACTGCAATGTAGGCGATACTATCATCGGCATTAAAGGCAGAGTGGGTTTTGAAGCGGCTGCTCCAAAGCTGATTATAGAAGCCCATCGGTTGCTTGAAAAATGTACATTGAGCAAATGGCAACAGTATTGGAAAGATCAAGTGGGCAACTGGTACGGTATGTTTTTACATGAAAGCCAATATCTCGAACCCGTTATGGCTGATATAGAGGCCATGCTTACTTCGTCGCAACGCCACGTCAACGGCACGGTACTATTGAAATTGCGTCCGTTAAGCTTCGAAACGGTGGGTGTAGAATCGAAAGACGATTTACTGAAAAGCAAACTGGGTGAATATGGAGAAATGCAACACGGGTGGTCGGCAGACGATGCGAAAGGTTTCATCAAGGTGAGCTCTACTCCGTTGCGAATGTATTACGGTCTGCATCCGGGTGAGCGATAAGCTGTTTATGCCACCTTTCAGACAAGACGAGAAAAGACAAAAGAACGAAAAAAGAGCATGAAAGCAACTTTATATTGTCTCGAATCGTCTACCCATATGTAATTAAGGTTAAACTTAAAACATCTATTATGAATAAAGGCTTATATCGGTCACGCAACCGAATGATTGCCGGTGTATGTGCCGGATTTGCAGAAAGTTTTGATTTCGACGTAACACTTGTACGTCTGCTTTATGCCACCGCAACCATATTTACGGCATTTAGTGGCGTTATTTTCTACATCATCGCATGGATAGTTATACCCCAAAAATCAGAGTAGGCATTTTCGGGGGTGCAGGTTATACCGGCGGCGAACTGATTAGACTGCTTGTTCACCATCCCGAAGCAGAAATTGTGTTTGTAAACAGCGAGAGTCATGCCGGCAAAGCAGTTACCGACGTACACGAAGGACTATATGGTGATACCGATTTGCTGTTTACTGCCGAGCCGCTTTGGACCAAAACAGATGTGGTATTCTTTTGTTTCGGGCACGGGAAAAGTGCTGCTTTTCTTGCCGAACACTCCATTCCCGATTCCATCAAAATAATTGATCTGGCACAAGACTTTCGTTTAGCCGCACCGGGAAACGATTATGTGTACGGTCTTCCGGAACTAAATAGAGCCTCGATTGCCACCGCCAGACATGTGGCCAACCCCGGATGCTTCGCCACTTGTATAGAGTTGGCACTGTTGCCCGCCGCCCAACTCGGACTGTTGAACGATGATGTAGCCGTAAATGCCATAACTGGCAGCACTGGTGCAGGTCAAAAGCCATCAGCCACTACTCACTTTTCATGGCGCCAGAATAATATCAGTGTATACAAACCGTTCGGTCATCAACATTTGCCAGAGATTTATCAGTGCCTCCAACAGCTGCAAAGTGATTTAACGGCAAGCATCGATTTTATTCCTTATCGTGGTGATTTTGCACGCGGTATCTTTGCAACGACAGTGGTAAGAACAGAAAAAGACATCACTGAAATAGCTGAAGCCTACCGTACTTTTTATGCCGACACACCTTTTACACATTGTGTAGACACACCACCCGATTTGAAACAGGTGGTCAATACCAACAAAGCGCTGGTGCATATAGAAAAGTTTGGCAATAAATTGCTTATTACTTCATGTATCGATAACCTACTAAAAGGTGCCTCCGGACAGGCTGTTCAAAATATGAATATTATGTTTGGACTGGATGAAACGGCAGGATTACAACTAAAAGCAACAGCATTCTAATTCAAAAAGAAACGCTTATGAACCTGTTTGACGTATATCCACTCTTCAACATCAACATCGTTAAAGGCAGCGGCTGCACCGTTTGGGACGATAAGGCACGTCTTATCTTGACCTCTATGGCGGTCATGCTGTTATCAGTATTGGGCATGGTCACCCCTATTATATTAAAAAGGTGAACGCACAGTTGCAACAATTGGGTTTTTACAGTAACTCGGTTATCAATCCGTTACAGCAACAACTGGCTGAAAAATTAGGTAAAGCGAGCGGTTATGATGATTATCAGCTATTTCTTGTAAACAGTGGAGCCGAAGCCAATGAAAATTGTTTGAAGTTGGCTTCATTTAAAACAGGACGCAGGCGCATTCTTTCTGCAAGTCGGGCGTTTCACGGACGTACATCGTTGGCGGTAGAAGTAACTGACAATCCGCAAATTGTTGCCCCTGTAAACGACAGCCATCACGTAACATTTCTACCCTTTAACGACCTTGAACAGTGGGAAAAAGAGTTGGCCAAAAGTGATGTTTGCGCCTGCATCATTGAGTGTATACAAGGCGTAGGTGGTATCAGATTGGCAACGAAAGCTTTTGCACAGGGCCTGCAAGCAGCGTGTAAACGGTATGGAACGATATTAATTTGTGACGAAATACAATGCGGATACGGTCGTTCGGGAAAATTTTTCGCCCACGAATGGCTCGACATCAAACCCGACTTGATATCCGTTGCTAAAGGAATAGCCAACGGTTTTCCGATGGGCGGTGTGCTTATATCGCCCGATTTCAAGGCCATTTATGGTCAACTGGGTACTACTTTCGGCGGAAACCATCTGGCTTGCGCCGCCGCGTTGGCTGTTCTGGATGTGCTGGAAGCAGAAAAACTGATCGAAAACGCTTGTGTAATGGGTGATTATCTGCTGACAGAATTAGCCCAAATGCAGCAAACGGGTAAGCACATTGTTGAGGTGCGGGGACGCGGACTGATGGTAGGTATCGAACTGGATATACCGCATAAGGATGTGCGGGAGCGTCTAATCAATCATCACTATATCTTTACCGGCTGCGCATCTACAAACATTCTACGTCTGCTTCCGCCACTATGCCTCCGTAAAAATGAGGCAGACCAGTTTTTATCGGCATTGGCAGAAGTATTGAAAGCATAGCGCCAGACCGAAGAAAAACACAACTTCCAGCTATTGTTTTTTCCTTTCCTGACTACAATTAATAAATTTCCTTTTGCAATCCAAAAACTATCGCTGGTTGTAAACGTTTTGTATGCCTTTTCTACGAATGTTTGCACACATCCCAGTAAGCCGTGCAGTAAATTTGTTAATTTGCCTAAAAGCCCATTAACATAGAGATACAAATAATAGAAACAGAAGATTTTTACATATTTTTGCAACAGTTTTTTTTAACGAATCAATATAATTATGGAAGAATCAATCAAGTCTATTGGTCAGCGCCTGAAAGGTCTTCGCGAAGTATTGAACATTCCGGCAGAGGAAGTTGCCGACTTATGCAACATCTCTTTGGAGCACTATCTGAAGATGGAAGACGGAACAGCAGACCCTTCGGTGTATCGTTTGGCCAAGATATCAAAGCGTTATGGCATCGATCTCGATGTGTTGCTTTTTGGCGAAGAGCCCCGAATGAGCAGCTATTACCTGACACGAAAAGGTAATGGATTGAGTGTTGAACGCGGCAACGACTATAAATATCAAAGTTTGGGAAGCGGATTTCGCGGGCGAAAAATTGAGCCATTTCTGACACAGGTAGACCCTTTGCCCGAAGGAAAGAGTTACAGAAAAAACTCGCATGGTGGTCAAGAGTTTGACTATATCACCGAAGGCGAACTCGAACTGACACTCGGTGAGAAAGTGCTTGTTCTGAAAGCAGGCGACAGCATCTATTTCGATGCCTCTCAACCCCATCGTATGCAGGCACTGGGAGGAAAACCCGTAAAGTTTTTATGTATAATTGTTTAAAAGTGAAAAACACGATGATAGAAAGATTTTTAAGGCAAACATCGTTTGTATCGACAGAAGATTACAATAAGAATTTAGAATTTATTATTCCGGATAACTTTAATTTTTCGTATGATGTAATGGACGTATGGGCTGCTGAAAAGCCCGAAAAAACAGCATTGATTTGGACTAACGACGACGGAGCGGAACGCTTCTTCTCGTTTGCCGCCCTAAAAACCGAAACCGATCGCGCAGCAGCTTATTTTCTTTCGCTGGGCATCGGACGGGGTGATATGGTGATGCTGATACTGAAACGCAGGTACGAGTGGTGGATTGCGATGCTCGCTTTGCATAAAATAGGAGCAGTAGCGATACCAGCAACCCACATGCTAACCACCCACGACATCGTTTATCGCAACAACAGCGCAGGAGTAAAAGCAATTATCTGCGTAGGCGAAGAATATGTGCTAACACAGATTCAGGGGGCGATGCCACAAAGCCCAACGGTAGAAACGCTGGTGAGCATCGGACCGCTGGTACCGGAAGGCTTTCATGACTGGCTAAAAGAGATTACCCAAGCACCCGCTTTTGTTCGTCCGGCTCACGTCAACAACAACGACGACATCATGCTAATGTACTTTACCAGTGGAACAAGCGGAGAGCCAAAGATGGTAGCGCACGACTTTCTTTACCCCATCGGACACATTCCGACAGGTGTTTTCTGGCACAATCTGAATGAAGAAAGCATCCATCTTACTGTGGCCGACACCGGTTGGGGAAAAGCCGTCTGGGGAAAATTGTACGGACAATGGTTTGCAGGAGCTGCCGTATTTGTATTCGACCACGAAAAGTTTACCGCCGATAAAATTCTTCGTAAGATAGAGAAATATCACATTACATCTTTCTGCGCACCACCTACCGTGTACCGCTTTATGATACACGAAGATTTCAACAACTACGACCTGTCGTCGCTATGTTATTGCACAACAGCGGGCGAAGCGCTCAATGCGGCTGTGTACAGCAAATTTTTCGAACGCACAGGCATCCATCTGATGGAAGGATTCGGACAAACCGAAACCTGCATGACATTAGGAACCATGCCGTGGATAAAAACCAAACCGGGCTCGATGGGTATGCCCAATGCCCAATACGACATCGATCTTGTTCGCCCTGACGGTACCTCTTGCGAAGACGGAGAAAAAGGACAGATTGTTGTTCGCATAGGTAATAAAAAGCCGTTAGGCCTTTTCAAAGAGTATTATCGCGATGAAGCACTTACCCACCAAGCGTGGCACGACGGCGTATATTACACCGGCGACATTGCCTGGAGAGATGAAGATGGGTATTATTGGTTTGTAGGTCGTGCCGACGATGTTATCAAAAGCAGCGGCTACCGCATCGGTCCGTTTGAGGTAGAAAGTGCACTGATGACCCATCCCGCCGTTGTTGAATGTGCCATCACCGGCGTTCCCGACGAAATTCGCGGCATGGTTGTCAAAGCAACAGTTGTATTGCACGACGCTTGGAAGCCGAAAGCAGGCGATGACTTGGTAAAAGAGCTGCAAGAACATGTAAAACATGAAACTGCACCTTACAAATATCCGCGTATTGTAGAATTCGTAAACGAATTGCCCAAAACTATCAGTGGTAAGATACGACGTGTAGAAATCCGCGAAAAAGATAATAAACAATAGCCTTGCCGGCATGCCGCCCGATGTATTTTTAGTAGATAACATCAGGCGTATATGCGTAAGTGGTACAATTCACCACAAGTATTTACCTGACACCCGGGTGTTAGACCAAATTTAATTTTGGTGCTGACACTCAGGTGTCAGGCAAAAATAAAAATATGAGCTGACACCTGGGTGTTTGCCTTGAAAAAGTGTTTTTCTCCAAAATCACCTGAGTGTTTGGCCTAAAAAAGCGTTTTTCCTCAAAATCACCTGAGTGTTTGCCTTGAAAAAGTGTTTTTTGGAGGGAAACATTCGGGAGATTGTTTCCTTATCCGTATGAAGCTATGGCAGAACTGGGTTACTTGCTCGTTTGATAGTATTTTAGCGCTGCAGGTAGAACGCGGGCGGGTAGAACGTTGTCTACGGGTATACCTTTGCGAATGCGATTGCGAATGTCCGTGCTGCTGATGTCGTAGAGCGGGGTGTTTAAAAGAGTTACGCCGGGTGGCAGCAGGGCGGCGTTTATGGGATAATCGCGACGCGGATAAACGGCTATGGCATGATGATGGAGGATGTCTTCGTAGTGATCCCAACGCGGAAAAGATACCCAGTTATCGGCACCAATCAATAGAACAAATTCGCGTTCGGGGTAGTCGAGGGCAAGCGATTTCAATGTTCGCCACGTGTAAGATGGCTTAGGAAGATGAAATTCGTAATCGGTGGCGCAAAAACGGGGATTATCGGCAATGGCCAATTGCACCATTTCAAATCGCCGTTTATCGGCTAATAGGTCATTTTCGGTTTGTTTAAAGGGGTTTTGAGGAGAAACAACAAACCAGACATCATCAAGTTTCATATCCTGCATAAAACTTTCTGCTAAGCGATATGCCCTTTATGAATGGGATTAAACGACCCTCCGTAGAAGCCTGTTCGTATCATTTTACTCTGAAAGGAAGGTTTTGATAAGTGTCAAAACCTCTTGGCGGGCTTGCTCAAGCCGGTCGTTGACCACCACTTTATCAAACTGCGGAGCAAAGGTCAACTCGTATTCAGCCCGCGCAATGCGGTCTTCTATCACTTCAGGAGCATCCGTTCCACGCTCTTCCAAACGTGTTCGCAAAGCTTGTATCGATGGGGGTTGAATAAAGATGCTCAAGGCACGGTGGCCGTAAAACTGCTTAATGCGGCATCCACCCTTTACGTCGACGTCGAAAATAATATTCTGTCCGGCAGACAACTGTGTGTCGACTTGCGACTTCAGCGTGCCGTAAAAGCGGTCTTTGTACACTTCCTCGTATTCTAAAAACTCGTTTTGGGCAATGCGCTGACGAAATTCTTCGGGCGAAAGAAAGAAATATTCCACCCCGTGTTGTTCCGTTCCGCGAGGCGGTCTGCTGGTGCAGGATATGGAAAAGGCCAGCTTCAGCTCCGGATGCTGTGTCATCAGCCAATTGATAATCGTGCTTTTGCCTGCGCCGGAGGGAGCAGAAAAGATGATGAGAGAACCTTGATTACAACACATTCAACACTTGTTCTTTAATTTGTTCCAATTCATCTTTCATTCTCACAACGATGTTTTGCATCTCCGCCTGATTGCTTTTAGAACCTGTTGTGTTGATTTCGCGCCCCATTTCTTGCGCAATAAACCCAAGCTTTTTGCCTTGCCCGGCAGCTTCGTCCATCGTTTCTTGAAAGTATCTGAGATGATTAGACAGGCGTTGTTTCTCTTCGCTAATATCTAATTTTTCGATATAATAAATCAATTCTTGCTCCAAACGGTTCCTATCATATTCTACATCGGGAATCTCTTTCAATCCTTCGATGATACGGGTGCGTATTTTTTCTACCCTCGATTTTTCGTAAGGCTCAATGCTTTGCAGTAGAGATGCAATGTTATTAAGTTTTTCTGTAAACTTGTTGTATAGAGCTTTACCCTCCTGCTGACGAAAATCTACGATGCTATTAAGGGCTTCGTTGATGGCCGTTTCTGCGGCATGCCATTCTTCTTCACTTAAAACTTCAACATCTGTCTGTGTTGTTACATCGGGCATTCGCAACAAAGCGGCATACCAATCTTGCGGTTCAGGAATACCGGTACGGGTAGAAATGTCGCGTATTTGTCGGTAATAATTCTCTATCAGTGTAACATTAATGGGAGCGGCGCTCAGTTCAACCTCTCTTTCCACCCAGATGGAAAGATCTACTTTACCCCTAACCAGACTGTTGGATACCAATTGTCGTATCTCCATTTCTTTCTCTCTATAAAGCGGAGCAATGCGCGTGGAAAGGTCAAGTGTCTTACTATTGAGTGATTTTATTTCGACATTGATTTTCTTTTGATTGAAAGTTACGATCGATTTGCCGTAACCAGTCATAGATTGTATCATATCTTCGAACGCGTTAAATTTATGCAAAAGTACATATTTTATTAAGGAAAAAACGTAAATTTGTGCTTTATTTGGAGGATAAGCTCGGATTATGTCGTGCATATTAAATATAGAAACAAGTACGAATGTATGTTCAGTTGCGGTGAGCAATGATGGCGAATGTATCTTTAACACAGAAGATCACGAAGGCCCCAACCATGCTGTGAAACTGGGCGAATTTGTAGATGAGGCGCTTTCGTTCATTGATAGTCATGCCATACCATTGGATGCAGTGGCAGTGAGTTGTGGTCCCGGTTCGTACACAGGGCTTCGTATTGGTGTTTCTATGGCCAAAGGAATTTGTTACGGACGTGATGTGAAACTCTTGGCTGTACCCACATTAGAACTGCTTACTGTTCCGGTACTGTTAAACGAAACGGTTGTAGAAAACGATGCGTTGCTCTGTCCAATGCTCGATGCCCGCAGAATGGAGGTGTATGCAGCTATTTACACACGTGGATTGAAAGAGGTCAGACCCGTCAGCGCAGATATTGTAGAGGCCGAAACCTATGCAGAATATCTGGATAGAGGGCCTGTTTACTTTTTCGGAAACGGTGCTGAGAAATGCATACAGACCATTAATCATCCCAATGCACACTTTATTGACGGCGTCAACCCTTTAGCCAAGAATATGTTTCCACTATCCGAAAAGTGTATGGCACAGAAAGAATATCAGGACGTTGCCTATTTCGTGCCTTTCTATTTAAAGGATTTTGTGGCAAAAGTAAAGGCTCATCCCGGTCTTTCGAAAGAAGAACAGGTTTGAATGAAATATACTAACAAGAACACAAAAGAAAGTGAGCGATAAACAAAAGGGCTACCCCTTGATATCGTTTATTTATAATAAGAATACAAACAAATTTAAAAATAAATATTCCCGGCACATCTTCCCACAATCCGCCGGGCGTTTCTTATCATTAGAAAGAACGGGGAAGAGAATAAATTATGAATATAGAAGGATTGGATTATAACACCCAACGCGAACAATTGGTTCTGCCCGAATATGGCAGAGAAATACAAAAAATGGTAGATTATGCTGTGGCTTTGCCTACCAAAGAAGAGCGCCAGGCTTGCGCAGAAAGCATTATCACAACAATGATACGTATGTTTCCGCAGGGTTATGATAGTGTCGACTTCGAGCAAAAGTTATGGGACCATCTGGCCATTATGAGTAATTTTCAGCTTGATATCGATTACCCTTTCGATGTATCTAATGCTACCCGCATCGCCACAAAGCCCGAGCCAATGCCTTATTCGCACACATATATACCCGTTCGGCACTATGGAAAGCTGCTGTTTGAAACATTTGAAAAACTCAAAGAGATGGAACCCGGAGAAGAAAGAGACGCTTTGGTGAGGCTGACGGCCAACCAGATGAAGCGTTCTTTGGCACAATGGGGGCACAGTTCTTCTGATAACGAGAAGGTGGCATCGGATTTGGCACACTTCACAAACGGAAAAATTCAACTGGATTTGGATACGTTTCAATTTGAACGTGTGCAGAATAAAGAACCCGAGAAAAAACGAAAGAAGAAATAAATGATGGAGTCTTTCATTATCGAGGGGGGCCGTCGACTACACGGAAGCATACAACCGCAGGGCGCAAAGAATGAAGCGTTGCAGGTGATTTGTGCGTCGATACTAACCAAAGAAGAAGTAAGAATAAGCAATATCCCCGATATTTTGGATGTGAACAACTTGATTAAGTTGCTCCAAGATATAGGTGTGAAGGTTGTTCAACACGCTCGCAACGACTATTCTTTTAAAGCAGACGAACTGAACTTAGACTTTTTAGCAAGCGATGATTTTGTAAAAAAATGCTCGGCATTGCGGGGTAGCGTATTGCTTATTGGTCCGTTGTTGGGTCGTTACGGTAAAGCCACTGTGGCGCAACCGGGTGGAGACAAGATAGGAAGACGCCGGTTGGACACACACTTCTTAGGTTTTAAAAAGTTGGGAGCCCGCTTTGAACAACTGCCTAACCGTAATGTATATGAGATAAAGGCCAAAAAATTGAAAGGCTGTTATATGCTTTTAGACGAAGCTTCGGTAACCGGTACGGCCAATATCATTATGGCAGCAGTATTGGCTCACGGTACAACAACTATATATAACGCAGCCTGCGAACCCTATATTCAGCAATTGTGCCATTTGTTAAACAAAATGGGAGCCAAAATTAGCGGTATTGCCAGTAACCTGATAACTATTGTTGGGGTACAGAAACTGCACGGAGCATCCCATCATATCTTACCTGACATGATTGAAGTGGGCTCATTTATCGGCATGTCGGCAATGGTTGGCGATGGTGTTCGCATCAAGAATGTATCGTTAAAAAATCTCGGAATCATCCCCGATGCTTTCCGAAAATTGGGCATAACCATTGAAACGGATGGCGACGATCTTATCATTCCTCATCACGATCATTACGAGATAGACTCTTTTATCGATGGTTCTATCATGACTCTAGCTGATGCACCGTGGCCGGGACTTACTCCTGACCTCCTTTCTATTTTGCTTGTGGTAGCCACACAAGCAAGAGGTAGTGTTTTGTTTCATCAGAAAATGTTTGAAAGTCGCCTGTTTTTTGTAGATAAGGTGATAGATATGGGGGCGCAAATCATACTTTGCGACCCACACAGAGCTGTTGTTATAGGTCACGATCAACAGAAACAGCTACATGCAGGACGTATGACCAGTCCCGACATTCGTGCCGGAATTGCGCTGCTTATTGCTGCAATGAGTGCCACCGGAACAAGTCGTATCGATAATATTGCACAAATTGACCGGGGCTACGAAGATATAGAAGCACGCCTGAATGCACTTGGGGCAAAAATAGAGCGTGTATAAGAAGATATGGCTTCTCAGTATAAGAACCGTGATTTGAAGTAAAAAGCCCATGACAAAAAAAGAAATACGCACCGAAAGCACAGCTTGCAAGCGTCAATGGAACGATGCCGACTTTTATAAAATCGGTAAGTTGGGCAAACCGCACGGTGTAAAAGGCGAATTATCATTGATGTTCGACGATGATGTTTTTGACCGGACAGATGCTGATTATTTAGTTCTTGCCGTCGATGGACTACTTGTTCCGTTCTTTTTTGAAGCCTATCGATTCAAAGGAAGTCAAACGGCGTTGGTCAAATTTTGTGATATTGACACACAAGAACAAGCACGCGAGCTCACCGGTTGCGATGTTTTCTTTCCTCGTTGGCTGACCGAAACCGATTCCGAAGATATTTCTTGGGTTGCTCTTGTGGGGTTCTGCATCATAGATGCCATGTCGAACAAAAGCGTGGGCGAAATTCTTTCAGTAGACGACGCCACACTTAATCTTCTCTTTGAAGTACGCACGGTTGATGGAAAAGAATTACTTATACCTGCTTCAGAACAATTGATAACCGGTATAGACACCACACTTCGCCATGTGTATGTTCGTTTGCCGGAGGGTATTTTAGATTTAGATTGACAGATGAAGAAACAAATATGCATACTCGGAAGTACGGGTTCAATTGGTACGCAAGCGCTTGATGTCATCGAGCAGCATAGCGATCTGTACGAAGTTTATTGCCTTACTGCCAATAACCGGGTAGAACTTTTAGCCCAGCAAGCCCGAAAATTTCAGCCTGCAGCTGTTGTTATAGCTAATGAAGAGCATTATAACGAATTGCAAACACTGCTTGCCGACCAACCGCAGATAAAGGTTTATGCCGGAAAAACAGCCCTTTGCGACATCGTAGAAGCAGAACCCATCGACATGGTACTAACGGCCATGGTTGGTTTTTCTGGTCTTGAGCCTACCATTCACGCCATCAAAGCGCGTAAAAAGATATGTCTGGCCAACAAAGAAACGCTTGTTGTGGCCGGAGAGCTAATTTGTAAGCTGGCCGGCGAGCATCATACGCCGATTCTTCCGGTAGACAGCGAGCACTCGGCCATATTCCAAAGCATCGTAGGCGAAGGTGATAACGGCATCGAACGAATACTGCTTACCGCCAGCGGAGGCCCCTTTCGCTTACTGCCCGAAGACAAACTGGCTACCGTAACCCAAGCCGATGCTCTCAGACATCCCACTTGGGAGATGGGCGCAAAGATTACAATAGACTCTGCCACGATGATGAATAAGGGCTTTGAGGTTATCGAGGCGAAGTGGCTCTTTGGTGTAGAGGCCTGTAAGATACAAGTGTTGGTTCATCCGCAGAGCATCATTCACAGCGCTGTTGAGTTTGTCGACGGCTCCGTAAAAGCGCAATTAGGTGTTCCCGATATGCGTTTACCCATTCAATACGCTTTTTCTTATCCTCATCGTTTACCTTTGAAAGGTAGCCGTCTCGATTTATTTCGGCAGCCGTTAGAATTCTTCGAACCCGACCTTAACAAGTTTCCCTGCCTGTCACTGGCCTTTGATGCCATTGCCAAAGGCGGCAATATGCCTTGCATTCTTAATGCAGCCAACGAGGTTGTAAACGAAGGTTTCAGAACAGAACAATGTAGTTTTCCGGATATAGGGCGCATCATTCAACAAACCATGGCAACTGTTTCGTACGATGCCAACCCTTCTCTTGACGTTTACTTACAAACAGATACAGAGGCAAGACGCGTTGCTCACGAACTGATGAACAGCCGTTGAGCAGGTGTTAAGCCTTGAATTGTCAACTCAAAAAACATATATTCAAATGGAAATATTTTTAATCAGACTCTTACAGTTTATGTTGGCCATTTCTATTCTTGTGCTTTTTCACGAGGGTGGTCACTTTTTCTTCTCTAAACTCTTCGGTGTACGCGTCGAGAAGTTTTATCTTTTTTTCGATCCTTGGTTTCATTTATTCGAGTTTAAACCAAAGAAAAGCGACACAACCTATGGTATCGGGTGGCTACCTTTAGGTGGTTACTGCAAGATTTCGGGAATGATTGACGAATCGTTCGACACTAAACAAATGGCCCAACCAGCCCAACCGTGGGAGTTTAGAACCAAACCCGCGTGGCAACGGCTGCTTATTATGCTGGGTGGCGTTATCGTTAACTTCTTCTTGGCTTTGTTTATTTACTCGATGGTACTGTTCCATTGGGGCGACAATTATATCAAAGTGAAAGATATGACCGCAGGAATGAAGTTTAACACAGAGGCAAAAGCGCTGGGATTTAAAGATGGCGACATCCTTGTTGGTACAGAAAAAGGCGAGTTTAAAACCTTTGATGCCGATATGTACCGCGATTTATCAGTAGCTCGCAAAGTAAATATTATCCGCAACGGAAAGCCAATGAGTATCTCGATGCCCGGCAATCTCGACTTGCTTAATATGATTAAGTCTACCCCGCGCTTTGCCATGTATCTCTCGCCCAACACGATAGACAGTGTCATACCGCATTCACCGGCAATGAAAGTGGGGTTGCGCAAGGGTGATAAGATTGTTGCTTTCAACGGAAAAACTGTCGACTCGTACAACGATTTCACAAACGAAATTGACCGTATTAATGATGTGCTGGCCTCGGCAAATACCCATACAGACAGTTTGAAAGCGCTTACTACCACCATTGCATTTGTTCATCAGGGCGACAGTGTACCTGTAAAGACAGCCATTACTTTAGCGTCTGATGTGCGGATAGGTGCCGTTTTCTCTAATATTCTTGCTACTTACCGCCAAACCCATGTAGAATACAGCTTCTTTGAGAGCTTCCCTGCAGGGGCTGCTTACGGCTGGAATATGCTCAAAGGTTATGTTGGCGACATGAAATATATCTTTAGTGCCGACGGTGCTAAGTCGCTCGGAGGTTTCGGAACCATCGGAAGTCTTTTCCCACCGGTATGGGATTGGCAAATGTTTTGGATGATGACAGCCTTCCTCAGTATCATACTTGCCTTTATGAACATCCTTCCCATCCCTGCACTTGATGGTGGACACGTGCTCTTTTTGATGTACGAAATCATCACAAGACGCAAACCTGGTGAGAAGTTTATGATACGTGCAGAGTATATCGGTATATCCATTCTTATCTTATTGATGGTGGTTGCCAACCTCAACGATATCCTTCGAGCATTAGGTTATATGTAAAAGGTAAAGGTAAAAAGAGCCGAGTTAGGATGAAAATTTCATCCTAACTCGGCTCTTTTTTGCGTAAATATATCCTATTAAAAGCTTGCTTGACAAAGCAAGAACAAGAAGCAAGCGGGTGTTAGTCTAAGCTATAGGTGTGCACACTGGTACCTTGCGCCGACGGCAAATAGTTGATACCCCACCAACACATTTGTAAGAGGATAAAGGAAACAAGAAGAAGGTACATCGCCGGCTGAACTGAAGACGGACGTGAGCGGCGAAAATGGACGTAGGCAAGATAAGAAAACCATGTTACAGCAGCCCAAGTTTCTTTCGGATCCCATGCCCAATAATGTCCCCAGGCCTCTTTTGCCCACAGCGCTCCCATCAACATACCCAGCGTCATAAAGGATAAACCGACGTACACAAGATTGTCACAGATATCCAATTCTTCGTTCGTAATGGCTTTTTTCTTAAAAAACAGCAGGTAAACCGCCATCACTGCCGCTGCCCCCAACAAGGCATAGGCAAACATGTAAACAATAACATGGGGCGCAAACCATGCACTTTGCAGGGCGGGCATCAGGGTTTTGTTGTGTATTTCAGGTTTCAGCAGGTTGATACAGATAAAAACCGTAGTCAGAAGGGTGCTAAAACTGAGTATCCATTTATAGCGCCAACGCACGAAAACGGCCATTCCGGCGAAGGGAAGAAAGAGCGAATACCATAGGCGCGTTTCGCCCATGGTGCGCAATGGCGGACGTTCGAGCGACATCCATAGGGCAATAATGAAGCTAAGAAACACCAACAAGCCCACCACAGTGGTGACAATAGCAATGCGCGACTTATTTTTCCAAGCGGCAATAGCACCTGTTGCCCACAATAAAACGCTGACAATGCCAAAAAAGATAAAATGATTCCAGGTCATTCTTGTGCTCCTTTCTCTGTTTCGGGGTTAGCTTTCGGGATAATAACGGAATCCGTTTTCCGTCGTTGTAAAGATAAAAACATACACACAGCACCCAGCATCATCATACCCAAACCGATATAAACAAAAGGCAACCAAGGGTCGTAAACCAATTCAAGCACGCTTGTTTCGCTCCATTTACCCATCTGTGTGTCGTACGATAGCTGGTAAATTTTCCAACCTTCAATGTTCAATGGGTGGTTTACCTCAATCTTTTTAAGGGTATGTAGACCAGCTTGGTCATTACTTCCACCGTCGAAACATAGCGTTGCGGTTCACGTTCAGGCATAGCAATGCACACTTTTCCATCAAGAGAAAGCACCTGATAAGGAAAATGGTAGCTGCCACAAGTAACCCATCCAGTCTTTTTCTGTCGTCCATCAGATGATGTTGCGGTGATGTTTACAGCACAAACAGCCCCTGAAGAGTGCCAAGGTAAATAATTAGTGGTATCTCTCGACATCAGCGGAGCTGCCTCTTCCAACCGTTTATTTAACTGAATATGCCACCCATAAAGGTCTGCTGATCGAAAAGAACTATCCACCAATAGTGTCAGAGGCTTCTCTTTGGGTCGTGGTTCACCTGTTTGGGTGGATATTCTTCAATGGTAAAATCTTTCAATTGCATGGCGATGGGCAACTCGTACACCCGTCCATTAGCATCTGTTGCCCTCCATTCGGGCGACGAAATATGAATTTTCATCTTCAACCGACGCATATCTGCATTGCCTAAGGTGGCACAAAGCAGCACGATAAGCAGTCCGGCGTGGTTCAACAGAAAAGGAATATCACGCCAACGGAAGTGATGTAGTCGGTGAAGGGTAGCTTGTGCCACAATGACCGACAGCCATACATATACCAATACGAACGACCAGAGCGACAGCATCTTAGACAATCCGAGCGGATCTACCGAAGGATGCCCATCTGGAACCTGCCGTGTGAGCCCCATGATAGCAGTGAGTGCCACAGCATATACCAACGCAGGAACAGCAGCGGCATAAGAGCCGAGAAACCGAAAGAGGTAAACCCGATTGCGCGCGGCATACATACCAACAACAGCAAACAGATAAGCCACCAGTAGAATGATGTTAACAGGAAATGCAAATGCCTGCCAATCAATTTCGCCAACCGTGATTTGCAACAATAGTCCTACGACAATCAACCCGCCGCCGATAAGAAAACCTTCAGCCAGTTTCCATGGTTTATTCCACATAGTTTTAATTGATAAACGCCAAGCAACAAAAGATAAAGAGAGAAACGCTAAGAAAGCGGTGTATGCATCTGCATACGCGGCACGTTTCTACAACACGTTTCTCACTTTATTAATATAGATGTGGCGTAGCTCCTTGCTACTTTACTACTTTATAATCTTTTCTACAAAAACCTTAAATCTCAAGAATTCTGCCTGCCGCCTGCGCCTTTTTTACCCACTGCGGTACAATAGTCTTTAAGAATTTCTCTTTATCAGCATGCCTCTGTTTCATATCCAGCCCAATGTAAGCCTGTGCTTTCTCCTTCGTAGAGATATCGGGCATCGGCACATCGCCCATGAATCCGTGCTGTGCCAACACCTTTGAAATTCTCAAACGCGCCTGACCAGCATAATCCAAACTGTGTGATAGAATGCGTGTTACCTCTTGCGGGGCATGGAAAGAAGCTCCGTGCGAGGCCACGGCAAAGTCCCAACGCCACTGACTCTTACGCAACAACTTCAAAACAGGCTCCATTTCTTTCTCGGTGGCACCCTTATCCCATGCAAATTTTGCCTCGATATGGGCTGTTGCCAACTCTTGTTCAACACGGTTTCTTATCTCATTGCACTTGCGTTGACGCTCATACACATTCTGTCGCAGCGTTTCTGCACTCTGACGATGGCAAGTTTGACAAGTTCTGTCGATATGAGCCAGAGGACTCATGATGTGGTGGTCGGTATATTTTACGCCGCCTTCACTGATATAAGGCATGTGACAATCGGCACACGATACTCCCCGTTGCCCGTGAATACCCATCTTATGAATTTCGTAACCCGGATGTTGCGCTTTTAATATCGGTGCTTTACTCAGTGCATGTGTATAGTCGGCATAGTTCTGTGCATCGTAATATCGCTCGATGGCTTCAACCGTCATACCGCTGTCTTGCGGAAAAACGAGATAGTTGCTGCCCTTTTGGAAATAATATTCGGTATGGCATTGCGCACAAACCAACGAGCGCATCTCTTGGTGCGAAGCCTTGTTTACATCCTTACCCACACGCTGCCAAGCCTCATAAAGTGCCGGTCGGGCAGGCTTTAGGTCCATGGTTTTGGCGTCATGACAGTCTGAACAGCCCACGGTGCTCATCACCTCATCGCCCCAATGCGACCATTTGGCTTTATAAAAAGCCGCAATACCGTGCTCTTTCATCAGCCGCGGAACATCCGGACCCTTACAAGTCCAACACGTACCGGGTTGCGGTTCTTTTCCTTCTGTTACGCCCGGAGCTCCTGTTCGCAAAATAGCACGCAAGTCTTCCACTGCATGATGGTGGCCGCGTGGTGTATTATATTCCCACGAAAAAGCATAACCCGCCCACAGAACAACCATGTTGGGGCGTTGTGCCAACACGTCTACCGCAGCCGAACTGTTAAATTCGCTCTTAAAAGTGGTATCTGCCGTTTGTCGCCATGTTTCGTATTCGCGTGGAAAGTCGCCTTCAAACTTCGCATTATCAGCAACAATTCCTTCCATCTGTACCTTGCGATTGTTGAAGATGCTCACTACTTCTGCCCTGCGTTCGAGCAGCGACGAGACAAGAAGTCCCAATATAAACACTACAACCATTGAGCCGCCAAATAGCAGCCAACCTTGCCAACGTTTTAATTGCTTAGCCATATTTCTTGCGTTTTTAGTTTCATTTCATTCTGTTTATTCGCCTGTTACCGCTTCTTACCAATCATATTTTGCAGCCATTGCGGTACGGGTGATTGAGGTAAGGGTACCTCTGCCCCCGGTGTAGACGAAAGACTGTTTATTCCTCCGTGAGGAACGTTGCGATGACAATCCCAGCAAGCCATTCCCTCGCCTCGTTTTGCCATCATATAATCGATACGCCCAGTGCGCACAAACTCTGTATTCAATTGGGTATGACATCGGATGCAATTATCCATAATCACACCCGCGCTGGCATCTTCGGCAGTAATCACCTGCCGCTCGGCGAAGGTAACAAATTTCCGAACGTGGTTCATCCCATCTTTCGCCTTGAAAAAATACTTCGCAAAAATGTTGTTATGCGGCACATGACAATCGTTGCACGTGGCGTCGCGAGCATGCGATGAGTGCATCCACGTGGCATAATAAGGTGTCATAATATGACAGTTGACACACGCGGCGGGGTCGTCTGTAAGATAAGTATGCATTCTAAGCAGATACATAAACAATCCGCCCAGTCCCACAACCACTCCTCCTGCAATAAGCAGAAATACTTTTTGTCGATAAGAAAATAAGGATAGTATGGCTTTTAGTTTTTCCTTTATCATGTTCGCTTATCTTTCTTTTTGCAAAAATAGGCGATAGAATTGCATATAATGTCTTAAAAAGCGAAAAATTAACAATGTAAATTAGTATTTAACCTTTATTAAACAACAAAGTAAATACATAAGTATGGAAAATTGATAATGGTTTTCTACCTCCTACTTTCTCCCGACACAGCCCATCCCCTTTACTTACAATTTGTTACTTTTTTAACATTTAGGAACACTTTGAGTTTTCTTTTTTCGTTACAAATCACTTTTCCAATTTAGAGAAAAACTTTCGTTTATTTGGTCAAAACTCAGCGCTGAAAATCCAAAAGCATAGGTTTTGAATTGTAAAAGCATAGCTTTTAGCATGCAAAAGATGATGTTTTGGACGGTAAAACCTAAGTTTTTACAAACTAAAAAGTACGGTTTTAGGGTGTTTCAGAGGGATAAATAATGAGCAAAATCTACCTAAGAATACACAAACTGCTTATTATCAATAATATACAGAACCGTAAAATCCTGACGTTTTTACGAGTAGAGAATAAGTTGGTGACTTCGATGGGCACTCTCGCGAGGTTGTTTCCGATTTCTTGACAATCGTAAAAGTAACAAATTGTAAGTAACTCAAAGGTAAAAAAGTGAAAAGGTGAAAGAGTGAAAAAATGGCTAACGCCCTTGCATACCTACTATATATTGTGGCGTCTGCATCTTTTCAACCTTTCCCTTTTCACTTTTACTTGGGTAGGTGGGGTAGGTATAAAGCGTTATTGATTCAACCTGCAATTAGTTTTAACGGCCTTTCAATTCGTGTAAAGCTTGCTTGGAAGTAGCTGCGATATCTGGATTTTTGCTATTTGCAACCTGTCGATAATAGACGATAGCAGTCTTTTTATCGCCTGTCTTTTCGTAACAATAAGCAAGATTGCAAGTAACAATATCGTCTTCGGGGGCATCTTTATGAATGGAAGCGAATAGTGGTAATGCTTCAAAATACTTGCCGCCTATCGCCAATAGAGAGGCTTTGTTCGAGCGAAGTCGGATATCTTCGGGGTAAAGGGTAAGCATTGCTTCATTTAATTGATATGCAAGTTGGTTGTCTGGGGTACCTATGAGCTGCCTGAAATAGTCTTGCATCGTGTCAATAAGGAACTCTTTAGGGTTGTCAAGAGGTTTATTTTGAGTCCAAAGCCATTGGCTATGGTTTGTTTTTAACCGTTCTATCACCTTTTCAAGTTCTTTTAAAGCGGTGTCATACTCTTCTTGTTGCAGCAAGACATACACTTTTCCAAAAGGCAAATCAAGCCGGTTGGGAAACTTTTGAATACCTTCGTCTATCTTTGCAAACGCTTGTTTCGTAAGTTCGGGGTTGTATACGGTTTGCTCATACAGATAACCGGCAGTCTGTTTTGTAGTATCGTTCTGCAATTCCATATACTGTTTGCCATCGGCAGGTTGAACCGTCGACAGTTGGAGAACATTATTCATAGCACGTTTGATGTAATAATTGTACCATGCAGCAATAACGTCGGGCGATTGGGGATTGGCTTTTTCCCATTGCATAATGCACTTTTTCAATGCTACCGTATCATTGCTATTCAACAGTTTTTTGTATTTGTCGAACCAATTTTGTTGCGCATTCAGCAGGGTTGTAGCTAAAGTGGCAAGCACTAATGTAAAAAATAATCGTTTCATAAAAGGTTATTTATTGGGTTATTGTACAGCATTACTTAGAAAAAGAATGGAAAACCAAAACCGATTGTAAGGTTCTTAATGGATATCATAGACAAGAATATTATTGTGGCAAATATATAAAATCTTTCTAATAAGTAAATAAATAAGACATAGACCGAGTGTGTGAAGAACCTACTCATAAACCTTTATGGTAAGATTCATTCTACTCATAAGGTGCTCTATCATTGAGACCGTCGATGCGGGAAACAGAGAAAAAAGAATAAATGAGCGTGAAGAATGAAGAAATTTACAAAAACTCGGGGAGTTGGAAGAGTTTGATGCTGTTGCTACCTTTAATTAATATGTAGTAGTTTTCAGGACGTTGAAGCGCTAAAGCCTGTTTCACCTCTTCGACATCTTTAAACTTTCGGAAGGTGGAATGGGTCTTTGCAAACTCTTCGCCTACAAGCCAAACATCGTCTAAATGGAGCAACGGTAGCAGGTCGGCTATCTTTTGATGTTCTGTTTCACTTACATCACCCAACTCTTTCATATCTCCCAAAATCGCCATTTTAGGACTAACAGTCATATCTCGAAAGTTTTGCAGCGCCGCATTCATGCTTGTTGGATTGGCATTATAAGCATCCATAATCAGTTTATTGTGCTTTGTTACCTCGAGTTGCGAACGGTTATTGTCGGGGATATAATGGGTAAGGGCATGATTAACCTGTTCGGCAGCAACGTCAAAGTAGCGCCCGATAGAAACGGCAGCCAGCATATTGAGCACGTTGTAAGCACCTATCAAATGTGTTTGCACCTCGTACCGGGGGCCATCAGCCTGTTGCCAAGCAAACTTTAAGAAAGGTGCGCACGACAAAACGCTACCTTGCACATAGGCGTCGGACGTTTCTTCGGTGCTATATTTAATAAGATGAAGCCCATCAGAGATGTTCATCAGATACGGGTTGGCAGCATCTATAAACACCTTTCCCATGTTTTTGGCGCGCATATAATCGTAAAGTTCACCCTTGGTTTTAATTACTCCTTCAAACGAACCAAAGCCTTGAAGATGTGCTTTGCCAACGTTGGTGATAAGAGCAAAGTCCGGTTCGACGATATTGACCAGCGAACGGATGTCGCCCGGATGACTTGCACCCATCTCGATAACGGCTATTTCGTGTTCTTTTGTCAGTCGCAACAACGTCTTTGGAACACCAATCTCGTTATTGAAATTTCCCAAAGTATACAGCACTTTATACTTTTCGGCCAACACGGCAGCCAACAATTCCTTTGTTGTTGTTTTGCCGTTGGTACCTGTTATGCCGATAATACGCGTGCCTAAAACGCGCCGATGATGATTGGCGAGTTGTCGAAGCGTATCCAGACAATTGTTTACAAGGATATAACGACCATCGTTGGGTGGACAATAAGCTGCCTCATCAACAACGGCAAATGCACAACCCTGTGCCAAAGCCTTTGCTGCAAAAGTATTACCATTAAACGATTCGCCCTTCAAGGCAAAGAAAATACTATCCGGCGGACAATCTCTGCTATCGGTGGTTACCACCGGATGTTGTTCAAAAATTTTATAGAGTTCTGTTATTTCCATTCAACCTATCCTATTCTTATTAGCTCAAAAACGTTACAAAAGTAAGCATTTTCGGAAGAAGATGCATTTTACCCATCTGTTTTCTATCTATCATCGAGACTTTTCTTACCATATTGTTCGATTGTTATATCAATTTTGTTGGCATTTTGTATTTTAAATGTTGTAATTATTTTACTTTTGCATCACCTAAATCATAATTAATCAACAGACCGAGGGAAACCCTCTAATATCAAAAGTAAAGATGAACAAACAACTTATTACATCGTTAGTTGCTCTCTGTATATACAGCATGGGAGCAGCAGCTCAAGTGGTTCGTATCACAAAAGCGAATGAAGAAAAAGCCAAAGAAATCGTTTCGAAGATGACACTCGTTGAAAAACTACGTATCATCGGAGGCGAACTTACCTTTTCAATAGAACCTGTTCCGCGTCTCGGACTTCCCGCCATACACATGGCAGACGGTCCTCAAGGTATTCGAAACGACACGAAAAGCACGATGTATCCTGCGGGAATATGTGTGGCTGCTTCGTGGAACAGAGCGCTGGCACATAACATTGGCGTGGCCTTAGGGCAGGATGCAAAAGCACGCGGACGCAGCATTTTGTTGGGACCGGGTGTTAATATCTATCGCGCACCTATGTGCGGACGTAACTTTGAATACTTCGGCGAAGACCCGTATCTTACCGGCGAAACTGCCAAAAATTATATTCTGGGGGTTCAATCACAAGGGGTGATGGCAACCATCAAACACTTTGTGGCTAACAATCAAGAGTGGGATCGGCACAGTGCCAGCTCAAACGTAGACGAACGAACGTTGAATGAGATTTATTTTCCCTCGTTCAAAAAAGCTGTACAAGAAGCGTACGTGGGTGCCATTATGTCGAGTTACAACCCTGTTAACGAAAAACACATGGCCGAAAACGGCGACATCCTAATCGATGTGGTGCGCAAAAAGTGGGGGTTTAAAGGCATTGTAATGTCTGATTGGGAATCTACCTACTCTACATTGGGCACTGTAGCCAACGGATTAGACCTTGAAAAACCCGTTGGGAAATGGATGAACGCGCGCCTAATAATGCCCTTGTTAAAGCGAGGAGTGATAAACGAGCAGATGATTGACGAAAAAGTGCAGCATATTATTCAGACGCTTTTGGCCTTTAATATGTATGATACGCCGCAACAAGATAAAAGTATCGCACTGGATAACGCCAATTCGAAGAAAGCTGCCTTAGCTATGGCGCGCGAAGGACTGGTGTTATTAAAAAACAAAGATAACATTTTACCTCTCAAAGGACCCGTAGCCGTGATGGGACCGAACGCCAACATCGTGCCTACAGGTGGCGGAAGCGGATTTGTAGAACCATATTCTACCATCACAACGTGGGAAGGACTGAAAGGGATTTATGGCAAAAATGCCACCTTTATCAGTGAAGATGAACGTTTTGATAACGAGGCAGACCATTTCTATACCGATGCTACGCTGACCCGAAAAGGATTTACCGCCACCTATTATAATAATGAGAAACTGGAAGGAACACCAGTGTTGAGCCGCCGGGAAACAAAGATTGACTATAACTGGAAACTGGAATCGCCTGCTCAAGGCGTATCTGCCGACCATTTTTCTGTACGTTGGACGGCGGTGTATAAGCCCGTAAAAAGCGGTGATGTAGACCTCTTTGTGAAGGGAGACGATGGCTATCGGCTATTTGTTGATGATAAAGAACTTATCGCCGACTGGACTGTTCATGCCGCAACAATAGGTAGAAACACCTTTTATGCTGAGGCAGGACGCACGTATCGCATACGAGTGGAATATTATGAGGGACTTAGCGACGCCTGCATTACTGCTCGTTTTACACGCAACAATCCTGAAAAGATGTTGGCACAGGTGGCTAAAGCGAAGAATGTTGTGCTGTGCGTAGGCTTTGACTCAGCTACTGAATCGGAAGGAAAAGACCGTACTTTTGCACTGCCCGAGGGTCAGAACGAACTGATTAACGAGATTGCAGCCCGCAACAAAAATGTTATCGTGGTGCTGAATGCAGGTGGTGGCGTTGATTTTGAACCTTGGATCGACAACGTAAAAGCAGTATTGATGGTATGGTATCCCGGTCAGGAGGGTGGAAAAGCAATTGCCGAGATTTTGTCGGGTAAGATTTCGCCCAGCGGAAAGCTGCCCATGACGATGGAAAAACGTTGGGAAGACAACCCTGTTCATGACAATTACTATTATAATAAAGCAGCCGACTATAGCGACGGACGCGCTACCACCGCACGCATACATTATAATGAGGGAGTGTTTGTGGGTTATCGCGGTTACGAACAAAATGGTGTAAAGCCCCGTTTCGCTTTCGGTCATGGTCTTTCGTACACTACTTTTGCTTATAGCAACCTGAAAGTGGAGCCGTCGGGAACCAATCAAGTGCAGGTAAGTTTTGACATAAAGAACACCGGAAAACAGGATGGTGCAGAGGTTGCACAGGTATATGTGCACGATGTTGACGCATCTGTACCTCGTCCGTACAAGGAACTGAAAGGTTATGACAAAGTTTTCCTGAAACGCGGAGAAACCAAACGCGTGACCATCGAACTGAAAGCAGATGCTTTTTCGTATTACGATATCAAACGACACGACTTCGTTGTGGAGCCGGGCGAATTTGAAATACTCGCAGGTTCATCATCCGATCATATCCTTTTAAAAGACAAAATCAATCTATAACTTTTAAACTACAATAAATGATGAAGCTAAACAAACTATCAGCAATGCTTTCAGCCTTGCTGGGGGGATTTGTGTTACTTATCGGTTGCAGTTCGGAGGGAAACCTTAATACTGCTGAACCGTACGATCCCAATAAACCTTTAGAACTCCAAACGTTCTATCCCGACTCAGGAAAATTTCTTGAACAGGTTATTCTTAAAGGGTCAAACTTCGGCTCAAACCCTAAAGAAATTCGTGTGTACTTTAACAAACGAAAAGCTGCTGTGATAGGATCTACCGGCACAGAACTTTATGTCTTGGCGCCAAGACTTCCTGGCGATACTTGTACAATATCGGTTGCCGTAGGTAAAGACTCGGTTACTTATCCCGGAAAATTCAGATATAAAAAGTCGGTTACGGTAAGTACTATCGCCGGAAACGGCAATGTCAACGAGGTGGTTACGGGTCCGTTGAGCAGCAGTCAGCTTGAACCGGTATTCTTATGTGTCGATAAAGATAACAACATTTTTGTGGTTTGTCGGCGCAATGGCCTGCAAGGCAACCCCTGCATTATGCGTATCGACGAAGAGAGAGACGAACTGGTGATGTTACAGAAAGGTGCTATCGGCAACGTTCCCTGCGCCGATCCTTTTACTGGTATTATCACGATACCGACCGAAACAACATTGGGCTCGTTTTATTCGCTTAATCCACAAGAGTTCTGGGCACCGCGTGTACGAGATATGAAATGGCCTGAAGATGTGGCAAAGCCTGCTGAAGGTTACAAACACTGTATGGTAGTAAACCCCGCTGACGGCTACATCTACACCCGTTATTACTATGGCGACATCATTAAAATTAACCCGCGAACCTACGAAGTAACGCCTATCTACAAAACCGGAACGGGAAATAGCTACGGATTGACATTCAATCCGCTGCATCCCAACATTCTGTACATCTCTTATCGCGATGATGCGGGCGACATGGCCAGCAGTATTTGCTCTATAGATGTTACCAATCCGGCAACTACTTACAAGCGTCTCAGTAGCAGTAACATATCGGGCGGACACCGGGACGGTCCACTTAGAGAGGCGCAATTCAGAAATCCATCGCAGATATTTTGTGATAATGACGGTAATATCTATGTGGCCGATCGCGGAAACCACTGTATTCGCCGCATCACACCTGAAAATATGGTTGAAACCGTGTTAGGTATGCCCGGCACAAAAGGTTGGAAAGACGGTAAGAAAGAAGATGCCTTGTTTAACGAACCAACAGGAATTGGTATCGCACAAGATGGTTCTGTATATGTTGCCGACTTTAAAAACGGGCGCGTAAGGAAACTTACCATCAACTAACTTTTAAATTTAATGACAATGAAAAGATACATTATATTATTATGTACCATTGTGCTGACAGCGACAACGATGTGGGCGCAGAAGCAAATATTTACGATGGAAGGTATCGTTTCCGATGCCAGCGGTCCGCTTCCGGGTGTCACTATTACCATATTGGATAAAGCAACTAATGGTACAGTATCAGATATCAACGGTAAATTTACCATCAAAGCTGAGCGAGGCGACAAACTGCGGTTTAATTATATCGGTATGAAACCGGTGGAATATCTGGTTTTAGAAGAGAAAAAAAACTTAGATATACAATTTAGAGAAGAAGAAAACAAACTTGACGAGGTGGTTGTAACAGCACTGGGATCACAGCGAAAAATTTCTTCTTTGGCTGCCGTTACGAGTGTAGACACCCACCAATTGCAACAGCCGGCTGCTTCGGTAGCCAATCTGTTGGGCGGAAGAGTGGCCGGAGTAATATCTACTTTGGGCAGCGGAGAGCCCGGAAAGAACATCGCAGAGTTTTGGATCAGAGGCATCGGAACATTTGGAGCCAATGCTAAAGCTTTGGTTTTGATTGATGGTTTAGAAGGAGACATCAACTCATTGGACCCTGCCGACATTGAGACTTTTTCGATTTTGAAAGATGCTTCAGCAACTGCTGTATACGGTGTACGCGGTGCTAACGGTGTTATTCTTATCACAACGAAACGTGGAAAAGAAGATAAATTGCGTGTTACAGGACGTGCTTCGGTGACGTTAAACCATCTGAAGCGGCTACCAGAATATCTTAGAGCATACGAATACGCACAATTGGCGAACGAAGCGAGGGCTATGCGAGGCGAATTACCGCTTTACTCAAATGTTGAAATGGATATTATCCGCCAACATTCAGACCCCGATATGTATCCGGATGTAAGCTGGCAGGACGAGATTGTTAAGCGTAATTCATGGAAACAGAATTATTATATAAGTGCACAGGGTGGTGCCAAAGTAGCCAAATATTTCGTCAGTCTGGGTATGAGCAATGAAGATGCCGCCTATAAAACCGACAAACGCAGTCCGTACAGCTCGAACGTGGGGTACAACACCTATACTTATCGCGCCAATCTGGATATGCAAGTGTCGCCAACCACAAAGGTTTACTTCGGTACAGACGGGTTCTTCTCCATCCATACAGAGCCCGGTATTGCCTCAACCGACTATATTTGGCATGCACAATCGCAGTTAAATCCGTTGCGTTTCCCTTTAATTTATTCCAACGGACAATCTCCTGCAGTAGGTCCGGAAGCTGCAATGTCGCCTTATGTGATGATAAATAGCCTCGGAAAGCGGCAGAAAGAGAAAAACAGTAACAAGGTAACATTATCTATCGAACAAGATTTGAGTTTTATAACAAGCGGTTTGAAGATACGTGCACAAGGTGCTTACGACAACATTAGTTGGTTTGAAGAGCATCGATACAGACAACCTGCCCTCTATGAAGCCGTCGGCAGGTCGCAAAAAGGTGAACTGATAACTGTAAAACGAGTATCGGAGGTTAACTCTTCTTATTGGCAAGGCACCGACCGTTATCGTAAATACCACTTTGAATCGACGCTTAATTATGATCGGGTATTTCAAAAAGACCACCGCGTATCGGGTTTGCTATACTATTATATGAGTGATGAAAAGACCGCAAGTCAGGGCCGAAGCAACATGAGCGCCATTCCGTTGCGTTATCAAGGCATTTCCAGCAGACTTACTTATGGTTATAAAGATACCTACATGGTTGATTTCAACTTCGGTTATACTGGCTCGGAGAATTTCCAACCGGGTCGTCGTTTCGGTTTCTTTCCATCAATTGCAGCCGGTTGGATACCCACCAATTACAAGGTAGTTAAAAAAGCTTTGCCCTTCCTTAACTTCTTTAAGATACGTGCATCTTATGGAACGGTGGGTAACGATCGCATCACAAACAAACGTTTCCCATATCTTACCCTGGTTAGAAGAGGAACTTCCAATCCTTTTGGAGCCATCGTTGGCACCGAATATTTATCTGAAAGCTACATCGGAGCCGATAATTTGGAATGGGAAAAAGCAACCAAATTCAATTTGGGATTTGAAGGAAAGCTTCTCAAGGAACGGTTAGAGTTCGTTTTAGACCTCTATCACGACAAGCGGGATGGCATCTATCAGAAGCGTATGCAGATACCTTCTTTCGTTGGTTTAGTATCTGATGTGTTCAGTAATGTTGGTAAAATGGTAAGCTATGGAGCCGATGGAAACATCAGTTATCGCCACGATTTCAGCAAAGATATGTCGTTAACGGTACGCGGAAACTTTACTTATGCTCGCAACGACATCAAGCATTGGGACGAGAATGCACCGGCTTATCCTTATCAAGAAGTATCAGGATATCCTTACAATCGTGTGGTCGGACTGCAGGCACTCGGTCTTTTCAAAGACCAACACGATATAGATACGAGTCCGATACAAACCTTTGGAAAGGTTCTTCCGGGTGACATCAAGTATAAAGACATTAACGGCGACGGTATTGTTAATGATGACGACCGCGTTCCTCTTTCGTATGCTACGGGGCAACCCAACCTAATGTATGGTGTGGGAGCCGAGTTCAGATATAAGAAACTCAGTGTGGGTGTACTCTTAAAAGGTACCGGGCGCACCGCATACTATCGTGGTGGAATGGGTTACACACCATTCTTTGGCGGTAAAATGGGTAATGTTCTCACCCAAGCATTCGATCCTTCGAACCGTTGGATAAGTAAAGAATACTGCGAAGCACACGGGATAGATCTTAAATATGCCGAAAATCCCAATGCCTTATACCCACGATTACAGTATGGAGAGAATAAAAATAACTCGCAATTATCAGACTTCAATTTGGGTAATGCACGTTATCTGCGCCTGCAAGAGATAACGGTGAGCTATAATTTAAACAGTTCATTTATCAAGAAAATGGGACTTTCATCCATTGACATTCAATTTATTGGCAACAATCTTTACGTTTGGGACCAGGTAAAACTGTTTGATCCGGAGCAAGCTCAATATAACGGACGAAGATATCCCATACCCGCGACATATACGTTGCAATTGTATGTTCACTTATAAACGTCTGAAACAATGAAGAAAATGAAAAAAATATATAGCCTCTTGGGAGCTTTTCTCCTTATAGTTTCTATCCTTTTCACATCTTGCAACTTCTTGGATGTGGACGGTTATTTTACAGACGAAATCAAGATAGACTCTGTTTTTGCCAACAAACGAAATGTACAGGCTTATCTCTGGGGTATTCCTAATCATTTTATGGACGAGGGTTCGTTATTTCAACAATCAGAGTTCCCCGGTCCGTTGGCTACCGACGAAGCCTTTACCATGTACGAAACCAAATATAATTACAATGGTCTTCGCCTGATATTGGGTGAAATCAATGCCTCCAATCTTTATTCTTTCTGGGATGTATGGTTGCAAACTTTTAAGGCAGTACGCACTTGTAACACGTTGTTAAAACGTATTGACGAGGCACAAGACTTAACCGGACAAGACCGTGCAGAAGTAGTTGCCTACACAAAATTCTTCAGAGCGTATGCATATTACCGATTTCTTTTAGATTTCGGGCCTATCCTTAATATCCACGACGAGGTACTTCCGTCTAACGAAAGTTTAGAGTCGTATAACCGATCGCGCTCTACTTATGACGAATCGGTCGATTATATTTGCGACGAATTGGAAGAAGCTGCGAAGGGATTACCACTTACCCAAAGCATTATGAACTTCGGACGGCCTACTCGTGGAGCGGCTTACGGTTTGGTTGCACGCCTTCGTTTGTATCAGGCCAGTCCTGCTTTCAATGGTGGTGATGCTGCCCGCAGGTATTTTGGCACATGGAAACGTTCTACCGATGGTGTTCATTACGTATCTCAAACGTACGATGAAAAACGGTGGGCAGTGGCTGCAGCGGCTGCCAAACGCGTTATGGACATGCAATATGCAGGTTCTTCTTTATACAAACTGCACGTTACAGAGGCCGACAGCGATACACCTACACTGCCTACGGGCGTAACAACCGATGCCGATTATTACCAGGCTTGGCCACAGGGGGCTGCCGGAATAGACCCCTATCGGTCGTATTCGGAGATGTTTAACGGTGAAGCCGTGTTGCCCAGTAACCCCGAATGGGTATGGGCACGCAATAGTGCTACGCTGCGCGAAAACACCCAAATGGCTTTCCCTTTAAAGCAAGACGGCTGGAGCGGATTAGCGGTTACACAGAAAATGGTAGATGCGTACGCGATGGTCGATGGTCGTTCGATAGATAATTCTAGTGCTACTTACCCTTATTCGGAAGAGGGTTTTACCACCCAACAGAAAACTTTCTCAGGCTATCGGCTCAACAGTGGGGTCTTCAATATGTACGTCAACCGCGAAGCTCGCTTTTATGCTTGCATAGGTTTCAGCGAATGTTGGTGGCCCATGTCTTCTGCCACAACTTCCGGAGCTTATAATAAAACCATCACATACTATTACGATTCGCCTAACGGAAGGCAGAACAGTGCTACCGATTTCACCCCTACGGGTTACGTTCTCAAGAAGTATATCCATCCCGCCGATGCTTGGCGGGGCGACAATGCACGGCGTATGGACAAGGCATATCCTATCATTCGCTATGCCGATATTCTACTGATGTATGCCGAAGCATTGAACAATCTTACCGGAACATACACAATAAAGATGGGCGATACAGATGTAACCGTATCGCGAGATTTGAACGAAATACGGCGAGCTTTTAACCAAGTGCGCCATCGGGCAGGCTTACCCGGGCTCTCAGATACTGAACTTGCCGACGCTAACACTGTGCGCAGAGCGATTCAGAAAGAACGTATGGTTGAGTTGATGTTCGAAGGATGGCGTTATTTCGACGTTCGCCGGTGGGGCATCTACGAAGAAACGGAGAGTCAACCCATTATGGGAATGAACGCCGACGGTACCAAAGAAACCTTCTATACCCGTGTTATCCCCAACACTTCGCGCATCGGTTCGCGTGTCGTTAACAAGCGGTTGGTATTGCTTCCCCTGCCTTTGCACGAGGTAAGAAGGGTAAAATCGCTCGACCAAAATCCGGGTTGGGAAGATTAAACAACAGGTAACGCGGTGCTTTCTACTCCCTATCAGATGTTAAAAGCACCCTACCCCATCAGCATTAAGAAATCTATAACAAAGATGAAAATGAAAACAAAACATATCTTTTTCGTTGCCATGCTGGTGCTACTGGCATCTTGCAACGATTATAAGGTGTTTGAAGACGAACAATATAAAAACGTTTTCGCCCTTATCAGTAATTCAGATAACATCAACAGTAAGGTGTTTAGCCTCGACAGCACATCGGCAACAGGCTATATTACCTTATCAATGGGCGGCTCAAACACCATCACCGAAGATGTCACTATTCAGTTGGTCGAAGACCCTTCGCTTATCGATACGTACAACAAAAACATTTACGACCAGAACGTAAGCAAATATGCTAAACGGTTACCCCAGTCTAATTACGACATCACTTCGCATCAATGTGTTATCAAAGCAGGTCAGAGGGGTGGCATTATTCCTATCGTTATCAGGCCAGCAGGACTTTCTCCCGACAGTACTTACTTTATCCCCATACGCGTAGACTCATACAATCGATACGAAATGAACCCCAGAAAGAACTATATGCTTTATCGGGTTTATATCAAAAACAAATGGGCAGTGGGTGATGGAACAACCGTTTACACCCTTCGGGGCAAACGTCGCGCCCTACCTTCGGGTAACGAAATATCGCTGCCGGGTACTAAAATCATGGCACCTATCTCAAAAAACAGCGTGCGGGTGATGGCTGGAAACGAAACCTATGAAGCTAGTATTCCATCTCTCGAACGTGCTGCGATGATACTGACCATTGCCGACGACCGCAAGGTTACCATTACACCGATGCGCGATTTACAAATAACCCAGATCGACGGAGATAAAGAATATCCGAATACCTTTATCTACGAAAACGACGGATACAATCATTATAAAACCTTTTTATTACACTATCGTTACACGCTTGATGGCAATACCTACGAGATGAAGGAAGAATTACGGATGCAATATAATAAGGATAACGAAAAATAAAGACGCTATATGAAAAAGTATATCTATAATGTCATGGCATTAGCCACGTTCGTTTTGCTCGCTTTTACAGCTTGCGACAAGTTCGAACGCACAGAGGTTACCTCTGAAATATTTGTCAATCACCGTTCTATTAATCTTTTTGAAGGTGAAACTTTTCAGCTTACAGCCAGCCCCGTAGATGGGGGCACATTCCAATGGAGCGTTATTGACAGCGAAATAGCTACCGTAGAAAATGGTTTGGTTAAGGGTGTTAAAAGCGGCTCTACCATCGTTTTGGCGACAAGGGGCAGTTCGCGCTTTGCCGTTAACGTAACCGTAACACCTAAAATACCGCTCACCGACATCGAAATGAGTGCTACAAACATCGAGGTATTACCCGGAAATACGTTCCTTTTACAAGCCAATACTGTCCCGGCAAGCGCCAACGACGTCTCGCCTACCGATTATCGATGGTGGTCTGACAACGAATCTATTGCCCGTATAACAGACGAAGGCAAGGTGTACGGCCTTACAGAAGGCATCACCACCATCCATTACCGTCGCGGCAGCATCACCAAGGCTGTGTCGGTTATCGTTTCGCGTACCTTTGCTTTCAAGGGGCCACACATCATTTCGAAAGAAACGCCACTTGTTTTACCCTTCCGCGACTTCGACTTTGGCGGTGAAGGATACGCTTTTCATGATGTAGATGAGTCGAAAACGGGCGACAGCTATCGCGCCAACAATGGTGACAGCAACAGTGCAGCCGTAGACATCGAGAGCGGGAACAACATCGGTTATACCGCTTCGGGCGAGTGGTTGCTTTACACTATCACCGTAAACGATGACGGCATATACGATTTAACCTTCACTGGAGCTAGTGCAGACGGCGGCGGCGAATGTTTCTTTGAAATTGATGGCATCAACGAGTCGGGTAACATCGACATCAATCGCACTGGCGGATGGGGACGTTATACAACCCTACCTACCGATGGACCGGCTAAAATCGAACTCAAAAAGGGTATTCACAAATTGAAATTTGTCGTCGCAAAAGCCGGCTTTAACATGCGCGACATGAAGTTTTCATACAATCGGCCCTCATAAACGAATTGTCATCGTGTAATCGGATGTAGATAGATATCGTTGATTACACATTATTATAGTAGTAGTTTAGTTGCAAAAGGACGTTTCTTCTGAAACGTCCTTTTCTGCTTTCCTGCTCTTTAATAACTCTTTCCAATCATCCTTTAATGTAAACCTTCATCCAAAACAACCTCTTCACTTTTTACCTGTAGATAGAGTTTTCGCGCTCATCTTACCACCTTCCGTCCATTCATTATATAAATACCTGCGGGTAAAACGTTAAGCGAGTTGCCCAAATAACAGCCCTCGAGCGAATAAATTTTAGATTCGTCGGCATCAGTCGAAGCAACTTCGGGGCGGTGAACAGCAGAGGGAATATTGCCTGTACTTAATTCTTCCAACCATTGTGGCAACTGACCACCCAACCGTTCTGACAGCTGACGCGCATAGAGCGAATAGGGAGAAACGGCTTGTCCGTGATTGTCATCGCGCTTGACCTGCGTAGCCGGGAATTGAATATCTATGTTACCATGAAATCCGATGATCGTGGGTGGCATCGCCTTGAGCCAAAGATTGCGGTTATCCCACCAGAGAAAGGGTACAGATGTTTTTTTTGAAGTAGCCGTGGCGTTGAAATTCCAGATAATGAGATCGTCGAGATGGTTGGGCAACTGAGACTTATCGCCACCCATACGATATTGCATAAAACCGCCTTTACAGATATCGAAGAGCGTGGCACGAGGTTGTGTGGCATGCGCTTCAAAACATCCATCAACACCCCATTCGCAATTCCAGATAACACAGCCAATGCTTTGTTTAGACACACCGCAAGCATGATATTGCCCTGCATTGTCTGCATAACGACTTTTTTCTTCGCTTAAATAACCGCTAGAAGCATCGAGCACCTTACCAATAAAGATACGCGTAGAGCCTTGTGCACGAACGGCAGAGTGACCGCGACGACCGGTAATGGTGACATCTAACACCGAACAGTTAGCGCTTCGGTCGATAGTGAGTGCCTCACTGACACTTTGAAAGTCCACACGACGCACCCACGAGTTTACCAAACGAATCATATTGAGCGGTTTGTAGGCGCCATCATCCTGCCAAGAACCATGATGAACGAAATGATCTTTTGCATTCCCTACGAAGGTGAGGTCTTCTACGCCAACATTTTCAAAATGTTTATAATTGGCTATTTCCCATCCCCATTGCGGGTCTACTTCATGCATCATCGGCTCGCAAAAAGTGATGCTGTCGGCAGTTTTGGATTTGATGCAATGGTATTCGATAACTTGCACACCGGTATTGATCAGATTGGTCATCGTAGGAGCAGGCGCACGTCCCAGTTCCTTACGGATAAGTGCAGGCGCAGGATTGGTGAGTTGCAGAATTACCCAACTGCCAACGGCAAGCGCATCGGTATTATCGACTTTCAGACTGAATTCGCCTTTCTCGGCACTACCCGTAACGCGGGCCAACACTGGCGGATTTTCTCCGTTGTTACGAATAGAAATCATTACGGGCGAGCTATAAAGTTTGGTCGGATCGGTAGGCAAATTAGGGTCTGCCATAACCAACCGGGTGCGGTCTCTGCCGGCACCTTTCAAAACAACATGTCCCATCAGCAAATCAATGGAATACGATTTACCATTAACATCATCGTCTTTGGTGTGGAGGATAAAATCACCTTCGGGAAAATATATCACGACTTTAGCCTCCGGTTTGTTCTTTCCAATTTTGCTAATAACGGTTTCCAACGCAGCTCGGTCAGAAATATTATCGTTGGGAACAGCTCCGTAATCGCATACGTTGTAAACAGTATAATTCAGCGTTGAGACATCGGGAGGTGCCTGTTCGCCCATTTTATAGCCGGCATAAGAAAAATCGAGCAAGACGTTAGACGGCTGTTTGCCGGCATACTCTTTCCACGCTTGGCAGTCAGTTTGCGACTGCGCATGGCTCGTTGAGCACAAAGCAAGGAGTAAAGCAATAACTTGAAGGGTCTTCATAAGGCAAAATGTATTGAAAAACAATTGAATGGGTAAAAAATAAGACTGCTGCAATCGGAGATATTCCTTTCGCAGCAGTCTCTCCTGTAAAAAAAGATTTGTAAATTTATTTGAGTATTTTCCTGCCTTGGAGGATATATATGCCGTGTTCCAATGTGTTAAAATCGGTTCCGACATATCTTCCGCTCAAATCGTATATCCTGTTATCTTTTGAAGTTTCTGTTTGTTTCAGATTGATATAGGTTGTAATGAGATTGCCATCAGCGTCTTTCAGCGTGATATCATACACATAAAGACCGTTGGTAGACACCAGCCAAACAGCTCCATCCTGCGCCACAGTACCTTCGGCGGTTGTGTGAACGGTTGCTGAAACGGGTTCTACAAAAGTATGTCCGGCGTCCAGATTGTAGGCCGTAAGATATCGTTTCTGCGTAGAAGTTTGCGACATAAACGTGGCGCTTATCTTCATACCTTTCTTCAAGTTAGGAAGCACAATAGCCAGATTGCTGCCATACAAACTCAATGCTTTCTTATTGACTTCCTTGTTCGTGGGGTCGAAAATCAGTTTACCTGCACCAACAATTTTACAGTCGTTGCTGTTGTGAATGTACGTGATAAACTTCAAGCCTTTGGTGGCTTCCAATTCTTTGCCGTCAGCCATCAGCGAGGCGGCATAACTTTCTATCGGATGCGTTGCACTTACCTTTCCGGCCTTTCCAAGCACTGCAGCATTTTTTATTTGGGTACCCGCCACAGTCCACAGCTTGGTATCTTTTTGCACAGCTGCCAAGTCGTCTGCACCGAGCTGTATAAAATTGTAAGTAGACGTTTGGGCATACAACGACGTGGAGAAAAATACCGAGGCGGCAGCACATACCAGCGTTGCGAAGATAAAGTTTCGTTTCATAAGTGGTTGTTTTGAGGAAATTATTTGTTTTCTACCATAATGTCATACACCAGCATTCCGTTAACCGAACTCAGCATTACATCGCCATCTTCTTGTACGGTTCCGATATTCAGTTGTTTGGCTGCAGGGTCGGCGGGTTCGGCAAAACCTTTCTCAATGTTGAGGTTATAGGCCTTGAGATACCGCAGTTCTTTTGAACTGGCCGATTTGCTGTTGACAATGATGCGCTGACCGGCTTTTAAGTTAGGGATAACAATGGTTACATTGTTGGCATTGAGTTTGAGACACGAGTTGCCCGGCTGCATGTAGAGTTGAACCTTACCCGCAGGAATAGCTTTACAGCCCGTTCCGTCGAAGATAGAAAAAAGCAGTCCACGTGTAGCTTCGAGTTCTTTCTCGCCCGCCAAGAGCTTCGCCCCGTAACGTGTAAGCGGGTTTTTGGCGGTGATATTGCCGTTAGACCTGCCCAAAATGGTTGTGTTTTTAAAACTTTTTGCGCCATCGTCGCTGCTCCATTGCGCGGTGGCACCGGTAACGGCATCCACATCGGCGGGTGTGAAACTTTTAAAGTTCCAAACATCGGCAGCTGAGGCGAACGATAAGCACATCACTGCCCACGCCATTACAAATATTCTTATTTTCATTTTATTTTTATTTTGCGTTGAAATGATACATTGTTTCGATTATTTTTGAGCTTCCGCAGGTCTGCGTGGCACAAAACTTTTTTTTCAGGCTTTTCACGTCTGCAAAACGTCAAAAAACTTTTTTTTCGGGCTTTTCACGTCTGCAAAATGCCAAAAAACTTTTTCCCCACTTCTCCTTACTCCGTATCATTAGAATTTAGGTGCTTTTCGCTGTCGCATCAACGCCTCGAGAAAATAATAATCGGCATAATTCAGCGGCACGTCTATCTCGTTGTTATGCGGAATACTACCCACGCTATGCATCAGCAGGAAACAGCCGTTTTTGCCCAATGGTGCGCGATAAGCAGGTGTAGAAAGACTTCTCAACATTCTATTTGCCAAACTCCGATAGTTGTTACCGGGCAGGTAAACATCCATTTCGTATAGTGCAGATGCCACACAAGCTGCCGAAGAAGCATCGCGCGGCTCGTTGGGAATGTTGGGTGCATCATAATCCCAGTAAGGCACAAGATCTTTCGGCATATTTTTATTTTTAAGAATAAAGTTAAGCACCTTTTGCGCCAAATCTAAATATCGCTTGTCGCGAGTATATCGGTAGCAAACGGTAAAGCCATAAATGGCCCACGCCTGTCCGCGTGCCCAAGAAGTTTCGTGGGCATATCCTTGCGCCGTATGCTTATTAAGCACCTTACCGGTGGCCGGATCGTAATCAATAACGTGATAACAACTGTAGTCTGTTCTGAAGTGATTGGCCATGGTGGTGTTGGCATGCTGTACCGCAATATTCCAAAACGTAGAATCGCCCGACATTCGGGTGGCTTCAAACAATAACTCAAGGTTCATCATGTTATCAATGATAACCGGACAGGTCCATCCGCGTTGCGACTGCCATCCGCGGTCTACGTTCCACGACTGAATAATGCCGGCGTTAGGGCGGAAGCGGGTACACAGCGATCGAGCTGTTTCGACGATAACATCTTTGTACTCTTTATGTCCCCCGAGGCGATACCCGTTCAGATAGCTACAGCCAATCATAAAGCCTACGTCGTGATGCCATTTGAGGTGTTTGACGGAGTCGAGAATAAGCGTATAGCGCTCTGCCAACGGCTTCCAAGCCCTATTACCGGTTAATGTATTCAGATACCAAAGGCTTCCAGCATAAAAGCCCGAGCACCAATCATCAATGGGGATGTATTTTACCTTACCATCTTTTACCGTCTTTGGGATAAGGGTTTTCCCGGTTCGGGCAATGTTTTTCTCCATCAACATATATTGTCGGGCAGAAAAATTTACATCGCCATTGACAATACGCTTCATATCATATCCTTTGCCCCAAGCCGAACAGATGGCTAAGACAGCAAATGCTACTGTTAATACCTTCTTCATTGTTGGATGATTTTAATCGATTACCTTTATGATTTGTTCACTTATTGCAGACGATTCCTGCTCGAAATTTCCGTTTACAGCAAGAAAGGTTGCCGTATAAACACCTTTCTTCGTGTAAGTATATTCGTACGACGAGAGTGTTTGGTGAATTGTGCTGATATTGATGCCGGCATCCGGCGAGCAGGCATTCACCAAAACATAATCGGATACCAACCAACTATACTTCAACGCGGTGTTAGCATTACTGCTATGAATAAAGAAATTACCATGCGATGCATCTTTTAAGTTCCATATTCCGGAGATGTTACTGGTAACGGTTCCGTAAGCGCGGTCGGTTGTCATGTTTTTTTGATCGTTAAGCTGTAGTCTATGACACATATTCACAGCCGTAAATCCAAGATTGCTTGCATTCAATGTTGTGGTCGTTCCGTCTTTCATCCGGTTTACTATTTTCATCCCAACAAAGTTCATACGAGGCTGTGCGGCAACATTAGAAACACCTTTATATTTAATGGCAATGGTAAGACGCTTGCCCAAATACGGCAACATATCTACTTCATAAAGTTGGGCTGAAGCCGCATTTCCTGCAGCTTGGGGAAGCTGGCTCGGCGCAATCAGTTCTTCCCATGCGGTGCTTTCCACCAGCACAGAGTCTTCTGCAAACTTATTTTTCTGTAATCCGGGAAAGTTTTCTGACCGATATATAGACAACACACCGGGTATTGTGGAAGAATTTCCATACTGTGCCCACAACGAAAAGGTAAGCTTTGACGAAGCTATCTCTGCAGCATCGATGGTGGTTCGATGGCGATATTCGTACTTTTTACCCGCTTCCCCACTAAAGAAAGTGATAAAGTCGGGATCGCCGTTCAGTAAAAAAGTAATCGGCGAACCTTTCTTAACAACAATCGTGTCACCTTGTACGGCTACATTTGCATTCTGAACCACGCTAACATGAAGCGAAGCTTTTTCTTTCAACTCATTCTCACAGCTTGTTACTACCGCTGTGAAGAACATGAATGCTATCAAATATTTAAATTGTTTCATTTTGTTTGAATTATAATTACACCATATAACACTTACCAACCGGGATTATTTACCGTAATAAGCTTGTTAACCGCCATCTCATTAGCAGGGATGGGGAAATAATTGTAGGTGTCTGAGATTTGGAAATAAGAAAATACATTCGCGGGCCCTAGCTTCCAGTCGCTTCCATTTTTGGCACGAGCAACAAGCGCATTCATATTGCTTACATATTCGCCCCAGCGTATCAGGTCGAACCTGCGAGTAAACTCAAAACACAGTTCCATAGCACGCTCGTCTTTCACAGCTTGCCTGAAATCGTCTTTGCTCAATCCGCTTAAAGCTGCAATACCGGCTCTATTGCGCACTTCGTTGATACATTGATAAGCCAGTGTTGTAGGAGAACTGTTGATTTCGTTCTCGCACTCGGCAATCATTAGCAGAACATCGGCATAACGCAGAATGGGGAAGTTGATAGATGTGAAGTTTTTATTCTTCTTATCTGCCTCATATTCACGGCGGAATTTTCCGCAAACACGACCCAAATCAGTATTGGCAACGGCTTTCTCGCGGTCTCCGAATTTAGCACCCACGCTTTGGTCGCCATAACTATACGATTGGTTATAATATTGCGTTTTCACTTCAGCCAGTTTTCCTTTCTCAAACTCTCGGCCATCTACACCTTTCCCTCTTACCGATTCGGTATAAGTAAAGGGAGCAATATTCCAATTCAAACGATTAATGTCACCATTGGCAGTATAAAGCTCGTAAAGTTTGGGCGTGCAATAAAAGAAGCCGTAGCTATAGCCGGGATCGGCCTTCCCTATTATGTTTAGCTGTGCAGATAAATCAGGCGCGGGCAATCCAACCGTGTTTCCCCAGCGACCTTCGCCGCGTGTATCCGACGAATAATTGCCTGCAAACTCAGCTTCCCAAATGCTTTCTTTACCCTTTGTGTTATACTTATCCGAGCACAAATCAATAAAGAAGTCCCAATAGTTGGTCGCCAAAGTGTGACCTTCTGCCATTACCTTTTGCGCATATGTATTGGCTTGGGTAAAATACTCCGTTATCTTGGCGTTATCAGCTGTGGTCTTATCACGGAAATGCTCTCCAGCACGAAACATATAAACGCGAGCTAACATACCCCAAGCTGCCGATTTAGAAATTCTTCCCGGCTGATAATTTAGCTCTGCAGCCGATTTTAAATCGTTGGCACTTGTCGACATTTCCTGTACAATAAAGTCGTATATCTGATCTTTGGGTGTACGAGCGATGTCTAAACCTTTCACGGTTTGCGTAGAAAAAGTTCTGAACGGAACATCTCCCCAACATTCTACGAGATTAAAGTAGAAGAAAGCGCGCAAGAAACGAGCTTCTGCCGTATACTGTTTACGGGCATTTTCGCTGATACCGGGTATCTGATTAATGTTCTCAAGCAAGGTGTTGGCACGGTTAATACCCGAATACAACACATACCAAAAGCCGGCAACGGCAGGGTCACTGGTATTTGCATTATTGCAAATCAAGCCTTTTCCATAAGGCGCTCTGCCTGCACCACCATAATGCTCTGTGTCGTCGCCGCCCACCAAGAATATGTATTCGTTACCATAAAAAGCCGATTGTGTAAGAATGGCATATGTACCACGCAAGAAAGATTCGGCCTCAGCTTCATTGCTAAAATAACTACCGGATGTTGTTCTGGTGGGTTCTTTATCCAAAAAATTGCAAGCCGAAATACCCAGCACTGCGATGAATAAAAGAAATATCTTTACTATTTTCATAATGAGAAATCTTGTTTTGATTGTTTAGAAACCGATGTTAACACCAAACGAGAACATGCGTGCACGAGGATAAGCAGAGAAATCCAAACCCGGCGTCAATGCGCCTTCACGTATAGAAACCTCAGGATCGTAGCCGCTATAACCCGTTATTGTAAATAAGTTTTGGGCTGCCATGTAGAGCCGAACGCGTTCTAATCGCCATTTCAACAGCAGTGTTTTGGGTAAACTATAGCCAAGTGTCAACGTTTTGAGTCGGAGGAACGAGCCATCCTCAATGATTCGCGATGAGAATACTTTATTCGAACTCGAGTTGGTGGCACGCGGAATATCGCTGGTAGGATTGTCCACCGTCCACCGGTTGGCATAACTGGCAAACTGGTTCAAGTCACGAGCACGATTAAAGCCGCTTTCAAACATCAACCGATTGGCGTTCAGCACGTCGTTGCCATACGACCATTGCAGGAAGATATTCAAATCAAAATTTTTGTATGCGAAGTTGTTGGTAAATCCGCCCGTATGTATGGGCAAACCGTTACCTATCATCGTGCGATCGTTGTCGTTGATAATGCCGTCGCCGTTCAAGTCTTTATATTTAGGCATACCAGGCTGCGTGTTAGCCTCTGAAGCAAAATGCGGTACATCTCTCTTCAATGTATAGCTATTACCCGACTTGTCGAAATCTTCGTACTTATAAGTTCCATCGTAGAGATAACCATACATCATACCCATCGAATAACCTTTTTTGGCGATATAACTAGTTTGCGAATTATAGTTCTGATCAAACAGAGCCGAACTCAACAATGCCGTCTGATTTTCAGCCAACGCCAACACTTTATTCTTATTAAAGGCGATATTAAAGTTAGAGGTCCATTCAAAACTTTTGGTTTTAATATTGGTAGTATTCAGCGTAAACTCGATACCACGATTACGAATCTTACCAATATTCTTCATTGCACTGGTAAAACCTGATGACAAAGGCAGCGAGGACATCAACAAGAGGTCATGTGTCACCTTATTATACCAGTCTATCGTCAAACCGATACGATCGTTGAAGAAGCTCAAGTCCAAACCCACATTCCATTGTTCGGTCGTTTCCCATTTCAAATCTTCATTGGGAATAGAGGTCGGCACCACACCCACATTGTTCAGATTGTTATTCAGCGGATACACACCACTGGGAACAGAGCCTGCCGACACGTAGTCGCCACGATGAGTTTTCAGCAGTTCGTAAATGCCATACGAGTCATACTCGCCCACACGATTGTTTCCCGTTAAACCCCAGCTCAAGCGCAATTTTCCGTTCGAAACCACCGGGTTAAGCTTTTGCAGCATTTTTTCTTCGGTAAAGTTCCAAGCCAACGAAGCCGACGGGAAATAGCCGAAACGGTTTTTACCACGAAATTTCGAAGAACCGTCAGCACGGAAAGTGGCTGTGGCATAATATTTTGATTTATAGTTGTAATTAAACCTGCCGAAATAAGACATCATCGCCCACGACGACTGATACGACTCGTTACGGCCAGGAAGTCCCTGACTCATACCTGCCATACCCAATGATTCGTTGGGTATTTGAATCGTTTTCATCAGATATTCCTCATAATCCGAGTTCTGCAATGAGAAACCCAGCATCGAGTTAAAGAAGTGGGTCTTCTTGATATTGGTCTGATAAGTCAGCGTATTCTCATTCAGCCAGGTTCTACGCTCAGAATGAACAATCTGCGCATTCACCTTCTCAATTGAGATCGGACCACCATAACGGGTTTTCGAATTATTGAACGTGTCGTTGTGACGGAAGTCGATGGTGTAACCACCTGAGACTTTAAAGCGTAGCCCTTTCGCCAGCGAATAATCCACATACCCGTTGAACTGCAGGTAATTGGCATAGTTTTTCCGATATTCGTTATTCAGCGACATAATCGGATTAAACCGATAATCACTGGTCAGATTAACCGTTTCGTCAACCAAATTATCCAATAATGAACTCAACGGTTTGTCCGGCTGTGTTACAGGGCGATATCCCCAAACGCTGTAAAACAAGTTGTTCATACCGCTGTAACTCTGCTGCGAGGGCGACGCCCCTGTTTGAAGCTGCGCGAGTAGTTCACATTAAGATTGATTTTCAGTTTGTTTCGCGTAATAGTTGTACCCAATCGGCCCTGCAAACGATTGTAGTTGGAATTGAGCACCACACCGTCTTGATCGTAATACGATAGTGACGCATTATATCGCGCTGAAGCATTTCCGCCCGTAACACTGAGATTGTGGTTTTGCGTAGCGGCTGTACGGAAGATCATATCCTGCCAATTATACTGGGCGATGTTACGATAATCATCAAGCGTCCACTGTTTTCCACCGTAATGAGCCAGATATGTATCTTTCATTTTCTCGGGAAACAATTCGTTTTGCAGCTTTACAAACTCGTAGGCATCCATCATCGGGATGGTACGTGTTACATTTTGCCAACCCACACTGCCGTCATAAGTAATCTTTGCCTTACCTTCACGACCGCTCTTGGTGGTAATAATCACCACACCGTTAGCACCGCGCGCACCATAAATGGCGGTAGCCGAAGCATCTTTTAAGATATCTATTGAAGCAATGTCAGAGGGGTTCACCATCGCACCAGCCGATGGGTCTTCCACCGGAAAACCATCGATTACATACAAAGGCGAATTGTCTTGCGTTAGGGAGTTATTACCACGGATAACGATATTCATACTCGCACCCGGCATACCCTCGCTCGAATTTACGTTTACACCGGCGATGCGACCACCTAATGTTTGATCAAATGATCCCACCGGCGTACTCAGCAAGTCGCCCATATTGGGCTTTGCTACCGAACCCGTCAGGTCACGCTTGCGCACTTCCTGATAACCCACTACAACAACTTCATTCAATGAGGTGTTGTCTTCGGTCATTTCAACTGTCATTTCACCTGCTGCCGGCACAGGACGTTCCAATTTGGTGTAGCCCAGAAACGAAAACACCAACACGGCATTTTTATTCTTCACGTTCAGTTGAAACCTTCCGTCAATGCCCGTTACCGTTCCATTAGACGTATTTTTAACGACAACGCTCACACCCATCATCGGTTCTCCGGAAGCATCTTTTACAATGCCCTTTACCGATTGTGCCGCCGCCGTTACAGCCATACCGCCCATCAAAAGTATGAGGGCAAAAGCTCTCAAAAGCATACGATACTGTTTAATCATCATTTTGTTTTTGGTTATAAATTTCTGTTAGTAAGACTTGTTTTAGCAGAGTACACCCTCTATCTTAAAAAAATCGTGCGGCAAAATTAAAGTATAAACCCTTCAATAGTGTATAAAATCATCCAAAAAGAGTCTGCTTTTGTGTAAATCATTAATTTTAATAACCTCGTTGGTGCAAGCAAACGTTTTCTTGCATCGTTACATTTTTCTTAAAATTGACCAATTTCCAAGTGTCAAAAAAGTGAAAGGTGGTATCAAATGCTTGCAATAGAAGCAAACCAATTACTGTTGGGTTATAAATACGCCACTCTCACGCAGTTACATGAAACACTGATTATCAGTGAGTTACATTTGTATTGTTGATTTCTGTGTTCCGAAAAGCATTGTTTTACCCCCTAAAACCATAGTTTTGGGGTTGCAAAAGCTATGTTTTCAGCCTCCAAAACCTATGCTTTTACACTGCAAAAGCTATTCTTTTGCAACCTCAAAGCATAACTTTTGGTGCTCCAACACTTATTTTTGTCAATATAAGCGTAAATACTTTTGCTAGAAGAAACTATCCAATTGTAAAGTAAAACGAAAAACCACGATACCGATTACTATACCTTCAAGCAACGAAAATCCATAAAATTGACCCATATTTTAAAGGTAAAAGGGTGGAAAGGTGAAAGCCTAAAAGATACTGCCGCCACCCTATCGCCCCAAAAGAACCTGTTAGGCATTTTTTACTTTCGATTTTGCTTGTTAACAACATCTCCCTATTAATAGACAAAATACCTACATATGGGTATTGGTCAGTTTCGCTTAAAACTATAGCTTTGCAAGCTCTATTGTGTGCTCTTGTACTTAACAGTATATTAGAAAAAGACAAAAAGATATGAAGTTACCCACACGAATTCTATGGGGAGGAATACGTGTTCTGGTCTTGTTCATGGCTTTGGCGGGCCCTTGTGGCCTGTTCGTGTACGCCGAAACCACCGACGAGAACATCTCATTGACCATTACCGACCGCGACGGACACGCCTTGCCCTACGCTACAGTTATCGTAGAGAGTGCCGCGCTGACATATACTGCCGACGCGCAAGGCCGACTTCGCCTCAAAGCAGCACTGTTTTCGGGCAAGGGAACGCGGCTAACGGTGTCGTATCTGGGAAAAGCCACACGCCAGTTAACCATTACGCACGATGCCGTGGCGAAAGAAAAGAAGATAAATATCGCACTAGACGACAACAACCTTTACCTGAAAGACGTGCAGGTGAACGCCACACGCGCACCACGACATAGCAATTCGTCGATGCTGATACAACGAAACACCATCGACAACATACAAGCTTACAGTCTGGCCGATATTGTTCAGGCCCTGCCAGGCAAAGCAATCCTCAACACCGACATGCACAACGCCAGCTTCCTAACCCTGCGTTCGGCTCTGCAAGGCGACCTGCAAAACCCACTTGATGCCTATTCGCGCAACAAACTTAACGACTATGTGCGCAACGCCGCCTTTGGTATTGCCTACGTGGTAGACGGTACGCCCCTCTCGAACAACACCAATATGCAGCTAGACAGCTACGGAAAGTGGGGCGGCATCAAAATGTTCGACCGTCGTTTTAATACCGATAATAACGAGAATGTGGGCAGCGGAAACGACTTGCGCCTTATTCCCGCCTCGTCGATAGAGAGCGTTGAGGTTATATCGGGTGTGGCACCAGCCAAGTATGGCGACCTAAGTAACGGTGCCGTTATCATCAATCGCCGCGCGGGACTTACGCCTTTCTACGGTAGCGTTAAGGTGCAATACGACATTTTCAATGCTTCGCTGGGCAAAGGTTTCGCCCTTGGCGAGCGTTGGGGTATGCTTAACCTCAACGTAGACTATCTACACAGCACCCGAGACAGGCGCGACAAGCTGAAAACAAACGCCAACATCGCCCTCAACGCCACGTGGACACACACCATTAGTAGGGCATTGGCGTGGGAAAACACCCTCGCGGTAGACTTCTCCAAAAACGTTGACGGACTGAAAAGCGACCCCGACGCCACGCTTAACCGCACCCGAACCGACCGCCAAAACCTGCGTTTGGCCCTGCGCGGCGCACTTTCGCCACAACAAAACGCACTTATCGACGGCATCGACTATAACTTTTCGCTCTCCTTGTCGCACCAATACGACATGCACGAGGAATTTATCGCCAACAACAGGCTGAACCTTATCACCGATGCCTACACCAACGGCGTGCACGAAACCGATGTTGCGCCACCCTATTACACGGCCCTTTTGGAGATAGACGGCAAACCCTTGGCCCTCTCGGCCAACGTGGAAGCACGGCGAACACTAAAATGGAGTAGCGCAACACACACGCTTAGCTTGGGCGTTTTCGCCCGACACGAGGCCAATCATGGGCGTGGTAAAATCTTCAACGCAGAGACTCCGTTCTACGATGGCGGACAAGGGGGACGTGGCGACCGCTCTTATCAATACCGAAACCGCATCAAGCTGAATCAATACGGTATGTATGTGCAAGACAAGTTGGTGTTGCCCACGGCTCACGGAACGTTAAGCGCAACGGCAGGGCTACGTCTTGAATACCAAAACCAACGTTTCGCAGCCTCTCCGCGCATTAATATGATGTGGGCGTTAGACAACGGTTTGAGCTTCAACGCAGCCTACGGCATCAGCTATAAGATACCCGCCACGGCCTTTTTATATCCCGAAAACGTGTATTTCGACCGCCTGGTGTACAGCAATTACAGCAACAACGCCAACGAGCGGCTCTTTATGTACAAAACCAAAGTGGTTAATCCCACCAACCCCAACTTGCTTTCGCCCTACACACACAGCTTTGAAGTGGGTACAGCCTATGCCAATTCCCACTTCAACACCTCGCTAACGGGTTATCTTAAAATAGACTTGCGCGGCATTAGTTCAGAGGCTGTGCTCGATACGATGTGGGTTCAGCGTTACGAAACCGTGTCACAACCGCCCAACCAACGGCCCATTTATGCGCCAAAAGGCAACCCCGAACTCATTATCGACTATTACTACACGCCCCGCAACCTGCTTTATAGTCGCAATGCGGGCGTAGAATGGATTGGCAACCTGCGCGATATCAAGCCCTTGGGCTTAGGCGTTAACTTCTCGGTGGTTTACAATTACAGCCTTTACCATCAGCAGGGCGAGCGCGTGGGCACGTCTATCGACCTCGACAAAGAGGCCGTTTCGGGTATCTACGCTCCTACAAAGAACAGTTCGCACGAGCTTATCTCCACCCTAAGTCTTACCAAACAGATACCCACCCTTGGCTTGATATTCAACTTGCGCGTGCAAAACTTTTGGTTCAGGCACTTCAATCGTCATGGGTTCGACATCTATCCCATTGGCTACGTCGACCGAAACTTCCGTCGTGTGTACCTCGACGAGCAGCAACGAAAGGATATCCGGTGGACGTATCTTCGCCTAAAAGACAACGAACCCGTAAATATTTCGCAGCCCATCATCATTCCCAACTGTCACCTTCGCGTGTCTAAAGAGATTGGCAAACAACTGCGCCTGTCGTGTTATATAAATAATGTGTTCAATTATCGCCCTTGGATAGAACGCCAAGGCGAACGAATATACTTTAATCAGCCGCCAACGGTGAGCATGGATGTTAGCTACAAGTTTTAGTTAGTCTTATCCGCTGCTCGCCAAAAGCGACACAAATTAACAATAAATACATAATAAAATGAAAAGAACAAAACATTGGGGCAACCGTATCGCCCTATTTATGATGATGGTCATGCCCATTATCTTCACTGCTTGTAGCGAAAACGACGCACCCGAAGTGTCAAGTGCATCGGTGAAAGTAAGCGTTAAAATCGACAAGACTTTCGAGAAAGCGAAAGCCCAAAAGGTTGCAATTACCTTGCGTAACACCAGCACCGGGAAAGAAACAGCTTACGAAACCACCGTCAACGGCACGGTGCAGTTGCCTAATCTGCCTGTAGACATGTACGACATAACGGCTAGCTACACCCTGCCTGCCAACGAATACAACGAAATTACAGGCGAAAAGAGCACAGAAGATGTGCTTTTCTCGGCCGCTGCAACGGGCGTACAACTTCAACCCAACAAAGAAACAACTATCAATTTGGTGCTAACCACGTCCACAACTGATGATTTCGTTCTCAAAACCATTTATTATGCTGGGTCGGATAGCAAGAAAGCAGGTGGCGAAGACGACCGCTTTATCGAGATTTACAACAACTCTTCGCGCACGCTTTATGCCGATAGCCTTTGTTTTGCACTCACAACGATGAACCGTTACGGCTTTTTGGCCGATGGAAAGCCGCATCCTTACATGAATAAGAACTTATATTTAACTCCTAATGGCACATACGATTGGAGCAAATCAGAAGGTATGGCCGACACCGAAGGTGCAAACAGCAAGTATGTTTACGGCGATGTCGTTATCATGGTGCCAGGTTCGGGCAAGGATTATCCTATCAAACCGGGCGAAAGTTTCATTATTGCACCCTTCGCACAGAACTATAAACAGCCCTTTACAACGTCATCGGGCAAGCAAGTTACACCCGAATGGCCCGACTCAACGCTCGACCTAAGCAAGGCAGAGTTTGATGTTGTGTATCCCGGCTACGAGGTGTTGGATAACAAGAGTGCCGCAAACATGGTGATTATAAAGAAAGGTAGCAACAAATATATGCGCCTTTCGCGCAACGGTAAAGAGGGATATGTCATCTTCCGCCATCCTTCGCCCAGCAAGTTACCCGAATATCGCCGTCCATATATCGACATAAAGAAAGGCGACCACCATACTTACATGCAAATTCCCAACGCATCTATCATTGATGCCGTTGAGGTTATCAACCCCAATGCCGACGGTTATGTGTCGCCAAAGGCTTTCCAAAAGTCGCTCGATGCTAGCTATGCCTTCTCCAAACCCGATAACAGCTTCCGCTGCATCTCGCGTAAGGTGAGCCGAGTGAACGAAGGTCGCCGCATATTACAAGACCTCAACAACTCTGCTCTCGACTTTGTTCAGATGATTCCAGACCCTAAGGCGTTTGCCCCAAGCAAGTAACGCACCATTATAAGCTTCTCCGCCTGCCTGCTTTTACTATGCAGGCAGGCGGAGAATTGCCTATAACGAAATTCCCAAATCAACAACATGCACGCACGTTTATTCGTATCTAGCCTCTTGTTCGGGCTTTTCTACATCGCCTCCGCTCAAGATTCGCTCACGCGCTTTGCCGTTCCCACTCCCCAAGAGTGGCGGCAACACCACCAAATCATGGCCTCGCCACAAGGCATTCACTTGCTTCCGGCATACAGCTATGGCTATACCTTGGCGACTTTCACCCACGAACGAGGCCCTTTAATGCGCTTGCAAACACCCGAAAAAGATACGAATCTGCGACTTTCGTCTATGGGCGTGTACACGTCTAACCGATGGCGACTATACGGCGAGTTTGCTTACGACCGACAATTTGCCGATAGTGTGGGTTGGCTGCTTAGCGAAACGCCACGCTTAGGCATGCCTTACTACTTTGCATCGCCACGCAAAGGCAACTGGCTAAACGAGACTTACCAACTTAAAGGCGCAGCCAATTACCGTCTTTCGCACCTGTTCGACCTCGGTGCAGCCCTGCAAATAAGGTATCATAAGGGCGCACGCAGCAACGATCCACGCCCCTCTACCGAGAGCTTTTACTCGCGTTATCACCTCAATGTAGGCCTAAACCTCGCCCCCGTGCATATCTCTATGGTAGCGGGAATGGTCTATGGAACCAGCGATAACAACCTGATTTACGTGAACGAGAACAACGACCGCATCGACCGATTGGACTTTATGGCCTACGAACTGATGGGATTTGGCATGCACCGAAAGACGGGTAAGCTGCAAAACCGCGAGATGCAAGCCAACACTTACGGGCACGAATTGTCGCTACAAGTCAGCTTTACCCGAAACGAAACGATGCTTTGGGCGCGCGCCAGCTATCTGGCCCAACGCGACAGCATACGCCGAAGCCGAACAAAAAACGTGTCGGCCAACCTCCTTTCCACCTATAATGTTCGCCAAACGCGCATTCTCGCAGGGTTAATTCATCCCCTTTCGCACACCCTTCACCTGCAAGCTACAGCCCACGCACACTTTACCAAAGGGTGGGATAGGCTAGATAACATCCTTGGCGGACAGAAAAACTACGTGTATAACCATCGCGACATCGGCGTGAACGCCTTGCTCTACCATCGCTTTACCTCTAAGCGGCTCGATCTATTTGCGCTCGATGCCACCGCCGAGCACGAGAAACGACAAGACGGAGCCACGCAACACACCCTTCTTCGCGATGCTTTCCATCTCGCTGCAGCCTATCGTTCGCAGCATCCCTTGCCTCGTAATTTCGCCTTTTTCTATGGTGCAAGCCAAGCCTTCACCCTGCCCAAGGCCTCGCTAAGCTATCCCTCTACACAAGAGACAGTGTTCTCTACCCAACTGGCACAACCTCTTCAACGTTTCTACGCCACGTCTACGGCCAGCACACGCATAGAGTTGGGCACGGCAAAACGTTTCACCCACTATCAGCTAACGCTCTCCTTGGCCTATCAATTGCGCTATGTGCTTAAAGCACAACCCACCATTCACGGCACGCGCCACAACTTCGAGGCCGCCCTAGGTTTGGCTTTCTAATGGGCCACAGTCCTATATAAAACAGCGACAACACCCCTTTGCGGAAATGAAAAAATACCTCTTTATCCTTGCTCTCTCCCTGGTTGCCCTTTCGGCAAACGCCAAACGCACACAGGCAACACTGTCCACCGACCCCAACCTGCATGTGGGCAAGCTGCCGAATGGCCTTACCTATTATATACTTCGCAACAACACACCCCCCAATCGCGCCAATTTCTACCTTGCCCAATGCGTTGGCTCGCTACAAGAAACCGAAAACCAACGCGGTTTGGCCCATTTCTTAGAGCACCTTTGCTTTAACGGCACGCGCCATTTCCCATCCAATACGCTCGTGGCTTACCTCGAAACGCTTGGCTTAAAATTCGGTCAGAACATCAACGCCTACACCGGAATGGAGCGCACCGTCTATCATCTCGACAACGTTCCCACAGCGCGCGCCTCGGCCTTAGACAGTTGTCTGCTTGCACTTCGCGATTGGGCGTGCGACATTTCGTTTGCTCCCGAAGAGATAAATAAGGAACGTGGCGTGATTAACGAAGAGTGGCGACAACGCAATTCGGCCACGGCACGCATGCTACAACGCAATCTCCCGCGCCTTTACCCCAACAGCTTGTACGCTCGTCGCGCCCCAATAGGCTTGATGGAAGTGATAGATACCGTTGGCCCTTCCACCCTTCGGCAGTATTATCACCGTTGGTATCATCCCCAAAACCAAGCAATTATCGTGGTGGGCGATGTGGATGTGGCACGCACGGCCAAACGTATTGAGGCGCTTTTCGCCCCCATACGCCCCACCAAGTCTGCGCGCCGACCCGCCATTGTGCCCGTTGCCGACAACGCCAAGCCCATCGTCGTGGTGGATAGCGATGCCGAACAGCGCACCACGCTTGTGCAAGTGTTCTGCAAAATGCCGCCCATAACGCCTGCTTTCAAAGCCTCAAGCACTTATCAACGCCTCTTAGTGCGCCGCTCTTTGATGATGTCGATGCTGCGCATGCGCCTTGCCGAGCAGGTGGTTAAGCCCCAATGCCCATTCACACAGGCCGTAGTGGGCTATGGCGTATATCTCTATGCCTCCTCCAAATACGCCTTCCAAGTAACCATTATGGCCAAAGACGGACAGGCACAGGCTGCCACACAAACCGTGATGACCGAGCTATGGCGCGCTGCCAAGCATGGGTTTACACCTGCCGAATTGGCTCGTGCCAAGGCCGAAGAGCGCAATATCATCGAACGGCAGTATGCTGCACGCAACGAAGTGGGCAATAATTACTTGGGCAACCAACTGGTGGAGCACGCCCTAAGTGGCGAACCCATGCCTTCGCCCGACGTTCTTCGGCAGTTGCGAACAAGCATAGTCGATGCCATTACGCCTGCCGACGTGCAACAATGGCTGCGCAAGATGCTCCCCACTAGCGGCAGAAACCTCGTTGTTTTAAGCCTAAACCCACAACACGAGGGCGCAACCCAGCCCACCCAAGAGAGCCTTTTGCAGGCCGTTTTGCAGCCCGCCACGGCCAACCTTGCACCATATAAAGACGATACCCCCAACCAACCGCTGCTCCCCGTATTGCCCAAGGCAGGCCACATCGTTAGTCAACGCCAAGAATCCGCTTTGGGTATCGAGCGCATAGAGCTGTCTAACGGGGTGACGGTGCTGCTCAAACCCACCTCTACGGGCAAAGACGAACTGCTGATGACGGCCTTCGCGCCCGGCGGTTCGTCGCGTTTGGGACAGGCCGACTTCGCCAATGCGCGTTTCTTCAACCGCATTGTGGGTAGTAGCGGACTAGGCGATTTCTCATCACAACAGCTCACCAAGGTGCTAACGGGGCAAACGGCCAACGTCAATCTCTCGCTCGACACCTATTGGCTAAGCCTCAACGGTAGTGCTGCGCCACGTGATGCTGAGTGCCTTTTGCAGCAAACTTACCTGTATTTCACTGCCTTGCGCGCCGACAAACAGGCTTTTGACAACATCATGACCAACAGTAGGGCGCGCCTTAGCCAAGTGGCAGGCCTACCCGAAATGGCTCTTAGCGATTCGCTTACGGCCACCTTGCACGCCCACAACCCACGTTTCGCCAACAACACGCTCGCCGATCTCGACCATGTAGACCCCAATCGCATTCTCACCTTGGCGCGCCAAGGTATGGCTAACGCTGCAAACTTCACCTTTATGTTCGTTGGCCACTTCCAACGCGACAGTCTTCTCGCCCTCGTTTGCCGTTACATCGGCTCGTTGCCTGCAAGCAAACCCCTGTCCGCTCCGTGGCAACCCACCCTTATCAACGAGCCTTCGTCCCACCATCAGGCAGCGCAAGACTCCACCACGCCCACCACTACCACCGCACCCAACAACGAAACATCCCTCGTTGGTACGCTGCGCAGTGTGCAAACCTATGCCCCCGGCACTGTTTGTAACCACTTCCGTCATGCCATGACCACGCCCAAAGCCAATGCCTACATCGTTTGGTGGGCCAAAGGTACGCCCTATACGTTGGCCAATATCGTGATGGCCGAGGTGGTAGGTCAGCTGCTTGGCATGCGTTACACTCAGCGAATACGCGAAGAAATGGGTGCGGCTTACAGTACCGATGCCTCTTGTACCCTCGCACCCGATGTGAACACCACCTACTTAAAGCTATATGGCATCTGCCCAATGAAACCAGAATTGGTTGACAGCACCCTCAACGCGATGCGCACCGAGGCCGAAAATATGGCCCACAACATTGACCCCACGTTGCTCGAAAACGTGAAACGCCACCTCGCCAAACGCTTTGAAGAACGCGCAAAGCAAAACAACACGTGGCTACGAGCTGTGCAAACGTGGGCGCAACAGGGCATAGACATCCACACCAACTATCTTGTCGAGCTTCAAAACATCACTCCCCAGCGCCTACAACAGTTCGTTGCACAGCAATTAATGGCGCAAGGGAATAGGATTGAAGTGGTGATGATGCCGGAATAAAGAATTAAGCGGGTGTGATAAATAACGTTAATCTTGACGCGATAATTTTATTTCTTCTACCCCAATTTTATTTCAGTTTACAATATTATTCCTAAAATCATACCCGTACCAACGCTCGGTAGTGTGAGTACCAACCACTGGTAATGTGACTACCAGTATTTGGTAACGGCAGTACCAACCATTGGTAGTGACATTCACTAGGCCTTAACAAGGTTTCATTTACAGAGTTACCTTTTCCTAATTTCACTTATCTGTTTTTCGAACAGACTTACCATATTACTTATCATTATTAATTACTTCTTTCATATTTACTCGTTATTGCATTACATACTTAACTGATAAGCCTGCCATCCTTAAAAGAAAGATGGAAAAAACCTGAGTAAACCTTACTTTTATAAAGCCTGTAGGAAATCGACATCACAGTAGAGTTCTTAATTTTGATAAAATAAACTCGTATAAAACTTCTTCTCCTTTTCCAAAAGCAACGGCTCTGCCAAAGTTGTTTCACTTGGGCAGAGCCGCTTATAGACCGCGATACTTTCGAGGTTATCGCACTTGATGTCGGCGGAGGTTATTTCAACATAACCTTGCGACGTCGAGTAGTACCGTTACTGAGACGATTTACCTCAACGTAGATGCCAGGCTGCGAGGGGCTGACAGCAATTCCATCGAGCGTGTAATAGGTTGTGGCAACTACTGAAACAGATTGCGCGGGGGCTTCGATGGCGGTGGTGCCTGCCTGATAGCCCTTACCCATAAGAGGTGAACCATCGACAAGTTGCCATGAGGCAAGCAGCAAAGCTGAGGTTTCTTCAGAAGTGGTGGGCAAGCCATAAAAGGCGGTAGGAGATTTAAAGTTGGCGTCACCCACGTTTCCCGAGATGCTGTTGGTTACATTATTAGCTTCGCTCAAGCCTTCGTAAAAGCCGAAGTCGGCATCGGTGTTGGTTTTACGCAAAGCATTATGCATCACTGTCGAATTGGTTATTTTTCCGCCGCGCACAAAGATGCCACCGCCTTTGAAAGCTTTATTATTATATACCAGGGCACCATTAACTTCGCCTTCTCTGTTATATATACCTCCACCTGAGCCACCGTTTTCATCGCCAAAATCAGTGGCATCGGCGTAACAGCCCGCTACGGTTACTCGCTCAACGGTCTTGGTGTTCAATATTCCACCTCCGTTGATGGCTTTACAATCTACAATCACACAGTCGGTCAATACGCCGGCGTTATATACAGCACCTCCTGCCGACGAATAGCAGCGGGCGAAATGGCAATTGCTCACGGTACCTTCAATGTTAACCAGTGCTCCACCGCCATCTAAACCAACACAATCTTCAAAGTCGCATCCGGTGATGGTTGTTCGAACGGCATACACAGCCCCACCTAATCCGTTTCCATAGCTTGAATGACTGTAGTTGCGAGCGAAGTAACAGTACGTAATGGAGCCTTTTCCACCACCGTCGAGATACACGGCTCCGCCATTGGTATTGGAACTGCCGGTGCTCTGGGCTGTGAAATAAGCGCTGTTTTCTACCACTTTACAGGCATTGAGATGTACGTTTCCGCGTGCATACAGGGCTCCACCGGCGGCTTTAACATTGAATACCATGGCGTTTCCACCTTTCAACGTGAGCCCATCAATGGTCGTAGGAGCAGTAAATACGTCGGCAGCATACAGCACGTGATTACTGTTGTTGGCCGTTCCGGGTATCAGATCATTTTCAACACGCCATCCGTAGCGGTAGGTTGAACCCGCCATAATCTCTCTTATCCATTGGTCGGGTGTATCATCGTCGCCACTCAGCACCGTTTCATTGGCGTAATCGTACGGTTTACCAGAAGCGCCCGCCACCCGTTCGGCTTTCGACTGCTCGGTTCCGGCAAAGCCACCGTAGAGCGACACACCCTCTTTGAGCATAAAGGCACGCGAGTTTTTCTTGCTACTTTTAATCAGCCGCACAGGCTTGTACACGCCGACAGCAATCCATATCTCATCGCCGCTCTGCGCAACGTCAAGCATCTGATCAATACTTCCTGAGGCCTGCGCCCACGAACTACCGTCGCCCGTTGCACCCGATTTTACATAATACACTTTGGCTACAGTCTGCTGGGTAGATAAAAAGAATGCCGATAAAAGGGCAAAAGAAAGTAAAAAATGTTTCATTACATGGGTTGGTTTAATTAGTTATTTGTCAGTTGTGAAGAAAAATAATAGCGACTGCACCTCGCTTTTATATCAAAACAACCATTAAATCGCCCCAAAAGTAACGATTTTTACTTATTTCTCCAAATAAAACTACAATTTGAAGGCGATAAGATCTGCTAGCAATAGAACTTTCTCACATTTTTTTGTGCAATACAACGTGGTTTAGGTCGGCTGTAAATGCAACATTACTTGAATACAACGTTATCAAGTCGGGGGCTGAACAGTGTTTTAAGGCTTCCTTTAACTGTGGCACGATTTCCTTTCCACACATATTTCTTTTTACCGACGGTAATTTCGATGCCCACTTTATCTGCTGAGAGATAAATACAATAAGTGGCATCTTCATTTTTAAAGGTCAGCGTTTGTGTTTGGGCGCGATACACAAAGTCGGGATTCTTATAGATAGTCTCTATCGGATATGCAAACTCTACATTTCCATCTTTATCTACCAGCACGTAGTTCAGCGTTCGATCGTTGATATTGTAAAGCACAACATCCTTATTCTTTTTAGGGATACGAAAAGATAGAACGGTCTTAATTCCTTCTTCTTCGAGGTTAATGGTACGTTGCGACGTCTTTACCATCTTCTTTCCATTCCATCGTTCTATCGTCAGTGTAGAAATAGCAAAGTCTCTATTATCTTCTTCCACGATTTCAATAGCCTTCGGCTCGTTGTTCTCAACAATAAAAGTAGAAAACTGGTGCCAACAACAACCGCTCTTGGTCATCGTGTGCAATGTTTTGTTCTCGTTGTCCACATCAAACATACCACAGTATTCCTGCGCCAGTCGGGTAAACTCCGGGCTCTTTTCAAAGCCATTTTCGGTAGCCAAATATATCTGAAAAGACGGACCATGATAACAACTATTCTGCCCATCCATAATGGCAAAGTCTTTCTTCCCGTCGAAATTAAAGTCATTGTAGATAATTGCGCTTTGCTCTCCATAAGGTAGTTCGAGCACATTAGCTTCCAAGTTACCATCGTGCAGGTTAAAAGTCAACTCGTCCGACTCTTCTTTAATGAGTTCTTCTCCTGTTCTTTGGTTGTAGATGGCTACCCACCCGGGACTGAACACTTCACTGGTGTCGGCAATAAATACCTCACCACGATACTTATCGGAAAAACCTCTTACAGGAAATGTTACCTGAGCTTCTGCCGAATGCTCATCATCAGCATCACGAAAAATAGCCTACCACCTACCATCATTTTCTTTTTGTTCTTCATTGTTGTTGTCATTTACCTTTGCTTTACAAAACGACAACAGCCCTAAAATATTGTTTCTATTCTCGTCTGGCAAGAAAACCTCGCGAAGAAGAGTGACGCCTCGCCTCAAAATGGTATCTTTGCAAAGCACGAAACAAAGAAAAAATATCGCACGCTTCGTACCAAAAGATTGGGGAAAAGCGTGCGACAACAAAAAAAAGAATTTACGATGAAACAAAAAGAAACCTATCAACGAAAATGTATATATAATAAAGGTACGCGTGCGAAGATATTGTTCGTTTTTGCATTGACAACACTTCTACCTGCATTTACAGCGCCGCTTACTGCCCGAACAATAACGGGAACGGTATTTTCAGATGCAAATGGTAACGGGATAAGAGATAAAGGAGAGGCCGTACTGGCAGGCATTCCTGTATCAAATGGACGAGACATCGTGCTTACCAACACCCAAGGGCTGTATCGTATCACGGTGAACGAGGGCAACTCACTCTTTCCTATTCTACCTGCCGACTATACCATGAGCGGGGGGCGCGTAGTTAATGCGGCTTTTGTGCCGGCCGCAAAGATAAAGAAAGGACAGCATCACTTTGCCTTAAAACCCAAAACTGCGAAACGACAGTTCCGCTTGAATGCCGTTGGCGATGTGCAGGTGTCTAATCACCAGGAGTTGGATTATGCTGCACGAACGCTTTGGCCCGAACTGATGGCTACCGACTCGGCAGACATCAACTTGTTTCTGGGCGACTTGGTTAACAACAATCTTTCACTTTACACCCAACTTCGGCAGATGATGGAGCTGTTGCCTTCGCAAACGTTTACGGTGCTGGGCAATCACGATCGCGATGCCGACAGTATTCCGCACAGACAGACGCGCAGTTACAACGATGTGTTCGGCTCGGATGTTTATGCATTTAATGAGGGGCAGGTGCACTTTATCGTGCTCAACAATGTTTATCCCGACGGAGCGCGGGGATATCACGGTCAACTAACCAGTGAGCAGTTGGCGTTCGTAGAAAACGACCTACGACTGGTTCCAGACAATCGGTTGATATGCCTGAGCATGCATATTCCGTTGATTATGACCAGAAACAGAAGTGAATTGCTCAGTCTGCTTAAGGGTAGAAAAGAGGTACTCGCCATCACTGGACATCTGCACCGGGTGATGCGGTTTATTTACGGCGAACCCGATATAAACGTTCACGAATTGGGCGCAGGTGCCACTTGCGGCTTTTGGTGGGTAGGTGAGCGAGATTGGGAAGGCATCCCTTCTGCTTTACAACAAGGAGGAACACCGCGCAATTACTTTGTAGTAGACTTTACCGACAATACCTATCGGCTGCGCTGCAAAGCTGTAGGACTGGACGAACGTCGACAAATGAACATCCACATCACGGGCATTGACACACTCGACACATACCTGCCCGATCTACGCGATATACCGTCCGGGCGAGCAATTATCACCGTTTGGGGCGGCTGCTTGGCTACGCAAGTGCGTGTGCGCATTGATAACGGCGCATGGCAAAAGGCAGTGAAAGTAGACCTTATCGACCCAAACGTGGCCCGTATGCGCGAAATAAACCATCTCAAAGTCTACCCCACGCGCTTCAGCCGCCTCAACCCCTTGCGTCGGCAACCCTCTCCACAAGTTTGGATACTGCCCCTGCCCGCTCCTTTTGATAAAGGAACACATCGCATCGAAGTAGAGGCAAGCGACCAATATGGCTTCGGTGCACATGGCCAACGCGCATATTGCCTTACCGATTAGTGCCCGTTCATCGCAACCTCGCCATTCGCCACGACGTCTTATTTTGCAAAACAACCATCAAACATAGCTATTTATGAAAAATAAACTGTTCATCTTATTCGTCTGCATCGCCGCCATGATTTCGGCTCATGCACAAACTGATTCTGAAACCCTGAACCAATTCATTGCTAAATGCAAACCTCTGAACGACACATACAACGACGCTTACCGCCGGAAAGATTACCCCCGCACCATACAAACGCTGCAGACGATGCTGCAAGCGTTCAATCGGCTGCAGCTTACAAAAGCCGACCACGAGAAATATGGAGAGGATCTACGGGCCGAGAAAACCAACATCTATTATAATATGGCTTGTTGCTATGCGCTGCAAAATAAAAAGAAAAAGGCAATAGAAGCATTTCAAAAAGCCATTGCAAACGGCTACACGAACTATCGTCATGCGCTGAAAGACACCGACCTTAGTGCCATTCACAACGATAAACTCTTTAAACAAGCGCTCGCAACGATAGAACAATTCGACAATCTGTATATTCTGCGCCACGCCAAGCCCTACTGCAAAGAAGCCACAGACAGCTTTCCACGTTTCACTTATCAGCAATCCGATAATAATTCGCTAAAACAAATGCGCGCCTATTTCAACCTCGACTCCATCGCAGGCAACGGCGATGAAGTGTCGAAGATACTCAATCTGCTCCGCTTCGTACATAACACCATCCTTCACGATGGTAGCCACTTCGGGCTGTGTGAAAGCTCTGCTGTCGATATTTACAATTACTACAAGGTCACCGGTAAAGGTGTCAATTGCCGACAACTGGCTATTGCGCTCAACGGAATGTATCTGGCCATGGGCTTTCCTTCACGATATGTCACCTGTATGCCCAAAGACAATAAAGACCAAGACTGTCATGTTATCAACTGCGTTTACTCTTCGCAACTGGGTAAATGGCTTTGGATAGACCCCACTTTCAACGCCTATGTAAAAGATGAGAACGGAAATTTGCTGAGCATTGCTGAAGTTCGCGAGCGCTTAATAGCCGATCGGCCGCTCTATCTCAACGAAGATGCCAACTGGAACAACCGGGTAAAGAAAACAAAAGAAGACTATCTGGATAACTACATGGCCAAAAATCTCTACTGGTTCAACTGCATAGATTACAGTTGTTTGCATCCCGAAGGGCGTTACCGCGATTTAGGCGAGCGTTACATCCTGCTCCTTCCCAACGGTTTTAACTCCTCACACACGGTTGGTGCGAACAATATTATCACCCACGATGCCGATTATTTCTGGCAAAAGCCTACGATAATAGGAAATAAATAATGCGAAACTAGTAAAAAATATATTCCTACAAAACTCTTAAACATAAGTATTCACGAATGGAAAAATAAAGATGGGTTCCGCTCTCCATGTATTGTTCCCTATCTTTAATATATCATACTTTTGATTATCAGCAAGATAAAAAGAAATCATTTACCCATTTCCTTTAATTATTAAAGGAAATAAAGGCAGTGTTTTTCTGCTTAACTGATGGCTGCCCAATCGATGTTGGTTTTGCGTAACTCTTTGAGGCGATGCCAGAGCAGGGCGTTTTCAGGACGGTTGCAGTCGGGGTCGGCATCAATAATTTTACGGGCTTCGTCGCGGGCCAGCTGTACCAACTGCCCATCGCGGGCGATATCGGCTATCTTCAAATCGAAGGCGATGCCGCTCTGCTGCGTTCCTTCGAGATCGCCGGGACCACGCAATTTGAGGTCGGCCTCTGCTATCTCAAAGCCGTCGTTGGTGTCGCACATAATATCGATGCGCTTCTTTGTGTCGTCCGCCAGCTTATGATGAGTAACAAGAATACAGTAACTTTGGTCGGCACCACGCCCAACGCGCCCACGCAGCTGGTGTAATTGCGACAGTCCGAAACGTTGAGCGTCGAGTATTACCATTACCGACGCGTTGGGAACGTTTACACCTACCTCAATAACGGTTGTGGCAACAAGTATCTGGGTTTCGCCTTTGACGAAGCGTTGCATCTCTTCTTCTTTCTCTTTCGACTTCATCTGCCCGTGAATTTTGCTCATTCTGAACTCGGGAAAGATGTCTTTCAAGGCTTCGTAACCTGCTTCAAGGTTTTTTAAATCGGTTTTTTCGCTTTCTTTAATCAGGGGAAAAACGATGTACACCTGCCGCCCCTGATGTATCTGCTGACGAATGCCGGTGTAAAGACTGGTTGTCTGATTATCGTATTTATGCAGGGTAACGACGGGTTTTCTGCCCGGTGGCAGCTCGTCGATAATACTTACATCGAGGTCGCCGTATATGGTCATGGCAAGCGTTCGGGGTATGGGCGTTGCGGTCATGACGAGTACGTGGGGTGGGTTTTCGCTTTTCTCCCATAATTTGGCGCGCTGTTTCACGCCGAAACGATGCTGTTCGTCTACGACAGCCAAGCCCAATCGCGAAAACTTTACCTGATCTTCTATCAGGCATGTGTGCCAACGAGTATTTGAATTTGTCCGCTGACAAGATCGGTTAGAATTTCTTCGCGTCGCTTTCCCTTCACCATTCCGGTGAGCAACTCTATGCGCAACCCCGCTCCTTCGAGCATTTCGGTGAGGGTATGAAAGTGTTGTTCGGCCAAAATCTCTGTGGGGGCCATCAAACAAGTTTGGTATCCGTTGTCTACGGCAATAAGCATCGACATCAGCGCCACCAACGTTTTACCCGACCCTACGTCGCCTTGCAACAATCGGTTCATCTGTCTGCCGCTGTCCATATCATTTCTTATCTCGTGCATTACCCGTTTCTGGGCACCTGTCAGCTCAAATTGCAGGTTGTTTTTATAGAAAAAATTGAAGTGCTGTCCCACTTTGGCAAAGTGATAGCCTTTGTATTTGCGGCGGTGATGACTGGCATAACGTAGAATGTTGAGCTGCACATAAAACAGTTCTTCAAACTTTAACCGCACCTGTGCACGTTGCAAGGCGTCGGTATTTTGGGGATAATGAATTTGTCGGAAAGCGGCATCGCGCGAAATGAGATGCAGCGATGAGGTGATGAAGGGAGGTAGCGTTTCGGTCAACGGAACAGCCATTCGCTCAAGCATTCCTTTGGTTAGCTTTTCGATGGCACGCGACATCAGCCCCGTTTTCTTCATTCGCTCGGTGGTGATGTAATAGGGTTGCATACCCATTTCCGAGAGTTTGAGGTCTTCAACCTTGTCGATATCGGGATGCGCAAACTGATAACGCCCGCTAAAGAAACCGGGTTTGCCGAACACGATATATTCGGTGCCTACTTTATACTGGTTATAAACGTATTGCGAACCTTGAAACCAAACCAAATCTACCACACCTGTGTCGTCACTGAAATGGGCTACCACGCGTTTTTTTCTTGCGCCCATGGCAAACTCTTCGAAGCTCAATATCCTGCCTTTTATCTGCACAAAGGGCATGTCGCCCCGCAATTCGGCTATGGTATAAATACGACTGCGATCGACGTATTTATAAGGATAGTATTGCAGCAAGTCGCCAAAAGTGCGGATATTGAGTTCTTTGCTCAATATCTCTTTACGCCTTGGCCCTACGCCCGACAAGTACATAATGTCTTGATCAAGGATGGATGACATGGTTGAGAATTGTTTTGGCAGGGTTTCCAACTTGATTACTTTCAATACGCGCTTACCGCTCGATGCTGAAGTTTTTGGTTATCCACCCTTGATAATCGCGAATACGCAGGTGGATAATTGTGCCCGTGGAAAGGGTTTGAAGAGGAATGCTGAGGTAAGAACGAACCGAATAGTATTGAGGTACCCCGTTTTGACTGTGCGTCATACGCAAATAGAGCACCCGGTGCCCATTGGGAGCAACGCCCACTGAGTCGCAAACCATACCCACGCGTTGTGTCGTTTTCTCCTCACTCCCCTGTCCTGTCTTCACGCAAAGCCGATATTAAGATACTTTTTGTTTTTGCTTATCCACGCACTTTTGAACGTTAACGGGTCTGAAACCGCTCCGGGGTCTACTACCGGAGCAACAACGGGGATGAGTGAAAGGTTGATAAATTCTGCACCGGTAAGTTTTCGGTTGTAATAAACCAATGCTCTGTAAGCGGTATCCGCCACGTTCAGGCTTTTCAGCTGTCGCCGTTGGGTAAACCGCAATGTGTCGCCAGCATCGTTAACCATGTATGTCAGCGCCTTGTTGGCATCGGTATGCGCCTCAGCAAAGTCGGCCGTGAGATACGAATATCTGCCATCGCCCTCTTTGTAATTCTCATTTTTGCAAGCAGAAAACAGGCTTATCGCCCCACAGAAACACAACAACAGTTTTCTCATGGGGTATTGAGGAAATTCTTAAAGGGGTTGGCATACATCTCCAACATACGCTCACGAAGGAAGCTTTCGTCTTTATGAGGAATGTCGATTTTGGCCAACTGCCTGCCCAGATATTGCTCAAAAGCAGCCTTATCCTCGTCGGTATAGTGCTGACGAAGCTCTGTCGAACCGGCCAAAAGGTCGCAGGCTATAAAGTTGCTGGGATAAAACCGATAATTACGATAAATCTCTTGGTCGATATGGCGTGCGATGGCCGGGAACAAATCAGATTTGGGCATATCCCGCTCAAGCGTATCAAGAAATCCGTCTATACACGGCGCACAGTGGTAATGAACATATCCTTTATAACCCATGATACCCGTCTGCATGCTCAATACATCGTCTTGCGCCGTTTTTTTATAGTCGGCATTATCGCGTTTAAGCTGCATCTCTTGCGCTTTAAGATAGTCGCAGGGGTCGAACTCGTAAGAAATGGCGAGCGGAACAATATGCAAATCTTTCAGTCTGTCGATGGTGTCACCCTCTCCGCCAATAGCCATCATTTTCAAAACCGCCTCTTGCGTGCGGTCGTTAGAGTCTTTGGCACGACCTTCGCGCTGTGCAATCCAGATATTTTCGTTCTTTTCGTTGATGGCATAGTGCATATATTCCGAAAGCAGTTTGCTGGAAGCCAGCATCTGTCGGATAGGCAAATCACGTTCAACAATAAACGATTTATTCACTCTTACAAGGTCTTTCACCCAGGGAAGAGACAGCAGATTGTCGCCAATGGCTATTTCGCAAGTTGTGTCAAAACCGTTATCAATGAGAAATTTGGCCAAAAAAGCCGAGTCGAGAACGATGTCGCGGTGATTGCTCAGAAAGGTATAACGCCGCGTATGGTCAATAGCCGAAACATCCATATCGCCTCCTTTGCTGGCCTTCGCCAATAAATTTTCGAGAAAACGATAAGCAAACTTTTTCTGAACGTCAAGACTGGTTTGGCAAGCTCGCAGCTGTTCGGCAAATACTTCGTACGGAATGTCGGGAAAAACATAGGTCATTACCGACCTAAACTGTTCGTTGGCCAGCAGCCGTTCGAATACTTCGGGCAGTTCGTCAGCGTTAAAAGGACGAATAGAATTAAATTTAACGGAATAAGTTGATGCGTCCATAGGCTGTGAGAATCTTTAAAATTGATTTTCCACAATATCGCTCAGCACATCTTTTATGTCAAGACCTGCGGCACGAACTTGTTGTGGAATAAAGCTGGTCGGCGTCATTCCGGGCGTCGTGTTTATCTCTATCATATTAATTTTATCCGTTCCGTCGGCCTCTTTCGTCAAGATATAATCAATGCGAATGATACCGTTGCAACGCAGAATATCGTAAATACGAGCCGTTTCTTCTGCCACACGGCGAGCCGTTTCGGGGTTAATGCGGGCGGGTGTAATCTCTTCCACCTGTCCGTTGTATTTGGCATCATAATCGAAAAACTCGTTATGACTTACCACTTCGGTTGCCGGAAGCACCACCGTTTTTTCTTTTGTTCGATAACAACCCACAGATATTTCGGTACCATCAAGGAACGATTCGATAAGCGCTTCATTGCATTCCATCAGTGCCACACGAAGAGCGGGCGCCAGCTGGTCGGTATTCTTCACCTTCGAAACACCAAAACTAGAGCCGTCGGCAGCAGGTTTAACAAAGCAGGGCATACCTATTTCTGCCTCAATATGCTTTTCGTCGATGTTACCTTCTTCTCCGCGACGCACCAAAACACTTTTAGCTACGTTTACGCCAAAGCCCCGGAGGTAGTTGTTTAATACGTACTTGTCGAACGTCATGGCTTCTACCAGCACGCCACTGGTAGAGTAAGGCATCCTGATTAATTCAAAATAGCCCTGCATAATACCGTTTTCGCCCGGTGTACCGTGCACGGTGATATATGCATAATCAAAAAGTACGGCCTGTCCGTCCTTTACAAAAGAGAAGTCGTTTTTATCAACACGGGCTATTTCGCCATTTCCCAGATCTACATGCCAGTCTAACCCTTTGACATCTACAATGTAAACATTATATCGCTCTTTATCGAAAAAAGAGTATAAGCCATGTGCAGAACGCATGGAAACATCGTGTTCAGACGAATCTCCACCACAAACGATGGCGATATTTCTCTTCAAATCTTTCATTGTTTTTAAATAATTACTTCTTAATTGCAAATTACCCACTCTCGATTTAAAAGGGCTTCAATTCTTAATTTTTAATCTTTAATTCTTAATTGGCAACAATGTATTTGCGCCATTTTTCGAGAAGACTGTCCATATCCTGCGGCATGGGCGACGAAAAATCCATCTGCTGCCCCGTAGAGGGATGCACAAAACCCAATGTTCGGGCGTGTAAGGCCTGACGCGAGCACAGCTTCAAACAGTTTTGAATGTAGGCCTTGTAACTCGAAGAACGCTCGCCACGCAATATCTCGGTACCTCCGTAACGCGCATCGCCGAATATCGGATGCCCGATATGCTTCATATGCGCACGTATCTGATGTGTTCGCCCGGTTTCCAACACGCACTCCACGAGGGTGGTATATCCAAAACGTTCGAGCACCCGATAATGCGTTACCGCGGATTTTCCCGTTTCAGAACCTGCCGGGAACACCGTCATACGCAGCCTGTCCTTAGGATCGCGGGCTATATTGCCCTCTATTCGTCCCTCGTTTTCTACGAAGTTGGCCCATACCAGCGCGTTATAGCTGCGGTGCGTGGTTTTATTGAAAAACTGTAAGCCCAACTTACGCTTCGCCTCGGCTGTTTTAGCCACCACCAAAAGCCCACTGGTGTCTTTATCGATGCGGTGAACCAAACCCACCTCGGGGTCGTTGGCATCAAACGAGGGCAGGTCTTTCAGGTGCCAAGCCACTGCATTGATAAGTGTACCGTGAAAGTTTCCGGCGCCCGGATGCACCACCATGCCTGCCGGTTTGTCTATCACCAAGAGTTCGTTGTCTTCATAAACGATATCGAGGGGAATATCCTCTGCCTCAATGGTGTTTTCGTGTCGCGGTCTGTCGAGCATCAAAGTGATAACGTCTTCAGGCCTTACTTTATAATTGCTTTTTACCGGATGGTCGTTTACATGCACAAAACCCGCATCTGCCGCTTTTTGAATACGGTTGCGACTGCTGTGTTGCAACTTTTCGGTCATAAACTTATCAATGCGCACGGGCACTTGTCCCTTGTCTACAACGATGCGCAAATGTTCGTACAGCAGTCCCGATTCGTCGTCTTGTTCTTCTATTTCTTCTATATAGTCAGTCATCCTTCTTACCGCGTATATAGGTTTATGGTGTTGCAGGCGGCGTATTTCCTTGCGGCGTTACCACTTCAAACTCGTCTACATCGCCCTCTCCTTCCACCGTCTTTTCATCTTGCGGATAGGTGGGATCAACGTAATTGATCGTATCGTCTGCATCCCGTTCGCCATTACCGGCTAAGACTGTAACTATAGCATCCACCGGAATTTTATCGCCGGTAGCCACATTTTTACCCCGCACCGTTACGCCATAAACCCAGTCTTTCTCGCCCGTGATATACTTCGGAGGCCCTACTTTGAAACCCATGGCCTTGAGTTTGGCTATGGCTTCACGCAACGAACTGTTGTCAATGATGTCGGGCAGGGTAATGGTAGGTGTTTTGCCCGAGTTGATAATAACATAAACCACATGCCCCGACTTTACCTTTTCGCCTGCAACGGGTATCTGTTCCAAGATATAATTGGCAGGTAAAGTCTTTACATATCCGGTATCGGTAACCATCATGGTCAGGCCTTGGTCTTGCAAAAGCCGCTCGGCATCGGCCTGAGATTTATGTCGAATATTGGGAACGGGTATGGCTTCGCCGTGATGGGTATAAACATCCAACGCATACTTTGTGCCGATAACAACAGCCAGCACAACCAAAGCCATAGCCAAAATGTTGCCCCAAAGGTATAGGCTTTTAAACTTTCCGAAAAAATCAGACGAATTCATCCTTACTTGTTATTTGCGGCAAAGATAGTGTAAATAGGAGAGAAAACAAAGAAAAAGCCGAAAAAAGGACTGTTACCAACGCCTATTCGCAAGCCCTTTCTACACCCTTCGCAAATAGGTTGATAAGGTGTTGATTTACAGGAGCTGAGAATTAAATTTGCAAAAGCTGATAAGATAGCGACAACTGATGGAATAATAACCCCTGTTTACCTATCTTTAGTTACTTGTCTTAGCCCTACTTTACTTAGCCCACCTACTTACAGATTGTTACTTTTTACTTTGTCAAGAAATCGGAAGGTACTTCGCGAGAGTGCCAACAAAATCGTTCAACTTATTCTTGGCTCGTAAAAACGCAAGAATTTCGCGGTTGGGTATAACATTGATTATTAGCGGCTTGTGCGTTTTTGGATAGATTTTATCTTCTTTTTATTCTTCTAAAACACTCTAAAATCGTGTTTTTCGGGGTATAAAAGCATAGGTTTTAGCATCCAAAAGATGGTGTTTAGCATGCTAAAAGCATAGCTTTTACAACTTAAAACCTATGTTTTTACATTTTCAACGCTGATTTTTGACCAAATAAACGAAAGTTTTTCTCTATATTGGAAAAGTAATTTGTAACGAAAAAAGAAAATTCAAAATGTTCCTAAACGTTAAAAAAGTAACAAATTGTAAGCAACTTAAAGGTGAAAAAATGAAAAGGTGAAAGGGTGAAAAATAGCTAACGCCCTTGTAAAGGGGAGAAAGAGAGGGGATTACTTATACCGAACTGACATACTATTTTTTAATGAATGAGATACAATTGGCCGAATAAAAGGGATAAAAGGACTTAAAAATCGAAACTACAAGATAAAGAAATCTTTTCTAAAAAAAAATAAATTACAGACTATTCTCTACGCTTTTAGCATGTCTTATCTTAATTTTTTTTACCTTTACACCAACAAAGCATTTTTTATTAACAATAAAATAGAGAGCAAGTATGAATTTAAAACATTTGTTTAGGGTAACATTAGCAACGCTAACATTGCTATTAGCCGTACCCTCTGCTGCATTTTCGCGTGCTAAAATACCCATAGGTACGCGCGATGTTATTGAAATTGTGTATCACACGCCTAAGAAAGACAGTATCGAAGTGGATGGAAAACACTTGGATATTGCCCGTTTACACAAAGAGTTTAACATTGCTTACATTCTTCCGCTATTTATAGAAGAAGATCCGAGATTGGTGTTGTACGATGCGAAGAATAAAACTTACTACGAAACAACAAATCCTAAGACAAAAGCTTTTCTGGATGCTTATCTTAAAGAAAAGAACCTTAAAGAGGAAGATTTGTTGCGTTTGGGACTATACACCCGCTATGGCGGCAAGGTGGTAATGCTGCTTTTTGCCGCTTTTCTCATCTGGGGCATCATCCCGTCTAAGAAAAAAGAACCCATTGAACCCAAAAAATTATAAATTATGGATACAAAAAATTTAATCTTTATGGCGATCGTTGTGATCGCAGGTCTTGTAATCAGCATGCTTTATTCACGCTTCGTGAAGAAAAAAGGGCTGGAGTTGTCTGCTGCCGAAAGTGCTTCGCAAAACTTCAGTAAGGAAGAAATCGACATACTGATAAACAGTGATTTCGGCCGTTGCAAAGAACATCTGAAAGGGCAGGAGATATTGGCTGCCAACTATGTTTACCATATTCCAACGGCGAAAGATCAGATGAAAACGGCTGCTTGGGATGTGTTGAAGAGTATTTTGACGTTGGGAACGGTGAAGTTTACTACCGTTCAGGTGCCGGTACCTTTGGTTTTGACCGACGACGGATTGCATCTTTTTCAGCTGGATGCTGAAGAAAAGGTGAAAGATCATTTCCTTTTTGGCAACGAAAGATTGGCAGAGGCAACCATAAAAGAAGTTCCCGACACCGTTGCACCTAAGGAATTGGGCAACAGTGCACGCTTCTACGAACTGTCGATACCCACAGATAGCGGTGTAAAAACACTTGAGTTGTGCTCTATTTTGTACCCCACACGAAACACATTCTTGGCTTATTCGTACCACAGACGTGTGTTGGCATTTGCTGCCGGCAAAAAGTTCTTCAAGGTTTTGGGCGAAAAATACCCCAACTTGAACATGGCATAAGCGCCGCTTATCATACATACTGCCCCGCCATCTCTAAAAGATGTCGGGGCTTTTTGCTTTTTTCTAATACTGAATAAGGGTAATTGCAAATGCTACTGATGCGTTTCGGGGTGTACATTTTTACGCCGCAGAGACGGTAAGAGATATCCGGAGCAGGTTATTGAACATTGCGCAACTTGGCTCTGAACTCTTTGGGCGACTTGCCCACATACTGCTTAAAGTATTTACCGAATGGCGATTGGGTGGGAAAACTCAACGTTGTAGCAATCTCTTTAACCGACATATCGGTGTATTGCAACAGCTGTCGGGCTTCTGAAATCACGATATCAATAATCCATTGCAGGGCCGGTTTGCCCGTTTTCTCTTTGACAAGGCTCGACAGATAGGCAGGCGTTATACAGAGTTGTTCAGCATAATAGGCCACCTCGCGATGTTTACGAAAGTTATGATACACGTTAACGATAAACTCTTGTACAATCTTATCGGTTCTGTCCCAATCGCCAACAAGCAGTCGATGACTTTGTAAATAGAAGTTGATAACCTCATAAGCCAGCGTGTTGCACATCGAAATAATCAGTTCGCGCAATACAATAAGGTATTGTTCGCTCGCTTCTGTGACACTTTCTACTTCTATCCGATGAATTAAATTCTGCATCATGGTGTGCAAAGTTTCGTACTGACTGACCGTAAGCGACATATAAGGATGATCTGCAAAGTAAAGTGCTGAGCGTATATCCATTACTTTGTTAACCATAGACATCATAAAATCGTAGTCTACATAAATGATAATGCCTGCCAAATCAGTGCTGACATGACTGATTTTAGCATAAAGCGAGGGAGGCAAAAAGAAAACATCGCCCTTGCTGATGTGATAAACCACATCATCAATATCAACCGTAACGCTGCCCTGGGTACATAACGCAAAGGCTATAATATTGTTGATGGGGATGACGGTACTCTCTGAAAGACCGTTTAAAAGTGCCGAATCAAACTGCTGACACTCAAAGGGGAGTTGAAGTTTGTTTATCATTTCGCTACTACTTTTTCTGCAAATTTACCAATTTAAGAACCAGATTGAGTTCTTTTTTCTCATCTTTTCTACTCAAATCCATAAAATTGACCAATTTAAATGAAGTATTGACCTTGTTTGAAAAACCATCGGATAGTAATTTTGCATCGAAAATAAAGCAGGCATAAAAGAATAAAATGTATATCAGAATAACATCGGAAGGCAGGGTGGCGACGCAATTAGGTGGTCGCAACCCAATGCCTGCCGATACAGAGAGCGTAAAAATAAGGTAATTTATAAACTTAGCATAATGTTTAAAAAACGGATTTCTCCTTGTTAAAGGAAGTCCTAAATTAAAAAATATGAAGATAAAATATGTAGCGGCATTGATGAGTATAACTCTCGTTGCCGGATGTTCAAGTAAGAAAGAAGAGAATAAAGTAGATCCCGTTGCTGTAAAAACAATATCTGTAAAAGCCGGAGGCGAAGGCGGTACACGCACATATGTGGGAACAATACAAGAGAGTTATGGCTCTACATTGAGTTTTGCCACACTCGGAACAGTGTCGTCAGTATTCGTAAACGAAGGACAGGCGGTACGCAAAGGACAGCTTTTAGCTGTGCTGGACAACACCTCTGCGAAGAGCGCACACGATATGACAATGTCTACTTTGGCACAAGCACGCGATGCTTTTAAGCGTTTAGACCAGCTATATAAGAAAGGTAGTCTGCCCGAAATCAAGTTTGTCGATGTGCAAACTAAGTTGGCTGAGGCCGAAGCGGCAGAGCGAATAGCTCGCAAAACTTTGCAAAATTGTGAACTACGGGCACCATTTGACGGTTTTATATCAAGCAGAACGGTAGACGCGGGCAATAATATGGCGCCCGGAATGAGCTGTTTTAAATTGGTGAAGCTGGATAAAATCGAGATGAAAATAGCTGTTCCGGAGAACGAAATAGCTGCTATTGCTAAGGGACAGACCGTTCCTTTCACCGTGTCGGCATTGAATGGACGCCGCTTTGAAGGTAAAGTTACCGAGAAAGGGATACAAGCTAACATCCTCAGTCATACGTATGACGTGATTGTTGGTTTATCCAATGCCGATCATGCGTTGCTTCCGGGTATGGTATGCAGCGCACAAATCACCACTGCCGGCACATCAAACGCCATCGTTATACCGCAAGAAGCGGTGCTCACCGATGGCAATAAACCCTTTGTTTGGGTAATAAAGAACGGCAAAGCACATCGCCGTAACATCACGCAAAGTGGCATTTGTGAGCAGGGAGTGGTAGTAAACGACGGCTTAACTACGGACGAACAGGTTATCGTCAGTGGTCAAAACAAGGTTAGCGAAGGGTCAACGGTAAAGATACAGTAAAGATGACAACACGAAAAAGAAACATAATAGAGAGCGTAATGCACTATAACAGCATTATGCTTTTATTGATGGTGGTGCTCATCGCCTTTGGTGCTGTGGCCTTAATCAATATGCCCAAGAACGAGTTTCCATCGTTTACAATTCGTCAAGGCGTTGTGGCTGCGGTGTATCCGGGTGCCACTTCGTTAGAGATAGAAGAACAAGTAACCAAGCCTTTGGAAACTTTTTTGTGGAGTTTTAAGGAAATTAAGAAGGAGAAAACACGTTCGCAAACCAAAGATGGCATTGTATACGTGTTCGTTGAGCTGAACGATGATGTCAGCAATAAAGACGAATTTTGGAGCAAATTCAAGATAAAGCTGCAGCAATTTAAACTTACATTGCCGCAGGGAGTTTTGGCTTTGATTGCCAACGACGACTTCGGCGATACGTCGGCAATGCTTGTTACGCTCGAAAGTAACGACAAAACGTATCGCGAACTGCACCAGTACATGATGTCGTTGAAAGACCGTCTGCGTACCATTCCTGAATTAGCAAACCTCAGAGTAAGTGGAGAACAAGACGAACAGATAGGCGTTTACATTGACCGCGACAAGCTTTCAGACTATGGAATCAATTCTGCTACGCTTCTAAGCAGTCTTTCTGGACAGGGAATGACCCTTATGAGCGGCTCGGTAGATGATGGAAAGACGGTTCGCCCCATACATCTTCGCTCAAATATGACCACCGAAAACGATGTGGCCAACCAGATTGTGTACTCTGATTTGAAAGGAAATGTCATTCGTTTGCGCGACATTGCACAAATCAAACGTGAATATCCCGACGCCGATAAATACGTAACCAACAACGGACGCAAATGTATTGTGCTGTCGGTAGAGATGAATGAGGGTAGTAACATTGTGCAATTCGGTGACAAAGTGAAAGCCATTATCGCCGATTTTCAAAAAACACTGCCAGCAGATGTATCTATTTATACCATCACCGACCAAAGTGATGTGGTCAATACATCGGTGGTAGACTTCCTTAAAGAACTGCTCATTGCCATCGTTTCGGTGGTTATCGTCATCATGTTGCTGCTTCCTATGCGGGTGGCAAGCGTGGCTGCGAGCACCATTCCCATTACTATCTTTATCACACTGGGACTTTTTTATGCCCTCGGCATAGAGCTCAACACCGTTACTTTGGCATCGCTCATCGTGGCATTGGGTATGATTGTGGATAACTCGATTGTGATTATCGACTCTTATATCGAAAAAATCGACGAGGGAATGAGCCGTTGGCACGCTGCAACTTACTCTGCAAAAGAGTTCTTTAGCTCTATTTTCAGCGCCACGTTAGCCATTTCCATCACTTTCTTTCCACTTCTTCTCACGATGAAAGGAATGATGAAAGACTTCGTAAAATGGTTTCCGCTGGGCATAACGGTGGTATTAGCCGCCTCACTTTTGGTGGCTGTGCTGGTTGTTCCTTGGTTACAGTACACCTTTATAAAGAAAGGTTTGAAGAAGAAAGACGATGACCGCCAGGCCCGAAAAACGTTTTTAGACATCGTTCAGAGCTATTACGACCGCGTGATAACCCGGTGTTTTGCTCATCCCTTCTATACTTTGGGCATCGGTGTAGCATCAATTGTGGTGGGAGCGTTGCTCTTCGCCGCACTACCGCAAAAGTTAATGCCTCGCGCAGAACGCAATCAGTTTGCCGTAGAGATGTATCTTCCACAAGGAACAGCCATCGAAAAGACTGCAGAAATAGCCGACAGCCTGCGCAATATGATGCAACGCGACGAGCGAATTGTCAACATTACCACTTTCTACGGCAGTTCGTCGCCCCGTTTCCAAACATCTTATGCCCCACAATTGGGCGGCAGCAATTATGCACAATTTATTATCAACACTGCCGGAAACAAAGCTACCGAAGATTTGGTAGACGAGTTTACAGAGCAATATACAAATTATTTCAGTGATGCGCAGGTACGTATCAAACAATTAGATTATAGCGATGCGCAGTCGCCGGTTGAGATTCGGTTCAGCGGAGACAACTTGGATAAAATCCACGAAGCCGTAGACAGCGCTATGAAAATTATGCGCACCATGCCCGAACTGCTATTGGTTCGCAGCACATTCGACGGTACAACCAGCGGTTTAAACGTTGCAATAGATGATTACGAGGCTGGTCGCTTGGGCATTAACAAGAGCGTTCTCTCGCTCAATCTTGCCACACGGTTTGGTCAGGGCGTACCCCTCACCACCGTTTGGGAGGGCGATTACCCCGTTAAAGTGATGCTGAAAGACAGTCATTCGGGCCAACAAACGGTGCAAGACCTTAACAATGCCACTGTAAGCGGCCTTATCCCGGGCGTTAATGTACCGTTACGTCAGGTGGCAAAGGTATCACCCGACTGGACTTATACATCCATTCACCATCGCAACGGCATACGTTCGATGTCGGTTTTTGCCGATACCAAACGTGGCTTAAACCTCAATAAGGTAACTGATAAGGTGCTCGATACGGTATCCGAAATCAAACTGCCGGAAGGCGTAACCATGTCGGTAGGAGGACAAAGAGAAAGAGACCTCGAGACAGGACCGCAGATTTACAGTGGTCTGGCTATATCCATTATCGTTATTTTCGCCATCTTGTTGTTCCACTTCAAAGACATTCGGATGTCTGTTCTCATTATGATTTCGCTACTGTTCTCGCTCTTGGGTGCTGCGTTAGGTGTGCTTATTATGGGTCAGGAAGTAGGAATAACGGGTATTTTAGGTATTATTTCGCTGATGGGAATTATTGTTCGTAACGGTATTATCATGATAGATTACGCCGAAGAACTGCGCGTAAAACATCGCCTTTCGGCCAAACGAGCTGCCTTACAAGCTGCGCAACGACGCATGCGACCCATTTTCCTTACCAGTGCAGCCGCCTCTATGGGCGTTATTCCTATGGTTATTGCCAACACACCAATGTGGGGACCGATGGGAGTAGTGGTTTGTTTCGGTACAATGATTTCGTTTTTATTCATCATTACGATGATACCCATCGGCTATTGGATGATTTTCAGAATTGAAGACCGACATCGAACGCTACACATGCAACCACAGCAGGAGGGTTTGGCACAATCGTAACAGCCTGTCCGTTCAATTAAAGTAACACCCGAAAGGGGCTCAAAACCTCTCAGGAAAACTATAAAATAGATTGACTTATGAACTTAAAAACATATAAATATATACTCCTTGCGTTTGCGGTGGGGCTCTTCCGACCCCTCGCTTCGCAGGCTCAAAAGGTCTATACACTGCAACAATGCAGAGCATTGGCCAAAGAAAACAACATCAAAGTGCGTCGCAGCCGACTCGAAATACAATCGGCCAAAGAGCAACAAAAGGAGGCTTGGGCCAAATATTTTCCAACAATAACAGCCAACGGCACGTATTTCATTGCCCCTGATTACCTTTTACAACAAGAGGTTTCTATGTCTCCAGAGGTGCAACAAAAACTTGCAGGTATCGTTCACAGCTTAGGTTTGCCCCCTGCCGTGCTGGCATCGCTACCCACTACTTACACCATAGAAGCGATTAAACACGGAACGTTGGTGTCGCTGATGGCAATGGAGCCCATTTATGCAGGTGGACGAATTGTCAATGCCAATAAATTGGCTAAGGTTCAAACCGAAGTTAAAGAGCTGATGTTAAGTCAGTCGGCAGACGATGTAAGCCAAACCACCGAACTGTATTACAACCAATTGCTTTCGCTTTACGAACAACAAAAAACGCTTGATGCAGCCGAGAAGCAGCTTACAAGTATCTTTAACGATGCCACAAACGCTTACGAGGCGGGCATTGCTAACAAAAACGACATTCTGAGCGTACAACTCAAGCAGAACGACATCGCCATTAACCGCCTCAAATTGCAAAACGGCATCACGCTGAGCAAGCTGGTACTGGCCCAATACATGGGTAAGGCGGGCGAAGACATTGATATCGACCGCACACTAACCACACATCTGCCGGCCCCCTCAACGTATGCCATGTCGCATGCAACGGCCTTAGAAAACCGCATTGAAACCCAATTGCTCGACAAAAAGGTTGAAGCGCAACGACTGCTTACCAAAGTAAAGCAGGGCGAAATGCTGCCTACACTTGCTGTTGGCGTTACGGGGATGTACCAAGATTTGAGCAACAAGGGGCGGTTTAACGCCGTTGGCATGGCCACACTCAGTCTACCCATCAGCAATTGGTGGAGCAATCGCGGCTTGAAACGGCAAAAAATAGCCCAACAAATAGCGATGGAAGAGAAAGAAGACAGCAGGCAGTTGCTGCTCATTCAGATGCAAAGTGCTTACAACAACCTCGAAACCGCGTACAAACAGATACAGTTAGCTCGCAAGAGCATGGAGCAGTCGGCCGAGAATTTACGAATCAACGAAGATTATTATCAAGCCGGAACAGGCACAATGACCAATCTGCTGGATGCGCAAACACGCGATCAGCAGGCTCGCAACCAATATACAGAAGCTGTAACAAACTATCTGAACTGCCGCACCGCCTATCTCATCGCAACGGGAAGAGGCAGCGAGTAGGTATCTGCGGGGTAACTAACAAATTGCTTTAAAACAGCAAATAAAACCCCTTAAAACATCAGATGTTTAGCTTGTAATAGCCGATAGTTTTCTTAAAAATAAAGAATTGTACAATTATTAGATATCTCTCTCTCAATTTATATATAAAAAATGTGTTTGTTGCCCTATGTCAGCGCATCCGGTTTCTCACCTAATGCCTGGTCATAGGGCGTTTTTTATTACCACCTATACCTACCACACTTTACCCCATCTACTTACAAATCGTAACTTTTCGCATTGTCAAGAAATCGGAAACAACCTCGCGAGAGTGTCAACGAAATCATCCAACTTGTTCTTGGTTCGTAAAAACGAAAGGATTTTACGATTGCGTATGTTATTGATAATGAGCAATTTGCAAATTTACAAATAGATTTTACGCATTATTTACCCCTCCGCAACGCCCTAAAATGGTGTTTTTCGGAGTGCAAAAGCATAGGTTTTACCCTCCAAAAGATGATGTTTGGCACGCCAAAAGCATAGCTTTTGTAATTCAAAACCTATACTTTGGGATTTTCAATGCTCATTTTTGACCAAATAAACGAAAGTTTTTCTCTAAATTGAGAAAGTGATTTGTAACGAAAAAAGAAAACCAAAAGTGTTCTCAAACGTTAAAAAAATTACGATTTGAAAGCAACTTAAAAGGTAAAAGGGCGGAAAAGTGAAAGGGCAAGTTGAAACGTATAAAGGTGAAAAAGTGGAAAGGTGAAAGGGTATTTTGGATGAAGGATGAAAGAATAAGGATGAAAGATTATGTGCTTTTCTGTCTCCTGCCACCTACTTTTACCTACTTTGCCCTACCTCACCTACCTAAGTAAAAGTGAAAAGGTTAAAAGGTGAAAGGGTGAAAAAATAGCTAACGCCCTTGCATTGTTATCTCATATTGTGGCGGCTGCATTTTTTCACCCTTTCACCTTTTTACCTTTTCACCCTTATGGGCAGGTGGTATTCCTCCTTTTTCACTGTCCGCCCAGCCTGTCAAAGTAAGTAATAACCTCTTCCCACGTTTTAAATTCACTGCTGCCAAAAAGCAGAGAGGTACCCATAAAGCCCTCGGGCACGGACGAAGAGATGAAATAATCGCCGTAAAGAAGAGCCGGGCGGTTGGTAAATACAATGCGATTGTAGGCCGGAACGTTAAGATATTGTTCTACCCAGAGCTGTACCTGCGTCACCTTTTCCGGCTGGTTGCTGGGCGCAGGGGCAATGATGTAAACGTCGTAGTTCTCAATGAGCAATTCGTAAGCTTTGTGCATCGAGGGGCGAGGCTTGTTAAAGGTATCGGCAAGCGCCGACATTTCGAGATAAACAATGCTGCGTTCACGCCCGTTCTGTCGGTCGTCAATCCAGCGGATAACAGGTATCAGATAGTGTAAAGCCACCTTATCTGTGAGCCGATGACCACCGTGAAAGCGTATGGCCACAGGATATTGCTCACGAAAGAGGTCGAATGTGTTTACAACATCATCCTCGTCGCCAAACAAGCCAATAACCCGTGCGGCATCTTCGGGCGTCAGTCCGGCAAAAACACCTGCGGTAACGTCTTTGTATTCGTTTACCAGCGACTTGGTAACGATGAACTCTTGCACCCCATCTTTGCGCGGATTTTGAAACGTTTGCCGCCCCAGCATGTCGTGTTTAATCATCGTATCGCCCATCTGCAATGCCGGATTGATTAGTATGCGGTCGTATCCGCGCAGCATTTCGGTGTACATTCCGCCCATCGATGTGCCGATAATCAGGTCGGGTTGATGGGTTTTGCATAGGGTACGAAGCATATCAAGTCCCTCAGCAGGATGCAACGGAATGTCTTCGGCTATCACTTCGGCCGATGGAAGCAATGTGCGCAGCAGTGTAACCGTGCCTGAAGCGGCCGAAGAACCGAAGCCGTGAACGTACATTAACTTTTTACCCTGCATTAAAGCGGGGAAGTTTTTGATTATATCCATTGATTTTGTAGGTTATGTTGAAATGACGAATACCCTTTCAGGTGTGAGAAAGTTGCCCCTGAAAGGGTGTCCATGGTCTCTGTTCTGCAAACAAACACCCCCTTCAACGCTGTCGTGCACGTTGATATCTGGCGTATTCGCATGCTGCTAAAAGAAAGGCACCCGTGCCAAAATTGGTAACTGATGTGCGGCCAACCACCTGTCCCGGTATGGCTTTTTCGCCGATAGGCTGCATATAACCCACTGTTCCGTCGGGCTGAAGAGCCGTTGTTGCCAGATAGTTCCACGCACGTTCGGCTACCGGTAAATACTTTTTGGCAGACAGATAGCCGTTGTTAATGCCATAGAAGAGGGCGAAAGTAAAGAGCGAAGTGCCGCTCGACTCGGGGCCGGGAGCGTGTTCGGGGTCGAGCAGAGAGCGTGTCCAATAGCCCTCTTTCTGCTGACATTGTGACACAGCCTTTGCCATTTTTCGATAATAACGTATGTATTCGCTACGGTGTGGAGCGTTCTGCGGCAGATCGGCCAGCACCTTTGCGAAGGCTGCCATTACCCAACCGTCGCCCCTAGACCAAAAATCTTTCTTGCCATTTACGCTTTTGTGTGCCGGGAAAACGTACTTACCATCGCGAAAATACAATCCCGTTGTTTTGTCGTACATAATTTTATTGGCGTATTTCCAATTGTCGTACATCTTGTCGAGATAGCGTATATCGCCCGTAAGCTTGTACATCTTCGTCATAACGGGCATCACCATGTAGAGCGCATCTGCCCACCACCAGTAGTCATCGACATCAGATGCCGCCTCGTAATCCATCACTTCTTTGGCGCGTGCAATCTTATTGGGTTCGGGTTGCAGATTGTAGAGGTCAATATAAGTTTGAAAACAAATCTGCCAATCACCGAAAAGAACATAATCTTGACCTTCTCCGTAATTCTTGTATTTCCACTTTGCGGGGTTGGTTTCTCGTGCACCCTGCCACAAATTGTGCTTTGCCCACGCCTCACTATAATCTGCCCACGCCCGCTTTTGCAGCAAAGCGTAAGCCGCCATGTTACCTGTGTGGTACACGGCGTTATCCCAAAAGGCACGTTCGTGCTGCGGATGAGTAGCCTGCCACGTATCGTTTACCTTTTCGATGATGGCTTCCACATCGCCTGCCGTCCATGTTTGCGCCTGTGCACAGACACCCAACAGAAGCATAAAAGCAATAAAAAGTCTGTACTTCATAATTGTTCGGGTTGATGATTGAATTGCCTTTCGGTGCAGTCAACCCGTAATTGATCTGCGCCGAAAGGTTCTTTAAGGGTGTGGTTTAAAACAAATCTTTGGTTTTTACCTCATCGCTCCAATGGTGATCTTTGGGGAATGGCTGTCCACCCCACGCCTTTTTCTGTGTCCAATCCTGCGCAGCATCGGTCCAGAAGGGATGATTGGCGGGCAGTCCTAACGGCATAAAGGCCAGCGAGGTCATATAAAGACTACCGTTATTAGTATACCAATCGGCAATACCGGGCTGACTTCCGCAGAACCCAATAGTAAGATAACCCTTTGCATTATAATTGTTTTGGTGGTCGAACATGCGGTGCATCACAGCTGTAAGGGCTGCTCTCACCTGTCCGTTGCTCAACTCTTGGGGTAGCTTTTCATACCAAGCCATGAGCGCCAACGGTTGCATGGCAGCCAAACGATAAGGTGTGGAACGGCCGAAGACGGGATAAGTGCCTTCGGGAGAGATGAAACGCTCGAGCACAATGCTAAATTTCTGTGCCCGTTTCAGTTCGCGTTGGTAATACTTTTTATAGTCAATACGGGTTCGATTCTTTCCATTGATCATGTTTTCAAGCGTTTCGAGATACATTGGATGAAAGACATAACTGCTGTAATAATCAAAGGCGAAAGATGGTCCGTCGGCATACCAGCCGTCGCCAACATACCATTCTTCGGTTTTACGGATAGCCGAGTTTACCCGATATTCGTCTCCTTCGGCCCCCACTTTAAAAAGAAAGCTCTCAATAACCGATGAAAATAGTAGCCAGTTGCTGTATGGTGGGTCTACGCGACGTAGTTGGGTAAACTCTTCTATGTATCGTTTCTTGGTGACATCATCAAGCGGAAGCCACAACGCATCATAGCCTCTGACGAAGCTTTCGGCAATATAGGCGGCATCAACAAGCGCCTGTCCGTGTCCGCGCCATAAGAGATAATCGGGCGATTGCGGGTCGACGGCGTTCTTATATCCCGCCAATGCCCACTCGCGTAGCTGCTTTCGTTGTGTGCTTTCAGATGTATTGTCGTCTGGAAGCGACAGCCACGGAGCCAGTCCGGCCATCAATCGGCCGAAACATTCCATGTAAGTAACCCGCTTATCACGCCCATCCCATGTCGGACTAACCTCTACCAACATATCCTTTTGCAGTTCTCCTTTACTTATTTTTTCAAGTACGGGCTGCGCCATCTTATACGCTTGGCTGCACCAATACGCCCGATCGGAGGGTTGTACCTTCTTTTTTGCGGCAAAACCGCATAACGAAATCGAACTCAAAGCTGCCAGTAACAGTGTCTTTTTAAAATCGAATAGCATATCTTTATCTTTTAAATATTAAATGTTTACGTTCCTAATGTCGGGTTATTCATATCCCTGCACCCGGCATTTATTTCCAATACGTTGCCGGATTCCATGCCTCGCGCCATGTAATAACAGGCACATCTTTCTCAAAATCGATGGGTAACCAGATGTAACGGGCATCAATAGGATGCTTGGGTCGCCAGATATCCGCCATAAAAATAAATGCGTCAGGCTTTCCTTTTACCTTTAATATATAGGTACTTTGTCCGCCGAAGGTAAGCCGATGATTATCTCCGCGACACGGATTAGCGTGCTGCATCCACGGTCCCCAAATGCTTTTAGCCGAAAACATACGTGCTTCGTTGGGGTCCCAGCCCGTACATCCGCTCGTAATCATCCAGTAAGTACCGTCTTTTTTGAAAATAGCCGGCGCCTCATTGTGGCCCGCCGGCATCAGTCTTACATATTTTCCGGTGTGCGCCGTATAGTCATCGGTAAGCTCTGCGATGTGCAACGTAAGGTTATCTTCAGACGAATAAATGTGGTAAGCATGCCTGTCGTCGTCAACAAACACCGTCATATCTCTTGCCATTTGTCCGCCTTCCAAGTCGCGTTTCACAAAAAGTCCGTCTTTAACTGCCTGCGTCCAGGTGGGTGTCCACCATTCTTCATATGCCTCAGGCTGTAGTTTATCCATCCGTTCACGTTCTTCGAGGTTCATGTTCGCTGGTAGTTGACCCGCATTTACCCTACCCGAACGCAGGTAAGTATAGGGACCTTCAACCCTGTCGCTTATGGCAACAGCTGCCCGAGCGGCAGCATATCCGCGCCCTTTGAGTTCTAGATGAAACCACATTACAAACTTTTGGGTTTTTGAATTGTAAACCACCTTGGGACGTTCGATGGTACATCCGCGTTCAATATCACTGCCCTGCTCGTCGGTTACGGCAAGTGCAATACCCTGATTGGTCCAGTTTACGAGGTCGTCAGATGCGTAACAAGTCACTCCGCGCAATGCTGCGCTGGTGTATTCAGATTTATATTCGCCAAACCAATAATACTTTCCGTTGTGGAAAAGCACGCCTCCGCCATGCGCATTGATGTGCACACCGGTATTATCTTTCCATATTTCGCCCGATTTTATCTCATTATCTCCAAACACAACAAGCGATTTCCATCCTAAAAAAGATAGTAGTAGAATAGTCTTTAGTTTCATTGTCAAAGCGTTGTTTGGTTGTTATTGCGTATCTGCAAATATAAGAAAAAACTTTCTTATCCGTGTTATGAAACCTTTTGACGCGTATTTTGAGCCCCTGGGTGATAAACCAACAAGTATGAAAACCATATAAAGGTCGACTGTTTCTTCTGCGCCTGCACCTATTTTAAGTGCCTTTAGGCTGACAAATAGAAAGGTTCTATTATCCGATAGAATTTATCTGTTTGAGGACTTTCTATTACTTTCTACCTTTGCAACACAAAAAATAAACAACAAAATGTTTTTAACCAAATTATTAATTGTTATGAGTATACAAATGCCAACACTTCCTTATGCACAGAATGCATTGGAACCTGTTATCAGTGAGCAAACCATAAACTTTCATTACGGTAAGCACTTGCAGAATTATGTCAATACATTGAACACCCTTATCGAGAACACCGAATTTGCGGGTAAAAGTGTAGAAGATATTGTAAAGACTGCTCCCGACGGACCGATTTTTAACAATGCGGGGCAAACACTTAATCATGCTTATTACTTCCAACAGTTTAAGGCTCCTGTAAAGGACAACGAACCTGTGGGGAAAATAGCTGAAGCACTGGCCAGAGACTTTGGAAGTGTTGAGAATTTTAAGAAAGAATTTGCACAAGCTGCTGCCACTTTGTTCGGCTCGGGATGGGCTTGGCTGTCGCAAGACAAGAATGGAAAGCTGGTGATTACAAAAGAAACGAATGCCGGCAACCCGTTGCGCAGTGGCAACAACCCGATATTAGGGCTCGACGTTTGGGAGCATGCGTACTATCTTGACTATCAAAATCGTCGCGTAGACCATATCGCTGCCGTATGGGATATTATCGATTGGAAAGTTGTTGAAAGCCGATTGAAGTAACAATCAACCTTTCGCAGCATTCTCCAAAGATTGCAGACACAGACAAAACTACTTAATTTCAGTATATATACGAGCGTCTGTCGACCTCGTTCGACAGATCGTTCATCCACTTAATGTTTTAAAATTTAATTCAATAATTCAATTCGGTGACTCGCTTTTTCCTGCTCGTTAGGGGCAAAAAGATATTAGGATAACAAAGTTTTTCTCAATGAAGACAAAGGTAAAAGCGTTCTCTTCGAGACGGAAACAGAAGAGTCACCCATTAAAAAATCAACATGATGGAATCAATTATCAATTCACAGTTACCTGAATTCAAGGTACAAGCTTTCCAAAACGGAGAGTTCAAAACAGTATCAAGCGAAGATGTAAAAGGCAAATGGGCCATTTTCTTCTTCTATCCTGCCGACTTTACTTTCGTATGTCCTACCGAATTGGTAGACCTTGCAGAGAAGTACGACGAGCTGAAGAAGATGGGTGTTGAGGTGTTCTCTGTAAGTTGCGATACGCATTTCGTACACAAGGCATGGCACGACACATCCGACAGCATCAAGAAAATCAACTACACAATGCTTGCCGACCCATTGGCTGTACTGGCAAAGGGCTTCGGTGTATTCAAAGAAGACGAAGGTTTGTCTTATCGCGGTACATTTGTTGTAGACCCGGAAGGCAAGATTAAGATTGCCGAAATACAAGATAACAGCGTTGGTCGCAATGCAGAAGAGTTGGTTCGTAAGGTTGCAGCGGCTCAGTTTGTTGCACAACACCCGGGCGAAGTATGTCCCGCTAAGTGGAAACAGGGTGCCGAAACGCTGAAACCCAGCATCGACTTGGTAGGTAAAATCTAAAGAAACCTCCAAAAACAGATTAACTCAGAATTTACGATAAAACAGACTACTTAAAAACTTTTACATTCGTTTTTGGAACATTAGAACGCATTACAATGTTAGATTCAAATATTTTACAACAGGTTCAGGATGTTTTTGCACATCTCGACAACCGCTATACACTCAGCGCAAAGATAGATGCCGAGCATTCGGCAGCGGCTCAACTCAAAGAGTTTATTGAGGATTTTGTGTCTACTTCACCGCATCTTTCGGCGGCGTTTGCCGATGCCAACGATGCACAAGTGCGTTTTTCGCTGCTCAAAAACGATGAACCCACCGGTATAACCTTTCGCGGCATACCCAACGGACACGAGTTTACGTCGCTCTTGCTGGCGGTTTTAAATGCCGATGGCAAAGGAAAAAACCTGCCCGACGAGGTTATCAGCCGGCGAATAGGTCAGCTTAAAGGCGACTTGAAACTGCAAACCTATGTGTCGCTGACGTGTACCAACTGTCCTGAAGTAGTGCAGGCGCTCAACATTATTGCGTTGTATAACGGTCGGGTAAGTCATGAAATGATTGATGGAGCACTGTTTCAAGACGAGGCAGAACGATTGAACATACAAGCTGTGCCCTCTGTTTATGCCAACGGAGAATTGCTTCACATTGGCAAAAGCGATCTGGGCGAACTGCTTGCCAAGCTCGAAGACAAGTTTGGTAGCGAAGAAACCGAATGCGTTGAACCTCTTGAGAGGGTCTATGACGTTGTTGTTATCGGCGGCGGACCTGCAGGTTCTTCGGCTGCGATCTATTCTGCTCGTAAGGGATTAAAGGTTGCTGTGGTGGCAGGACGTATCGGCGGACAGGTGAAAGATACTGTTGGCATCGAAAATCTTATATCGGTTTCGCAGACAACAGGAGCGCAACTGGCCGACGATTTACGTTCGCACATCGGTCGTTATCCTATCGACATCTTCGAAAATCGCAAACTCGACCACGTCGATTTTAACGAAAAAGAAAAGCGTATCTATGTAAAGGGTGGCGAAGTGTTTGTTACACCCGCCGTAATTATCGCCACCGGAGCTGGCTGGCGTAAGCTGAACGTAGACGACGAAGCAAAATATATGGGCAAAGGCGTACACTTCTGTCCCCACTGCGACGGTCCTTTCTATAAGGAAAAACGCGTTGCTGTAGTGGGTGGAGGTAACTCGGGCATCGAGGCTGCTATCGATTTGGCAGGCATTTGCAGTCATGTTACCGTACTTGAGTTTGCCGATAGCCTGCGCGCCGACACTGTTTTGCAAGACAAAGCCGCATCTATGCCCAACATCGAGATATTTAAGTCGTCGCAAACCACACAGGTTTTGGGCGATGGTAACCACGTTACCGCTATCCGCGTAAAGGACCGTAACACCGAAGAAGAACGTGAAATTGCTGTCGATGGCATCTTTGTTCAAATCGGATTGGCACCCAATACTGACGCTTTCCGCGATGCTTTGCCGCTTAACCAACGGCGAGAGATTGAGGTGGATGCCGGTTGTCGCACTGCAGTACCGGGTGTTTACGCCGCCGGCGACTGCACCTCTGTACCTTATAAGCAAATCGTTATCGCCATGGGCGAGGGTGCAAAAGCCGCTCTTTCGGCCTTCGACGATAGGATAAGAGGTATTATATAAATAGTTAGTAAATAAATGTTTTGTTGTTTTCAATATATAATTTGACACTGGTTTAAATTGATTTAAAGTTGTTGTTGTTTGAAGTGCGTCTGTATTTTTATAGGCGCACTTCTTTATTTTTTAGATCAGAGATGAAGAAATAAGAACAATGAAAGGTGTTTAAAGGATGAAGGATGAAAGAATAAGGATGAAAGTTTATGTGCTTTTCTGTCTCCCATAACTTACTTTTACCTACTTTGCCCTACCTTCCCTACCTAAGTAAAAGTGAAAAGGTAAAAAGGTGAAAGAGTGAAAAGATGCAGCCGCCACAATATGAGATAACAATGGAAGGGCGTTAGCTATTTTTTCACCCTTTCACCTTTCCACTTTTTCACCTCTATACCTCCCAACTTGCCCTTTCACCTTTTTACTTTGGCGCTTTTTAAGTTGCTTACAATTTGTTACTTTTTTAACGTTTAAGAACACTTCTGGTTTTCTTTTTTCGTTACAAATTACTTTCTCAATTTAGAGAAAAACTTTCGTTTATTTGGTCAAAAATGAGCATTGAAAATCCCAAAGTATAGGTTTTGAATTACAAAAGCTATGCTTTTGGCATACCAAACATTATCTTTTGGCGGGTAAAACCTATGCTTTTGCACTCCGAAAAACACGGTTTTAGGGCGTTAAGGAGGGGTAAATAATGCGTAAAATCTATTTGTAAACTTGCAAATTACTCATTATCAACAATATACACAATCGCAAAATGCTTGCGTTTTTACGAACCAAGAACAAGTTGAGTGATTTCGTTGACACTCTCGCGAGGTTGCTTCCGATTTTTTGACAATGCTCAAACTTACAATTTGAAAGTAGGTGGGAGAGATTCTTTCAAGACAACATAGGTTGTGGAAGAAGTTTTTAGAATACAAAATTCAATTACTTTTCGAGCAAATCTTTGTACTTTTATCCTTTAAAATGTTTTCTAAAATAGAGAAGTTATACAACTTTAAAAATTCAAAAGTTTTCCATTTCAAATTTCAAAATATTGATAATAAGACACTTAACATAAATTAACTGGTAAAAAGTTTTCCAAAAGTAAAATCATATTTCTATTTCAACTATCTTTGTACTCGTATTCGAGAGACCATATTTTATATCCGTCGCTTCGCGATACATACACTTAATAACAAAAAGAAATGATACAAACAGTAGTAAAACGCGATGGACGTATCGTGGGATTTAACGAACAAAAGATTATGGCGGCTGTTCGTAAAGCGATGCTCCACACAGAGAAGGGAGAAGATGAAAGGCTTATTCAGCAGATTGCTGACCATATCGGGTTTGGCGGTAAAGCACAAATGACGGTGGAAGGCATACAAAATCTGGTGGAATTAGAGTTGATGAAAAGTAGCCGAAAGGATGTGGCGAAGGCATATATAGCCTACCGCAATCAGCGGAGTATTGCCCGAAAGGCGAAAACAAGAGATATTTTTCTTGAGATTATCAACGTTAAAAATAATGATGTAACGCGCGAAAATGCCAACATGAACGCTGATACACCGGCAGGAATGATGATGAAATTTTCGAGCGAAACAACCAAACCGTTTGTTGACGATTACTTGTTAAGCGAAGAAAGTCGCGAAGCCGTGAAGCACAATTATCTGCATATTCACGACAAGGACTATTATCCCACCAAATCGCTTACCTGCTGTCAGCACCCACTGGACAACATCTTGGAGCGCGGTTTTTGTGCGGGTCACGGCTCATCGCGTGCTGCTAAACGTATCGAAACGGCCAGTGTGCTGGCTTGTATTTCGTTGGAAACGGCCCAAAACGAAATGCACGGCGGGCAGGCTATTCCTGCTTTCGACTTTTATCTGGCACCTTTTGTACGTTCAAGTTTTATTGAAGAGTTGAAAAATCTTGAAGAACTGAATGGTGAAGATTACTCGCATTTATATAATAAGGTGTTGGACGATTACCTGAAACTTCCGCTTGACGGACTGAAAGGCGAAGCTCGAACTGTTCAACATGCGATGAACAAAACAGTGGCACGTGTGCATCAGGCGATGGAAGCTTTATTCACAATATGAATACGATACACTCGCGCGGCGGAAATCAGGTGGTGTTCTCGTCAATTAACTATGGAACAGATACCTCTGCAGAGGGTCGGTGCGTGATACGCGAGCTGCTGAACAGCACTTATAACGGTGTGGGTAACGGCGAAACGGCTATCTTTCCTATCCAGATATGGAAAAAGAAACGGGGTGTTAACTATCTGAAAGGCGACCGGAACTACGACCTTTACGAACTGGCTTGTAAGGTTACGGCGCGCCGTTTCTTCCCCAACTTCCTCAATCTGGATGCTACTTTCAATCAAAGTGATGCGTGGCGGGCAGACGATCCGAAGCGCTATATGCACGAAGTGGCAACCATGGGCTGCCGAACACGCGTGTTTGAGAATAAGTTCGGTATGAAAACATCTGTGGGAAGAGGTAATTTGTCGTTCTCGACCATCAATATTGTGCGCTTGGCCATTGAGTGTATGGGGATAAAAAATAAGGAAGAACGCATTAATTGCTTCTTTGCTAAGCTAGATAAAATGCTTGATGTAACTGCCAAACAGCTGAATGAGCGTTACGATTTTCAAAAAACCGCCTTTGCAAAACAATTCCCACTACTGATGAGGAGTCTGTGGTTGGGGGCTGACCAACTCAATCCCAACGACAGTATCGAAGCTGTTATCAACCAAGGAACGCTTAGTATTGGTTTCATAGGATTGGCCGAATGTCTTAAAGCCTTGTTGGGTGTTCACCACGGAGAAAGTGATGAGGCCCAAAAGCTGGGGTTGAAGATTGTGAGTTATATGCGCGAACGTTGCAATGAATATACAGAGAAGTATCATCATAACTTCAGTGTGTTAGCCACACCTGCCGAAGGACTGTCAGGAAAGTTTACAAAGATAGACCGAAAGGAGTTTGGCGTGCTCGAAGGAATTACCGATCGCGACTATTATACCAACTCTAATCATGTGCCGGTTTACTATAAATGCAGTGCAAGACACAAGGCAGAAGTAGAAGCTCCCTATCATGAGATGACCCGTGCAGGCCATATTTTCTACGTGGAAATTGATGGAGACGCTACTCATAACCCACAAGTAATTATGAATGTGGTGGATATGATGGATCATTATAATATGGGTTATGGCAGTGTAAATCATAATCGTAACCGCTGTATGGACTGCGGATATGAGAATGCCGATGCTCATTTGGAATCTTGTCCGCGATGCGGCAGCACCCATATCGACCGTTTGCAGCGTATCACAGGTTATCTTGTGGGCACAACCGATCGTTGGAATAGCGGTAAATTGGCAGAGTTGAACGATCGGGTGATACACGGAATGGGAGAGAAAGGATGAAAAATTAGGCATTACGATGATAGATGATGGATGCGAGATGATGGATGAAAGCAACAAAATAAGGGCTGCCAAGTATTTAAACAATGTACTGTTCCATCCATCATCTATCATTCGTAATCGCTAATCCATCCGCAAACAAGGCCTAATTATGAATAATGAAGCTGCGTTCGGCGTTAAGATATTGTGAATAATGAATTATATTCGACTTCTTTCGATTGTTGAAAACACCATGGTAGATGGTCCGGGATTTCGCACAACCATCTATTGTGCAGGATGTCAGCACGCTTGTCCGGGCTGTCATAACCCGCAATCGTGGAACGAAGAAGGAGGTCGTCGCATGTCGATAACCGATATTATGGAGGTTATTAAAGCCGATCCGTTTGCTAATGTCACGTTCAGCGGAGGCGATCCGATGTTTCAACCGGAGGCCTTTACAGCTTTGGCAAAAGAGATTCATCGGCAAACAAACAAAGATATATGGTGTTACACGGGCTTTACATTTGAAAGTTTGCTGAAAAACACTATGCGTAGGGCACTTTTAGAACAAATTAACGTGTTGGTAGACGGCCCCTTTGTGCAATCGCTTCGCGATGAAACGCTCCCTTTCAGAGGTAGTTCCAACCAACGTTTAATCGATGTTCAGGCTTCATTAAAAGGTCAACTTACCCTTTGGAATGGGTAAAACCGTTGCGAAATTCACACTTTATTTGAAGTAAAATTACCATACAGACGGTGAGAAAGTCATTACAGTAGACGCTTTCTCACCGTTTTTTCGTGCGTATAAATCACCACTTTTCGGTATTGATACAATGTAAAGAATAGCGTAATTTTGCTCAAATAACCAAGAAATGATCAACTTATGGAAAGAAAAACCAATTACGGGAACTGGATTCCCATTACTATTTTGCGCATTTGTTACGGCGTTTCAGCACTGCTGATATTGTTATTTCTATTCTTTTTGTGCTGTTGGCCCTGTTTCTGGGCTGAACTTATAACCGGCATTTTAGCCGTAGCATCCCTCGTTGTATCGGCATTTATGCACTATTGCAGATACATTTTCTCGTTCAACGGAGGTGGTTTGATGGGCGAAATACACCAGTTTTTGATCGATCATCTTGAGTGGAAAGGTGACGGAACCTTGTTAGACATTGGCTGCGGAGCAGCTGCACTGACCAACAGATGTGCCAAACACTACCCCAAAGCAACTCTCACAGGTATTGATTATTGGGGAATTGGCTGGAATTATGCCAAAGAACAATGCGAGCAAAATGCCGAAATAGAGGGCGTTGCTGATAGAGTAACCTTCCAAAAGGGCGATGCTGCGAAGCTGGATTTTGAAGATGAGACCTTCGATGCTGCCGTTAGCAACTTTGTTTTTCATGAGGTGAGAAGCCAATCGGATAAAAGAGAGGTGGTACGCGAAGCGCTTCGAGTGGTTAAAAAGGGTGGATCGTTCGCCTTTCAAGACCTTTTCGGCAGTCGTTCACTTTATGGAGACATGACACAATTTATTGAAATACTGCACAACGAGGGTATTTCCGAAATCCATTATATCCCCCATGTAGAACGCCAACCATTTATTTCAAGGCGCCCTGCCTTATCATTGATGCTCCGTAACATGGGACTTCTCTACGGCCGCAAATAGCTGTTGATAAGTCAAAGTATGCTGATTTATTCGTAACTTTGTCCCTATGAAAATAGGAACGATAGAGTTTGGGCCGCATCCATTATTTCTTGCGCCGATGGAAGACGTAACCGATATAGGCTTTCGTCTGCTTTGCAAGCGTTTCGGAGCTGCGATGGTGTACACCGAATTTGTAAGTGCTGAAGCTTGGTACGTTCAATTAAGGCTACGGTTAACAAGCTAACGATTAGCGATGACGAACGTCCGGTGGGCATACAGCTGTACGGTCGTGATGTCGATGCAATGGTTGAGGCTGCCCGGATTGTAGAGCAGAGTCGACCGGATGTTATCGATCTCAACTTTGGATGTCCTGTTAAGAAGGTTGCAAGCAAAGGGGCGGGAGCAGGAATGTTACGCAATATTCCGCTGATGCTCGATATCACACGACGCGTTGTACAAGCAGTGAAGACACCTGTAACGGTTAAAACGCGTCTGGGATGGGATAGTGATAACCTCGTTATCGCCACTTTGGCCGAGCAATTGCAAGATTGTGGCATCCAAGCACTGACCATTCACGGTCGAACACGTGCGCAAATGTACACCGGACAGGCTGATTGGACACTTATTGCAGAGGTAAAACGCAACCCACGCATTCATATTCCTATCATCGGAAACGGAGATATTTCCACGCCTGAAGATGCCCGTTTGGCCTTCGATACGTATGGTGTGGATGCCGTTATGATAGGTAGAGCCACCTTTGGACGTGCTTGGGTGTTCAAAGAAATACACGATTTTTTGGCCGGTTTGCCTGCTGATGCATCGCTTACCATCGATAAAAAGATTGATATTTTAGAAGAACAGTTGCGCATCAACATTGAACGCATAGACGAATACCGCGGCATTTTGCATACCCGGCGTCATCTTGCAGCCAGTCCTATCTTTAAAGGCATTCCCGATTTTAAGTCTACCCGCATTGCCATGCTTCGTGCAGAACGAGCCGACGAACTGCTATCCATCCTCGAATCGTGTAGAGAACAGTTGCGCTAATCGCTGTTTTCGGTATATTGCAGATAAGCAATATACGCCTTATTGCATCAAAATTTAGAATTATTTTCTGCCGAAATCGGCAGGAATTTCGCCCCATTTAGCGGTTTCCCATTTAATAACGGGTGTCGAAATCGTGTGTGTTCTGAGCCAGTTTTCTGCCCGGGCAATCATTTTAAAAAGATTTTCTGTCTGTTCGTTACGCACCAATTTGGTTTTACATTGTTTCTTTTTTACCCACAAAATGGCATTGTAACTATCCGAATAAACCACTTTATCGTGTATACCGCGTTGTTCCATCAGTGCCAAAGCATGCACAATGGCGAGAAATTCACCGATGTTGTTAGTGCCGTGAACGGGTCCGTAATGAAACACCTGCGCACCTGTTTGCAAATCTACAGCCTGATATTCCATCGGACCCGGATTGCCTGAGCACCCTGCATCCACAGCCCACGCTTCCGCTTTCACCTCTAAAGGCAATGGCAAAACGGTGTCGTTACGGTCTGAGGGGGGATTATATAGCTCGGCTGCCATGCTTTTACATCCTTTCAGGAACCTCTATTCCCAGCAAATCCATTCCGTTTTTAATCACTTTAGCCACGTTTTTCGCCAGCATCAGACGCACCGTTTTCGCCGCATTATTTTCGGCATTGAGGATGCTGTAATCGTGATAGAACTGGTTAAAGTCCTTTGTCAACTCATAACAATAATTGGCAATACCGTTCGGACTGTAGTCTTTGCCGGCCTGTTCTACCACCACGTCGAAGTTGTTTAACTTCTGCACAAGCTCCACTTCCTTATCATTGAGCGGCATATCATCAGCCAATGTTTCCGGCAAAACCAGTCCTTCAGCCTCCGCTTTACGCATAATGCTGCGAATACGGGCGTACGTATACTGAATGAAAGGTCCTGTATTACCATTAAAATCAATACTTTCTTCGGGGTTAAAGAGCATATTTTTACGTGCGTCGACTTTCAAAATAAAGTATTTTAGCGCACCCAACCCCACGATACGGGCTATCTCATTGCGCTCGCTGTCGGTCATATCGGCAAACTTACCCAGCTCTTCGCTTGTGCGTTTGGCGCTTGCAATCATTTCACTCATCAGTTCGTCAGCATCCACACCGTACCTTCGCGACTCTTCATCTTGCCATTGGGCAGTTCAACCATACCATAAGAGAAGTGTACAAGCTCTTTACCCCACTTAAATCCGAGCCGATCTAAGAGGATAGAAAGCACCTGAAAATGATAATTTTGCTCGTTACCCACCACGTAAATCATTTGGTCGATAGAGTAATCTTTAAAGCGCATATCCGCCGTTCCGATGTCTTGCGTCATATAAACGCTCGTTCCGTCGGCACGCAACAACAGTTTTTGGTCCAGTCCTTCATCGCTAAGGTCTGCCCAAACGCTGCCGTCGGGCTTGCGGAAGAAGAGTCCTTTCTTCAGTCCCTCTTCCACTTTCGCCTTTCCCTCGAGGTAAGTATCCGATTCGTAATATATCTTATCAAAACCCACACCCATCATTTTGTAGGTCTCGTCAAAGCCTTCGTACACCCAGTCGTTCATCATTTTCCACAGCGCGCGCACCTCTTTGTCGCCCTGTTCCCATTTTACCAGCATCTCGTGCGCTTCTTTTATCAGTGGCGCTTCATCTTTAGCGCGCTTCTCTGCCTCGTCTTCCGACAGTCCTTCGGCACGAAACTGCTCTGCCAACGCTTTGCATTCAGCCCGGTAATGCTGGTCAAAAGCCACGTAGTAATCGCCAATCAGGTGGTCGCCTTTCTTTCCTGTACTCTCAGGCGTTGCACCGTTGCCCCATTTTTTCCAAGCCAACATCGACTTGCAGATATGGATACCGCGATCGTTTACAATGTTGGTTTTCACCACTTTGTTACCGTTTGCCTCCATAATTTTAGCCAGCGACCACCCCAAAAGGTTGTTTCTGACGTGCCCAAGATGTAAAGGCTTGTTTGTATTGGGCGAAGAATACTCTACCATTACCAGTGGCGAGGCATCGGTAATGGGCTTTTCGCCAAACCACTCATCGGCATTGATGTCGTTAAGCAACGCTATCCATGCCGCCGGAGCTATGACAAGGTTCAGAAAGCCCTTTACAACATTAAACTTGGCGATAACGTTACAGTGTGCCAAAAGATATTCGCCCAGCTCTTGCGCGGTATCTTCGGGTTTCTTTTTCGACATCTTCAAAAAGGGAAACACCACCAACGTGAGGTTTCCTTCAAACTCGCTTTTAGTCTTTTGCAATTGAATCATCAATTCAGGAACATCCTGTCCGTACAACTCTTTCACAGCAGCGAGCACCGCTTCGCTTATCCGGCTTTCTATCTTCATACCTATTTCGTATTTTAATGGCTGCAAAGGTAGTAAATATATTTATAAAGGTGAAAGGATTTTTGAAGGATGACGGATGAAAGAATAAGAACCTTTTGAGCTTTAGAACATCCCTTTCTAATCTCCTTTTGCTAAGGGGGTGAATGTGTTAAGTTGCCCCTTTACAACTAATATAGATGAATTGAAGATACAAAGAGGTTTTTTCAAGATAAATAGAGTGTCTATATAAAGTATAACGAAATGTTGGCTTATAACCTGTTTAAGTAGTAATGAACACACCTCTCTCCTTGTAAAAGGGAGATTGAGAGGGGATTTATCCATGTATTTTTTATTTTATACTTGTAGCGTTAGCCATCTTTTCACCCTTTCAACTTTTCACCCTTTCAACTTTAAGTTGCTTACGATTTGTTACTTTTACGGTTGTCAAGAAATCGGATGCAACCTTGCGAGAGTGTCCACGAAATCTTCCAACAAGTTCTTGGCTCGTTAAATCGCAAGGATTTGGCAGTTTAGTATCTCGTTGATAATGAGTTGTTTGCGGATTTACTAATAGATTTTATCCGTTTTTTATCCTTCTGAAACGCCCTAAAACCGTGTCTTTCGGGGTGTAAAAGCATAGGTTTTGGCCTCTAAAAGATGATGTTTTACCCCCCAAGAGCTATGCTTTTGCACTTCAAAATCTATGTTTTTAGAAAATCAAAGCTGTTTTTTGTCCAAATAAAAGAAAGTTTGTCTCTATTTGGAGAAAGTGATTTGTAACGAAAAAAGAAAACCGAAAATGTTCTCGAATGTTAAAAAACTTACGATTTGTAAGCAGTTTAAAGGTGAAAGGGTGAAAAAGTGAAAGGGCAAGTTGAAACGTATAAAAGTGAAAAAGTGGAAAGGTGAAAGGGTGAAAAAATAGCTAACGCCCTTGCATTGTTATCTAATACTGTGGCGGCTGCATCTTTTCACTCTTTCACCTTTTTACCTTTTCACTTTTACTTAGGTAGGTAGGGTTGGTTAAAGTAGGGGTAAGTAGGTGGTAGGAAACGGGAAAGCACATTAACTTTCATCCTTATTCCTTCATCCTTCATCCATAACCTGCTCTTTCACTTTTCCACTTTCTCAACCTTTATATGTATTTTTTCTTCTTATTATAACGCCAAATTATCCCACCTTTCTACAATAAATCTGTTCTTTTCTACATATTTTCCGCTACTTCTTACTATCTTTGCATGCAATGGAAAATCAATCCGCAGTGAGCAATTGGAGCGAAAACATCATCGTTGTTGATGCCGACTATATCGATAATGTGGCGTTTAATCTGATTGTTAATTTCGAGCGCATCATCGGGCGGCGTATTCCGCAGGCCGATATGGCACGGTGGTTGGATTGTATTGCGTTAGACGGTGGTCTGCGCGAAGGTGGAAATACGCTGCAGGTAGTGTTTATTCATGCTAAGGATAAGCAGAAAATGGAAAATTTTTCGTCGTCAAACTATGCCGAAGAACTTGACGGAAAGGCTTTTAAAGACCATCTGGGCGAGTTTGTGCTCAATGCACTGCCCGTTGAAGAGCTGGTAAATGGCGTTGATTTCTTTTTGGATGTGGTGCAAACCGTTTGTGCCCAACCGGCGGTAAAACGTGTAATGATTATCCCTAATGCTGAAAATGCGGAGCTTTACGATGCCCTGCGCCGACAGCTTCATTACGTTGACGACGACGGTAAGCGTATTACCGTGTTTACGATGCAACCAATGTCGGGCGGCAATTTCAGACAAGAGATATTGGGTTATTCGTTAATGAATGCGCTGGGAATTAAAGCAGACGAAATACCACGCTAAGAATTTTTAAAGTAAAAAGCGCGTTGGCAAAGGGCAATAGGCCTATGGGCCGCGTGTCAGTATATAAGTATAACAAGTAAAACGTGCCGTTAAAAGCGTTATCCCCGCAGGGCACTCTCCTCATTCAGAGGGGTTTAGGGAGGTTTTATAATGGGAAAGGTTTTAATGATTGGCGCCGGTGGCGTGGCTACGGTTGCTGCTTTTAAGATTGTACAAAATCAAGATACATTTGATGAGTTGATGATTGCCAGTCGTCGTAAAGAAAAATGCGATGCAATTGTTCAGGCTATAAACGCCAAAGGTCATCGAATGAACATCCGAACGGCGCAGGTAGATGCCGACGATGTTGAACAACTCAAGGCGTTGTTCAGCGATTATAAACCCGAACTGGTTATCAATTTGGCGCTGCCTTATCAAGACCTCACCATCATGGAGGCTTGTTTGGCGTGCGGTTGTCACTATTTAGATACTGCCAACTACGAGCCTAAGGACGAAGCTCACTTTGAATATTCGTGGCAGTGGGCATATAAAAAGCGTTTTGAAGAGGCGGGGCTGACTGCCATTTTAGGCTGTGGCTTCGACCCGGGTGTAAGCGGAATTTTCACCGCATACGCTGCAAAGCACCATTTTGACGAAATACATTATCTCGATATTGTAGATTGCAACGCAGGAAACCATCATAAGGCGTTTGCAACCAACTTTAATCCGGAAATCAATATACGCGAAATTACCCAGAAAGGACTGTATTATAAGGATGGCGAATGGCTCGAAACAGAGCCGTTGGCTGTGCATCGGCCCATCACTTATCCCAATATCGGTCCGCGTGAGAGCTACTTAATGCACCACGAAGAACTGGAAAGCTTGGTTAAAAACTATCCTACCATTCGGCAGGCACGCTTTTGGATGACCTTCGGTCAGCAGTATCTTACCTATCTCGACGTAATAGAAAACCTCGGTATGTCGCGTATCGACGAATTGGAATACGAGGCTCCGCTGGCTGACGGTTCAGGAAAGACGGTGAAAGTAAAAATCGTTCCGTTGCAGTTCTTGAAGGCTGTTTTACCCAATCCGCAGGATTTGGGTGCCAACTACGACGGGGAAACGTCTATCGGATGCCGCATTCGGGGTGTCAAAGACGGTAAAGAGCTGTCTTACTACGTTTACAACAATTGCCAGCATCAAGCCGCCTACGAAGAAACGGGTATGCAAGGCGTGAGCTATACTACGGGTGTACCGGCCATGATCGGTGCTATGATGTTCTTTAAGGGCTTATGGCGCAAGCCGGGTGTATGGAATGTGGAAGAGTTTGACCCGGATCCTTTCATGGAACAACTCAACAAACAGGGACTGCCTTGGCACGAAATTGTTCCCAATCCGGCTGATGGTAGTGCAGAATACGATGGAGCTTTGTAAAAAAAACTATAAATGAAACTCATAAACCAATAAAGAATGAAACCAGACGAGATACAGGAAGGCAAGCTGAAAGCCTTGCAGGCAGCGATGTCTAAAATAGAAAAAGACTTTGGAAAAGGCGCCATCATGAAGTTGGGCGACGAGCAAATAGAAGATGTAAGCGTTATTCCTACGGGCAGCATCGGCTTGGATGTGGCACTCGGAGTGGGCGGTTATCCACGCGGAAGAATTGTTGAGATATACGGTCCGGAGTCGTCCGGTAAGACAACACTTGCCATTCATGCCATCGCCGAAGCACAAAAGGCTGGCGGTATAGCAGCTTTTATCGACGCCGAACATGCCTTTGACCGTTTTTATGCAGAAAAATTGGGGGTTGATGTCGATAATCTTTGGATTTCGCAACCCGACAATGGCGAACAAGCATTGGATATTGCCGACCAACTGATACGTTCGGCAGCTGTTGATATTGTTGTAATCGACTCGGTTGCCGCCTTAACTCCAAAGAAAGAAATTGAAGGAGATATGGGCGATAGCAATGTAGGTTTGCAGGCAAGGTTGATGAGTCAGGCGCTGCGTAAGCTCACATCGACCATCAGCAAGACCAATACCACTTGTATTTTTATTAACCAATTGCGCGAAAAGATTGGCGTGATGTTCGGTAATCCCGAAACAACAACGGGCGGAAATGCCTTGAAATTCTACGCCAGTGTGCGTCTTGACATTCGCAAAGTAACGGGAATTAAAGACGGTGATCAGATCATCGGTAATCAGGTTCGTGTAAAAGTGGTGAAGAATAAAGTAGCGCCACCCTTCCGTAAAACCGAGTTTGAGATTATGTTCGGCGAGGGAATATCGAAGATTGGCGAAATACTTGACCTTGGCGTACAGTACGATATCATCAAAAAGAGTGGTTCTTGGTTCTCTTACAACGATTCGAAGTTGGCGCAGGGACGTGATGGCACGAAGCTTTTGCTCAAAGATAATCCTGAGTTGTGCGAAGAGCTGGAGGCTAAAATTATGGAAGCCATCAAAGAAAAGCAGGCTTAACAATATTTGAAAAAAGATTGAATAACGCCGAAAAGCAGGCTTGACAGCAGGTATTGATATAATAAATGGGGCGCAACAGACGAAAGTAGGTTGTGCCCCATTTGTGTTTATAGCCGGTGTAGACCATTTAAAATAAACAATTATGGGGATGGTAGATAAGTGGGTAAAGCTTTTTCTATCTATGCGAAAGCGCTTATTAAAGAAGGGTTAACGGCTTATCGGTTATCGTTTGCGTAGTTGCCAGAAGGCAATGGCAGAGGCAGCGGCGACGTTTAACGAATCAACGCCGTGCTGCATAGGTATTCTTGCCACATAATCGGCTGCTTCAACCACATTGCGAGGTAGTCCGTCACCTTCTGTTCCCATAATAATAGCGAGCCGGGGAAGTGCTTGAAGCAGGGGAGAATCGATGGTAACCGACTGCTTGGTAAGGGCCATTGCCACGGTAGAGAAGCCTAATTGGGCAAGCTGTTCGAGCGGATTGTCTATCCAAGTCCACGGCACAAGGAATACCGAACCCATTGAAACGCGAACCGAACGGCGGTTCAGTGGGTCGCATGAGTCGGGTGTAAGTAGCACAGCATCAATGCCCAGTGCTGCTGCTGAACGAAAGATGGCTCCGATGTTGGTGGTATCTACCACGCCATTGATAACACAAACACGGGTTGCTCCTTTGCAAACCTCTTCTACACTGCGGGGCTGTGGACGGCGCATGGCACATAACACACCCCGTGTAAGGCGTAACCCGTGAGCCGGGCCAACAGTTCGCGTTCGCCGGTATATACGGTAATATCTCCGCATTGTGCAATGATATCTGCGGCATCGCCTGTAATATGGCGCTCCTCGCATAGCAAAGAAAGGGGCGTGAAGCCTGCTTCGAGTGCCACGCGGATAACTTTCGGACTTTCTGCGATAAATATTCCCTGCTCGGGATGCAGCTTGTTGCGCAACTGTGTTTCAGTCAGTGTGCTGTAAACTTCTACGCCCGGTTGGTTTAACGATGTTAGCTGAATGATGTGCATATCCCTTTTTCGAGTCTGTTTTAATGAGTTGCTTCTTCTTTTTTATCAAATGGTTTCATCCATTTTCCCCATTGCAAGCGGGCAAGGAAAATGCTGCCACGAAACGTCAGCTCAACAGCCATGGCAAACCAAACGCCTTGTAAACCGTAAGATTGTGCAAGAATGGCAGCCAATGTAAGGCGAATGCCCCACATACTGATGAGGTTCATCAGCGAAGGTTTTAAGGTATCGCCGGCTCCGATACATATACAGTTGCCCACAATGGCGGCTGCAAACATCGGCTCGGCAAAGGCTTCGATGCGTAAAACAGTGTTCCCAGCGTGCGAATTTCCTCTACGGGGGTCATCAACCCAATCATTTCAGGGGCAAAAATATACATTATCACACCCATAAAGGCCATGATGCCCATGCCCAAACCAACCGTCATCTTGGCAAAACTGCGGGATAAGGCATATTGTCCGGCGCCAATACTCTGTCCCACCAGTGTGGTTGCAGCGTCTCCGATACCGTATCCCGGCATGTAACAGAGGCTTTCTGCGGTAATGGCAAACGTGTTGGCGGCAATTGCAAAGTTGCCCAATGGAGCAACAATAACGGTGCTGACAATCTGTGCCGAACTCATTAACAAATACTGAAGAGCGATGGGCGAGCCTATCTTAAATGCATTGCGAATATAGCTCCACATCCAAACGAAGCGGTCTTTATCGAGTCGAAAGGCCAAAACTGATGAACGGAAGAGAGCAAACCACGCTTCTGTTAAGGACACAATGGCGATGGAAACGGCTGTACCCAACGCTGCTCCGGGTACGCCCAGGCCTGCTATATATATAAAAAGGTAATTAAAACACACATCGAGCACACACATCATCACACTTAAAACACCGGGAATCTGCATGTTCCCAGAGCTTTTGAGCATATTGGAAGATAAAATTCCGAGTTGTAAAAAGGGAACAGAAAGGGCATAAATAAGAAAATAAAGCGAGGCGTTGTGCTGAATATCAGCTCCTCCACCCAGCCAAACGGGTAGCTGACCGGCTATGAGTGCCGAACCGATGGCTACGAGTACGCTTACCGATAGTGTGGCAATAAGGCCATGTCGCATTACCTGTCGGGCCTTGACAAAATCGTTTGCGCCGATGAAATGGGCCACTTGAACAGAGAAACCCAATGACATCGCAGAGCAAAGTCCGCCGAAAAGCCATGTGGCAGACTCTACAAGACCTATCGAAGCCGATGCTTCTGCTCCCAGTTTACCCACCATGGCGGCATCGATATAAAACATCAACACGTTGGTTACTTGTGCCAAGATAGATGGAATACTCAATCCTATAATCAGACTGAGCTTCTCTTGTTGGGTCATTGTTTTACCTTCGCGTATTGAAGCCAACAACAAGTCGTTGTTTTTCTTATTGAACATACTTGTAATCTTTGCGCCTGAAGAGGCGAAGTGCAAAGTTAATGATTTTAAACGTGCTGTTTATTGACAGACATAAAAAAAGCGATACCCTCCGAAAAGAGAACCGCCTCCAAAATATATAACTAAAAACCTATGTTCTTTCTTTTAAAGAGTGAGGGATTTTTGTTGTGTTATCCTTCCCTCACCACATTGCCCATTGCAGTTAAACTGCAATCAGGGCGTTCATCATCAATGTCATCTTTTTACCTCTTTGTCGGTTATACCGACCCTAACTAATACCTTGTTACCTGATTACCAATCTTTTTTTTACCTCTTGCTAATATTCCGGTTGTTCTCCTTTTCTCTCTTTTTACCTTGTAAGCAATACCTTTTAGAAGGTCTTTCGCTGTCATCCTTTCTTGTACAATCTTTTCTTACCTTATCTAATACCTTGTTACCTTCAAACAACTTTCTTACCTATTAACAACTAACGTCTTTTCTAATCTTTCTCTTTTAACCGGATTTCTATCTTCTTTTTCTCTCAAATCTCTCTTTCTTATCCTCTCAAACCTCTCTCTTTACCTTAGTTCTAAAACCCTTGAAGATTGTCGTTTTTGTTTCTTTTTGACGTTGCAAAGGTAAGTGGGTTTGTGATAACGCGCAATATTTTCATATCGCTTTTTTCATAAAAGGGGCTGAATTTTGATGTAAATCAAGAGTTTGTGTCCGCACACAGGTAAGTAATCAGATGGAAAAGTCTATCTTAATTGATGGATAATGGAAGACTTTGAATATAAAAAGGATGAAAAGATGCCTGCTCAATAAGACGAAGCGGCCTTCTTTTCATCCTTTTATACGGTTTTGGTTTATTATTATTTTGTATGTACTTTATTTCATATTGGTGTACACCGTCTGTACATCATCAAAGTCTTCGAGCTTTTCTACCATCTTATCAATGGTTTCGCGCTCTTCATCCGTTACATCTTTTAGATCGTTGGGGATGTACGTAAACTCGGCACCCGTTACTTCGAACCCCTCTGCTTCGAGATGTTTCTGAATTTCTCCGAAGCTTGTCGGTGCGCCATAAATGGTGATTTCTCCCGTCTCATCATCTTCATCGTACTCGTCTTCTACGCCATAATCGATGAGGTCGAGTATCAATTCGTCCATATCAAGTCCCTCTTTTTTCTTAAAAGTAAACACCGATTTGTGGTCGAAAAGAAAAGAAAGAGAGCCTGTTGTACCCAAATTTCCGTTGAATTTGTTAAATACCGAGCGCACATCGCCCACAGTACGCGTTGTATTATCTGTTAAAGTATCAACAAAAACGGCAACGCCGTGTGGACCATAACCCTCGTATGTCACCACTTTATATTCGCTTTGGTCTTTTCCCATTGCGTTTTTAATAGCCCGTTCGATATTATCTTTCGGCATATTTTCGCGTTTGGCATTGGCGATAATAGCACGAAGTGCGGGGTTGTTTTCCGGTTCCGGACCTCCTGATTTCACTGCAATGGCAATTTGTTTTCCAATCTTTGTGAAGGTGCGAGCCATGTGTCCCCACCTCTTTAGTTTCGCTGCTTTGCGATATTCAAAAGCTCTTCCCATATTGTTTGTTGACAAATTAGTGAGTTAACAAGTTGCCCAGGAGATTGCTCCGCTGTGCTTACATCTTGCCTAACTCTTTATTTGAATGATTATTTTTTACTACTTACGATCTTTTACTTGTACCTTACTACCTCTAAAGTGTCCTATCTTAGTTCTGCTCCCAGCTTTTCTTTCAGGCTGTTAATGAGCTTTTGCATGATGGCTTCAATCTGTTTGTCCTTTAATGTGGCGTTTTCGTCTTGTAGAATAAAGTTTACTGCGTAGCTCTTTTTCCCTTCGGGAAGATTCTTTCCTTCATAAACGTCGAACAGTTCAACACGTTTGAGCAACTTCTTTTCGGTCTGCATAGCCAACATTTCGATAGTTTTAAACTCGACTTCTTTGTCAAGTAATAAAGCCAAGTCGCGACTTACAGCAGGGAATTTGCTTATCTCACGGAATGTAATATCGTGTTTCCGTGTCAACTTCATCAGTGCAGTCCAGTTGATATCAGCAAAAAATACATCGCCAGAGAGATCAAAGTGCTTGCGGATGTGAGGCGATACAATGCCCAATTGGGCTATGAGTTTATCGCCGCGACTCTTAATTTGAAGTCCCTGGGCAAAGATATTGTTGTCGCAGGTATCAGTAATGAGCCCTTCAGAAGATACCCCCAAGCGTGTAAAAATATTTTGTACGTAGGCATTAAGTTCGTAAATCGACGATTGTTCATCAGCATGTGTCCACGAGTTTTCTATGCGTTTACCGGTTATCCAGAGGCCAAGATGCATCTCTTCCGTATAAGCGCGGATAGGACTTTCATTGTTTGCTTTTTCAGGATTGTAATGATAACAATTGCCAAATTCAAAGAAGCGAAGGTTGGAATTGCGGCGATTTACATTGCGCTGAATACTTTCCAATCCACCGAAAAGTAAGGTTTGGCGCATCATTCCGAGGTCCGAACTCAAGGGATTCATTACCTTTACGCAGGTCGATTCGGTGTAATGATTCAGTCCTTCGTAATACATCATCTTCGTCAACGAGTTGTTTAGTATCTCGTTAAAGCCGCATCCTACGAGCTGTTCACCTACCAGTGTTTCCAGTTTATGCTGCCTGTCCTCGTCTTCGGGTACGGTTAGCGAACTCTTCAGCTGTGTAGGTATCTCCACATTATTGTATCCGTAGATGCGCAAAATATCTTCTACAACATCGCAAGGACGCTGAACGTCTACGCGATAGGCGGGTACTTTGAGTTGCAAACCTGCTTCATTCTCTTTGCAAATCTCCATTTCCAAACTGGTAACGATGCGTTTGATAACGTCATTGCCAATTTTTTTGCCAATTAGTTGGTCAACATAAGCATAGCGCAAGTCTACATCATATGCTTCGATGGGATGGGGATAAACATCCTTTATCTGCATCGAAATCTTTCCGCCGGCCAGTTCTTTGCATAAGATGGCAGCCTGTTGAAGGGCGTAAACGGTACCATTGGGGTCGATACCGCGCTCAAAACGATAGCTCGAGTCGGTGCTCAGGCCATGTCGACGGGCACTTTTTCTAATCCATGTAGGATGAAAGTATGCGCTCTCGAGCACAACATTGCGGGTTGTTTCGTATGTTCCGCTACCTTTTCCACCGAATACACCGGCAATACACATCGGTTCTTCTACATTGCAAATACTTAAATCGGTATCGCCAAGCGTATGTTCCTCGCCGTCGAGTGTTACAAATTGGGTTCCTTCAGGCTGTGTTTTTACAATGATGTGATGACCCTTTACCATGTCGGCATCAAAGCAGTGCATGGGTTGTCCGTAAGCCATCATGATATAATTGGTGATGTCTACAATGTTGTTGATGGGGCGCAGACCGATGGTACGCAATTTGTTTTGTAGCCATTCAGGGCTCTCTTTTACCTCGCAACCTGTTATCGAAACACACGTATAACGTTTGCAGGCTTCTGTATTCTCTATCGTTACGTCGATGGGCAGATCGTTGTTGTCTACCATAAACGCCTTGCAGTCAGGGCGATGTAACGATGTTTTATACCCGTTTTGTACCAACCACGCGTATAAATCGCGCGCTACCCCATAGTGGCTCAATGCATCTGCGTGGTTAGCCGTTATGTCAATCTCGATCAGCCAATCGCTTTCCAACTGATAATATGCTGCTGCGGGTGTTCCCACCTTTGCATCTGCGGGCAACACAATAATACCGTCGTGACTCGTTCCAACGCCTATTTCATCTTCTGCACAAATCATACCGAAGCTCTCAACACCACGTAACTTCGACTTTTTGATAACAAATTCCTTGTCACCATCATACAAGATGCAACCCAAATCTGCCACAATCACTTTCTGTCCGGCTGCTACATTGGGTGCACCGCATACGATTTGCGAGGGCTCACCCTTACCTAAATCTACCGTTGTAACGTGCAGATGATCAGAGTCGGGATGTTTTTCGCACGTCAGCACCTCGCCAACGAAGAGGCCTTTTAATCCTCCTTTGATGGTTTGCACCTCTTCGATGCTGTCTACTTCAAGGCCGCACGAGGTCAACACGTCCGCTGTTTGCTGCGGTGTCAGGTCGAAATCGACATACTCTTTCAGCCATTTGTATGAAATGTTCATTATATATAATATTGTATTTGCAGCTTAAATGATGCGCAAAATTACGAAAAATCGTGCAGTAACGCAAAATAAAGGAATAGTATTTGAAACTCCTTGTGAATGCCATCTTTTCTCAATGCAGGCATCAAAAATAAATAATAATTACTTTTTTGTTAATTCTGCATCTATTACATAAATATCCCCCTCTTTATCTCTCAATACATTTCGAGGCACAATATCCCATATGACACAGTCTTTGTTCTCAAATTTACCGACAGAATTTACCTTGATAAACCCAATTGCCGACATGTATGTATCTATTTCAATCGCTGTTGCGGGTATCGCATCTTTAATAAGGTCTTGCTTTAATACAGGCATAATGCTCCTTCCTTCATAGCCTGTAAACCCATGTAAGCGATAATATGTTTCAGGAAAGACTGTATTATGGAGAATAATTCTTTTAAGCAAGTTGCAGATTCCACCACTATTCAAGAGATTATTCACCTTATATATTATATTTTCATCAACATAGATATCATTCTCATTGCCACAAGGACCGGGCATTCCTAAATCAAAAATGCGGTTTATTGGAATCCAATAGCCATTCTCTTTAGCAATAATTTCTGCTTCTCGTTGTTCTGCTTCAAACCTATTTACTGATTTTTCGCCATTTCCATATTGCGTTTCATATACCTGACAACGTCTGTCGAGTTCATTGATGATTGCTTGGATTCTGCAATTTTCCTTTGCTTTCTCTCCACTGCTTCTTTGTGAAATTGATTCAGATACTCCATGTTCCATTTATTTTTCCTACAAAAGTAAGCGTTATTTCGATAATGTCCAAACCCTCTGCAAGCCAGCATCATTATGCTATTCCTTTTTTGTCCATTGTTCAGTCAATTGATTTAAAAAGTCTCTTGCAGCCTTATTCTTCAATCGACCAATATCTTTCCGTACCTGTTCTTGTTCGGGATAGCCTGTATTTGTATCCATATAATTAAACACTAATGCACGAAAAGGGTCTTCTTCATCTTTCTTATGGTGATATATCCACATTAAAAAAGGTGTGGGGTGTTTATCATAAAGCTCAGCCAAATAGTCATCAAGGCTTTCAGTAATATATCCGTCAGTAAAAGCATACAGAACTCTCCACTCACAAAGTGTTTGTTCATTGAGGGGTTGTTTTGCCAAACGCTTCATGATAGCTTCAAATTGTTGTTCTCCAAGCGAGTCATTGCGCTCAGGCAACTCGATTCTTTTCCCACCAATAGAAATTGTACCGAAAGGCAAATATTTACCTATCGAGGCGAACTCGGTATTTAAATGTCGCATCATAAGTGTGTCTCCGCGAAAGCTTATAACAGCTGTTGTAACCTCATTAATTGCCGTTTGGTTGATGGTTAATGTATCTCCGTTTAATGTGTATTTGTAAAAGTGCTCCGGGTCGGCATCAACAAAACATACTTCTCCTTTTCTAAAGTACATGGCGCAATAGGCATACTCTTCTACTGAGCACCAGCTTCCTTGCAGTTTTCTTTTTAATTCGTTTGTTTGAGAAACGTTTCGGAACACTGACCGATTGTTTTTCACAGTCGATATTCTATTTTTTGGGGTAGTTTTTGTCGAGTTGTTCTTGGACGAACAGGCCACCCATACCACCAACACGATTGTGTATAGAAGTAATTTTTTCATCTTTCAAAAGGAATGATAAAACGTTTATGCTTTCTTCTGTTTATGCTTTTTGGGCTTTGGTTCTGGCAGTTCGTGATAAGTAGCTTTAACAAGTGCAGAGAGATATTCGCGATTATCTACATCGGCGATATAAAAATAATCTTTTGCACCGGGATAAGGCGGTCTTAAATCAGTGCTTTTCAGCAGTGCACGCGCTGAATCTGTAGGTTTTATATACAACTTGTTGTCGCACAACAACCCGAATATTTTACCGTTACAATAAATGCCATAGTCGCCAAACATCTTTTTGGCTGTTATCTCTCCGGCATCTGAACACTGGTCGATAACATACTGTACAAAATCTGAACAAGAAGCCATATCTACTTTTTTATTTCTTTTTTCCATTTTCTTATTTGTGTTCTGAACGAACTGAAAGGCGCCACTGTGTTAATATGAATAAACTTTGCCACCTCCCAGATAGCAGTTTTTGTCGACTCATCTGCCCATTCTTGTTGATGAGAAAGAAAGAGTTTTGCACCCGTTAAGCTGTCGATAAGTCGGTACACATTCTCAATATTACTGTCAAGTATAACTTTTTTCTTCTTTCAGCTCTTCCTTACCGGCGCAGACTCTCATTTCTCGTTTGGTATTTAATGCACAGTATTATTTATATTGCTTATTGAATTTCTCAAATGCCGTATAGAACAAAGGTGCGGAAACATAATGTTTCTTTCCCTCTTTATATACCTTGTTGCATATATATACCAAATCAGGAAGGTTGGTATGAAGTTGCATAATTCGCCTTGTTAGTCTATTGGTGGCAAACATTCGCTTCATCATCCATGCAGATAACCATGTTGGAAGGCGGTAAGGCAGTGTTTCGTTCCGATAATCACTTAATTTTATCCCTCCGGCCTGTGCTATTCTTATACATTCGCGAATAGCTTTGATGGCGTGTTTTAAATTTGTTGGACTATCCATAAATTTTGTTACAGCCTGTTTTGGGTCGGTATTAGTTGTTCCCATAATTGAAGAAATGGTGGAGATGACACCTGCATTGATAGCTAAATGTAGCCAAATCCACGATAGCATATCACACGGACATTCTGTCTGTATCCCTATTCCCCGAAACAAATGTTCTATATTTGTGTAGTTAGAGATATGGCTGTTTGCTTCTTTCTCTAACATAACATGATCGAAAATTACACACTCGAGCCGTTTCTTGTCTCTATCGATGCGTCCTCCTGCGACAGGATAGCCCAGTATATACTTGTGTCCGTTCATTATCTGATCGATATATGCTCGTTTTTCCCATATTCCGCAGAATAAAAGTAATGTTCCCTCAAACCTCATTTTATTAATGGTTTCAATAACATCTGCCAACTTTAAACTTGAGATGCTAACAATAATAAGGTCGTAGTGAGTACCTTCTGTTGCGTGAATAATGCGATATTGATCGTCAATTTCGTCTCCTTTTTTATTGTGTCTACCGTCAAGTAACCCCACAGAAAGGTGTTCTATGGCTTTATTTGTTGAACTTGGTCGAATGTAGTGTTCCACCTTGTGCCCTTGTTTACTGAATAAATAGCCGTATGTTGTGCCTATAACGCCCAACCCTAAAACTAATATTTTCATTATTTCTTTTTTAATAGTATGTTTATGTTCCGATGAAGCAGCATACCTTATATGTTTGTTTGAGAAACAATTAATGTGTTCGATAATGGTTATTCCTATATAATATCACAGGGCTAATCCATTTTGCTTCTTCCAATCCTCGCGTCGTAGTTTCATAAAAATCGTTGTACGAAAGTCTTTTGTCAAGGGAATAAACCGGTTTTCCTCCGTATACTGATAGCTGAAGCCACACTTTTCCATTACTCGTTTTGAGGCATTATTACCCTCAAAATACGCACACCACATCACTACAATCTGTAAATCTTCGAAAGCATGGCGCAGCATTTCGCGTACGGCTTCAGACGTTAAACCCTCGCCCCAATACGGTTCGCCGATCCAATAGCCTATCTCTGCCTCGTTGTCGCCAACCTCTTTAACGTGTATCTCGATTTTCTCCGTCAGCAGTGCGATGCTGCCCACCGCCTCACCGGTATCTTTCAACACCATGCGTACGTTTCCTTACCTGCCAAAACAGTTTTAATCAATTCTCGGCTGTTATCTACATCCGTGTGTGGGGGCCAGCCTGCAGTTCCTCCTATGCGAGGGTTTCGGGCGTATTTGTATAACGATTTCGCGTCGTTTTCGTGCCAATGTCGCAATAGCAGGCGTTCGGTTTGCAATTCCATCTTAAATAAACATATTGAAAGGTGATATGCTTTTCTAACCCAAACAAAGGTAATATTTTTCTGTACATCCCATTGTAGGATGTTCCCCGAATGGTGATGAAACGGTTTCTTGTTAGAATAAATTAACAAAGAAGACGTTGAAATACGCGCGTATTTACAGCCCGACTGTACTTTGGACGGAAATATCGCCTTATTTTTGAGGTTTGGCTAAATGGTTGATAAACAATGATTTGTGAATATTGACAAAGCGGTTATTCCTCATGTCCTTATTAAAAGTGGCGCAAAAGCATAGGTTTTGGGTTGTAAAAGCTATGTTTTTCAACTTTAGAACATCCCTTTCTAATCTCCTTTTGCTAAGGGGGTGAATGTGTTAAGTTGCCCCTATACGACCAATATAGATAAATTGAAGATATAAAGAGGTTTTCTTTCAAGATAAATAGAGTGTCTATATAAAGTATAACGATCCACTGACTTATAACCTGTTTAAATAGTAATGAGCATGCCTCTCTCCTTGTAAAAGGGAGATTGAGAGGGGATTTACTTACTTATTTGTTTTCTATAATTATGACGTTAGCCATTTTTCACCCTTTCACCTTTTTACTTTAGCGCCTTTAAGTTGCTTTCAATTTGTTACTTTTTTAACGTTTAAGAACACTTTTAGTTTTCTTTTTTCGTTACAAATCACTTTCTTCATCTAGAGAAAATTTTTCGTTTATTTGGTCAAAAATGAGCATTGAAAATCCCAAAGTATAGGTTTTGAATTACAAAAGCTATGCTTTTGGCATGCCAAACATCATCTTTTGGAGGGTAAAACCTATGTTTTTGCAACCCGAAAAACACGGTTTTAGGGCGTTAAGGAGGGGTAAATTATGAATAAAAATCATTTATAAACTTACAAATCGTTCATTATCAACAATATACATAATCGTAAAATCTTTGCGTTTTTACGAGCCAAGAACAAGTTGGATGATTTCGTTGGCACTCTCGCGAGGTTACCCCACATTTTAAAAAACATCAAAACTAACAATTTAAAACTTTTACGGTAAGAATAATTACAATCCAATTTTCAGCCACATTTCTTATACACTGTTTTTAAAATGTTCTATCAAAGACTTAAATAACGGGCTAAAACGGTTTTTAAAAGAAAAATAGCAAGGGCGTAAATGCCCCAAAAACAAATATTTTTCGTTATAACATAAGATATATTAAAAAAAGAAATGGTACTTTTGCAGAGTATTAGAACTGTTTTACCAGAGGCATTATTGTGGAGAAAACCATTGATATTGACAAAATTCTTAGAGATAAGATGGGCAACAAAGCACGGCTTGTGCCCTCTCCGCTGGTAAAATGGTTAAAACACATTGTGCATCAAAACGAGGTAAACAGCTTTTTGTGGGAACATCGAGAGCTTACCGGAGTGGCGTGGCTCGAGGCTTGTTTGCGCTATCTGGATATAACACTCGACGTGCAGGGGATGGAAAATCTGCCCGCCAAAGACGATGGAAAACTTTATACCTTTGTGTCTAATCATCCGCTCGGCGGCATTGACGGGGTGGCTTTGGGCACAATTATAGGTCGTCATTATGATGGGAATTTTCGCTATCTGGTTAACGATCTACTGATGAACCTACCAGGACTGGCACCGCTTTGCATCCCTATTAACAAGACAGGAGCCAAAGCAGAGGCTTTCCGGCCATGGTTGAGGCGGGCTTTAACAGCCAAATGCATATGCTGATGTTTCCTGCAGGACTGTGCAGCAGAAAGATAAAGGGAAAAATACACGATATTGCATGGACTAAAACGTTTATAACCAAAAGCGTAGAAAGCCAACGCGACGTGGTACCGATACATTTTGGGGGTAGCAACTCAAACTTTTTTTACACCCTTGCCAACATTTGCAAATGGCTGGGTATTAAGTTTAACATTGCGATGTTGTTTCTTGTCGACGAGATGTATAAAAACACACATCAGACGTTTCGTGTATCGATAGGCAAGCCTATACCATGGCAAACCTTCGACAAAACAAAAACGCCCAAAGAATGGGCACAATATGTGGAAGACAAAGTGTACGAGTTGTAACGCTCGCTACTGATCAATAACGAAGAGAAAGCGATAACCGAAAACCGAATAAGGAGAAAGAAGATGGAAGAAGAAATTATCCGGCCGATAGCAAAAGAGGTGCTGAAAAGTGAGCTGACGCCGGAAAAACAACTCCGAATGACCAATAAAAGCCATAACGAAATTTATATCATTACGGCTCAAGACTCGCCCAATGTCATGAAAGAGATTGGCAGACTGCGCGAAATTGCATTCAGAAATGCAGGCGGAGGAACGGGAAAGTCGATGGATATTGACGATTTTGATATGATGGAAGGCGGTTACAAGCAGCTGATTGTATGGAATCCGGATGCTGAAGAGATTATCGGCGGGTATCGCTATCTTTATGGTACAGACTGGAAAATGAATGACAACGGACAGCCTTTGCTGGCTACAAGTCATATGTTTAAATTCTCGGAGAAGTTTCTTACAGATTATATGCCTTACACGGTAGAGCTTGGACGTTCGTTCGTTTCGGTGGAATATCAAAGCATTCGCAAAGGGGCGAAGAGTATTTTTGCCTTAGATAATCTTTGGGACGGACTGGGAGCACTGACTGTTATCAACCCTAATCTGAAATATTTTTTCGGAAAAATGACGATGTATCCTTCTTATATCCGTCGTGGAAGGGATATGATTCTTTACTTTCTAAAGAAACATTTTGATGACAAAGATAACCTGATAACCCCCATGAAACCACTGATTATAGAAACAGACCCGAAAGAATTAGAGGCGTTATTCTGTAAAAAAGATTTCAAAGAGGATTATAAGATACTGAACAGAGAGATTCGCGCCTTAGGTTATAACATTCCGCCACTGGTCAATGCTTATATGGGTTTGAGTCCAACGATGAAACTTTTCGGTACAGCTATTAACTATGGATTTGGCGAAGTAGAAGAAACGGGCATACTGATTGCCATCGATGAAATTCTGGAAGAAAAACGCGTGCGCCACATCGACAGTTTTATTAAAGATCATCGCGAAACCTTAGAGATTACAACCGGTATCAATAACATTATATATAAGGTCTGATTAAGGGATTAGAGATTATTGATGAGGCATTAGGGCTTATTTGTCGAGGAAGATAGAAGCATAATAAGTAAGAACAAAATTAAGAAGTAAGAGCCTAAAATTAGGGGACAGAAACAAAGAATGAAAAGAAACGGGAAGACCGTTATTTAAGAATTCCCGTATCAGTATCCTTGTTATTCATCGTTCTTTGCATTTGTTTATACTGCCGCCCCTTAGTAAATTTCCAGGCAAAATTCAGACTAATCATATTTCCGAAGCTACTATTGCGATAAAAGGTTTCTTTGTTGAGATAGCGGTTAAGAACTTTTGAGCTATTCATTATCGGGTTCTTCCGGAATGGATGTTGGCAAAAGATCCCTATTTCAAAAGCTCCGACACAGTAAGAAACGGAGAGGTAGATAGTAGAATGATTGCGATTGAGGTGCTCGCCCTCGATAAACTCCCAGCCGTTATCGGCATATCCCGTAATTGTCCATTGGTTGAGATATGCCTGAACATTTGCTCCATAATTGTACGATGTATGATAATGCCGGTAATCATCGCCCTGATTGAAAAATCGGTAAATACCTCCAAACACCATTACCGACAGTTTCTCGGGCACCATATCCCAACGGTGTAATTGTTTACATATAACATATTGATGTTTTGTTGGTTGGTTTTCGAATATAAAAAGCGGTTATCAGCTGTGCGTACATATTTATCCATGCTACAATTACTGTTGATACGGTACTCCATTTTTATGCCACTGCTGATGCGCGGCTGCTCGAAATCAAGGCTAAAGGTATGCGAGGTGCGTTTATAAGGTCGCAATTCGGGGTTGCCAACCGTCCATTCCATACTGTTTTGACGTATTTCCGCACGGCTGATGTTGGCCATTTGCGACATATGTTCAGACATTTCAAAGCCGTATTTTACATTGAATACCTTCAAAAACGGATAGCTTAGCGTCAGTTTCGGACGCCAAAGCCAGTAGTTATACCGGTTTTCGTCTTGTCGGTAACGCTGATTGCTCACACCTATATCTGCCGTATAGTTGGCACCAAACAGTTTTCCCTTTATCTCTGCAAAGCAATAAACGCTTTCATGGTGCAAATTATCGGTCAGAGAAACATCTTTTTGGTAGCTGTTGCGTGTGTATTTAAGGCTGCCGTTAAAACCAAGCGAAAGTAAAAAAGGTTTTAAACGATTTTCGTAAATGGCTTCACCAATCAACGAATAACTGTTTCCTGCCACCGAATAAGCATAAGGTGCCCCCTCGTTGTAGCTGCTTTCAAGGTCGGTACGAATGAAAGTACCCACCATATTGGCTGTAACAGACTGGTGTTTGCCTAAATCTCTGAAGAAATATAGGTCGAGAATTGGCGTAAAGTCCTTATCTTCCTGTTCTGAAAAGGCTTTATAACTCTGCGTAGGTGTCGTAATCTGACACACAGAATTATTGTCCGGCATGCGACTGAAAGCTGTGCTTAACCTTGTTTGAAAGACATAAGAAGCAGAATCTGCAAGGTTATATTTGAGCTGAATGCAATGCTCAAAATATCTGTTTCGCGCCGTTTCGTCATTTCTCTGCACAGTATACAACGACCCATCTACAAGTTCGTACCGTGCCGCTTCATCCGTTCTTTCCCCTCGAAAGTCGTTATAGCCAAAATCATAAGTCACCCCGATCTCACTATTATTATGGTTGGCATTATAATAAAAACTGTTGTCACCATTATATGTCGTAACACTGTTTACTCCATCAAAGCCCAACACGTATCCGTTTGCGGCCTTTTGTACCCTAATATCTATAACAAAGGCAACGTCGGTACCATATCTTATGCCTGGTTGGTCAATAAAATGGATGCTTTTTACTGCTTTCGGTTCCATTGAAAGCAGTTCTTCTTTTGTTGCAATGATGCCGTTAATGCGTAGTTGAACGGTTCCTTCCTGCCGGATAGATGTCACCGTGCGCAGCGTTTCATCAACTCGGATGCCCGGCAAGGCCAACTTATTGATCAGACTGAAGCCCGAAGTAGAGGCGTTTTTCTGTGCATCGGAAGGGAAAATAAGTCGCCCATCGGGTTTTAAAACAAACCGTGCAGCTTTTACTTCCACCTCTTTCAGATTGATTTCATCGACTTGCTGGGCCACAATAGGCAAACAGATGCCTAACATAAGTGTAAGTATAATTTTCTTTTTCATCTTTGTGTAATTGAGCTATGGGCACAAAGATAAAAGAGAAAAGAAATGGTTGAGGTGAAAAAAGACTGACAACTGTCTGACAATTTACTTTTTCTGAAAGTATCTTGACAATCGAAAGACAGTTCGTTTATTATTATAGTAGGTGAACGGTTACTACATCAATGCATTATTTTGAGTTGATAAAATCGTCCTCGTTGACAACAAATGCGGATGTTGCTTCTGCTTTCTATAACCCGTTTTAGTCTGCGTATCAGCGTGTGAAGCGTTTCGCTGGCATCTTCTTTTTTCGGCCAAAGTGCATCGCATATTTCCTTTTTGCCCAATTGCAGATTATCTTTCTGAACGAATAATTCCATGAGTTGTTGCTGCATAGGCGTTAAGTGTAGGGGCTTACAATGGCTGTCGTAGAAGCAATGACTGTTTTCGACATAGTGTAAGGTACCCAATTGCAGGCTTCCCTCAATGGTTTCTGACGTGTAATGGCGAAAATACAACATCCAGCATACACCCCACAGCATCGCCAAGAACGACAAGCCAAGCGGTAAACGCTGGTTAGATAGCCCCAGAACCGTAACCATAGAACAATTGGCATAGCCTTTACAATGCACGTTTCGACGTTCTGTACGCCATATCATCGTATCACTGCAAATCATATCGCAGGGTTCTCTGCGTTGGCAATACGATAAACTGGCGCGGCTTTTCAGTGCGCTGATACGCAGATGGCTACGATAAATACGAATGGTATCGGGGGTAATCCATCCTTCTGTCCGCTCTTTAAGGGTTTTGTCTAACGCCTGACTGAGGTCACAGACAATGCTTCTTTCTGCCGTTTTGTAATTGCAAAACTCCGAAACTGCCGATGAAAAAAGTAGCATAACAAAAACAACAACTGCTGACCAAGGTTTCATAAGCTATACAATGGGTAGTGATATTCCGTTTATTTTTTGATAAACATCTAATGCAAAGATGTCGGTCATACCGCTAACATAATCGATAACGGCCTGAATACGTGTTTCAAGACTATCGCCCATAATGTCGTACTGACTGCTAAATCGTTGAATAAGCTGTTTGGAGTAATAACGTTCGGGGTTCTCGGCAGCTTCGACAAAGGCCGACATGAGTGTTTCCATTATCTTATAACCACTCAATTCAACATCCAAAACAGGTTTGCTGTTATATATTTTTTGCTTCGACACTTGCGCGCAATACTGATAAGCAGCACGCTGATGTGGTGAAATATGATCTATCAAACTACCTTCAAAGGTTCCGTTTAGTATTTGTTGCTCATTCTGAACAAACACATTGACACATTCTCGCTCTAAAAGTCCGATAACACAAGCACGCATATAAACCACCTTTTCATTGATATCCGATACCCCTTCGTCAATAATACGCTGCTTAATTTGCAGTTTTTTCTCCTCATCAAAGAATCCCAGAAGCAGCTCTTCGGTTTCAGCAAAAGTCAATATCTTGAGTTTATGGGCATCTTCTATATCCATTATTTCATAACAAATATCGTCGGCAGCCTCTACAAGATAAACCAACGGATGGCGAACATAATATAATGGTTCGCCGGGAGCAGATGTCCGAATCAGTCCCAGTTCGTCGGCAATTTTCTGAAAGGTATTCTGTTCGGATGTAAAAAAGCCAAACTTGCCATTCTTTCGCGCGTTGCTGCTGGCAAAAGGATATTTAACGATACTGAGAAGTGTGGTATAGGTCATAACAAAACCACCTTCTCGACGCCCGTTAAAGCGATGGGTAAGCAGTCGGAAAGCGTTGGCATTGCCTTCGAAATGCGTAATATCATTCCAAAAATCAGTACTTACACGCTCTTTGAGATGTTTTCCCGCCCCTTCGGTAAAGAAGGTTTGGATGGCTTTTTCACCACTATGGCCGAATGGCGGATTACCCATATCGTGCGCCAAACAAGCAGCACAAACAATGGTTCCTATCTCTTCGAAGAACGTATCGGCTAATTCAGGGTGTCGCTTTTTCAGTATCTGAGCCACATCAGCACCCAAAGACATACCCACCGAAGAAACTTCCAAACTGTGTGTAAGCCGATTATGCACGAAAATACCGCCCGGAAGGGGGAACACTTGCGTTTTGTTTTGCAACCGTCTGAATGGTGCCGAGAATATCAAGCGGTCGTAATCGCGCTTAAATTCAGAACGATCATCATGCCGATTAAAGTGTTTCAGCTCTTGCCCCAATCGTTTATTGGAGATAAGTTTCTTCCATTCCATCCTTATTCTTTGTTAGATTGTATGTTGCAAATTTAGTGAAATTAGCTATTATAACTACTCGAAACAAAGCGTAAAATATAAAGAACCAATGTATTAAGGAAAGGACAGACAAGTATTAAAGTAGGAGTTTTTAACTTACCAGTGCATTATTTTGTTCTTTTACATCCTCTTTAAGGCGAACTTGAGATAAGAAAACCGCTTGGGAGCAACATCTTCTTACTTGCTTTATTTTCTATAACTTACTTGCAAATACCAAGATTTTTTCAGAACTTTGCAATGAAATTGTGCATATCTATGATGTTAGGACTTAATAAATTTGATACAATTAAGTTGCAAAAAATCATACGTATGCAATTTTTATGCACAAATATTTTATGCTTTTAATCCCCCAAAATAGGTATAGACAATAATTAATTACACTTATTAAATAAATGAACAAGATTTTTGTAAACAAGTTTAGCCGTCATTTATGCTTGACAGTAGCTATTCTTTTTAGTGCTTCGGTTAATGCACAACGCGACTTTTCTACCATTCGTACAGGTGTAAATGCGGCAGATGCAAAGATTATAGAGAGTGGCGTAAGACCTTTCAAAGGCTTTAAAAATTCTATTTCCACACGCACAAATGGCTTCGATGATGGCAATAAAGACCATGGATCAAGTTGGTTTGGTTATGAATATTACCGCTATACCTATCCAAGCGTCAATGCCAAAGGCGAACCGATAACCCTAACAGCCTTAGCGGCGATGCCCACCAAGAATAACATTCTTATCAACAATATTATTCTAGGATGCCATATCACAATAACCGACAACAAGAGTACGCCTTCAGAATACATAACGAAGGGCAGCGTACGCAGTGATGTAGGTATGTTAACAATGCATGCACAAGCTAAAAAAGCTTCTGAGCTGGCCTATAATTGCTTGGTTATATTGCCCGATTATCAGGGATATGGAAACACACGTGACCAGGCGCACCCATATTTGGCACAAGAAATAACTGCCCGACAAAGCGTAGACGCGCTACGTTATGGTATTGAACTATATAAAACGAGCAAGAAGGAACGAGCCAAAATCAGGGAAAACTGGAAAACTATTTGTGTGGGTTACTCTCAAGGAGGGTCTGTTGCCATGGCTTGCCAGAAGTTTATGGAAACCAATTTCCTCGATAAGGATTTGAACTTAGGCGGTTCGGTATGTGGAGATGGCCCTTACGACCCCATTGCTACACTGCAAACTTATATCACCGAAGATAAAGTATACATGCCTGTCGCACTCCCCTTGATTATTAAAGGAATGCTTGACTACAACCCTTATATGCGCAGACATTCGATAACAGATTATTTCAACGAACGTTTTCTCAATACGGGTATTCTTGAGTGGATCAATAAAAAAGAGAAAGATACCGGAGAAATACAAAAGGAACTAAAAAAAATATATACCTTTCAGAAAGACGGGAAAGGAGACTATATAAAGGTTTCTGAGATATTCAAACCCGAAGTTTTTGATTTTATGGTAAAGAAAATAAAGGGAGAACCTACTGAAAGAAATCCTAAGTTTGACGATTTATACACTGCCCTAACCGTTAATAACCTTACCGAGGGCTGGAAACCCAAATATCCGATATATCTTTTCCATTCAAAAGTAGACGAAGTTGTACCCGTTAGCAACGCCGAAAGTGCGTATAAAAAGATGAGAATGGATGAGAATCCCGATATAATCAAGTACACTTATGTATCTAAAGGCAATCACGTAGATAATGGATCGGCATTTTATTTCAGTTTCTTTGGCTCATCTTATGAAGAAATGGGCATAAATGCTATTGCCGGTGGAGAAGAAACTTGGAAGAAATTTAAGCCATAAGCTACTTTGAACATCAACATAACTAGGAAACGATTTATAATCATTTATATAGAATCAACATTGAAAATGATATGAAAAAATATATATTACTATTGTTAATTGCTGTATGTACGGAGCTCTCAGCCTTTGCCTTAGATAAAGAAACGCTCATAAAGGGTACGGCAAAACTAGATGGAGTCGATATTCCAATTTGGTTTAATATTATAGGCGATGGTATTGCAGAGATCGGAAATGGAAAGAATGCTGCTATCAGCCAATACGCTGAGGGAAAGTTGATTATACCTGCTTCAATTAAAAGTAGTACGGAACAACGCAACTACAAAGTTATCAAAGTTGCAAATTTTGCTTTCAGTCTTTGCAGCAAACTGACAGAAGTTGTACTTGAAGACGGAATTACAGAAATTGGAGAGCAGGCATTTTCGGGTTGTAATAGCCTGCAAAAGATTGGTTATCCCACTTCACTCACAACCATAGGAAGAGGTGCTTTCATGGGTTGTAAGTATCTTAAACACGCCGATTTACCTCAAAATCTGTTGTCAATTGGGCAAGAGGCCTTTGCAGAAAACCTGTTTGTGGATAACAAGATACTTTTACCCAAGAAGGTAACAACAATTCCTGTTGCAGCTTTTGCAGATTGTAAACTCCAAGTAGTTGTATTACCACCTGCGTTAACAAGTATTGAAGAAGACGCCTTTGCAAAAGCAGAAGATTGCGATTTTTATATGTTCGATGGTCATGTGGTGCCAAGCCTACACGAAAAGAGTGTAAGTGCTGCCGGACATTGGTTTGCTACAAAGGCCCAAACATATGGTAAAGAGAGTTTTTGCAACGGTCTGTTACCTATCAGTAAGATGATTCCGCAAAATGAATTTACCACAGAAGGTATCACTTACAAAATATTGCAAGAGCCTGAATATCCAGGCATCTTTACTGCATCAGCATATAAAAAAGATGGTGAAACAAGTTGGAATCATAACTTTAGAGAGTTGAAAGAGACTATAACCAACGCTTCCTTCCCCGGTAAATGGAAGCCGGAATTTTATATCAATGGCATAGAACAAGATTTCTTTACAGGTAAGGGAATCGAAAAACTACATCATATTGCATTACCGGCAAGTATCAAAGCCATACAAGCAAAGAGCGCATTTGCTAATTGTAAAGCATTAGTGTCGCTTGACTTGTTGCAGATGAAGCCATTAGCGAAGGCCGAAAGCGATGAACTTTTAAATGGAATTCCGGAAAATACGATTGTATATGCGCCGAAAGAACAAACCCAAGAACATCGCGCCTACAACACCATCCTCACACAGAAAGACGGAAAACGTCATACAAGCCACTTTAAAATCTATTTGGATAACTCATTCGACGAATTCGCAAAAACAGGAAATATGACCTATAACCTGCCTTATGTGTTTACAGCCGATAAGGCAACATTCTATCGTTCCTCGTTTAAAAACAAGAAAAATGAAACATTGATATTGCCTTTTACAGCGAAACCAAACGGCAAAGTCTATGCGTTCGAACAGCCGGAAGAAGAAACCTGTATGGGAGAAACGATGGTATTTGTAAAAAAAGACGAGATGTTGGCCAACAAACCTTATATATATATGCCTGATGGGAGCGAAATTGAGGCCGAAGATGTCGAAATAACAACCCAAATAGAAGAAAAGATGCCTCTGAAAGAAGCCAACTTATACGGTGTTTACACTTCAGATCTGATCAAAAAGATAGCAGAGAAGAAGCTTTTGAGCGGAACTTTCTATACTTATCTTTTTGAAGAGAACAGTAAAAATGGTGTTTTTATAAAAGCTGAAGATGATGCAGAGATGACTCCTTTTCATGCTTTCTTCCATCTCCATAAAACCAATGCATCAGAAAAACTAACCCTTATCGTCGATGGAGAAGAAACCACCGGAATACAGACTCTGTCAACCGATACGAACGATAACGATAAATCTTGGTTCAATCTGCAAGGTATAAAACAGAACTCCAAGCCTAAAAAGGGTATTTATATTCATAATGGCAAAAAGTTAATGATACAGTAAGTGGTTTAAAATAGACCAAAAACATAGTTTTAAACGGCCAATACAAGTTTTCTTTATCTATACGAAACATTGTATTGGCGGTTTATAGAAATGACCATAACAGAAATTCTTTATTCAGACAAAACAAAAATGATTTTACTGAAACAAAAGGAATCAATCGAAAATGTGGGTGATTATCCATAACTTAGATATTTCGTGTATTTTAGTATTTCGTATACCTTTGTCTGAATAATAATCCGTATTTTTGCAATGAAACAGAAAGTGGTGCCTGCAAACAAACCATTGTATCTGCCTTTGCATCACTTGACACAACAGAAAGCAAGTCGATAAAATTATGCTAAAAGTAAAAATTATCAATAAAGGACGGCAACCGCTGCCTACTTATGCCACAGAACAGAGTGCAGGTATGGATCTTAGAGCCAACATCGACGCACCTATTACGCTTCGACCCATGGAAAGACGGCTTGTACAAACGGGTCTTTTCATTGCACTTCCCGTAGGTTTCGAGGCACAAATAAGGCCTCGTAGCGGTCTGGCTTTAAAACATGGAATAACCGTTTTAAATACACCTGGAACAATAGATGCCGATTATCGTGGGGAAATCATGGTTCTGTTAATCAACTTCTCGAATGAAGATTTTATCATAAACGATGGCGAACGCATTGCACAAATGGTGATAGCACGCCACGAACAAGCGGTATTTACAGTAGTTTCCGAACTCGACGAAACCGAAAGAGGTGCCGGAGGATATGGCCATACAGGCGTGAAATAAATCAAATGAAGCTACATTTACAACATTTTACAACACCGATCATCGGATTATTGATGGTTTTGTGTGTCGGAATTCCTGCTTGGGCGAAGAAAAAGAAAGTCCAAACGGCCCCTTCTGTTGTTGTCGATACGCTCTCGTATAACGACCGTCAACGCTTTAATTACTTCTTTTTGGAGGCCATCCGTCAACAAAATGCAGAGCATTACACAGCAGCTTTCGACCTTTTGCAACACTGTCTGGATATCCAGCCGAACGCTGCAGAGGTCTATTATACACAAGCTTTATATTATTCGCAACTAAAAAATGACTCGCTGGCGCTGGCCAATCTGGAGAAAGCCGCTGCTTTAAGACCCGACAATAGCAGTTATATCGAGCGATTGGCACAGTTTTATATCAGTACAGGCAACTACAATAAAGCTATCGATACGTACGAAAAGCTGTGTGCAAACAACAGAGAAAACGAGGATGCATTGCAGATTTTAATGCAACTTTACAATCAAAAGAAAGACTTTCAAGGGGTTCTTCGTACCGTGAATCGAATGGAAGAAATAAACGGAAACAGTGAAGACATCACCCTAACCAAAGTTCGTGCCTACGAAATGTTGGATAATAAGAAAGCAGCTTACCAATCTTTGAAGAAACTTTCGGATGAACATCCCAACGATATAAGCTACCAATTGATGCTGGGAAACTGGCTCATGCAAAACGAAAGAGAAAAAGAAGCTTACAGAATATTCAACGAGGCACTGAAAGAAGAACCTGATAACGCATACGCACAAGCATCTTTGTACGATTATTATAAGGCAAAAGGCGAGGATACTTTAGCTGTTCGGCTACGCGACAAAATGCTGATGAACCCCAAAACAGATGCCGAAACGAAGGTAAATCTGATTAAGCAGGTACTGAAAGAAAATGAAAGCGAGGGTGGAGACAGTACAAAAATACTCCAACTTTTTACCCGAATACTAAAAGAAACCCCCAAAGACGGAACCATTGCAGAGCTACAGGCAGCCTATATGTCGGTAAAGCAGATGCCCGACAGCATGGTTAACGCAGCCTTGACATACGTTCTTACAATCAATCCGGATAATTCCGGTGCTCGTATAAGGCTGTTACAAAATAAGTGGAAAGAAAAAAAATGGGACGAAATCATCACACTTTGCGAACAAGCACAGGCTTATAACCCTGACGAAATGGCCTTTTATTACTTTATGGGGATAGCTTATTTCCAAAAAGATGATAAGGATAAGGCATTAGATACATTCAGAAAGGGAGTTAGCGAAATCAATGCACAGAGCAACAAAGATTTTGTTTCAGACTTTTATGCTATCATGGGCGACATCCTTCATCAGAAAGGACGGCCGGCAGAAGCATTTGCTGCATACGACAGTTGCTTGCAATGGAAGCCTGATAATATCGAATGTCTCAACAACTACGCTTATTATTTAAGTGAGAAAGGTAAAGATCTGAGTCGGGCTGAAGCGATGAGTTACAAAACGATTAAAGCACAACCCACCAATACAACCTTCTTAGACACCTACGCTTGGGTATTATTTATGCAGAAAAAATACGCTGAAGCATTGTCGTATATTGACCAAGCACTGGCCAACGACACAGATAGTGTAAAGAGCGCAACAGTAATTGAGCATGCCGGAGATATCTATGCGATGAACGGGAAAACGGATCAGGCCATCGATTATTGGAAACAAGCCCTCGAAATAGGTGGTAAAAACGCTCTTATCAGCAGAAAGATTAAAGCAAAAAGGTATATAAAGGATTCATCAAAAACAAATCTTTGATAATGAAAAAAATATCAGTTATAAGGCTATTAGCTGTTTGCATGACCTTTTGTTGGGTATCTTGCAAAGCAAAGAAAACCATTGTCGACGTCAAAGTAAACGATACAACGCAACAGCAAACAGTGTCATCCAAAGTGTCATCGCTGAAGATGTTATCATTCGTACAGAAGGTTTCAGACAACCAGCTGTATGCAAAGAATATTGTAGGTAACATGTCTTTCACTTTAAAAACAAGCGATCGGAACATAACAACACCGGGAATGGTGCGTATGCGCAAAGATGAGGTAATTCGTTTACAACTTTTTATTCCACTAATTGGTACTGAAGTAGGACGCATTGAGTTTACTCCTGACTACGTATTGGTAGTCGATCGCGTTCACAAAGAGTATATTCAGGCAGATTATACACAGCTGGACTTTCTCAAAAACAATGGCCTAAGCTTTTATAGTCTACAAGCTTTATTCTGGAATCAATTGCTTTTGCCCGGCACTCAGCGTGTTTCCGAGAACGACTTAAAGAATTTCAAGGTTGATTTCAGTGATCCTGCAACTTATCTTGTTTCGCTTATCAATGGCAGTATGAGTTATATTTGGAACACCGATCCTACGACCGGACGCATCCATTCGGCAGATGTTGCTTATTCAGGTGGGAACAACGGCACCTCGAAACTCAATTGGCAATACAGCGATTTCAGAAGTGTCGGCGTGAAGAACTTCCCCGCAACACAGGTGTTTACTTTTTACTCTACGGCTATTTCAAGCCGTCCCAACGTCCAGGTCAGCATTCAAATGAACGACGTGAGAACCGATTCTGAGTGGGAAACGCGCACCGTTATTTCAGATAAGTACAAAAGAGTTGAGTTAGAAGATGTCTTCAATAGACTGATGAATATGTAAGCGAATGAATATTAGCCGGTAAATGAAGTATTCTTTTCTTATTCTTTCACTATTGCTTTTTGTCCTTTTAGCAAACGGACAAAGGAAAAATACTCCTCAAACGAAAGCACACACAACACAGGTTACATCGAAAAAAAACGGGAAAATGCAACCTGCAAAAGCCGTAAAGCCGTTACCGAAAGCTGTAAAGCCGCAATCAAAAAAGACCATAAGGCCCAAACGGGGTAAACAAAATACAACCTCAACAAAGCCTTCCAACGACTATCTCACCCCTTCCATTCGTGGTCTACAGGGGCAACGTGAAGCTATTAAACAGCAAATACGTCAACAAGAGGCGGCACTTCGGGCCAATCAGGCCGATGTTAAGAAACGGATGCAAAACCTGTTGATCATCAACAGCGAAATCGATGAGCGCAAAAAGTCTATCGAAGGCATACAGAAAGACATCACATTGCTTAACGGAAACATCGACATTCTTAAATCTCAGCTCGTCACTCTTGAACAACAGCTCAACAATCATAAGACCAAATACATCAAGTCGATGCGTTATATGGCTCGTCATCGCACGGTACAAGAAAACCTGATGTTCATCTTTTCGGCCAAAGATATTGCGCAGATGTACCGCAGACTGCGTTTTGTGCGCGAATATGCATCGTATCAAAAGGCGCAGGGAGAGCTCGTTAAAAACAAGCAAGAACAAATAAACGAGAAGAATTTACAACTCGAACAGGTCAGAGGACAAAAGAATAACTTGTTGTATAAAGACCGAAAAGAACATGCTGTCTTACAAACCAAGCAAGACGAACAACAGAAAATGGTTGCCGGACTACAAAAACAGCAACGCACCATACAAACACTTATCGACGAACAACGCAAGAAAGATGCTGTGTTGAACGCCCAAATTGATCATCTTATTGCAATAGAAGTTGAAAAAGCACGTGTTCGGGCAGAGGCTGAAGCCAGGAAAAAGGCTGAAGCTGCTGAAGCAGCGAAGCGCAAGGCAGAAGAGTTGGCACGCAAAAAGGCGGCAGCTGAAGCAGCAGCACGCGAGAATACACGGCGTATAGCAGAAGCAAAAGCACGCGAAGAGAAGCTGCGTGCAGAGGCCAACGCTGCAGCCGCGGAAGCCGAAAGGTCAAAAACGCACGATGCAGCGCAGTCACAACGGGCAGCCACAGAACGCAAAGCAAAAGCAGAACAGGCTGCACGTGAAGCGGAAGCAGAGCGGAAAGCGGTGGAAAGAAAAGCGGAAGCAGAGCGCTCGCGCAATGAAAAAGAGATTGCCGAAGTACGCAAAGATGCCGACGACATGCGCAAACTCAGCACTGTCGACCGTATGTTAAGTGGGGGCTTTGAGGCCAATCGGGGACGTCTGCCTATGCCTATTACCGGCAGTTATCGCGTTGTAAGTCATTTCGGACAATACAGTGTAGATGGCTTGAAAGGTGTTCACTTAGACAATAAAGGCATCAATATCATGGGTTCTGCCGGTTGTATGGCACGTAGCATCTACGATGGTGAAGTCAGTGCAGTGTTTGGCTATGGTGGAACAATGGTTGTAATGGTACGTCATGGTGCTTATATCTCAATTTATTGTAACCTCAAATCGGTTCTTGTTAACAAGGGACAGAAAGTATCTACGCGTCAAGGGCTCGGTACTGTTGGTGCAGACAACATCCTTCAATTTCAATTACGCAAAGAAACGGCAAAGCTGAACCCCGAAGTTTGGTTAGGAAGATAATGTCGTTAGTAGGGCTTTCGGCGCATTAATAGGAACGAAACCATTCTTCTTTCCTCTCCCAAAAGCCTTATTTTACATATGGAAGAGGGCCATATCTTAACACCGTTTGGTAGCCATTGCGACCCGGATATACGTAGATGGTAAAAAGATAATTACCGATAAATGGCGATGTGCCACCTTTATAGAAAGGCGAACCATCTTCTTCCAAGTCTTTTGAAACACCGGGATATTCGTCGGCCATCCGGTTGGCAATCGTTTCCACATACTTACGTGCATTAGCCTTGCTACCTGCTTGCAATGTAAAACGTGCCTCATTGAAGTAGGTACGTCCCTTGTCATCTTTCTGAAAACCAAACGTTAACTCTTGAAATCGTACCCCCATAAAATCTTTATCGCGGTAAACCAAACGGTTTTCGGTTCGCGATAAAGGTTTACCAAATTGTTCTTCGATACCCTGCAAAGCCTCTTCATAACTGGTTCCGAAAGCTATTCCAGAGACACCTACAACAGAATGAGCATTTACGGAGGTGGTTGTTACAATAATAACAATCGTTGCAACCATTCTTCTAAGTATTCCGTAGCTATGCTTCACTTTCATTATTAACATTCAACTTTTATCAAACAAGCAGATATAGCATCCTCTTTAAGTAATACTTTTTCCATCAAACAGCGCGATATACACCTGTAAAGCATGATGTATCTCGCTAATTTTAATGAATTCGTCGGCGGCATGTGAACGCGAAGACGCACCCGGTCCCAACTTAAATGAGGTAAAAGGCATCAACGCTTGGTCGGATAATGTGGGCGAACCGAACGGTTTCATCCCCATTTCGACACAACGAACAATAACCGGATGGTCTATGTCGATATGCGAAGCACCCAGTCGGAAAGAACGTGCCTGCACCTCTCCCCGCACATTTCGACAAACGGTATCAAACACTTCACGATTCGTATACAGTTCATTGGTGCGCACATCTACCACCATTCGGCAAACGTCGGGTACCACATTATGCTGTGTTCCTGCATTAAGCATCGTCACCGTCATCTTTGTCTGACCCAAGAAATCACTTACTTTTTCAAACCGATACGTACGCAACCACTCCAAATCAGGTAGTGCCGCATATATCGCATTTACTCCTTCATTGCGTGCCGCATGGCCGCTTACACCTCGAGATTTTATATCCAGCACCATCAAACCCTTCTCTGCCACTGCCGGTTGCATCTCCGTCGGCTCGCCCACAATGGCCAAATCAATTCTGGGCAACAAGGGTAACACACGCTCTATTCCATCTTTACCCGAAACTTCTTCTTCTGCCGACGCCAAATAAACAAGGTTATAACTCTGCGGGTGCTGTATTAACAAGCGAAAAACCTGCAACAACGACACTAATCCACCACCGCAATCATTGCTTCCCAATCCGTAAAGCAAGTCACCATCAAGTGTCGGTTCAAACGGATTTCTTGTCCACGAGTCCACCGCTCGCACCGTATCGAGGTGCGCATTAAGTAATAAGGTGGGGCGATTTTCGTCGTATCCCGGCGCCACAACCCACACATTGTTTCCCTCTCTTTGAGGTTTTAAGCCATAAGCCGCGATACGTTCCGCCACGATATCCGCTACTTTCGCCTCGTCCCCACTCACGGATGGCGTGGCAATCAGCCGGCTTAGCAATGCTACAGCCTCGTGTGTATAATCTTCAATTGTCATCTGTCCGTATCTTTTTTCATATTAACCGATAGACAAACACCTCCAACTGACATAATTGATTGTATCAGTGTAAGAAACACCCCTTCATTCATCAAAGAGTCAAAGTTCCACATCTACATATCATCTTATATCTATACGAAAATCGTAGAAGCTGATTTTACAGAGCCAAATGCCTCCTAAGAGGTAGTCTATCCAGCCTCAACCGCTTACAAATGTAAGCATTTTCCCTCTCTCACAGGTATTTACTCCCACTTCTTTTCATCTTTCAGTGCTTTCACCTTTTACCTTTGAAGCAAGGAATGAAGCTCTTTAATACGGCATCGAGACAGTTTTTTTACTTTTTCAACAGCTTTTTGTAGCGTACAAGTGCCTCAACATAGTAGTAATCGGCATAAGTAAGAGGTACATCAACTTCAGTTCCTTTGGGCTTATTACCCACCGAATGTTTCAGAATAAAGCCGCCATTGGTGCCGGGTTCAGCCAAATAGGTTGATGAAGTAAGTGTGCGCAACTGCCGTTCGGCTATGCGCAGACAGCTTTGCGAGAATGCTTTATCAGCACGAGTAATGTTGCTCAGTTCAATAAAAGCAGAGGCCATGATAGAAGCAGCAGAGGCATCGCGCAATGCATGAGGAATCTCAGGAGCATCAAAGTCCCAATAAGGCACTTTATCTTTCGGTAAACGAGGATGGTTTATGATAAAGTTAGCAACACCTTTAGCCTGCTGCAAGAAGCGTTCGTCGCCTGTTTCACGATACATCATCGTAAATCCATAGAGTGCCCAAGCCTGTCCGCGCGCCCAAGAAGACTCGTGTGCATATCCCTGATGCGTGTTTTTTTGTTCTACTGCCCCTGTTTCGGGGTTGTAACCGATGACATGATAAGAGCTGAAATCGGGTCGAAAGTGGTTTTTAAGGGTGTTAAGGGCATGTTGCATGGCAATTTCTGAGTACTTGTTTTCAGAGGAGTGTTTGGCTGCCCATTCAAGTAATTCGAGGTTCATCATGTTATCGATGATGACGGGATAACGCCATTTGTCGGTTTTTGTGTCCCAAGAGCGAATCAGTCCGACAACCGGTTTAAAACGGGTTGACAAAGATTTAGCTCCGTTGAGCAATACAGAGATGTATTGAGGGTTATGTGTAAGGCGGTAGCCATTGCCAAAACTGCACATCAAAATAAAACCTACATCATGATTGTCGGTGGTATACTGTTGGTCGGTTACGCGTTGTGTATAGGTTTCAGCCAATGTTTTGAGGCGATCACTGCCCGTTGCTTCGTAAAGATACCACAGTGTTCCGGGAAAGAAACCACTGCACCACCAGTGCGAATTAGACTTCACAAGGCGTCCGTCGGCATTAAATGTACGGGGCAGACTGTCTTTTTCGTTAGCCATTGTTGCAGCCAACAGCTCCGATTGTTGGGTTGCCCGTTGGATACCTTTGTTTAAAACGGTCTGCATACTGTCAGTAGATTTACAACCCAAAAGGGTGAAAGAAAGGGCAAGTACTAAGATTTTTTTTGTTGTCATAATGATTTGTTCTATCAAAGAGATGCACATTCGCCATCGGTCGATTAACTCGATGCCGAATGTGCAAGGGTTATTTATCGCTTGGTTTTCCAGCGGTTAAGACTTTGTATTTGGGTTTCAGCTACCGATTTGTCGCCGGGGACAAGACGCACTTGCAGTACTTGGCGACTATTGGCAGGCAGTTGAGCCTCGAAGCCCACCAAAACCGTACCCGGATTTTCCGCATCGTAGTCGGTAACGGGCTTTGTACTCCACGTCTTCAATGTTATTTTAGCAGGACTTTCCACCCATAGCGTCAGCCGCTTGTCTTTCTGCCACAGTTCGATTTTGTTTTTTCCAACGAGCTTTACATCAGCCGGTGTAAGCATTGTCCAGCGTACCCGTGTGGCCTTTGCTCCTGTTTGCAACTCATCGCGCACAACAACATACCGCTTGCTAACCAATGCAACACCCCGTTTAGCTTCTTTAATCTGACCTGCATACACAGGGGTAAGGTCGGCAATGGCATACGAGAAATCAGGATTATCGGATGTTTCGGCAATCGACACATAGCCGTCTACCCTTTGGTTTTGCCCATTGAAGGTAAGCGTATTATGAGCCTGATTGTTGTAACGGAACACTTTCCAACGATCAGAGTTCTGCGTTTTATTCCAAATATCCATGCCCCGGGACTCCAACGAATGGTAATCCTGCCGCCCGAAGTCCATCGCCCAACGCTCACCATCGGCCACCAACACAAATGAACCTGCATCTAAATGGGCATGACTGGCACTGGCAGAACCACCTTTAAAAGCCAAAAAGATACCCTTTTTACCTTTCCACGAGGTGCGCATCAGCGCAACAGGGGTGACCGAAGCAGGCGAGAACCAAGTCTTCTTCTGCGGTTGAGGCAGAGCAGACATATCCATACCCGCCCCCCAAAGCAAAGCCAACGTAAAGAAACGATAATCCATTAGCTTGTGTTTATTGCCGTGTTCAAAGAGCTTACGCTCATTCCACAGCAACGACAAGTCATTGTTTCGCTTCGCCAACCAAAACATTGCCGGACTCATTCTGCCCGAATCTTTATTATCTCCGTAATTAAACGAATCAAGATCAGGTGCTACCATGTGTAACACAAAACCGGCCGTGGGTAGAAAACCCTTTTGTTGTGACAACCCAAAGTCTGTACCGAAGCATTTCTCCAGTGCATCAATGAGCATCACATTATAGGTAGTTCCGAAGCCCCAATACGAATAACCTTCAGGATAAGCACCGTCGGGCGCGTAATTTTTCATCGGTTTGATAACCGATTTGATCGACCGCGAGATAATGCTGTCTGCCAAAGCGGGAGCTTCTTCGTAAATGGCCAGCGCACCATACGCCATCCCTGTGTTGCACACCTGGTTCCAATTATTTACCCGATCAAGCCAATTGTTATACCGACTGTCGAACGAAGGGCGAAGACCTTTTGAGATAATCGCTTTTCGCAACTCTACCCTGACGTTGGGCGAGAGCACAGAATAAAGCCAATCGTAACCGATAGCAACGGCAGTTGTCATCTCTGCCACATCAAGATAATGACTCGGATTCCAGTCTTTAAACCGGCATATTGCCAACAATTCTTTTTCGGCCCGGTTACTGTAACAGGTATCTCCGGTAATGCGAAAGGCATAACCCAATAGTAAAACACGTCGCAACGTTTCGCGCGAAACATCCAGCAAGCGTCTGCCTATCACCACATAATGCGACTCGGGCATAGGAAGTATCTCGCCGGCAGCACGCATTAACAGACTGTCGTTTTGTTTCCAAAAAGCGTCTTTACCAATCGAAGCCTTAATAAAAGCCTCATCACCAGACTTCATTAACAGTCGAGGATGACCCGCAGACATCTTCACATTACCCGGAAGCGTTTGAGCCGAAATCTCTAAACTTACTGCAGAGAGCAGGAAAACGCATAAAAGAAACGCGCTTAAGAGATGTTTGATATATAAAGTTTTCTTCATAATGTGTACAATTGCAAATAAAACAGCTGTTATCACTTATTTTAATTGCTCCACATCGACGAGCCTAATCTACCTCCGGTTGTAGAAGCTGTAGCCGATTGGGCGGTCGATGGATACCTGAATGTAAAGGTCTGGCCGTTTGTAAAGCCATCGATGCCATTCTCATCGACATAGAAAGGCAGATCTGCAAACTTAGACATACCCTTGCTACCCACCTCAAAATACTTTTCAATATAGGTCATGGGCAATGCCGGGGCATTATCGAACGTAAGCACTTCAGAGATGTTATTGGTGTAAACCAACAAACCTTTGGTTATCAAATTTTGACCAGTTGCATTCAAAGGTTGCCTTTCAAAATTGTTGGGATATTTCGTATAAAGCGCCTTAATGGCATCTACGGTAAACAAATTGTTGTTTCGAATAGTAATGCGCATATCTTCCGGACGATGCACTCCATCTGCCGTGAACTCGCTTACATCCCAAAATACGGCTGAAGAAGCTTTGGTTGCAGCCTTCCATCCCATGTTGGCAATGATGTTATTCTCGATAACCACAGTCATGGCATAATTAATTTGGAAATGAAAACCCACATTGTACACCGTGTTGTTTTTAAACTCAAAATAGTTCATAATAGCGTTATCAAAGCGGATAAGATGACCCGTCATATTGTAAATGGTGCTGTTAACAATCGAAATGGTATCTTGTTGGTTACCACGCGAATCGAACAAACGGCCGTTGGCAGGATCGGAAGTAAGCGCCAAATTACGAAAGGTGGAGTTCTTGATATAAAACTTTCCCTCTTTGGCATCTGTGCGAATGCAGAAGTTACGACAGTTTTCTACGAAACAGCTGTCGAACGTTATCCGCAGATTCGCTTTGTCTGTACGAAACAAACGCTGCATCATATTATTAGATGCGGCATCTTTTCCGTTGAAATAAATATTCTCAAAGGTTACGTTTGCCTCAAATCTGAGCATGTCTGCATTCAGCTGCCCCTGTTCATCCGACAACGGTTGAATGGTGGGAAGTTCTCCTGTGCCCTTTGCTGCCCTGATAATAACATTCTTATTGATAACATTTTTACCTTCGAGATAATAAATACCACCACGTTCCAATTCGTAAACGGCATCGCCATTGGCGGCTATTGCTTTCGTCAGCGAGTTAATTCGAACTACACCATCATCAGGTGCTACGCGCACAATTTCTTGCGGAGTAACCGGTGGTAATACCGTATTTTCTTCTGCAAAGGTTTCTTTGGGTTCGCAACTTGAAAGCACAGATACTGTCAAAACCATTCCCACGAGAACAGTTAAAACACCCAACATTCTCTTTTTGATTGTTGCCGATATGCAGTGCGGCATATTATTTCTTGTTTTCATATTCTATTTCGTTTTGATGTTAACGATATGGAAATATCCATCCGCGCTTATTTAAAGATGTCGTACTTTAATCCGATGTTGAAGGAAGAGCCATAAAGCTCGACACTCGACGGATAACCGGTGACGTTTCTCTTCTTACTATCAGACCAGTTGAAAATATTTGCCGCACTGGCATATACTTGGAACTGTTTGTTAATACGTTGTTTGAGCTGCAAATCCCACTTTGCAAATGCCTTTGTCGACTCAACATCAGCTCCATCTGAACGATGTTGTTCGGATACAAGGATGTTGCCTTGATAAGTGTACGACAAGCGACCGGAAAATCCTTTATAATCGTATCCCAACGAAAAGTTGGCCAAGAACGAGGGCTGCTTGAGCAAACGGTCGTAGTAAACAGTATCTTTGTTCACCGGTAAGAAGGGTTTTGTACCATTACCCACTACATAATTGGGGTTACGAACTCTTGATTTATTGGTTTCAAAATACCCCATTTCCGAATCCATTACAGTGAAGTTGGCTCCTAAAACTACGCCTTTCAGTAAGCCGGGAAGTCTCCGCAACTGCGTTTGAATATCCACTTCAACACCTTTAATCGTTGCATCGTACGGGCTGTTCAATGCATAGGTAATGCCTGAACCTGTTAAACTCGATGCCAAACCAAAGTTGGCAGGGTCGGTTGCAGTACCATCAATAAGGAAAGCCGACCGTGTATAGATAAAGTTCTTTATCTTTTTATAGAATCCACCCACGGTAAACAGACCGATTTTAGGTTCGTAAAACGATACGATAGCATCGATATTTTTCGATAAAGCGGGCTTCAAGTTCGTACGGTTATAGGTTACTTCGCCGATGTTCGACTTGATAATGGTTCGCGGAGCCAATAACTCGTAGTCGGGACGAGACAGCGTTTCGGTATAAGCCAACCTGATATCTAACTGCTGAAGCGGCTTAATGCGCAGGTGAATTTGCGGCAACCAGTAGGAGAATGTGTTAGAATCGGTAGTTCTTGTATAGTCAAACGCCAGCTCTTGAGTTTCATCTTCGGGTACATTTACACCGCTATACGCCCCGTAGTGCATACTTGTATGGTCGTAACGCACACCCGGAATAAAGGTGATATATTTGCCGATGTTGAATTCGCCCATAATGTAAGCAGCGGTAATCTTCTCGTTTCCGTCGTAATCTTTTTGTATTTTGGTAGTAAGAATTGGACGATAAACAGCCGAGTTTACATCATAAAAGTTGCTCATTGCCTGTTGGTTGAGCGCGAAATTAAAGTCGAGATTGTTGTAACGGTTGCTCAAGAAATCGCGATGTTTAAAACCATTGTCAAGAAAGTCGGTAATACCCACATATCTGCTATCGAATTGCGACGGGGTGAGCGTAGGCATATTGGCATAAATCAGATTGGCATTTTGGTCCAGACGGCGATAGTTTCGGTCGGTCAAACGTTCGCGTTCTTTCTGCCGATACTTACCACCTATTTTTATATAACCGCTGAAGTCCTTTCCGAAATCAAAGGATTTCTTCCAGTCGAGCCAAGCGCTATACTCCATTTCGCTGGTTCGTTCGGTAGTAAAGCGTCCTTCATAGAGATAATATTGCGTAAGATCTTGCTCATTAATATTGCTCGGAGCCGACACCATATGCGGTGGGAGCGTTCCCAACGAGTTAATATCGACGGTAAACGGTGTGTTCATTCTGAACTCCATTTGATGTTCGTAAGGCGTTCTTTGACGCGAGTCGCTGCGACCAAATCCCCAGTTAAGTAGAACTCCAGAAGTTATGCTCACCCTGCAACATGTTGGTCAGTACGCTTCCTTTCATATCTGCGTCGGTTTGCGCATATCTCAAACGTCCTCCTTCGAGGTCGTAACGCTTCTCTCGGATATCTCTGTCGCGCCCCAACGCACTGAATAGATTATACATTTTAATTTTAGAGCCATGCCCTAAATCGAAATCAAAGTTCAGGTTTACATTGTAACGGCTGCGCTTTTCCAAGTTCGATTGCAAACGCGTACTTGTAATCCACGGTTTGGTGTACGACAATCCCGGTGTCGGCGTATTGCCGTTCACTTTGTAAGCTCCAATAAATCGATCGTTACTGCGGTCGGTTTGCTCTGCACTGGCTGTAAAAATAAGCCCCAACTTATCCTTAAAGAAACGATTGCTCACCAGTACATTACCCTTAATATTTCCAATATTGCGAATTTGCGAATGATAACCGGTTTGTCCCGTAACGCTCAATTTCAAACCCTTCGGCGCATTTTTCATAATCAAATTCACCGTTCCACCCAATCCGTCAGCATCTTTATCGGCAGTATTGGCTTTTAAAACCTCTGCACCACCTACGATTTCAGGCGATATCATATTTAAATCAGCACTTCGATCGCTGGCACTTGTCGAGGGCGAACTCATTCCGTTAATGGCCACCGAGTTATATTTAGGGTCCAAACCACGAATAATAATCTTTTGTCCTTCGCCTCCATCTCGTTGAACCATTAGGCCGGGAAGTCGCCCAATGGCATCTGCCACATTCTCATCAGGCAGCTCAGCAAGTTTTTCACTTGATACGGCACTGATAATTCCCGATGCGTTGAGCTGTCGGTTAATGGCTGCGGTCTGTCCTCTTGCTTGCGTACTAATCACCACTTCCTTACCTAATATACTGGCAAGATTCATCTTTATGTTTCGAGTGATAGTTTCATCATCCCGTAAAGTTACCTCTATGGTTTGTGTTTCGTAACCTATAAAGGTAAATTGTAGTTCGTTTTTACCCTTCGGAACCGATAATATCGTATATTTTCCGTTGATATCTGTCACTACTTTTTGTTTAGTTCCTTTCAGCCAAACGGTGGTACCCGGCAGAAAAGCTTTCGTTTCGTCGGTTACCGTTCCTGTGATAATGCCACCTTGGGCCGCAGCTTTCAGGGTGAAGACCCATAGCGCCGCGCACACGAATAATAGTTTTCTGATTTTCATTCTAGTATGGTTTTTAGGTTTATCTTTTATTTTTTAGTGTCAAGGTAGAGAAAAAAGTCTCATGAATAAAAGCAAAGATGCCGCGTTTACTGTACGCCGCTTTTCTTTACTTTTCCTGCTTTCACCAAGCGTGCAAACTCTGCTTTGGCTTTATTCAGTTGCTTCATAAACATTTTGTTGGCATGAAGTCGGGCCACAACAGCACTGGCAACGATACGGGCAGCATCAACATCACTTTGAAAATGATAGCCGCATATCACTCGGCTTTCGCCCATTTCGTAGCCACGCTTCAGAATTTCGTTCTGCCGGTCTACGTTTATTTCGGCCAACACAAGGGCTTCTGCCCAGCCGATAGCCGTGTGTCCGGAGGGATAAGAACCATTGGTTGAGAGACCAGCCTGTTGTTCCGGATTACAAGTTTGCTCTTTATAATAAGAATAAGGGCGAATACGCATGTAATGATTTTTCGCCTCACGAGTGGCCAAATCGCCTGCATCTTCGCGCATTTTGGCTACAAGTTTATAAATTTCGGGGGTTGTTTCTTTCGAAATTTTTATACCGAAAGCCTCCGAAAGGGCATAAGCTACCCCCTCGCCGTCAAGATTGGAATCGGTATAGGCCTGGTCTCCACGGGGTGTATTGCGTTGTGCCTTACCCCATTTGTAGCGTGCTTCATCGTTTTGAAACAGCGTACTGCCCGGCGCAGGTGGTGGAGGGAGCAACTGTAAACTGCTGGCTACATCGCCTGTTTGCAGAAAATAGCATTCGGGATGTGTTCTTACATCTTTTATTGAAGTTTGGGCGAACACCGACATGGCCGCAAACGACAAAAACAAAAACAATAAATTTTTACGTATCATAAATTGTTAAATGATTGAAGGGTTAATTTTTTGTACGGCAAAGGTATCTAAAAACGATTTTATAAAAAGTTGCATTTGTGCAAAAAGGACAAAAAACAAAAATGCAACTTTTTATAACCAACTGATAATAAGCACCAACATCTGTTTTCGTTATTGTATTTATTCATCTTACTTCTTTCATTTTTGTCTCTCTTCTTAGGTCTTCTTTGGTGTTGAATAGCCTATCTTAGGCATTCTCCCACCCCATTGACTTGTGCTAAAAACAATCTATTTTGCCTTAAAACTTTAAAAAAGTATTGCACGTATAAAATATATTTTCTATCTTCGCGGCGTTATCAGGTGTTGTCGAAAAATAAGCGCAACATATTGATAGAAAGATATTGAACGAATAGAGTCATTTTTTTTATTTTTTTGTCAATGACTCATGGGGATGTTACAAGCGGTGTGTGTGTGCTTGGCATCCCCTTTTTTATGCTTTGTTGTTACATCCTTTATTTACTTTTATTGAAGGTTTGAAATATAAGCTGTCTAAAAAATGAGTTATCAATTTTTGAGTTAGAAAACTATCAGATTGTTACTTTTACGATTATTAAAAAGAGATGGCTCACTTCAAAATACGCGCATATTTGCAACCAACTGTTCCTTCGTTCATCAATACGCGAGTATTTTTGACAGTTGATAATCAATAACTTACAACGGAAATGTTAATTTTCAACTCTGTTTTATGCCGTTTTTCATCCTAAAACCGTGTTTTTCGGGTTGCAAAAACATAGGTTTTATCCTCCAAAAGATGATGTTTTGCATCCCAAAAGCTATGCTTTTGCAACTCAAAACCTATGCTTTGGGATTTTAAAACCTGATTTCTGACCAAATAAACGAAAGTTTTTCTCTAGATTGAAGAAACGGTTTGTAATGAAAAAAGAAAACTCAAAGTGTAACAAAAGGTTAAAAAAGTTACGATTTGAAACTTACCCTAATATTGCTATACCATAATATATACAAATTAAAAGCACAAAAATCCGCAAATTACAAATGTGTTAAAATCAATGTTGCAACTGTTAAGTATACTCTATTTTCGATATATTTTCCGTATATTTGCGCTGTCTTTTGATAAATCGCTTTTAACCATTACGTTTTGAATGGTTCTAATCGGTGAAACTTTACGTCTCTGTATTTCACCTATGTTGAATTAATATTGAAGAAAATGAAATTTAAAACAACCGTCAAGGCCATTGCATTCGCAGCTCTTTTTGTAACAAGCGCGCTGCCTGTTTGTGGCCAAGATCTTTTAGCCAGACAAGCACCCGTAGACCGGAAGATGAAATCGCTGGATACGCTTGCCCTACAAAACATTATTAAAAAAGAAACAGCACAATCGCCTGCATCAGCTCTTTACGAAGACTGGGACAATACACGGACACACCATATCACGGCGTTGCCCGATTCTTTTCTTATCGACCTGCGTCATTTCTGCATGCCCACACCGAGCCGAGTATTAACAAGCAACTTCGGACCTCGTTGGGGGGGGCACCATAAAGGATTGGATATCAAAGTTTATATAGGCGACACCATACGCGCTGCATTTAGCGGAAAGGTGCGCATTGTGAAGTACGAGGCTGGTGGTTTTGGTAAATATATCATTATTCGACATCCCAACGGACTGGAGACAACTTATGCACACCTCTCCAAACAATTGGTTACAGTGAACGAAGACGTAAAAGCTGGAGAACCAATTGGCTTAGGAGGCAACACCGGACGTAGTACGGGATCGCACCTACACTTTGAAACGCGTCTTTGTGGTGTAGCGCTTAACCCCGCACTGTTCTTCGATTTTCATTCACAAGATATCATTGCAGACAGTTATATGTTCCGTCGCTCTACCTATGAAATGGCTTCTGCAGAAGCAACTCGCCTGAGAGGCGTTGTGGGTAACGGTAGTTATACCCGTGCAGAAGTATATGGCGAAATTGTTAAAGACAAGAAGAATAAGCCAGAAACCACTGCCTTGGCACAGACGAATATGGCTGAAAAGCTGTATCACAAGGTGGCATCGGGCGAAACACTTACATCTATCGCTGCAAAAAGAGGAGTATCTGTGGCTACCATTTGCCGTCTGAATCACATGAAAAAGAACGAGAAAATCAGACCGGGACAAATCTTAAGATACTCATAATCATAGTTTAAAGATAACTGTAAATAAGTTTTCAGATATTTATTCAACAAAATCTCCCGATAAGTAGATGCTTATCGGGAGATTTCTTTTTGATGTATTTAGTTAATAGACTATGTCGTTACCACTCGTTTTCGCTGCAACACAAACTTATTTACGAAACCGACGGAGCAGATTGCGTATGAAAAACCATACATGCATCATTGTTGTTGATACGCAACCATAATGGTGACACATCACCCGAAAACGTTCTTTGAGTGATGCACGATGATTTTTTACGGTCATTCCACCTTCCAAATAGTCCACGACCACAGCATGCACATGGCGCAAAGGCAGGTTTCTACGCGCGGCTTCTTTCATGACACGAATACACCAATCGACATCTGAAGAGAACTTATACGATAAATCGTAAGGCGTTTGTCGGGCAATGTCGGTGCGGACATAGAACGCTTGATGGCAGACCAACATTCCTTGACGGAACGAACGCCACGAAAGCTGCTCGGGAGGAGCCAACTCTCGATGACGAAGAAAATGTCCTTCGGCATTCACAATATCGGTATCGCCATATAAAACAGCCGGAAAATCTTCGCCCTCTCCTACCGAACCGGCAATCTGTTCAAGTGTATTCGCGGTAGGAAAAACATCGCCGGCGTTGAGAAAAACAAGATAATTGCCCGTTGCTTGCTGAATACCTTTGTTCATTGCATCGTACAATCCCTTATCTGATTCGGACTTAACGACAACTGTATGACCATTTTCTGACGCGTCAGAACGTTCTTTATAAGCCTTGATTAGAGCTAAAGTATCATCTTTTGATACACCATCGAGCAACAAATGTTCTACCTTTGGGTAGGTCTGGGCATATACGCTGGACAGTGTTTTTGGCAGTTCGGCAGCGGCATTGTAGGTACAAGTGATAACAGAAAAATGTATCATAGCTTACGCTTTTTGAAGGCAAGCGCCTGATTATAAACTTCGATATAGCGCAAAGAAACGGCTTTCTGCGAATAACAGGAGATAACCTTTTCGATGGCTTGTGTGCTCAAAACATCATATTCGGCCTCGTTGAGCACCCAATAAATACCTCGGGCCAAATCGTTTACATCCTTATAAGCAGCCACATAGCCGTTTTTGAGATGGTCTATCTCTTCCGGAATGCCTCCGACACGATAGCCTACGCAGGGAATACCACACGCCATAGCCTCCATAATGGTGTTGGGCAGGTTGTCTTCTAACGACGGAAGGACGAAAAGATCTGCCGAATTGTAGACCGAAGCAATCTTTTGAGCATCGCTAACATAACCTAAGGCGTACGCGGGAATGGGCAAACGAGCAGCTACTTCGGCTGAATGACCACCCAAAATAATAACTCCCGTATTCTGCTTCATTGCAGGATGCTCTGTGACAAGCTGTTGCAAGGCTTCAATAAAGTAATTTACACCCTTTCGTTCATCGGTTACACGCTGCGAAACAAATAATATCAGTTGTCTGTTTTCAGGCAGTCCGAACGCCCGGCGAGCTTGTTTTTTATGTTGTTTGCAAAAAATACGGGTATCAATAGGGTTGGGAATGCTGGTTACAATCTGGTTTTTCAATAGTGCACTCTGCTTTGCCTGACCCTCAAGCCATTTACTACAAGCCACAAACAGAATGCTTTTATCTTGCAAAATAGTAGTTTTTTTACGCCAAACACGTGCCGAGAGGTCGTTGTTTCCGCCTCCACCGGGCAGCAAAGGACAGTGATGACAAGCCGTATGAAACTGTTTGCAACCGCGGGCATAATGACATATCGCCGTGGCAGGCCATATATCGTGCATTGTCCACACCACCGGTTTACCACTGTTGACAATCTTTTTAATGTCGGCAAGCGATAACATAGCTTGGTTAATCCACGAAAGATGAATGATATCTGCAGCTTTAAACTCGGGCAAAGTTGTAATATCAGTACCCGTATTAGCTATATCAAGCTCAAAAAGACGTTGACGAGAGAAATGTAAATGCAGAAAAATACACCAACGTTCCCACAAAAACCGCCACCAATGAAGCCGCGAACGGCGAAGCGTCACAACCCTTTTATCATCCGTTTGCTTGTCGCGCACCAGCATTTTGGCATCCTCTCCGTTGCTATTCAAGGCCTCCATCAAGCGGTTAGCAGCAACTGCGGCACCTCCGTTTTTCTCACTTGTGTTCACTATTAAAATTCGCATACAGCCCGTTTAAATGCCTGTTATAAGTCACAAACTTAAGAAAAAAACTACAATCGGCAAAACAACAGAAAGTGATTACAGTAAAATCACTTCCTATATAATAAGATGTGAAACGACAAGTACTTCTTTTTCAATACCAAAAGGAGAGAAAAGACCTCCTATATAATAAGGTGTAAAACTGTGAAGAAACTTCTTTGTAATACCCAAAGTAGCGAAAAGATTTGGCGTTTCATTAGGTATAAAACAGCAAAATATAATCTGTGCCCGAACACAAACTATTGATTTAGGTCAAGAAAAGGGTGGTTTTAGCATCAAAACAAGTAAAAAGTATTGCGCAAACTTTCGTTTCGTCGTATCTTTGCAACGTCAAAAGGTTAATAGATTGTTTAGGTTAGTAATATTAGATTTAGGTTTTTAGTTATTAGATTTAAGGTAGATTGTTAGATTGTTTAACAGGAGAACAATGGAAACCGTGAGGCTTTCATTTGTTTAGAAAAGTTTTAAAGTTAAACATAAGAAATGCACTAAGACTCGTTGAGAGTTTTAGTGTATTTTTTATTTGTGGGTATTTGGAAGTCGATAGATAAGCCTACAAACGGTGGCCAAAGAGAATACAGAGGTTGCCAATAGGCATCAAACCCCACGATTATTCAATTCACGTTGGAATACAAGTTACCAAATTTCAGCTGTTAACAAGCGTCAAGCATCATGGTTATTCAACAAACGGTTTGCAATAGAGTTGGCAGTCTAAGCTATTAATGCGTGGTAAACATCATACTTATTCAACGACGAAGGGCAAACACTTTATTACCTGTTGGCTGTTAATGCATAGCAAACAGCATACTTATTCAACATAAACGGGACATTGGATTTGAACCAATGTCCCGTTTATCAATCGTCCCGACACTCAACAGAATGTCTACAGATAGCAAATACTACTCGTACAACTTATTGTTCCAATAAACCGACAGCCTTTTGAACAATATGATTCTCCTCATTCATTATCTGGAAATACTCCGATAAGTCCCAAATATCACGCGCAACAAGGGCCTTTAACTGCCTCTTAAGATAGGGTCGCGTTTGTTTTAATTCTGCTTCGTCTTTGGGTTTTATCTTTTGTTTCTCGGCCTCTTTCAGTATTTCATCAATCACGCTCTGTGGAACCTCGTACCGTTTATTGAAATCAGCGAACGTAGCATACGTCTTTTTCAACACCTTGCGATTATTGTCTACATAGCGCAAGTTGGCGTTAATGATAATACTTTTTGCTGCAAGCTGACGGTGAAAACGTGAAAACTGAGTGGTATCAAGCGGTACAAAGACATCGGGCATAATGCCTCCACCGCCATAAACAACGCGATGACGACGTAAAGTGTGGAACTTCAGGGAGTCGGCAAAATGAATACTGTCGACACTATACAATTCTCCGTGTTTAAATCGATTGTCAAGTTCTTTCTCATACGCATCCGCATCGCCCTTTGTATACGGTTTTTGGATACATCTACCCGAAGGTGTGTAGTAATGCGCAATGGTTAATCGCATCATACTTCCATCCTGAAACTCAACCGGACGCTGTACAAGTCCCTTACCAAAGGAACGTCTTCCCACCACCATACCCCTATCTTGGTCTTGTATCGCACCTGTAACAATCTCAGCTGCAGAGGCAGAAAACTCGTTGATTAACACAATAACCTGACCCGATAACAGTTTTCCGTTACCCCGCGCTTTAAACTCTTGGCGCTTGGAAGCACGTCCTTGCGTATAAACAATCAAATCATTACGCTGCAAAAACTCGTTAGCTATCTCCACAGCAGCCTGCAAATAGCCCCCACCATTATCTTGCAAGTCGAGAATAAGATGTTGCATACCGGCGGTTTTCAGCCTAGTCACAGCGTCCATAAACTCTTTATAGGTAGTTGCACCAAAACTTCCGATGCGAATATAACCCGTTTTCGGTTTGATTATATACGCTGCATCGAGCGTTTTAACAGGTATTTTGTCACGTGTTACGATAAAAGTAAGTACCTCCGGAATACCTCTACGAAAAATGCCCAGCTTCACTTTAGTGCCTTTCGGACCACGAAGTCGACGTACAATATCTTCTCTTGACATCTTCACCCCTGCGATAGCGGTATCGTTTACCATAACAATACGGTCGCCGGCAAGTATCCCCACCTTCTCAGAAGGTCCGTTGGTAACCGGTTGAATAATCAATAACGTGTCCTGTACGACATTAAATTGCACCCCGATACCTTCAAACGAACCTTGCAACGGTTCGTTCATGGCCTTCGTTTCTTTAGCCGATGTGTACGAAGAATGTGGGTCCAGCTTCTCCAACATTCCTCTAATGGCATCTTCAGCCAACTTGTTTTCATCAACCGGATCTACGTAAAGATTGGTTATGGCCATTTCTGCTATCTGCATTTTACGCAGCGGACTGTCTCCACCGAAATTGAAATTGAACTGTGCGTCGGCAGAAAATACACCCAATAAGAATAGACATTGTATTAAAAAAAACTTTTTCATCATTGCATTTTAAATTGAAAAGAGCAGGTGCTTATTCCTGAAACATAAGCACTTGTATTGATAAATATGAAAAGAAAAATTGTTAATTGCCTTACCGATAACCGTCAGCCATTCATCCATCAGGCTGTTGCAGCAGGCTCTTCTTCCTCTTTTTCGTCGGCCAAATCTTCTTCTACCACAAGGTTTTCAATAATAAAGTTCTGGCGTTCCATCGTGTTTTTGCCCATATAATACTCAAGAAGCTTCTGCACTTGATCGTTTTTGTGCAGCGTAACTTGCTCTAAACGCATATCCGGACCAATGAAATGAGCAAACTCATCAGGTGATATCTCACCCAAACCTTTAAACCGAGTAATCTCAGGTTCTGGTCCCAGCTCGTTAATAGCAGCAACTCTTTCTTCCTCATTATAACAATAACGGGTAATAAAGTCGCTCTTCCGCTCACCTTTTTTCAACTTCGCATCAGCTTTGGTAATCACCTTTTTACTTTTAATCTTTGTGCGACGGTTGCGTACACGAAACAAAGGCGTTTGCAAAACATACACATGTCCCTTCTTAATCAGTTCGGGAAAGAACTGTAAAAAGAACGTGATAATGAGCAAACGAATGTGCATACCGTCGACATCGGCATCAGTTGCAACAATCACCTTGTTGTAACGCAGCGTGTCAAGCCCCTCTTCTATATCGAGTGCAGCTTGTAAAAGGTTAAACTCTTCATTTTCATAGACCACCTTTTTAGTAAGTCCGAACGAGTTTAGCGGCTTTCCTCTGAGCGAAAAAACAGCCTGTGTATTAACGTCTCTGCTCTTTGTTATGCTTCCACTTGCCGAATCTCCCTCTGTAATAAAGATGCTACTCTCCTCTTTTCGATCATCTTTCACATCACTGTAATGAATACGACAGTCACGCAATTTACGGTTATGCAGATTGGCTTTCTTGGCCCGTTCGCGTGCAATCTTGGTCACACCGGCCATTGCCTTACGTTCGCGTTCGCTCTCTTCTATCTTCTTACGTATCTCGTCTGCTACATCTGTATGGATGTGCAGATAGTTATCGACCTCTTTTTTGATAAAGTCGCCCACATATTTATTAACGCTTTCACCGCCGGGACTCATTGTCAACGAACCGAGTTTGATTTTTGTCTGACTTTCAAACATCGGTTCTTCCACGTTAATGGCAATAGCTGCCACAATACCATTGCGGATATCCGAGTATTCGTAATTTTTGCCGAAAAACTCTTTTATCGTTTTGGCGATATGCTCTTTAAAGGCACTTTGATGCGTTCCTCCTTGTGTTGTATGCTGTCCGTTCACAAACGAGTGATACTCTTCGCCATACTGATTGGCATGAGTAAACGCAATTTCGATGTCTTCTCCCTTCATGTGAATGATGGGATAAAGGCCATCGTTGGTCATATTATCATTTAAAAGATCTTCCAACCCATTGCGACTGATGATGCGCCGGCCATTATACAATATTGTCAAACCCGAGTTAAGATAAGTATAGTTACGCAACATGGTCTCTACAAAGTCGGGCTTAAATTTATAGTTTAAGAACAAAGTGTTATCCGGTTCAAAAAAGATGAACGTTCCATTTTCGTCTTGTGTATCTTCGGTTGTATCGCTGATAAGCACACCACGTTCAAAAACCACGCTGCGAACTTTCCCCTCACGATACGATTTTGCCTCAAAACGAGCACTCAAAGCATTAACCGCCTTAACGCCAACACCATTCAGTCCGACGCTCTTTTTAAAGGCCTTAGAGTCGTATTTACCACCGGTATTCAGCATACTGACAGCTTCTACGAGCTTACCTTGCGGTATTCCGCGTCCGTAGTCACGCACGCTCACTCGTAAATCGTCATCAATATCCACTTCGATACGTTTACCGGCATTCATCTTAAACTCGTCGATAGAGTTATCCAGCACCTCTTTCAACAGCACATAAATACCATCTTCGGCCTGCGTTCCATCACCCAACCTACCGATATACATACCCGGACGGGTACGTACATGCTCCATATCAGAGAGGTGGCGAATATTTTCTTCTGTATACATCGAGTGTGATTTATAATTTAAAAAGTAAGAAACAGCATTTGACCTTAGTCAATTAAATACTCATTACTAAATAAAGCCATTACTAAGAATTAAGCATCGAGAGTAAAGTTGTTCTGCGTTTACGCCTTAAGAAACATTTTAGATGTACTTGATGAAGCGTTTAACAACCGTCACTGCACAGTTTCTACTTTCTCACTAACAAAGTTTTCTTTTATCAAGAACCACCAAGATACTTGATTTTTAATCTTAATTATTAGCTTATTTTCTTTTTATAGCAAGTTCTTTTTTTATGTTGTTCTGTATGATCAAGCAGCTCCCATTGGTTTTGCACCTTTGTATTGGTTTCCATCGTAACCTGTGTTTCGCCCCATTCAAAGCCGTAAGCCTTGTAACGGGGAATGAGATCGGTAAACAAAAGTGCGTTAACACCCTTAGCCCGATACTCAGGAAGCACACCGATCAACAACAAATCGACCACTTTGGTTTTGTGATATTTAATAGCGCGAAATACATGCCACCAACCGAAAGGCAGCAATCTGCCACGTCGACACTTTTGCAACGCCCGTGTAAGCGAAGGTATCGATATGCCCAAACCTACCAGTTTGTTATCTGCTGACGCGTCTTCAATAAGAGTTATCAAGTTGAGATCGGCCCACTGAAAATACATCTTTACATACTGGTCCATCTGTCTTTGCGATAGCTGAGAATAACCATAAAGGTCTTTATACGTTTCGTTTATCAGCTGAAAAACGCGCTCACCATAGTTATCTTCAAAGATATCTTTCTTCGTTAGCTTCTTTATTCGGAGATTATACCTGTTTTGTATCATCTCGCCTATCTTTGCAAACTTCTCCGGAATTTTGTCGGGCACATACAATTTGTATTCTACATATCGGTTATCTACCTCAAAACCGCCCATTTCTTCGATATGGCGAGGGTAGTATTCATAATTGTAGATAGTGGGCATGGTGCCCAATTGGTCGAACCCCCATGTAAGCATACCCTCCGGGTCCATATCTGTAAAGCCCAGTGGGCCTACAATTTCAGTCATACCCTTTGCTTTTCCATAATCTTCAACAGCTTTTAAAAGCGCCGAAGAAACCGCTTTATCATCAATAAAATCAATCCAACCGAAACGTACGCTTTTGCGTTGCCACTTCTCATTGGCCTTATGATTGATGATGGCAGCTACCCTTCCAACCGCCTTTCCATCTTTGTAAGCCAGATAATATTCGGCCTCACAAAAATCAAAAGCTGCATTTTTGTCTTTACTCAGGGTATTTACTTCGTCTTGATAAAGGTTAGGCGCATCATACGGGTTGCCTTGATAAAGGTCATGATGCAAGTCGATAAATTTTTTCAAGTCGCGTTTTGACTCGACTTTTCTAATTTCCACAGATGACATTTTCTATCAATAATTAAAGCTTTAAACGTACAAATGTACAACAAATCGGGCATATGGCAAAATAAAAGCAAAGTTGGCAAGGCAGTCGTTAAAATGAAGTTAATCGAAAATTCTCCCATTCTTCAGACAAACCCAAACCATATTCGCCCTTAACATAATTAACCCTTTTATCTTAAAAACAAGGCTTTGATTTAACACGTAAAAAAGTTTCAATCAGCCGGAAATCAACGTTTATTTTGTCAAAAAACAGCTTTCGTTTTCCAAAACCATAGCTCCGGGTTTGCAAAAGCATAGCTTTTACCCGATGAAAACATAGCTTTTGACGTGCAAAACGATAGCTTTTACATACTAAAAGTTATCGTTTTAGGGTGTAAAACGGGGTTTTTGAAAGTGCAAAATTTCCCCATTAATTCGTAACTTGTTGATTTTCAGGTATTGAAATTTTTCGTAAATTTCCGAACAAAAGTGTGTTCGGTTAGTTCTATTTCAATTATACGATATGGACTTTTCTATTCACTCGCATTTTAATTGTCTATTTGCAACTATCTGTTCCGAACAGTTCTATCATCTCAGCTTATCATTCATTAAAAGCGGCAGACGCACAAACCCTATACCTCTACATCTTTAACAATAAGCAGATATTGTGAAGTCCGGATGAATATACGTGGCACGTGCGTACACAACAACAAAAAGAGCATGTAAAACATACCTGTAAACGTCTTTTAACGAATAGGGCTTTGCAGTTTAACCAGAAATTCTTTTTTTTGCAAAACAGCTTATTAACATTGTATATAAGACCAATAAGTCATCGTTCAAACCACCTGATTTACTAAACCCATCAACCTCTTATAAGCATCTAACTAAACAATAGAATAATGAAAAATAAAAAATTTTGGCAAACATGGTTATCCGTTTTCGGGTTATCGGTAACACTCTACTTGTCTATCTGTTGGGTAAGAATCTATAGCGACATTCTTTTTGCAAGTGCTATTTTCTGTACTTGCTATTTCAGTTTTACTTGGGTTTGCGTGGCAAGACTGAAAAATAAATTGAATATCTCGGTCAACGCGCTTGTGGTCGCAGTGATGCTGGGCAGCGTTATATTGGAAATACCGGTACGCATTTTTGATTTTCCCGGAACGGGAGCGTCGTTATTAAGCCCTTTCATCGTTGCCATCAGCATTATTCTGGCTGCAGTGTGCGAGCATGAAAGGCGCCTCTCTGTATATATTCTAACTGCTGCTACCCTGCTGTTGCTTAATACCGTGGCACAAGATGTGTGGGTAAACTTTGTTCAGGAACAAAAGCACCTTCGTAAAAAAGTAATTGAAAAAGGCAAAAAGCAGCCCCTCGAGGTTAAATCTTTTCGCAAATAAGCAGTCGTTTTTGGTTTTGGGTGTCGGTGGTGGCAAAGATATACACTGCCCCACCCTCTCTGAGGCGAAGCCGTTTGCGCAGTTCTGCCACACTCATGGGGAAATTACGCACAGCAATATTGGCTTGATTAATACCTTGCAAAGCGGCCTTTACCTCCTTCTTATTGAGCGATGAAATGGCTTTTATTTGAAATTTCCGACCAAAAACGCCGGGCAGTAACTGTTGCGAAACAAAGAGATGAGAATGGGCGGCTATGCTTGCAACCCCGAAGCGAGCAGAAAACAATGCAAAGGCACCCGCTTTCATCAGCGACGAATAGGGTTCGTAGAGAAACATTCCGGGAAGAAGCGTATTTTGAAAAACAGACAAAAAGGTTTTATTTTCTTCGGTAAAATCATAAGAAAACGTTTCATTATCATTGGCACAAATAACCGAAAGTCTATGTTCACACGATGTATCTGTCTGCCAAAAACAAGAACGCGAAAGCACAAGAAGCAGTTCTTTACACTCGTTTTTTACCGCAACGATATGTACTTCGCACACAATGCACTCTTCACGATTCAGCACACTGACGGCATACTGCCAATCAAGCATGGGCGAAAGTTTCAGTAATACGCAACGGGCTTTATTGAGCAAAGTATCGAGCAACTGGGTAACATCGGGGATACAGTCGCTCATCAAAACAGTTTTACCACCGTTTTCGTTCCTGCGGGCAGGGTCAAGATAAATCCAATCGGTGGGTTCCATCTCTCGAAGATAGTCGGTAGCATCGCCACAAACCACCTCCGACCGCTCTAAACCCAGCAACGGAAAGTTGTTTCGCGCCATTTCACAAAGTTGCGACTGCCGTTCTACGTACACCGAACGTTGAAACAAAGGAGCAATAAACGAGAAATCTACGCCCATTCCACCGGTAAGATCGACCCATTGAAGGGGTAAAGGTTGAGTCGAAACGGGACTTTGAGATGATATAAACATAGATATTCGGCGCACTAAAGCTGCCTTATAAATGGCCGTTTGCTCCGAAGAACACTGTTCCATCGACAAATGAGGCGGATAAATCAGCCCCTCTGTTGCAGCCCACGACGGCAGTTTGGTGCGTGCCATACGTCTACCCACAATCTGATTGAGCGCAAACGGCATATCAACATCAGGATAACGGGCCGCCAGGAAAGCCAGTTGGTGCACGTCATCATCGACATGAGTTTCAATAAACAAACGGGTTGCTGCGTTCATTCCAACTTTATTATTGTTCTTATTCTATCACTCTATACTTCTGTTTCGCTTCAGCTCTACTTTTAAAATTAAAATGCCACCACTCTGTTCGCAGCGGTTTAAAACCGGCAGAACGCATCACTTCGCGCAATAATTGTCGATTTTTCCGAGCTTGTTGGCTTATTTTTCTTTCGGCAACCAGTTGCGCTTCGATGTCGATATGAGCCTCACGACCCAAATGATCCACTTTTGTTCCCATCGGAATACTATCTCCTTTCAAGGTACACAGCGTAATATCAACCGCCAAACCATAGTTATGCAATCCGCCACCATGCGCCGGATTACTGACATAAATACGTTGAGCCGTCTTTTTTACTTGATTCCACATTTTTTGCTGAATGCGCATCGGGCGGGCAGCATCGTATACTTTAAGACTCAAATCAGGTCGCAACTGTTTCAGTTTGCGCTGTGCAGCCACCAAAGCAGCAGCTGCTTCAGGGTGCAAATAAGCCTCACGCAAATCATCATAAAGTACACAACCCACAAAATTGTCTGCGCGGGCATACATCAAAGACACAAAAATAGACGGTTCTAACGTATGAATATTGACATAGCCTTGTCGTTCCAACGATTGCGCAGTCTTGCTTAAGCCGGTTTGTGCAAATGCAGAAGATGAGACCGACAAAAAGAAAATAATCAATACTTTTTTTACCATAAACCAGAGATTGATGGGTAGAAACAGTGCTACCATACCACTTTAAACTTGAGTTACTCTATATAATAAGGTGTAAAAAATCTATACAAAGGTACGAAAAACCAGCGGGCTGCAAGTCTTCATTACTTCTTTAATTCAACTATCTTCCATTTCCAACAGCGCAAAAGACAACATTATTTAACGCAGAAGAGGAAAAGTTGAAATGTTATTACGCTTTTTGTCGGTAAGTTTGCACTTGAAAAAACACGATATGAGCAACCTGTTTTGATGACCATTAAATTATTAAAAGCTAATTATTAAAGTTATGAATCTCAACAAGTACACAAACACAATGAACAACCTACACAACACAACCCTAACAAAAGAGCGATTAAATGAGGCAAAAAAGCACCTTATCAATGCCTTCTTACCCCTATTAGACCTATCACCCAACCAGCAAACAACATGGATGGGAACAAAAACCGACCTTTTGGAAATGACCCATCTGGTGTACGAAACTGGTGAAATAAAAGACGAAATGGGACGTCCTGCCACCTTTCTATGGCTGGTACGTAGAGTGTGCAACAATCTTCACGTGTCTGTTCCTTGTAATCCCAACACCTTAGTAAGCAAAGCTATGCAGCGTAAAAACGTACAACAGGCACCGCTCTTGGAACGATACGGCTGGCAATTGTTCAACCGAAACAATCTCGAACCGTTGAATTGTTGGCTCAATTGGGCAGCCAACCCAAAGAGTAGCCTCAACACTAGCCCACAAAAGCTTGACAGCGGTATTTAAATCGCTTAACTTTGCAGATGTAAAAAGACAATCAACTCTCGATAAAACAGAGAAAAATGCACAATGTCGACTAGTGTAACAAAACAGATGTTTTCTGCTATCTGAAGAAGAGAGACGACGGTCTGATACACAATAAATAATTTATAACCATTTAAAACATTTTTATCATGTCAGTATTTTATAAACTGCGTCAAGAGAAAAGACAGACGAGTAAGAACAAAGGAAAGTGGTACGCACGTGCCGTAGTAACCGAAACGGTAGACACAACGATGTTAGCCAACATCATGCAACAGAACTGTACGGTCAAGAAGTCGGATATTCTGGCCGTATTGGCTGAATTAGCAGAGGTGATGCAACAGCAATTACAAAATTCTAAGCGTGTAAAACTCGATGGATTGGGAACTTTTAAGATTGGTATCCGAACGAAAGCCGCCGACAATCCGAAAGATTTTAACGTGCAAAAGAATGTGGTCAACACCCACATCTTGTTCAGACCGGAAACCCGGATCAATAAAAACAAGAGTAGGATGCGTGCTTTGCTTGACGGCTGTAAGGTACAGGAGCTGCCTGAAAATAAGGTAGACAAAGCCAAAAAGTCGGAACCTGGTCATTAACCGAAACAGCGTCTGAACATCACCTAACAAAAACAACGGGGTGGTAAGTGGGCATTCTATTGTATCAAAAGCAATTAACAAAGACGAGCATACAACCAATCTTTGTACCTAAGACACCATGAAAAACACCTTTTGCATAGTATTGCCAACGAACTACCCCATTGTTTGTTATCCCGATGAAACCGTTATTTTATAAACCTTTTAATAAATTGAAAATCATGAGTAAAGTAAACATGTCTAATTGGAAACTGATTATCAAAGTAATTGCTGCCGTTGCCACCGCCATTCTTGGCGTAATCGTAGGCAAAGGAGGAAGCGATGAAACTGAATAAAGACAATAGAGAGATGATTCTCTTTATCTTGAAAGCTGTAGCTTTGGTGATAACCACGGTGGCGGTGATCAGTTGCAGCATTCTTTTTTAATCGCGGTAGAGGGCTCGAAACCAGACACAAAAAGCCTCTCGAAATAGTAACTGCAGGCGGAACTTAAAAAAGTTACCGCCTGCTTTCTGATAAATTGAAACATCTGAAGTCCTCACCGATTATTACTGCCCTAACAAATCCACCTGTTTAAGACGCAAAGAACACTGGTTATAAATTGTAATTCAACCTTATATTATTTGTAAATATGACAAAAAATATCTATTTTTGCCAAAAATATATTATACGGTAAAAAGACACTTGCGAACATCTAATAAGTTCTAAAGCAGGAAGAAATTTGTCGTAGGGATAGAGTCCTTTGCTTCTTTCTTATCAAGACAAGAGGGAGGAGAAGATATATAATATAACCAACTTCGTATTTCTAACAGATTATAAAGTAAATCAAGTCAAGAAAGATTGTGTTCCGTGCAGGAGTTCGTTTTGAACTTACAGAGGTCGAAAGTGCATATTTTTTTAATTATCCAACTTATCTTTCCACCTATAAAACTTCCTTTTTCTTTCATCAACAGTTATCTTTAATCAACAAATGAATACCCCAAATTATGACTATTTGATTGTTGGATCCGGTCTTTTCGGTGCAGTATTTGCCTATTTGGCAAAGAAACAAGGAAAGAAATGTCTTGTTATAGATAAACGGGTACACGTAGGAGGTAATCTGTATTGTGAAAAGGTGGCCGGAATTAACGTACACACATACGGCGCACACATCTTCCATACATCCAGCAAACGTGTATGGGACTTTGTCAATTCATTGGTACCGTTTAATCGGTATACCAATAGTCCGGTAGCCCATTATCAGGGAAAGCTCTATAATTTGCCTTTTAACATGAATACATTCTATCAGATGTGGGGCACAAAAACGCCACAAGAGGCAATAGCTAAGATAGAAGAACAACGCCAAGAGGCCTTAGAAAGAATGAAGGCTATAGGCGTAGCAGAACCTCGGAACTTGGAAGAACAAGCCTTGTTGCTAATCGGTAGGGATATTTATGAGTACCTTATCAAAGGTTATACGGAAAAACAATGGGGAAGGAAGTGCACAGACTTACCTGCATTTATCATCAAACGACTGCCTGTTCGCTTTGTCTACGATAACAATTACTTCAACGACCAGTATCAAGGAATACCTGTCGGAGGTTATAATGTACTTATTGATGCATTGCTAGAGGGTATCGAAACACAAGTAAATGTTGACTATTTCGCTCATCGAGACTATTTCGACACATTAGCAACTCAAATTGTTTTTACCGGGAAAATCGATGAGTTTTACGATTATCGCTTTGGTAATTTGGAATATCGAACGGTACGCTTTGAGCAAGAAACTTTGGAAACGCCCAATTATCAGGGGAACGCGGTGATAAATTATACTGAGGGCACGGTACCTTACACCCGTATTATTGAACACAAACATTTTGAAATGTTTGGCGAAGAGGTATATAAAACGCCTCAAACAGTTATCTCGCGAGAGTATTCTACCGAATGGAAACCAGGCATCGAGCCTTACTATCCTGTTAATGATGACCGTAACAATAAGCTTTATCTCCGATACAAACAGCTTGCCGATAAAGAACCACGCATAATCTTCGGCGGTCGTTTGGCGGAATACAAATATTATGATATGGCCCCGATTGTAGATAGGGTAAGGCGGATGTTTGAAGATAAACAAGTATAAAAGGGCACATTGAGGGTGAACATGACCGCAGAAAAAGAGAAGACAGAAGCAATAATAGGAAACAAGCGTTTGCTTTATATAGACGCTTTACGCGGTTTTGCAATTTTACTGGTCATCATAGGACATATTCCACAATACATTTTGTACAACGGATATGAAGAAGCGATGGAGTATTCACCTTACCTACCCATTGTTTATTCATTTCATATGGCCTTGTTTATGATCGTTAGTGGCTATGTTGTAAACTTGAATAAACTAAAAGCCATTAACAAGTTAAAACTCTTAATCCCCTTTTTTTTCTTTGGCATTCTATATACATTGACTTTTAAATCGTCTGTTTTAAGTTTCTTTTTGAATGTTTATAAATATGGATATTGGTATCTGTTGGTATTTGTATTTTTCTTCTTTTTCTTATATTTGGTGAAGATTAGTAAAATAAATTTATACGTAGGAATGATCGTTGTACAAATTATTTTGTCACTTTGCGCTCATTACCTTTCACCAACACTTAACAACTTGCTGTCTTTAAATCCATGTTTAGGCTATGGCCTTACTTTTGTCTCGGAATTATTTTACGGCATTCAGACATTGTATATTCAAAATATAGAAAAGCGCTATGTGCTGCAGGTGTATGTCTTTTTATCATAGGGTATTATATAGAACACCAACAGCACATCCCAGGCCTTCATTGGATCATTTCAGGAAGTGCTTCTATTGCACTACTTCTCGCGTTTTTTTACTTAGAACAGTTTGCTCAAAATGAGCGAATACGTAAAGTGGCCAATACGATAGGCGTACATACATTGCAAATTTACACATTACATTACTTTGTAATGAGTACCATAGGACTGCTATGGAACGCTGGCATACTGATAAACAAACACCTTACTTGGGTTGAATGGGTGATATCTCCAGTTCTCGCCTTAATGATTGCATACATCTGTATCTACCTAACCCGAATATTGAAGTTTATTCGATTAGACTTTGTTTTTGGCCGTTAACCATAACCACAGTATAAGGGTAACAGGGAAAATAAGAAAACATGTATTCATATGCCAAACGATATTTCTGAAATTGAATTTAAACAGCGGCTTATAAAACTATTTAAGGAATTTATTGATGTTTGCAACAAAAATAAATTGAGGTACTATGCTGCCTACGGAACTGCATTAGGAGCGGTTCGACATAGAGGAATTATCCCATGGGACGATGATATTGACGTGTGGATGCCACGTGAAGACTATGAGCGATTTTTATCGCTTAGAAATCAACTAACAGCCACCCCTTACGAGATTCTTGACATACAAAATAAGGGTTACTATTTATATTTTGCAAAATTTTGTGATAAAAACACCACATTGATTGAGAGAGAAGGAGAACCCATCATTGGACTTTATATCGATATTTTTCCCCTTGACAATTATGACCCTTCAAAAAAATGGCTTAAACAAGTCAATTCTTTATATCGCTATGCATGGTTAACTTATGGACATAGCTATCGAAGTTATTCTTGGAAGGAAGTAAAAGGCGCTTTATATCAAAGCCGATGGGGGCGACTTGGTATTATGATTGTCGACACTACTCTTCTTAAAATACTACGTCACCCATCAAAATTGTTTATCACCTACATTAACAATGTATTGAAGACAACACCACAAAGTGAAAAGGTTTGGATGTATAGCATTATTTCTTCAGAATGTAAGATCTATCCTAAAAAATGGTTTGGAGAAGGGATAGAAATGCCATTTGAGAATTTCTCAGTAACCCTTCCATCGGGTTATGAGCAGATTTTATCAACAGAATATGGTGATTATATGACACCTCCACCCATAGAGAAGCGACCATCTCACCATTTCAGATACTTTGTTAATTTAAAAAATAGACTGACGTTAAAAGAGGTAAAGGAAAATCTTTAACAATTTATGCAACAACCAGAAGGACATAACCGTTTAATTGCCAAGAATGCAACCATGCTTTACTTGCGCATGTTTGTAACCCTTGCCATTAGCTTTTACACATCTCGCATTGTATTAAAAGCACTTGGCGTTTCTGATTATGGAATTTACAACGTAGTGGGGGGCGTTATTACATTTATTAACGTATTAACAAGTTCTTTGGGTAGTGCAACTTCCCGTTTCTTAACCTACTCTTTAGGAAAAGATGATATAGATGATTTACGTAAAACCTTTTCAACGGCTTTTATCATTCATCTTTCCTTAGCAGCCATTTTCTTAATCTTAGCAGAAACTATTGGATTATGGTTTATTAATACACAACTTGTCATTCCTGCAGACAGAATGGTTGCAGCCAATTGGGTCTACCAATCTGCCATTCTATCAACATCTTTAGCCATTACTCAAGTTCCTTACGACGCTTCTATTCAATCACATGAGAAGATGGCAGCTTTTGCTTATATTGCCATTGTTAATGCAATTTTAAAATTACTTATTGCATTCGTTGTCTTATATGCAGCTGTTGACCACCTTATTTTATATAGTGTTCTATACATGGTCTTATCTTTTGGGTTTGTGGGATACTACCGATATTACTGTATACGAAATTTTGAAGAAAGTAGGTTAAAATGGATATTTGAAAAAAAAGTATTTAAAGAAATGCTCTCTTTTTCTGCATGGAATATGTACGGATCAGTTTCTTTAACTGCCATGCAACAAGGTGTTAATATATTAATAAACCGTTTTTTCGGAACCATATTAAATGCCGCAGTAGGTGTAGCGGGACAAGTACAAGCAATCATCTATTCGTTTACAGGAAATATTACGACAGCTTTCCGTCCACAAATTATAAAGGAATACGCTTCTGAGAATTATTCTCGAGTAAATTATCTGATACAAATAGGAACGAAATTCACCTCCGTTGTAGGCATAATCACGATTGTTCCGGTGGCATTCAATCTGGAATTTCTAATGAATCTATGGCTAGATACGGTTCCTATCGGGGCCGTAATTATATGTCAGATTTTATTACTTGAGAACTATCTAAATAGTTTTCATATCTTAGTTTATTTCGGAATTACGGCCACGGGGCATATAAAAATGATGCAATTTATCTTAGGAACAATGTATATCGGAGCACTTGTCCTATTCTATTTAGCACTAAAAATCACCCACTCGTATGTAGTAGTCTATATTATCGGGGTCTTTTTGTGTCCATTATCAACACTTACCTATTGTATTGTTTTCAAAAAAAATATGCCAGCATTCAATCTTCGCGTCTTTATATCAAAAGTATATTTACCCGTCACAGTAATAGGATTACTAAGTATAGGCATGGCTTTAAGTGGTATTTTCCTGTTCACATCTGAACTCTTTAGATTTCTATATTCCTTAATAGCATGTACTGCAATAGTCTGCACACTATCCTATTATTTCTTACTCGATTCTTATATGCGCTCTGTATGTAAAAATTTTATAAAAAGTAAGTTACAAAAGACTGGAAGAAGATAGGAAGGATAGAAAATAAGCCCTTTGAAAAGATGCAAAAAAATAAATATATCGTTTTAAGTGACATTCATGGAAACCTGTCTGCACTTCAAGCCGTTTTGGATGACGCAACAAAGAAGTACACTGTAGACGGTATCATTATACTTGGAGACTTAATTGATTATGGAATGCGCTCAAATGAGGTTATTAGTGAAATTCAAAAGCTAAGCTATCCTATTATGATGAACTTATGGGGCAATCATGAGAAAGCTGTTATGGATATGGAGCTAACTCGCTTTTCATCTGACAGAGGAAGAACTATGTTGAAATATACTGCGTCAAAACTAACTGCAGAAAATAAAGCGTATATCCAAAACAAGATGTCGGACAATGGATGCAAAGAGTTGGAGCTAAATGGATTAAAAGTATTAACCATTCACGGCAATATTGATGACCCATTTTGGGGAAAGTTAACCCTTGAGACATCAAACGATATTCGTTATTCAACTTATGATATTGTCGCATCCGGACATATTCATCGTCCCTTTTTATTTGAGCGCTATTTTAAATGTACCTCTGAGAAATTTAGAAATGAGAAAAAAACCATTTTTATAAATCCGGGATCTGTAGGTCAACCCAGAAATCATAACCCTAAAGCTCAATATCTATACATGGATTTAGATTCAATGGAATTTGATTTTCGGTCCGTAGATTATAACATTGCAGCTGAACAGGCCTTATATCCCAATACTATAGACTCTTTTTACAAAGATCGCTTGAGTATTGGTGTTTGAACAAATCAACTAAAATAAAGTTATACAAATATGCGTACAATTTATGTAATTAGCGGTGTAACGGGCATGACAGGTAATGAATTAGCCCGTCAACTTATAAAAAATGAAGAGAACGAAGTTGTTGGGTTTGACAATTTCTTTGCAAGTTCTATTGATACCATCAAAGATATCATTGACCATCCTCATCTACATTTTTTCGAGAGAGACATTAATAATGAGAAGCATCTGCAAGAAATAAAGGATAAAGTACTAAGTCTAGGTGAGGGTGAAGTTGTTTATATCAATTGTGCGGCAGTTGTTCATACTGAATATTTCTATGAAATTAATAGCACTTATGACACCAATGTCGAGGCAATGCGTAAGTTTTTACAACAAGCCATAGAAATAAAAGCACGTATTTTTATCAACTGTTCAACATCTGAAGTGTATTCTATGCACTCTTGGGCAGACGATGGCGTAAGAGAATCAGACTTTTTAGAACTCGCCACAGCAGAGCATAGCCAACGTACCAGTTATGCAACAGGTAAGCTGTTGACAGAATTTTTTATGAAGGATGCAGTAGAAAAGGGGCTAATTAGAGGCTGCTCTATTCGTTTTGCAAATGTATATAGCAATCACGAGCGTTTTGCAAAGCACATCATACCCCACATTATCAATAGTCTTCGAGAGAAAGGAGAAGTGGTTTTATTAGAAAATTCACGTAAAAACAAACGTACCTTCTTACACAATATTGATAGCTGCAGGGCGGTATTAGATTTAATAGAAAGTCCTGTAGCACTTGATGGAAGTGTTTATAATGTAGCAACAGATGAAGAAATCAGTATTATAGATTTGGTAAACAAAATTGGGAAAAAGTTGGGTCTTGACTCACCTAGAATTACTTTTAAAGATTACCGACTGTCAGATCCCGAAAGACGAATACTGAATACAGAAAAGATACGAGAAAAAACAAAGTGGAAGCCTATCATCAATCTTGATAAGGGCTTGGATCTTTGCTTAGAACAATTTCAACAATGACAACCCTTATCATTACAGTTGCCGGTTCTGCAACACGATTTAACAAGGACTTGGACCGAGAAGTTCTTAAATGTATTTATTACGAGGAATCACCTAAATACGCTTTGCTCTATCAACTATTGGATAAAGCAAGAGATTTGGACGAATACATTATTGTTGGCGGATATCTGTTCAATCAGTTAGAAACTTTCTGTAATCAAGAATTACAAGAATTCAGACATAAAATAAAACTGATATATAATGAACACTTTCTTGACTACGGTTCAGGATATAGCTTATTGAAAGCCATTGATAGCTTATCACCAAATACAAAAAATGTTATCTTTGTAGAGGGAGATTTGTTTTACACAGAAGAGGACTTCACCAAAATTATTGAATCAAAAAAGAATGTTGTAAGCATTAACAAAGAGCCTATTTATGCCAACAAAGCTGTCGTTCTTTATCTTGATACACAGCAGCATATTCATTACTTATATGATACTGCGCACAAAGCATTGAACATAAAAGAGCCTTTTTGTGCCGTCTTTAATTCCGCTCAGATGTGGAAATTCAATGACACTAACTATTTACAAAGAGTAAGAAAAAGATTAACCAATGAGCAAGAAGAAGGGACAAATCTAGAGCTCATAGATGCATATTTTAGAGATTTGGAAAATGGCAGCATAGATATCATACCGATAGAAATATGGTATAATTGCAATACAGTTAAAGACTATCATCACGTTTATAAGTTTATAAAAGCACATGAAAACAATTAACGAAAAATTAAAAAAGTTACAGCAAGATATCGTTGGAGACAAACCAATAACCCTAATGATTTTAGGATTAGGAAGCGTCGGCACTTATTTACTTGACTATCTTATCCATCTGGCTAATCCAAAGTTAAAAATTGTTGTTGTTGGGAGAAACATTGATAAATTACAAAGCGATGTCAATATCATTCGTACATCAGCGACCATTCGCCGTCAGATGGCATCAGAAATTGTGATTGACGCCAATTGTGATTTAAATAATGTTGAACAGATAGCAGAAGTTATTAATAAATACAATCCACATTTTATCGTAAACACCAGTCGCTTTTATTCCGGACTTAAATATGGAAGTATATCCTGGACAAACTTAAGAGCCTACGGAATATGGACTCCATTATCTATTTCTTATGCACGCAATATTATGATGGCCTACCGAATGGCTCAAAATGATGCCATTACGATTAATACGTCTTACTCAGATGCTGTTATTCCATGGTTAAAGTCAGCTGGGTTAGACTATTTTGACTTTGGCTCAGGCAACTTAAACCATTTAATACCACGCCTGAAATTTTATATTGCAAAGAAATTCTCAATAAGTGATTTTAACAAAATTGACGTAACACTAGCTGTGAGTCACTTTCATGATGTGGTTATTAGTAAAGAGGGACAGACGGAAGGACAGAAGATTTTATTAGATGTAAAATATGAAAATAAGACACTGTCCTTTAATCAAGAAGAAGCCGCTATGGCTTGTAAGATCGCTATGCCCACAGATCAAAAACGCAATATGATGAATGCGTCTAGCAATTTTGACATTATCAATTCTATCATACAAGCTATCAATACTCATACTAGAAAAAAAATACATACTCCGGGTGTTAACGGAGAGGTAGGAGGCTATCCGTATATATTTGATGGAACTCAAGAAACCGTTCATTCAAGTATAGATACATCCGTCTTTTCCTTAGAATCTATGAGAAAGGCCAATGCAGCATCTATCTATTTAGATGGTATAGAAAAGATTGAGAACGGAAAATTATACTATACTACGGAACTACAAGAAAAAGTAAAGAATGTATTTCAAGTAGAGCTTCCTCCATCAGTAGGATGGGAGGAAATTCCGGAAGTTACTAATTTTTTAATTGAAAACATCATAAAATCTAAAGTTTTATCAAAATGAATAAGGTTGTTTACTTAGGTATGGTAGGTGATATCCTACACCCCGGTTTAATTAATATTATTACTGAAGCCACTAAGCTTGGTGATGTAATGGTTGGTCTTTACACAGATAAAGCAATCGCTGCTTATCGGCGTTTACCCTATATGACATACGAACAAAGAAAACAAGTTGTTGAGAATATCAAAGGGGTTACTCAGGTTGTAGCGCAGGATGATTATAGTTACATACCCAACCTTTTAAAGTATAAGCCCAATTATATCATTCATGGAGATGACTGGAAAGAAGGGAGAGATAGCGAATTGCGAGATGCAGTATTTAAAACAATGCATGAAATAGGAGGTGAAGTTGTCGAAATTCCGTACACAAAGGGTATCAACTCTTCTTCATTAGGAAAAGATATCCGAGGAATAGGAACAACTCCTGATATTAGGTTAAAAGCATTGCGAAGACTTATTGCCGCAAAACCTATTGTAAGAATCCTCGAAACTCATGACGGCTTAAGCGGACTCATTGCAGAAAATCTGGAGATAGAAAATGGCCCGAAAATTAATTCTTTTGATGGGATGTGGTCAAGTTCACTAACCGATTCTACCAGTAAGGGGAAACCCGATATTGAAGCTGTTGATTTGACTACGCGTATGCAAGACCTAACGAATATATTAGAATGCACAACAAAACCAATTATCTATGATGGTGATACAGGTGGAAAACCAGAACATTTTGCTTTTGCTGTACGCACTTTAGAAAGAAATGGTATATCAGCCGTTATCATAGAAGACAAAATAGGACTCAAGAAAAACTCTTTGTTCGGTACAGATGCCGTACAAATACAAGACTCAATTGAAGGTTTTTGTCATAAAATTAAAATTGGTAAGAATGCACAAGTAACAGATGACTTCATGGTAATTGCCCGGTGTGAAAGCTTAATTGCAGGAAAGTCTGTAGATGATGCTCTTGAACGTTGTTTTTTCTATGTAGAGGCAGGAGCTGACGGAATTATGATCCATAGTAAGAATAAAACGGGAGAGGATATTAAACAATTTTGTGTGAAATTCAGAGAAAAATATACCTCTATTCCTATTGTTGTTGTTCCTACCACTTATAATCAAATTAAAGAAGAAGAGCTGCATAGATGGGGGGTAAATGTCGTAATTTATGCTAACCACATGTTAAGAGCAGCTTATCCAGCTATGCTAAAGTGTGCAACAACCATATTAGAAAACGAACGCTCTTTAGAAACAGATCCTATCTGTATGCCGATTAAAGAGATTTTAGAGTTAATACCGGGAACTAAATAAAATTAATATATGATACGTCCACAATATTTTTATAATACCTTAAAATCATACGGTATAGATTTTTATACTGGAGTACCCGATTCTCTTTTAAAAAGTTTGTGCGCATATCTCACAGAAAATTCAGAAAGCACAAAAAATATTATTGCGGCTAATGAAGGAGGAGCAATTGGGCTAGCAGCAGGACATTATTTGGCAACAAAAGAGATTCCTGTGGTGTATATGCAAAACTCAGGAATCGGAAATGCGGTTAACCCACTACTATCTCTTGCAGATGAAGATGTATATCGCATCCCCATCCTATTGATTGTAGGTTGGCGAGGTGAACCTAACATACATGATGAGCCTCAGCATATTAAACAAGGAAAAATTACAATCCCACTATTTGATACAATGGGGATAAAAAATGAAATCCTCGCAACAGAAGAGCAAGACATCAACGCACAGATTAAGCGAGCTGTTGATTATATGCAAGAAAAGCAAACCCCGTATGCACTGATTGTTAAGAAAGGGACTTTTGAGAAATATAAATTATCAGAAAAAACAGAAAAGTATTTAGAGTTAGAACGCGAAAAAGCCGTTCAGCTTGTTGCATCAGCCTTAGATAACAATTCCGTAGTGGTTTCTACAACGGGTAAAATTTCCCGAGAACTCTTTGAATACAGAGAGATGAAGGGAGAAAATCATGAACATGATTTTCTTACTGTAGGCTCAATGGGCCATTCTTCGCAAATTGCATTAGGAATTGCACTTGCTCAAAAAGGCCGTAAGGTATATTGTTTTGATGGAGATGGGGCTGTTATTATGCATATGGGTTCTTTAGGAATTGTCGGGAACTTAGCACCTAAAAATTTTTATCATATACTTTTTAATAACGGAGCACATGATACTGTTGGAGGCCAGCCTACCATTGGTTTTGATATCAACTTTATACAAATAGCCCATCATCTTGGATATAAGAGCGTAATAAGTGTAGATAATGAAAATGCATTACAATCTATTTTACATTCTCTTGATACCTATGAAGCACCAGTATTCTTAGAAATTAAAGTAAGGAAAGGATCAAGAGAAGATTTAGGAAGACCTACCACGACGCCCATACAGAACAAACAAAGTTTAATGGATTTTTTTAACCTTGTTGATAAAAAGTAACAAACAGCCTTATGAAACCATACAGACTATGACACAACGTATAAACTGGATAGATTGGGCAAAAGTCTTTGCTATCTATTTGGTTATATTGGGACACCATATCAGCAAAGATGTCGAAGGAGAAAGTCTTGTTAAAAATTTTATATATGCTTTCCACATGCCTTTCTTTTTCTTCATCTCTGGGTATTTATTTAAAGAACCGAAGAGCATACTGCATCTTTTGAAAAAAGTATAAAGGGGCTTATTATTCCTTATATTACATTGAATATATTGGTAAACATCTTATTAATACCCTCCTTTATCGTATCTCAACACATACCCTTAGACAATATCTTTTATTTTTTAACAGGCCAAGCTGTGGGTGATGCTGGACCGACATGGTTTCTTGTGTGTTTATTTGAAGTTTGGATTATCAGTTTTCTCATATTAAAACTCAATATCAAATTTTTTGTGTCTTGATTAGCATCATTATCGCTTATACATTTCCATACCATTTATGGTGGGGGATAGATGTTTGCTTTGCGGCAATTCCTTTCTTTCTTTTAGGGTTCTATATGAAGGGAAGATTGATGGTAAATATATCCACTTGCAAAAAGACGTTTCTTTTTATTCTGTTTGGAGGGTTAACCTATTGTATTTCTACACTGACAGGATATGTCGAAATTTATCCACGCGAGTTCGGCAAGTACCCATATCTTTACTATATCTTAGCTCTTTGCGGAATAGCACACCTATATTTCCTTTGTCTGCTTTTTGATAGATTTCCATCACAGGTGCTTGTCAGATTCTCTACAGGAACAATTATTATTCTCGGTTTACACCAAATTTCTATTTTCTATTTGCATTGTATACTAAAATATACCTTCCCTTTCTTATTAGGGTCAAGTTTACTTTGGAAAATCTTCTTTTGTTTGGCAACGATGTTTTGTCTTTACATTCCTATTGTTGTTTTGCAAAAAACTGTTCCATTTTTGATTGGAGGCAGAACCCCCAAAACATCAAATTAAGTATAGGGACATGGTATTACCATGTATTATCTTCTTAAGTAGTATACTCTTCTAATGAATTTAAGCCTTCTTAAACATGCCCAATTAAAGGAGAAATTTAATCCTGAAGGTTCAAAACTTCGAAAAGCTCAATTGCGGATGTTAGAGATGTTACAGTTTTTAGACAAAATTTGTCAAGAGCACGACATTGAATATTGGCTTGATAGCGGAAACTTGCTTGGTGCCATTCGTCATGGAGGGTTTATCCCTTGGGATGATGATGTAGATGTCTGCATGACAAAAGAGAATATCCAAAAATTTAAGAATGTTATTAGAACAAAATACAAAGGCTCAGATTTTATCGTACAAGATATAGACAATGACCCCAACTATTTTACTCCCTGGCCCAAATTGCGCGATACGAAATCAAAGATGATAGGGGGCAATCAGCTTTTCCAAAAATACCAAGGATTGCAAATAGACATTTTTGCTGTGCAAGATTACAATATTACATTCTTTCAAAAAATATGCTACTGGCTAAATTGGCATTTGTACCTAATCAATGTTCCTTTACAAAAACATACAATTTATAAATTTATTTGGCCTGTATCAAAATTATCGAGATGGATATTTTATCAAATAGTAATTCCTTCTCTTGACTTTATCAGTCGGCCATTCAAACATCAGTATTTCACATTTAGCTATGGAAGTGAATTTTACAAAAAGAATGAACGCCGGTATAAGAAAGATATTTTTCCTTTAACGAGAATAAAATTTGAGAATATCAGCATTTCGGTCCCAGGTAACCAGGAAAGGTATCTCACAAGATTGTTTGGAAATTGGCGAAGATTTCCTGATTTAACAAAACTGACTACTCATTTTCATGATGTTGATTTTTTAGAAAAAACAGATGACTAAGTTATTATTTCTCTTCTATAATCTATATTCATTTCTTATTTGCTTGCGATGTTTCTCTCTAAGACAAGCGCGAAAAAGGCCTTTATTGATACATCCATGCGTAAAATTAAGAGGGTTAAGGAAGGGCTGTATTGTCTTAGATGGAGAAAGAGCAAAACTTGTTTTTGGATTCGAGGCAACACAAGGACAATCTAATAATGAATCTTTATTATATTTTGGGAATAATGCGACACTCGTACTTCGTGGATATGTAGCAATGACAAAAGGAACTCGATTAGTTATAGATAAAGGCCAAATGGACATTGGGCATCATTTCTTCTGTAATGGCGATTGCTACTTTAGATGCACAACTCACATCAGGATTGGAAATGATAATATGTATGGATGGAATGTCTGTTTTAATACATCTGATGGACATCAGATATACGTAGAAGGAAAAGCAAAAGACATGGAAGGTGACATATATATAGGAAATCATGTGTGGATAGCATCCAATAGTATGATAGCAAAGAAAACACGAATTCCTTCAGAATGCGTTGTAGCTCAGAATTCATTAGTGTTGGATACTTTTAATGAAGAGCATTGTTTGATCGCAGGTGTCCCTGCAAAAAAAGTTAGAGATAAATTCTCATGGAAAGCATAACTAAAAAAAATGTAAGACCATTTCTTAGTATCATTATACCGTTATACAATGCAGAAAAATTTGTCAAACGGTGTATTGATTCCATTCTATCGCAGAATCTAGCTTTAGATGATTATGAAATCATTATGATTGACGATGGATCTACAGATTTATCGGCAGATATTTGCAATCAATATAGTTCAACTTATACCAATATACACTATTTTTATCAAAAAAATCAAGGACAAGGAGTAGCAAGAAATCTTGGAATAGAAAAAGCACTTGGCGATTATATTACTTTTGCTGATATTGATGATTATTTTTTAAGTAATACTTTGGATAAGGTTTGCAAGGAACTTCATCAGTTTCTTCCAGAACTTTGCATCACTCGCCATGAAGATATGTTGATTAATGGGAGAACATACATAGAGGAAAACAAAGGTTTTCCGACAGCAAAAGAGTTCTTAGGAAGTGAATTAATACTTAATGGATATCTTCCATCGTCTGTTTGGGCAAAATTTTATACAAGAGATTTATTTAGAGAGAAGGCCTTACGTTTCTTACCAATGATTATTCATGAAGATGTAGAATTTAATTTTAAGATCTTCCTAAAAGCAAAACGAGTTATATTCTCAGAAACAATAACTTACTTTTATTATTGGAACCCTCTTTCAACTGACAAATTAATAAGTGAAGAAAAAATCGTAAAAACATTAATTTCAGATTTGAGAATAGCCAAAAGCTATAAAGAAATAAGTCAAACGTGGGATTTGTCTAAGGAGCTAACACAATTCTTATTAGAATACTCTAACTCATTACTTGTTTCACAGTTTATCATGCTAATGAAACGTAAGTATAAGATATCACATAGGAATATTCTGTTGGTATTAGAAGAGATGCAGAATCTGAAATTACTACCAATGAAAGGTAAAACAAGATCAAAATGCACTACCATTCTAAAACCTTTCTTTTGGTCTACTCCCTTATATTGTCTATTAATAAGATTAAGGTATCAAACATGAAAATAGCATATATTGTTGATAGCCTGCATAATGCAGCAGGTATGGAGCGGATTCTTTGCTTAAAGGCAAATTCATTATGCTCTATATATAATATTACATTTATTATTAGGAATCAAGAAAACAAAAAACCTTATTATCCACTTAAAGATGAAATTAGATTGATTGATATGGGATTTACTTTCCCCATAGAATATCGAAAGGAACTTACTCTTTTCTTAACAGAAGAGAAATTTGATATTGTTATTTCAACTGGTGGATGGGAGTTTTATTTTTTATATAAAATAAAAGATGGCAGCAAAAAGATTTTTGAATTCCATTTCTCGTTTTATATTTCCAAGGTATGGTTTGACACAGCTAACAGGGGCCTTTCTGCAAAGATAAAAGCCTACATACAAACTATACGTAGAGCCATTATTGCTAGACATTATGACCAAGTTGTTGTGTTAACAACAGCCGATGCTAGTCGATGGAAATGGTTCTGCAAAAATGTGGTCGTTATGCCCAATCCTCTCACGATAGCTACAGACAAAACCTCGATTTGTGAAAACAAACAAGTTATTGCCGTAGGAAGACTTAACAGGCAAAAAGGATTCGATTACTTAATAGAAGCTTGGAAATTGGTGCATTGCCAACATCCTGATTGGATATTGAAAATCTATGGAGAGGGAGATTTACACTCCTTTTTACAATCACAAATTAATATATATAGGCTACAAAATTCTGTTTTCTTAGAAGGGAATACTTCCCATATTATAGAAAAATATTTGGAGAGTTCCATATTTGTACTTAGTTCACGCGCTGAAGGTCTACCCTTAGTCTGCTTAGAAGCCTTAGCTTGTGGCCTTCCTATTGTATCATTTAAGTTAATTGGCATTGAAGACCTTATTAAAAATGAAGAAAATGGATATTTGATTAAAAAAGTGGGGGATACCCAAAATATGGCCAATGCTATTTGTAAACTTATTAAGCATGATACATTACGCAAGAGACTTGGCAAGAACTCACTTGAAATTGCAAAACGATATAATGTAGAGACCATAATAGAACAATGGAAAGAACTTTTTAATAGACAGCTAAATTGATTATCTCTATGAAAATCGCACTCATTACCTTTGTTACTCCTTTTAAAGAAAACGTTAAAGGAGCAAGCGCCTTGCCTTACCATTTACTGATACATCGCCAACAAGGGCATGAAAAAATAGATGTCGAAATATTTAGCTTTAATACAAATCGGTTATCTAAGGAACAAATTTCGCAAAGCGAGAAAGAACTAAACGTAAACATACGCATTCTAAAAGAACGAAAATGGATGAAATGGATGTTTCTCTCTCGACTTCATCCTATAGTTCGTATTTTTATGAGTCGCCCTTTCAGCAGTTATGTCCGTCTTAAGCAAAAAGAGTTCGATAAAATTCAGGCGTGTAATCCGGATGGCATTTGGATTTACGGGGAAGAATATGCCCCACTGCTAAAACAATTCCCAAATTATCGACGCATCTTATTGGGTCCGGACAGCGAGGGACTCTATTATTATAGATTATTAGGACAGCGTTTTATCTTTAAAGATACAAGGAATTTATTCCGCAAATTTCTGATGTACCCCAAATATTTAAAAATCGAGCAAGAGTTCCCTACAGACGATTCCATTACCTATTGTGTAGTAGGAAAAGCTGATGCTAACTTTCTACAAAAAGTAAACCCCTATATTCAAGCAAGGTTTCTGAGACATCCTCACTACAATGTAAATCAGGTAAAAGAAATAAAATTTCACACACCCATTCGACTATTGATTGCGGGACAGAACAATTTTTATATGCAACAAGGTGTTGAAGAATGGGTTCCAGACATGCTTTCTCACTGTTCTGCTCTAAAAGCTCATTATGCTATTACGTTTTTAGGAAGAGGATGGGAAGAGACTGTTCAACAACTTTCTAATGGAGGATATAATGTAGCACATATACCTTTTGCAGCCAATTATACAGAAGAAGTACAGAAGCATGACATCCAACTCACCCCGATAATCATTGGTACAGGAACCAAGGGTAAAGTTTTAGATGCACTATCCAATGGTTTGTTGGTTATTGGAACGGAATACGCTTTGGAAAATATCTCAGTAGAAAATGGCATATCTTGCTTTCAATATAAGCATTCGAAAGAAATAATTGAACTATTAAAGAGTATTCTAGAGAATCCACTACATTATGAGAAGATTGCAAAAGAAGGAAGAAAAAACGTACTTAAGCACCACTCTCGCAGATTAATCTCTAAAGAGTTTTTTCAATTATTCAACCTATAGTTCTTAAGATGATACCTAGTCAAAAGACATCACAAGTGATAACATGGCTTCGCTTTCCATTAATTATGGCAGTTGTGATGTTACACACCTATCTTATAGACAAACCTATTGGTGGGATTGTATATGTGAGAAGTGGACAGTTCCCTTTTTTGATTATCTTGAACATATTATCAGGGTTGAAATCGCCAATATGGCTGTACCACTTTTTTTCTTTATCTCAGGTTTCTTATTTTTTTGTGGAGAAGCGTTTACACGAAATACATTTATTGTAAAACTAAAAAAGCGTTTTCAGTCACTACTAATACCTTACTTGTTTTGGAACACCTGCTTTATTGTTTTTATTGCATCCATCGAGATGGTTCACCCAGGATGGTTGACAGAGAAAAAGAGCGTTGTTAACATGAGTTTTTCTGATTTTTTGAATGCATACTGGGATCTAGATCAAGGGCTAATCCCATTGTGGTTTATTCGTGATTTAATGATTCTCAATATTCTGTCTTTTGTACTTTACTGGATTATTAAAAAAACAAATTTCTTGCTCCTTATTATATTAGGTATCCTATGGATATATCAAATTGGCCAATGGGCTCCAGGGATAGGTGTGAGAGCTTCATTTTTCTATTCACTGGGAGCATGGTTTAGCATTAAGCGACTCAATTTTGTTGAGGTCTTACAGAAATACCGCATTCCCTTACTGACTTCTTCATTCCTACTCATTATTATTGATACTTATTTTTGGTCAAAAGATCTATCATATACATTTTTTTTCCAATTATCACAAATCATTGGAATTCTGGGAATCATAGTCTTTGTAGATCTCTTGCTACGACATCAGAAAATCCATATTTATACATTCTTGACAGAAAGTAGCTTTTTTGTTTTCGTCTTTCATATGTTTATCATCAAACTTCCATCTATATATTGGGTTAAAGTTTTACCCGTTAATACCCTTACAGCCATTCTAATGCTAGCTACAATTCCTCTATTGGTCACGATTTCATGTATCGTAATCTATAACATAATGAGTATTTTATTTCCACGATTTACAACAATTATTATAGGCAGACGATAAAATATGCTTTTATATATATTGATTTTTGGAAGTACACTTTTTTGGTTCTTCGTAAGTAAGAAGAAATCAGAAAAAAACATACGGGGCCTATTCATATTTTTTTCTTTTTTAGCACTATTCGTAGGGCTATCAGATATGTTAGGCGGCTATGATCGTTATATCTATGGGGAGGTTTTCGATATCTTATCGGACGATATCGAAAAGGGATTTAGTTATAAAAAATCTCCCATAATGGGGTATGAGAAAGAGTTCGGTTATGTCTTTCTCAATGTTATTTTATCCCACATCACATCCAACAGATATATTTTTATACTGTTGGTAACGATCATTATCTATATTCTTTTTTTCTTCTCGATTAAAGAGTATACAGAAAATTATCCGTTTGCGTGTATTTTGTTTTTGGCATTAATGTTTTTCTTTACGTTTACCTACCTACGTGAAGTAATTGGGGTGGGTGTAAGCTGGTTTTCACTGAAGTATATTTATCAGCGAAACTTAAAAATGTTTTTATTTATAATGTTTATAGCCTTTTCTTTTCATAATTCGGCCATTATTTTCTTACCGATGTATTTTATACCTATACGAAAATATAATATTTCTGCAGTTATATTTGTTATGGTTGTGGCATTTATCATCGGCCTATCTCCATTTCCTGGCGCATTATTTTCACGTTTTGGAGAGCTTTCCGGTTCAGAAGAGCGGGTAATGCAATATGCGCAGGACTATGAAGAAGCAGGTTTCAGAATTGAATATCTATTAGAAGTTGCTGTTTTTCTCTTTATTATTTTCCCCCAATACAAAGAAATTTCTAATAGCCGTAGATCTCTTGTCCTTTTAAATTGCGCCTTAATGTTCTGTATTATTCTACTGTTCTTTATCCGTTCTTCATCTGGTGGCCGACTTGGCTGGTATTACATGATAGGAATTATTGCTCTTTTTACAGAACTTGCAGTGAAAGAAAACCAACAAAACCAAGTAAGCATAATCTTAATCATATTAAGTTGCTTACTATATGGACGTATATTAATAGGTTGGAATATTCGCGCTTATCCTTACAAGACCTTTTTGACAAATGGGCATAGAAAAGGAGATCCTATCTATGAACAATATGAGTATGACAAACAATATGATCAGGACAAATTCTATCGTCCTGCCTTTAAATTAAAATAATAAAAGGAATGGAAGCAAAAAGGCCTTTTATCACTATTTTTACCCCAACTTATAATCGTGCATCACTTCTTTCCAATTTATATCAAAGCCTAAAGAATCAAGACTCATGCAGTTTTGAATGGCTCATTGTAGATGACGGTAGTACAGATAATACGGCGAGTGTTATAGAGGAGTTTCAAAAGAATAATACCCACCCATTCTCCATTAGATATTATCAAAAAGCTAATGGTGGAAAACACACAGCTATAAACGTTGGCGTAAAAGAGGCACAGGGCGAATTATTTCTTATTGTTGATAGTGACGATGTACTAAGTCCTGATGCCATTTCAAGTATCGCTTCAAATTGGCAGAATATTCATGCCACAAGTGTTTGTGGAATTTCTTATTTAAAAGGTTACATTCATAATCCTAACAAATCATTAGGACATATATATTCAAGGATTCCGTCTTTTGTCGGAAATTATATAAACGTGCGGTATAATCAGGGGGTTAGTGGTGAAGATCATGCAGAGGTCTTTCGAACAGATTATCTTCGTCAGTACCCTTTTACAGAGTATTCAAACGAACGGTTTATGAGCGAAGCGATTGTTTGGATTCGGTTAGGCAAACGATGGGATATGCTTTTTGTCAACAAAGTTATTTACTTAGCTGAGTATGTTAACGGAGGACTTACACAGCAAGGAAAACGATTACGGTTTCAATGTCCTTTAGGGGGAATTGAAGGCTCATTGGAAACCATGAGTAAAGAGTTCAACTTAAAAACACGAATTAAACAAACCCTGCTTTACATTGTGTACTCTCGATTTGCCAAACGGAGCGTGTCAGAAATGTATTCTCCAACGTTGGAATTGAATCAACATCAAATCCAAACCATATCTCATTTTCATCTACTCCTCTCTCTCTGCCTGTTGCCAGGGCTTCTCTTATATCGTTATTGGAAGAAAAAGTATAAGTTCACTCATTGAGATACGTATCGAGAAGGACAAACAACCACGTGATGGTTGATAACACTCTAAAAACATCGACAGATCTTGGGTTTGTGTAACGCTTATCTTTTACATTGCATTTTCTTATCTTTTGCATTACAATCTCTTGTCTTTGGGTATGCGTTTTCTCGTCTTTTGCAGATCGTTTTACAAAGGATTGATTTTCAGCGAGATGCAAAGAAAGGGGGAGAGAGGTTGATGGTCACCGCTCTTTGCGTTGTTAGCGCCCTTAACTCATGTATTCGTCTCACAGCATTGCATAGGAAATGAAAGAGAGATATTATTCGATTGATCTTTATAAGTTCATTGCAGCACTACTCATTGTATCGGTGCACACGGTTCTTTATTGGAATTATGAAGACGGAACATTGCAATGGTATGCCGCATGGGCTTTAATGGCAATAGCAAGAAACGGAGTTCCTCTCTTCTTTATGCTATCTGCGTTTCTCTTATATAATCGTCAAGAGGATAGAAGTATAAGTCAGATAAAAAGGCTTCTTAGGCTCTATGCAACTTGGTGTGCTTTAACGCTGCCTTTTATTCTATACACTTACTATCAGCTTTTTGTAGGAGAGGGATACGATTCTTATCGTTTGCTGACTCTCTTCTTCAAACAATTCTTTTTTATAGGTCTTTGTGGAGGAGGTTGGTTCATCCTTTCAAACATCTGGTGTATATTGATTGTGAAATACCTTACTCGGAAAAATCTGATCGTATTATGGGTAGTGGCCTCGTTACTTTATCTCCTTTCGATTATGGATAGCTCCTATTATTTTTTATTAGGACAGGGAAAATTCTTCAATCAATCTCGCTCTTTCTTTGGCTCTTTCTGCAATTTTGTTCCTGCAGCACTGCTGTTTTTTATCATCGGGAAACTCTTTGCAGAGCATAAAACGTGGATTCCGATATTGGAGAAGCACAAAGTTAAATTATATATAGCCACACTCCTGGCGGTAGGAATCAATCTCATGGAGTTAGGTTGGTGCATCCAATCGGGTTTTGTTGGGAACACTTTGCGCACGGATAGTACGTTTACGCTGCCCGTATCGGCCTGCTTGTTAATGGCAACAAGCCTTACGATCCATCTTAGACACCGAGAGATTTACAGCAGACTTAGGAATTGTAGTACGGTTATTTATTTTAGTCAATTCCCCATCATTCGAATATTATTTGCGATTGGGATAGATGGTTGGAGGGCTTATCTCCTTACTTTGGGCTTAGCGTTGGTTTTTTCGACAACTATCTTTTTCTTAGAGAAAAGAATCAAACAAGTAAACTTTTTGTATTAGCATGAAAGAGAAATTTGAATACTCTGTAGCCATAAGGACAGTAGGAAAGGCAGGAGAAAAGTATTTACAAGAGTTGAGATCCCTACACCATCAAACCATCAAGCCTAAGCACATTTTTGTGCATTTGGCACATGGTTTTGAACGGCCTCAAGAGCAGGTGGAAATGGAAGAATATATAGATACTACACGAGGATTGGTGCACCAACGCGCTGCATCTTGTGAAAAAGTGGACACCGAATACCTTCTGATCTTGGATGATGACATCTATTTTCCGGATGATGGAGTTGAGATGCTTTATAAGAAAATGAAGGATAATCAGGCCGATTGCATTGCACCAGACACTTTCCATAACCATCATACATCTTGGAAAAGACGAGTGATTGATTTTTTTGCGCATGGACAATATGGGCGAAAGAATGATGGTTGGGCCATCAAAATTGGTCGGAATGGAACATTTTCGTATAACTTAAACCCTGCAAAAGAAGCCGTTTTACCAACGATGAGCGCGCCAGGAACGGCTTGTTTGGTGAAAACACAAGTCTTTCGGGACATACATTACGAAGACGAACAATGGATAGATGAGTTTCCCGCTGGTACGTTTGGAGAAGATCAAGTGATGTTTCACAAGATGCATCTCAATGGATATAAAGTGGTAATGGCCTATGATACCGGGATTATTCATTTAGATGCTGGAACCAATAACATCAAAGAGAAAAGCTATTCAAAGCTGATGTATCGTGCGATGTCTTTATATCTAACATGGCATAGGTGTTGTTATCAGTTGGATGGGAAGAAAATAGGAGGTAAAATCTTAGATGACATTGCCTATACCACCCGTTTTGTGAATGGTTTAATTACTCGTTTCTGTTATTCTTTGTTTCTATTCAGTCCGAAATTCTTTACGGCCTATTGGGTGGGACATTGGAAAGCAAAAAGATGGATCCATCAAAAAGAATATAAGAACTTGCCAAATATAATCGTACGTTAAGTTCGAGAGAGGAATAGAGGGGATTTGAACGTCTGTATCTCTAGGATAGAGAACGCAGAAAACATCGTTCTCCTCCGATCTTTGCAATCATCTTTTAATAAATAAGCATGAAACTTTCTTTTATTATCCCTGTCTACAATGTAGAAGAGTATTTGGAGGGATGTATAGATTCTCTGCTTAATCAAGGCCTAAACAGTCAAGATTATGAAATTCTCTTGGTTGATGATGGCTCAACCGACCAATCACCAAGCATCTGTGATCGTTATGCAGAACGATATTCAAACATTCGCGTTATTCATCAAGAGAACCGTGGACTTGCTGAAGCTCGGAATACGGGTTTGAATCATGTAGATAGCGAGTATATCTGTTTCTTAGATTCTGATGATTATCTTTTAAAAGATGGTATCAAACAAGTGCTGAAAGGAGTTGGAGATGACCAAAATTGGCAATTGTTGATGTATGAAAGCTGGTACGACTTTCGAGAAATCCCCCCTATCGACAATACCATCTCTTTCAAAGGAACAACCCATGAGCTGATCAAACGCTACAATTATTTCCCCTCATTCTGTTGGAACTTCCTCTATCGGAGGGACTTTATCGAGGAAAACAAATTGCGATTTAATTACTATGGATGTGAAGACACCTTGTGGACGGGACAGGTTTTTATGCTTAATCCACGTATTTATAGGAGCAATGCGGCTATTCATAGATATGTTGTTCGGGCTAATAGCATCTCGACAGATCGCTCAAGAGCCAAGGCTCGGAAGTTAGTGCCCGATTATATTACTGTTATAGGACTGATGAACGATTTATTTGAAAGATATGCAGCCTATGATCCCGAGCTGTTTCGCATGTGCATTCATACCCTTAACTCGAAAAAAAGATATGGATTAACAAGAATCTTAACGGCAGACTATACAAAAAAAGAGTTCGAAGAGGTGATGAAGAATGCACGTAAACAGAGATTTTATCCAATTCAACCTTGGGCAGATGGAATAAAAGCTCGTCTATTACAAAAAATAGAAAATGTGTCCGTATCTCATTTCATCATCTATCGCCTCTATTGTTTCCTCTTTAATCGCATCTTCACCCCTTATATTCTACCCATTATTCATAGAAACTTGAATTGAAATCTTAAAAAACTTGGAATTTCTTATTAAAACGAGATATGGCAAAACATAAAATATCAGTCATTATACCTGTTTATAAGGCAGAAAAATTTTTACGGATGTGTATAGATAGCATCCTCAGGCAGACTTTCAACGATATTGAAATCGTATTGGTTGATGATGGAAGTCCCGATCATTCAGGACAGATTTGTGACGAATACGCAGCTCAACATCAGAATATAGTTGTTATTCACCAAGAAAATGCAGGAATTAATAAAGCACGTTATGCCGGTGTCAGAGAGGCAACTTCTGATTGGATCACCTTTGTAGATAATGATGATACACTTCCTATTGATGCTTTGGAGCGTCTTTATGCACAAACTGAGAATACAGAATTGGTGGTTGGATCATTCGTTGATTTAGAAGTAGATGAAGATCTCTCTTTAGAGGAATATCGACAAGGAGTTATCGACTCTACACTGATTCCTCCACAGCCTTGGGGAAAACTCTACCGAAAAGAACTGTTTTCTGAAAACACATTCGATTTTCCTCGCGAGATAGACGGCGCAGAAGATATGATTATGAGTATACGCATCTTGTTCTCACTTACTCGTCCACCGCACTTTGTGAAAAAGAGCGTATATCATTTTATGCGACACACGTCGAGTGCCTCTCATACCATCAAAAAGACCTTAGATTATGAATATCTTTTTGATGATTGCCGTGTCAACTCCATTCCACCGGAGCAAAGAGAACGATATATGGAAAGTATTATCAGAAACCGAATCAATGGACTAATCGGTGTTGCCATTAACTTCCCTCAAGATGTGGCGAAAAAGGAACATCCCTTTTTCGAGAGAATCAATACAGACATCAAAGAGTATCATTACAAAACGAACATAAGAGAGAAATTACTCCTACATTCCCACTCTTCTCTCTTAATGAAAGGAATCGCCTACCAACGAATAATTAGTCTTTCCCTTAGATATAGGCTTCACTTACTGTTTTCTAAAATCAACGGAGAGTAAAGATATGAGACTGAAAGACTGCTGGACTTATATACGGTCCGACCTTTATCGCATTACAGGAAAAGATCACATCACGCTATTTTCCTTAATACGCGAAGGCTTCTTTGACATTGGCTTCCGGTTTATGTTTTGGTTTAGACTACAACGTTTACCTGCACCCTTTAATCTTCTTCCTCGTCTGATATGCAGGCTAATGTCTCTGCGCCATCATATTGATATTGAGCGCGGAACAGAAATCGGTTATGGATTTAAAATCCAACATGGCGGACCTGTAGTTATCAACGTTTCTACAAAAATAGGTAATAATGTAAACATCGGTCAGTTTACTACTATCGGCAGTCTTTCTCTAAATGCAGCTACCATTGGTGATAACGTATATATCGGCCCTTCAGTATGCATTGTCGAAAATGTGCATATTGGCAACAATGTAACGATCGGTGCAGGCGCGGTTGTCGTTAAAGACATTCCAGAAAATTGCACAGCAGCCGGTAATCCGGCAAAAGTTATTTCGATGAAAACACCGGGACGTTTTATTTGGAGACGCTGGGAGGTTTGACTGAATGCCCTTTGTTACATATCTTGGTTAGCAAAAGAATTTATTTATCACTAAACTTTAATACAAGGTATACGATGTTATCAGAACAGGCGAGATCTACTCCTAGGACAGATGAGGTCTAGGCCTACTACAGAAGGCATCTACTCCTACTACAGACGACATCTTGTCCTACTATAAATCAATACACATCATATGAACATCTTACAAGTTGTTACATCGCTACAAACCGGAGGTGCAGAGAAAATTGTTGTAGACTTGTCACTGGCACTTCAAGCAAGAGGGTACAAGGTGGATGTGGTGTCGTTTTCCGGAGGTGATACCATGTTTAAGAAAAGACTTACAGACGGGCAATGCCGTGTGATAGAATTTAGTGAAAAATGGGATGTTTACAATTGGAAGTTTATATTTAAGTTACGCCGACTAATGAAGACATACGATGTGGTTCACACCCATAACACCTCTGCGCAACTTTTTGCCGCTCTTGCTAATATCCCCCACAGAACCAAGTTAGTAACAACTGAACATTCTACCAACAACCGTCGGCGCAATTGGATTTATTATAAGCCTATAGACCGATGGATGTATAGGCAATATAACAAAACTGTTTGCATCTCAGAAATTGCTCAAAAAAAGCTGCAAGAGTATTTGGGGCACTTTGATAATAGCAGAATTACAACCATTAATAACGGGGTAGACGTGGCTTACTTTTATAATGCGAGTCCTTTACTTGAACTTTCCCACCCCACGCTTTTCATTGTTGCGATGGTTGCAGGTTTTAGAGAAGCCAAAGATCAAGATACCCTTATCAAAGCAATTTCGCTATTGCCGGAAAATTATCAACTATGGCTTGTGGGCGATGGTATACGTCGTTCTGAACTAGAAAAATTGATTTGTTCCTTACAACTTCATCATCGAGTAAAACTGTTGGGCGTTCGTTCTGACGTACCGAATATTCTGAAATCTGCAGATGTTATCGTGATGTCGTCCCATTGGGAGGGCTTATCCCTCTCTAACCTCGAGGGTATGTCGTCAGGAAAGCCTTTTGTGGCAAGTGATGTAAACGGACTTCGCGAAGTGACGAGGGGTTATGGAATATTGTTTCCACATGAAAATGTCGAAGCATTCGCTGCTATTCTGAAGCACCTACATGATGATCAAGAATATTATAATAAGGTTGCTGAAGCATGTTTTCGCCGTGCACAGATGTTCGACATCAATAAAATGGTAGACCAATACGAGGCGGTTTACAAATCTTTACTCGAAGAAAAATGAGCAAAATTCTCTTCTGTAATAACCTGCTGAGCGGTATGCTACTATTCCGCAGCAATATAATCGACTATTTCAAGGATACAGGAAAAGAGGTCGTTATTGTGGTTATCAAGAGCGATCCAGACGAACAATATCTAAAAGAATTAATCGGAATAAAGGTTTATACCATTGATGTTAGCCGTACATCAACAAATCCTTTTAACGACTTACGCTTCTTTTCAATCTTTTGGAAAATCCTCCGAGCCGAAAAACCTGATTATGTATTCAATTACACCATCAAGCCTAACATCTACGGGGCCATTGCCTGTCGGCTGAGGGGGATTCCTTGTACAGACATGATGGCAGGTTTAGGTTATACATTTACAAACAATAATCTTTCTTCTAAAATTGCACGCACGCTGTATAGAATAGGACTTGCTTGTGCACAACATCTCTTTTTGCTCAACGAAGAGAATGTTCATGCAGTGAAACGCTTACGACTTTGCAACCATAAAAAGATTATTTGGCTAAAAGGAGGAGAAGGGGTAGACCTCAACCATTATCAATATTTCAATAACGAAGCGCCTCAAGTTACATTCCTTTTTGTTGCTCGGCTGATAGAAGAGAAAGGGTATAGAGAATTTATTGGTGCGGCCAGAACCATACACGCAAAATATCCTGATGTCAAATTCCAAGTCGTAGGGGAATATGACCTTACTTATCCGAAAGCCATCAGCAAGGAAGAAGTGGCAAAAGATGTTGCAGAAAGTAGTATTGAATATATGGGTGTAACAACCAATATGCTCGAATTTTACAGTCGTCCGGGCTATGTTATCTGCATCCCTTCGTATTATTCAGAAGGACTTAACCGCTCTTTAATGGAAGGATGCGCAGTTGGCAAGCCTATCATTACAACGCAGCATCCGGGTTGTAAAGAAATGGTCATAAACGGAAAGAATGGCTATCTTGTTCCTAAACAAGATATAGTGGCGTTAGCTGACGCCATGGAAAAATATATATTACTACCAGCGGCAGAGAAAAATGCCATGTCTTTAAATAGTCGACAATGGGCAGAAGAGCACTTTAACGTGAAAAAAGTGATTGCTGAATATGAGCAAATTCTTGTATCAGCAATATCTAAAAGAACTACATAACGTATAGAGATGTATCGCCACTTCTTCAAACGAATCATCGATTTCTGTATTGCACCATTGATCTTTCCTGATCTTGATAGTCATGGAAAGATAAGAATAAGGAACCTTGCAATAAGGAATGCTTTGAAACAACTATAGATACAAAGTGAAAAATAAAAAGTTTATAGAAACAAGTTCTTTCGGAAATTATTTGTTCGCAGTATACAACAAGATAACCCCTAAGAGCTACAAGATTATTAATAACTGTTTTCAAAACAAGCATTCAAAATAAGTATAATGACTTCAACTAAAAATTGTGATGTTATTGTTACATACTGTTGGAATAGGGTAGGATATAACATTATTAGAAGCCTATTCGAAAAGGGGCTGAACGTAGTTGTTGGTGACACTTCGCGCCACAATATATGTTGTATGTCAAGATATTGTGTGGGAAGTTTTATTTATTCAGACCCAACGATAGATGAACAGGCTTTTATCAGTGATATTAAGGCTGCGATAGAAAAGTATGGAGCAAAGGTACTTATGCCAACCCACGATGAGGCACTTGTGTTAGCAAAACATATTGAGGAGTTACCACGGGATGTGGTGTATTGCATGGAAGACAGTGAGATGCAAGTAAAACTCTCCGACAAATATTCTGCTACCATCTTAGCTCAGAAAGCTGGAGTTCCTGTCCCTGCGTTCATTCAGAATTTGGAAAGGCACATTTATCCGATTGTTATCAAGACAAAATTTGGGAATTCGGCAAAGGGTGTTTATTTCCCGAAATCTTATGGCGAGGCCATGAAAATAATATCTAATTATAAAAGTGAAGACTTGCTGATAGAAGAGTTTTTCCCCGGAGTGACTATAGTGTTGATTGTGTGAGATACAATGATTTTTTCTTTGCAAGTTCCTATCGTTCATTGGTTACAAAAACTAATGGAGGTGGAACAACTACACAACGGGTTATCGTTTCCATGCCAAAAATCGAACGCTATGCAGAACAGCTTTTGAACGAGGTCGATTATAAAGGTGTGTGTGGCATTGACTTTAAAGTAAATGAGGAAACGGGTGAAGCTGTATTCATTGAAGTAAATACACGTTTTACAGGAGGTTTAGCCACGCCAATGACAGCAGGTTTTGATATTCCATATGTCGTATATTCCTTATTTACAAGGGGAAAATATGAGCATCCTATAAACTTAAAGATAGGGACAAAAACAAAATGGATTTTAGGAGATGTTATTGCTTTAGCTAGTAAGATTGTTCAAAGGACGTTAACAAAGGAAGAGTTCAAACAAATTATAAGTTGGAAGTTTGATGCTTTCGATGATTTTAGGCATGATGACAAAAAGGCTATCATAGGTGAGTGTAGATATTATTTGACTAAACTGATTAAGAATAAGAAACTTAATCCTTAAATTAATAACATGTAGAATGCTGGTAAAATGGATATTCGATAGAGTTGTTTCTTTTATAGGTATAGTAGTTCTACTACCTGTATACATTGCTATCGCCTGCCTAATAAAGATTAAAATGCCAGAAGGTAAAGTCCTTTTTCGGCAAAAACGCGTAGGGAAAAATGGGAAACTATTTACCATGTACAAATTTAGGACAATGTTGTCTGATCCGGTTAAAGATGTTTCTGTTTCTGCAGCAGAGAAGAGTAGAATAACTCCACTGGGGAGTAAACTCCGAAAATACAAACTTGATGAACTCCCCGAGCTGTGGAATGTTTTAACTGGTGACATGAGTTTCGTTGGTCCTCGGCCTGATGTTCCTGGTTACGCAGATGTTTTAACAGGCGACAGTAGAAGTATTCTAAAACTTCGCCCAGGTATTACGGGACCAGCAAGCCTAAAATATCGAAATGAAGAGGATTTATTAGAAAAAATAGATAATAAAGTAGAATACAATAATAATGTTATTTATCCGGATAAGATACGTATCAACCTATATTATTATAAGAATTACTCATTCATAAAAGATCTACAGATGATTTTATGTACCATAACAGGAACGAAAATGATGTACGGTGGAGAAATAATTTAAAATACTAATGATTTTATATTTTCAATCAAAAATATTAATCTTATGGATAATCGTATCTATCTATGTCTTGCTCACATGAGCGGCAACGAGATGAAGTATATACAGGAAGCATTCGATACAAACTGGGTAGTACCTTTAGGCCCAAACGTCAATGCTTTTGAAAACGACTTAGAAACATTTGTCGGCCAAGATAAACACGTTGTAGCTTTATCTGCCGGAACAGCTGCCATTCACCTTTCTTTAGTGGCACTCGGTGTAAAAGCGGGTGATGAAGTGATTTGTCAATCCTTTACATTTTCAGCCTCAGCCAATCCTATTACTTATCAAGGGGCAACTCCGGTGTTCGTCGATAGCGAAGAAGATACGTGGAATATGGACCCACAACTCCTCGAAGAGGCTATCAAAGACCGCATAGCCAAAACAGGGAAAAAGCCCAAAGCAATTATCCCCGTGTACCTTTATGGTATGCCTGCATATATTGACGAAATCATGGAGATTGCCCAACGCTATGATATCCCGGTCATCGAAGATGCTGCTGAAGGATTCGGATCTAAGTATAAAGGACGCATCGTAGGCACTTTCGGACAATTCGGTATTATGAGTTTCAATGGTAACAAAATGATTACCACGAGCGGCGGAGGTGCCTTAATATGTCCCGATGAAGATACTAAAAAACGTATTATGTTTTTTGCCACACAAGCTCGTGAACCTATGCCGTACTATTTGCATAAAGAGATAGGATATAACTATCGAATGAGCAACATCTGTGCAGGCATCGGGCGCGGACAGATGACCATCGTAAATGAACATATCACACATCATATCCACATCAAAAAACTTTACGAAGCTGCTTTCAAAGAGGTAGAAGGCGTTCAGCTTCATACAGCTCCGCATAACTATATGGAGCCTAATTACTGGCTCAACACCATTCTTATCAAACCTGAAAAGATGGGATGCAACTACGAAACCATCCGCCAACATTTAGACAGTGTTGGTATAGAAAGCCGACCTTTATGGAAGCCCATGCATACACAACCCGTATTTAAAGATGCACCGGCCTATGTCAACGGGGTTTCCGACAGATTATTCAGTCAAGGTCTGTGCTTACCTTCGGGTCCCTATGTGTCTGATGAAGATGCCATGCGGGTTGTAAAAGAAGTACTGGCATGTAGAAAATAAAAGCCAACTTTTTACTTAAAGACAATAGTAAATCACACAAATTGTATAAAGACTAATCTAATTGACCATTTACAATGAATCTATTTAGCAAAATTATTAATTGGTATTTCAAAAAAGACTCCCTACCCTATTGGTCTATTTTTTTGATTGACTGCATTATTTGCTTCTTCTCCGGATTGTTTGTCTTTGCTTTATTCTTCAAGCCCACCAATGCATTAGCCAACCTTCCGGTCATCAGCCGCACATTGTTATTTTATCTTATATTCAATGTTATCGGCTTCCGTTGGTTTCATACCTATGCCGGTGTCATCCGCTACTCATCCTTTGTAGACCTCAAACGAGTGGCTTACGCCATGGGAGTAGCCTTTATCGGCGTGGCCATTATTCATTACCCCATCATCTTTTGGCCGGCATCACATCAATGGATTGTTCCCCTAAATCTTCGTCATATTATCTCCATCTATATCGTTTCAACCATTGTTTTATGGGCGTTTCGTATCGTTATCAAGATGATTTACGATACAGCCTTTGACAATGAAAAAGCCAAACGCACCCTTATCTATGGTGTAAAAGAAGGTGGTGTTGGTCTTGCAAAAAACATCAGTACTCAAAAACCGCAGCTTTTCAGGCTTTACGGCTTCATCACCCACGATAACAGCCTTACCAATCGCTATTTGATGGGAAAGAAAGTGTATTCTGTCAATAAAAAGTTGGAAGAGATTATTAAATCCGAAAGAATCAGTGCGGTATTGGTTTCTCCATTAAGAAACGAAGAGTTTCGTAATGAAGAAAAGCTGCAAGACATGCTCATTAATGCCGGAGTGCGCATCTATATGACTGAAGGCGTACAAGAATGGGATAATACATCTGCCAATCAGATCGTCGGAACACTAAAAGAAATCAGCATCGAAGACCTTCTGCCGCGCGACCAAATACAAATAGATATGGAGAGCGTTGGCAACCTTCTGAGTGGCAAAAAGATATTGATAACCGGTTCGGCTGGAAGTATCGGGTCTGAAATGGTTAGACAAATCTGCCTCTTTAAACCTGCTGAGCTGATGTTAGTAGACCAAGCTGAAACGCCTCAACACGACATTCGCCTCATGATGCTGAACGATCACCCCTCCATTAAAACATCCACCATCATCGCCTCGATAACCAATCGCGACAGGATGGAGGGCATTTTCTCTACCTTTCAGCCGGATTACGTCTTCCATGCAGCTGCTTACAAGCATGTACCAATGATGGAAGATAACCCCAGCGAAAGCATACAAAACAATGTTTGGGGCACAAAAGTGGTGGCAGATCTTAGCGTAAAGTATGGTGTAAAAAAGTTTGTGATGGTATCTACCGATAAAGCAGTAAACCCCACAAACGTAATGGGATGCTCCAAACGCATTTGTGAAATCTATGTACAAAGTCTTGACAAGGCCGAGAAAGAGGGTAAAATAGAAGGTACAACACAATTTGTCACCACCCGCTTTGGTAACGTGCTGGGGTCAAACGGCTCGGTTATTCCACTGTTTGAAAAACAAATTCGGGCCGGTGGACCGGTTACCGTTACCGACCCCAACATCATTCGTTTCTTCATGCTTATCCCCGAAGCCTGCAAACTGGTACTCGAGGCTGGCACAAAGGGAAATGGAGGCGAGATATTTGTTTTTGATATGGGTAAGCCCGTCAAAATTGCCGACTTGGCAAAACGTATGATTATGCTTTCCGGAGCCAAGAATATACAAATAGAATATACCGGACTGCGACCCGGCGAAAAGCTTTATGAGGAGGTGTTAAACGATGAAGAAAGCACACTGCCTTCGTTTAATCCCAAAATAAGAATTGCAAAAGTACGTCAGTACGATTATCAACAAGTTGACCAAGACATTCAAGAACTCATCAACATTTCGCACGCCTATAACGAAATGGATATTGTTAGAAAGATGAAACAAATGGTTCCTGAGTTTAAAAGCAAAAACTCTGTTTACTCTGCCTTAGATGAGATATCTTAATTAACGAGTGAATAAGGGGTAATGTAAAAATACATCACCCCTTATCCGTTTTTCTAAAAACATTCCCTTTTATTTCTTTCCCCTACCCTTACTCTATGCCTTCTCCCGTTTCTCTTTTATATGCTGTACTCTGCAATGAGTTTTGGGGTACTCCCTTACCCTTTCGTTCTCTTTCGCATGCTCAGTTTCAGCAACTGAGACAATTGGCATTGCAACAAACCGTAGAGGGTTTTCTGGCCGGAGTGTTGATTAGAGAGAGGATACAACTTGAGCAACCGGACGCACTTCTTATCTTCTCGCGGGCAAGAATGATTGAGCAACTCAACTACCAAACCGATCAAGTACTTTCTCAACTAAACCAATTGTTGACCCAAGAAAACATTACACACCTTATCTTCAAAGGGCAAACGTTGGCACAACTCTACCCACACCCGGCGGAAAGAACACCCGGCGACATCGATTTTTATTGTATCCCGCCCCACTTCCGGCAAGCCGTCAATCTTTTAAAAGAGTGTTGGCAGGCCAATATCCACGCGGGCGAGAGTAGTCAACATTACGAATTCTCCTATCGGCAAATACCCCTTGAGATGCACTTTCGGATGATTAAATTCAACAGTTCGTACATCCAATGCTACTGGGATCAACTTTTATCCTCAACCCCTTACAGTACCATAAACATCGGCAGTACCTCCGTGCCTATCCTTAACCCAACGCTAAACGTCCTCTACACCTTTCTTCATCTCTATCATCACTTAGTTGAATTGGGCGTTGGACTACGTCAATTCTGCGACGTTTTACAGCTTTTACACCATTATTGCACAGAGATAGACCGTCCTTTATTAGCCGTTCATCTCGATAAAATGGGCTTTCGGCATGCCTTTTGTGCCATCGGATACATCTTAGTACATCGCTTGGGTCTTCCTGAAGAAGAGTTTCCTCTACCCCTTTCGCCACATTACAAAAAATACGAATGCCGTATCCTGGATATAGTCTTTACCGGTGGAAACTTCGGGAAGTACATATCCACCACTGCTGTACGTTCCGGATGGCGTTACAACATAGAAGCTATAGCCCGCAAATTAAAACATTACATCCTTTTCAGACAGCTTTCGCCTCGCGAAATCCTCTTTACTGTACTTAAAGAACTACCACAAAAGATACTCGACGGTATTAAACGCTAAACCAAAGATAAACGGCAGAGCAGCTCTCTGCCGTTTTTTATTTTTCACACACGCACCTTTCCTTCTACAAAAGCTCCTTTACTCTACGCTCAAACCTAAAATCAACTATTAAAAAATTCAGCCATAAAAACCATAAAATAACATCAGATAATCGGTTGTTTCTCAATAGATACAAGCCCTTTAGAAATTCTTCCTCTCACATATCTGCACAAATTCGGGATAAGAAATAATGCCCATAGCCCATATTAATTTATTTCCGAATGCACTTTTTAACTTCTCCGTGCTATCTGCTGACAGGTACATCCCCTCCTAACCTCCCCAAAAGGTAAAGGTGAAAGGGTAAAAAGGTGAAAAAGTGAAAGGATGCAGAAACCATATAAAGAGCAAAAAGCAAGTAATGTAGTACACCTACCCCTTTATTGGAATGTGTTGAGTTTCTCCTTTGCAATTATTGAGTTCTCTCTTGATATAAGCTTTTGAGTAGCTATGCAGCACACCTCTCCCCTTGAAAAGGGGAGATTGAGAGGGGATTACCTATGCTGAACTGACATATAAGATAGACCTATTCGATAACTTTAAAATCATACAAATTACCCGAACCTAATACATATTTCATCATATTGTATCAAAAAATCACCTAAATTCATTCTCTATATAGAATATTTATCTAACTTTGGTCTTTAGGAAATAGTGTTCAACTCCATCTTAAATCCTTTTTTGAATAAATCCTATCAAATAAAATACCTTTTTTATGAAGAATTCATGTATTAATAAAAGGAAGATGATTCTTATTGCAATCATCCTTTTAATACCATTGGTATTATTTTCACGTAGCGGTGTTAAATCTAATGGAAAGTATGTAATAGGTTATGACTCACCAGAAAGAAAAAATGGAGTAGGAATTCGTAATATTAAATACAGAATAATACCGCTAAAGCGGCAGAGTAATCCAAGTATTATTACTCCCCAAAAAATTGAAATTACCGATTCAATTATTTTTATACTTGATCAGAACAAGCTCATCTCTTATGATTTTAATGGTAATTTCTTACATGCTATAGGAAACTATGGATATGGGCATGATGAATATATGAATTTATCCGGCTTTTACATTGATAGCGAGAAAAATGTTATTTTATTTGATTCATATAAGAATACTCTGTTGAAATTTACTAAAAACGGAGATTTTCTCAGTGCAATAAAACTATCTTCTGCCAACTTAAAATGTACACAATCTATTCTTCCTATCGATGAGCATTCACTTTTTATTTACAACTATTTGTTTAACAATTCCTATCAACTATGCAAAATCATAAATATAAAGGATAACACAGAAAAAGAAATCTCCTCTACCCCAATGTGTACAAATAATACAATGGAACATATAGGTGCAAATCCTTATTGCTTTTATAATGGAAATATTCGTTATTTAAGGCCATTCGATAATTCTGTTTATAATTTAATGGATGGTTCCACATTTTGCATAGATACCAAAAAGAAAGTCTATACCGACCGAGAGCTAAGTTCAATCAAAGATTTTAGCATTACAACCTATGCAAATTTGATAAATCACGGGGCTTTCGGGGGCTTTACCGACATCTTTGAAACAAATAAATACATCATGCTTGCATCTTACAATACTATGTATATACTTGTTGACAAAGGAAAAATGAAATGTACCAAATTTGAATATGGCCTTAAAACAAAGCATGCAAATTATCCTCTATATAACATAAAAGGTGCTTATGGGAATCAATTAATTGGCATATTATCAATGAAAGATGCAAAAAATATGATATTGGCAAGTAATAAGAAAATGAGCCAAACGCTGAAAAGCTTTATGCAAGACAGCTTATTTGACCATTATATTATTATGTACGATTTAGAAGACGCCGAAATTAGAAACTAAAATTACCGAAAAGAATTTATTTCTCACACCTCGAAACGCTACTTATATTTTGTCTTTCAGCAGGTTAACCTATCCCCTCATTAACCTATTAACACACCTACGCACCTCACCTCAACAAATTTCTTCGCCCGAAGATGTAAGAGAAACGGGTGTAATCCATAAGCCGGGCGATGCCGATGCTACCTAAGATGCATATCAATATCGTTACAAAAGCCTGCAGCACGGTCGGTCACATCAACGTGGTCGGTATCGGTAGCTTCGACTACGGCAGTTTGATTGTGCTTCCCGGCCCTACATTGTTTCTTTTGAACCAGCCTTGCGGCACTTCAAGCGCATAGCGCACGGGAGTTGATGACTCAACACTTTCATGGCTGAACGGTGTCATGTCACGTGTTTCTCGGATTTCGCCGTTCGAACTGATGAACGCAATCGAAAGGGCTACAGGCGTATCTTTCATCCAAAAGCTTAGTTTTTGGTCTTTACGAAAGATGAAAAGCATGCCCGTTCCTTCGGGAATTCTTTTGCGACCCATATAGCCTTTCGTCAACTCGCGTATGGAGCGGGCAAGCTCAACCCTTATGGGAACGGTTTTGCCGTCAAGACTCTTTATGGTAAGGTCCTTTTCTTCAAATTCAAGCGAGAATATCGAACAAGCACCTAAGATAATACAGCACAGCAGAACAATTCCTCGCAGTAACAGCTTTTTTGTAGCCAGTAATAACTTTTTCATGTCTAAATCTTTTTAAATGGTTATACAATTCATTATTTATTATGTGAGTTCGATACTACATTTTTACGGCCAGTTCGGGTTAAGAAAGTCCTTGTAAAAGTTGGTAATCTCGCTATTCTTGCATAACGTTATAGTTGAAAATCAATAACTATAGCTAAGCAATGATTACACTGACAAAGTTACTGAAATATTCTGTACATTAGATGAGTTCTGCAAGAATTTAGATGCTGAACTCACTAAAAGCCTCCATCTCACACCCATCGACGAGGGATATAAGCGCATGAGAAACCGTAAAGGGCAAATGTCCAAGAGCGAAATCATGACCATTCTGCTGTGTTACCATTTTGGCTCTTTCCGCAACTTCAAGCACTATTACCTCTTCTTCATCAAGAATAAAAATAAGAAGTATAACGTAGATGTCATTCAGTGATATACACGTCATAATGAAACCACAATAAAATAAATCAAGAAGATTACATCATGGTATATCGCTTTTAGTATTAAAACACCTCACCTCAACAAATTTCTTCGCCCAAAGATGTAAGATAAACGGGTGTAATCCATAAGCCGGGCGATGCCGATGCTACCTAAAATACATATCAATATCGTTACAAAAGCGTGCAACAGCCCCGTAAAATCAAAGCTAAAAACCGGTAGCAACCATTTCGACAACATGGTAAAGATGGGGTGGAAGATATAAATGGGAAACGTGTTTCGCCCGATATACGTCAATCTTGTTAGAACTTTAGAGCTGCAGAAATCATAGAACTTTGCCGAAAAAGATAGAAAACAAAGAATACAGATAACAATAGACAAGGTACCCCAATCATGAAACACAGGGTTCGAAATCAGCAAAGCGAAAGGTATAACGGGCCACAAACTACTTTTATACACCCTTGAAAAGTCTTTGATATACAGCCTGATACCCACACCGATAAAATAATACGCGGCATATTTAATGTTTAGCAAGGGCGTTAACAGCGCCACCACAATAAGCAGTGAAGCAAATATTGAATACTTTGCCGTAACATCCAGTCTGTCAAATACATTGAAAGAAACATAATAAATAATACCACACACCATCATGGTATGCAAAAACCAATAGGGACCGATAGAGGTTACAAACAGCACACGCACCATTGCCGATAAACTGAAAACGTCTAACCCATCTCTCACCGGCAAATACAAAGACAGCAAAGCAAAGCCCGTTACCATGATAACATAAGGCAATAATATCTTGATGATATAAAACACAAAGGCCTTAACAGGTTTGTTGACATTCACTAAATAACCTGTAATCAGTAAAAAAGCCGGCATCATAAAAGCCAAAATAGAATGTTTCACTGCCGGATACAAATCACCAAAGTTCACGATATGAACAAGAATAACAAGGGTTATTAATATTGCCCTAAAGAAATCGATATGCTGATTGTGTCTCATTACCAAATAAATAGACGCTCTGTCGACGGCGAAAACAGAGCATAGAGGTTATTTTTATTTTATCATTGATGTTGCTCCAAAACATCACTTCTATGGTTACAAAGGTAAGACTTTCAGTATTTAAAAGATAAAGATACAAATAATAAGTATTGCTCTATCGTGATTTTAGTCTTATAAGTTATACAAGTTCATGGAGGTTATCAATCAATTCAGAACTTTTTACCCCAACTGAAAAGTTAATACCTACGTACAAAAATTAAATTACCTACGTACCAATTTACAGTTCGGTACGTAGGTAATTTCAACTTAATAACGAGCTTCGAAATTTTCGTTTACCACCTATCTCCTTCTTTTCTTATTTAATACATAACGAAAGGACGCACATGTGGGGCCTCCCAATTTTTATAGAAACTATTGAAAGCCATTCTCGAACGGTTTGTATCAATAATAAAAGCATAGCGTACATCGTTTTCCGAACTCGACCAATAATAGATATTATTCTTGCTTGCTATTGAGGTTCCGTTTGCTACAGTAAACGCATAATTCACCAAGCTACCTTTCCACGGTTTCTCGCCCCATGTTATTACTGCACTACCGTTACCCAGACCTAACTTCTCGAAAATTTCTTTCCACTCATACCAACTTGGTAAATACCACTTACCATCATTCGCTAGAGCACCGGATAAATTACCAGACTTACTAGTTGCTTTATTATTTAAATGAGTATCAGTATAATACTTTGCAGCATAATAAAAAGCAGCAAATTGTGGAATGTTAGCTTTGGTGACAGGAGAAGAATTATGAAAGCTGTCATAAATTTCCCAAGTCCATACATGTCCACTTGTATTTGTCGTTAACGCTGGGTGAGGAACAGCATTTGCAAACATTACAGAGTTGCGCTGCTTCTCGTAGTCGTTATCCGTATCCCATTTTACACCATTTCCGTTATTAGCATCCCACAACGAAATAGCCCTTCTGTCCACAGGGTCGAACACAATGGCAATGGGTACATGATTTTTGCGAATAGGGTTGCTTAAATAGCCTGTCTGCCCGTCTTCAAAGAGATAGAGGTAACGAGGCAAGAGCTTTATCTTCACTGTGTAAGAGCCATTTGCTTTGAACTCATCAGATTTCATCATGAAACTATGTGTGAAATTCAGGGGTTTTCCATAAAGAGTTCCTGCAGTACAAGATAATCTCAATTCTTGAGGTTTACCGGCTATATAGTAATCGTATTCCTTTGCCGTTACCGTATAGAAGTCGTCTTCCAAACCGGTGTCTGTATAAGTACCACTGTTGACATAAGTTTGCGTTACTGCTGTGGTTGAAGGACCATCAAAAGGCATACCAGCAACTCCTGTACGCAAATCATACTTACCTGTAAGAATACGCCAAGTACCTGCAGGAATACTTGCAGTTGTAATTACAGGATATTCTTCTAAAGTTTCCACCTTGGTGCGTACGCGAAAGTTTGCATGTTTCATTTGGAAAGTGAGGTCTTGGTCAGCACCATTAATGGTAATCGTTTGTCTGTCAAAAAGTCCTCCGGTAAAATCGCCATTTTGTGTAAGGAGATAACCGTACTCCTCATACATTTTTTCATTGAAACACACGAAAGTGTAAGTTTCGTTAGCCACCCAGCTGTATCTTCCCTTGGCGCTGGTAATGGTAGTCACGCCACCAACCACTTTAAAAGTAATTTTTTGGTCTAAACGCTCAGTACCTTTGTAGGCTATAATGGTGTAGGTACCGTCGGCAATGGGTTTAGGTGTGCGAGTGGCTTCTGGAACAAGGTCGCGCTCCACACTGATGTGGGCTTCAAAACCGTTGCCTAAATCTGCCACTTCTTCTTTGGGTAGTTCTTCTACACGTGTCGTTTCTATTTCTTCACCAAAGCCTTCTTCGATAAAGTTAAAGCGCAGAGAACCTGCTTGAATACTGACGGTTTGCTTATTCTGCTCTTGCTTGTCAATGTTACTCGGTGTATCATTATCCTTGCTACAACCCATAAATAGTGCTGCAGTCAATAATATTGCTGCGAATATAATTTGTTTTTTCATACTGATTTCTTTTTTAATTGCTTAAAAACCAATGTTTATCTCACCCGTTCCTCCATCTTTCTCTTCCTCTTCATCGTAATCACCTTGTCCTCCCCCCGACAACTCATCCTTCTTGAGAGGAATAGAAGCACAATAGAAACTTACCTGTTCAATGGGTATCACTTCACATTGCGGAGCAATGTAAGGTTGCTTACCTTCTACTGATTGCACAAGTATATTGATAACTGCTTGTTCTTTGAATTGCTTGTTCATAATTATCCTAATTTGATGAATAAATTTATAATTCTCTTTTCTTTTCCCCGATGGACAAAGAAAACGAAAAACCAGCAAGGATTGCTCTGTATAATATCTTTGCAGGCTGTTATTTTTTCATGCGCACATGCGCGAACAATTTATAATATATTTTGCTCTGTTTTTTTGTTAGCACCCTTATCTGAACGGATCAAATATTAAGCACTAAAAGATACAAAGAGATTTGCATTCCCTTATACTAAGCTGAACTTTTTATAATATTATTAATTACCGCATTCTCACTAATTTTTAAATTAATATTACCTTTTTTATAATTAACGGGCGCAAAGATATATAAAATATTTTAAACAGATGTATCTTTAAAATAGAAATAACAATGAATTATAATTCATCATCTGCAGCTTGTGCTATTTGGCCAATTTGTTTTTTTGTTTGGTAAAAAAGGCCGTATAAAGCTTCTGAAAAAGGTGAGATAAGTGCCAATCGTTCGCGAATGGCGATTTGCTTTTTGATGGGCGAACCCATTTTTGAAAGGTCGCCTTTGGCAAAGTCTGAAAGGTTGGCTACTAATTCTTTATCCTCTATGCTATCTGTTTCCTCGCGACTTAGCGCTCGAAAAATACCCTCCATCGCCTGATGTATATCGGTAAAACGCTCAAAAGACAAGGCTATATCAGCAGGGTTGCGGTCGCTTTCATTCCATTGGTCTATCATCTCATTGGTCGCATTTATCACCTTTTCTTCAAGGTCTTCTATCAGCTTATTGAGCTTAAAAAGCCGTCTGTACAACTGTTCTATCTCTTCGCCGTGTGTTCCCGACCGCAGATAAGCGTATATCTGGGCATAAATGCGCTCTATTTCAGGTTGCATATCTTGCAGATATTTCCTGTGCTCTTCTAAGGGTACATCGGCGGCCCGGTACACTTTTCCCCGATAGGTAATAGTCTTGGCGTCGGTTTCTCCTTGCTGAATGCTGATCATTTGCTGAAAATCCTTATGGGCGGCAATGCAAGATGCAACAACGTTTTGGTTATCTTCGGTAAAGGGATAAACCACTTCGGTAGGCACTTCTTGTTCAAAAGGGTTGAAAGCATCTATAAGGTCGCAGTCTGAAAAGAAGATACAGAACCGAGATTTCAGTATTTCTGCCGCCACCTTTTGTCTCAACCAAAGCATCAATTCATCACCCTTTAGCGTTTGTAAATCAATGTCTTCCAAATCTGTTTGAAAGTTTATTGTTTCAATAAGGCGCGCTTTGAGGGCGTGGGGCAACAGCGTCCACGTGGGTATAAATGGCTGGTTGTTGGGTCGGGGAATGTCTTCCATCCTCGAAATACGGTCACTGTCGGAGGGATGAGAGCTCCAAGGGTCTTCAAAAGTAAAAAGACTGTTCCTTGCCTTATCAAAAGACAACTGCTCGCAGAGCAGCTCTTGGTAGCTGGGTGTTGCCCCAATATCTTCTCCAAAGATAACAGCGAGAGCCTCCAACACCTCAAACGGGTCGGCAGTTTTTCCTTGCTCGCTAAGCATACACATAAACGTCGGCACACGTGTGTAGGTTTCCATCAGCAATGTTACTTTGTTCAGCGACGACACCATCACATCTTTTCCCACGAGTTGAATGGCCACCCGGTCGGCATCATATTCCATCTCGCGAGACATTTCGTAGTAAGCCAGTCCCACTCTACGATAAAAATACTGTAACAACAGACGTGCACCGTAACTAAAATAATAGGTAACCGAACCAAAAAGAGAAAAGAAAAAGAGGTTGGCATGTCTCCATCGGTTAAGCCATTTATCCCAAGCGTCTTCCTCGTAAATAAGTTTAAACAGGGTAATATGGGCGTAATAAAGCGCCGAACCCAGTTTCATGCTGCTTTGTAAGAAGTGTCCGAACTCGTGCGCCAATACGCCTTTGAGTTCTTCGGTATTACCACAGGCAAAGAGTCCGATGCCTATTTGCAAATTCTTTTTTGAGGGAACAAACATCGACCGGAACCGATTATTAAAGAAAGCGTGCGCATTAACGTCGGCAGAAAGAAACACTTTATAGGGCATCGAACAACCGGTGGCTTCGGCAATATTGTGTATCAGCGTAAAAATTTGCGGACAATCGGTTTCTGTTATTTCAATACTTTTTTCGCTGTCATCGGTCTTTGGGGCAAAGATAAACTTAATAAGGAAGAGTCCGAACATAAGACATAAGGCGATAATACCGAGATATAAGCTAAAAAGTAACAAGCCAAGCACCACATTATTGATTTGTTCGTAGGTGTAAAAAATCATATTCAGTCCCCACGATGTGGCCCATCGGTATCCGATGTAAAGTAAAAACACGCCCAAAGCAACGAGGGCAAGATAAACCAAAATAAAAAGAGCAAAGCGATACAACACCACTTTGCCCCATCTTTTTATCGTATATGCTTGTTCCATTTGCTGGTATTTATCATCTTTTACCTCAGCGCCAATGCGCTATTTTCGGCTTTCTCCATCTGCTCTCGTTCACCCGGTGCCTTATCATGAAGGCCACAAAGGTGAAGAATACCATGAATAATAACCCGGTGAAGCTCATCGTCGAAAGTTTTGCCGAACTTCTCTGCATTGGTGCGAACGGTGTCCAGACTGATCACAATATCACCATTGAGAACATCATTTTCATTATAATCGAACGTGATAACATCGGTATAATAGTCGTGTTGCAGGTATTCGTTGTTGATTTCGAGTATTTTTTCGTCGTTTACAAACATATACCCCACCTCACCCAAACGTTTATTGTAGGTGGCAATCACAGCTTTTATCCACGCAGTTGTGTCTCTTCGCTTGATTTTCGGCATCTTAACGCCCGATGTATTGTATGTAATCATTTGATTTTTACTTTATGGAAGAAACTCTTTTACGTCTCTTCCGAAATGTATTAACTCGCGAACCAATGTTGAACTGACGCTCTCCCATTTCGGCTCCGAATAGATGAAGACGGTTTCTATGCCGCCTATCTGCCGATTAATATCCGCTTGTTCGCGTTCGTATTCAAAGTCTTTTACGCTTCTAACCCCTTTAACAATGAACCAAGCACCCTCACGATGGGCAAAGTCTACTGCCAAATCATTGTATGCTTTTACTTCAATCTTTGGCTCATCGGCATATATTTCAGCAATGGTTTTTACCCTTACTTCAGTGCTGTACATATATTTTTTGCGCTCGTTTACGCCCACTCCGATAACCAACTTATCGAAAAGAGGCAACGCCCGACGCACCACCGAATGATGTCCGATGGTAAAAGGGTCAAAACTACCTATAAAAAGTCCTGTTCTCATTTGTTGTTCAAGAGAGGGCTTAACCGCTCAATATCGTCTGTTTATTGCAAAAATACGCTATTTCTTCTATACAAACAAATTTCGTTTTGCTTTTCTTGATGCGGCATTCTGTAAAGATGTAGTTTCAGGTTGTAAGCAGTTTTGCAACGTTTTTGAAGGATTCGTAATGTTTTTCCTTATTCTCTCACTCTTCGTATTGGCAACATACGTTACCCATTCCAAAAGCAATCGCTTTGTTCTTTTATGATAATCTACTTATCTAAGCATAGAATATGGAAAATGCATCAAGGCGTTTGGTGAGTATTTTTGATAATGGTCGTATCCATTCCGACATCTATCTTTTCTATTTTAGCATTTCCTTTACCCCCAAAAGTAAAAGAATATTGGTTGTCAGAGAAATTTAATATGAAGATAATACCGCATAGTATCATCATAAAAACAAAAGCCCCTAAGATGCTTTGCAACACTCCGTGCACATAACTCTTCCACAAAGAAGAAGGTTTTATAGGTTCTATTGCTTTTTCAACAAGCGAAATGTGATTTCTACAAATGGTTTCTTCAAGGTCTCTTTTGGTTTCATCGAGTGAATTATCCAAGAACGTCTGGAGGATGGCAGTTGAGACAAGCTTATACTTATCAAGTTGACTTTGAGTGCTACTAAAGTTATTAAATTGTTCAAGATCTGCTTCAGTAGGTTCCATATCCTCATGTTCTTCCTTGAACTTTTCAATGAAACTTATCTTGTCTTCCTTGTATAGGGCATACGCTATATGCCCAATAATGTCTGCCCTGCCCTCTACAAGCAGAGAATAAATATAGTTATACTTCCTTGCCATAATAATGTAAGGCTCTTTCAAAAGACTCCTTTATCTTCTCTGTAGAGATATTTTGGCGAAAGACTTTTCCATAAACAGAGACAGAAACATTTAATTTGTCGTGAGATGCCACTGTTGAGAGAACGCTATGTATATCTTTTGCTTGTGACATCGTCCGCTGATTGGCTCTGTAAACAGTATCAAATGTTATCTTACACATAAGTTTCTGGTTTTGATTTTTTGCAAATATACGAATAAAAGGTTATACCATTGCATCGAACAATAAAAAATAACAATTCGTATATACCTTAACCTTTGCTATTAAAAAGTGATGTTTCAGCCTTAAATATGCAAACTCAGAGGGTATTGTCAATCAAACAATCCCGGCTGTTTGCTGCTGTCTGTAAACATATTTCGACCCAAATGACGATACGCCAGTTCGGTAACCATACGCCCGCGAGACGTTCTTTTGATAAAGCCTTCCATAATAAGATAAGGCTCATACACTTCTTCCAATGTCCCTGCATCCTCTCCTATCGCCGTAGCAATTGTAGAAACACCCACCGGACCGCCTTTAAACTTATCAATAATGGTTAGCAATATCTTGTTATCTATTTCGTCCAGACCATACTGATCAATGTTTAATGCCGTTAGAGAAAGCCGTGCGATGGTGGTGTCAATGCTACCGTTGCCCTTTACCTGAGCAAAATCGCGCACCCGACGAAGCAGCGCATTGGCAATACGAGGTGTGCCGCGAGAACGCCGAGAGATTTCCATAGCCGCATCTTCGTCTATCGGAACGTTCAAAATACGTGCCGAACGGCGGATAATTCGAGCCAGTGTGTCGGGGTCGTAATACTCTAAATGGAGGTTGATTCCAAAGCGCGCACGCAACGGAGCAGTAAGAAGTCCGCTGCGAGTAGTAGCTCCGATAAGGGTAAAAGGATTGAGATCAATCTGTATGGAACGTGCCGACGGACCCTTATCAATCATGATATCGATGCGATAATCTTCCATTGCAGAGTAGAGATACTCTTCTACTACGGGCGAAAGTCGATGTATTTCGTCGATAAACAACACGTCGTTGGTTTCGAGCGAAGTAAGAATACCTGCCAAATCACCGGGCTTATCGAGCACAGGACCGCTTGTTATCTTGAAGCCTACACCCAATTCGTTGGCAATAATGTTGCTCAACGTGGTCTTTCCTAAACCCGGAGGACCGTGCAAAAGGGTGTGATCAAGCGGCTCACCGCGATATTTGGCGGCCTCTACAAATACTTCCAAGTTCTCCACCACCTTGTTTTGACCGCTGAAATCTTCAAATTTCGGCGGACGAAGGGCGTTTTCAAACTCTCGTTCAGAGGGACTTACATGCTCTTCTCTGATGTCGAAATCTTCTGTCATACTGCAAAGTTACGCTTTTTTTGCAACTCGGTTGCATCTTTTTACGGCTAACTTTGCACAACAAACAATGAGAGAAGGAGTTTCAAACCAATCGCTTAGCAACTCAACAACTTATCTGTTGAATAACTTTTTAAAACAATGGAACACGAAGAAGAAATAAAATTATGGCAGCCCATACTATCGGGATTACTGCTCATTACAGGGCTTGTGATGGCGTGGAACCCAGTGACATGGTTTCAAAACCCATACATACAATTGGCATGGTATATCGTTGCATTTCTGCCCGTAGGCCTCAACGTAATACACGAAGCGTGGGAATATGCACAAAAAGGCGATTATTTCAGCGAATTTATGCTAATGAGTGTTGCCTGTATCGGAGCTTTCTGTATCGGCGAATACCCTGAAGCAGTGGCTGTGATGTGGCTGTACTGCATCGGTGAGATGCTGCAAGACAGGGCGGTAGATAAAGCCCGAGACAACATCAGCAGTTTAATCGCGTTCCGACCGGATAGGGTTAGAGTGCTGAAACCTGAAAAACAAGAGGTGTTGCAAACATCAGTTACGGAGTTTTCTGACTTGGAAAAGACAACAATTGAAGCACAAACCGCATATATTTCCACATCAGGGAATACGGTGTTTATGGCTCCTGAAACGGTAGAAATTGGCGATATAATCGAGGTTTTACCGGGCGAGAGGGTTCCGTTGGATGGTCGGTTGCTTTCCGAAACAGAGTTCAACGGACATGAGGAAACCATTTCCACCGATTTCTCCACAGTAAAACAGCAGCAGAATAGCACCTTTTCAACCTTCAACACAGCCGCACTTACCGGCGAAAGTATGCCCAGAACCATTGTGCCGGGCGAAGAAGTGTTGGCCGGAATGATTGTTTTAGAACAGGCAGTACGCATTGAAGTAACGAGAAAATCGAAAGATTCGGCCATTTCGCGCATTTTAAACATGGTGGAGGAGGCGGCCGAACGCAAAGCACCTACCGAACTTTTTGTACGTAAATTTGCACACATCTACACGCCGATAGTGATTGTTTTGGCTGTTTTCACCGTGCTTCTACCTTATTTATATACATTTATTGCACCTGATTTTCATTATCAGTTCAGCACATGGCTCAACCGTGCGCTGGTATTTCTGGTTATTTCGTGTCCCTGTGCCTTGGTTATCAGCGTCCCGTTAAGCTATTTTGCGGGTATCGGAACAGCCTCTAAACAGGGCATTCTTTTCAAAGGAGGTAACTATTTGGACGCCATCACCAACGTGGATACGGTAGTTTTCGACAAAACCGGAACATTGACAACAGGCGAGTTTACCGTGCAACAGATCAGCGGAATAGACAAAACAGACCTGCAAACCATTGTTGCCATGGAGCGAAACAGTAACCACCCTATTGCGCAGGCTATCGTAAAAGGGCACGAAGACAAAGGGAAAATCAATGCAAAGGATATTCCCGGATACGGACTTGCTGCGGAAATAGAAGGGCAGATATGGCTTGTAGGTACTTTGCGACTGCTCGAAAAAGAAGGCATTACTTATCCCGACGAACTGAAAAATATACCTGAAACAATTGTAGCGTGTGCTAAAAACAACCGTTTTATCGGCTATATACTACTGGCAGACACGGTAAAAGTCGACGCAAAGCAAACAATTGATAGGCTGAGAAACATGGGGGTGCGCCATATCGAGATGCTTTCGGGCGATAAACAGGCTTTGGTTCAGAAGGTGGCCACACAGTTGGGCATTGACCAAGCCACAGGAAACTTGCTGCCCGAGGATAAAGCTCGACGCATAGAAGAGCTGAAATCTATCGGTAAAATGGTGGCTTTTGTGGGCGACGGCATCAATGATGCACCCGTATTGGCGTTGAGTGATGTGGGCGTTGCAATGGGTGCTATGGGCGCAGATATGGCCATCGAGACTGCCGATATTGTGTTGCAGACCGACCATCCTTCGCGTTTGCCGCAGGCTATTACCATCGGGCGCCGCACCCGTAACATCGTTTTGCAAAACATTGCTTTTGCCATCGGCATCAAAGTGCTGTTTATGGTGCTCGGTCTTTGGGGTATCGCCAACTTATGGGAAGCTGTTTTTGCAGATAGTGGTGTAGCTTTACTTGCCGTATTGAATGCCTTACGAATACGAAAGGCTTAAAGCTTGAACAGCATCAATAAACCGCAAGCACGATGTTTCGATAAAATCGATAAAAAGAAAAGCTATTGCCTATACATCAGGCGGACAAAAAAGAGAAGCATTAAACATTTTAATCGTTTTGTTAAAACGAAAAAAGGTAAAGAAAGAAATACGTGCATATTTGCCCGAAAAATAATTCCGGCTGCATAGAGGCGCGTATTTCTGCTTTTACTAATCACTTCATAAACACCTCATTAACAGCAGGTTATCCCTTAAAACATCTCTTTCAAGACATACTTTCATTGTTCTTCACTGGCAAAAGCTATCCTTTTAGAGTGCAAAAGCTATGCTTTCAGCTTCTAAAAGCTATGGTTTTGCATGGTAAAAGCATAGCTTTTGCAACTCAAAACCATAGCTTTTACTTTTTCATTGTTCAGTAAAGATATTTTGGCTATTCTGAGTTTACAATTCAGAAGCTTTATTTTTCCTTATTTCATTACTATTGGTTGTGTTAAAATAAAATCGATTTTTACTTATATTCAACCAGGGAATACACCTTTTCAATGATAGATCTATTCTTTCCTCTCTAAACTAAGAATGGGGGTATTCTATCAAGCCGTCCCCTATAATGCCTACTTCTAACTGACCATCCACTGTCAAATAGTACAATTTTGTTCTTTTTATTATTGCATTTGTTAGTAATTGTATTATTTTTGTCGGATAAGATAGGTGATCCTACGGACAGTTGGTAGGGTATCTATGTCTACATCCAATTTTTAATTAAACAATAGATGCGGATATACAGTCTATTATGTTTGGCCTTCCTACTCGTCTATAACGGTTTTGCCCAAACAGGAATCATCCAAGGGCGCGTCATCAATGACAAGAACAACGAACCACTAGAGTTTGCAACAGTACAAGTACAAGGAACTTCTCTCGGGGCGAAAACCTCTATAGAAGGAACATTTACAATCAATGGCGTACAACCTGGTTTCCACAAAATCATCGTCAGCATGGTAGGCTTCGAGACTAAAATCTCCGAGGAACTACAAGTACTAGGTAACCAAACGACTTTTATAGATATTATGGTTAGCGAAGCCTCTACAACGCTCAAAGAAGTTTTAGTTAGCCCCAATCTATTGCTTCGCCCTACCGAGAGTCCGGTCTCGTTACTCACTTTAGCAGCTCAGCAGATTGAGAAGAGTGCTGGGGCCAATCGCGATGTTTCCAAACTGGTGCAGATTCTGCCAGGAGTTGGTGCCACGGCTCCTAATCGGAACGATCTCATCATACGCGGTGGAGGCCCCACAGAGAATGTTTTTTACCTAGATGGCATAGAGATCCCAGTGATCAATCACTTTGCCACACAAGGCGCATCGGGAGGCGTTGTCGGCATCATTAACCCCGACTTTGTGCGCGAGATCAGTTTCTATACAGGAGCTTTCCCTGCTAACAGGCCCAATACGCTTAGCTCTGTGATGGAGATCAAGCAAAAAGATGGTAGCAGAGACAGACTGCATACAAAGGTTGCGGTAGGAGCATCGGATGCAGGGATTACCTTAGACGGCCCTTTGGGCAAGGATGCATCGTTCATCGTCTCTTTTCGTCAATCTTATTTGCAGTGGTTATTTAAGGCAATTGGCTTGCCTTTTTTGCCTACCTACAACGACTTTCAAATGAAATACAAATGGCGCATCAACCCGCATCATGAGATTACGGTGATTGGTATTGGTGCTATTGACAACATGCGCCTCAATAGAGACCTTGAGCAGACTGGTACCGAGGCGCAGAAATACATACTAGGTTACCTGCCCGAGTATTCTCAGTGGAACTATACCTTCGGTTTGGCCTACAAACACTACGGCAAACGCTTCGTCGATAGTTGGATTCTAAGCCGAAACATGCTGCGCAACGCAGGTGTAAAGTATAAAGATAACGATAAGTCGGCATCCAAAATATCCGACTACCAATCGGATGAAGCCGAGATCAAACTACGCTACGAGCGCAACTATACTACGCTGCCTATCAAACTGAACTTTGGAGCTGGCATCAAGTACAGCAACTATGTCAATGATGTCTATCGCTTACAGTTCACCTCGGGAAATGTTGTCCCCTTCCAATACCACAGTAGCATCGACCTGCTTTCTTATCAAGGATTCGTGCAAGCTTCGGATCAGTACCTTAACAATCGGTTCAAGGTTTCACTTGGAGTAAATTTAGTGGGCAACACTTTCACAACTAGCATGAGTAATCCACTCAAGCAGTTGTCGCCTAGACTATCGCTATCGTATTCATTTTCGGAAGACTTCGACCTCAATGCCAACATTGGTCGCTATGCGATGCCTCCCTCCTACACAACGATGGGTTATCGCAATACCGAGGGAAACTATGTCAATCGCAACAATGGCCTTAAGTATATCACCTCCAATCAAGCTATTCTGGGCATGGAATATCATCCAGGTAACTTCCTACGTTTCTCTCTTGAGAGCTTCTATAAGCAGTATAGCAACTATCCTATTTCCCTTACCGACGGAATTAGTTTGGCCAGTAAGGGAGTGGACTATGGACAAGTTGGCGATGAGGCCGTTATGTCTACGGGCGACGGTAGGGCCTATGGTGTGGAAGTAGTGGCTAAGCTTATGGGTTGGCATGATATAGATCTGACTGCTTCGTACACGCTTTTTAGGAGTGAGTTTACAGACAAAAATGGCATCTATCGACCCTCTTCTTGGGATACGAGGCACATTCTAAATCTCACAACAAGCTACAAGTTACCTAAAGGCTGGTATCTCTCGGCTCGCTGGCGTTACATAGGAGGCGCTCCTTATTCGCCTATTGATGTAGAGCGTTCTACAAACAAGGCCGCTTGGTCTATTACCAATCAGGCCTATACCGACTACGAGCGATTCAATACACTACGCCTTGCCGATGCTCATCAGCTGGATGTGCGCTTGGATAAGGAGTTCTATTTCAAGCATTGGATGCTCAATCTATATCTCGATGTGCAGAATGCCTACATCAGCAATATGCCATCCAAGCCGATATATACCAATCGTGATACTGAGGGACGTGTAATGGATGACCCCATTTCACCCGATACCAAACAGTTGCTTCGTACACTGGTGTACTATAGTGGAACAATTCTCCCCACGGTAGGGATTATGATTAAGTTCTAAACGAACAACTTACAGATAGCAGAAATGGCTGTATCAAGAGAGCATCTGATACAGCCTTTTTTGTCTAACCCCAAGGTTTCACCACGAAGTCCCCTTGAAAAAACACCCCCAATGAACTTTACTAAAGACTATCTAACCAAGAAATCAAAGGGGCTAACACCATTTTGATACCGAGTTTACGCTTTTCTGATTACCTTTGCAAGAAGTAAACGTCCCACACAAAAGACATGAAAAAAATAAATATCCCAATGGTTCGGCTTCGCGCCCAACAGCTAATTAGCCCCGATTTTACCGAAGTAAAAGATGTAGTAGCCTGGATGGGGGCCATACAAGCACAACAACCCCGAATGGCAAAGCTGGCACTAGGAATACGTACACGTGGCGCAACGATGGAGCAAATCAGGCAAGCCCTCGATCGTGGAGAGATTCTTCGCACCCACGTACTACGCCCTACATGGCATTATGTAAGCCCAAAGGATATACGTTGGATGCTCAATTTGTCGTGTAACAGACTGAAATCTGCCTACGCATCGTCGATGAAAGGGCACGGACTGCACATCACCGAGCAGATGTACGATACCGCTAACCAGCATATCTATGATATGTTGACCGGTGGAAAGAGTCTTACCAAACAGCAAATTACAGAACGAATGGCTGAGAAAGGCTTACCTTCGGACACTGTTTTTATGAACTTTTTTTTGGAGAATGCCGAATGCGAGGCACTGATTTGCAGCGGTCCTGAAGTGGGAAACGCACATACCTACATGCTCTTAGACGAGCGAGTAGCCCCTATGCCCTTACCCACAAAAGACGAGGCATTGAGCATATTGGCACGCAATTACTTTAGAAGTCATGCCCCCGCAACGTTAGACGACTTCTGTTGGTGGTCGGGATTGTCAATGAAAGAGGCACGATTGGGCGTTGATATTATTGAGAAAGAGCTTCAAAAGGTCGTTTCCAACGATAAAACTTACCTGTTACACGAATCTTGTTCAATCGATATCAAAGAGAAAGAAAGTTTTATCTTTCTGCCTGCTTACGACGAATACATCATTGCCTACAAGTATCGCGGCGATGTATTGCAAGCTTCTCACAACAGCAAAGCATTTACTAACAACGGTATTTTCTTTCCCGTTATCTTACAAAATGGCAGGGTGACGGGTAATTGGAAAATGACTTTGACACGCCGAAATATCGCCATCAACACGTCTTATTTTGATAACGACGCCCTAACAAATTTGTCTGCAGCTGAAGAAAAAGCCCGTTTGCAACTTATTTCGTTCCATAACTAACGGTAAAAATGCCGAAGTTATCGAGTTTCATACCACATTTGGTTAATCCATAAAAAGCAAAAAGGCTGTCCAGTTCGCGTTGCGAACGACGTCGCATAATCCAATCACGCTCTTGATGACTGTTTAATACGAAAGCTATCATTTTTAACTGAGGGTGCCAAGGCTGACCAGTATAGACCAAAAAACCGCCCGGTTGCAGTGCAGATAAAGCGCCGGAGATGGCGTTACAAACAAGTTCGTTATCACCAAAAAGCTCGAATATACCGGAAATAATAACGATATTAGGGGCAAAATTCAGCTGTCGATATGAGTCTTTATTAAAACAATCAAGACGGGTAAACCGTATATTTTGAAGTCCTTGCTGTTGTATCTGTGCCTCGCCGAAAGCAATGTTTGCTTCCGAAAAATCGTTTATAACCACTTCTATTTCAGGAAACTTGCGCTTGATGTCGAACAAATAATTACCCGTTCCACCGGCTATGTCGAGTATTTTCACGGGTTCATTGCGCTGTTTGAGCGTTTTAATACGTTCTTCTACGGTTGCGATGAGATGCTCTCGGCGTATTCTTACTCCTCGCCAACCAATGGCATCAAGATAACCTCTGTCTATCCATCGCCCAATTGGTCCGCATCCCTGTGCTTGGTTGCGATAAACATAATCGAGAGACATACCCGAATCAAAACCACATTTTAGTCCTATACGCATTCCTTTACTAAGAAATCCCAAGTGATGGAGCATCCATTTCTGTATCCGAAAGCCCCAACGTTCAATTCGGGGAAGCATATTCAGAGCCATTTTGTTATACTCGTCAACTGTAAATTTATCTGGCATACAGGTCGTTGGCGGCTGTTCGAGTGAGAAACAGCGGTTAATAAACTCAGCGATAGGATTGTAAACCTGTTCACGTTGCGTTTCAAACAATAGCCCGTGATAAAACCCTTTGAGCTTGATAAACCGCTTTTGGGTGGAGCTGATATCAACAAAAAACCGCTTTTGCATATCGTCTTTCACCACGTAATCTTTTCCGGCAGAGAGCAAGAGCGTAGGTATGGTAATGGCAGCAGCATCTTCTACGATACGCTTTCCTGCTTTCAGCAAATCCAAGAGATAGTGCGCGTCAATTTCTCGAGTAATTAGCGGGTCGGTGTCGTACGCCTTTTGTTGTTCTACATCATGTGTCAACACCTTCGATTTTACATAGCTGGGCACCGTAAGGTGTTTGAAAAGCCGTGCTGCCAAAGCAATTCCCGTCTTTGCAAAAGGCACATATAACTTAATGGTAAACGCAGGAGCAAGAAGTGCCATACCGGCAATACGGGGCGCAAAGTCGTGACACCACGCCGAAACAATTACGCCTGCAATGCTGTTAGCCACCACAAAGATGTCTCTCTCAACAATTCCATACTGTTCATGGAGGTATTTTACGAAAGCATCCAAGTCGCGTACATAGTCCATAAAATGGGGCGAAACGGGTTGCGAAGTATGCCCCAGTCCACGCATATCAAAGCCAAAGATGTTGAAATGAGCAAATTGCTCGTTCTCGGCAAAGGCTTGCAAACGTCCCGAATGTTCGTGTCCGCGATGCAATATCACAATGGTCTTCTGTGAAGGGTTGTAATTCCACACCCTATAAAAAATATCTGCGTTGTCAAAACTCTTAAATGTTCCTGTTTCCATTTTTATCTCTGGTTAAATTCTTACTTATCGTTAACAGCACCGCTTCACCTATTCGGCGACTCCGAAAACGGCCCATTGCACAATGAATATATAGTTTTCGAGGCATTTCATCGGCCTTTATCTTCTCTAACACTGCATTTACAATACGTTCCTGAAAGGCTTTGGGGATAGTGGCAATATCCAAAAGCGGGAAGCAATGATAATCTGCCGATGTGCGAAAGTAGGCGTTTTCGGGTAATTCGGCTGAAAGGTCGAACACCGAAACCTCTCCCAACAGGGCGAATTTCCGCGCAGAACGGCATGAAAGCAAGCCTCCAACGAAGATGTTGGGTGCAATTTCTACAGGTGCCTGACGAGAAAACAACCACAATAGGCGATACACTGTGATATAGGGAAAATAGAAAACATAACGCAAAAAACCGATGCGGCCGTGGTCGTCTTTAAGAAAATGCCGATTAGAGCGATAATAAGCACGGCCCAATAAGAGTAAGACGAGTATGCCCCACAACAAAAAAATACTGCATAAAACCGAATGTTCGATGGCAAACAACAACGCCGTCAGCCCCACGGCGGCAACAAAAAAGTAAACCTTTGCTATTTGTTGGTTACGCTTTTTACGGTAAGGAAACATCCATAACGTCAGAAAACCTGCCGCCAAGCCGGTAGTAACATCGATGAAATGGTGCTGATATACCAAAAGGGTAGACAGCATTAACAACACCAACCACATTCTCAGAAAGTTTCTGAACCTGCTATTTCGCACCCCACTCCAAAAAATACAGGCATAACCTATATGTAAAGACGGAGCCTGATTAAAAGGTGTATCGTACGTATTGATGAAAGAAAACAGGATATGGGCTGTTTCCGGACGTACAAAACTTTGTTTTAACGGAAAGATAATAAAACAAATTCCCGATAAAATGGTTATAAAAACGATGCGTTTACTTAATGTCGACAGTTGCCGAAAGGTATTGCAAAGGAAGAAAACCCATATAAAAAACACCACACTACTGCTATAAAAATAGATGGCAAAAGGTACAAACGGTATGGCTTTTTCAAACGAAAAGCAAAGCGAAGACACCTCTTTAAGCGATGCTGCATAGCTTGCAGCAAAAGTATAAACAGCATAGAATACACCCCAACAAATAACAAGGGCGATGTATTTGCTTGCTTGCAAGCATTTGTTATCTATACCGCAACGCTGCATCAAACCGTTTGGCAAGGGCTGTTTACTCGCCCATACCGTTTTGTCGTTTATTTGGGAATGCTCCATAAAGTCTTTCGGTGCATAAAAGCCGATAACAAACAAGTGGGTAAAAGCGAAAGAAAAGCGATGGAAAGGCGCATTTTTGGCGGAAACACCACCTGTGCTTTGCGCTGCGCTATGGCCTTTGTCATTGTTTCAACAGCCCGATTTAAGGGCATGCAGAACGGACATTTGGAAAGGTTGTTACGGTATATCTCTCTCAATCGTGGCGTGTCTATGTAGCCCGGAACAAGTGTTGTAACCGTTATTTGATAGTCGGCCAAGCTTCGGCGATAAGCATCGGCTATCTGTATCAACGCTCTTTTGCACTTGGCATATACGCTTGCGCACGGATAATGCAGCAATCCTGCCACCGAAGCAATCACTACCAAATGTCCGCCAGATGCTTTCATCGTTTCTCGTGCCACTTCCATCGCATTCAATGCACCCGCGATATTAACCTTCAACATTTGTGAAGTCTGCTCAAAATCCACTTCTTCAGTAACGCCGTTACGGTAATATCCGGCAGCAACAATCATCATGTCCAACCCCTTATCGGCGCAAAACACTTCTACGGCTGCGGTTAATGCGTCCTTATCACACACATCCAGCTGGTAGGCAAGCAACAGTTTGTTAACCTCATCACTCCTGTCTATTCGTGCCGTATCTCGTCCGCACACCCCTACCCGATGACCTTCGGCAGCATAAAACCGCGCCAAGGCCAAGCCGATTCCCGATGTTCCGCCCGTAATAAAGATGTTCATACCTGTTTGTTTTTAAAATGTTGGGCAACCCTATCGTATCCGTATTGCCATTGAAAGTCCATATCTTCTACAAACTGCGCATAGGTTTTGGGCAGTTTCAGTTCTACTTGGAGTTTCAGAAGATTGATGTTTTTCTCGATGTAATGGCCCGAAAGTACTTGGTTCATGTCGGCCGTGTCTACCCAGTAGTTCACCGAATGCGTCATCACTTCTTGTAATCGGCGGTTTCCACTATATCCAAATACGGCTCTAATAAGTGCCTCGTCGATGGTGCCAAAACCCTTTTTCTTCTCAAAGAAAATTGTTTCGCCAAGTTGTTCGGCCAGTTCTATGGGCATCAAATCAACAATTCCGCCCGCAAAATAGGCGCCGTTGTAATGTACGGGCTGAACGTAGAACATGTCCGAAACAGATATTCGGGTGGCAATGGGTAAGGGAACATCTTGAAACAGCTCAACTTGCGAGTCGATGGCACTACCCTCATAGCTTTTAAAATTGCAGTTAACAGCCTGCAAATTGATGTTTCTAGCTGTCTCGGCATCGGTAAAAAGCACCTTCCTATAAAGTTTTCTTCCGTTTCTTTCTTTACCGATGTCGGCCCTGTCAAACAACAAACGGGCACCTACTACGATGGTGGGAAGGGTTGGCCGAACAGCCAACGAGGGCAAAAGCGGGCGTATGTCGGTGGGCATGTCTACGATAAACTTATCGAAAATATTTTCGACATAAGGTGCATAGCATGTGTTTCGCACCTTGCGCTGACAATAGAGACCTATCTTATACAGCATCTTAAACCGTGTCATTCGGGTGTTTTGCACAAAGCGATACAGTTCTTCCGACTGTATGAAGGCCTTTCGCTGCTCGTCGGTAGCAAACGAATTGATGATGTTGGCAGCTATACTGCCACCGCAAGAGGCAATCAGCAGGTCGGGTTTTACGCCATAATGCTGCATCGCCGCATACATGCCGAGATACAAAGCATAACGTGTACCACCGCCAGAAAAAACCGCAACCGTTGGATAAGGTTTCTTTTTCATACTCCACTGCTTATCAATGGCATCGGTTTACGCAGGTGTTTGCGAACTTCCGCTTGCACCTAACGTCTTCTTTATCCTAATCCACGTGCTGACTAAAAGCAACAAATCGATAGCCCCAAAGATGTAAAGGGAACATCCTGAAAGGTTTATGCCAAACAAACAGACCACTCCGTAGAGGCCGAGAACGAAAGCACGGTCGCTCTTTCCCATCGGACCATCATACCGCCGTTCTGCCGACAGCACCTTTCCCATCACTCCTGCGTATTCATTAATAATGCTGAGGGCAATGAAAGCCACAATAAAATAAAGGCTTTCGGGATGATACTTCAGCAGCGGAAAATAAATAATAGTGTCCGAAACGACATCACCCACTTCGTTTAACAACTCTCCTTTTCGGGTGATTTGATTGTAACGGCGAGCCATCATTCCGTCTAACGCATTCAGGGCCATACGTATCAGCAGTCCCACAGGCAGGCAGAGGTAGAGCCATGAACCCACATCGCCTGCAAACCAAAACAAAATTCCGATGACAAGAGAGAGGATACAAGCCCACAAGGTGATTTGATTGGCGGTAACATTTGCACGATGCAACAACTCTAAAATAGGTGTTAAGATCCGTTGAAACTGCGGTTTGATGGAATAGACAGATATCATAAATACTTTGTTTTACATGAATATATGCTTATATCGTTAACGTTTTTAATGCGAAAGCGTTTTCCTCAGGGTGTGATTAGTATTTGTTCGGAGCGGCACTGCATCTCAACTAGAAACTGTACTTATAACGGTAAAGGTAAAAATACTTTTTTAGATGAGCAATAAATGCAGTAAAAACTTGTCACGCCGTTGCTAAATACTGTTCTTTACACTGCTAAATTCCCTAAAACAGAAAGTAAGCAAAAAACCGAAGAAAGTTTTAAATCGTAAGTTGAACCCTTGTTAAGAAATAGGATGCAACCTCGCGAGAGTGTCAACGAAATCTTCCAACCTGTTCTTGGCTCATAAAATCGCAAGGATTTGGCGGTTATGTATTCCATTGATAATGAGTTATTTGCACGTTTAAGGACAATTTTTATCCGCCTTTTACCCCTTTAAAACGCCCTAAAACCATATTTTGGGAGGTACAAAAGCACAGGTTTTACCCTCTAAAACATCATCTTTTATCTCCTAAAAGCTATGCTTTTGCAACTCAAAACCTATGCTTATGGATTTTCAGAGCTGATTTTTGACCAAATAAACGAAAATATTTCTCTAGATTGGAAAAGTGATTTGTAACAAAAAGAGAAAGCATGAAGTGTTCTTAAATGTTAAAAAAGTAACAAATTGTAAGCAACTTAAAGGTGAAAAAGCGAAGAGGTTAAAGGGCAAGTTGGAACGTATAAAGTTGAATGAGTGAAAAGGTGAAAGAGTGAAAAAATGGCTAACGCCCTTGCATTGTTATCTAATATTGTGGCGGCCGTATCTTTTCACCCTTTCACCTTTTGCCCCCTTTACTTTTACTTAAGTAGGTAAGGTAGGATATGGTAGGTTAAAGTAGGTGGCAGAAGACTCGCAAACATATCGTTCTTTATCATTCTTCTTTCATCCCTCATCCAAAACTTTGTCTTTTATTCCCCGCTCTATCTCCCCTTTTCAAGGAGAAAAGTACGCTGCATCACTACTTAAACAAGTTACAAGCCAGTAGCTCGTTTATTTTATAGGCTCCTTATTTATTCTTAGAAAAGAGCCTCTTTATATCTCCAACTTCTCTCTATTTGTTGCAAAGAGGTAACTCCATACATCGCTCTTCTTTAAAAAGAAAAGGTAGGAAAAGGCTTTCCACCTACCCCTTATTGCTCCATAAACTCTTTAGGCAGCAAGCCAAACTGTTTGTAAAAGCATTTAGTAAAGTAGGAAGGCGTGCTGAAACCCACTGTATAACACACCTCGTTAATTTTTAAATGACCTTCTTTGAGTAGACGGGCAGCCCGTTTCAGTCGTTCCACTTTGATGTAATCGTTAGTAGAAAGATTGAGCGTGCCGCGTATTTTACGGTTTAAGTTGGTGCGACTCATATTCATTTCAAATGCCATTTTATCGACATTAAGATCGCTATTGGCCATATTCTTATCCATCACTTCACGTAGACGCTTCAGAAATTCGGCGTCTGCCTTACTGATAGATACGCTCTCAGAAGAGATGAAAGGCGAATCGGCATAAGCCTGTTTGATATTAGCACGGGTGGAAATAAGGGTTTGAATGGTGCTAAGCAAATAGTCCATAGAGAAGGGTTTAACAATGTAGTCGTCGGCTCCGTTCTCCATTCCCTGCATCTTAGCAGCCTCCATCGTCACTGCTGTAAGAAGAATAACCGGCACATGACTGTATTCAACGTTCTGTTTAACGGTTTTACAGAGTGTAAGACCATCCATCGGCTCCATCATAATATCAGAAACAATAGCGCTAACCTCGTATTCTGCCAACACACGGAGCGCCTCTTCACCATCGGTAGCCGTAAGAACATCATATTCTTTTTGCAGTCTTTTCTTCTCATACTCGAGCATTTGTAAATTGTCTTCAACAACAAGAACGGTGTGTTCGTGTTGTTTGACAAACGCTTGCGGCGTTGTTTCCGAAGCGGTTTGCGCCTCTTCGTCTTGTTGCAGACGTACCATATCGCCCTGTTCGATGGGCATCACCAGTTTGAAGGTGTTGAGAGCAGCATCGGGTTCGAGTGTTAAGCTACCCTGATGCAGCTCGGTTAAAGAGTGCGCCATTGCCAAACCGATACCTGTTCCGGTAGTGGTAGACCCGTTAACACCATCCATACGAAAGAAAGGTTCGAAGATTTTGCGGTGCATACTTTGCGGTATAAGGTTACCATCGTTGCACACAGTAAGCACAAAAGCATCATCGGTACGCTCAAGCGAAACACTTAACACCTTATCGCCATACTTTACCGCATTGTTAATGAGGTTACTTACAATTTTCGTTAAGCCCTCTCTATCAACGTAAGCATAGATATTTTCTTCTTTCATGGAGAAGTTGGCATGTACCCCTTTCTCACGTATCACAGGAACAAAACGTTCGTACGTATCTTCAACAATTTTGTTGATGTTACAACGTTCAAAGTTCATTCGCATGCCATTGCTTTCTGCTTTTCGGAAATCCAATAGCTGATTGATGAGGTCGTTCAATCGATTGGTATTCTTAGACATTACGTCAAGATCTTCTTGTACACCTTTATCATCTATTTTTTTACTGTCGATGATGTTCTCAAGCGGTCCTTTGATAAGGGTGAGCGGTGTGCGAATTTCGTGCGCAACATTGGTAAAGAAATTGATTTTGCTTTGATATAGCTCCTGTTCTTTCTCATGTTCCAATCGCTCAAAGGCCAATTGACGCGCATGCTTTTGCCGTTTATGATAATACGCATAACCCTGCCAAAGCACTACGATAAAGATAAAAAGATAGAGTAATTTTGCCCAGAAAGAAAGTAAAAGGGGCGGTTCGATGGTGATGTCGAGCTGATAAGGCGCTTTTATCGATAAGTCGGCATCGCCCTTCATACGTACTAAAAGGGTGTAATGTCCGGCCGGCAAGTTACTGTAAGCGATGTAATTATCCAACCGAAGGTATTGCCATTCGTCGTCGTAACCCTTCAACATGTATTCCATTTGGCTTTGTCGGGGAGCGCTATAACCTAATGCCGCCATGCGGATAGAGAACGAATTTTGATTGGAGGCTAAGGAAAGAGCTTTTGTAAAGGTGATGCTCTGTGTGAGCGGACTATTCTCTGAGAAGTTATCAACAACAGAATTGCCTATTCGCAGTTCGGTGGCAAGGATGTCAGGACTATCAGTATTGGCCTTGCCGGCTGGTGGAAGAAAACGTACAAAACCGTTTAAACTGCCAAAATAGAGATATCCTTGTCGATCGACCAATGAGGAGGCATAATTAAACTGATTGTCGAGCAGTCCGTTAGCGGTGGTATAATTCTTGGAGTTTTCGGTCTTCGGATCATAGCAAATCAATCCGTTATAGGTACTGAGCCACAGTTTGCCGGCCCTATCTTCGCGTATTTGAAATACCGTTTGTTCAGGTGCGTAGCGAGGAATGGGTACTTTTACAAACCTACCGGTACGCGGATGATAGCGGCAAATACCTGCATTCTGCGTACAAAACCAAAGATTATTGCGGCTGTCTTCATAGACATTGAGCACCTTATCAGACAATAATCCGGAATTGGAACGGGTATAATGTCGCCAGTTTCCGGTGATGTTGTCTCGGCAAAACACACCGCACACCTGCGTTACTACCCACAATCGGCCGGCAGTATCTTCAAAAACTTTATTGATAAGCACAAAAGGCACTTTATCGACATAATCAAAACCATTGGTGGAAGGGTTAAAACGACAGAGTCCACGAACAGTTCCGAACCACAGATCGCCCTGTGCTGACCGGCAGATAGAAAAGATGGTGTTGTCGCGTAAAGCACCCGGCTGACCATCTGCAAGGAAAGATTTCACCACCTTTCGGCTGTTCATATCAATTACTTTCAAGCCATACGAAAACGTTCCAACCCACAACTGGCTGCCGTCAACGCATAAACCCTGAATGTTTGGAAAGTTAGCGCTCTCTGTAACATAAGCAAACTTACGCGAAGAAGGGTCGAAACAGTTTAAGCCGGCATCTTCTGTACCTATCCAAACCTTACCGTTGGCATCCAGTGTCATCTCCTTAATGCGCCTGCCATGTAAGGTTTCGTCTACCCCGTAACGCGGAATAAACTTATCAAAGAGTGGATATTGGGCGGGCACATAATTCACTCCGCCAAAGTAAGAACCAATCCACATATCGCCTTCTCTATCCTGACAGAGGCTATAAAGCGGATTATCCGACAATGAGAAAGGGTTGGAGGGCTCGTAAGCATAGTGTTGCACGCTTCGATTTTGTAGATTATAGATGTACAATCCCATCTCTGACGCCACCCAGATATCATTGCCTTTGCGCTTTAATCCGCGCACAAACGGGCTCTTTCCGCTGGTTAAAGGCAGTACGGAGCGATGGGTTCGGGTTTGTAAATAAAGTTCGCTCAGGCCATGTCGATCGGTTCCAACGAGAAGCATTGAGCCGTTTACAGACAATATACTCGACACTATGTCGATGGCAAAGACCTCTTTTCCATCGGAATCGAGAAAGGGATGAAGCGTGCGAAGATGATCGGTGGTATAATAAAGTCCGCCTCCGAAGAAGCCAATCCACATATTCCCATGTGCGTCAAAACCAAGTCCGGAGATGTTAGGGTGGCCCTTCAGACGATAATTAGAAAGGGTTTGGGTCTTTGTGTTATACTCAAACAGTCCCTGTTCGTTGGCTGCAATGTAGATGTTATCGCCCCAAGCTTGCATCAAGGTGACGTTGTTTTTTATCGTTTCGCCTGTATTGCTGCGCATAGAAAAACGTCGAAACGAGTCGGTTTGCGGGGTATAGATAAACACACCTTCGTCTGTTGCCACCCAGATTTGTCCTTGCTTATCCTCATACAGTTCGTTAATAACATCGCTTCCCAAGCTGTGTGGGGTATTCTGAGCACGATAAACCTTTATCCTATTACCATCAAATCGGTTCAGTCCGGACCTTGTTCCGAACCACATAAAGCCCATTTTATCTTGCAAGATACTATATACCGAGCTTTGTGACAGTCCGTTTTGCACGCCAATATGCTCAAAAGTATAGTTACCACGCATAGCAACAGGCTGCAGAAAAAGAAGAAAAAGGAAGAGGTTTTTTATCTGTTTTGAAACCATAAGACTTGTTTTTAAAACGCTTGTAAATAGTAAATGACGAGTGAGAAGAACCCCAACTCGTCATTAACCATAAAGAAAGAAATTATTTATTTCAAGAAATCAGTGGTCCGATTGGGCGAATACAACTCCCAAAGTGAGGCGATTGTCCAGCCCGGAGCAAAGATATCATTGTAAAATCCCTTACCATTACGCCCGTAATCCCACGTCGTATGCTGCACTACTTCAGGGTAATAGCCGGGTACACCGATACCGCAAAGCCGTTCTTTCGTTGGCAAAAGCTGATTGAGAGATGTATAAATAACATCGTACATCTTTGTAAATCGAGGTTCTCCGGCTATCTCTCCCAACCATTTCATGATATGGGGGAACTCAAAAACAAATACATCTACATGGTTGTTTTCTACCGAAACGTTGCCCCATCCACGACTACGGAAGCCCAAATCGCCCAACATTTGGCCTTCAGCAAACGGTACATCCCAAAGATAATACCATGAAACGGCGAAGTAAGCAGCCTGCTTACAGAGCGCAATATAATGCTGACGGGCCTTTCCTTTGCTAACCATTGCCAGATAATAAGTGGCAGTTACGGCACTGATTGCCGCTTCTTTATCCTCGCAATTCGCATCAAGCGTCGACGAGAAATAGTCACTTTTTGAGATAATATTCTTTTCCAAGTAATCGACAGTTGCTTTGGCGGCTTTCAAATAAGCTTTATTGCCAAAGTATTTATAACCCATAACGAGCGTAGAAGTTGCCGAAGGAGTGCTTCCTCCACTTGCATCCACATCGCTTCCGTTATCCCTATACTTACGCGCAAAACTGCCATCAGCCTTTTGTAAAGCAACAAAGTTGTCGAGTAAAGTCTTCATTCGCGCTTCCCAATCTTTGTGTATACGTCCGTGCTCACGCTCATATTTCAAGAAATGAAGCACTGCATAAGCAGCTTCCGACTGTTGACGAATGGAGTGAATGTCTTCTTTGGGCATTCCTTCACGGAAGTTAACGAAGTCGTGGAAATAGCCTTTGGGAGAAAATCCATGAGCCAAGAAACTCTCGAAGATAGCATTTCCCATTGTCACAAGGTCGTTTTGACCATGCGCTTCACCATATTCCAACTGGTTAAAAGCATTGAGTAAAACCCGTCCGCAAAAGCCAATCTGCACCTCAGCAACAGGCTTACAGTCGGCTGTTAACAAGGTTAGGCCCGAGTTAAACTTTAAAGGATACTTGTCAACAAACGAATAACGGAAATAATTAGTTAGCTGCGCTTTCATCTGTTCGGCTGTAAAAAGAGGCTGTAAGGGTTGTGGAGACAACCTGTCAAAGCAATATTGCCATACGCTTTCCACAAAATTGCTGTACCGATTTGCCTTTAAAGAACGTATACGCCACGTCAAAACCTTTGTTTCTCCCTTATCTATTTTAATAAAAGACCTGATTGCCGGAGCAAGTGTTAACTTGCGAATATAACGTGTCGGAGTTTCTATATAGGGATAACCGAACGTCAATCGGGCCTTACCTGTTTCGTTATCAAAACCCAAATAACCCAAAGAGGTATTGCCTGAAAGGATTACTTCGCCCTCAAGATGCGTGGTAAGAGTCTCTGCGGATTCGTCTAATTGGCGCAAAATAACCATTCCCTGCCCTGCCTTTTCATTGTAAACACCGGTCAAAGGAGATGATAAGCGGTCCTCACGAACGTTCCAACTCTTGGAAGTATGAAAGGAAGGAGCCTCTTTCGGTGAACGAAGATTGCGATGATACCAAAATCCCGGCAGATAAAACTCGCAATCTTGGGTATCAAAACCGGTGGAAACTTCTGTTCCGAAGTTAACGTAAACCCGATTTTTTGCAGTTAATTTCACCCGAATAACTTCGTCGTCGCCCTCTTTAGAAACGCTCTGTACAATGTCGACAGGCAAATTTTGGTCGGCTTCCAACCGTCCGTTGTGTTCTTTCAACTGATAAGTTACGGCATGATTACCCGGTTTTTTCAGGCTGATATACGATTTTAACTCTGCAGAAAACCCTGTTTGAGAAACCAATAAGAGAACTGCAACAGGTAGAATTTTTGCCCAACAGCACATGTTTACTTTTTTCATATTTATTGTTTAGGTGTAATTATATACTTCAGGGGTGTTTTAATTGCAAAATTATAGCCAACAAACAGAATGAAATAGGATAAATCAACCATTTTATAGAACAAACCGACAAAAGGTTTTAAGTGGTTAAGCTATCAGTATTAAAGGGTTTATCGCCTTTCCATAGCAACAGAATAAAAGGCCTGATTCTTATCTGTGGGCCCGTCTTATATCAGAGAATATAACTTTACGGCTTAACGATTTTAATCCCAACATCGGATATTCCAGGCATTAAATCACGCTTCATATCGTGCCTTACATTAATAGAAAGACTATCGTTGGCATTTAGTTGCAAGCGAGCTATGGGAAAACAGTACTGCGAATGACTGATTCCATGAGCCATTTTAAATCCGTCACGATCACTAAACTTGCAGTTTAAAGTATCCACCCGGATTCTTCCATCGGGAAAAACGCGCTGTTCGACAATCAGCGTCAACCCCATAAAGGGGTAAGTTCCATTGATACGCAGACACAACTGCTCGTCGTACACGCCCCCCTCTTTTATCTTTGGTACATGGTATATCAAGGTGTCGTTCTTATCCCATCCATCGATAAGTGTGTGATTATAATGATCGTACACCGTATTGGTATGACAGGCAGCCAATGCAAGGATTGCAAGGGCAGCCATAAAGAATAAGGTGCAGCCATTTTTTTTCATCAGTTTAATCTTCTTTTCGATGAGATTGCGATGGTGAATTTTCTCTTCTTCTACCCCGATCTCTATTTCTCCGATTACCTTTTTCACGATGGTTTTCTTGCGAACGCGTACGCATCGCCTCGCCATTATGACCTCTGCGCTCACTCCTTCCACTATTGCGGTCGGGTCGTTTGTTGCCTTTGCTACGGTCAAACCTACTAATATCGGCATTGGCCAATAAGTCTACAGGTTTCTCCGGCTCTTTTTTAACGGTTTCTACTTCAAGTGTTGCGGGCTTTTCACCACGTCTATTCATTTCAATAATACAACGTGCGCGCTCTGCAGAGATTGTTTCCAGATTGGCGGCAAGGTTTTTATCGGTAGAATAAGTAACAGTTCCGGCCAAAATATCCTGCTTAAAGACGTAATAATCGCTATCCAATGTCTGCAACACCACTTCTTTGCTGGGCATCTTTTTGCTGGCTTCCATATAACAATCTACCTCATAATTCAAGCAACATTTCAGTTTTCCGCACATTCCCGCCAGCTTTTGCGGATTCAATGAAATATCTTGAACGCGTGCGGCATTAGTGTTAACCGATACAAAATTCTTGTTCCACGTAGCGCAACAAAGCTCTCGTCCGCACGGCCCTGTTCCTCCAATGCGCCCTGCTTCCTGTCTTGCGCCGATCTGTTTCATCTCTATACGCACATGAAAAGTATCTGCCAGAACCTTTATCAGTTGTCGAAAATCTACCGTTCGTCGGCAATATAATAAAAGATGCTTTGTTTCCGTCGCCCTGATACTCAACATCGCCTATCTTCATCTTCAGTCCTAAGTCTTTGGCCATTTGTCTGCTTTGTATCATTGTACCGTTTTCGCGCTGCTTTGCCTCCTTATATTTGTCCATATCCACAGGCTTGGCAATACGGTAAATACGCTTAATTTCATCGGCAGATTTGAGTCCTGCCTTCTTGATTTGCAATGAAACAAGCCGTCCTGTCAGTGTTACAACGCCCACATCGTGCCCCGGACTGGCTTCAACAGCTACAATATCACCCTTCTTAAGTTCTAAGTTGTTGACATTGTGATAATACCCTTTGCGCGTATTTTTAAACTGAACTTCTACCAAATCGGTTTTATCCGGATCGTTTACCACGTCGGCCAACCAATCGTACGTATTAAGTTGATGGTCTTGTTTACAGCATCCGCCACCGCAAAGTCCGCGATCGCAGCCTGTAGCCACCTTGAATTTCATATTTTTATAATCCATCTTTATCTGTTATTATATTTATATCAACAAGGCGTTATTCGTTTTTTCTCGGCTTTTACCACCGTTGCCTCGCCTCTGTTGGTTCATTTTAAGCGTTCTTGATATACATAATCATCTTAATGGCAAAGTCGAAAAACACAATTTTCGCATTTGCATTCTGCCCAAAATCTCTTATCGTAAGATTGAGCAAATCAGAGAGTTCGATAATATTACGTTCGTTCACAAAGCGGGCAAAGTTCTTCGAAAAGTTCTCTTCCTCGCTCGTCATATACGTCAGTTCTGGGTTACCGAAGTTGTACATAAAGTTCTCTCGCATCATACGGGCAAAGTAATGAAGCAGTCGTATCTGCCTTTCTCTGCCATATCCGGCCACCGTTTCGCTCCATTTTTTCAGTTCTTTGATGTTACGCATGTATGCTAATCGCATCAAACTGATAAACACTTCCAAGAACTGTCGGTTCTCATTATCGGCGTTCAACTGCTCCAAAGCCTTCGTCCAACTACCGTTTGCCACCCTTGCTATTCTACGAGCAGCTTCCGGTTCGATATTACGTTGCGTCACAAGTGCCTGCTCTATGGCTCCGGTATCTATCCGTTTAATGTCAATTCGCTGCGTTCGACTGCGAATGGTATCTAAGAGTTGTTCAGGTGCTTCACATATCATGATGAACACTGTTTGCAGCGGAGGCTCTTCCAATAACTTGAGTAGCTTATTGGCACACTCTGCATTCATACGTTCAGGAAGCCATATCAGGCATACCTTATAACCGCCCTGACTCGATTTCAGACTGAGTTTTTTGAGCAGTAAGTCGCTCTCTCCCACTCCGATTTGTGCCTGCTGATTGACTGCACTCATAGCTTCGAGCCACCCGTCGATAGTAATATACGACCCATTTCGCAACATTTCGTGCCACTCTTTGGCAAAATCGTCGCTCGTCATTTTATGCTCACTCGAGGTACCCGTTGGTCTGATAACAGGATAAGAGAAGTGAAGGTCGGGGTGTTCAAAAGTCTTTAACATCGCACACGATGCACAATGACCACAACTATCGTCAACCTTATCATGTTCATCACATAGCAGATGCGATGCGAAAGCCAAAGCCAGCGCCATCTTTCCACTACCCGACGGACCGCAAAACAGCATGGCATGAGGCAGCCTACCCTCTTTTTCCATACGAAGAAGACGTTGCCGGGCCTCTTCCTGACCAATTACTTCACTCCAACTCATAATAAACGGCGCGCTACTTCACAAACAGAACTGACCGCAGACACCGTATAAAAGTGCATATTCGATATACCGGCGGCATAGAGTTGCTTACATTGTTGTACGGCCCACTCTATTCCCAATGCCTTTGCATCTTCGTCGTTGCGACATTTCAATACCTCTTTGGCCAGCTCTTCGGGCAAATCACAATGAAACGTTTTGGGTACAACGGTGAGCTGAGACAGTTTAGCAAAGGGCTTGATACCGGGAATAAGGGGAATGGTAACACCTGCTTCACGAGCTTTTTGCACAAAGCTAAAGTATTTAGCATTATCAAAAAACAACTGGGTTACAGCATAAGCGGCGCCCATATCCTGCTTTTGCTTAAGGTAGGCAATATCCATTTCGATGTTGGGGGCTTCTTCATGCTTCTCCGGATAACAAGCCACACCATAATCAAACCGCTCTCCGGGATGTTTCATTTCACTACCATCGGCAAAAAATCCCTCGTTAAAACGGTTCACTTGTGCTATCAATTCGGTAGTATGCGCATGCCCATCGGGTGTCGGCATAAAATGTTTATCGTCGCGCGCTTTATCTCCGCGCAACAAAAGCAAATTTGAAATTCCTAAAAACTGAAGGTCAAGCAGTTCGTATTCTATCTGCTCTATGGTGGCACCGCTACATATAATATGGGGTATAACCGGGATAGAATACTTCTGTTGTAGGGCTGCAGCGATAGCAATAGTACCGGGTCGACGGCGTATTCGCTCACGACTGAATTGCCCGTTTTCCAATTCTCGATATACGTATTCGCTGTTATGCGTGGTGATATTAATGTAGCAGGGGTCAAATTCATTGAGTTTATCGATGGTAGCAAACAACGCCGAAGTGCCGTTACCCTTTAACGGGGGCAGCACCTCAAAAGAAAACCGGTATCGGCGTGTGTTACTATGTTCGATAAAGTCAGTGACTTTCATATCTTCTTTTCAATAGATATACGAATATGCAAAGATACAATAAAAAGTTAGAAAAATGCCGTAACAAGCGTTTTTGTGAGATAGCGTGGCCATAAAGAACACACGTACATCCGTCAAAGAAATGTGGGTAGCATAAAAATCGGATTGTTACGAAAGAAACCGGAATACTTTCAGATTGTTACTTTCACAAAAGTTAAAAACCAAAGGGTAAGTGCGCATGCTTGCGATAGAAACAATCAAACAGTTCTCTGCTCGTAAATTCGCGCGTATTTTACAGTTTTATATTTTATTGTCTATCAACAAGTTATTATCCATAGCTTCAATATTCTCTTTTATTCTGACGTATTTAATCCTCCAAAACCGGGGTTTTTGGGTTGCAAAAGCATAGGTTTTAGCTCGCAAAAGATGAGGTTTTACCCTTCAAAAGCATAGCTTTTGCAAGTCAAAACCTATGCTTTTGGAAAATCAAACCCGTTTTTTGACCAAATAAAAGAAAAATCTTCGCTAGATGGAGAATATGGATTGTCCAGAAAAAAGAAAGCTAAAAATGTAACAAAAGGTTAAAAAAGTTACAATTTGAAAGTAGATAAGGTGTATGTTAGTAGATATAAGCAGATAATAGAAAATCGGCAAACAAGCATTACCGGATAAAAGTATAAAAGGGGGAAACACAAGGAAGGGGGAGTCAAATCAACAAAAAAGCAGTACATTTGCAATACAACAGAAAGCGATGGGTACACATTGCGCCTATATGCAACAGCTTTGTTGAAACCAAAAGAAAATATACCAACCGAAGAAAATATGGATATAGTTATTGTCGGCATTATAGCCATAGCAGCAGGAGCGGCTATCGGGCTACTTATAGCTCGCTCAAGAAACAACGAGGGAGCAAACAGCACAGAACAAACAGCGCGTCTGACAGAAGAAAACACAAGGCTGGTGGCACATGCTGAAGTGCTGGCGGCTGAGAAAAAGAACTTGGAACAGCAACTGCGTGATAAAGAAGAGATACACAACAACCGTATCGACGAACTGAAAAGGCAACATCAAGAGGCAATGGAAACACAGCAGAAGAGTGCCGACACATTGCTGTTGCGCGAGCGAGAACTGCATGCTGACGAGCTAAACAGGCTCAACACGGGCTACGACCGACAAATGGCAGAACTGAAAGAACAAATCGTAAACGAGCGCAATTATGCCAAAGAGATGATTGATGCGGCCAATGAAAGCCTGAAAAAGGAAAAGGAACACAGCGAAGCTATGCGTCAGGAGAACGACCGACAATGGACGCAAAAGTTGGAAACACTGAAACAGGAGATGCAGAAAACAGCGGCTGAGGAGCTGGCAAGAAAGCAATCGGCCCTGCAAGACAATAACCGCACACAGATGGACGAGCTACTGCGTCCTATCAAAGAGCAGTTTGCTGAATTTAAACGGTCGGTAGAAGAGAGTAAAACGCAAAACGAGGTGAACAAGAAAGAGTTACGCTCGGCCTTTGAAGCAACGATGAAACTGTTTCAACAAGAGCAACAACAAACGGTGTTATCGTTGAAAGAGCAAACCGAACGCATCGGAATGGATGCCGCCAACCTGACCAAAGCGCTGAAAGGCGAAAGCAAAACACAAGGCGACTGGGGAGAAATGGTACTCGAAATGGTACTCGAAAACAGCGGATTACAAAAGGGAGAAGAGTTTTTTGTACAAGAAACGGTGAAGGATGAAGAGGGAGGTGCGTACCGTCCGGATGTGATTGTGCGTTTTCCGGAAGGCCGTTCGGTGGTGATAGACTCGAAAGTTTCGCTTACAGCTTACGCTGAAGCTGTGGCTACCGAAGACGAAAAAGAACGCGAAAGATTATTGCGCGAGCATGCCAAAAGTGTGCGCAAGCATGTAGACGAACTGGCTGAGAAGAGCTATGACAAAGTGGTAAGCGATGCCATTGGGTTTGTACTGATGTTTGTTCCTAACGAAAACAGCTATATCGCAGCAATGAAACAACAGCCCGACTTAAGCCGGTATGCCTACCAAAAACGCATCATTATCATCTCGCCAAGTAACTTGCTCATGGCGTTACAGCTGGCTTACAACCTCTGGCAATATGACAAGCAGAGCAAAAACGTAGAAAAAATAGTGAAAACGGCTGCCGACTTATACGATAAGGTTGCTGGTTTTGAAGACACCTTTACCGATATCGAAGGGCAGATAGACAAGCTGAACAAGACTTTTGACAAAGCAAAAGACCAGTTGTATGAGGGAAAAGGCAACGTAATGCGACGTGTAGAGATGTTGCGTTCGTTGGGTGTTACCCCCAAAAAGCAAATTAAGTCGCTAGAAGATACATCCGAAGCCTAAGCTCAAAAAGATAGTTTCAACCGACAAAAGATGAAAGACCCCGCAAAGAAACAAATTTCTTTGCGGGGTCTTTAGTATTTGGGATACGCTTATTCAACAAACAAAAGTGTCTACTCCCCAATGTATTAAAGTATTGAAGACTGTGCCTTCAGAAGGTTGTTACTTCTTTTCGGCAACGATTTTCATCGTGTCGCTGGCAATAACCAGTTCTTCATCGGTAGGTATAACACATACCGTAACCTTCGAATCGGGTGTAGAAATGATGGTTTCTTCACCGCGAACCTTATTGGCTTCTTCGTCTATCTTAATACCGAGAAACTCTAAATGGCTGCAAGCATCAAGTCGGTACCCACCTGATTCTCACCAACACCTGCGGTCCAAACGATAATATCGACGCCACCCATTGCCGCTGCATACGCGCCAATATACTTTTTGATGCGGTAGTTATACATATCCAATGCCAACCGAGCACGTTTGTTACCCCCTGCTGCAGCACTTTCTATCTCGCGCATATCCGACGAAATACCTGTAATACCTAACACGCCACTCTCTTTGTTGAGAAAATCGGCCATCTCTTGGGGTTTCTTTCCGAGCTTATCCATCAGATAGGTAACGGCAGAAGGGTCTATATCGCCTGAGCGCGAACCCATCATTAGTCCCTCAAGAGGGGTTAAACCCATTGAAGTATCGACACATTTACCGTACTTAATGGCAGCTACGCTGGCGCCATTGCCGATATGGCAGGTGATGATACGCTGGGTTTTGATGTCGCAACCTAAGAAATCGCACACGCGTTGAGATACATAGCGGTGACTGGTTCCGTGAAAACCGTAGCGGCGAACATGGTATTTTTCGTACAATTCGTAAGGTACAGCATAAAGAAAAGCGTGTTCAGGCATTGTACTATGAAAGGCATTATCGAACACAACCACTTGCGGCGTGGTGGGCATTAAAGCATCTACGGCACGAATACCTCGCAAATGACCTGCATTATGTACAGGTGCGAGATCGCAAAGTTCTTCTATTCCCTGCTCCACTTCAGGCGTAACAAGGGTGCTTTCACAAAATTTGTCGCCGCCTTGCACCACACGATGACCTACGGCATCTATCTCCGAGAGATCTTTGATGGCACCGATTTCCTTATCGAGCAACGTTTGAAAGACAAAGTTAACACCCTCTTTATGGTCAGGCATATCGTGCATGATAACCCGTTTTTCGCCATTAGGCAATGTAACTTTAAGGAAAGCCTCATCTAACCCGATACGTTCTACACCACCGGCAGCCAGCACCGAATGGTCGTTCATATCGTAAAGTTTGTACTTAATAGACGAACTTCCGCAGTTTAATACTAAGATTTTCATTTCTGTTGATGAATTTATGAGTTCTTGAGTTAATAAGTTAATGGGGTTATGCTTGATGACACTGCTTCGCATCTTGTGCCTGGCATGCTGTGATAGCTATCATATAATAAATGTCTTCAACAGAACAGCCACGACTAAGATCGTTTACCGGCCGGGCAATACCTTGCAAAATAGGACCTATGGCAGTAACATTGCCCAAACGTTGAACCAGCTTGTAACCGATGTTACCTACTTCAAGGTTGGGCACAACCAGCACGTTGGCGTTGCCGGCGATGGCGCTTCCGGGTGCTTTTTTCTGTCCTATAGAGGGTACAAGCGCTGCATCAGCCTGCAATTCACCGTCGATACGCAGGTTAGGATCCATTGCTTTGGCCAACCGGGTGGCTTCAACAACCTTATCAACCACTTCATGACTGGCACTGCCTTTTGTAGAAAAGCTAAGCATAGCCACACGTGGGTCTTCGAAATTAGCCACACAACGAGCGGTACCTGCTGTACAAACAGCGATTTGTGCCAATTGTGCAGCATCGGGCATAGGCGTTACTGCGACATCGCCCATTACGATAACACCGTTCTCACCATATTGTTTCTGATCGGTAACAAGCAACATTGCACCACTTACACAGCTTACCCCGGGTGCGCATTTAATAATTTGAAGCGCCGGACGCAATGTATCGCCCGTCGTACTAAGTGCTCCGGATATCTGTCCATCGGCTCCTTCGGTCTTTATAATCATACAACCCAGATAGAGATTGTTCTTTACAAGCTCACGGGCTTGACCTAAAGTCATTCCCTTTTTCTTACGAAGTTCGGCCAACAAAACGGCATATTCTTCACTCTTGGGATTGTTTAGCGGGTCAATAATTGTAGCCTTGTCAATGTGTGTAAGTCCCCAAGCCTCTGCCAACTTGTTAATTTCAGCAGGATTACCAATAAGAATAATGTCGGCAATACCCTCTTCAAGGGCTTTGTCGGCAGCTCTAAGCGTACGTTCTTCAGTAGCTTCAGGCAGCACAATACGCTGTTTATCACTCTTGGCACGCTCTACAATCTGTTGTAATAAATCCATTGTCAATTGAGTTTTAATTTGTTTATGATAATTATTCTAAGTACCTAAAAATGCTATTTGAAGATTACAAAAGTAAGAAAAATAAACTGTACAGCCTTTGTTTATCGGTCAAAATTTGATAATTTTGTGTGTTGCGTTCTCGGGTTGACAGGGTTTTAAGAACCTGTTTCTAAATTTCTGTATGCAGGAAGTAAAGCGAACCTACACAAAATAGCATCAGCTGACCGACTTATAAACGTATAAACCTCGATTCAAATAAAAACTTATGATAAAATTTAAGGACTTAATGACCGACGACCGCCAACTTATCCAGAGCTATACATTATGGGGCGAGCGTCAGAACTGCGACCTTTCGTTTGGTAATCTCATCAGTTGGAAATTCCTGTATAACACACAATTTGCCATTGTTAACGACTATTTGGTGTTTCGGTTTCATTATAATCGCCATCTAGCGTATATGATGCCGGTAGCCAAACCTCAGCCGCAAGAAGACGGGACCTTTAAGGTAAAACCTTGCGATGAATGTTCTATCGAGGTGATAAAAGCTATCAGAGACGATTCAATAGCAATGGGGCACCCCTTTTTGATGATGGGCGTGTGTAATTATATGCGCGATTTGATAGAGCAACGCTTTCCCGATACGTTCGACATTAAACCCAATCGAGATTTTGCCGACTATATTTACACCCGAGAAAAGTTGGTGAATCTATCGGGAAAAAAGCTGCAAAGCAAGCGAAATCACATCAATAAGTTTAAAAGTCTTTATCCCAATTATGAATACAGAGCGCTTACACCCGATCTTATTCCGCAGTGTCTGGCATTGGAAAAGCAATGGCGCAAGGTGTCGAAGGATGATACTGACGAAACGGATTTGGATGAAGAACTATCAGAAGAGTTGCGTTCGATGACCCGAGCTTTTAATCGTTGGGACCGATTGGGACTGGTTGGCGGAACCATCTGGATAGACAACACACTCGTGGCATTTACGTTCGGCTGTCCCATTAACCAAACAACATTCGACGTTTGCGTAGAAAAGGCGGATGTAAACTATGAAGGAGCTTTCACCATCATCAACCAAGAGTTTGTAAAACATCTGCCCGAAAAGTATTTTTACATCAATCGCGAAGAAGATATGGGTGATGAAGGCCTGCGCAGAGCCAAAGAATCGTACAAACCCGACATTCTTTTAGAAAAGAATACGGTCATGGAAAAGTATCCATTGGCTGACTTTGAAGATCAAGACCGCATTAAGGAGGAAACGCGCGAGCTATGGAAACAGGTATTCAACGACTCGGAAAAGTTTATGGATCTCTACTTTAACCGTGTTTACCTGCCTAAATATAATATCACTTGTCAAATCAATCGGCATGTTGTGGCGGCATTGCAAACCCTGCCTTATACCTTGCTTTATCACGGTTCGGAGGTAAAAACAGCCTACATTAGTGGCGTAAGTACACATCCGGATTTCCGCCAACAGGGCGTAGCAGACAATCTGATGCGACAGGCACACTTTGATTTGTTCTACAAAGAGGTGGTGTTTGCAACGCTCATTCCTGCTGAAAAATGGCTTTACGAATGGTATGGAAGGTGCGGATATGCCGAACAAATCACTTGCACACCGCCTCCGACGGGCATTGAAAAGATGAACTTTGAAACCTTTGACAAGCTGCAACGCACGAAAAACTGCGTATTGTTACACGATCGCGAAGGCTTTGATATCATTCAGGAAGACATTCGTCTGGCTGGCGCAGACTATCATCCGGCTACCCAACCTGTGCAGGCAATGATTCGGGTGGTGAACGTAAAGCGGGCACTTGAACTTTATCTGAAACACCATCCCGAAACAAACACCGTGCTGCGGGTGGAAGACGACCACGACATCCCTATGAACAACGCTTACTATATACTAAAAAGCAAACGAGTAAAGAAAACCGACGAGCCCGATGCCAACGCACTGCGGTTACGCATTGAAGCACTTGCCGACTTTATCTTTAAAGACGAAGGGGCCGAAATGAATTTGATGCTGAATGAATAAAAAGGAACTTTTGAGCCGTTATTCTGTCAAAAGCTACTCATATTCAACATACCTCAACAACGATGTTTAGCTGTTCGGGAGATACAAAACCTGAAAAATAATTAACAGATAAGATAACTATCGATTTATAAGAGCTATGCTTTAGAGATATAAAAGCATAGCTTTTAGGATGCAAAACCATAGGTTTTAGAACTCAAAAGCATATCTTTTGAATGCCAAAAGATGATGTTTTACACTGCAAAAGATGGTCTTTTGCAACGCCAAAGACATTCTTTATAAGATAAAAGCATATTTTGGGGTACTGAAAGAACACTTTTCTTCGTTTAAAAGCACTGCCTTAAGGATATGAGAAACATACGAGTAACCCTGCTCGGCATAGGAAATCCCCTCTCCATCTTCCCTTGAAAGAAGAGGGGTGAGCTTTATTACAACTCAAACAGATTATAAGGCATATACTCTTCCCATCCATTCAGGTTCGCTATCCGCATCAAAAAGAAACTCTTTGCATCTCTCCCATTAGTAATGGGACGTTAAGGAGGGGTGTAAAAATAACAAGTATTACGTCAGTTCGGTATAAGTAATCCCCTCTCTTTCTCCTCTTTTCAAGGGGAGAGGTATGCTACATAACCATTCGAAAGCTTATATCAAAAGATTCTACCTATAGAAAGTAAACGATAAAGGTGTGCTGCATAGCCACTTAAAAGCTTATACCAAGAGAACACTCAATAATTGCAAAGGAGAAACTCGACATATTCCAATAAAGGAATAGGTGTACTACATTACTTGCGTTTTGCTCTTTATATGGTGTCTGCATCCTTTCACTTTTTCACCTTTTCACTTTTACTGGGGTAGGTAAGGTAGGGTATAGTAGGTTGAAGTAGGTGGCAGGAGACGGAAAGACATATAAACTTTCATCCTTATTCCTTCCTCCTTCATCCAGGAAATACCCTTTCACCTTTATCCCGGTGGAGGTTAGGAGGGGATGTACCTGTCAGCAGATAGCGTGAAAAGGTTAAAGAGAGCATTCGGAAATAAATGAATATATGTGTTATGGGTATCATTTTATCCCGAATTTGAACGCCTTCTTATACCGCCTTTACCGTTAAATAGTAAAGAATGACCAAGCTTTTTAGCATGAAAAGAGGTATCAAAAAATCGGGGAAACAACCTTTTGGTTGCTCCCCCGACTTGTTATAAAAGCATATCTTTGTATTAATCGGCCAATTTTGCAGAGATAAACTCGCGATTAAGGCGCGCAATATTGGCGATGGATTCATTCTTAGGACACTCTGCTTCACAAGCACGAGTGTTGGTACAGTTACCAAATCCCAGCTCATCCATTGTCATTACCATGGCTTTAGCACGTTTAGCCGCCTCAGGAAGACCTTGCGGAAGGAGTGCCAGCTGACTTACTTTAGAGCTAACAAAAAGCATGGCAGAACCGTTTTTACAAGCTGCAACACAGGCTCCGCAACCAATACAGGTGGCACAATCCATTGCTTCGTCGGCAGCTTCCTTAGGAATAAGGATGGCATTAGCATCCTGCGGCTGTCCGGTACGCACGGTGGTGTAACCTCCTGCCTGAATAATTTTATCGAATGCACCACGATCTACCATGCAATCTTTAATCACCGGGAACGCAGCCGAACGCCAAGGCTCAACCGTAATAACATCTCCGTCGTTAAAACGGCGCATATAAAGCTGGCAGGTTGTTGCTCCTGTAGCGGGCCCGTGAGGATGTCCGTTGATGTAAAGAGAACACATTCCGCAGATACCTTCACGACAATCATGGTCGAAAACGAAAGGTTCGTTGCCGCTTTCTATGAGCTGTTCGTTAAGAATATCCAACATTTCGAGGAACGAAGTATCGCCGGGGATATCCTTCATTTCAAATGTATCGAAGTGGCCTTTTGCTTTTGGCCCATTCTGACGCCATACTTTGAGCGTGAAATTTATATTTTTATCCATTTTTACTTTGAGTTTGTGGGTTCTTAAGTTACCAAATTGATAAGTCGATAAGTTTTATTTGTCGAGAAATTTTATCATTGTTCAAGTCTTTGGGGGTGTATGTTGCAAGGAAACAGATAGGAAAATTTATATCCATCAAGCTAAACCCATGCGCCTTTATCTCACCGGTAAGTCTCTGAAACAGATTCATTCTACATTGAAATACTTAACTTACGAACTCTAAAAACTTAAAAACTGCGAGTTTACGATTTATAATTACGGGTCTGAACTTTTATAGCTTCATACTCCAAAGGCTCTTTAATGAGTTCGGGTTCTGCAGTATCGTCGCCCTGATACTTCCAACAACCCACGTAAAAGAAGTTTTCATCATCGCGTTTGGCCTCGCCTTCCTCAGTTTGATATTCCTCACGGAAGTGTCCGCCACAGCTTTCATTGCGCGACAATGCATCGTAAGCTTCCAACTCACCCATAATGATAAAGTCACGAAGATGTATAGCTTTATCCAGTTCAATATTAAGTCCTTCTTTGCTTCCGGGTATGAAAAGGTTGCTGTTAAACTCTTTTCTAAGCTCCTTCATCTTAGCAAGACCCTCGCGTAAACCTTCTGCCGTACGGCCCATACCTACGTGTTCCCACATGATATGGCCCAATTCCTTGTGTATAGAATCGACTGAACGTTTGCCTTGTATGCCCATCAGGCGGTCAATCTCTGCTTGTACACCCTTCTCTGCTTCTTCAAATTCGGGTAAATCGGTAGAAAGTCGCGGCCAAATAGACTGATCAGCCAAATAATTTTGTATGGTATAAGGCAACACAAAGTAACCGTCGGCCAAACCTTGCATCAGTGCAGAGGCTCCCAAACGGTTGGCTCCGTGATCTGAGAAGTTACATTCACCAATAGCAAAAAGACCTTTTATCGATGTCATCAATTCGTAATCGACCCAAATTCCACCCATTGTATAATGGATTGCAGGGTAAATCATCATCGGGTTATAATACTTTACACCGTTAATTTCATTGGCCAACTCACCCGGATTAACATCGGTAATTTCTTCATACATGTCAAAGAGGTTACCATAACGCTGCAAAATGGCATCCAATCCAAGACGTTCAATACTCTCGGAAAAGTCTAAGAAGACTGCCAAGCCTGTGTTATTGACACCAAAACCTTTGTCACAACGTTCTTTTGCTGCACGTGATGCAACGTCACGAGGTACCAAATTACCGAAAGCAGGATAGCGACGCTCTAAGTAATAATCACGATCCTCCTCCGGAATATCCGATCCCTTCTTCGTTCCTGCCTGTAATGCCTTGGCATCTTCAATCTTTTGGGTACCCAAATACGACCATCGTTACGCAAAGACTCGGACATCAGCGTGAGCTTAGATTGCTTATCACCGTGTACAGGAATACAAGTGGGGTGAATTTGAACATATGAAGGATTAGCAAAATAGGCTCCCTTACGATAACATTGAATAGCAGCCGTGCAGTTGCAACCCATCGCATTGGTCGAAAGGAAGTAGGCATTACCATATCCACCGGTAGCAATCACCACCGCATTGGCAGAAAAACGCTCGAGCTTACCGGTGATAAGGTTCTTTGCAATGATACCGCGAGCACGATCGTCAACAAGAACCACATCTTGCATTTCATAGCGTGTGTAGAGCTTTACCTTACCAGCGTGCACCTGACAGCTCAACGCCGAGTAAGCACCAAGCAGCAGTTGCTGTCCGGTTTGACCCTTTGCATAAAACGTACGACTAACTTGCGCGCCACCAAACGAACGGTTTGCAAGCATACCACCATACTCACGAGCAAATGGAACACCTTGCGCCACGCATTGATCAATGATACTGTTGCTTACTTCAGCTAAGCGATAGACATTAGCTTCACGAGCGCGGTAGTCGCCACCTTTGACCGTATCGTAGAAAAGACGATAAACAGAGTCGCCGTCATTTTGATAATTCTTAGCCGCATTGATACCGCCTTGCGCTGCAATGGAGTGCGCACGACGTGGCGAATCTTGAATGCAAAAGTTGAGAACGTTAAATCCCATCTCGCCAAGAGATGCGGCAGCACTGGCTCCAGCCAGTCCTGTTCCAACAACAATAACATCCAATTTGAGTTTATTCTTTGGGTTAACCAAGCGCTGATGTGCCTTATAATTGGTCCATTTTTCAGCTACGGGTCCTTCAGGAATTCTTGAATCTATTTTAATAGTCATAATCTTTATATCTTTTTATCGTATGATGAATTATGCGTGACAACATAAGCTGGGAGCGCAACCAAATGCAAATGCAAGAACTACAACCAGAAAGCCCAACATCAACAGCGTGGTATAAACTTGTCCGATCATCTTCCAACGTTCAAACCAAACCTTTCCATTGATGCCCAAACTCTGCATTGCACTCCAGAAACCATGTGAGAGATGAAACCAAATAGCCACAATCCAAATCACATAAAGCACCACATAAACAGGATTAGCAAATGTGTCTTGGATGTACGAGAAGCCGTCTGCAGGATGAAATTTTGTTTCCATGCCCGTTAGCTCGGCAAACATCATGTTGTACCAGAAATTAAATAGGTGTAACAACAAGCCCAAAGCAATGATAAGTCCCAATACAAGCATGTTCTGAGAAGCCCACTCTACTTTTCCCGGACGAGCCGTAACAGCATAGCGTTCACTGCCACGCGCCTTCCGATTTTGTGCTGTAAGGATAAAGGCATATACGATATGAATTGCCGTTAAAGCACCTAATCCTATCGTTGCAACTACAGCATACCAATTGGCACCTAAGAATTCGCAGATCATGTTGTATGCGTCTCCCGAGAATAACGCAACAATGTTCATTGACATATGAAATGTCAAGAACAGAATAAGCGCCACACCGGTAACCGACATAATCACTTTTCTACCAATAGAAGAATTGATTAACCACATAAATGATTGAAATTTAATTATTTAACTGTTTGATTTATATTATATCAGTCTTAAAAAAATGGTTTGTTCCTCATTAAATTTTACGTCTACACAATACCTTATTGTAGGTATCAGGCACAAAAGATAGGTTGCAAAAATACTATATTTTGGTGATTAATCAAATTTTTTTCATTAAAAAACCAATTAAAATCTGTACTTTTGCCGAAAAATGAATAGCGTGAGTTTGAATGGGAAAAAAGCATTTCCAAATAAATAATTCACAGCTCAATTAAACGCATTGACTCAAAAAATGACTTTTAAATACGACGTCCTTGTTATTGGTGGTGGACATGCTGGTTGTGAAGCTGCAACAGCTGCAGCCCATCTTGGTGCCCGAACTTGCCTCATAACAATGGACATGAACAAAATTGCGCAGATGAGTTGCAACCCTGCAGTAGGTGGAATTGCTAAGGGGCAAATCGTTCGCGAAATAGATGCGCTGGGCGGATATATGGGACTTATAACCGACGCAACAGCGATTCAGTTTCGTATGCTCAACAAAGGTAAGGGCCCTGCAGTGTGGAGTCCGAGAGCACAATGCGATAGAGGAAAATTCATTTGGAAGTGGCGCGAGGTGCTGGATAGCACTCCCAACTTGGATATTTGGCAAGATCAAGCAAACGAACTACTTGTAGAAAAAGGCGAAGCCATCGGCATAAAAACCGTATGGGGAGCCGAATTTAAAGCAAAAAGCATTATTGTTACAGCAGGAACATTTCTTAATGGATTGATGCACATTGGTAAAATGCAGATAGAAGGAGGCAGATGTGCGGAACCTGCGGTACATCATTTCAGCGAAAGTATATCACGACACGGAATCCGGGTAGATAGGATGAAGACCGGAACACCTGTAAGAATTGACGGACGCAGCGTTCATTTCGATGAAATGGAGCAACAAGATGGCGAAACGGATTTTCATCAATTCAGCTATATCGGTCCACATCGCACACTTCAACAACTGCCTTGCTGGACATGCTATACCACCCAAGAAGCTCATGAAACTTTACGCATGGGTTTAACAGATTCTCCGCTTTTCAACGGGCAAATTCAAAGTACAGGCCCTCGTTACTGCCCCTCCATAGAAACCAAACTTATAACTTTTCCCGACAAAGAGCAACATCCTTTGTTCTTAGAACCGGAAGGCGAGAACACCGCAGAGATGTATCTCAACGGATTTTCATCAAGTATGCCAATGGATATTCAGTTGACTGCCCTCCGAAAGATACCCGCTTTACGCGATGTAAAAGTTTATCGGCCCGGTTATGCCATAGAATATGATTATTTTGACCCTACTCAATTATCTCACACACTTGAGTCTAAAGTAATTAAAGGTTTATTCCTGGCAGGACAAGTAAACGGAACAACAGGCTACGAAGAAGCTGCCGGACAAGGTCTTGTAGCAGGAATCAATGCCGCCTTACTATGTTCAGGAAGTGCACCATTTATTATGGCACGCGATGAAAGCTATATTGGCGTACTCATCGACGACCTTACAACGAAAGGCGTTGACGAGCCTTACCGCATGTTTACCTCACGTGCAGAGTATAGAATTCTTCTACGACAAGACGATGCAGATGCTCGATTGACAGAAAAATCGTATAAATTAGGACTTGCTTCGCATAACCGTTACGAGCACTGGATGCAGAAAAGAGCATACATTCAACATATTATAGATGTATGTAATACGACTACGCTTAAGCCGAAAGAAATCAATACAGCATTAGAAAGTTTAGGAACAACACCTTTACATGAAAGCTGTAAAATAAGCGATCTTATCGCAAGGCCTCAACTTAACATATCCAAATTATGTGAGGTTGTACCCGAATTAAGACAGGCCATAGAGAAACCAGAGAATAGAAAAGAAGAAATTGCAGAAGCTGCAGAAATAAAAATGAAATACAAAGGGTACATCGAACGGGAACGTATTATTGCCGACAAGATGCATCGGTTAGAGAATATCAAAATAAAAGGACATTTTAATTATGCCCAGTTACACGAAATTTCAACCGAAGGGCGCCAAAAACTTGAGCGAATAAACCCCGAAACCTTGGCACAAGCATCACGCATTCCCGGCGTATCTCCAAGCGATATAAACGTATTACTGGTTTTAATGAATAGATAACCCTACTTTTAAATATTTACCATATAATTAAAAACGCCCCATTTCAACGTTTCACGTGAAACAAAACAACGCAAATAAACTTATAACTTATTATAAATGAACAACAAATTATTATTAGACAACTTACGGTGCATACCGAATTGGCCGAAAGAAGGGGTAAACTTTAGAGATGTAACCACCCTATTCAAGAACCCCGAATGTTTGAAAACAATTAGCGATGAAATGTACAATATCTATAAAGATAAAGGTATAACAAAAATCGTTGGCATAGAATCACGTGGCTTTGTGATGTCTTCCGCGGTAGCCATTCGCCTCAATGCCGGCATCGTTTTATGCAGAAAACCCGGCAAACTACCTTGCGAAACCGTTCAAGAAAGTTACGAAAAAGAGTATGGAACCGATACAATCGAGATACATAAAGACTCTATTGATGAGAACGACGTAATTCTATTACACGACGATTTACTGGCAACGGGAGGAACAATGAAGGCCGCTTGCGATCTGGTTAAGAAGTTTAACCCTAAAAAAATCTATGCAAACTTTATTATAGAGCTTGTAAATGAAGACCTCAACGGACGCGCCAACTTTGATAAAGATATAGAGATTTCAACCCTTATACAAATCTAAGAGGAGCTCTCCTCGTTGAAATAAGCATAGTAATCAAAGTATCCTTTTGCAACAAAAAGACAGATTTCTTCCACAGGAAAGAAGGGACTCTTGGCACAGAAATACAAACAAGAGGAACAAAACGAAGACAATCCATTCAGAGAAGAAAGAAATCTCATACGCAAAAAAAAGACGTCTTACATATAAATAAAAAGGTTCTGTATACAAAATAAGAACCTTGAAGATACAAAGTAAAACGAGGCTCGCGCGGAACATAATAAGGAATGCACTTAAAAGGATAGGAGATGCAGCCCAAAGAAAAGAAGCTATACACCAGATAGACAAAATACAGAAATCAATAGAACAGATATAAAAAAAGAAAATTACATTAGAAGAACCCATTAACCTAATAACGAGAATACCGATAAGCCTCAACAAGAGACATTAAATATTTATCGGCATTCTCGTTTTACGTTTCTCCCACCCCACAAAACATAAAACGAACAAGAAAAAGATTCCACTAAAGAATAATAGAGAAAATAAAGTACAAAATAGAGAAACAAAGACAGAATGAAAAAGCGGGAAAGAATATTTCCAAAGAAAGAAGAAACAAACTTACCATAAAACGTTTCACGTGAAACAACTGTTTATGAAATAGCAATAAATAAAAGGTGTTACAGATGACAAAAGAAGAAAATGAAAAGCGTTTAACCTACTTAAAGGGCATCGTTTTAAGTATGCCCGAGAAACCGGGTAGTTATCAGTTCCACGATTCGGAACATACTATTATATATGTAGGAAAGGCCAAAAACTTAAAAAGTCGTGTGTCTACATACTTTCATAAAGAGGTAGACCGCTTTAAAACAAAGATTCTTGTAAGCAAGATTTTTGACATTTCGTATACGGTTGTTAATACTGAAGAAGACGCATTGCTGTTAGAAAACAGTTTGATTAAAAAATATACACCGCGTTATAACGTACTTTTGAAAGATGGAAAGACATACCCCAGTATCTGCGTAACCAACGAATACTTTCCGCGTATATTCAAAACACGAACCATCAACAAAAAATTTGGCACCTATTACGGGCCTTACAGCCATCCACCCACATTAAACGCGCTGCTCGAACTTATCAAAAAACTATACAAGCCTCGCACTTGCAGATTCCCTATCACCAAAGAAGGCATCGTCATACAAAAATACAAAGCCTGTCTTGAATATCATATTCACAACTGTGATGCACCCTGTATCGGCAAACAGACCTACGAATCGTATCAAGAAAACATACGACAGGCGAAAGAAATATTAAAAGGTAACACGCGTGAAGTAAGGAAGTTGCTTTATGAGATGATGCAACAAAAAGCCTCTGAACTGAAATTTGAGGAGGCCGAAGAACTGAAAAAGAAATACATTCTCTTAGATAACTACTGTGCAAAGAGTGAAGTTGTAAGTTACAGCATTGCAGATATAGATGTCTTTTCGGTTGTAAACGACGATCAAAACAAAACGGCCTTCATCAATTATCTGCATGTTAAGAACGGAACCATCAATCAAAGCTTCACCTTTGAATACAAGCGTAAACTCGAAGAAAGTAATGAAGACATTCTTGCTTCTGCCATTCCGGAAATAAGAGAACGCTTTCACAGTACATCAAAAGAGATTCTTATACCCTTTGAAATGCAATGGCAGATGCACGATATTACGTTTATCACCCCGACACGAGGCGACAAACGCAGACTGATGGAGCTTTCGGAGATGAACTGCAAACAATATAAGGTAGACCGATTGAAACAAACCGAAAAGTTAAACCCTGAACAGAGATCGGTCAGACTGATGAAAGAGTTGCAGTCAAAACTGAAGCTCGACAAGCTGCCTTATCGCATAGAGTGTTTTGACAACTCAAACATTTCAGGCACAGATGCCGTTGCCGGATGCGTTGTTTTCAAAGGAATGAAACCCAGCAAAAAAGATTATTGTAAGTATAACATCAAAACCGTGAGTGGTTCCGATGACTATGCTTCGATGCAAGAAGTAGTTCGCCGTCGTTATACCCGTATGATTGAAGAGTCGACACCCCTACCCGACCTCATTATTACCGATGGTGGCAAGGGGCAAATGAGTGTTGTGCGCGAAGTTATCGTTAACGAGCTGCACCTTGACATTCCCATTGCCGGACTGGCAAAAGATAATCGCCACCGAACTAACGAACTGCTTTTCGACTGGCCACCGATAGTTGTGGGGATTGACATTAAGTCAGAATTATTTCGCGTTCTTACCCAAATACAAGACGAGGTACACCGTTATGCCATCTCTTTCCACCGCAACAAACGCAGCAAACACGCCTTACACTCAGAATTAGACGACATCAAAGGCATCGGTCCTAAAACGCGCGACACCCTTCTACACACCTATAAAAGTGTGAAAGCCATCAAAGAGGCTGATTTACAAAGCCTTACCAGTGTTGTAGGAACAGCAAAAGCCGACATTATTCACAGCTTTTTCCATAGCAAGAATTAGCTCCTCAAAACCATTTACCATACCCATCGCCTTTAAATCGTTATGTAACGCCTCTCTATCTTCATAAACTATTGATTATAAATGCATTATCTTAAAACTAATAAATTTTACAGATAAAGTGTTCAATTTTATGGTTTTTCAAGGCCAAAAATTGGAGATGAGGGTATAGCAACTTTCTTTTTTCTGTACAATCGACCTTTACATTTTAGACAAAAAATAAGCACTTATTTTGACAAAAATGGGTGTTCAAATTCCAAAAGCATAGGTTTCAGAATGCAAAAGCATAGGTTTCAGAATGCAAAAGCTTAGGTTTTGAGAGGTAAAAGCATAGGTTTTGCATGCCAAAAGCTATGTTTTTGCACCCTCAAAAACACGGTTTTAGGGCGTTATGGTGGTGTAAACAAAACACAATAATAAACAAAAGAGATGTAACTTACTGAAAATCAGCACAACCAATGACTGCGCGAGATTTGCGTATTTACGAGCAACCAACAACCTGTTGACTTCTATCGCAAGCATTTGGGGATAACATAGGGGTTTCCACAACTAAAAAATTGGTCAATTTTAAGGATGGCAAAAGATAAAAAATACGCATTTGCCTTAGACTAAATATAAATAGTACACAAGGTTTGATATCAGCAATCCCCTCTCCATCTCCCCTTTCCAAGGGGAGAGGTGTGCTGCATAACCACTCGAAAGCTTATAAAGTACGTCAGTTCGGTATAAGTAATCCCCTCTCTTTCTCCCCTTTTCAAGGGGAGAGGTGTGCTGCATAACCACTTAAAGGCTTTATCAAGAGAGAACTCAATAAGTTGTAAAGGAGAAACTCAACACATTCCAATAAAGGGGTAGGTGTACTGCATTACTTGTTTTTTGCTCTTTTATGGTGCCTTCATCCTTTCACTTTTTCACCTTTTCAACCTTTCACCTTTATCCCGGGGGGAGGTTAGGAGGGGATGTACCTCTCAGAGATAGCGTAAAAAAGGCTAAAAAGCGCATTCGGAAATAAATCGATATGTGCTATGGGCATTATTTTTTATCCCAAACTGGCGCATAAAGTAACCAAGTCAACACACTGCAAAAAGCCAACTTAATGCATTCCTTATGCCAGTTCGGCATAGGTAATCCCCTCGCTTTCTTCCCTTTACAAGGGGAGAGGTGTGCTGCATAACCACTCGAAAGCTTATATCAAGAGAGAACTCAATAATTGTAAAGGAGAAACTCAGCACATTCCAATAAAGGGATAGGTGTACTGGATTACTTGTTTTTTTGCTCTTTATATGGTGCCTGCATCCTTTCACTTTTTCACCTTTTCACTTTTATTTGGTTCGGTAAGGTAGGGTACAGTAGGTTGAAGTAGGTGGCAGGAGACAGAAAGACATATAAACTTTCATCCTTATTCCTTCCTCCTTCATCCAGGAAATACCCTTTCACCTTTATCCCGGGGGGAGGTTAAGAGGGGATGTACCTGCCAGCAGATAGCGCAGACAAAATTAAAAAGTGCATTTAGAAACAAATCAATACACGCTATGGCATCACCGCTCATCCTAAATAAGCGTTAATAATACAAAGCCGGGGTGATAACAAAAACAGCCCATATTGTAAATATATACTAACACAAACAGAATAGATAAGCGCGCGTAAGGCGTTTTCTCGTACTTTTTATATACTTTTGCACAACATTTCAGTATAACCCCCACATCGACGATGAAAGTAGTTATTCAGCGCGTTTCGCGTGCATCAGTTACCATCGAACAAAAAACGAAAGCCTCTATCCATAACGGCTTGCTTATTCTTTTGGGCATAGGCTATGCCGATACACAAGAAGACATTGACTACCTGGTAAAGAAAACGGTGCAAATGCGCATCTTCGACGATGCAGAGGGCGTAATGAATTTATCGGTAAAAGACATTGACGGCGACGTGCTCGTTGTAAGTCAGTTTACCCTGATGGCATCTTGCAAGAAAGGCAACCGCCCCTCTTACATCGAAGCAGCTAAGCCCGACATCTCTATTCCGCTATACAAAGCCTTTTGTAAAGCAATGAGCGAGGCAATGGAAAAAACCGTTGAAACGGGCGAATTCGGCGCCGATATGCAGGTGGAACTGGTGAACAACGGTCCGGTAACCATTTGCTTAGACAGCAAAAACCGGACATAAAAGTGGAAAAAGACAGGCAATGACTCAACGAAGCAAAAAGCCTCTGGTAGTGCTGATTATCTATGTGGTGGTCATTTGGATCATCTTCATACTTCTTGCATGGCTCTTCCCCATCAAACAATTTACATAGCTATGGATAAAAAACTAACCGTTATAGAGGCTCAACAGCTGGTTGACCAGTGGATTAAGCAATATGGCGTGCGTTATTTCTCAGAATTGACCAATATGGCAATACTTACTGAGGAGGTGGGCGAACTGGCCCGGGTGATGGCACGCACATATGGCGACCAGAGTTTTAAGACCGGAGAGAAAGCCAATATTGGCGATGAAATGGCCGATATACTATGGGTTTTGCTTTGTTTGGCCAACCAAACGGGCATCAATCTTGAAGAAGAATTTCGGAAAAATCTCGAAAAGAAAACCCAAAGAGACCAAACGCGACACCTCAACAACGAGAAGCTGAGAAGGAAATAAGTTCGCAATCAACGCGATAAAAACGCCTAAAAAGCCACAAAAAGAGGACACAAAGAATAAGAAAACAAAAAATTTAAACCTACAAATATGGCAGAACACCACCATTGTGACTGTGGACACGAACACCACCATCACGAAACAGAAAGCAACAAGTATGAAGAGGCGTTGAACTTGTATAAAATCAACCTCTCCGACGCTGATATTCAGGCAGCAGTAAAGAAAATTATCACCGAGAAAGTGCACGAAAACGATACTCCCGAAGTAAAGAAGTTTCTCTTCGGAAGCATCGAACTGACATCGCTCAACACCACCGATTCGGACGTTAGCATTATGGCTTTCACCGAGAAGGTGAATCGTTTCGATTCGGCATACCCCAATTTTCCGCATGTAGCAGCCGTTTGTACCTATCCCTGTTTTGCTGAAGTGGTAAACGATACGCTGGAAGTAGACGGCGTAGAAATTACCTGCGTATCGGGCAGTTTCCCCTCTTCGCAAGCCCTTATCGAAGTAAAAGTGGCCGAAACAGCACTTGCTCTGAAAGACGGAGCCACCGAAATAGACATTGTTATGCCCGTAGGCAAGTTTCTTTCGGGTAATTATGCCGAGCTGTGCGAAGAGATTGCCGAGCTGAAACAGGTATGCGGTGAACACGCCATGAAGGTAATTTTGGAAACCGGCGACCTCAAAACAGCCGCCAACATCAAGAAAGCCGCCATTTTATCGATGTATGCCGGTGCCGATTATATCAAAACGTCTACCGGAAAAGAAAAGATTTCGGCCACGCCCGAAGCGGCTTATGTAATGTGTCAAGCTATCAAAGAGTATTACGAAAAGACGGGCATACAAATTGGTTTTAAACCTGCCGGAGGCATTAATACCGTTATGGATGCCATTATTTACTACACCATCGTAAAAGAAGTGTTAGGCGAGAAATGGCTTACCAATAAATGGTTCAGGCTGGGTACAAGCAGATTGGCCAACATGTTGTTAAGCGAAATGACGGGCGAAGAGGTAAAATTCTTCTAAAAACCGCTATTCATAGATTGCCCCAAGCTAAAGAACCCGCATATAATGAACCCTTCTGCACGAACATTTACACTTATCGGACTCATCGTCTTTATTCTGCTGATGATGTATCAGCTGCCCACACTCTCGGTAGAAAACACGGAGCTGCGACACGTTAACCTGCTCAGTTCGATACTACCCGAGAAAAATGAAAAAGACATTGATGTGCTTCCAACCCCTGCACGCCCACAAATCACGGAGGCCAAAAACGCCAAAGGAGACACTATTCGCTTTAAAGAAAAATGGTCGAAAGGTGTTGAACCCATCGTAGATTATGCCAACGGAAACGACGGTGGAATGGATCATTTTTACGAACAGCTGACCCAAGTGAAGACGTTAAATCGCCCGGTACGCATTGCTTACTATGGCGACTCGTACATAGAGGGCGACATTTTGACGAGCGATTTGCGTGAATTGTTTCAAAGCAACTATGGCGGCAACGGCGTAGGATGGGTAGATTGCGGGTCGGCAATGCTGCAAAACCGTCGTTCTATACGACAAAGACACAGCGGAATTACAGAATATGTAGTGGTAAAAAAGCCGTTCGACAAGGATAAACAGGGTATCAGCGAACGCTATTTTACCATCAGAGAAGGGGCCCGCGCACATACCGAAGGCACCCGTTATTATCCACACAGCACGAAGTGGACGGTATCTCGCCTATTCTTTTATACGCCCTCGTCGCTCACTGTTACCACAAGCATAGGACAGAAAAAAGCCACAACGCAATCGTTTCACGGTTCGCCGTCGGTACAAATGGCCGAAATAAAAGACACCACAAACACCATCAGCCACACATTCAGCCGCATCGGACGCGGCACTTGCATCTATGGCTTGGCACTTGAAAGCGACAACGGCGTGATATTAGACAACTTCAGCGTGCGCGGTTCGCCCGGTGTTACACTGGCTAACATGCCTTTGCAACGCATGCAAGACTTCAACACATTTCGCCCCTACGACCTTATCGTGTTGCATTTCGGGCTCAACGTAGCTGTTCCGGGCAACCCTTTGAGTGTTATGCGCAACTATACCCGACGCATGAAAAGGGTTATTCAAAACATGAAAACAGCCTTTCCGCAAGCCTCTATCCTGGTTATGAGCGTACCCGACAGAGACCAACGCGCCACAGAAGGGTTTAAAACGATGAAAGAAGTAAAACAGCTGGTGGCTCTGCAAGAACAATTAGCCGCCGATACAAAGGTATGTTTTCTCAACTTTTATCAAGCTATGGGCGGTTCAGAAAGTGTAAGCAAGCTCGTAGAACGTAACATGGCGAACAAAGATTACACCCATTTGAGCTTTAAAGGAGGACAAATTTTGGCGCAAAAGATATTCCCCTCGTTCAAAGAAGGGCTGCAAAATTATCAACGACGCAAAGCATTGGAACGGCAATGATTGATAAACTGATTGAGGTACTGAGCTATAATCCCAAAGAGCCGATGATTTTTTCAAGCGGGCTCTTTCTACTTTTATTTCTTGGTTTCACTTTTATATATATGTGCTTGCAGAAAAAACTCACTGCAAGATTGCTCTTTGTTACCGCATTTTCTTATTATTTTTACTACAAAAGCAGCGGTATTTACTTCTTTCTGCTGGCAATTGTCACCGTAAGCGACTATTTGCTGGCGGGTGCCATCTATCGCAACAAAGAGAAAAAGGGGTTAAGAAAGTTTCTTGTTACGTTGAGTCTGCTCATTGATTTAGGACTTTTGGGGTATTTTAAGTACACCAACTTCTTCGCAGGAATGGTTGCACAGATGCTCGAATACAACTTCCAACCCTGGGATATCTTTCTACCCGTAGGCATAAGCTTCTTTACTTTTCAGAGTTTAAGTTATACCATCGACGTATATCGTGGTAATTTAAAGCCTCTACCCAGTATTTTAGACTACGCTTTTTACGTCTCTTTCTTTCCACAACTTGTGGCAGGCCCCATTGTTCGCGCATCCGATTTTGCCCCACAGATACGTAAACCCATCGTTATTACCAACGATATGTTTGCACGAGGGGTATATTTTATCATGATTGGACTGTTTAAAAAGGCTGTTATCAGCGATTATATCAGTTTGAATTTTGTAGATCGCGTATTTGATAACCCTTCTCTTTACAGCGGTTTAGAAAACCTTCTGGGCATTTACGCTACGCCATGCAGATTTATTGCGACTTTTCGGGCTACTCGGATATGGCCATCGGCATTGCACTTTTACTGGGTTTTCACTTTCCACTCAACTTTAATGCCCCCTACTCTGCCATCAGTATCACCGATTTTTGGCGTCGTTGGCACATCTCTTTATCTACTTGGATACGCGATTATATCTATATTTCGCTGGGCGGAAACCGCAAAGGAAAGGTCAGACAGTACTTTAACCTTATCCTAACCATGCTTCTCGGCGGTCTTTGGCACGGCGCAAGCCTTAACTTTATTGCGTGGGGAGGCATGCACGGAGTAGCTTTGGCTACGCATAAAGTATTTTCGACAGGCATTTTGAAGCATAAACGCGACTACAAAAGCAAAGGTATCCGCCGCATTTTCGGTGTGTTTATCACCTTTAACTTTGTGTGTTTTACATGGCTATTCTTCCGTAACACCTCGTTTGATACAAGCATTGTGATGCTGAACCGTATTATTTACGAGTTTCATCCCGAGCTTTTTCTGCAGCTCATCGACGGCTATAAGTATGTGTTTGCGCTGATGTTGCTGGGTTATATCACGCATTTTATTCCCAATCGGTGGCAAGAAGGCATCATATCGGGCATCAAACGCACCAATGTTGTGATAGATGCCCTGCTCATTGTTATCGTTATTTATATTGTTATTCAAGTGAAAAGCAGCGCTATTCAGCCATTTATCTACTTCCAATTTTAGAGGAAAGGAAGAGCTTCTATCTGCTTTTTGCCGCACGCTTCTTGATTACACAGGCTATCCAAACAAAATAATTTTATACTGAAAATGAAAAAGACAAGAGGCAAAAGTAAAGATTTCGGCAGCTTTGCAGTACTATCCGGCTATACAATATCTTTGTGTTCGGCACTTGTAATAGGACTTTTGGAGCTGTCGTGCAGTCGTTCTAAAAGTCCGGACACACTTCTTACACTGAATGACAGTGCGCAATTGGCACGCGATACCATCGCTGCCGACCATGTATTTTATCTGACACGAGGCATTGGGTTTAAAGGTCGCGAGACGCCACAGTTCAGGTGTAGCGATGTGTTGGGGCGTAATTGCAACACCGAACAGTTGGAATGGCTGGCGCGTAATGATAGCTCGTATATCGTCAGACTGTGTGCTTACCGACAGCTTAGACGACAATCAGGACAGTATGCGGTAGCCATTTTTCGTGAGTTTTTCCGTGATACAACATCTGTAAAATCGCAGTCGGGCTGCTGTGGCAGCACCTCTCCCTATGGCGAAGCACTTCAATCTATCAACACTTTCGACCGCAACACATCACCGCTTACCATCGAACAGCAAAATACCATAGACAGTTTGCTCTTTTTTGAAAACGCAAATGCAGAACCGCTCACCAATCCTTACTTTCTCGAAGACCTGCAACCGCTACCGCTCTACTACCCTATCATCAGACGCGAGATGCGCAAAGGCAACTATGCACCGGTTGTTTTGCTGGCTAAATACAAGCAGAATAGTGACTTTCCACTTATCAATGCTGCACTGCAAAAGTGTTATCAAGACCGTTATAAAGATGCGGGAATGTGCCTGCAAGCCATCAATTGCTGGCCGAATGTAAGATTTCAATGGTTCGTGAAACGCATCTCGCAAGACTTTTTCAAAGAAAACACCGCCGGAATAGCACTCGACGAACTGCTTTCTGTACTACTTTGCTACCCCGAACCTTGGAGTTACGAACTAATTGAACGCTTAGCGGCAGGCAAATATCCTGATGCAGAATACACCCATTTCGGCATTACACTGAAAGAACTGTACGAAAAACGTCCACATCCATTCTTCAAACCGCTTTACAAAAAGTATGCTGTACACATCAAAATACATCCCGTTAAAGATGGAAAGATGGTGATTATTGAAGATAAAAATGATAAATTATAATGCGATAGAAAGTTTTGTAATTGATTGTTATACAGAATATTTAAATAGAACGCTCGTTAAAAACTTGATGTTTCGGGTTTTAAAAAGCTAAGATTTCTATTATCCGTTGCAGCTCATCAACTTATTAGTGCTGAAAATGGAAGAGAAAACAACCCTATAAACACGCATTATAGGCTCTATAACATATATTTTGGAGGTCATCAATCAAGTGTTTAACCACAGAACAAAATAAAAACAGCTCACATATGTGAGCTGTTTTACTTAGTTTTTCCTATCAATAATAAAATCGACATACGCGGTAAGAGCAACTTTTAAGGCGTCGTCGGTTATACGTTTTTCGATAAAATTCAGAGCCAGACGCCGGCATTCAGCCATCTTTTGTTCAGCATATTCGATACCACCGTTTGCCTTTGTGAAGTCAACAAGACGTGCTATCTCATCCGAACGCACACTGCGCGCCTTTACTTTATGCGCTAAGGCCAGCATTTCTTCGTTTTTTGTACTGTTAAGCGCATAGATCACAGGCAGTGTAAGCTTACCTTCCGCCATATCATTGCCCGTTGGTTTCCCGATTTCTCTTGAATCGAAATAGTCAAAAATATCATCGCGTATCTGGAAAATGATACCGATATTGCTACCAAAAGCACGCGCTTCTTCTATCACTTGCGCATCTGCTCCGCCCGCCTTAACGCCTATCACGGCACAAGACTCGAATAATGCGGCGGTTTTCTGACGTATAACTTGATAATAAACATCTTCAGAAATGTCTTGATTATCAATGTTGGTAAGCTGTAAAATTTCGCCATTAGAAAGCGTTCTACCCAACTCGGCGAGATCGCGAACAATATCCGACGAATTGGTCAGCGCAATACTAAGCAATGCAGTCGAAAGAATATAGTCGCCAACAAGCACTGCGACCTTATTATTATACGAAGCATTGACCGACGCTTGACCTCTTCGTTCACCGCTTTCGTCTACCACATCATCGTGAACAAGACTGGCAGTGTGTAGCAATTCCAAACCAATGGCAGCATACTGAGCCACAGAAGTAACCCCGCCAAAGCTCTTTGCTAACAGTAAAATAAGAATAGGCCGCATGCGTTTACCGCCTTTATTCCTGATATGCTCTAAGGCCTGAGCCAATAATCCGTCTGTATGAGTAAGCGTTTCATTAAATAATGAAACAAGGTCTTCAAGTTCTTTTTCTATCGGTTTTTGTATCAACGATAAATAATCCATTATCTCAAATTTGCGACAAATTTACAGAATTAATCGCTATCTTTCTTCATTTTTTCGTAATTTTACGCGATATAACCGTTTAATTATGAACAAATTATTCCTTATTGACGCCTATGCGTTAATATATCGATCGTACTATGCCTTTATCAATAATCCCCGTATCAACTCCAAAGGATTGAATACTTCAGCCGTTATGGGCTTTTGCAACACCCTGAACGAAGTACTTACAAAAGAAAATCCTACACATATCGGAGTGGCTTTTGACCACGGATTGACCTTCCGCAACGAAGCTTTCCCACAATATAAAGCACAACGCGAAACCACTCCCGAAGACATTAAGCGGTCGGTTCCTATCATTAAGCAGATTTTAGAAGCTTACCACATCCCCATTTTACAGGTAGATGGCTTCGAGGCCGACGACGTAATAGGTACACTGGCCATAAAAGCAGGAGCCGCAGGAACAGACACTTATATGCTCACACCTGATAAAGACTACGGTCAGTTGGTGCGTAACAATGTCTATATGTTTTGCCCCCGACACGGCGGAGGGTACGAAACACTGGGCGAAAAAGAAATCAATGCAAAGTATAATATCACATCTCCACTTCAGGTTATCGACCTTTTGGCACTCATGGGCGACTCTGCAGATAACTTTCCGGGTTGTCCCGGCGTGGGAGAGAAAACCGCCATCAAGCTGATTAACGAATTTGGAAGTGTTGAACAACTGCTCAACAGAACCGATGAGCTGAAAGGAAAGATGCGCGAAAAAGTGGAAGCGGCGGTTGAAGACATCAAGATGTCGAAATTTTTGGCCACCATTCGAACCGACGTTCCTATCGAACTCAATCTCGACGATTTGAAATTGACAAGTCCGAACATCACCGAATTGGAAAAAATTTTTACCGAACTGGAGTTTAAAAGTTTTGTTAACCGATTGTTAAACAAAAGTGAAAACAAACCAAAAAGCGTAAACAGACAACTCAATTTCTTTGAAGAATTTACGCCCGAACATACAGACGAGCCGAAAAAAACGAGCTATCAGACGTTAGAAAGCACACAACACGTCTATAAACTCATTGAAAATCAAGAAGATATAAACAAAATTCTTTCTCTTTTCTTTACAAAACGAATTCTCAGTTTAGACACAGAAACCACTTCAACCAACCCCATTGAGGCAGAATTAGTTGGTTTAAGCTTTGCCGTTGAAGAAAAAGAGGCTTTTTATGTACCTATCCCTGCCGAAAGAGAAGAAGCTCAAAAAATAGTCAATCTTTTTAAACCCATCTACGAAAACGAGAATATTGTGAAGGTGGGACAAAATATAAAGTACGACCTTGAGGTGCTTCACAACTACGGAGTTAAACTTAAAGGGCAACTCTTCGACACGATGATAGCTCATTACCTCATTCAACCCGAGTTGCGACATAACATGGATTACATGGCCGAAGTTTATTTAGGCTATCAAACTATACACATTGACCAGCTTATCGGACCACGGGGAAAGAACCAAAAAAGCATGCGCGACCTTCCTCCAACTGCTGTTTACGAGTATGCCTGCGAAGATGCCGACATCACATTACGCCTCAAAAACCTGCTCGAACCTAAACTGCAAGAAGCGGGTTTAACAGAACTTTTCTACCAAATAGAAATGCCGTTGGTACCCGTTCTGGCCGAAATGGAACTTAACGGCGTACGCATCGACACCCATGCACTGAAAGAAACGTCAGAAATTTTTACCTGGAGAATGCACAAACTCGAGCAAAGCATTTACTCATTAGCGGGTAAAGAGTTCAACATTTCATCGCCCAAGCAGGTGGGCGACATTCTTTTCGGCGAAATGAAAATCATCGAAATGCCCAAGAAAACCAAAACCGGACAATATGTTACCAGCGAAGAAGTGCTGCAACAATTGCGCGGAAAGCATCACATTGTTGCCCACATCTTAGATTACAGAGCCTTAAAAAAGCTACTCGGAACATACGTCGACGCTCTACCTAAGCTGATTAACCCACGCACCGGACATATTCACACCTCGTTTAACCAAACCATTACGGTCACAGGGCGCCTTTCTTCGAGCGCTCCCAACCTACAAAACATCCCTGTAAGAGGTGAAGACGGAAAAGAAGTACGCAAGTGTTTCATCCCCGAAGAAGGGTGTGAGTTTTTTTCGGCAGACTACAGTCAGATTGAACTTCGTGTGATGGCACACCTCAGTCAGGATGAAAATATGCTCAAAGCTTTCCGAGAAGACTACGACATTCACGCCGCAACAGCTGCCCAAATCTACGGAAAAGCCGTTGAAGAGGTTACTCGCGACGAGCGTACAAAGGCCAAACGAGCCAATTTCGGCATTATCTACGGCATCACCGCCTCTGGTTTGGCCGACCGACTGGACATTGATCGCACTGAAGCCAAACAACTTATCGATGGTTATTTCGCCATGTATCCGCGCGTACACGATTATATGGAACAGTCAAAAGAGTTTGCACGTACGCACGGATACGTGGAAACCTTCTTTCACCGACGCCGTTATCTGCCGGACATCAATAGCGGTAACAGAATCGTTCGCGGTGTTGCAGAGCGCAATGCCATCAATGCACCCATACAAGGATCGGCTGCCGACATCATCAAAGTGGCGATGGTGCGCATTTATCAACGCTTCCGCAGAGAGCATATTCGTAGTAAAATGATACTGCAAGTGCACGACGAACTTAATTTCAGCGTATTTCCTGAAGAGAAAACGCAGGTTGAACGCATCGTAATCGAAGAGATGCAGGCTGCTTATCCCCTATCTGTTCCGTTGGTTGCAGACAGCGGATGGGGTAAAAACTGGCTCGAAGCACATTGAGAAAGCAGAAAAAATAAATTATAAACGATAAATATGACCTATGCTCGGGTATAAGCTATCCCCTCTCTATCTCCCCTTTACAAGGGGAGAGGTGTGCTGCATTATTACTCAAAAGGTTATCAGGTAACGAACTCTACACATTGCAAAGCAGAAACTCAACACATCCCTCACCTTAAAAAAGGGGAGGTTAGGAGGGGATGTAAAAACGAAGAAGCATCGCAAAAAAGGTAGAAATACATCCTTAAAGATAACCAAATAATTACTGTTACCATCTTTTTTCCACCGAGTTCACTAATTCTACCATAACACACAAATATTAACAAAAACGTTAAAAACGAGAAGATAAAAAACGTCCATAATTGCATTATAGGCAAAAAGTTTTTCCAAGGGGGCGAAAAACGACATTCTCGTGCAGTTGAACAGTAAACAAGTAAGCCGTTTATTATCAATTAATTATATTTCTCCTCTATTTTTTTAGCCCTTTATTACCCCACATTTCACCCCTAAAAGCATAGGTTTTTACTTGCAAAAGCTATGCTTTTGAGCTGCGAAAGCTATGTTTTTGCCATATAAAAGCTATGCTTTTGCAAACCAAATGCTTCTATAAAATCAGAAAACAGGAAAAGTATAGCGATTGAGTTGTGAATCAAGTTCTTAGGCGGGAAATTAAGAAGTGATAAAAAGTCATGCTATGCCATGAAAAGGCACTTTGCAGCCACCGTTCAGTTGCCAATTCGTAACCTCTTTTGCGATGGTGGCAAAGAGGGGAAAGACGGGGAGATAGCAATATGATAGAGGTATGAGTATGAGATAGAAAAGAGATAACCAATGGAAATTCTTCCTCTCCCGCTTCGATTTCCGC
>NZ_BAKN01000001.1 GCF_000614205.1 Hoylesella saccharolytica JCM 17484
AAGGATTAATAGCCCATTTCATCCTCGATTTGGGAAACGATTTCTACAAGTGTTTTACGCTTTCCGACTCTCGGATTTCATTTTTCACAAGTGTTTTTCGCCGTCCGACTCTCGGATGTTATTAACAACCACGTGCGCACGTCGCAACTTCAATAACGAAACACCCCCGAAAGATTGAGATCTTACGGGGGTGAATAAAATTTCAGGCTTTATTAGTAATTTGTTACCACGTGTCGCCGGTCGAGAGTTGTTTCTCTTTCCAAAGATGACGTGCGTACTGGTATCCGTACCGGTCGTAGAGGTCGGTAAGGCGGAATGCGCGCTTGGTAAAGCTGTCGAAATCTTTCCGCTCTACAGGTGTCCACTGCACTTCGGCTAAGGCTGCAATACGGGGGAGTATCATATATTCTGCCTGTGTAGTATAGGGGATGTATTCTGTCCAAAGGTTGGCCTGTACACCTAAGATGTGCGACTTGGCTTCAGCTGAGAATGTATCGGGTGCGGGGTCAAACTCGTATACTTTTGCGACAGGTAGATAATTGCCGATGGCTTTGGGCTCGTGTTTGATTTCTTCGCTTTGGTAGAAGTCGAAGTAAGCATGCCACAGCGGAGCCATAATGACATCGTGGCCCAATGCGGCAGCTTTGCTACCGGGTTCTACGCCTCGCCAGCTCATGATTGTGGCTGTCTTGTTGATTTTCCCATCAAGTATTTCGTCCCATCCGATAATGCGTTTGCCTTTGGTGGCAACGTATTGTTCCATACGATTGGTGAAGTATTGCTGCAGATGTTTGATATCGGTGTTTTGCGCTTTGGCCAGTGCCATACAACGGGGACATTGCTCCCATTTGGTTGTGGGTGTTTCGTCTCCGCCGATGTGAAGATATTGTGCAGGGAAGATATCAGCAATTTCGTTGATAACGTCTTGCAAGAAGGGGTAAATTTGTTCGTTACCCACACATAGCACGTCGGTGTAAATGCCCCATTTATGTCCTACTTCGTAGGGTCCGCCTGTGCATCCCAGTTCGGGATAAGCCGCCAAAGCCGCTCGCATATGACCCGGCATATCGATTTCGGGGATAACGGTGATATTGCGTAGGCGTGCGTATTCTACAATTTCTCGGGCTTCTTTCTGCGTGTAATAGCCGCCGTAAGCCGTGCTATCATCAATAATTGAGTTGTGGCCGATGACTGTTCCGCTGCGTCGCGATGCAATTTGTGCCAGCTTGGGCCGACTCTTTATTTCAATTCTCCAGCCCTGATCGTCGCTCAGATGCCAGTGAAATACGTTGAGATTGTGCAGTGCCATGATATCGATATATCTTTTTACGAAGTCTACAGAGAAGAAGTGGCGCGCACAATCGAGCATCATTCCCCGATAGCCAAATCGTGGTGCATCTTCAATCAGCACTGCGGGTAGCATTACGTTTGCCCCTGATGTCTGTACGGGTAACGATTTGCGTAGAGTTTGAATACCGTAAAATACACCGGCGGGGGTGCTTCCTGTGATGTTCACTTGTTTTTTATTAACGCTCAATCGATAGGCTTCTTTTCCGCTGATGGTGGGGTCTATGGCAAGGCAGACGGCTGTTCGCTTCTTGTCTTTTTTATCGATAACATCGAGCCGGATTCCCGTAGCTTGGGATATATAATCTGAAAGAAATTGGGCATTGGCCTTCATTTGCTCGTCGGTCCCTTCATAAACAATGGTTACTGCTTTTGAAAGGGTGAATGGTGCGCCCTTTTCTGCATTGATTTTTTGTGGTAAAGGAACAACGTTGTAGTCGGCGTTTACCGCTTTTGCGCCCAATATACAGGTACAAAGTGCAATGATGAATAGCTGTTTTTTCATATTTATAATGCTAAAATTGAATTTACACAGAATTTCTCCTCAGGGGTTAGTATCTATTGCAAAGATAGCGCAAACAGGCTAATTCTCCAAAGGATAGCGTGGGCAAAACAACAAGTGCAACTTCCGTCTTTTGGTATTTCGGCTTACTTTTTTTGTCCCTTCCACTTAAAATCTTTACATTTGCCACCCGAAAAGGCTGCAAAAACGGTTACTTTTGCTGATTTATTACCGATATCTTCAGTCCTTTTCCCATCCAAATAAAAGGAGTTTTTTATGAAGAATTTTGATTTACAATCGCATCTCAACACCATTTATGCAACCTTTCCGCAGTCTCGCCGTCAACCAGTGATAGGTCTGACAACCAATTTCAACGATAATAACGCGATGTTGCTCGATAGATATTATCGTCTTGTTGTTGCTGCCGGAGCCACGCCGATACTTATTCCGCCTATTGCTGATAAAGATGTGATAGGCAATACGCTCGAACTTATCGACGGACTGGTGTTTACGGGCGGAGCCGATTATAATCCGTTATGGATGGGTGAAGAACCTTTGCCTTCGCTTCACGGCATTAATGCCGAGCGCGATTTACCTGAACTGCTCATCACCCAACTGGCTTATAATCGCCAAATTCCGATGTTGGGCATTTGTCGGGGTATGCAAACACTGGCTGTTGCACTTGGTGGTAACGTTGTACAGGATATTGAAGAGGGTTTTGCAGAGGTGTCTAACGGAACTCCTCTCATTCGTCATTCGCAGGATGCTGCGCGTAATGAGCCTACTCATTCGGTGAATTTGTTGCGCAACTCGATTATTGCCTCCATCTATGGATGCGAAAAACTCTATGTCAACTCGTTTCATCATCAGGCAGTCAGCGCAACGGGCAGCAAGTTCCGGTTTACGGCAACGGCTCCGGATGGTGTTCCAGAAGCGATGGAAAGCACCGAACATAAATCCATTTTAGGTGTACAATGGCATCCCGAATGGCTCGAAGAAGAGGGGCAACGACTGTTTGATTGGCTGGCAGGCGAGGCTGAACGCTTTGCCAAAGCGAAACGCTTGCATACCCGAATATTGACACTCGACACGCATTGTGATACCCCAATGTTCTTTCCGCTCAATGTTAACTTCGCCCAACGCGACCCGCGCATTCTTGTCGACTTGCATAAAATGACCGAAGGGCGCCAAGATGCTACCACGATGGTGGCTTATCTGCCTCAACCTAAAGTAGATGAGACATTCCGCGAGAAAGTAGAATTTGATGTTGCCGGACCTAAAGCGTACGCCGATCTCATCTTCGACAAAATTGAGGACATTGTTCGTCACAATGCCGAATACGTGGCACTGGCGCGTACACCCAACGAACTTTATGCCAACAAACGTGCCGGTAAGAAGTCGATAGTGTTAGGAATAGAAAACGGCTTGGCCCTCGAAACCGATTTGCACAATGTGGGTCATTTTGCACAGCGCGGCGTAACTTATATTACCTTATGTCATAACGGCGATAATGCCATCTGCGACAGTGCCCGGCAGAGTCTTTGTACACACAACGGTGTGAGCGATTTTGGGGCAAAGGTTATTACCGAGATGAACCGCCTTGGTGTGATGGTAGACCTTAGTCATGGTGCAGAAAAGAGCTTTTACGATGCACTCGACATCAGCACCAAGCCCATCGTGTGCAGTCATAGTAATTGTAAGGCGTTGTGTGATGTTCCCCGCAATCTTACCGACGAGCAGATGCGCGCTCTTGCAGCCAAAGGTGGTGTGGCGCATATTACGCTTTATAACGGCTTTCTTCGTGTGTCGGGCGAAGCCGACATTCTTGATGCAATGGCCCATTTAGAGCATGCCATCGGTGTGATGGGTATCGATCATGTGGGCTTGGGCACTGATTTTGATGGCGACGGAGGCATCTGCGGACTTGCCAACTCGTCAGAATTAATCAACTTTACCGTACAGTTGCTAAAACGAAAATATAGCGAAACGGATATAGAGAAGATTTGGGGAGGCAATTGGTTGCGTGTGATGGAACAGGTGCAAAATGTTTAATCTGCCTTGTTATCTCCCTGAATATTCTGCCGAAGTGCCGTTTATAAAATATAACCCAACATGAAGAAAAAAACGATTATTATGTTATCAGTCATTGCTGTTGCTGCCATTGCCGCCGTAACAGCCTACCATCCTATTATGGAAGCCATAGAAAGTCGCGACAGCGAGGCCGAAATCGAGGCGTTGGAGAAGTATGCGCCGAAGGGGCCTGCATTCAATGCAGACTCTGCCTATGTTTTTACGCAGGTGCAATGCAACTTCGGACCGCGTGCCATGAACACCGAAGCCCACGACCGTTGCGGCGAATGGATTATCCACAAGTTTAAACAATACGGTTGCAAAGTGAAAAGCCAGAAGGCTGATTTGCGTGGTTACGACGGTACGATTTTGCACAGTCGTAACATCATGGCTTCTTATAAGCCAGAGCTAACAACGCGTATTTTGCTCTGTGCACATTGGGATACGCGACCATGGGCTGATAACGACCCCGATAGTACCAATTGGCGCAAGCCTTTTCCGGGTGCAAACGATGGTGCAAGTGGTGTGGCTGTGATGCTCGAAATTGCTCGTTTGCTACAGCTTGACAATAGCTTAAACATCGGCGTAGACTTTGTTTGTTTCGATGCCGAAGACTGGGGTACGCCGCAATGGCTTAATCAGGAAGAACACGGAGATACGTGGGCGCTGGGTGCGCAATACTTTGCTGCCAATCTTCCGGCTGGCTACGAGGCTCGATATGGCATTCTGCTGGATATGGTAGGTGGTCAGGGAGCTCGTTTTTACCGTGAAGGCATATCGCAGCGGTTTGCGCCCGAAATAGTCAAAAAGGTGTGGCGGGCAGCTCGCGCGGCAGGTTTTGGGAGCTATTTTCCTAAAACCGACGGCGGAACGATTACCGACGACCACGTGCCGCTTAATCAGGTAGCTCGTATTCCTACCATCGATATTATTCCTTTTTATCCCGATTGCGAGCAAAGCGCATTCGGTCCTACATGGCATACCATGGCAGATGATATGGAACACATCGACCGTGCTACCCTCAAAGCGGTGGGACAAACCGTTATACAAACACTTTTTACCGAACAGTAAACACCTCTTTGCGCGATTTGGCCTCTTAAACGGGCGGCTTTGCTTGTTGCATTGAGAGGCTGTTAAATGCTAAAGTCAATCCCATCGGATTGACTTTAGCATTTGTATAAGTTAAGGTGTCGACTCACCTTCAACGTATTGTTCTAAAAATAAATGTTCTCCATCAAACACCGCATACGTAAATTGCCATATCCAATCGCCTAAAATCAGCATACGCGTTTTGTGCGACAACATCAGGTCCAACTCGATATGACGATGCCCGTACAAAAAATAGTCGATGTCATTGTGCGCTTTTATGTAGCTTTTTGTAAATTGCACAAGATATTCTTTATCCTCACCCAGATAAGGAAGTTCCTTTCCTGCCTCTCTCTTCATTCTGCTGTGCTTGGCCCAATTCAGGCCCAACGCCATTCCCCAACGTGATGAATGGCATTAAACAGCCGTTGACAAGTAGGGTTATGAAAGATTTTTCGCAGTAGTTTAAACTTGTTGTCAGGGTCGCCCAATCCATCACCGTGTGCCAGAAAGAATACTTTTCCGTACAGTTCGGTTGTAATGGGCTTACGATGTACAATCAGTCCGCATTCCTGTTCTAAGTAACCATACGTCCAGATATCGTGATTGCCGATAAAAAAGTGTACTTCTATCCCCCTGTCGGTCAGTTCCGACAGTTTGCCTAAAAATCTTGTATACCCTTTGGGCACCACATATCGATACTCATTCCAAAAGTCAAACATATCGCCCAACAGATAAATGGCTTCGGCTTTATCCTTGATGCTGTCTAAGAAACGCACCAATCGTCGTTCGTGCGTTCTTGCGTGCGCTATGGCCAACGACCCTAAATGGGCATCAGATAAAAAGTAAATCATATTGAATAATACGTTAAGCTTTGAAATAAACAGATTTTACACCCTTTCTGCACTGTTTAAGCAGCGGCGATTTTGCTGTAAATAAGCAGGTAGACGTTTCTCTGATAGTTTGTTATTGCAGGGCAAAGCCTCATTAGCTTGCGTTCCAATGCTTGTAGATTATTCAAATCCCAGTTCCACGCGTGCCTCTTCGCTCATCATGCTTTGGTCCCATGCAGGGTCGAAAACCATCTCAATGTTAACCGTTGTAACCCCCTCTATAGCCTCCATTTTGCTGCGCACATCCTCCAAAATAAAGTCGGCAGCGGGGCAAGCAGGTGCTGTAAAGGTCATATCGAGGTCTAAAACGCCATCATCATGTAAGTCAATCTTGTATATAAGTCCTAAATCGTAGATGTTAACGGGTATCTCCGGGTCGTACACCGTTTTTAAAGCCTCTACAATTCTCTCTTCTATCTTTAGTTTTTCTTCTTGTGTCATACTTTTTGTTTTAATTTTCTGAATGTCGCAAAGATAATGAAAAACACAAGTATTGCAAAATGTATGTGCGATAATTCACCTTTTTCGGCTTCTTCTTAAATGAGAATTGAAAGGGCGAAAGCAAATGGTTCTTAGTTAACTAACATCAAACATTGTTTCTTAAGTCATGAATGGGGTAGAACGGAAGGTTTGCGTTCGACAACAAAACTACCGGCCAACAGCTATTGGTTAACTGTTGACCGGTGTTTAATGGCGGGCTTTTTCTTACCCGTTTGTTTAATTTTAGCAGATTAGCGTAGGCTAAACTTAATGGGAATGTTATATCTCAACCGCACAGTTTTGCCTTTGTTCTTTGCCGGTATCCATTTCGGCATCATCTTTGCCACGCGTAAAGCCTCTGCATCGAGGGCAGGAGAAACACTTCTGGAAACAGCGAAATCGGTCAAACTGCCATCCTTTTCTATTACAAATCTCACCATAACGCACCCCTCTTGTTTGTTCTTTTCTGCCGATTTGGGGTATTTTAGGTTTTTGGCAAGAAACTCCATCAACTTTCCTGTTCCTCCAGGATAGTCTGGCATATTCTCAACAACAAGCGCAACGGGCTCATCTTTAGCCTTGTCTTTAGGTTGAATGGCAGTTGTTTTATTTACTTTCTGCGCTCTTGCCACTGTTTCGATGTTGCTGAGAACCAGCAATGCGGCTGCCAATGGAACAAAAAGGGCATACTTAACCCTTCTTATTCCCTTTGTACGTCTTTTGTTCATCATTTTAATACGCTTTTTAAGAGGTAAAACATTGAAATTATTTAATAATGTAGCTACATGCTTTGTATAGGTCAGACCCAACAAATGATATTGATAGGCGCAACTGTCGATACCCTCTTTGAGCACGTGGTTGTCGACAAGATATTCCAGATTGATGCGCACCTCGCGCCGCATCAGCCATATAAAGGGATTTGCCCAGAAAGCGATGACAAACAGTTGACTTATCAGTACGTCTGCCGAATGGTGTTGTCGGCAATGAGTTTGCTCGTGCAACAGTATCTCGTGTAACTGTTGGTCGGTTGCTTGGGTGGGGCATAAAAATATCCATCGGAAGAACGAAAAGGGTCCCTGACCTTCGGGCAGAACACGGATAGGAACACCTTGTACCATCTTTTTGTCGCAACGATGCGCCAAACGAACAATTGAAACGAGTTGCCACGCAAAGCGCACGAGCAACAAACCTGCCACGAAAAGATAGCCTGTTACAAATATCGACAGCCAATCGATGGTTTGATGGGCGGTGGTTGTGCCTACTTCGGGCAACATTCGCACGGCATAAACTTCGGCGGCAGACCGCAATACGGCTTGTTCGCGGGTCCAGTATTCTATGTTTAGTGCGGGCACAACCAGCGATACAGCGTATATCAGTAGCAAAGTAGTGCGTCGCCAACCGAAAAATGTGTCTTTGTAACACATCAGTCGGTAGCATCCGTACAGCAGAATAAGCATGATGTTTACTTTTAAAAGATAGATCAGCATGGTGGTTTCTCTTTCTTATTTTAGGTTGATTTCTTCTTGTTAATTGGTTTTCTCGTTTGTAACGATGAGGTTCTTTCGGTGCCGTTATTGCCCAATGCCTGTGTAATGACGGGTCTGTTTCCCTTTCGTTATGGGTCTTTTTCTAATTATGGCAGGTTTACTCTTTTATGCAGGTGGGCTTATTCAGCATCAGAACCTTTTCCCTTTTCTATCTCGCGGATAATTTCTTTTAGCTCTTCGGGCGTTATCTTATCTTCTTTGGCAAAAAAAGAAACCATCTCTTGAAACGAGTTTTTAAAGTAGTCGTGCACAAAACCCGACATAAAAGATTGTTTATAGGTTGCCTCCTTCACTGCGGGTACATACTCATACCCATTTCCCTTTCGCGTGGCTTCTACATATCCCTTGCGTTTGAGGTTGTTAATCACAGAGGCAACAGTGGTGTAAGGCGGTTGTGGTTCAGGCATTTCGGTCACAATATCTTTTACCGTGCATCGTCCTAAAAGCCACACATACCGCATTACTTCTTCTTCCTGTTGGGTCATTTTCTCTATGTTCATATCTTTATATAATTGTATTACGCTGCAAACCTACGAAAGTTTCGTAGATGAAACAAGCTTTTGGTGTTAAAATATCATAAATAAAAGAATTAATAATAATATTATTCAATGCTTTACGAATATGCCGTAGTAATATGTATTATGTTTTTCTAAGGTGACAAAGCCTTTCTTATTCGCGCTCACAAACTGAGATATTTGTACAAATAGAATTTATATCAGATTCTGAAAACCATAACCCGTCAACCAAATTTAAATCTTAACAAGCTCCTATTTTAAGCGTCACAAATAAAAAGAGTAACTTACAAATTGTAAGTTTTCGTGTTGTCAAGAAATCGGAAGGTACCTCGCGAGAGTGCCAACGAAATCACTCAACTTGTTCTTGGCTCGTAAAAACGCAAGGATTTTACGGTTACGTATAGCATTGATTATTAATTACTTGCGAACTTATAGATAATTTTTGTTCGTTATTTACCCTTTTGAAACGCCCTAAAACCGTGTTTTTGGGAGTGTAAAAACATAGGTTTTACCCGCTAAAAGATGATGTTTTGCATCCTAAAAGCATAGCTTTTGTAGCTCAAAACCTATGTTTTTACATTTTCAACGCTCATTTTTGACCAAATAAACGAAAATATTTCTCTAGATTAGGAAAGTAATTTGTAACGAAAAGAGAAAACGAGAAACGTTCTCAAATGTTAAAAAACTTACAATTTGTAAGTAACTTAAAGGTCAAAAAGTGAAAAGGTGAAGGGGCAAGTTGAAACGTATAAAGGTGAAAAAGTGGAAAGGTGAAAGAGTGAAAAAATAGCTAACGCCCTTGCATTGTTATCTCATATTGTGGCGGCTGCATCTTTTCACTCTTTCACCTTTCTACCTTTTCACTTTTACTTAGGTAGGTAAGGTAGGGCAAAGTAGGTAAAAGTAGGTGGCAGGAGACAGAAAAGCACATCAACTTTCATCCTTATTCTTTCATCCTTCATCCAAAAATACCCTTTCACTTTTTCACCTTTTCACTTTTACTTGGGTAGGTAAGGTAGGGTATAGTAGGTTGAAGTAGGTGGCAGGGGACGAAAAGACATGTAAACTTTCATCCTTATTCCTTCCTCCTTCATCCAAGAAATACCCTTTCACCTTTATCTTTTGGGGAGGCAAGGAGGGGATGTAAATAAACTGAAATCATCTTTTAAATAATTCCATATTACATTCGCAAGAGTATTGTAAAAAGAAAACCTCTGCAGTGTTGTTTACTAAAAGTATTTTTTAAGTTCTTGCCAACCTTCTCACAACCTACGGTTTTATCTAAACACTTGATGTAAAAACACTTTAATCTGCATGCTATATTTTTGTCAAAAGGGAAGAATGGATAACGGAATAAATAGGAAAGGGCGGAATAGAGCGAGCTTGTTTATTTCACATTTTTTGAGTATATTTGTTTCCACTTTTTTGTTTATAAAGGTAGAAAGTTAATTGAATAAAGCTGAGAAATAAAGCGGATAAAGGAGAAAAGGAGTAATGGTAAAAAGATTGGAAAGGAAAATTAATACCCGAATATTATTGCCCATGAAGCTGTTTATGGGACAGGAGAAGTCTGGTGGTATTGTATTGGGCATCAGTGTGCTGCTGGCTTTGCTGCTGGCCAATTCGAGTTTTTCGGGCGAATACTTTGAGTTTTTCGGGCAACATTTCGGGTTTGCTTTCAACGGAGAAACTTATTTAGATTATAATTTGCATCATTGGATTGACGATGGACTGATGGCTTTGTTCTTCTTTGTTGTGGGATTAGAGCTGAAACGCGAGTTTATCGGTGGCGAACTGGCCAATCCTCGTAACACCATTTTGCCCATCGGAGCTGCCATTGGCGGTATGATGGTACCTGCATTGATCTATTTAGCTTTGAATATGGGTAGCGTTACAGCCAACGGATGGGGAATACCGATGGCCACAGATATTGCTTTTGCGCTGGGCGTGGTGTATCTGTTGGGCAACAGGATACCGACTTCGGTGAAGGTTTTTCTGGCTACACTGGCCATTGTCGACGATTTGGGCGCCGTTCTGGTAATAGCTTTTTTCTACACTTCAGAAATCTCTTTGGTTAGTTTGGCTGTAGGTTTTGGTTTTCTTTTGTTGATGTTTACCGCCAATAAACTGGGCGTTAAAAACGTGATGTTTTATTTTGTGGTAGGCCTTTTGGGTGTGTGGACCGCCTTTTTGCTATCCGGAATTCATGCCACCATTGCTGCGGTGCTGGCTGCTTTTACCATTCCTGCTGACTCGAAAATCAACGAGAATGTATATTTACAACGCATGAAGAAGCAGTTAACCCGTTTTAAAGAGGCCGAAACCAACGATGTGAGAACGCTGGAAGAAGACCAAGTGGAGATACTTTTGCGTATTCGAGAAGATGCCACGGCAGCCATTCCACCCCTACAACGCCTTGAACACCGTTTGGCTCCGTTTGTTACGTTTGTTATTTTGCCTATCTTTGCCCTTTCTAATGCCGGTATTTCATTCGCCGACATCAATCTGTCAGAGTTCTTTTCAACAAATGTTGTAACCGGTGTAACGTTTGGTTTATTACTGGGAAAGCCCATCGGTATCGTCTTTTCAACACTATTGTTGGCCAAGATGCGGTTGGCGCCGTTGCCTGCAACGCTCACCCTACGTCGGTTAATCGGTTTGGGCTTTTTAGCGGCATAGGTTTTACCATGTCAATGTTTGTTTCGACTCTTGCCTTTACAGCCGATACAATGCTTGTGCAAGCCAAGATAGGTATTTTTTCGGCATCGATAATGGGCGGCATCATCGGCTTTTTGTTGTTGCGACGCGCGTAACAGGCGGTTTTATCTCTTTGCCGTCTTAATTTAACCACCCACTTGTCGGGTTTTCTTCTTGATTTGTATTAACTTTGCGTTATTAATCAATACATGCGCTTATGCAGACAAAATGCCATCTATCGGTGCTTGTCCACGAACAAGCTAAAAAGTATGGACAGGCTCCGGCACTGACTTTTAAAAACTTTGGCAGCGAACAATGGAAGACCGTATCATGGAACCAGTTTTCTACCAGAGTAAAACAGGTGAGCAATGCCTTGCTTAATCTGGGTGTGAAACCTCAGGAAAATATAGCCATCTTTTCGCAAAATAGTATTCATTATCTTTATACCGACTTTGGCGCTTATGGCATTCGGTCTGTCACTATTCCGTTTTATGCCACCAGTAGTGAGCAACAAGTGCAGTATGTTGTCAATGATGCAAAAATTCGTTTCTTGTTTGTTGGCGAGCAAGAACAATATGATAAAGCTCACCGGGTGTTTCCCCTTTGTGAGTCGTTAGAACGTATTATCGTCTTTGACAAAAGCGTACGCATCAGCACACACGACCCTAATGCGTTGTATTTTGACGATTTTTTGGCGCTGGGCGAAAACCTTCCGCGACAGAGTGAGGTAGAAAAACGATGGGCAGAGGCTAATGAAGATGACCTTTGTAATATTCTATATACCAGCGGAACGACAGGCGAGAGCAAAGGGGTGATGTTGAGTTATGCCCAATATCACGCTGCGCTGAAGGCAAACGACGAGTGTGTGCCCGTTGGCGAGAAAGATAGAGTGATTAATTTTTTACCCTTTACGCATATATTAGAACGCGCGTGGTCGTACCTTGCTTTGTCTGAGGGGGCACAGCTGATTATCAACACTTATCCCAAAGATATTCAAGAGTCGATGCGTGCTACACATCCCACGTGCATGTCGTCGGTTCCACGCTTCTGGGAAAAGGTATATACGGGCGTAAAAGACAGGCTCGATAATTCGAGTGCGATGCAGAAGAAACTCTTTCTTCGCGCCTTATCGGTAGGAAAAAAATATAACATCGACTATTTAAGTAAGGGCAAACGTCCGCCGTTGGGGTTGAAGTTAGAGTATCAAATGATGAACAAAACAGTGCTCAGTCTGGTTCGCAAGCAGCTGGGATTAGAGCATCCCAACATCTTTCCCACAGCAGGTGCCACTGTTTCGCCTGAAGTTGAGGAGTTTGTTCATTCAATTGGCATCAACATGATTGTAGGTTACGGACTTACAGAGAGCCTTGCTACTGTGTCGTGCGACCATAAAGACAAACCTTACACCGTAGGTTCGGTGGGGCGTATCATCAACGGTTTGCAGGTTAAAATAGGCGAAAACAACGAGATTTTATTAAAGGGTCCCACGATAACAAAAGGATATTACAAACGCGAAGAGCTCAATAAGACTGTCTTTGATAGCGAAGGTTTCTTCCGAACGGGCGATGCCGGCTATCTTAAAAATGGAGAACTGTACCTTACAGACCGCCTGAAAGACCTTTATAAGACCTCTAACGGTAAGTACATTGCTCCGCAAATGATAGAGGCTTTGTTGCTGGTGGATAAGTATATAGACCAAGTTGCGGTGGTAGCCGACCAACGAAAGTTTGTTTCTGCATTAATTGTTCCCGAGTTTAGACTGCTTGAAGACTTTGCCCGAGATAAGCACATAGCTTTCGATAGTCGGGAAGACCTTTGCGGAAATGCAACCATTCAGCATATGATGCTTGACCGTATTCATACGCTCCAACAGCAGTTGGCTCCCTATGAACAAATCAAACGCATCACACTTATTCCTCATCACTTCAGCATGGAAGATGGCGAACTGACCAATACGCTGAAACTTCGCAGGCCTATTATTAACGCCAACTATAAGAAAGAGATAGATAAGATGTACGAAGAGTAAGGTTCAAACCTTGTCTGCAGTGCTTATCGACCCACCAATAGTAAAATGATTACAGCAGAACAATTAAAAGATATACTTGACCGAGCTGATGCTTTGCATCGCTATCTTGATATAGATAAAAAGAAAGTAGAGCTTGAAGAAGAAGAGCTTCGTACCCAAGCACCTGACTTTTGGGATGATCCTGTGCGTGCTCAGGAGCAAATGAAGAAGGTAAAAGAAATTGAAAAGTGGATTGTGGGCTATAAAAATGTGAAGCAAGCTGCCGACGAACTGCAATTGGCTTTTGACTTTTATCACGATGAAATGGTAACAGAAGAAGAGGTAGACGAGGATTATCGCAAAGCAATAGTGGCTATTGAGGATCTGGAATTAAAGAATATGCTTCGCCAAAAGGAAGATCCGATGGACTGTGTACTGAAGATTAACTCGGGTGCAGGTGGTACAGAGAGTCAGGATTGGGCACAAATGCTGATGCGAATGTATATGCGTTGGGCCGAAGCACACGGTCATAAGGTAACGATAAGCAACTTACAGGATGGTGATGAAGCGGGTATCAAAAGCGTTACGATGGAGATTGAGGGCGGCGAATATGCTTACGGATACCTCAAAAGCGAAAACGGTGTACACCGTCTGGTGCGTGTTTCGCCCTACAATGCACAGGGCAAACGGATGACAAGCTTTGCTTCGGTGTTTGTTTCGCCGCTTGTAGACGATACCATTGAGGTGTATGTAGACCCTTCGAAAGTATCTTGGGACCTCTTTAGAAGTGGTGGAGCCGGCGGACAGAACGTGAATAAGGTGGAAACCGGCGTACGTTTGCGATATCAATATACCGACCCCGACACGGGCGAAGAAGAGGAAATATTGATTGAAAACACTGAAAGCAGAAAGCAATTGGAAAATAGAAACAACGCCATGCGTCTGCTTAAGTCGCAGCTTTACGATAGAGCGATGAAAAAACGCTTAGAAGCGCAAGCCAAAATAGAAGCCGGAAAGAAGAAGATAGAGTGGGGAAGTCAAATCCGAAGCTATGTTTTTGACGACCGACGGGTAAAAGATCACCGTACCAATTACCAAACGGGCGATGTCGATGGCGTAATGAATGGAAAGATAGACGACTTTATCAAGGCTTATTTGATGGAATTTCCGGTGACAGACGAATAAACTTTCAGGGCGTATTTGTTGTCTATCAAGGTGGCGAAGTTTCTCTTTCCTGTACTTGATAACAACACGTCTGTATGATGGGAGGGCGTTACGCGCATCACGATAAAATGCCGGTGCATTGCCATAAAATATCGTTCTATATATAATAAGGTATTGCTTTATGATATAAATGAGGTGGTAATTATCCCTCTAAAATAAATTTTTAAACCTCGCTTTCGTCATTTTCTTCTCTTTGCAGAAGAACTTGCAGAAAGTCTAAAACTAAAAATCTATGAGTGAAAGAAGTAAAATTCGCCGTGCTCAACGTGAAGCACGCCAAGAGAAACAAGCAAAAATGGTTGTCGCTTGGGTAGCAGGCGTATTGGCTTTATTGGCTTTAATACTGCTGATTTTTGCGATGAACTCGTAACATTGAATGTTCCATACGCAATAAAAGCGACGCAAAATGAGCGGATTGGAGATTGAACGGAAGTTTCTTGTCAAAAAAAACAGTCGCTTTCGAGAGGTTGCCTACAGTAGCAGTCGTATCAAACAGGGTTATATGCCGTGTGAAAGTGCGACGGTAAGGGTGCGTATTCGTGACGAAAAGGCTTATCTTACAATTAAGGGACGTTCGACAAATGGGGGCATTACGCGCTATGAATTTGAGAAAGAAATTGCTTTGGAAGAGGCCGAACAACTAATGAAACTGTGTCGTGGAGGCGTTATCGACAAACGCAGATACCTCATAAAAAGCGGTAAACACACGTTTGAGGTGGACGAATTCTATGGTGATAACGAGGGGCTTTTATTAGCTGAAGTAGAGCTGAATAGTGAAAATGAAGCTTACGAGAAGCCCGATTTCATTGGAACGGAAGTAACCGGAGACCGTCGCTTTTATAATTCCAGTCTGCTATCTAGGCCTTTTTGTCTTTGGAAAGCATCTTTGCCAGAAGCATACCGATAAGCGAACCCACCGTTGCGCCAATCGTATTGGCCAGCATATCCATCCAATCACCACTACGATTTCCATTTGTACAAGTGGCCTGAAGCACTTCTATCAGCCCACTCATCAACACCGGAGCAACCCAAACTCCGATGAAAAGTCGTTTTTTGTTCAGCCTTTTATGCCCTTTGAGATATTCGGCCCATATCACTGTACACATCACTGCGTACATAGAAACGTGTGCCCACTTGTCTATTAGCTTAACATTGCTGAGCGGAGTTTCGGGTACAGGCATCAGACAAAGTACCCAAATAGCAACAATAAGGCAGCAAGAGAGCGGATAAGTTTTGATTAAATGCAGTAGATATTTCATCTTTACTTTCAGCTTTTCAGCAAAAGTAGAGATTTTTTTATACATTTGCGATGTTTTATATCGAATTGTTTGAATATGTCAGAGCATAGAATAGGCTTTGGAAGTAAATTGGGAATGATATTAGCAACCGCAGGTTCTGCCGTCGGATTAGGCAATGTTTGGCGTTTCCCTTATATGACCGGAGCCGACGGAGGCGCAGTTTTTATCCTTATTTACTTGGCTTGCATTGTTCTTTTGGGTATTCCATGTATGGTCAGCGAATTTATTATCGGTCGTCATGGAGCAGCCAATACAGCCCGTGCATACGAAAAAATGTCGGCGGGAAAAGGTTGGAAGTATGTGGGTTTGTTAGGGGTAGCCACCGCATTTCTTATCACCGGCTATTACGCAGTTGTGTCAGGATGGTGCCTGCAATATCTTTATGCTTCGTCAGTAGGCCAGTTACAAGAAAACACAACATCGGTATCAGCCTATTTTTCGGCATTTTCTACCGATCCTATTCGTCCTGTTCTTTGGACGGTTGTTATTCTTTTGCTCACCCATTTCGTAATTATTCATGGTGTTCGGGGTGGAATTGAACGCGCGTCGAAGTTCTTAATGCCTGTGCTTTTTATCTTGTTGCTTGTTATTGTCGGTGCATCTTGCATGCTTCCGAATGCCGATAAGGGTATGGTTTTTCTTTTTCAGCCCGATTTTAGCAAGCTTAACACCCATGTTTTTCTTGATGCTTTGGGTCAATCTTTTTACTCTTTAAGTATTGCAATGGGTTGTATTTGCACCTATGCATCCTACTTTAGCAGGCAAACCCACCTGATGAAGTCGGCTGTTCAAATCTCTATTATCGATAGTTTGGTAGCGATTTTAGCCGGACTGATGATCTTTCCCGCTGCCTTTTCTGTCGGAATCAATCCCGATAGCGGTCCTTCGCTGCTCTTTATAACGCTTCCACAGGTTTTCCAACAAGCCTTTTCAGGGCTTCCTCTAATAGGTTATGTACTCTCGCTGATGTTTTATGCGCTACTCACATTAGCTGCCTTAACATCTCTTATCTCTTTGCATGAGTCAGTACAGCCTATTTCTACGAACAATTTCATATCACCCGAAAGCAAGCAGCATGGTTGGTTACCATCTGTACCTGCATCATTGGTGCGTTCTGTTCACTTTCTTTGGGAGCGGTAGATGGTTTACAAATAGCCGATAGATCACTGTTCTCCGTCTTCGATTTCGTTACCGGACAGATATTTCTTCCCGTCGGAGGTTTTCTTACCTGCTTGTTTTTAGGTTGGTTTGTACCCCGACAAATTGTGAAAGACGAGTTTACCAACTGGGGAACCTTAAAAGGCACCTTCTTTAAAACCTATCTTTTCAGTGTGCGTTATGTTTGTCCGTTATGTATTTTGTTGATATTTTTGCACCAATTCGGCGTGTTATAATTCCTCTTTTATTTTCTTTTCCCTAATTTTTCCGTATCGTTTTTACCACGTTTAACACCATGATGTTCAAAGAATTCTTTTATTTGCAAAAGTCGGATCGAAAAGTTATTATCCTGCTTCTTATCGTTGCGGTGGTCATTATCGTGCTTATCAGATGGTCAAAACAGCTTCCTCTTGCTCCCGAATCCTCGTCTGAAACCTTTCAGAAAACAAAAGACACTTCTGTTTCTCAGCATAACGATGCACACAAATGGGATTTTTCATCCGCCCCTTCACCCTCTGTTCACCTCACACCGTTCGATCCCAACACAGCCGATGCCATGCAATTGCTCTCTCTGGCTTAACCGAATGGCAGGTAAAAAGCCTTTTAAAGTATCGCGCCAAAGGTGGTGTGTTTCGTCAACCGGCAGATTTTGCCCGTCTTTACGGGCTTACGCAAAGACAGTTTAAGCAGTTGCAACCCTATATTCGCATTTCAGACGATTACCGACCTGCAGCCGAACTCTTTGCTCATCAAGAGAAAACGACAGCTTATCAACGTGATACGGTGAAATTTCCGATAAAATTAAAAGAGGGCGCGCACGTGCTTTTGAATACAGCCGATACATCTGTTTTGAAGAAAATACCCGGCATCGGCAGTTATTTTGCTCGTCAAATCGTAGCTTATCGCAACCGTTTGGGCGGCTATTCCAGTGTATCGCAGCTTGCCGAAATAGACGATTTTCCTTCCGAAACCCTATCTTTCTTTCAGCTTTCTGCCGATGATGCCAGCCGCATACGTAAGTTAAACCTCAACAAACTTACACTGAACGAGCTGAAACGACATCCTTATATCAGCTTTTATCAAGCGCGTGCCATCGTAGATTATCGCCGGTTGCATGGTGCTTTGCGCAGTCTCGACGATCTCAAACTGCTCAACGACTTCTCCGAAGACAAAATTCGGCAGTTGCAACCCTATGTAGAATTTTAACCGATATTTACCGGTTGGTACAGATAAATGATTAAAACTTTTGTATGATGTACTCTTTATTCTTTATGTACGATGTCTTCATCGTTCCCGTTTTTACACTTATTTGTTGGTTTATTACCCGAAAAAGCAGGTATCGAAAGGGCTATTTGCTCTTTCTTCTCAGTTTTTTCAGTATCTATATCGTAGGCTTTTATATGTTGTCTTTACACGTAGGGCGAGGCCCGGCGAAAGATATGGCCCTTTTCTTTCTGCTTCCATCACTGGCTGTAGCCCATTGGGCGCTTCCGTTTAAGAAAAGTAAAACGGTGGGTAAGCTGCTTTTATCGTTAGCCGGAATTTACATTCTCTTTCTTATCTTGTTGTCGCTGATACACGGGTTTAGCAGGATGTAAATCCTCATTGAATGCAAAAGCGGCAAATTCTACTCAAAGAACTTGCCGCTTTTGCTAGTCGGGATGAGGCGACTCGAACGCCCGACCCCTACGTCCCGAACGTAGTGCGCTACCAACTGCGCTACATCCCGATAGCCTGGTAAAGCCTTATCGCAGCTTGCAAACAAAGTGCCGGCGAGCTCTTTTATTGCTTTGCGATATTGCGGTGCAAAGATACTGTAAAAAATCAGAATAGAATACGAATTATTAAATTTATTGTAGAAAAAGCAAATAAAAGTTTGTGAGAACAGCATTTTATTTCTATCTTTGCACTCGCAAACGAAAAAATGGTGCCATAGCTCAGTTGGTAGAGCATAGGACTGAAAATCCTTGTGTCCCCGGTTCGATTCCTGGTGGCACCACATTTCAAACAAAAAGAAGGTTGTAAACGCTACGTTTACAACCTTCTTTTATTGTTTACAAACTGTAGACAACTATTTTACAGGCTTTCATTTTTATCTTTATCGAAACAGTTGGGGTATAAATGCGTTCAGGTATCTGCGCCAATTGCGCCATTCGTGGCCGCCATCGGTTTCCCAATACGTATAGGCATAGCCCGCTTTATCCAGTCGTGCGCGGTATTCCACGTTCTCTTTATACAAAAAATCATCACTACCAATGGCGATATAATACAGTTTTACACCTGCCTTAAACTGTGCAGCCAACTTCTTATCGAGGTCTTGATAGATATAATCGTTGGGGCCTTTGGCGTGCTGATCGATAGCTGCCGAGAACAAACCTACATAACCGAACTTGTCGGGATAATTGGCAGAGGTGTAAAGCGAATGAAAACCGCCCATTGAAAGACCGGCAATAGCCCGATGCGACTTATCTGACAACGTGCGGTAATACTTGTCTACAAAGCTGATAATATCAGGAAAAGCCGCTTCAAACGACCCCTCCATCGTGCGCGGAGGAAACGAAACGGGTTTGTACATACTGTTGGTGTATGCGCCCGGTGCAGCCTGTTGCGAAACATTGCCATTGGGCATAACCACAATCATCGGCTTTGCCAGCCCCTGCGCAATGAGGTTATCCAATATCTCAACAGCCCTTCCCTGTTCGCTCCACGCATTTTCGTCGCCCCCTGCACCATGCAAAAGGTAAAGCACCGGGTATCGTTTCGCTTTATTTTCTTCGTATCCCGCCGGCGTATAAACGGTCAGTCGGCGTTCGGCCATTCCCAATTTAGCCGCCGGATACCACACTTTGGCAACCGTTCCATGCGGCACATCGTGCACAAAATAGTTTTTAGACGCCTCGCCGTCAATAAGAAAATAGTTGGAATACGTCGCAATATCGCGAATAACATATATATTTTCGGGGTCGGTAATACGAACGCCGTCAAGATAAAAGCAATACGTATGCAACTCAGGATTTATCTCTCCCGATGTATACGTCCACACTCCGTTATCTGTTTTCTTAAGGTTTACCTGTCCGTTACTCTTTGTCGGTCCAAAGCGCGACATTCTTTCAACCTTCGAAAGAAAGTCCGCCTCGAGTATTACCTCGTGTGCAGAGGGGGCGAAGATACTGAAAGTAACCGTTTTATCGGCATTAATAACAGGCGATTTGATCGACACCCGCTTCTCGGCAACTATTTCCTGGGCCGTCGTAATGAGCGCAGTGAGGCACAGCGCAACCAATAGGTATAATCTTTTCATACATTCAATAGATTATTTGTTCGCTTGCAAAGGTGTTCAAAATTTTTCAAAATACGAACAATATTCCTGTTTTTTGAAAGCGGAGTTGTGGATAAAAGGCTGTGGATTTATTTGTTCTGTTAGAGTTCTCTAACGCTTTAGAAAAGATAGGGTGAAGTAATTGATAATGTTTTTATTAACACTGCTGTAGGGGTTTGCCTTTTACTGTACTTTCAGGGATGTAGTATGGAACAACTAAAAAGGTGAAAAGTGAGAGGATGCAGTCGACACATAACGAATAAAAGAGCAAATTATGCAGCTCACCTCTTCCTTTGTAAAGGGGAGAAAGAGAGAAATTACTTATACCGAACTGACCTATAATTGTGGCGTTAGCCATTTTCTCACCTCTTCACCTTTTCACTTTTTCACCTTTAAGTTGCTTTCAAATTGTTACTTTTTTAACGTTTGAGAACACTTTCGATTTTCTCTTTTCCTTACAAATCACTTTTCCAATCCAGAGAAAAATAAGGGATAAAAAGGTGAAAAATCAGCGTTGATTTTCCCAAAGCATAAGTTTTGAGTTGCAAAAGCATAGCTTTTAACATGCCAAACATCATCTTTTGGATGGTAAAACCTATGTTTTTACACCCCGAAAAACACGGTTTTAGGGCGTTTCAGAAGGATAAAAAGAAGATAAAGTTTATCTAAAAACGCACAAGCTATTAGTAATCAACGATATACAAAACCGTAAAATCCTTGCATTTTTACGAGCAGAGAATAAGTTGGTGACTTCGATTGGCACTCTCGCGAAGCACCTTCCGATTTCTTGACAACACGAAAACTTACAATTTGTAAGCAACTTATAAGGTGAAAATGGAAAAAGATGAAAGAGTAAGAAAACAAGAGGTGAAATACCATAAAATAGCCTTGTAATAATAAAAATCTAATTTTTATGCGCAAAATTTTCACTTTTTGATATAAAATTAGGGGGTAAATGCAAAAAATTATCACAAAAAGTTGGAAAAAGGCAACGAATAGTGTATCTTTGCAGTCACGTTAAGAATTTTACACTTAAATTGAGAAAGCGTAATATATTAATAAGGTGTAGCATATCTATACCAATTTGTTCGTGACTTTTTGCTCAAAAAGAGCGAATGCTAAGGTAAGAAACAGGTTTTTATTTATAACAACAATAACTTTAATACAACATTTTATGGAGAAAAGGCTAAGTATGATTGCTGCGCTGCTGTGTATGATGATAAGCACCGCTTTTGCGCAATCAAAAATCTCCGGAACAGTTATTTCGCAAGACGACGGTCAGCCAATGGTTGGTGTAACCGTTGTTGTACAAGGTAATAAAACCAACGGTGCCGTTACCGACATCGATGGAAAGTTTGCGATAAATGTTCAGGAAGGAAAGAAGTTAACGTTTAGTTATGTGGGCATGGAGACGCTCACGCTACCCGCTAAAGACAATATGACGGTATCAATGCGGGCCAATACAACCCTTAATGAGGTGGTTGTAACGGGTTTGCTGCGTGTAGACAAGCGTATGTTTACAGGTGCCACGTCTAAAATCGATGCCGATAAGGCCAAGCTTGACGGTATTGCAGATATTAGCCGTTCGTTGGAAGGACGCTCTGCGGGTGTTTCTGTGCAGAACGTAAGTGGTACTTTCGGTACTGCTCCTAAAATTCGTGTGCGTGGTGCAACGTCTATCTACGGTAGTTCTAAGCTTTATGGGTGGTAGACGGCGTGATTATGGAAGATGTTTCGAATATCGGCGCCGACGATTTGGCATCGGGCGACCCCGAAACGCTCATCAGTTCGGCCATTGCAGGATTGAATGCAGACGACATTGAAAGCTTCCAGATATTGAAAGACGGTTCTGCTACCTCTATATATGGTGCGCGCGCGATGGCCGGTGTTATCGTTGTTACCACCAAAAAAGGTCGTCAGGGACAGGCCAACATCAACTATACGGGCGAGTTTACTACCCGAATGATACCTTCTTACAGCAATTTTGATATCCTAAACTCGCAAGAACAGATGGATATCTATCGCGAATTGGAGCGCAAAGGCTGGTTGAAATTCTCGGATGTGCTGAACGGAAGCGACTACGGCGTATATGGAAAAATGTACGAATTGATAAATACGTACGACCCAACAACGGGTAAATTTGCCGTTCCCAACACTGTTGAGGGGCGCAATGCTTATCTGCAGCAGGCCGAATTTCGCAATACCAACTGGTTTAAGCAGCTCTTTTCGTCTGCCATTATGCAGAACCACTCGGTTAGTATGAGTGGTGGTACTGCCAAATCTAACTATTATGCCTCGCTGAGTGCTATGATTGATCCGGGTTGGTACAAGCAAAGTAATGTAAACAGATATACCGTTAACCTGAACGCTACTCATCATTTGCTCGATAATCTTTCGCTCAACATCATCGGCGGAGCCTCTTATCGTAAACAAAAAGCACCCGGAACATTGGGTCAGGATGTGGATGTGGTGAATGGACAGGTGAAACGCGATTTCGACATTAACCCTTACTCGTATTCGCTGAACACATCGCGCGCGCTTGACCCGCGTACGTATTATGTAGCCAACTATGCGCCGTTCAACATCTTGAACGAGTTGCAGAACAACTACATGGACTTGAATGTGCTTGACGCGAAGTTTCAATTTGAGTTGAAATACAAACCCCTGAAAGGGTTAGAACTGGGTGTTTTGGGTGCCTTTAAGTATGCTATGACCTCGCAAGAGCATAAAATTACCGAGTATTCTAACCAAGCACAGGCTTACAGAGCTATGGCCAACTCGATTATTCGCGATGCCAACAGCTATTTATATAAGGATCCCGATCAGCCGTATGCACTGCCAAGAACGGTTCTTCCCAATGGAGGTTTCTATCATAAAACCGAAAACCGCATGAGCGATTACGACTTCCGGGCTACCGCCAGCTATAACCGTACTTTTAATAAGGTACATATCTTAAACCTCTTCGGTGGTATGGAAACAACCGGAATTGAGCGTACGCGCAGTTATTTCAATGGTGTGGGTATGCAATATTCAAGCGGTGAAATGCCCTTCTATCTGTACGAATACTTTAAACAGTTGGTAGAAGAGGGCTCAGATTATTACAAACTGACCAACACCAACTCGCGTAGCGCAGCCTTTTACGGTAATGCCACCTATTCTTATCAGGGTAAATACGTGCTGAATGGTACGTATCGGTATGAAGGTTCTAATCAGATGGGTCGCAGTCGTGCTGCTCGTTGGATGTCTACTTGGAACGTTTCGGGTGCTTGGAATGTACACGAGGAAGCTTTCTTCCCCAAATTAAAACCGTTATCTCATCTTACAATGCGCCTCTCTTACAGTTTGACGGGTACGCCTCCCGATCCCCGATACAGTAACTCTACTGCCATTTTCAAGGCAAAAAATCCGTATCGTTTGTTCGCAACGGATAAAGAGTCGGCTATAGAATTAGAGGATTTAGCAAACTGGGGACTGACTTATGAGAAGAAAAACGAGTTTAACTTTGGTTTGGACTTCGGTCTTTTGCAAGATCGTTTGAATATTATCTTCGACGTTTACACACGTAATAACTTCGACGAAATAGGTAATGTGGCCACACAAGGTGTGGGTGGAGATGTTATTCGTACAGGTAACGTAGCCGAAATGAAGTCTAACGGTATGGAATTAAGTATTTCTTCGACCAACATTAAAACGAAAGACTTTACTTGGAGCACCAATTTTGTGTACTCGTATACCAACACTGAGATTACCAAACTGATGAACCGGGGGCGTGTTATTGACCTCGTAAAAGGCAATGGCTATGCTTTACAGGGTTATCCCGCACGCGCTTTGTTCTCGATACCTTTTGTTGGAATTAGCGATACCGGTTTACCGATGGTGCTGAACGAAAAAGGTGAGGTTACATCTGATGATATTAACTTTCAAGAAAGAAACAAAACATCTTACTTAAAGTATGAAGGTCCAACCGATCCGAAGTACACTGGTTCTTTGGGAAACACGTTTAGCTACAAAGGTTTCCATCTAAATATCTTCATGACTTATTCGTTTGGCAATGTAGTTCGACTTGATCCGGTGTTTAAGGCAAAGTATAACGACCTCGCATCGATGACCAAAGTGTTTAAAAATCGTTTTGCTCAGTCGGGCGATCAGTATAGAACCAATGTGCCGGGTATCGTAGATTACCGTGATTATAGCAAAAACCGGAGTTTGGAACAGGGATATAACGCCTACAATTATACAACAGAGCGTATTGCTAAGGGCGACTTTATCCGTATGAAAGAAATTTCATTGGCTTACGATTTTCCTGCAAAATGGCTCTCACATACGCCCGTTAACCGTATGTCTTTAAAGCTGCAAGCTACCAATCTCTTCTTAATCTATGCAGATAAGAAGCTCAATGGGCAGGATCCGGAGTTCTTTAACTCGGGTGGTGTAGCAGCTCCTCTGCCCAAGCAGTTTACGTTAACGTTGAAAGTAGGACTTTAATTGAAAGGAGAAAGAAAATGAAAAAGTATTATATAACACTCGTTGTGGCAACCGTTTGCACTTTGCTTTCATCGTGTAACGACTATTTGGACAAGTTGCCCGACAATCGAATGACATTCAGTTCGCCTTCTGAAGTAGGTCAGTTGTTGGTTACGGCTTATCCCCAAACGCATCCGGCTTATCTTTTGGAAGTGTATTCTGATAACGCAGACGAGATGGATAATCCCTTATGGGGTGAAGCAACCCCATTTCAAAGGCAGGCTTACAGATGGCAAGATATTACTGAAGTACGTGACCCGGAAACTCCGCAAGAGCTTTGGAATACACATTATAAGGCCATCGCAACGGCTAATGAGGCTATACAATATATCGATGGCCTGAGTGATAAGACATCGTTCAATGGCCAATTGGGCGAAGCTTTGTTATGCAGAGCGTTTGCGATGTTCCAGCTTTCCACAGTTTTCTGTCAGGCTTATAAAAACGAAGCCGCGGCACAAGCTGCTTTGGGGTTGCCCTATCCCGAAAAACCTGAGACGCAAATTGGTGTAACTTATGAGCGCGGAACATTGGCACAGCTCTATCAAAAAATTGATGCCGACCTGCAAAGAGGGCTCTCGCTCGTGCGCAACGATTATAAAATACCTAAGTTTCACTTTACCACTGCAGCCGCAAATGCATTTGCAGCACGTTTCTATCTGTATTATCAAAAGTATGATAAAGCAGTAGAATACGCAACAAAGGTATTGGGAAGTGATGCCACAAACAAGTTAAGAGACTGGAACGCATGGAGTAAGCTGCAGCCAAATGACCAAATTCAGCCCAATGCTTACATCAATTCGAATGAAAAATCCAATTTACTTTTACTCGTAACAAATTCTCAATGGGGAGCTATTTGTGGCGCTTATATATATGGAGACAAGTATTCGCATGGCCGAATGATTTCTTCTGAAGAAACACTTCAAGCACAAGGACCGTGGGGAGAAAGTAGTAGCGTAATGAACTATATCGTTTTCTCAAACTCTTCTTCATCTAAATATATATTGAGAAAAATACCTTACAGCTTTGAATATGTAGATAAAACGGCTGGTACTGGTTATCCTCACGCAGAATATTCGGTATTTAATACAGACGAAACATTAATGGTTCGGGCAGAAGCCTATGCGCTTTTAGGGAACTACGCTGCAGCTTTGGCTGACGTAAACACTGAATTGGCGAGGTTCTCTAAGAGTGGAATAACGCTCACTTTGCCTCAAATACAATCGTTTTACAGTGGTATTGCCTACTATACGCCTACTGCACCGACGCCTAAAAAACAGTTCCATACATCGTTTACAATTGAAAGCACCACGCAAGAACCCCTTTTGCAGTGTATCTTACAATTGCGAAGACTGCTCACTATACACGAAGGTTTGCGCCTGCAAGACGTAAAACGCTACGGAATTACTATGTATCGCCGCCGCATCAACGCACAAAACGACATTGAAGCAGTTACCGATACGATGCAAGTTGATGATCCTCGATTGGCTATTCAGATACCGCAGGATGTTATAACTGCAGGACTTACCCCCAATCCAAGAAATTAATTGACTCTAAAAAGTTTTGAAAATGAAAACATTATATATATCACTGGCAGTGTTGGCCACCGTTTGTGGAGGGCTCATTGCTTGTTCGGATGATAATCCGAGCGGTGCTTCCATCTTCTCTACGAAACCTGTTCAGCGTGACGCATTTGAAACTTGGCTGTTAAAAAACTATGCCTATCCATACAATGTAGATTTTAAGTACAAGCTGCAAGACATTGAAACGGATATCAAATATAATCTTATTCCCGCTGATTCAGCAAAAACGGCGAAGTTGGCTATCATCACCAAGTACCTTTGGTTTGATGCTTATACCGAAGTTGCAGGTCAAGATTTCGTCAAAGCGAACGTTCCCCGCATCATACTTCCTGTGGGTTCGCCTGCTTATAACAGTGAAGGAACGATGGTGTTGGGTACTGCCGAGGGCGGTTACAAGGTGGTTTTGTATATGGTGAACAACTTAACACCGGAAATGTTTGCCAATTACGATCGGTTGAACTACTTCTATTTCCACACGATGCACCACGAATTTACGCATATTCTCAACCAAAAGAAACCCTACGATAAGGCTTACGAGCTCATCACTAAGTCGGATTATGTAAGTGGAGACTGGTATAGAATATCTGATAAAACGGCCCATCAGAAGGGATTTGTTTCTCCGTATGCCATGAGCGAACCACGTGAAGACATCGCAGAGTTGTTGGCTTTCTACGTAACTTATACTCCGGCACAGTGGCAAGGCATATTAACCGATGCCGGAACAAAGGGTGCTACCCTTATCAACGAAAAGCTGAAGTTGCTTAAAACTTATATGCAAGAGTCGTGGAATGTTGATTTAGACCAATTGCGCGATGCAGTTTTGCGACGCGGAGCCACTTTAAATAAACTCGATTTGGAACATTTAAACTAATTCAACGGTTATGAAAAAGATATTCATTAATATATTATTAGCCACTGTGGCTTTTGTCTTGCAGTCGTGTCTGCACGACAATCAAGACTTCTTTGGTGCTTCTCCGGCAGAGCGGCTCGATAAAGCTGTGGCCGAAGATAAGGCCTTATTAGAGTCGGCAACAAATGGGTGGCTGCTTCAATTTTATACCGGTAAGGAGTATTCGAAAGCCGGTTACAACTTCTTGTTGAAGTTTAAAGACGGTAAGGCCTATGTTTCTGCCGAGATTGCACCCTCTGATGTGGTGTCCGAATCTAAGTACGATGTTACTCAAGAACGAGGTCCGGTACTTACTTTCCCCACTCATAACCCCATCATGCACCATCTGGCACAAGCTTATCAAAGCAATGTGGATGGCTTGCAGGGCGATTATGAGTTTGTGATTATGAAGACAACGCAAGACAGTATCTATCTTCGGGGCAAGAAATGGGGCAACGATATGGTTATGACCCGTATGCCTTCAGATATGCAATGGAAGACTTATCTCGACAGTATCAGTACAATCAAAGAGAATTTGTTTTCTAATTATCGTGTCGTAATTAACAATACGGACACCATTGGCACTGTAGAGCTTGATCCGGACAAAGGTCGTGTAGCGTTTACGGGTAAAAACGGCAGCTTTGCCGACGACGAAAAGCCGTTTTGTTACACGTTATCGGGTATCGTGATGCCCACCTCCGTCGATCTGAAAGAACAGAAAGCCTCTGTTTTTACTTGGGATGCTGCCAACAATGCATTGGTTAGTGGTAATGTAAAACTGGTCGGTGTAATACCCGAAGGCTATCAACCCAAAACGTTCTGGAAGGTGATTGGACCATTACTTATAACTCAACACGAACCCTTTCACTGAAAGTAACACCCGCAGGAGGTAACAAATTCAACGGCGAATTTGTTCTCGGAGGTAAAACTTACAATGTTGTTTTGAAATATAACACAGGTAAAGGATGCCTCACCCTTGTCAGTCAGGATATCGACGACCCGTCAAAAACTTATTCGAAAATATGGTTTGGGGCTGCAGATATGAAGCAAGGAAAGGTTACTTTTGAAGATGGTGCAGGCTTTGACATTACTTGGGACAAGGCAACCAACAAGGCTTTGTTTACCGATAACGGTAAAGGCGGAACCATTTCTATCAATTCGTTTGTCCTTATTGGTAAAGATGCAAAAGGCGAATTGGCAAGAGATAGTGACGGCTATCTCGCTACTGTAGCCATCTTACGCTATTTATCTTCGATGAAAAAATAAAAAACAGAACAATATGAAAAAGCTATATGGATATTTGTTAATCGCTGCAGGGTTCCTTACTATTGTATCTTGCGATAAAGATAGCGATTACGAAGCACCCGTTTCGAGCATCAATGTGGTTTCGGCAGAAACCTATTTGTCTGCTGCAGGCGAAACAAAGAGCATCGTTTTAGATAACACGCCGGCCTCTGTTTATGCGCAAGATGCGTGGCTGACCGTAACCAATGAAGGTAATAAGGTGAACTTGACGGCTGAGGCTAATACCTCTATCCAGTCGCGTAACACGGAAGTGGTGGTAAAAAGCACTGCCGGAGACTCTATCATGGTGACGGTTTCGCAAGGTGGAAGCGTATTTGAACTAAAAGATAAAAGCGATCTTTTTTCGCTTGATACAGAGGTAACAAAAACTTATTCGGTAATGTCCAATCTACCGATAACCTGCACTCCTACCGTCGATTGGATTACAGTAACCAGCACTGCCAATTCTTTCACGGTGTCGGCAACTGCCAATGACACCGGAAAACCGCGTGTGGGCTACGTTAAAGTCACATCGGGCAGTTTTGTCGACTCGGTAAAAGTGCTGCAAGTAAAATTGACCGATCTTGACGCAACCTATCGAATGGTACATCAAACCTTAAACAATGGCAAATTAGTGCTCAGAACTTACGCTGCTCAATTTGAAACGGCAGCTAACGATTCGGTATTATTCACCATTGGGGGCTTCTATAAATGGAAAGGAAAGTTTGAGAAAGACGGTACCATTACTTTTAAAGGGATGCAGATAATTGCTACCACTACCGATAAGAACGGTGCTCCGTTATATCTCGTTCCGCTTATTTTAGATACCGATTTCAAATATACTCGCGATGCATCAATAAGTTTCTCGGCTGTTATTGGCAATAATGGTTGGATAACATTTAAAGGCAATGGAACTGTAGCAGGTAAAGAAACACCCTCGTTTTTGATAGGTGCTTATAACAATTCTGACCTTGCTAATACGCATTGGTTAGGCCTTATCGATTACATCATCACACCTGTTTTAGTGCGTCAATAACCCTTTCATTCCCTGCGCAGCGTTTGGCTATCGGTTCGATAAACGTAATCTGCGCGAATGATACACCCAACGGAGCTTTCTCTCTGTGTAATAAACAAGTAGAGAAAGTTCCGTTTTTCTGTATTTTCATCCTTTCACCTTTTTACTTTTCATTACCTTTGCACTGTATGAATCGGTAAACAGATGAAATTAAAATCAAAAACAATTGGCCGAAATACGCCGCGCCGCAAACGAAAACGCATCGCCGGTATCGTTATTGGGATATTTTCAGTTGCCCTTATCGCCTATTGCGCCGTTTCTTTCTCTCTCTCCGGGCGCGAAATGCTGCGTAGTGTGGCGCTTGTCGAGTATGTTCCGTGCCATGCACTTGTTGTCGATGGTAAAGAACGATTATTCTTTTCGGACATCGATACCACCCATTCGTTCCCTGCGTTGGCATCTCATCCTACCCGTTTACACACACAGTCTGCCTTTTCAACAGGCTTTTGGGTCAATCGTTTCCCCTTTTTTCCTTCTTGTAAAGGTCGACTTCTAACGGCTGTTCATCGCCGAAAAACGTATCAAAGTTTGTCCTCTTCCGACCTACAAAAGGCGATAAAGGCGGTCAAAGAAGATGTTTTGCGCAAATATCAAGCCTTGGAACATCGGGTAAACGAAATAGATTATTACCTCAATGTGCATAGTGTAAAAGATGAGGGCTATACCGATATTGCCGGATATGCCAACCAATTGCAAAAGGAATATGAAGAAATGGGCCGTATTCTCAAGTTGCTCGATGCTATTAAACCCACTGCACGCCTTTCCGTTGTCGATAAAACTCGCTATACGGTGGTAACATCGGGTGGGCGAAAGGTGATGACCTGCATTGCTACTAGCCCCCGTAACGATCTTCTTTTGTTGCAAACCGTCGATGCGTCTACCCCCGATGCTGCGCCCCTGTTACCTTTTTGCCTCTCAATATCAGGCTTACGGGTAGCGATGTGCTGGCTGTAAGTCATGCGGGCATGCGATTAAAAGCTACCGTTGAACAGGCAGACACCGCTGTTATTCTGCCCGGACGTATGCTCGAAGCGCGCCAACTGGATATTCATCGGGCACTGCTTACCGATGGATCACCCATCTTTTCGCGACGCGGTAACCTCATTGGAATCTTTGCAAACGATAAAATTATCCCCTGCAGCGAAGCCTTTCAAACCCTCTATTCTACGAAATGAACAGATTTTTTCAGACCGTTTCTTTCCTCTTGTTTCTCCTTGCGCTGTTCATCACCGCTTGTTATGTCACACCGAAAGAAACTTCCGACATCGCCCAAGATGTGTTGCAGATAGGCAACCTTACCTATCGCGGTGGACTGAAGGATGGCCGATACCACGGTTATGGCGTGCTTACGCGGGGCGACAGTGTGCTTTACGCCGGCCGGTGGGATAACGGACGGCGCCAGGGAGCTGGTATGGCAACCGACGAAAAAGGCCGAACCATTATCGGAAAATGGAACGCCGACACACTTGTCAGCGGTTTTCGACACGACACGTTAGGGGTGTACGAGGGCAGTTTTAACAAGAAAATGCAGGCCGACGGGCATGGTATATATCGCGAAAACAATGGAAACTGGTACGAAGGACATTGGTTGGACGACCAGCGTAGCGGTCAAGGATTTGCCTTTACCGAACAAAATAAGTTGAAAGTAGGCGAATGGAAAGCTGATAAGTATCGTGGCGAGCGCATTACTTATACCACTGAACGCATCTACGGCATAGATATTTCGAAGTATCAGCACGTTATTCGTCGGCGCATATATCCCATTCACTGGTCGCAATTACGTATTACCCATCTCGGAACGGCCAGCAAAAAGGCCATACACGGCAGTGTAAACTACCCTATTTCGTTTATTTACATCAAGTCGACAGAGGGCGTTTCGATCATCAATCCTTTTTATCGCGCTGACTATCGACAAGCCCGTGCACATGGTTTTCACGTAGGTACCTATCATTTTTTCTCCATTTATACTTCAGCCGAAGCACAAGCCGCCCATTTTCTGCGTGTTTCTCACTTTTCAAAGGGCGACTTTCCACCTGTGCTCGACGTCGAACCCACACCTCGACAGATAGAACAAATGGGGGGCGCAACGATACTTTTTGCCCGCATACGCACGTGGATGAAGATAGTGGAACGCCGTATCGGTGTGCGTCCGGTGCTTTATGTTAGTCAGCTTTTTGTCAATCGCTACCTCTCTTTAGCTCCCGACATCAAGAAAAACTACGACGTATGGATAGCCCGTTACGGCGAATATAAACCCGATGTGCATCTGGTGTATTGGCAACTGTGCGCCGACGGGCGCGTCAGCGGCATTCGGGGGCCGGTTGACATCAGTGTCTTCAATGGCTATCAGGATATCTTTGACGACTATTTGCGTACTAAACGCATCCCCGCTCGCTAAATATCTTCCTGCATTATTCCTTCTTTTTATAGATAAATACGTCAGTTCGGCATAAGTAATCCCCTCTCTTTCTCCCCTTTTCAAGGGGAGAGGTGTACTGTATAACCACTCGAAAGCTTATATCAAGAGAGAACTCAATAGTTGTAAAGGAGAAACTCAACGCATTCCAATAAAGGGATAGGTGTACTACATTACTTGCTTTTTGCTCTTTATATAGTGCCTTCACCCTTTCACCTTTCCATTTTCTTACCTTGTAAGTTGCTTACAAATTGTAAGTTTTCACGTTGTCAAGAAATCGGAAGGTACTTCGCGAGAGTACCAACGAAATCATCCAACTTGTTCTTGGTTCGTAAAAACGCAAGGATTTTACGGTTGAGTATATTGTTGGTAATTAATGGTTTGTGCGTTTTTGGATAGTTTTTGTCTTCTTTTTATCCTTCTGAAACGCCCTAAAACCGTGTTTTTCGGGATGTAAAAACATAGGTTTTATCCTCCAAAAGATGATGTTTTGCATGCTAAAAGCTATGCTTTTGCAACTCAAAACTTGTGCTTTTACATTTTCAATGCTCATCTTTGACCAAATAAACGAAAATATTTCTCTAGATGAAGAAAGTGATTTGTAACGAAAAAAGAAAACAAGAAGTGTTCTCAAACGTTAAAAAAGTAACAATTTGAAAGCAAATACCGATGGCATTGTTTGCTAAAAGCATTCTCAATCACTTCGTCCAACTTTCTCTAATGAGAAAAGAAGCTCCCGGAAAGTTTAAAAGATGAAAGGCCATAAATGAAAACCGCGAAGCATTTATCTATAATAAGATGATGCTTCGCGGCATATTTTTATTACCTAAGATAGAGAGAATATACCTTTCATCAATTCTCAACAACGAATAGACAGTCATCTATTCATTGCCAAGTATTTCTTAATGGCTAATTGTTGATGATTAATTATACCTCTCATTACCCATCAATGGGCCAATTGTTAATTATCAATTTTCTATTGTCGGTTAATACCTTTCTACTTCGCAATGATAGAAATGGCGTAGCCTCCACCTGCAACCGAGTGAAGCGTTAGTTTAGTTTTAGACGTCACAGTCTTCTTCTCTATCTTATAAGATTGTGGATTTGTCTTGTAATCTGCATGGGTGCCATCGGTGTAAATGGTAGCCCCGTACTTGCGACCCTTATCCAAAAAGTCGAGCGAAAGAATGGATTTGTGAGGCTTTGCACCGGCTACGCTGCCCACAAACCAGTTGTTAGAACCTTTGGCTTTGCGTGCCGCAGTGATATATTCCATAGGTTCGGCCTCAAGATAGAGCGACTTATCCCAATCTACCGCTACATCTTTGATAAATTGAAAAGCATCGGGATGCTTGAGATAGTTCTCTGGAAAGTCGGCCGCCATTTGTAACGGACTGTACATCGTGACATAAAGGGCAAGCTGTCCGCAGATGGTTGAATTGACGTGTGAGCCGTTGGCGCAGTCCATCTCGAATATTCCGGGGGTGTAATCCATTGGTCCGCCCTGCAAACGAGTAAAGGGAAGAATGGCCGTATGACCCGGTTTGATTCCTCCGAAAGCCTGATATTCGGTGCCGCGCGCACTCTCGTTGCCAATCAGGTTGGGATAAGTGCGACACAGACCGGTGGGTCGAACGGCTTCGTGCGCATTGACCATGATACGAAAATCGGCAGCTCGCTTCACCGCATATAAATAATGATTGATTTCGATTTGGCTGTAATGGTGCTCGCCCCGAGGGATAATGTCGCCTACATAACCACTTTTCACAGCATTATAGCCGTAATCGTTCATCAGTTTATATGCTCTATCCATATACTTTTCGTAGTTCATCACCGACGAAGAGGTTTCGTGATGCATCATCAGCTTTACGCCTTTAGCGTGTGCATAGGCGTTAAGCGCCTTGATATCAAAGTCGGGATAGGGGGTAAGAAAGTCGAAAACCTTCTCTTTCAGGTTACCCTCCGAATCTTCCCAGCCGATGTTCCAGCCCTCGACCAATACCTGGTCGAACCCGTTTTCGGCAGCAAAATCGATATAACGGCGCACATTAGCGTTGTTGGCGGCATGTCTTCCGGAGGGCTTTGCCTTGCTGTAATCGGTTTCACCGAGTATCACTGAGGGGAACTGTTGTGTGTAAGCCCAATCTGCTTTATCCGAAATCATCTCCCACCAAACGCCTATATACTTTACGGGACGTATCCAAGAGGTATCTTCATAAGCACAAGGGTCGTTGAGATTAAGGATAAGATTGGAGGCAAGCACTTTGCGTGCATCGTCTGTAATCATTATCGTGCGCCACGGACTCTTACAAGGTGTTTGCAAATAACCCTTCATTCCCTGCGCATCGGGTGTAAGCCACGATTTGAAAACCATGTTTTTATCGTCGAGATTGAGGTTCATGGCAGGATAATTAACCAGCGCTGCCTCGTGAAGATTAAGGTAAAGACCATCGTCGGTCTTTAACATCAGCGAGGTTTGAACGCCCGTTGGCGAGAAGGTTTTCTGTGATATATTATCCGTAACCGCCTTTTTGAAGATACCACGGATTTCACTTAGGCGCGATTTTGTGTACTCATACTCCTGCGTATCATAGTCGCCGGGTATCCACCAAGCAGTATGATTGCCCGTCATCGCTATCTCGGTACACTCTTCTTTCACTGTAAAATAGTTGAGTTTGCCCTTTTGCGGAAACTCGTAACGCAAGCCTACACCCTCGTTATACACTCTGAAACGGAGGTTCATATAACGTTCTGTAGACTTCTGCACCAACTGAACGAGCAGCTCTTTATAATTATTGCGAATCGAACTGTTCTCTCCCCACACCGGTTTCCACGTTTCGTCGAATGCTGATGTTTCGTCGCCAACGAGCGTAAATCCGTCTAAAAGGTTCTCGCCCTGTGCCAATTCGTAGCCCAATTTGCTGGGTTTGACAATCGTTTTGCCTCGAAAACTGACACTGTAAGTAGGAACGCTGTCCACCAATTGAAAGTCTACCTTGATGTCTCCATTGGGAGAAGTCATCTCCGCTGCATGGGTTACAAGGGCCAAAGTCAGCGAAAGACTGAGGGTTAAAAGTAATCTTTTCATTTTATTTATTTTCTAAAATTGATAAGCTAATACGTTGAAAATACCGCCGTTTGTGTGAGTACGGCGTGTTATCGTTGGAGTTACAAACGAGGTTATCGTAAAAAATTGTCGCCGGAATCTTCTCTTTGAGCCAGTGTTTCGGCCATCATCATATCGAACGGAGTAGTTATTTTGATGTTCTCGCGATTGCCTTCGACCATCGTTACCACTTGTCCCATTGCCTCTGTTACAGATGCATCGTCGGTAAAAGCATCTTGATAAGGTTGTTGATAGGCTTTTTTGAGCAGTGCAATATCGAACATTTGGGGGGTCTGTACCAATCGGTAAGCGTCGCGAAGAACATTCTCGCCCGATCCGTTGTGCGCTAAACGGCGCAGTGTTTCTATCACCGGAACCACCGGAATAACGGCTTTTGACTTGCGCGCAGCATCAAAGCAACGCCCAATAACCGCTTCTGAAACGAAGGGACGTACACCATCGTGAACTCCCACCACACCTTTTACCTCGTCGGGAATAAGCATTAAGCCGTTTTTTACCGATTCAAAACGGGTTGTTCCACCATCTGCCAGTCTGCAAGCGACATCAAAATGATGGTCGCTACACATACTTTTCCAATACGAATGTTGCTCGCGCGGCAGCACAAGCACGATTTGCAAGGTATTGTTATAAGCCTTGAAGCGTTCTATCGTACGCATTAATATCGGCTTTCCGTTCACCGGTAAGAACTGTTTGGGTATGTCTGTGCCCATGCGCAGACCTTTTCCGCCTGCTACAATAATCACATAATCCATCGCAACGGATGCTAAGCCATAAGGTGCGTGTAGCGCATTCCGTCTTCAATTTCCCGGGTTTTGGCCTCTCCTACCAATATCGACAGCAGCCGATAAGCATAAGGAAGTACCGCTGCAGGACCTTCTCCGGTGATAATATTACCATCAACGGTTACCAATTCGCCCGTATATTGCGCACCATCAAGATACTTTTCAAAGCCCGGATAACACGTTGCGCGCTTGCCTTTCAATACACCTATACTGCCCAAAACCATCGGAGCAGCACAGATAGCACCCACTTTGCGCCCTTTATTAACCTGTTCGATAAGTGCTTTACGTACCCCTTCGTGACTGTTTAAATTACTTGCGCCAGGCATTCCGCCCGGTAAGATAAGCAAATCAGCATCCGTCAGGTCGGCATTTTCAAACAATACATCAGTCTTTATCACTACTCCGTGTGCTGATGTAACCAACTCTGTTCCGGTAATACTTACCATTTGGATGTCTACTTCACCGCGACGCAGAATGTCTACGGGTGCCAATGCCTCGATTTCTTCAAATCCATCGGCCATCAGTTGATATACTTTTGCCATAGCTTCTTTATATATTAATTAGGTGAAAAACAGTTCTTCGCTCTTCAGTTCTTTGCTTTTCTCTTATCAAGGTGCAGCAAAAAACATCACCATTATTTGTACAATGATAACTCGGAGAAACATTCCGAGCGGATAAACGGTAGCATAAGTCACGGCAGGAGCATCTCCTTCGAGTGTATCGCTTGCGTAAGTAAGAGCCATCGGATTGGCCATTGACCCGCAAAGAATGCCGCAGATAGAGCCAAAATCAATCTTTTTGGTACGCAAGGCAATATAGCCCACGATAAGAACGGGTACTACCGTGAGCACAAAACCAATGCCTACCCACAGCAAACCCTCAGGACGTATCACCGTAGAGAAGAAGTCTTTGCCGGCGTCTAAACCCAAACAAGCCAGATAAAGGGCCAATCCCAGCTGTCGAAGCATCAGCGATGCGCTGCGGGTGGTGTACGAAATAAGGCGAAAACGGGGTCCGATGGAGCCCACAAGAATACCCATAACGATGGGTCCGCCTGCAATTCCCATCTTAACAGGTGCGCTCATGCCGGGCAAAGTGATAGGAATAGTACCAATGGCAAGCCCTAAAATCATGCCCAAAAATATGGCTCCAAGGTTTGGTTCGTTTAAAGTTCGCACTGCATTACCCAGATAATGCTCCACATTTTCAAGCGCATCATGTTCGCCTACTACCGTTACACGGTCTCCATACTGCAAACGCAGGTCGTTGGTACCCAGTAATTTGGTGTCGCCACGCGTCACCCGGCTTACATTTACACCGTAAGTGTTGCGCAGTTGCAGACTGCCCAGCTTCTTGCCATTTAGCATTGGACGGGTAATCACAACCACTTTCGACTCTACTTTCGAGTCGATATGGTTCCAATCTATTTGGTCTTTGTTCCAGTCTTTATTGATTCGCTTGCCGAAGAGCAGCTCCATCCCCGCCACTTCGTTATCCGTTGTAACCACAAGAACATTGTCGCCCACTTGCAGTTGAGTAGAAGACAGTGGTACAATAACCTGTTCGCCCCGCCATATACGCGATATGATAAAGCGTATATGCGCCATTTGCGAAATCTCGGCAATGGTTTTTCCACCAATGGCTTGATTGACAACCTCGAATTGAACCACATAGGTGTGGTCTTCTTCTTGTGTCGAACGCATATGAAGATGAAGGGGTTTGACAAACAATTTGCGCAAAAATATCATGGCAAAGATAACGCCCACCACTCCGAGCGGATAGGTTACGGCGCATCCCAACGCAGCACTGCGGGTAGAAAGACCGAAGTTTTCGAGTGCCTGTTGTGCCGCTCCGAGTGCCGGTGTGTTGGTTGTAGCCCCACAAAACAGTCCCACCATCGCTTGCAAAGGTATGTTGGTAACTTGGCAGAGCACCAATGCGAGCACCGTTCCAAGCAGAATAACCGCCATGCTCCATAAGTTAAGCGAGATACCTTCGCGACGTAATGAACCGAAAAAGTTAGGCCCCACGTGTAAGCCTAAAGTGTAAACAAACAGTACCAAACCAAATGTTTCGGCATAATTGAGCATCTGCGGGTCTACCTCAAGTCCCAGATGACCGGCGATAATACCGATAAAGAAAACGAATGCAACGCCGAGCGAGATGCCTTTGATGTGTATTTTGCCTAACACCAGACCCATAAAACAGATCAAAGACAGCACAACTACTGCTTGAAAAGCTGAATGTACGGTAAACAATCCGTTGATCCATTCCATCACTGATACCATTTAATTTCTACTACAAAGGTAATTGAAAGGCCTTGAACAGCAAAATAATTAGGGGCAATTGCAGGCATCATGCAGTTAGCTGCCTAAGACATGGAGATATTTCTCTACCGGTATGCCCTTGTATTTGTCGGCATTATCGCGGTTCAGCGTTATCAGTTCGGTCAGCGCATCCATCGCTTTTCGGGTACTTTGTTTCAGTGGAACGCCTCTAAGAACATGTGCAATGAGGATGGCCGAAAAGATATCGCCCGTTCCGGGAAATCGAACGGGTATCTCATGATAAGGCAAAAGAAAGTGCTGCCCTGTAGTTTCGTTGTATCCGATAACAGCCATCTGACCGTCAACAGGTATGCTTGTAATCAAAACCGATGAGCTTCCCAGCGCACAAAGTTTATTAACGAGCGCCTTTCCTTCTGCCAACGACACCCCCTCAGCGCAATAAGGCGTATCTGTAAGATAGCAAGCCTCTGTGTAATTAGGAAAAATAAGATGCGCCACTGCTGCCATTTCGCGCATGCTTTGTATTGTTGCTGGGGTTACGCCGTTATAAAGCCGCCCTTCATCGCCCATAATCGGGTCAACAAAAATAACTGTTCCGCCTGCAGATTGTTCTTTGCAATAGTTTGAAATGATACCTGCCTGCCGTTCGGAAGCAATAAAACCGGTGGCAATGGCATCAAACGTGAACCCCAATTCTTTCCACACCGGGAACACACCCTGAATATAATCGGTGGTTTCAAGAATATTAAACTTGCCGTAATCAAGCGTGTTAGACACCAGTGCTGTTGGCAAATTGTAGGTTGGAAAACCGAAATAAGATAGTATGGGAAGCATTGCTGCAGTGGCAACCTTGCCATATCCGGCCATATCGTTTATTAAAAGAATCTGCTTTTCGTCCATTTCTATTATCCATTTATTGATGCGAAGTTACGATAAAATACGTATAATGCAAAACATACATCTCCTTCTCACTTCCCCAAAAGGTAAAGATGAGAGGGTATTTCCTGGATGAAGGATGAAGGAATAAGGATGAAAGTTTATATGTCTTTTCGTCTCCTGCCACCTACTTCAACCTACCATACCCTATCTTACCTACCTAAGTAAAAGTGAAAAGGTAGAAAGGTGAAAGGGTATTTCCTGGATGAAGGAGGAAGGAATAAGGATGAAAGTTTATATGTCTTTCCGTCTCCTGCCACCTACTTTTACCTACTTTGCCCTACCTTACCTACCTAAGTAAAAGTGAAAAGGTAGAAAGGTGAAAGAGTGAAAAGATGCAGCCGCCACAATATGAGATAACAATGCAAGGGCGTTAGCTATTTTTTCACTCTTTCACCTTTCCACTTTTTCACCTTTATACGTTTCAACTTGCCCTTTCACCTTTTCACTCTATCATCTTTCAGTTGCTTACAAATTGTTACTTTTGGCCTTGTCAAGAAATCGGAAGCAACCTCGTGAGAGTGCCAACGAAATCATCCAACTTGTTCTTGGCTCGTAAAAACGCAAGGATTTTACGGTTATGTATAGCGTTGATTATTAATAGTTTATGCGTTCTTAGATAAGTTTTGGTCTTTTTTTATCCTTCTGAAACGCCCTAAAACCGTGTTTTTCGGGGTGTAAAAACATAGGTTTTACCCTCCAAAAGATGATGTTTTGCATGCCAAAAGCATAGCTTTTGCAACTCGAAACTTATGCTTTTACATTTTCAACGCTCATTTTTGACTAGATAAACGAAAATATTTCTCTAGATTGAGAAAGTGATTTGTAATGAAAAAAGAAAAGTAGAAGTGTTCTCAAACGTTAAAAAAGTAACAAATTGAAAGCAACTTAAAGGTAAAAGAGGGAAAAGATGAAAGGGTCAAAAAATAGTTAATGCCCTTGCATAGCCAATTATATACTGTGGTGGCTGCATCTTTTCACCCTTTCACCTTTTTACCTTTTCACTTTTACTGGGGTAGGCGGGGTGGATAAGGTAGGGATAAAATAAGTTATAAGAAGCCTGCAAATAGGTGGTGTTAGATAAAAAACGCAACCCGTTAATAGGTTGAATGGCATGTGGTTTGTTTACTTCGGGTAGATTATTGCATTTGTAACCCCAGAGCTGTAATAAGTATATCGTTTTTTGAGGATGTATTATGGAGTGATTAAATAAAGTGATTTCACCTTGTTGACATCCTCAAATCTCAATATAATAAATATGTATACGTTACGTTATCTATCCGTGTCTATACGTTTAAAAATAATCATTGCAATGCTGGTATGGGCCGGAATAGGGGCTCAGGCGCAGTATGATGCAACCTTTGCACATTACTTCGACTTAGAACCGGGATTTAATCCGGCGGCCGTAGGCAAACAGTCGAAACTCAATGTAACGGGTGCGTATGCACTTGATTTTGCAGGTTTTGAAAACAATCCGCGTGTGATGACCCTTGCTGCGGATATGCCTTTCAACTTTGCGAATGTTTTTCACGGGGCAGGAGTACAGCTGTTGAACGACAAATTGGGTGTGTTCAGACATCAAAAAATCGGTGCGCAGTATGCTTATAAGCCGCAACTGCTGGGCGGAACATTGAGTTTGGGTGTGCAGGTGAGCCTCTTGATGGAGAGCTTAGACGGTACACAATTGGATGCCGGACAAGGTAACGACCCTGCATTGCCTACTACACAGGTTACGGGCAACGGTGTAGACTTTGCTATCGGTGCCTATTACATGCGCGGAAATCTATATGTGGGGCTATCGGCACAGCACCTTACATCGCCCGTTATCACGCTGGGCGACAAGTACGAACTACCCATTTCGCCCACCTATTATTTAACGGGCGGATACAATATAAAACTAAGAAATCCGTTTGTTACAATAAAACCATCGGCTCTATTGCGTACAGATGGCAGTTCTTACAGGGCTGATGTAACGACAAGAGTGGTGTACACGCACGAAAAAAGAGTGCTGTACGCAGGTTTGGGATATAGCCCCACCATATCGGTTACGGGGATGATTGGCGGTACTTTTCATGGTATTATCATCGGATACAGCTACGAAATGTACACGTCGGCCATCAAACCCGGCAACGGAAGCCACGAATTGTTTGTGGGTTATCAAACCGATGTGAACCTCGTTAAGAAAGGAAAGAATAAACATAAAAGCGTAAGAATATTATAAAAGAATGATAAGAAAGAAACAAAATACTATCGTTTTTTGTATTGCAGTTGCCTCATGGCTTCTTACGGGATGCTTCAGCGGCAAGTCAATGTCGGCCTCCGGGCGCGGCGGAGAAGTGGTAGGCGTGGGCGGAAGCAGGTCTTTTGTTGAGCCTACACCCTACGGAATGGTACGCGTTAACCGTGGATATGTGAGAATGGGTATAGAAAAAGACGACAGCTTGTGGGGAAAAACCACACCCGTAAAAGATATTTCGGTAGATGGCTTCTGGATGGATGAGACTGAAGTGACCAACTCGAAGTATAAACAATTTGTGATGTGGGTGCGCGACAGCATTCTTCGTACCCGCTTGGCAGACCCTGCTTACGGCGGAGATGAAACGTATCTGATTATTGAAGATAAGAAAGGAGAATTCGTAAAACCACGTCTTAACTGGAAAAAGCCGTTGCCGCGCAAACCGAACGAAGACGAACAGCGGGCCATCGAAAGTATGTATGTAACCAATCCGGTAACAGGCGAGAAGTTGTTAGATTATCGGCAGCTTAATTATCGGTATGAAATATACGATTATACAACAGCTGCATTGCGGCGTAATCGCGTTATTCCGACTGAACGGAGCTTGAATACGGACATCACGGTAGACCCTAATGAGGAGGTAATTATATCTAAAGATACCGCCTATGTCGACGATAACGGTAACATTATCAGTCAAACCATCGACCGTCCGCTAAGTGGACCGTGGGATTTTTTAAACACCTATATTGTTAATGTGTATCCCGATACCACCTGTTGGGTGAACGATTTTACCAATTCGGACAACGAAATGTATCTTCGCAACTACTTCAGTAACCCGGCTTATAACGATTATCCCGTTGTCGGAGTTACGTGGGAGCAGGCCAATGCCTTTTGTGCGTGGCGCACAGAATACTTATTGAAGGGGCTCGGACCTGTGGCGCGATATGTTCAACGCTATCGTTTGCCCACCGAAGCTGAATGGGAATATGCCGCCAGAGGTAAAAACGGAACAGAGTTTCCATGGGAAAATACCAATATGAAGAATGGTGAAGGCTGTTTCTATGCTAACTTTAAGCCCAACCGAGGCGATTATACGCAAGATGGAAACCTCATTACCAGTAAGGTGGGAGCTTATCCGGGAAACTCTAACGGACTGTTTGATATGGCCGGAAATGTGGCCGAATGGACCAGCACAGTATATACCGAGTCGGGTGTTGGTGCAATGAACGACCTCAATCCGCAGCTTGATTACAAGGCGGCAAAAGAAGATCCATATCGTCTTAAAAAGAAAAGTGTACGCGGAGGATCGTGGAAAGACCCTGAAGCTTACATTCGTAGTGCATGGCGAACATGGGAATATCAAAACCAACCACGTTCATATATCGGGTTCAGATGTGTGAGAAGCCTTGCCAATACATCGACCGGAAAACCTAAAAAAACTAAAAAATAATGACCGAATACAGCCATTTCAATATCGTTTATCGTCTACAAAGATGGATGGATAGCGTTCCGGGACAAACCTTTTTGAATTATGCTTACAGCTGGGGAGCAGCGATTGTGATTCTTGGAACATTGTTTAAGCTCACTCATTTACCGGGAGCCAACCTCATGCTCTTCTTAGGTATGGGCACAGAGGTTGTTGTTTTCTTCCTCTCAGCATTCGATCGGCCCTTTGATAAAACTGCCGACGGGCGCGATATTCCTACTCATGTAACAGAGGAATACCTTGAAGGAGGGGATGTTGGTACAGCTAAAACAGTATCGACAACGCAAAAAGTGCAAGCTGTAAAGCATTCGGCACAACCGATAGCTATGGTTTCAGAGGCTCGCAACGATGCTGATGCACCTGCTCAAACGGTTCAATCGGCTCCGGCAGGTGGTCAACCTTCGGGTGAAAACACATCAAATGTCGGCCCAATATGGGCAGATGCGGAGGTGGCAGAAGCTACAAACCGTTACATCGAAGAGCTAAAGAAGCTCACAGAAACGCTTGAAAAGGTGAGCGAACAAAGTTCTCGACTAACCCGAGACAGTGAAGAGATGGAGAATTTAAACCGCACACTTACCGGTATAACAAAGGTTTACGAGATGCAACTCAAAGGAGCCAGTCAGCAAATTGGTACCATTGACCAAATTAATGACCAGACTAAGAAGATGGCTCAACAAATAGAACAGCTTAATACGATATATGCTCGTATGATAGAAGCAATGACTGTGAATATGAAAATGCAAAATCCGTAACCCCGAAGCATATCCGATACCCACATGGCAATAAAGAAACGACCCCTATCGCCACGTCAGAAGATGATCAATCTGATGTATGTCGTGCTGATGGCGATGCTCGCACTCAACGTCTCTAACGAGGTATTGGAGGGCTTTTCGGTTGTGGAAGACAGCTTAAACCGCACTACCGACAACTCGGCAAAAGAGAATAGAACGCTCTATGACTTGTTTAATGCGCAGATGAAGACTAATCCCGACAAGGTGAAAGCGTGGTTTGAGAAGGCGGTTCGTGTCAAAGCGGCCAGCGATTCGCTATATAACTTTGCTCAACAGTTGAAAGAAGCCATTGTAAAAGAGGCTGATGGAAAGGACGGAGATGTAAAGAACATAAAGAATAAGGAAGACTTAGAGGCGGCCAGTTATGTGATGTTGGCTCCCGGAACGGGAAAAGGCAGCAGGCTTTTTGATGCCGTTAATAACTATCGCAACTATATATTGAGTTTGATAACCAATGCCGACCAACGCGAAATTATATCCGGAAACCTCTCGACAGCTGTTCCGAAGAGTGCTCGCTCGCTGGGTAAAAACTGGCAAGAATATATGTTTGAGGATATGCCCGTTGCTGCGGCAGTAACGCTTTTAACAAAGTTGCAGAGTGATATTCGCTATGCAGAGGGCGAGGTTTTACATACGTTGGTATCCAACATCGATGTAAAGGATATTCGGGTTAACAAGTTAGACGCGTTCGTTATTCCCGAAAAGACCACCCTTTATCCCGGTGAAACCTTCTCTGCAAGCATTGTTATGGCGGCTGTTGACACAACTCAACAACCCGAAATATACATCAATGGAACCCGTATTAACACCCGCAACGGTACTTATTCATTTACTGCAGGTGGCATCGGAGAACATTCTTTCGGCGGATATATCACTATGCGTAACGGCTCGGGCGAACTTCTACGACGCAACTTCTTACAAAAGTATGAGGTTGTATCGGTTCCAACGGCCGCAACAGTTGCTGCAGATCTGATGAATGTGTTATATGCGGGCTACTCAAACCCAATGAGTGTGAGTGTATCGGGCATTCCTCAGAATGCCATTCGCATGTCGATGACGGGTGGAACGCTTACCAATAAGGGCAACGGACACTATATTGCTGTGCCCTCAACGATAGGTAAAGACGTTACATTCAGCATCACTGCCAACGACAAAGGTAAGACAAGGTCGTTGGGACAAGCTGTTTTCTACGTGCGAAAGTTACCCGATCCCACTGCATATCTGTCGCTTGGAACCGATCGTTTCAAAGGTGGCGGACTGGCAAAAGCATCATTGATGAGCGTATCGGGGGTACAAGCAGCCATCGACGACGGTATTCTTGACATACAATTTAGGGTTACAGGCTTTGAAACAGTATTCTTTGACAATATGGGAAATGCTGTTCCAATGGCCTCTTCAGGCAATCAATTCTCCGAGAAACAGCGTGATGCATTCCGCAAGCTCTCGCGAAGCAGACGCTTTTATATCAGCAATGTTACTGCTATTGGGCCTGACGGACTGACCCGAAAACTACCTGCTGCGATGGAAATCATCGTAAAATAAGTTGAAAATGGGTCGGTACAGACCCGAAAAGTTCATCAAACCAATGCTTACGCATTAAAAAGTGCAGAAACTTAATTATTTAGAAATCCAATCCATTATGCTTCGATACTTATTTATATTAATTATATCATGTAGCGTAACCTCGCTCTTTGCGCAGCCCAAAGCACGCAGACAGCAGCAACAACAAGCCTCAACATCCAGTAGAGACCATCTAACCACACGTGCACGCATCTCTTTTCCGGTGGAAAATAAGATGAGTGAAGATGTTGTTTGGCGTCGCGATATCTATCGTGAGTTGGATTTAAACAACGAGGCTAATGCGGGTTTGTACTATCCGGTAGAACCTATTGGGGGGCAAATGAACCTCTTTACCTATATTTTTAAGCTGATGATGACCGGTCAGATACGGGTTTACGAATATCGCTTGGATGGAAATGAGAGTTTTGAAGACTCTGCCCGCGTCAAGCCCAAGGCGTTTTTAGACAATTACCACATATTTTACGAACGCAAAGACGGACGCATACGCATTGATAATAGCGATATTCCTTCGCGCGAGGTCACTGCTTACTACCTCAAAGAGAGCGCCTATTACGACCAGTCTACAGCTACTTTCCATACCAAAGTGTTGGCTCTCTGTCCTATAATGAAACGTCAAGACGACTTCGGAGATGGTGCTACGACTTATCCTCTCTTTTGGATTAGGTACGACGATTTGGCTCCTTTCCTTGCCAAACAAACCATTATGACCAGCAATCTCAACAATGCGGCCACCATGAGTATAGCCGATTTCTTTACGTTGAACAAGTATCGGGGTAAGATTTATAAAACAACCAATATGCTGGGACTTACACTTGCCCAGTATTGCAAAAACGATTCGGCTATCGGAAAAGAGCAAAAGCGCATTGAAGACGAAATCATTGCGTTTGAAAAAAATATGTGGGGACAAAACCAACGCAAAGAACAAACGGACAGTATTGCCCCCGTTGCGGATACCAAAGAGGCAAAGAAACCCGCTGCAACCAATCGCCGCAGCAGTGCTACAGTAACCAATCGTCGCACAAAAACCGCTTCTTCAAGCTCTACATCCGCAGTTCCCCGAGTAACAGTACGCCGACAACGGCATTAAGAATAGCAGGTATAGCCTGCCGACAGCGGTCGCAGTAGCCTGTATTTTGTTTAATTTCAAAATTATTACTGTATGAAAAAGATTTTTAAACTGGCTGTATTAGCCGCTGCAATGGCATTCTCGGCGAATGCCGGCGCACAGTTGAGGCTTGGTGTAAAAGGCGGTTTAAACGTTACCAACTTCAAACTTAGCAGTGAAATGTTTAAGACTGAGAACCGAACGGGGTACTTTATCGGTCCCACAATCAAGCTCACCATGCCCGTTATTGGTATCGGATTTGATGCTGCCGCCTTGTACGATAAGCGCGAGGCAAAGGTAGAAGCGAACGGCACCAGTGCTAGTGGAACCATCAGGCAAGAGCAAATTGTGTTCCCTATCAATGCCCGTTACGCCATCGGATTAGGCGAATCGGCTGACATTTTCGTGTTTGCAGGTCCGCAATTCGGCTTTAACATCGGCAGCAAAGACAAAGATTTGATTAAGGGTGTAGCCGACTGGCGACTCCAATCATCTAATTTCAGTGTCAACTTAGGCTTCGGAGCCACTCTGCTTAAGCATTTGCAGCTCTCTGCCAATTATAACATTATCTGCGGAAAAACGGGTGATGTAACAGTAGAGGGCGTGAAGAAGAGCTATGAAGGCAGTAATAACGCCTGGCAAATCTCTGCCGCCTATTACTTCTAAGTTATCACTTTTAATCGTTTCAGAATGGAGGCATCATCGTCTCCATTCTTTTATTTTCTCATCATCAAATAACTTTTAAACCGTATGCTCAAAAATATTATCTTCGATTTCGGCGCTGTTCTCATCGACTGGAACCCGCATTACCTTTACGATACCTATTTCGGCGATGCCGAAAAAAGTACTTGGTTTCTGAACAACATCTGCCAATCCGAATGGAATGCACAAATGGATGCCGGCAAAACTTTTGCACAAGGCATTGCCGAACTTACACAACAGCATCCTGAATGGACTGAAGCCATTGCAGTATATCGCAGTCGATGGATTGAAATGATTGGTGGAGAAATACCCGGAATGAGTGTCTTGCTCGACGATTTGAGCACGTGCTGAAGCTTTATGGTCTTTCCAACTGGGCTGCCGAAACTTTCGATGAGGTAGAAAGCAAGTATGACATCTTTAAAAAGCTCGACGGAATGGTTATTTCTGGTCGTGAAAAGATGGCTAAGCCCAACGCAGAGATCTATCACCGGCTGCTTCAGCGCTACAATCTAAACCCTTCTGAATGTGTATTTGTTGATGATTCGGAGGCGAATATCAAAGGAGGAGAGGCTTGTGGCATAGCCGTTATCCGCTTTGAGAATGCAGAACAAGTCCGCCAAGCTCTGTTTCGGCTACTTGAAAACGCACCTCACAATCTTCTCTAATGCAAAACTAAAGGGTTATGGAGGATGAAGAATTACACCAGTTCGGTATAAGTAATCTCCTCTCTTTCTCCCCTTTGCAAGGGGAGAGGTATGCTACATATCTACTCAAAAGATTATATTGAGAGAGAGTTCAATAATTGTAAAGGAGAAACTCAGTACATTCGAATAAAGGGATAGGTGTACTACATTACTTGCTTTGCAGATAAATGGTGAAGGGAAAATGTTGAGAGATGATGTGTTTACAAGTCTTCTGCTCGCTACTTTCTCCCTATTTTACTTTCTCCACCTACTTTCAAATTGTTACTTTTTTAACGTTTAAGAACACTTTTGGTTTTCTCTTTCCGTTACAATTCGCTTTTCCAATCTAGAGAAAAACTTTCGTTTATTTGGTCAAAGATGAGCATTGAAAATGTAAAAGCACAAGTTTTGAGTTGCAAAAGCATAGCTTTTAGCATACAAAACATCATCTTTTAGAGGATAAAACCTATGCTTTTACACCCCGAAAAACACGGTTTTAGGGCGTTTTAAAAGAGTAAAAAGGAGATAAAATTTATCTAGAAATACACAAATAATTAATAATCAATGCTATACACAATCGTAAAATCCTTACGTTTTTACGAACCAAAAACAAGTTGGATGATTTCGTTGACACTCTCGCGAGATACCTTCCGATTTCTAGACAAGGCAAAAAGTAACAATTTGTAAGTAGGCGGGGATGGTTAAGTTCCTGTAAAAAAGGAGCCAATGAGATGGAGTTCTTCCTCTCTTTCACTGATCGGAAGAATCAGAAAAATAAGGAGCAAAATCATAATGGCAAGAATAATGAGAGGCCCTTTTATCCCATCTTTATCGCGGTTTTTAATTCTCTTGACGAGGGCAACTACCAAAGTGCCCATTCGTATCGTAGTGTAAATAAGAACAGCGTACCTTAACAAAATGCCGAGAACGATAAAAATATTGAATAATAGCAGCATGTCTTATTATAATTTAAAAGTGCGATTGCTTAAAACGGTGTTGCAATAATACGCACAATTATCCGGATTGAAGTTACAATAGGGTTTTAATCGTCAGGTTGTTATAGTAAATTAACAAGATGAAGAAAAATCTTCCTTACATTCATTACGCCAGTTCGCGATAAGAAATAATGCCCATTGCGCATATTAACTTATTTCCGAATGCGCTTTTTAACCTTTTTCATGCTATCTGCTGACAGGTACATCCCCTTCTAACTTCCCCCGGAATAAATGTGAAAGGGTATTTCCTGGATGAAGGATGAAGGAATAAGGATGAAAGTTTATATGTCTTTCCGTCTCCTGCCACCTACTTCAACCTACTATACCCTACCTTACCTACCCAAGTAAAAGTGAAAAGGTGAAAAAGTGAAAGAATGCAGACACCATATAAAAAGTAAAAAACAAGTAATGTTGTAGACCTATCCCTTTATTGGAATGTGTTGAGTTTCTCCTTTACAACTATTGAGTTCTCTCTTGATATAAGCTTTCGAGTGGTTATGTAGCACACCTCTCCCCTTGGAAAGAGGAGAAAGAGAGGGGATTACTTATACCGAACTGACGTATTCATTATATGTAAACCGATTGAAAATTTAGTATACAAGCGCTCTCGTTAACCCCTGAAACAGATGCCGAAGAACACGTCGGCAGAATGATGTGGATAATAGTTTCACTCTTGTTTTCTTGGCTCTTTTGCACAAAAGGCTTACTTTTGCAGTGAATTTTTATACGAAAAAAATATGTCATACAATTTATTAAAAGGCAAACGCGGTATTATTTTCGGAGCTCTGAACGATATGTCGATTGCTTGGAAAGTAGCTGAACGTTGTGCCGAAGAAGGTGCAAGCATTGTGCTGAGCAATACAGAGATGGCACTGCGAATGGGAGAACTTGACGCATTGGCCAAGAAAATTAATGCGCCGGTGATTGCTGCCGATGCTACAAATTATGAAGATTTGGAGAATGTTTTTGTGAAATCGCAAGAACTTTTAGGCGGAAAGATAGACTTTGTGCTGCACTCTATCGGCATGAGTCCTAACGTAAGAAAACGCCGCACTTATGATGATTTAGACTATAACTGGCTTAATAAAACGCTGGATATTTCGGCCATCTCTTTTCATAAAATGCTGCAGGCTGCCAAAAAGGTAGATGCAATAGCCGAATATGGCTCGGTTGTGGCTCTAACTTACATCGCTTCGCACCGCACTTTCTTTGGTTATAACGACATGGCAGATGCCAAGAGCCTCTTGGAAAGCATTGCGCGCAGTTTCGGTTATATCTACGGACGCGAGAAAAATGTACGTATCAACACCATTTCGCAATCGCCTACGCCCACAACGGCAGGTAAAGGAATCAAGGATATCGATAATATGATGGACTTTGCCGATAAGATGTCGCCGCTGGGCAATGCTTCTGCGCAAGATTGTGCGGACTATTGTGTAACGCTTTTCAGCGACTTAACGCGTAAGGTTACAATGCAAACGCTGTTCCACGATGGTGGTTTCTCGAACATGGGTATGAGTTTACGCGCCATGAACCAATACAGTAAGGACCTTGCACCTTACGAAGATGAAAACGGAAAGATTATCTACGGATAAACCGAAAATCGTAAGTCGGCAGACTTCTCTTATCAGTCGTACCATCTATATATATAAATAGGTGGTACGATTATTTTTTATCGTTTACCGTTTGGCAAACCATTGCTATTCAGAAAACTCTTTTTAACCTGTACTTATGCAGCGCATATTGGCCGGTATCACTGCAATGATATATAGCGAACCCTTTGAACTTACGGTACATTAACAAGTTTAAAATGTCAAAAAGAGATCGTATTTTTTAAGTTCTCATAATGTTAGTAGGCTAAAAGCTTTATTGGAAGATGGCGAGATTGTACAATCTCGCCATCATTACTTAAAGGCTGAGAGAGCTGCTTTCTACTTTTTCATCTTTAACCCACCTGCTTTCCTCTACCTTATTATCCTTCACTTTTATTTTTTAACTCAACTTTCTTCCCTTATTATTCGTCATTTCTTTGTACATTTGCTTGATCTTTTTTACCACACAGCCATGTTAAAACTGCCGCTTTTTATCTTATTATGCCTTTTATATGCCTCAAATGCCTGCGCACAAGATGTAAATGATTGGGTGGAGAATTATGAAATACACGATGAGATGACCGATATAGAGAGGGGAGAAGAGAACAGCGAAGACCCTGTTTTGGCCGAATTACAGGCGCATCCACTAAACTTAAACACCGCTACACGCGAAGATTTAGAGCGTATTCCTTTTCTTACACCTCGGCAAATAGAGGATATTTGTGATTATCTTTACCATTATGCGCCCATGAAAACAACCGCCGAGCTGGCGTTAATTACCTCGATAGACTTTTCTACTCGTCGTTTACTGGAACGTTTTGTCTATGTTGACGAACGTCAGGAGCCGCATTTTCCATCGCTGAACCGACTGCTTGAATATGGCAAACACGAGGTGGTGGCTATGCTCAAGGTGCCGTTTTATACACGCAAAGGCGATAGAAAAGGGTTCTTAGGCTATGGTTTGAAACACTGGATACGCTACGATTTCCATTATTCCGACTATCTGCGGGCGGGCTTTGTGGGGTCGCAAGATGCCGGAGAACCCTTTTTTGCCCACCGTAACAAGTGGGGATACGATTATTATTCGGCTTATTTGCTTGTGCGAAAGATGGGGTGTTTGAAGGCTTTGGCTGTAGGTAGGTATCGCGTGCGATTGGGAATGGGACTGGTTATTAACAACGATTACGGGTTTGGAAAGCAAATGATGTTGGGGGCTTTGGGGCGCACCGCAAGTCAAATTCGCGCGCATTCGTCGCGTTCGGAGGGTAATTATTTGCAGGGAACGGCAGCTACCGTGAGCCTTTCAAAGGGCATTGAGCTAACGGGATTTGTGTCTTATCGCTACGTTGACGCAACACTTACCCCCGACAACAAGGCTGTTCGTACCCTGCTTACAACGGGTTATCACCGCACACAGGCAGAAATGAACAAGAAACACAACGTCGGCGAGTGGTTGTCGGGTGGTCATATCAACTGGTTTTATCAAGGTATTCACTTGGGGGTGACGGGACTTTATGCCGAACTGGATAAGCCGTTACAACCCGATTTTAGTAAAATTTACCGGCGATATGATGCGCAAGGGCGCAGGTTTTATCATTTTAGTGCCGATTACGGCTATATAAACGCCCGGCTGACACTAAACGGAGAGACGGCAACCGACCGTAACGGAGCACTTGCTACCATCAATACGGCAAGCTGGCAACTCAATTCGCGACTGTCGTTTACCGTGCTGCAACGTTTTTATTCGTATAAATATGTGTCGTTGTTTGCCCGCAGTTTCAGCGATGCAGGCCGTGTTCACAACGAAAGCGGTGTGTATGTGGGTGCCCGATGGAGCCCTTTCAGCAGGCTTTTGCTCACAGCTTATGCCGACTACGCATACTTTCCACATCCCCGTTATCGGTGTTCAGCCCCCTCGCGGTCCAGCGATTATCTGCTTTCGGCTGCTTACACTGCTCAAAAAATCACGCTTTCGGGCCGCTATCGCCTGCGTTTACGACAACAGGATGCAGCAAAAGGCGGACCGTTAATTGATAAAACAGAACATCGCGGGCGGCTTTCGGTAGGCTATGCCAGCCCTTTCGGGTATGCCGCTTTGCGTGCCGATGCCGCCTATAACTTGTCTACCAAACGCAGTTGGGGCTGGATGCTTACTGCCAATGGCGGTTACACGCATCGCCAAGTGGCTTTCAGCGGCAACATCGGCTACTTTCATACCACCGATTTTGACAGCCGTCTTTATATATACGAACGCGATATGCGGTATCATTTCACGTTTCCGGCTTTCTTCGGACAAGGTATTCGGGGCGCTTTAATGCTTCGGTGCGACATGGGCAAACATCTCCGGCTAATGGGAAAACTGGCTTCTACCAAATATTTTGACCGCAATAAAATTGGATCTTCGTATAACCAAATAGCCCAAAGCGTGCAAACGGATATGAGCCTGCAAATGATTTGGAAGTTCTAACAACTGCTTTTAGTCTATATTGACAATGATTTCTGCACAACATAAACGCAGAAAAGCCGTTACTACTCACTCTTTTTCAAGGCAAAAGAAATCCCCCGTTCGCTACCTTTGACGGGCAAACAGGGGGAGAAAAATAAAAGGTGAAAGAGTGAAAAAATTACGTATAAGTCGTTTATGCGAATTAACGAACCGCAGTTATTTCACCCGATAAGTGGTGCGAACGGTAATACTGGCTACTTTTTCCTTGCTGCTGGTGTTGAAAGTTCCACCCCAACTGTACTCCTCATCGCTGTTAAGACCCACGATTTGGAACACACCCATTGACGAAGAAACCAACGAACCTACCGATGCATCACTACCTTTGGCTATTGTTTGCGCCCTTTCGTAAGCGTTGGCACTGGCCTTATTGAGCATCTCCATCTTTAAATCGTTCAGTTTGGTGTAGTAATACGCAGGCGTGTAGCTATTAAAATTAATTCCCTCGTTATACAATTCGGAAATCTTTTGATAAATACGCTCTACCGTATTTAAGTCGTGCGAGCTGATGATAAATGTTTGCGATACGCTGTAACCATTGTCAATTGTGAAGTACCTACGTTGCTCTTCGTTGTAAAAGTCTTTGGTCAGCTTGTTTATATCTACGCTGGTTGTTGTTATACAAGTATCGGGAATACCGTTGTTTTTTAAGTACCTACGCATCGTTTTGGCTGTTTTCTCATACTCGGAGAAGGCAGAACTACGCGCACTTCCATCTGCACTGACGCTTATTTTCCATACAATGAGGTCGCTGGTAATCTGTTTTTCGGCCATACCGGTAACGTTAATGTTAGGTTCTCCTTCTCTAAAATTGGTGAAACCTTTAGCAATAAGCCATGCGCCTGTTATGATAACAACCGCAATAATGGCAGTAACCACAATCTTTGTTTTATCCATCTCGCTTTTATTTTAATAGTGAAACATACTTATTTAAACAGTGAAACATTGGTGCTTTTATTTGCAAAAATAGACAAAAGAATCATACGTGCAAATCAAAATCTTAGAATTCAGTATTTTTATTGTCGTTATCAAGACGGCGTGAATGAACCTTTACAAACAAAACACAGCTCTGTTTGCGCAGCATTAATGGTCGAAAGTGCGACCGAACAATTGGTAGATATTGCTGTTTTATTGTTCTATATTGCTTATTTTCTCGGTTGTAAGGTTTTTAAAGAGAACAAAACTTGTCAAAAACTTTCACTTGTTAATTGGTTTTCTTATATTTGTCACATTCTTTATTCATAATTTTTTACAGTATGGGGAAAACTAACGTTAAGCCGGCAAATGGTAAATTGGGCATCTTGGTTGTAGGATGCGGCGCCGTTTCTACAACATTTATGACCGGTGTGCTGATGGCTCGCAAGGGACTTGCTAAGCCTGTGGGATCTATGACACAATATGACAAGATACGTGTAGGGCGCGGAGCCGACAAGAAATATCTGCATTATGGAGATATTGTACCATTAGCCAAACTCGAAGATATTGTCTTCGGCACTTGGGATGTTTATCCTCAAAACGCTTATCGGGCAGCTGTTTATGCCGAAGTGTTGCAAGAAAAGGACATCTATCCTGTGCGCGACGAGCTTGAAAAAATTGTTCCGATGAAGGCTGCGTTTGATAAAAACTTTGCCAAACGCCTTGATGGAGACCATGTGAAAGATGTAAAGACACGCTGGGAAATGTAGAAGCTCTGCGCGAAGACATCAAACGGTTTAAAAAAGAGAATGGTTGCGACCGCGCGGTAGTGGTTTGGGCGGCCTCAACAGAGATATTTGTACCTTACGAAGAGCGCATACACGGAACGTTGGAGGCATTAGAAAAGGCAATGAAGGCCGATGATCGAGAACATATTGCGCCTTCGATGTGTTATGCTTATGCCGCTTTAATGGAGCAGGCTCCTTTCGTTATGGGTGCTCCGAACACAACAATAGACATCCCGGCGATGTGGCAATTGGCGGAGAAAACACGTATGCCAATTGCGGGAAAAGACTTTAAGACGGGGCAGACCTTGGTAAAGAGCGGCTTTGCACCTATCATCGGAACGCGTTGTTTGGGTCTAAGTGGGTGGTTTTCTACCAACATTCTGGGTAACAGAGATGGTTTGGTGCTCGACGAACCGGCAAACTTCCGTACCAAAGAGGTAAGCAAACTGTCGACACTTGAAACTATTTTACAGGGCGAAGAACAACCTGATCTCTACGGAGATCTTTACCATAAGGTGCGCATTAACTATTATCCGCCGCGCAATGACAATAAAGAGGGCTGGGATAACATTGATATCTTTGGCTGGATGGGTTATCCGATGCAGATAAAAATTAATTTTTTGTGTCGCGATTCCATTTTGGCGGCTCCCTTAGTACTTGATTTAGCACTACTGTCAGATCTTGCAGTACGCGCCGGAAGATGGGGTATTCAGCGCTTTTTAGGCTTCTTCTTGAAAAGTCCGATGCACGATTTTACCCAAAACGAACAACCTGTTAACCATCTGTTTCAACAATATACGATGCTAAAAAATGCCATCAGAGAGATGGGCGGTTATGAAGCAGACGAAGAATTAGATTAATTTTCTATTGTTTTGATTATTATTGATTTTTGTAAGGGAACATCTTTCTGCAGTGCCCAGTGCGTCACCAGAAAGATGTCTCTTGCTTTTATGGGGTTTGTTTAGAGATACAAAATGGCCTCATTACCTTCATTAAAGAGCAAATCGAGAATGCTGAGATTAGGTAAAAAACCGTGTTTTTTCCGGTAAACTTGATAATAAGGCTTCGGCTCGAAGCTGAAATCGGGTTGCGGATGCTTAGGATCAATAGCCGAACGGAAGTCGGAACAAGTCTGCCGGTTACCCAATTGTCCCGTTGTATCAGTTGTTTCGATCGTCGGTTGAACATATTCGTCGGTTAATTGGATATTTGGTTGCAGGTCGAGCAACGTACAGATCGTGCGAGTAATTTCCCAATTAAAATCGAAAAGAAAGGTGTATGGGTGTTCAAAAAACGGCCGAATGTCATCAGCATAATATTCAAAAAAGGGACTTTCGCTATACGATGACACCAGTGCCTGCCAATGAATATGTCGCCAATTGCCGTGATTGCTGATGCGAATATCTTTCATCAGGCATTGCGAAGCCGACATTTCAGCCGGTCGTTCCACAGGTATCGACAGCGATAAAGGGCCGTTTGCCGCAGCAATAACGCAACGGTTGCGATAAGTTTGTTTTACAAAATGGTCGCAACGTTCCAGCCGGCAGGCGGCATAACGATTTAGTTTCTGATACCATTGTACAGGTCCGAAATAGGTTGAAGACAGCAATGCCACCTCACCCACTTCGCTCTTTTCTCCTGTTTTCTCCTTATTTAATATCATCCACACATTTAAACAGCCTGCTCCAGCGTATCCCTTTGAAGCCCGGATAGTCTACATCGTGCGACCACCAAATAAAAATGGGTTTGCCCACAATATGGTCTTCGGGCACAAAACCCCAGTAACGAGAGTCTGCCGAGTTATGTCTGTTGTCGCCCATCATCCAATAATAATCCATTTTGAACGTGTAACTCGTGGCCGGTTGATTGTTGATAAAGATGCGGCCATTGCGCACCTGCAGGTCGTTCTCTTCGTAAACCCGAATAACACGCTCGTAAATGGGTAGATTGGCAAGTGTCAAACGGATGGTTTTTCCTTTCTTCGGAATCCACACCGGACCGTAATTATCCCTCGTCCAACCTGTGTAAGCATTCAACGGATACAAATCTCCCGTCTGCGCTACGGTGTTTAATTTTACGCTCTCAACAAGGTCTTTACGTGCTGCCAGCACTTTTGCCGCCTTCGCAGTAAGCGGCATTGCACCGCTCTGATTAAGACTTGTAAGGTCTTCAGTCGAAATACCCAGCTCTGATAAAAGCTCTTGAGGCAGCGTGCCTTTCAGTTTTACAAAGTATGTATATTGTACATTGTCGGGCTCTTTGTTGGGTTTGCCGTCCAGATAAACAATGTGATTTTTTATCTGAATGGTTTGTCCCGGCAGCCCTACACAACGTTTTACGTAGTTTTCTCTTCTATCTGTGGGTCGCGAAATAATATCTCCATACTCGTTGGGATTGCTTTTAATATATGCCCTTCCTAACGAATAAATCTGCTGAAAATAAGCACGTTGCTGTAAAGGCGATAGCTTTTGCACGTCAACGGGCTGATGTTGTTGGGCATAAAGTTGCTGACCGAACGAGTAAACCATCTGATAATAGTCGGCAGCAGCCCATCGAGGCTCGTTTACAAGCGTGTCGCCCGAAGGGTAATTAAACACCACAATATCGTTCAGCTTTACGTTTCCAAGACCTTTTACACGGCGATAGTCCCAGTGGGGAACCTCAATATACGACTTCGTATTTATCAAAGGCAGCGTGTGTTGTGTAAGTGGCATGGTTAAAGGAGTTTGCGGAATACGCGGTCCATAGCTCACTTTGCTCACAAAGAGATAGTCGCCCGTGAGCAAACTTTTTTCTAATGAGCTGGAAGGAATAACGAAATTTTGAAAGAAAAACAGGTTAATAAAATACACGGCAACCAATGCAAATACCAGCGCATCTACCCAACTCATGATAAAACGCGTAGGTCCTTCAGCGTCTTTCCACCACTGCCAGCGTATTTTTTTTGAGATATAAGCATCGTAAATAAAAGGTAAGACAAGCAATCCCCACCAACTTTTCACCCATAACAAGAACGTTAAGTACAAAAGGGTTACGATAATGAACTTAGCCCATTGTTTTCGGGGGTTGAATTCTTTTCTCTTTTTGTTAATCATTATTGTGAATTTAAAGATTTCTTTTTCTCTGTTTATCGGGTATAACGGTTGTTTTCGGTGTCGTCAGAACCGTTTGATATATACCCTTTTCTTATTCAAAGCTGAACAAATCGGCTGTAGTAAGCAGTCCGCTGTGTGTTGCCGTATATTCGGCAGCCAGCACAGCCCCCAGCGCAAAGCCCTTTCGCGAGTGTGCATCGTGTGTAATGGTAATGCTGTCGGCATCGCTGTCGTACCTAATGGTATGAATACCCGGCACCTCATCACGTCGAATGCTGTCGATAGCAAGCTGTTTTTCCGAGCTTTTTTGCGTGGGTACAACGCTTCCGTCGGCATTATGCTGCTCGCCTTTCACCCACGTTTCTTTCCTGTCTAACCGCTCAATGATATCTTCTGCCAAGGTAATGGCGGTGCCTGAGGGTGCATCCTGCTTGTGGATATGATGCGTTTCTTCCATCGTTACATCGTATTGCGGAAACTTGTTCATTATCTTTGCGAGATAACGGTTCAGCGCAGCAAATACAGCAACACCTACAGAGAAGTTACTTGCCCAAAAAAGCGTCTGCCCATTTTCGGTACATTGGCGTTTCATCTCGTCAATATGGTTGTTTATCCAACCCGTAGAGCCGGACACAACCTTTACATGATGTGCAAAGGCTTTTAAACAATTGGCATACGCCGACTGCGGAGCGGTGAATTCGATGGCAACATCTGCCGAGGCGAAAGCCTTGCTGTCGAAGTCGGCCTGATTATTAACATCGATGATGCTAACAATCTGATGGCCTCTGCTTAAAGCTATTTCTTCGATTAGCTTACCCATTTTGCCGTAGCCTATCAATGCTATTTTCATATCCGTATCTTTGTTAACCGCACAAACATCAGGTTTCGTTGCCGCTTGGTTGTTGATGTGTACAATGTTGTTGGTTATATTTTCAATGCTTGTCTTTCTGTTTTAAAAGACTTGGTTTCTATACGAAAAGTTGCGCAAAGTTAACCAAAAATAGACACATCGCCTTGCTTTATGGGCTTAATTTATCAAAACAGCGTGTTTTGAGGCGGGTATGGAACAACGGGTTTCGTCGGTAATTATTTTGCAGGATAAAAAGTTTGATATGATGGTAAAAAGTTTCAAATCGTAAGTTTTGCCATTGTCAAGAAATCGGAAGCAACTTCGCGAGAGTATCAACAAAATCGTTCAACTTATTCTTGGCTCGTAAAAACGTAAGGATTTTACGGTTACGTATATTGTTAATAATTAATGATTTGCACGTTTTCAGGTAGATTTCAACTTCTTTTCCCCCTTCTGAAATACCCTAAAACCGTGTTTTTCGGGGTGTAAAAGCATAGGTTTTGAGTTGCAAAAGCTATGCTTTTGGCATGCAAAACATCATCTTTTGGAGGCTAAAAGCTATGCTTTTAGAAAGCAAAAGCATAGCTTTTGTAACCTAGTTGCTATGCCTTTGAAAACTATTATCTATTTTGTATCTGGGAAAAGGGGAGTAGTTGGGAGGCTATAAATCTGATTCATTCGGGTGTATCCACCTTATTTTCTGAACCTTACGAGTTTGATATCCCGACCTGTTAGTCTGATTTTTTAGTCTCTTTGACTGTTCTTCTAACTTGCTAACCTGTTTCTCAGATATGTAAGTATGTTTTTCTAACAATAAAAGAAGGCTTTTAAAACAATGTTTTTAGTAGGATTAAAGCGTAGAATAACTTTGTGAAGAAAGGCTTTCCAGCATTTTTTTCAGTACTACCTCTGCAGAAATTTCACGGTTGGCAGCCTCTGGAATGACAATACTTTTGGGACTTTCAATAACCTCATCGGTAACAATCAGGCCACGTCGAACGGGCAAACAGTGCATAAAAAAGGCGTTATCGGTCCACGACATATGCTCTTCGTCTACTGTCCAACTCATCTCCCGGCTCAGTATCTTACCGTAATCGGCAGCGTTTTTTACACCTGGACAGCTCCAACTTTTGGCATAAATAAAGTCGGCTGCAGCAAAAGCACGCTTTTGGTTATGCTCGATACGAGCTTCACCGACAAACTTTGGGTCAAGTTCATAACCTTCAGGATGTGTAATAACAAAGTCTACATCAGCAGCATTCATCCATTGTGCAAACGAATTGGGTACGGCTTGAGGCAGAGCTTTACAATGTGGCGCCCACGTAAGTACCACCTTTGGGCGCGCTTTTGTTTTATACTCTTCAATTGTTATGAGGTCGGCAAAAGCCTGAAGGGGATGCACAGTGGCCGTCTCCATTGCTAAAACCGGGCGTCCGCTGTATCGTACAAACTGCTGAACGATGGTTTCTGCATAGTCGAATTCGCGGTCAACGAGCCCTGCAAAAGAGCGCACTGCGATGATGTCGCAATAGCTTGCCATCACCGGAATAGCTTCCAAGAGATGCTCACTTTTATCTCCATCCATCACCACACCACGTTCTGTTTCCAACTTCCACGCACCTGCATTTACATCTAAAACGATGACATTCATTCCCAAATTTGTGGCTGCTTTCTGCGTAGACAATCTGGTGCGTAGACTGTTGTTAAAGAAAATCATCAACAGTGTTTTGTTTTTACCCAATTCCTGATAGGCATATCGGTTAGCCTTTACTTTCTTTGCTTCGTCAAGGGCTTGTTGCAGATTACCTAAATCTTCTACATTGAAAAATGTATTCATATCTTATTGCGAATGCCAAACCGGTATCTTATATATATTAATAAGGTAAAACGGTTTGTGGGTTAGTAAAAACAATGGTGTTGATTGGTGTCCAAAAGTACGAAAAAAAGCCGATTGCGAGAAATTTTCTTATAAAAATAAGAGGCATCGCCTTACCGACGGTGCCTCTTCGCTTTCCTGATATATTTTCACTCTCTAAGAAACTGCCCTTGGATGAAGCATTTATTTAAAATTGAATCTTAAACCTATATTGAGATTAAAATTGGTTGGCTTCTCTTTGTAGATAGTTTCAACATCGCTGCCATTGTCGATGTAGCGACTGATACCGGGTTCTACATAAACACTGAAAAGCTTATCAAGCTTGTATTCGGCACCCAATCCAGCGGTCAGCGACAATTGCGGGCGTTTTATTTCCACCTTTTCGTCTATCTCGTTGGTTTCTTTTTCGTCCAACGTATTTCGGGTTTTAGCCTTTCCATTTATCATTTTTTCGATGGCTCCGCCTGCCGATACGTACACATTAAAATGTTTGTTGCTCCACAACCGATAGTTTACATTTACCGGAATACCTAGATAATGCAAGGTTTGGTGCGTTTCGCTTACATGTTGTCCGGCTGTTTTTGTTATCTCCGAAACGTGTTTGCTGTAAGCCAGTCCGCCTTCTACACTCCACCGTCGGTTGAGGTTATAGCGTACCGAAGCACCGAAACGAATGGGCTGCCGATGCCGAACGCGCGTTTCATACTTTGATGGTTGCGATTGCATCAACTCACCAGTACCACTTCTCATCTCAGCTTCGCTCGTCGCACCATATATATCTGCTTTTGCCAAAGTGGGGTATTGCAGGTTGCTGTTGTCAGAACCTGCAGCCATTCCCGACATATAAACCTTTGCCGCCAAACTGCGATCGGCTTGCGAATGTCGTGTGATGATCGGATACGAACAAACGGGATGACCCTCTTTCCGTCTGTTTTCATCTTCTTGCCTTTGTTTATTTTTTCGCTCATTACTGTTTTCGGAGGAGACGTCACTTGGTACAGATGGCGCTGATTCGACTGTTTCAACCTGCACATTCTGTGTCATGGTGTTTCCTCTTGCCGCTAATTTACTTGCGACTTCCTTCATTTTTATCTCTCTATTTTTAGGGGCCGGACTGCTATTGGCGGGTATAAGTGTTCCCGCCGGTTGGGTTTGAAGGGCAGTAGGCATGCCCTTGCCGGTGTCGGTAGATGTTCCCTCGCGGAGCATCAGCATCACACTTGTGCCGAAAAACAAGAGTACAACTGCGGCAACAGCCCATTTCCAGACCATTACTGCGCTTCCTCCGGCGCTTCTCGGTGGTGGTATCACCTTCCCTTCTATCTCATCCCACGACAACAAAGGAGCCGACTGACGATAGTCGGACAGCTTTTGTTGCATTTCTTTTCTCCATTGTTCTTTCATCGTGGCTGATTTGTTGTGTTATACTTTTCTATCTTTTGGGCCAGCATATTCTTTGCTCTGTGTAGTTGCGAGGCCGAACTGTCTCTCTTAATTCCCAGTAAATCGGCTATTTCCTGATGACTTTTGTTTTCAAAGACATAGAGGTTGAAAACCGTTCGATAACCGGCGGGCAGCTCTCTTACCATTTGATGAATTGCTTCCGGAGGTATATCTCTTATCGGTGGGTCTTCTGTTTCTTTCTCATCAGCTACATCAAGATCTAGCGTTGCAAAGCCGTTGCGTCGTTGTTCTTTTAAAAAGGTGAGCGACCGGTTAACAACAATTCTTGTTGCCCAAGCCTGAAGCGAACCGGCCCCTCTATAATGAAACTCTCTGATATGTGTAAAAACCTTGATGAAACTATCCTGCAAAACATCTTTGAGGTCGTCGTCATTGTCTATATAGCGTGCGCAAACACCGGTAAGATAATCGGCATACAGGGCGTAGAAATCTTTCATAGCAGTTTTTTCACCGCTATGTAGACGCTTAACCAACTGTTTTTCCTTATCGCCGATGAAAAAACGCACGTATCTAATCTATTCTTGTTATCTGTACCGGTGCAGTCATTGCTGCCGAATTTGTTCCTCGTGTCAATGTATTTTTGCGTGTACAGTATTTAAATTTCACTGTTTTGGGTCCTCTGTACGAGTTCCATTCCAATGTCAGCCACACGGTTTTTCCTTGTGTGTCGGGCAGATTATTGAGCCTGAAAGCTACAATTCCGTCACCTACTCTGCCGTTCGTATCCTTCTGTGCATTGTGATAAAACCTCACGATATAATTGTCTACAAGGTTCGGAACCTGAACCAAATTGACGAAATGCGTAATGCCATGGTCCATCGAGTGCGAAATCTCAGAGTCAGATACCCATCTTCTGCAATCGTTACCCAGTCGTCTACAATCTCTACCGGGTCGTCTCCGTAAGTTTCTACATTTTTCTTTTCGTTCAAGAAAGGCGCCATATTTTTCGTGCGTATGCTGTCTATCCAGTTCACATTCACGTTTATTCCCTTTCCCAAAGTAGGCCGGTCTACCACCGTATAATTAACCAATGCGCGAACTTCTTTTGTTCCAAAGGGCGACGTCTTCCTATTAACAGGATGTAAAACGGTAGAGTCGTCGAGCTGCATGGAGAACGAAGTGTTGTTTACATTGGGCTTAACGGTTACCAATGCCGTAGGATACGACAAGCTGTAATCGGGCTCATCGTTCGAGCAAGATTGTGTTGCGAGGGCTGCGACCATCACTGTCAGGCCTGCCAGCCATAGAGTTTTCTTCTTCATATCACCTCTTCTTAAAAATTTCGTTCACCCTTTAAATTGCAAGATTAAATAAACTTGCATCATTTCCGAGGATAAAATATATAAAGAATGTTAACACTTTCCGAGTCCAATAAAAAGCGATGGGTGTGCAATGGCTTGTTTACCGTGCAAATACGGGCAGGCAGTGAACGACCGAAGAATAAAAACTAATAGTAATATTTATACCTTATTATATATAGGCCGTTATTTGTTTTTATCGTGAAAGAAGGTTGACAAATTTATCAACCGATAGCGTTGACAAGTTGAAAACTACATCGAGATTTGTTTTCTGTGTGTAACAATAAGATTTAGAACGGGCACTTTAACTTCCTGTTTGTTGCTTTTAGATACCCAAATTCAGATAAATATTATTTTTTAACATATTCTTCGTGCAAGTTTTTACATAATGGTGTTTATAAGGATGAATACAAACCATAAGTTTAACTCAAAAAAACAAAACAATGAAAACAAAAGTATTTTTTAAATCGACAGCTGTAGCTGTATGTTGCCTTACTTCTTTTGCATTTGCTTCGTGTAGCAAAAATGATGACACACCCCCTATTTCACACTTAACTTTCGATAAAAACAAAGTTGAACTGGCTGAAGGAAACAAGGTAACTGTTAAAGTTGGCGGTGGTGTTGAACCGTACAAAGTAACTCCGGGAGATGCCAAAATAGCAACGGCAACAGTAGAAAAGAATGTTATTACCATTACAGCTGTGAAAAAAGGAGGCACCGTTATCAATGTCAGTGATAAAAACAAGAAAAGTGGAATCGTTACGGTTGTTGTTAAAGATGCCGCCTCTGCACTTACTTTTGATAAGCCCACGGTCACTCTTGCTATCAACAAAACCGAGCAAGTTACCGTAAAAGGCGGTACAGGTCCTTATATGGCTGTGGTTCAAACTCCCACCATTGCATCGGCAGAAGTAAAAGGTAATGTTATCACCGTAAAAGGTTTAAAAACCGGTGCAACCACCATTACGGTAAACGATAAAAATAAAAACGTAGGTACGATAGCCGTAACCATAAAATAAAATCATTTCATCTATTACTTTCTCTATGAAAGGAGCAGGCTCTGGTTTGTGTTAATCGGGGCCTGCTTTTTTATGTTTACGCCAGTTCGGTATCAGTAATCCCCCTCTCTTTCCCCTTTTTAACCTTTCACCTTTTTACCTTTTCACTTTTACTGGGGTAGGTAAGGTAGGGTTGGTAGGTTGAAGTAGGTGGCAGGAAACGGAGAGACATATAAACTTTCATCCTTATTTCTTCCTCCTTCATCCAGGAAATACCTTTTCATCTTTTTACTTTTTCACCTTTTAGGTTGCTTTCAAATTGTTACTTTTTTAACGTTTAAGAACACTTCTAGTTTTCTCTTTTCCTTACAAATTGCTTTTCCAATCCAGAGAAAAATAAGGGATAAAAAAGCGAAAAATCAGCATTGATTTTCCCAAAGCATAGGTTTTGAGTTGCAAAAGCTATGCTTTTAGGTTGCAAAACATCAGCTTTTGGAGGGTAAAACCTATGTTTTTACACCCCGAAAAACGCAATTTTAGGGCGTTTCAGAAGGGTAAAAAGAAAGCAAAATCTATCCAAAAACGCACAAATCATTAATTATCAACGCCATACATAACCGCAAAATCCTGACGTTTTTACGAGTCGAGAGCAAGTTGAACGATTTCGTTGGCACTCTCGCGAAGTTGCTTCTGATTTCTTGACAATGCGAAAAGTAACAAATTGTAAGTAGGTGGAGTGGAATGGATTGTTAGGAAGTATGGAATAAAAAATCTTCTCCGACTTCTCTGCAATCCCATTTAAATAGAGCTGTAAGCGGCTAATCCCATAGGGATTATTATAGAAGAATATACCCTTTCTTTCTCTTTTACGATTGGGTTATAAGTGCTTCTGTTCTCTTTATTTGCCCTATAATCGGGTTAAATTGTGTAAATTCATTTGTCTGTTCAGTTAAAATACTATACCTTTGTGTGGCAATTTGCGGAAATAGCTCAGTTGGTAGAGCACAACCTTGCCAAGGTTGGGGTCGCGAGTTCGAGTCTCGTTTTCCGCTCTTACACATAGGTTAAATCCTGTTGCCGCAATGGTGGAATTGGTAGACACGAGGGACTTAAAATCCTTGGCCAGTAATGGCTGTGCGGGTTCGAGTCCCGCTCGCGGCACTTTACCTAAAAACATTATATTATGCGTAAAAATCTAATCCTTACTTTCTCAGTAATTTCGTCGTTAGCCTTGACGTCGTGCTCTAAATTAGGGCCTCTGTCGGCAGACAATTTTACAGTAACCCCCAATCCGTTGGAAGTAACAGCTAATCAGGTGCCTGCTACAATAGATGCCAGATTTCCTGTTAAATACATGAAGAAAAAGGCCGTTGTAACCATCATTCCCGAACTGCGTTATGGCAGCGGACAGGTTGCAGTGGGCGAACGTACAACATTCCAAGGCGAAAAGGTAAGAGGCAACGACCAAACTGTTCCTTACAAAGCCGGTGGACGCTACTCGATGAAGACCTCTTTCGGTTATGTTCCCGAAATGTTGAAGAGCGAATTGTATCTTACTTTTGATGCACGCAAAGGCAAAAAGCGCGTAAACCTGCCGGCTGTAAAGGTGGCCGACGGCGTTGTTTCTACTTCGCAGCTTTACAAAAGAACAATGTTGAACGATGGCTTGTGTCTTGCTCCGGATACATTCCAGCGTGTAAAGGCACAAAAGCAAGAAGCCAACATCAAGTTCTTAATCAATCAGGCCAACCTGCGCAAGAGCGAATTGAAGAACAATTCGATTGGCGAGTTTGTACGTATGTTGAAGAAAATCAACAACGACCGCGAAAAATTGAACTTGCGTAATGTTGAAGTGAGTGCTTATGCATCACCCGAAGGTGGTTTCGCACTTAACGACAAGCTGGCTAACAAACGTCAGAACACAGGTGAAGAATATGTAAAAGGTCAGTTGAAGCAGAATAATGTACAAACCAATATCGATGCACATTATACCGCACAAGACTGGGAAGGTTTCCAGAAATTGGTTCAAGCATCTAATATTCAAGATAAAGATGTTATCCTTCGCGTGCTTTCAATGTACAAAGATCCGCAGGAACGCGAGCAGCAAATTCGTAATATGAGTGTCGGTTTCCGTGAGTTGGCAACGGGTATTCTTCCCGAATTGCGTCGTGCACGTCTGATTATCAACTACGAAGTAGTAGGTCGCAGCGACGAGCAGATACAGCAACAGTTTGCACAAGATGCTTCGAAGCTGAGTGTTGACGAAATTTTGTATGGTGCAACACTTACCAACAATGCTTCTGAGGCAATGAACTATTATCGTAAAGCAACCGAACTGTATCCCAACGATTATCGTGCATACAACAATCTTGGTATGCTGGCTATGCAAATGGGCAACGACGAGCAGGCAAGAACCTACTTCCGCAATGCCGTTTCTGTAGATGCTAATGCTGCAGAACCTAACGCCAACCTTGGACTTTTGGCTTTGAAGAGCGGTAATTTGCAAGAAGCAGAAAGCCTGATTGCGAGAGCCGGTAGCGCTAACGACATCAACAAGGCTGTGGGTACGCTGAATATTGCCAAAGGCAACTATGCACTTGCAGAGCAGAACCTCAAAGGTTATGACATCAACACCGCTGCTTTGGCAAAACTTCTCAACAGAAACTATGCCGGTGCAACTGCTACACTGAAAAACGTGAAGCATCCTGATGCAATGACCGACTATCTCACTGCTGTGGTAAATGCACGTCAAGGCAATACCTCTGCAGCTGCACAAGCCCTTCAAAGCGCTGTTAAGAAAGAACCCTCATTGGCTTCTTATGCAGCAAACGACTTGGAGCTGGCTAAAGTGGAGAAATGAATAAGATAAGCTATTTTATAGCATCGCTCACCCTGATTTTGGCTTCGTGTGGAGTGGAGAGCAACCGTTTTAAGGTTGAAGGACGCTTCCTGAATCTCAATCAGGGTGAGTTCTATGTATATAGTATTGACAACCTTATCGACGGAATTGATACGATAAAGGTGCAGGGCGGTCGTTTTGCATACGATATGCAGTGCGAACGGTCCGGAACATTGGTACTGGTATTTCCTAATTTCTCTGAACAGCCGCTGTTTGCAGAACCCGGTGAAAAGGTGGAAGTGCGTGGAGACGCCTCTCACCTCAAAGAAATGACGGTCAAGGGAACAGACGATAATGAGCTGATGAACAAGTTTCGCGAATCGGTAGTCAGTGCTTCTCCGCCTGAAGTTATCAGACTGGCAGGCATGTTTATCAAAGATCATCCCGCATCGCCTGTAAGTGCGTATCTTCTGCGAAAGTATTTTATCACCACATCGCGGGCCGATTATAAACAGGCTTATCAACTGGTACAGCTTCTTTTAAAAGAACAGCCCCGCAATGGAATGCTTGTACAAATGAAGAATAAGCTGGAGGGGCTGGTTCAAACAAGCCCGAATGCTCCGTTACCGAAATTTTCGGCAGTGGGTGTGAATGGTGAAAAGGTATCGCAAGACATCCTGAACAAGGCGCAAGTGGGCGTTCTCAGCGTATGGTCTACCGATAACTCGGAGAGTATGAACATACAATCAATGCTGAAAACGAAACTGCGTTCTGCCGGCGGAAAGCTCAAAATTGTGAGTATCTGCATGGATCCCGGCAAAACAAGTTGCAAAGAAACGCTGCGCCGCGATAGTATTTCGTGGCCCAACATCTGCGACGAACGGATGTTTGAAGGGGCTGTTGCCAAAAAGTTGGGCGTTTATTCGATACCTTATAATATTGTGTTGAAAAACGGAAAAATCGTCGATCGCAACCTAAACTCGGAACAATTACGTAAAAAACTCGAATCAATGCTTTAAACACACACCATCTAATATGCTTGTAAAAACATTCTGTGCCGCTGTAAACGGCCTTAAGGTTACCACCGTTACCATTGAGGTAAACCTCGTAAAAGGTATTTTATATCATTTTACCGGACTGGGCGATGAGGCTGTAAGAGAAGGTCGTGATCGCATTTCATCCGCCATTCAGTACAACAATTTGCGTTTTCCGCGAGCCGATATCACAGTCAATATGGCTCCGGCAGACCTTCGTAAAGAGGGCAGTAGCTTTGATTTGCCGTTGGCCATTGCGATATTGGCTGCCGACAGTCAGTTGCAAACCGATCTGTTGGATCGTTATATGATGGTGGGCGAATTGAGTTTAGACGGTACCTTACAACCGGTTAAGGGTGCTTTGCCCATCGCTATCAGGGCCAGAGCAGAGAATTTTAAAGGTCTTATCGTGCCAAAAGCCAATGTAAGAGAGGCTGCGGTGGTTAATCAACTCGATGTTTACGGTATGGAAAACATCATGGAGGTGATTCATTTCTTATCCGGCAAACAGCAGTTTGAGCCCACTGTGATTGACACACGCAAAGAATTTTACGAACATCAGTATTGTTTCGACCTCGATTTTGCCGACGTACGGGGACAGGAAAACGTGAAACGGGCTATGGAAGTGGCTGCTGCCGGTTCTCATAATATAATTATGGTAGGTCCGCCCGGTTCGGGAAAGTCGATGATGGCGAAGCGTTTGCCTTCTATTTTACCACCGCTGTCGCTCGGCGAAAGTCTTGAAACCACCCAGATACACAGTATTGCGGGCAAATTAGGTAAAGGAATGTCGCTCATTTCACAGCGTCCGTTCCGCGCTCCGCATCATACCATATCCGAAGTTGCGCTTGTCGGAGGCGGCGCTACACCACAACCGGGCGAAATTTCGTTAGCCCACAACGGAGTTTTATTTGCAGACGAGTTGCCCGAGTTTAACAAAACAACCCTTGAAGTATTGCGTCAACCCCTTGAAGACCGCAAAATCACCATCTCGCGAGCCAAGTATACGATCGAATATCCTTGCTCGTTTATGTTTGTTGCTTCTATGAATCCTTGTCCGTGCGGTTACTATGGCGATTCCACACACAACTGTGTATGTACGCCCGGACAAATTCAGCGGTACATGAACAAGATAAGCGGACCGCTGCTTGACCGTATCGACATACAGATTGAGATAACCCCTGTGCCCTTCAAAGACATCTCAAAAACTGCACAAGGTGAGCCGAGCGCAGCGATTAGAGAGCGTGTAATTCGTGCACGACAGATACAAGAAGAGCGATACAAAGACATCAAAGGAGTTTACAGCAACGCGCAGATGACCGAACGAATGATACATCAATTTGCCGAACCTGATGCAGCAGGTATCACCATGTTGCGAACGGCGATGGAACGGCTTAGTCTGTCGGCTCGCGCTTACAACCGAATACTGAAAGTGGCACGTACCATTGCCGATCTTGCAGGTGCGCCCAACGTTACCTCCGAACATCTTGGCGAGGCCATCAGCTACCGAAATCTGGACCGTGGCGATTGGGCCGAACGCGGTATTTAAACCCTTTAGGTTCCTGAAATGAGAGGCACGGTCAATTCGTGGTAGGTTCTTTTGGGGTCCGCTTCAGACAACAGGGATAACAAGGAGCGAAAACACAAATTAGCGAAAGCAAGTTATTTTATCTTTTGGGTGCAAACGTTTGCATCTTTTACCGGCCTCTTTCCGTCGGCAGGGCATCGGGTTGTCATAAAGAAAACCTTATCTTTACGGCATATTATTAACCCTGCAACCTATGAATTTATATTTTAACATCGAATATCAGACCATTTTCGGAGAAGAAGTGGTGCTGAATGTGTTTACCGATGATGAGTGTACACCTGCTGCGGTTACCAAATACCGCATGAATACGGTGGACGGACAGCATTGGACTTGCTGTATCACGCAGCTTCCGGCAGCTTGCAAGAAAGTGATTCACTATTATTACGGCGTGGATTGCGCAGGAACCGAGAAGCGAAAAGAATGGACCCTCAAACCGCATCGGCTGGAGCTGACATCCGACAAGGCAAAGGTTTACCACATCTACGATCGCTGGAGTGATATGCCCGAAGATGCCTATCTTTATTCGTCGGCATTTACCGATTGCATTAGAAGAAAGCATGGCGAGAGGAAAGAAACGCCGCGTAAAACCGAACACGCACATACCGGTAGCAAGCAGAACACGACGGCATACGAAAAAACATTGCGACTGATTGTATCTGCACCGCAATTGCGCAGCGAACAGCGGCTCGTGGTTGTAGGCAACGATTTGGCATTAGGGGCGTGGACACTGTCAAGAGCCATTGACATGACGGAAGTCAGTCTCAACGAATGGGCGGTAGACTTAGATATCAACAGTTTCTCCGGTCATCGTATCGAGTTGAAGTTCGTTGCTGTAAGTGTCGATAAGCATACCGCACCGCTTTGGGAAACCGGTTATAACCGCATCCTCGAATTGCCCGAGTTGAAAAAAGGAGAAGTAGTTGTGTACTCGCTGAACCAGGCCTTCTTTGAGTTGTGCAACGAACGGTTTGCCGGAACCCTCGTGCCCGTTTTCTCGTTGCGCAGTAAAGAAAGTTTCGGGGTGGGCGACTTTGGCGACCTTCAGCGCATGATCAACTTCGTTTCAGCCACCCGTCAGCGCGTGTTGCAGGTGCTTCCCATTAACGATACCACCACCACCCACACGTGGACCGACTCGTATCCCTACAGTTGCATCAGCATTTTTGCTATTCATCCGCAGTATGTCGACCTTACACAGCTGCCTCCACTCAAGGACACAAAGGTGCGAGCCCGCTTCAAACGCCTGCAAGAAGAGCTCAACGCGCTGCCGCAGATAGATTATGAGCGCGTAAATGCGACTAAGAACGAGTATCTGCGCCTTATCTTTGAGCAAGAAGGCAGTTCGATGATGAAGAGCGATGCTTTCAGTAGATTCTTTAACGAGGAAGCCCATTGGTTGGTGCCCTATGCGCAGTATTGTTATCTGCGCGATCAGTATGGTACAGCCGACTTCAGTCAATGGAAAGACCACCATACATGGGACGAAACCCAGCGTAAGGCACTTTCCACACCAACTACGAAAGCATACAAACAGGTTTCCTTCTTCTATTTCGTACAGTTCATCCTCAGCCAACAAATGCAGGCGGCACACGAATACGCCAAAAGCAAAGGTGTTATCTTAAAAGGCGACATACCTATTGGCGTTAGCCGCTATGGATGCGACGTTTGGATGGAACCGAAATACTTTAATATGAATGGTCAAGCCGGCGCACCACCCGACGATTTCTCGGTGAACGGACAGAATTGGGGCTTTCCCACCTACAATTGGGATGAAATGCTCAAAGACAACTGCGCTTGGTGGGTACGTCGATTCCAGTATATGGCCAAATTCTTCGACGCCTACCGCATCGACCACGTGTTGGGCTTCTTTCGCATCTGGGAAATCCCCATTACTAGTGTACACGGACTGTTGGGACAGTTCTCGCCCGCTCTGGGTTTAAGCCGTGAGGAAATTGAAGCCTACGGATTGCCCTTCAACGAAGACGCCTTCACCCGTCCGTTTATTGCCGATTGGGTGCTTGCACGTATGTTTGGCGAACATGCCGACGAGGTAAAGGCTACCTATTTGCAGCATGACCACGACGACATCTGGCAGATGCGACCCGAATACGACACCCAACGCAAGGTAGAAGCGGCATTCGAAGGGCGTGAAGACGACAAAAATCTATGGATACGCGACGCACTGTATGTACTTATCAGCGATGTACTTTTTGTGCGCGACCGTAAAGACCCTCTTCGCTTTCATCCCCGCATCTCTGTACAGCATTCATTTGTGTACGAAGCCTTATGGGATAAAGATAAAGTAGCCTTCAACAATCTTTACAACGACTATTACTATCGACGCAACAACCAATTTTGGTACAACGAGGCAATGAAGAAGTTGCCCATGCTTACAGAAGCCACCCAAATGTTGGTATGTGCAGAAGATTTAGGTATGGTACCCGCCTGCGTAGACTGGGTGATGAACCAGCTACGTATACTTTCGCTCGAGGTGCAGTCGATGCCGAAAGACGCCAACGTGCGTTTTGGCAACCTCAATACCTACCCCTATCGCTCGGTATGCACCTTCAGCAGTCATGATATGCCGACGTTACGTCAGTGGTGGGACGAAGACCCCTCTCGAACGCAAGTTACTACAACAGCATGCTCTATAAACAGGGCGATGCACCCCATCCGCTACCCGGATGGCTTGCTCGCGACATCATACTTCAGCAGTTGCGCTCGCCGTCGATGCTTTGTATTTTGAGCATTCAAGATTGGTTATCGACCGACGAAGCCCTTCGGCTACCCGATGCAGACGCCGAACGCATCAATATACCTGCCAACCCCAGGCATTATTGGCGATATCGTATGCATATCACCATCGAAGAGCTGATGAATAATGTACCTTTCTGCACAGCCGTAACCGATTTGGTACAACAGAGTGGGCGCTGACTTTAACCGAAATAGATTAAATGTTGGCATAAACGCTGTTTACAATATTTCAAACATTAAAAACCATCGTTTTTTGCCACTTGCATGAAGTGCAAACTACAAAAAAGGTGGTTTTTTGTTACTCAACTTAAGGGAGAACTGCTAAAAAGGTGCTTTTTTGTTACTCAACTTAGAGGAGAACTGCTAAAAAGGTGCTTTTTTGTTACTCAACTTAGAGGAGAACTATAAAAAATAAACTTTTTAACAACTCATCTTATGGGAGAACCGTAAAAAAAGCTATTTTTAAAATCTGAATTGTCTGCAAACTCAAAAAAGTGGTAAGCATAAAAAAGTTTATTTTATTTCCATTCTACTCCATCTATAAACAATGTATGTTCAATAAAGAATAAGATATGATGATACGAAAGAATTTATTGCTTGCTGTGCTGGCACTCTTGCTTGTACAGCCGTTTTTCGCACAAGATATGCGCGAAATGTACTATACGCCACAGCAAACAGAATTCAAGCTGTATGCTCCCTCGAAAGCAAAACGGGTGTTGGTAAGGATATACGCCGATGCATTAGGCGGAAAGCCCATCCGAACGTTATCAATGAGGTATACGGGTAACAATCAATGGAGGGCAAAGGCTGTTGGCAATCTCAAAGGACGGTTTTATACCTTCGATATTCCGGGTTTGAAGTATGGTGAAACACCGGGAATATTTGCCACAGCCGTAGGAGTGAATGGGAAACGTGCCGCCATCATCGACTTACGCGACACTGACCCCGAGGGGTGGGCAGAAGACCGTAGGCCGCCCTTAGCTTCGCCTGCCGACCTTGTGCTTTACGAGCTGCATCATCGCGACTTTTCTATTCATCCATCGTCAGGTATCAGTAACAAAGGCAAGTTTCTTGCCCTTACCGACCCCAAGTCGATAGCGCATCTGAAAGCTTTGGGCGTAAATGCGGTGCATTTGCTACCTTCGTTTGATTATGCATCGGTAGACGAAACTCAATTAAACAAGGCGCAATACAACTGGGGCTACGATCCACTGAACTACAACGTACCCGAAGGCTCGTACAGCACCAATCCTTATCGTCCCGACGTACGCATACGCGAGTTTAAACAAATGGTTCAGGCATTGCATCGTGCCGGTATACGGGTTATCCTCGATGTGGTTTACAATCATACGTTCGACATTAAGGGTAGTGCCTTTCAGCGTACTTTTCCCGACTACTTTTATCGTAAGCGTACTGACGGAACATATAGCGATGGGTCGGGTTGTGGCAACGAAACTGCCAGTGAACGTCCTTTAATGCGCAGGTTTATGATAGAGTCGATGAAGCATTGGGTCAAAGAGTACCATATCGACGGGTTTCGCGTAGATTTGATGGGCATTCATGATATTGAAACGATGAATCTCATCCGTAAAGAACTGGCCAACATCGACCCCTCCATTTATATTTACGGCGAGGGATGGAGTGCAGGCACATGCGCTTACCCGCAAAACCTGTTGGCAACCAAGGCGCACGTGGGTAGAATGCCGGGTATCGGTGTGTTTAGTGATGAAATGCGCGATGCGTTGCGTGGTCCTTTCTCCGACGATCACAAAACGGCCTTTCTGGGCGGTGTTGGCGGAAACGAAGAGAGCCTTAAGTTTGGTATTGTGGGCGGCATTGCACACCCGCAGGTAGATATGACGAAGGTGAATTACAGTAACGAGGCATGGGCCAACGAGCCTACACAGATGATTAGCTACGTTAGCTGTCACGACGATATGTGTCTTGTAGACCGGTTACGCACTTCGATACCGGGTATCACTCATGACGAACTGGTTCGGCTCAACTTGCTGGCGCAGACATTTGTGCTCACCTCGCAAGGCATTCCGTTTATCTTGAGTGGTGAAGAGATGTTGCGCGATAAAAAGGGTGTTCACAACAGCTACAACTCGCCCGATTCTATCAATCAACTCGACTGGAACAATCTTCAACGTTATCCAAAGGTGTTCAATTATTACAAAGACCTTATTGCACTGCGCAAAAATCATCCTGCATTTCGGCTGGGCACTGCCGAAAAGGTGCGTAAACATCTTGAATTTATCGATGCACCGGCTAATGTAGTGGCCTTTCGACTGAAAGATAATGCGGGTGGCGACAAATGGAAAGACATTATTGTGCTGCTGAATGCTAATCGCGAGTCGCGAGTGGTTGATATTCCACAGGGCGAATACACTGTTGTTGTTTGCGACGGTGTTGTAGACGAGCGTGGAATGGGTACGATGCAGAATGCAAAAGCCACAGTCGATGCACAATCGGCACTTATCTTAAAGCGATAATCATATTACTCCTAGCGAAATGAACTCCTAATAATGATGAAGAAGATATTTTTTGTACTAATGATGTGTGCCTTGTCAGCAACTACCGTTGTTGCAGGCAAAATTAAAAGAATAGACCCCACCGACTGGTTTGTGGGTATGAAAAATGCCAAGTTGCAGCTCATGGTATATGGCGAAAGCATAGGTAAGGCACAGGTTTCCACTGCATGGCCCGGCGTTCGGATAGATAGTGTGGTGCGGCTCGACAGTCCTAACTACCTGCTGGTGTATCTTGACCTCAGTGATGCCAAAGCGGGTAACATGCCACTGGTGTTTACGCAGGGAAAACAAAAGTCAACCATCAACTACCGGCTCAGAGAACGTGAGATGTCGGGTGAACAACGACGCGGCTTCAGCAATGCCGACGTGCTTTACATGTTAATGCCCGACCGCTTTGCATCGAGCGGCACAAAAAAGCATCCCATGCCGGGTCTCAACACTTATCGCGTAGATCGCTCGCAGCCCAGCTTGCGACACGGGGGCGATCTTGAAGGTATCCGCCAACATCTCGACTATTTTACTCAGTTGGGTGTTACTGCCCTTTGGTTTACACCCGTTTTGGAGAATAATGCAGCCGATAAGGGTAATTACAACATGTATCATGGTTATGGTACTACCGATTATTATAAAGTGGACCCACGTTTTGGCACCAACGAAGACTATCGTAAACTGGTAGATGAGTCGCATACAAGGGGCTTAAAGGTGGTTATGGACATGATTTTCAACCATTGTGGTGTAGACCATCCATGGGTTAAGGATATGCCTTCGCACAATTGGTTCAATCGGCCCGATTATAAAAACAACTATCTGCAAACCAGTTATAAGTTAACACCAGTACTCGACCCCTACGCATCGAAAGTGGATATGGCCGAAACGGTTGACGGATGGTTTGTTCCAGAATATCCCGACCTTAACCAACGCAACCCTCATGTAATGCGTTATCTCATTCAAAACAGCATCTGGTGGATTGAAACGGTGGGCATAGACGGCATTCGTATGGACACTTACCCGTACGCCGACCGCGAGGCAATGGCCAAATGGATGGCACGCATCAACCAAGAATACCCCAACTTCAACACCGTGGGCGAAACATGGGTTACGGAACCGGCCTACACCGCGGCATGGCAAGAAGGCTCTAAGCTCTCTACCATAGACAGCCACTTGAAAACGGTGATGGATTTCGCTTTCTTCGAGCGTATCAATCAGGCCAAGAAAGAAGAAACCGACGACTGGTGGAACGGACTGAACCGCATATATAATTCTCTTGTTTACGACTACCTGTACCCCAACCCCTCATCAGTGATGGCCTTTATAGAGAACCACGACACTGACCGATTTCTTGGAAACGGTAGCGATACCTTAGCGCTTAAACAGGCTTTGGCCCTTTTACTCACCATGAATCGTATTCCGCAGTTGTATTACGGTACTGAAATCTTGATGAAAGGAACGAAAGAAAAGACCGACGGCGATGTACGCAAGGATTTCCCCGGTGGTTTTCCCGGCGACAAGCAAAACGCCTTTACGGCAGAAGGAAGAACCAAAGAACAAAACGCGATGTTCGTTTGGCTGAGCCGTCTGTTGCACTGGCGCAAAGGTAACGACGTTATCACGCAAGGCCGTCAAACCCACTTTATTCCTTTCAACGGCATCTATGTGTTGGCGCGAACCCTCGATAAACGTCGTGTTCTTACCATTATGAACGGCACATCAAAGTCTGCTACTATGCACGTAGCTCGCTACGCTGAAGTAATTGGCGATGCTCACGAAGCCCACGACGTACTTACCGGTCGTACCATCAATCTGCAAAACGATATCAAGCTTGCTCCCCGCGCAACACTCGTGTTAGAATTATTCTGAATCATTCTTACTTCCCGAGCAAAGAAGTATTGCATTCAGCGTTGCTCACCGCTGCTGTTGATGGCACAGAAAGCGAGTCGCCCGATGAAATAAAAGTAAAGAATAAGGGTGAGGAGATACCATAAAGGTGAAAAAGGAAGGGATGAAAAACACCAACATCCTTTCCTTTTTCACTTGATTTTTCGTTGTTTCTTTCTTTCAATCTTTATATGGTGTCTACATCTATTTTCTCTTTCACCTTGATGCTAACAATGATTTAGTATTTAAAGGAGCTTCCGCCAAGAAACTCGCGCAGTAAAGAGGTGGGCGGAAGTTGTTTGAAAGGTATTGATGCAAAGTATTTCAAAAACTTTAACAAGCGGTAGGCTTCCGAATATTCGTCACAGTTTTCGGGTACATCTTCCAACAAAGGCTCTGCCTGCGTTTTGAGAATGGCCAGCTCGAATAGCATAGCCGTGTTGAACATCACATCGGCATTTTCTTGAAAGGGGAATATCCACTTGTTTTCGCCTGCCCTGACGCTGGGCCAACGATGAATGGTTTCGGCGGCAGAAACACCCCGATACTTGTTGTCGCGTACGATGCGGCGCAGCAAACGGTTGTCGGTGGTGGGAATATAGTTATGGTTGTCGAGCAAAATGGTGGTGAGGGCCGAGGCGTAGATGCGATATTTCTGCTCTTCGGGAACTTGTGCCGTGAGCTCCGGATTAAGTGCATGAATACCTTCAACGATAAGAATACTCTGCTCATCGAGCCGCAGTCGCTTACCATTGGGCTCGCTTTTACCGGCTTGAAAATTGTATTTGGGTAGCTGAACTTCTTCTCCGCGAAACAGGGCGTTGAATTGTTGGTTCAGCAAAGGAATGTTCAGTGCGTACAAACTCTCGTAATCCAGCTCTCCATCGGCGTCTTTCGGTGTTTTGTCTCTGTCTACGAAGTAGTCGTCGAGCGAAATCTGAACGGGTTTGATGCCGTTGGCGAGCAGCTGAACGGAGAGCCGCTTGCAGGTGGTTGTTTTGCCTGAAGACGACGGACCGGCCAAAAGTACCACGCGAATGTTCTTCCTTGCAGCAATCTCGTCGGCCATTTGGGCTATCTTCTTTTCTTGCAACGCCTCCGAAACGTTGATCATATCGGTGGTAAACCCGTTAGAAACGGCCTTGTTGAAGTCGCCCACGGTACTAATTCCCAAGATGTTTTGCCAGCGGTGATGTTCTTTAAAAATCTCAAACATCTTGTTTTGCGTAATCAGTTCGCCCAGTTGCGAGGGGTCTGCCAACGATGGAACGCGCAATAAAAGCCCGTCAAAATACTTTTCCAAACCGAAAAGATACAGCTCAGAAGTATTGGTCAATAGTGCGCCGTAATAAGAGTCGATGTAGTCGTCGAGCTGATAGTACGTGGTGTAAAGCTTTCCCGAGGTTTCCAGCAACTTTACTTTCGCCGTGTCGCCTTTGGTCTTAAACATCTCGATAGCTGCTTCGGTGGTGGTTTCATGTCGAGAAATGGGGATGCGTTGGTCAATAATCTGCTGCATTCGTGTGCGTATCCGTGTTGCATCTTCCGTTTCCACAGGTCGCCCGATACGCAAATCCACATAATAACCGTTAGACACCGGAATGTCGATAATCACTTCGCTGCCGGTGTACAGGTCGTGAATGGCCTTGCAAAGCACAAAAAACAGTGAGCGGGTGTAGGTGCGAAGGGCCGACGGCGAATGCAAATCAAGAAACTCAACGTCTTTGTTGTGATACAGCCTGTAATGCATTCCTTCAACCTTATTATTTACTTTGGCGCTGATAGGGCCGTATTCCATTTGTAGATTTACTTCACCGAAAACGTCATAAAGTGTGCTGCCAATAGGCACGTTATAAGTTTTTTTATTATTTTTGCAACGAATTTGTATTACTTGCTTCATTCTCTTGGGTTATTTAACTTTCGTGAGTGTAAAGTTATCAAATAAATTAAGAAGTCCCAAAACAAAGGTAAACACAGTAAAATAAATTATGGCGACAAGTGATTTTTTAATCATTTTTTTTAAGATAGCAGGTTCTTTGGCCTTGCTAATCTACGGAATGAAAATTATGAGTGAGGCTTTACAGAAGATGGCCGGACCTCAATTGCGACATGTTTTAGGTGCCATGACCACCAACCGATTTACGGGAATGCTTACCGGAACCTTCATTACAAGTGCTGTGCAGTCGTCTACTGCTACCACGGTGATGACGGTTTCGTTCGTTAATGCGGGTCTGCTAACCCTGGCACAAGCCATTTCGGTTATCATGGGAGCCAACATTGGTACCACGTTAACGGCCTGGATTATGTCGTTGGGCTACTCTTTAGACCTTACCAACTTTGTTTTTCCGGCTTTTTTGGTGGGTATCGTGCTCATCTACTCGCGTAAACACCGTTACAAAGGCGATTTTCTCTTCGGTATTGCATTCCTCTTTTTCAGTCTTGTTTTATTGAGCGATACGGGCAAGTCGATGAATTTGCAGAACAACAGAACCGTTATCGATTTCTTCGGTTCGTTTGATGTAAACAGCTATACCACCATTCTTATCTTCCTTCTGATAGGTACTATCATTACGTTGATTGTGCAATCATCTGCCGCAGTGATGGCCATCACCATCTTATTGTGCTCTACCGGCGTACTACCTGTCTATCTGGGAATAGCCCTTGTGATGGGCGAGAACATCGGAACAACGGGTACAGCCAACCTCGTTGCATTGGGGTCGAACACCCAAGCACGGCGAACGGCTATGGCTCACCTTGTCTTTAACGTCTTTGGTGTTATCTGGGTGCTCTGCCTTTTCTATCCTTTCGTTCACACAATTTGTCATATTGTAGGCTACGACCCCGACGGACCGCGTCTCTCCGTGCACGAATTATCGGTTAAACTACCCATTATCCTTGCCACATTCCATACCTTCTTCAATGTGTTGAACACCGGAATACTTATTTGGTTCATACCGCAGATAGAGAAAGTAGTGTGCTGGATTGTCAAGTCGGGTAAGAAAGAAGAAGACGAAGAATTCCGCCTCCGCTTCATTCAGGCCGGCATTATGAAGACGCCGGAACTGTCTGTGCTCGAAGCTCAAAAAGAAATCTGCTCGTTTGCAGAGCGTATTCAGCGTATGTTTGGTATGGTAAGAGAACTGTTGGGTACCAAAGAAGACTCTAAATTTGTAAAGCTCTTTACGCGAATCGAGAAATACGAGAGCATATCCGACAACATGGAGCTTGAAATTGCCAAGTATCTCAGCGCCGTAAGCGATGCTCATTTGAGTGACGATACCAAGGGGAAGATACGCGATATGATGCGTGAGATTTCTGAATTAGAAAGTATCGGCGACAGCTGTTACAATCTGGCACGCACCATCAGCAGGCAAAACAACTCGAAAGAGAATTTTACCGAGCAGCAATACGAACGTATTCACCAGATGTTCGAGCTTACCGACGACAGCCTTTCGCAAATGAATGTGGTTATCAACGGTCGCAAAGAGAATGTCGATATAAACCATTCGTTCAATATCGAAAACGAAATCAACAACTATCGCAAGCAGCTTCGCAATCAGAATATCAACGATATAGACAACCATCTCTATACCTACACCAGCGGAACGATGTATATGGACATCATCAACGAGTGCGAGAAGCTGGGCGATTATGTGGTGAATGTTGTCGAAGCACGTATGGGAACCAAACTGCACGACGCCTAAAACGGGCGCTTTAAACAGCCGGTTATATCCAAGAACGACAAATCGCGGGCCATCAACAATTGGTAATATGCCTCGAACAGAATGTTCGCAAGGCATCTGCCGCTTGTTGATGGCTCGCGGTTTATTAGTTATCGACAGACCAAAAGTGTGGTTTATCGCTGCCGAAACGTTACCATTCGGCGCACACCATCACTGCTTTCTGCCTCAGTCAATATGCTCTCCCAGTCGTTCCCAGATTTTAAGAAACTCCGAATGGCTTACCTTTTTACCGTACATCACCTTGATATCGGCATCTTTCAGCGCGTTATAAGCAGGCTCACTGATAAAGTCGGCGTACACCTCATCTACCTTTCCTGTTATCAAATTCTTAGCGGCTGTTCGTCCAACAGCCTTCACTGCTAATTTCGACTCAAAGAGTACTTCAGGTTGTTTACTTAAAATGTTGTAGAGTGTTCTCACCCCGTGTCCGCTAAATGTAATCATCTTACCCTCGTGCAGAATAACGAGCGAGCACTGTTCACAATGCAGTTTTTCTTTCAATTGGTTCATCATTGTTCGGGTCTCCTATTAATAAGAATGATATTAGGTATAAAAACGATAGGCAACCGCACGCGATTGTGGCGCTCTTATCAAATAACTTCAACCATGAAAAAAGACATTCTGGAAAACCACTTTTCTCATATCGGTTGCACTATCTTTTCACAAAGATAGTACAAAAAATGAAAAGTGCAAGTATCATACAAAAAAATTAAGTTGTAAATAATCGTGAACGTGGTATGAAAAAACGATGGTAAAGAATAGCTCTACTTATCGCTGAACACGCTTCTTTTACCATTTTGCAACGCCTGTTTATGGTTACATCTCCTCCTAACTTTTTTACTAAGGAGAGAGGGATGTGTTGAGTTACTTTTTTGCGACGAATAGAGATAGGTTGAAAATAAAGAAACTGTTCATTTGTAATGAATAGAGACAAATTAAAGACACGAAGAATTATCCCTTTACAACGAATAAAAACCAGCTGAAGATGCGGAGAATTGCTTCTTTGAGATAAATAGAGAGCCTATAAAAGTATAACGAGTTGCTTGCTTGTAACCTGTTTAAGTAGTAATGCAGCACATCTCTCTCCTTATAAAGGCGAGATAGAGAGGGGATTTATCCCTATTTTTTATTCTATAATTGTGGCGTTAGCCATTTTTTCACCCTTTCATTTTTTCACCTTTAAGTTGCTTACAATTTGTAAGTTTTCACGTTGTCAAGAAATCGGAAGCAACTTCGCGAGAGTGCCAACGAAATCATCCAACTTGTTCTTGGCTCGTAAAAACGCAAGGATTTTACGGTTACGTATAGCATTGATTATTAATCATTTGTGCGTTGTTAGATGGTTTTTGCTTTCTTTTTACCCTTCTGAAACGCCCTAAAACCGTGTTTTGGGGGGTGTAAAAACATAGGTTTTACCCTCCAAAAGCTGATGTTTTGCATGCTAAAAGCTATGCTTTTGCAACTCAAAACTTGTGCTTTTACATTTTCAACGCTCATTTTTGACCAAATAAACGAAAATATTTCTCTAGATTAGAAAGGTGTTTTGTAACGAAAAAAGAAAATCGAAAGTGTTCTTAAACGTTAAAAAAGTAACAATTTGAAAGTAAGTGAAATAGATAAAGTAAAGCCGATTTAGGATAAGGAAGTAGTTGAAAAGGTTAGTAGTCTTACTAACATTTTGTGACCAAATACATTATGCTATACTCGGAATTAATCTATTCTCATTTCTTTTACATTATTTCTTAGATGTTTTGATATGCAGTTTTATTTTTTTTATTGCCCAATCATAATGGCTTGCAGTTGCCGAAACACAGTAAGCTCCGAGTGGAGAAGTTCCCGCCCAAACGAATGTGCCTTTGGCAAATAGTTCATCATTAGAGAATTGCTCTATCAGTTTCATTACGGCTTTGTGGCTCTCTTTTAGTTTTGCCTTTGCTTCTGCGAATGGCGTATTTTGATGTTTCTTCCAAAACTCAACATTCATTTCTGGGTAAGTTTTCCAATTATACGGTTCAGGTAAAAATGGTTTGCCTTCATCGTTGCTATTGGCTTTTACCCAATTTAGTAATAATTGATGCCATTCGTACAGATGCACAAGGACATCGCGCAAGTTTTTATCCCGACGCCAATGTGCTTCTTTACCAGCCGATGCCATTTCTTCTGCAAATGTTGTTATCTGTTGATCTTCGCTCATACCATCAATGAGTTCCCACATTTTTTCGAATTGCCCATTGGCGGATGTAAGTAAATCAACTTTTGTTGTTGCTCGTGCCATATTTTCTTACTTTAATTTTATGTATTCCTTCTATTGTTTTCTTGCTCTCTAAGTCGGACATTTTCACTCATCAGAGGTATTGCCTGTATCAACAAAATAAATGTAATCAATCTAGCATGGAAAAAATACCCCCCTCATTTTTACTTGTTTTGCGAAGCTCTTCTCACTTTTGGAGAGGTTGGGAGTGGTTTTCTTTCGTTTCAGTCACGATGTGAGGAGTGCAGTTTTTTATTTCGATGGGAATTGTTTCGACAGTAGCTGCAAGACGAGAGATTTTTAATTTTACGATGCAGGCACGCGTATTGATGGGCTTGGTTTGGTCGAAGATAAAGTTGCCGATGCTATAATAAATGCGACAACCTTTGTATTCTTCAACGGTTTGCAGGGTATGAGTATGGTGACCAATTAAACAATTGGCACCTGCATCTATTAGTTGGCGAGCCGTTTGGCGTTGAGTGGGTGTGGGGATAAGCTGATGTTCCCACCCCCAATGCAGGTTAACGATGATGTAGGCAGAGGGTTCTTGTTGGCGGATACGGTTGATACGGGCACGCAATGTGTCGATGGGTTCTTGACTTACGCAGGCTTTATCGGGCAGATAAGCATAGTTTTCGAGAGGCAATCGCAGCGAAGCCAGTAGGTAAACAGGACGCGGATGGGTGGCCAATAGTATGGGTTGGGCGGCTTCGGGCATATTGTTACCGGCCCCGACAGGTATCATTCCTGCTGCCTCGATATTGTTTTTGGTGTCTAAAAGTGCTGCCCGACCCTGATCAATACTGTGGTTATTGGCCAAATTAAGGTGGGTAAAACCATGCCGTTGAAGGTCGAAGAGCCACTCGGGTTCTGCTCTAAAGATGTATTTTTTGAATACCGGCGACTTGATTTTAGTAGCCGGACACTCTAAATTTCCTACAACTATATCCGACGATTGAAATGTTTTTCGGATGCCTGCGCTGAACAATCGGTCAATGCCTACATATTGAATACGGGTTCTGACACCACGATCGAGCAGTACATCGCCCGTAAAGGTAACGGTTAACGTGTCGCCGGCGTGGCCCGAAAACATGATGAGAAAGAAGAGAAGAAAAGTTAACTGCCCTCTTTTTTGCCACCAAAGAGCCTCGACAAGCTTTATGAAGACCTTTTTTTGTATCAACTTTTGTTGGTGTTTAGATGTTTACCCGTATATGTAAATATGCAGAATACAGGTTATAGAAAGAGCCTTAACCTCCTGTTCAAAGAGGTTAAGGCTCTGAAAAAAAGGGTTTAGCACCCCGAACTGTAAAAGATTTCTTCGTTATCGGTGGGGGTTTGTTCCAGCGGAACGGTGATTTCTTCCATCCATCGGGGTACACCTAAGAATGGCTTTTGCTTTAACTTCTCCTGCCATTCTTCGTCGGTGAGTCGCTGCTGGTCGGTAGATTGCTCAAACTCACGATAAGAAAAGACTGCACCACGCATTAAGTACAGTTCGTTATTGATGGGCACAGCCACGTAAATTTCGTAGGCAGGACCCGTTGCTTCGTAAAGAATGGAGTGATTGGGGTTGTTCCGAAGGTTGGCAGTATATACATCGGCAACAATCGCAATGCTTTTATCTGCACCCTCTACATTGTCCCAACCGTCAAGAAAAGCATCATCCGAGCGCACCAAATCAAGCGAAATATTCTCGAATGTAGAGCCTATAATCTCTATGTTATTATATTCTTCGTCAGTCAGCGGTGTATTTTTTGCCAGCTCTTTTTGGCTGATTTTCAAGAGAAATTCTGCCATTTCTTTTACCCTTTCGGTGGTTCTTTCAGCCTTATCGGTCATTAAACCATACTTTTTAAGCACCTTTTCAAGCGTTGTTGTTAGTTCTACCGCCTTCGCCCAGAACTTTACATTGGGCTCAACATACCCTTTAACAACCGGTTCGGGTGGTCCTCCTGAGCCACATTCGGCACCCATCGGCTGCTTGGCATACAAAATAGCGTCGTGTTTCAGTTCAGCCCACGAAGCCAGCGAGGTATTCAAATTCTTCTTATCCCATTGCGGCGTGCGCATAAAATAAGGTGCATTGTCGGTGGGTTGGTTCAGCTGTTTCAATGCGTTTATCCATCGGGTAGCCAGCGTTGCCTGCCAGTTGATCTGTCCCATACGCGTCTTCATGCTGTCGAGCACAGTGGTAAAAAGCTCCCAGCGTTTTGCTTCGCCCCGCTCGTTGAGCAAAATACGTTCTGCCGCCGGGCATCCCATCGCCGCAAAAACATCCAGTCCGCTGGGCACATTGCGCTTTGTGGGCTTGTTAATGGCATCGACCATCTCGTTTAAAACCTCTGCATCGGGCATGTAACGTTGGGGCATCAGGTTGATTTTATACGGACTTGTAAGCTCGTATTTCGGCCGGATACGTGTTTGTTTTTTCGCCACCTGTTCGATTTGTTCGCGCAGTTGTGAAAGCATTTTCTTATTGGCGAGCAGCTTTTCTACGTTCGGATAGGCGGTTTTCATCAGGTCGTAAACCTGCATAATAGTGATGTTGTCGGGCTCGCCGAATAAAAATGTGATGGGCTCGAACAGTGCATTGTAAGCCTTTTGCAGGTTGGGGTCGCTTCCAATGGTGTTGGCCAGCAACGCAGCACACTTTAATTGGTCGGCTTTATCTGTACCGAAAGGTACCGTTTGTAGCCACATCATGGTGCGGAAATAATGCTTTATGCGTTCAGAACGCGTGTAATGACCGCGCGGACGGAACAAAGAATAAGGGAATTGTACATCTTTATAATCAAGAAACTCTGAACCGGCATTTTCTGAAGCATTTACTTTTTCTACCTCATAGGCCGCCATTTCTCGGTAAGTATCGGTGATATCATCGGGCAACTTATCCGTTTCGAGCGCCAAAGCAATGCCAAAATACGCCTGACAAAATGCGGCTGAACGACGTATTTCCTTACCTGTTGCAGCATTGGTAACCAACGTTGTCATGCGTTTATACATCTCTTGGCAGAATAAAGTAGTGAGCGAGTCGAGCTTTTTCTCTTCAACATCGCGCAAAACAGCATCAAAATATAGGTGGAAAAGCTGTAAATAAAGATCGGTAGTTACAAAGCTGGGGAAGTTAGAGTAATCGTTTTTCTCGTAGATATGAAACAGTTGAAGCTTATTATCGGGAACAATGGCAAAGCCATTACGGCCCAAAGCCTCTTTCAAACGAGGGTCGAAGGTTTCTAATTGGAAAGGATTGAGCAATAAATCGAGGTTCACAATATGTCCCTTCGGCAGGTTTGTGCGGTTCTGAAGAATTTTGTTTTCGTACTGTTTTATCTTGCTAATAAAGTCGATTTCTTCTTTTTTGAGCGTTACCGGACGCTGTCCGTAAGCGTTGCCGTTGTTCTCATCGAACGTACCGGCTGCCTCTTCGGCGTCAAAACGTTTCCACATCAACGAGTCGTACCACGACGTTTGCGAGTAGATACTGCGTAAATCGGCACTTTTAAAGATGTAACCCTGTCGTGCGGCAAAGGCATTTCGCAACACTCTTAACTCGCTAAGAGACAGCTTCGAGAGGTCCATTTTCAAGTCGATACGCTTGTTAAACTTCTCAATGTCAAGTCGGCCGTTACCCGGTAGAATAACTTTCTTGGGCTTGGTTTGCGCAAATAATCCCACCGTAAGTGCGATACATGCGGTTAATAAAATCGTTTTTCTGAACATATTGTATGAATTTTGATTGTTTAAATAGTAAAAAATGAGGTGTGAATGAAGTGGTGCGAGCCTATTCTTTAAATGCTTTCAAGGCCTCATCTCGCTCAACTTTGACGACGATAAAGCGTTCAAAGCCCATCCCAAAGCCTTGCCATTTATACTCGGCAACGACATAATGGCCGTCTGTTGTTGTTTCAAGACTTCGTATTTTATCATTGACAACGCGAAAGTCTTGCAGTATTCCGCCCAGCTTAGAGCCTAACCAAAGCGGTCGTACACGTCCTTTTTTGTTTTTAAAGATAAACAGCCGTCGGCCCGGTTGTTTGTAAAAACGGGTTATATTGATAACTCCCACCATCGCATCGATGCTTCCGTCGCCGTCAATATCTCCTGTACAAAAGCGGTAAACAGGATGAGGCAGCTTCCATTTATCGAGTGTAGAGTCGGTTTTTAACGTGAGATAATACAAGCTGTCGGTTTTCTTTTCCAGCTGAAAAACCTGCGCCTGCATAACGGATGTTGCAATGATGAGTAAAAAAAAGAGAGTTATCCGCATGTAACATCTGTGTTAATAGTGCAAATATACTGTTTTTCAAAGAGATATTAGCACATTCGTAAAAATTTAATAACTTTGTAATCGGTATGTATATAATGAAATAACAGATTATTTTTAAAGTAAAATAGATGTCTAACAAGCCGTTGAAGTTTGCCGTTTTCGGTAACGAATATCAAGAGAAAAACGAGCGGGTGATAGAAGAAATGCTGGCTTGCTTGAGCCGTTATGGTGCAGAAATCTATCTCGACAGTCGTTTTTACGAACGTGTTTCGCAGCAAAAAACACAACAAACCCATATCTCGGGCGTGCTGACTGACGATTGTTTTGAGGCGGATTTCGCCATTTCGATGGGCGGAGACGGCACCTTTTTGAAAGCGGCAAGCAGGGTTGGAGCGAAGAATATACCAATTATAGGTATCAATTTAGGTAGATTAGGCTTTCTGGCCGATGTGCTTCCGGCTGAAATAGAACAAGCATTAACCGCCCTTTTTACCGGCGAATTTAGGCTCGAAACACATACCGTGATACAGGTTGAAGCTGATGGAGAGGGCTGTGAAAGCAAACCTTACGCCGTAAATGATATTGCGGTGCTGAAGCGCGACGAAGCTGCGATGATCTCGATACATACGTATGTGAACGGCGAATACCTGATAACGTATCAGGCTGATGGTTTAATCGTATCCACTCCGGCAGGTTCTACGGCTTACAACCTCTCTAACGGCGGTCCGATTATCGTTCCTGGAACCAATGATTTATGCTTAACGCCGGTAGCACCGCACAGTTTGAACATCCGCCCTATTGTGCTAAGCGATGATGTGGAGATAGAATTGATGGTCGAAAGCAGGTCGCATAACTTCCTCATTGCTGTCGACGGGCGCAGTGAAAAGTTAGTTGAAGGCACGCGCATACGTATCAAAAAGGCCCCCTATACAATTAAGGTAGTGCGCCGAAACGGACAAAACTACTTCTCTATGTTAAGAAACAAGATGATGTGGGGTGCGGATAACAGAAGTAATTTTTAAGAAATCATCCTCAACCATTTCATCTTATGCGTTTAAAATCTCTGCTTAGAATCCCCGAAAACAAGTATCCTGCAAAGATCATTTTGCAGTGGTTGTGGCGTGCTTCAAAAGGAAATCGGCTGCAAGCAGTGCTCAATGCCTCTATCGGGGTGTTGCAAGTAGTGGTTAGTTTGTCGCAGGTGTGGGCCGTAAAGCATGCCATCGACGTTGCGTCGGGGGCTTCAACGGGGTCTATATACTGGGCTGTGGCACTGATGGGAACGCTTATTCTCTGCGACTTTGCATTGAGTATATCGAGCACATGGGTAAGAAACATACTCGGAATAAAGGCTCAAAATAGGATGCAACAACGTATGTTAGACCGTATTTTACGTTCGGAATGGCATGGGCGAGAGTCTTTTCACTCGGGAGATGTACTCAATCGGCTCGAGCAAGATGTCAATCAGGTGGTTACTTTCTTAACCGAGACCATCCCATCGTCGCTTTCTGTGCTCGCTATGTTTATCGGTGCATTCTTTGTTCTCTTCTCAATGGACCGGATGTTAGCGCTCATTACGGTGGCGATTATTCCCATTTTTATTCTTGTAAGCAGAACTTACGTAGGGCGTATGCGCAAACTTACACGTCAGGTTCGCGACTCTGACAGCAAAGTTCAAAGTGTTTTACAAGAAACAATACAAAACAGAATGCTCATTAAGACACTCGAAAGCGATGCCATTATGGTCAATAAGCTCGAAGATACACAAAGCGAGCTGCGCCATCGGGTGGTTCGTCGCACTCGCTTTTCTGTTTTTTCGGGTGTCATTGTTAACTTCGGCTTTGCGTTGGGCTATCTTATTGCGTTCCTTTGGGCAGCCATTCGGATGTCTGAACACACGCTTACTTTTGGCGGAATGACGGCCTTTTTGCAGCTGGTTAACCGTATACAAACACCCGCCCGCAATCTTACCAAGTTGGCTCCGGCGTTCGTGGCGGTATTCACCGCTGCCGAACGACTGATGGAATTAGAAGAAAACCCGCTCGAAGAACAGGGCGAACCCATCTTCTTAGATGCTCCATGCGGCATTCGGCTACGTGGTGTAACCTACGCTTACAGCAGAAAAGAGCGCACAATAATTAAAGACCTGAACTTTGATTTCAGTCCCGGCAGTTGCACGGCAGTGCTGGGTGAGACCGGTGCCGGTAAGACAACGCTTATCCGTTTACTGTTAGCGTTGGTGCTTCCAAAGAGCGGAACGGTGGAAATATACAACCCAACGGAAACACAAACACTGTCACCGCTGATGCGTTGCAACTTTGTTTATGTGCCGCAGGGTAACACTTTGATGAGTGGAACCATTCGCGATAACTTACTGTTGGGTAACATTTCGGCCACCGACGAAGAGATGATAGAGGCGCTACACAAAAGTTGTGCCGACTTTGTGATGGAACTTCCCGACGGACTTGATACGGTTTGCAGTGAGTCGGGAGGTGGTTTGAGCGAGGGACAAGCGCAACGTATCGGCATCGCTCGTGCCCTTTTGCGCAACCGAAGCATTATGCTTTTCGACGAATCGACCAGTGCACTCGACTCAGAAACAGAGCGCAGACTGTTGCAAAACATTCTGGCAAGTCATGATAAGACGATTATTTTCATTACGCATCGCCTTACTGTGGTAGATTATTGCGACCAAACGCTGCGGTTAAACCGACTGAATGAAAACCCGATAGAGGGTAGTTAACTGTCTTGCCATATATGGCATTAAGATAAAAAGGAGGGATGAGGAGAGGATGTATCTTGCTTTTTACTTCTTCATTTTGTTTTTCAAGCACCATCCAATCCTAATCCCTCATCCTTAATTCCTGATCTATCCCAATACTATTTCACCACAATTTTCTTGCTTCCTACGATATAAACGCCTTTGGCTAAGCCTTCTGTGGCGTTGGTAGACTTGACTTGGCGACGAAGCAGACGCCCGTCAAGGGTGTAAACATTGGTTAGTGCCATACCATCGCCAGCTTCAACGCCGCCAATAGAGGTCGTTATCGCATCGACAACACCCTGCAAACCGGTGATGTCGTAATAGCCTCCGTTGGTAAAAGGCATATCTATGGTTTGTGGAGTACCGTTGTTACTGAAGATGATACCTGTGTTGGAAGCCGCTGTAGATGTAAAAACCTTGTTCCAACTCCATTTCCATACCCCGTTTCCATTGGTTGCTGTGCCTACGCGTGTGCAGGCAACACCCGGCCAAATGCCGCCCGTATAATTGCCGGTGTTGTCCCATCGCCAGCAATAAACGGTGCTGTTCCATCCCCCCGGAGCCTCAAAGAAAGCGCAAGTTTCGTCTTTTTCAACCTTGCAGAATGCCGGAGCAACAAACGTTGAAGCATCATCCTTGATGTTTTTCAGTGCCGAAAGGTCTATGTTTTCACTGACAAAGTATTTAAAATTATCACCTTCTACCGCCAACTGATAACCCAACGTGCTCACATTGCTCGTGTTTCCGAGCAGCAGCAACACTTTTCCTTTCGTTCCCTGAACATTTAGCACAAAGCCCGAGCCCTGTTCCGACGCGCTGATAATAGTACTTTGGTTGCTTACACCCGTTGCTTTGCGCGATAAGATAAGTTTCTTTATCAAGGTTTTATACGATTTCCAGTGACTTAAAAACACGCAGGGCGTGCCGGGCATGGCCAAAATATAGGCGTTGGCAGCTGCGATGTTGGCATTCAAACGCGAACCTCCTTCGTTAGCAGGACGTGCCGTATCGTGATTGTCAACAAAGGTTACGGCATACCGACTATAGTTAGGATCGTTGGCTAATGCACCCCATGTCAGTTTGTTCCACGTTCCGTTGCCAAACGCTTCGTTGATGTAGAACTTCAGCGGAAAATCAAATGCCGCACTCTGAATAACATTTCCGTGTCGCGTTCCTTCAATCCAGTTTTTCACCGGCACAGGGTTGCCGTCCCAATATTCGCCCACCGAGTAGGTAGGATGCGAAGAGGCGTTATATTCGCCTGTATATCTGGGGGCGTAGCCTTTCACCATATCGTAGCGAAAACCACTGTAACCCAAATCGTTCAACAAAAAGTCGAGATACAGTTTGATATTGTTTTGCACATTTGCCGATGTATGGTCAAGGTCGCGTCCGCCGCCGAAATCGTCGCCTGTATCAGCGGCTCCGGTAACGTTATAACCCTGATTTCGGGTGTTTCCACCGTCGTCATTAGCACAAATATCTGCCAAAGTCCACGACATGGTATAACCTTTCCACGTCTCTGTGGGGAAGTCGCACCAGTTGGTATTACCCGCTCTGTGGTTGATAACCACATCTTCGATAATGCCTGTACCCTTATCTTTAAAGGTCTTAATCATCGTTCGCAACTGTGCTTCGGTACCAAACGCACTTAAATGGTTAAACCACCATATCGGCAGATAGCCCATTTGCATATGGGTGGTGTTGCAATAGCCCGACTGGGGCACCCAAATCAGGTTAAAATAAGCCGACAGTTCATCGGCCTGAGATGTCAACTTGCTCCATTGCGTATCGCTGTAGCTGTCCCAGTAAAAGCCTTGCAGCATTACGCCGTCATAGTTGGCGGGCCATCCTTGCGCACGCGTCAGTGTAGAAAACGCGAATAAAGCGGTGCATAAAGCGATAAAAATTTTTCTCATAAATGCATAGTGTTTGATTTCGGATGCTAAGTTACGCGCTTTTCGCGATGCCCTTCTCTTGATATAAGTCAAATATAGCGATGTGCGTGTGCAATCGTTTGCTTTCATGTTTTCTCTTTACATAACCCATCCCACCTACTTACAAATTGTAAGTTTGAGGATTGTCTGGAAATCGGAAGGTATTTCGCGAGAGTGTCAACGAAATCATCCAACTTGTTCTTAGGTCATAAAAACGTAAGGATTTTACGGTTACATATGTCGCTGATAATTAGTTTTTTGCAAGTTTAGAGGTGGATTTTGTATATTATTTATTCCTCTAAAACTCCCTAAGACTATGTTTTTTGTTTTGCAAAAGCATAAGTTTTGCTGTGTAAAAGCATAGGTTTTAGTCTCTAAAAGATGATGTTTTGCATGCCAAAAGCATAGCTTTTGCAACTCAAAACCTATGCTTTTATTTTTTGATACATACACTTAAAGATAATAATAACTACTTTTGATTATGTTAAAATACCTTTTGTGCTAATTGTTTGGAATTGTTAAAACAATCTACTATTTTTGCGAATGGTACCGAATGAAAATAAAAGGCCCATGAAAGAAAAACGAAATAAAGCGGTAAGGGTATGGTATCAATACAAGGCGAGGCAAGTAATCTTGCCCCACCCTAAATGTTTACACAACGGAATTATCCTTATTGTGATTTGCTTGAATTTATGTTGCAAATATAATACTTCTCAATTACTCAACCAAATAAAAACAAAAGAAATATGAAATTAGTTTTAGGCTTAGATTTAGGTGTAGGTTCAGTTGGATGGGCCCTTATCTTTATAACAGATAGTGGTGAGCCAATAAAAATTCTAGCATTAGGGGAGAGAATTGTATCTATGGACCCTGACAATTCAAAAGAATTTTCTGCAGGTGCTACTTGTACCTTAAATCAAAAAAAGACAAAGGCAAAAAGTGTTCGTAAGGGTTATTCCCGATATGTGCAAAGACGGGATGCTCTTACTGCGGAGTTGAGGCATATAGGCATGATGCCTGATGAAACATTGATAAAACTACCTGTACTTGATTTATGGCAGTTGCGGGCAAATGCAGCTACGGAAGGTAAGAAATTGTCTTTAGCTGAGATTGGGAGAGTGTTGTATCACATCAATCAACGACGCGGTTATAAGCATGGAAAGTCGGATGTGTCTTCAGATAATAAGCAAAAAGGATATGTGAAAGCGGTCAATGAGCGGTATTGTATGATACAAGAACGGCAGCAGACAATCGGTCAATATTTTGCTTTGAAATTAAAAGAAACAGCTGTTACAACAGAGAAAGGAACTTTTTACACTTTTCGTATTAAGGATCAAGTGTTTCCTCGTGAGGCGTATGAGGAAGAATTTGACAGGATAATAGAATGCCAGAAAAAGTTTTACCCAGAATTACTTACAGAGAAGGTTATCGATAAGTTGCGTAATTATATTATTTTTTATCAGAGACATGGTAAGTCATGTAAGCATCTCGTCTCTGTGTGTGATTTTGAAAGAAAGCCCTATAAGGATGAAAATGGAAAGGTTTTCTATAATGGACCCAAGGTGGCTGCTAAGTCTAATCCACTCTATCAGATAGAGAAGATATGGGAGGAAGTGAATAATATTTCTTTGCGTAATAAGAAAGGTGAAGAGTTAGAAATTACTCTTGTCCAGAAGAGAGAACTCTTTAATTATCTTAATACGCATGAAATACTCAGACTTACTGTGCTTTACAAGATTCTCGGTATTAGCAAACGAGATGGATGGTCTGCCAATGATGCGGTAAAAAGAGGGCTTAAGGGCAATACAACATTTGTGCAATTGCAAAAGGCTCTTCAAGGAGTTGAAGATTGTGAAGAACTGTTGAGATTTCAGTTGAATAACATGCCAACCGTTGTATGCGATGAGGTGACGGGAGAGTCGTTACAAATGGTAAATCCCGATTGTATTGGACAGCCTTTGTATCGTTTATGGCACGCAATTTACTCTCTTAAGGATAAAAGACAGTTGAAAGATACTTTACGGAAAAATTTTAAGATAGAGGATGATGAAATTATAGATCTGTTGTATAATATAGACTTTACGAAAGATGGCTACGGCAATAAATCAGTGAAGGTAATCAGACGTCTTTTACCTTATTTGCAGGCAGGATTGAAGTATAATGAGGCATGTGAGTATATAGGAATTAATCATTCGAATAGTTTAACGAAAGAGGAGAATGCGCAAAGGGTATTGTTGGAGAAACTGCCTCAAATTGGTAAGAATGAACTTCGACAACCCATTGTAGAGAAAATTCTTAATCAGATGATCAATGTAGTCAATGCTATTATTGCTAAATACGGTAGGCCTGACACGATTAGAGTTGAACTTGCGCGTGAATTAAAACAAAGTAAGGAGGAGCGAAAATTGATGAGTGATGGTATTGCTGCTCGGGAAAGAGAGAAGAAAAGAGACGGTAAGATTTTAGAAGAGGAGGGAATACACCCTACTAAAAATCGATTGGAAAGGTATCGTCTTTGGAAAGAGACAGGAGAGAGATGTCTGTATTGTGGTAACGGAATTAACCTGAATGAATTTTTACGTGGGGGGGAAGTAGAAACAGAACATATTATTCCTAAGGCCTTGCTCTTTGATAATAGCTATTCAAATAAAACATGCTCTTGCAGGGAGTGTAATAGAAAGAAGGGGCGGAGGACAGCTTATGAGTATGTAAGTTCATTGGGTGAAGAACGTTTTGAAGTCTACTTGAATGTAGTTAAAATGCTTTATGACGAAGGAAAAATAAGTAAGAAAAAAATGGATTGGCTCTTAATGAAGTCAGAAGATATACCACAGGATTTTATAAACAGAGATCTCAGACAGACACAATATATTTCCCGAAAGGCCATGGAGTTATTGCAAAAGGTTTGTTATGATGTGACTGTAACATCAGGTCATGTAACTAGCTTCATCAGACATATTTGGGGATATGATACAATCTTACATAAGTTGAACTTTAATCGATACAAACAAGGTGGACTTACTGAAGTTGTTCAGTTTGAACATCGGGGTGGCAAGCATGAAAGAGAGGTGATTTCTGGTTGGAGCAAACGGTTGGATCATCGCCATCACGCCATAGATGCCTTGGTTATTGCTATGACAAAACAATCTGTGATTCAGCGTCTTAATACGTTGAATACATGTCGTGACGAGATGTATCAAGAAGTGGAGAGTGAAAAGAAGGAATGGCGGGATGATTATTCTTTGTTAGAACAATGGCTGCGTGAGTTGAAACATTTTAGTGTAGAAGAAGTTCAAAGGGTGATTGCAAAGACATTAGTATCTTACAAAGTCAACAAAAAAATTACTTCTCCAGGAACTCGAGCAGTGTACTCTAAAAGGAAAAAGAAAGTGGTTCAAAGGGGAATTCTTATTCCAAGAGGTGTGTTGCATGAAGATTCTGTGTATGGAAAGATCAAAATTCAAGGGGACTTGGACCCGGTCTATGTCATAAAATATAAATTAGGTGTAGGTGCTATGGGATTTGTCTTTACAGGAAAGGAAACATATGAAGAAACAATTAAATCCAATAAGAAAACGGGATTAGAAGAAGTCAAAGTAAAAGACGATATAGGGAATACACTCATGAGTATTGTTGATGGAAATATAAGAAATCGCATCAAACAACGCCTTAATATTGGATTTCCTGAAGGCGAAGACTATAGGAATAATCCCCAAAAGGCTTTGGAAAACCTAAAAGATTTAGATAATTATCCATTATATGCTGATGACGCTTGTAAAATTCCTATTAAGTCAGTGCGATGTCGTACCGGACTATCTGCAGTTGTTCCTCTACGCTATAATGGAGAAGGACAAGCTGTAGGCTTTGTAAAAACAGGAAATAATCATCATGTTGCAATTTATAGAGACAGAGATGGGGGCTATCATGAGAGCATCGTTACGTTTTGGCAAGCTGTAAGTAGAAAGAGGTTTGGTATTCCTGCTATCATAGAGCAACCTCCAGCGTTATGGGAGTCAATTTCTAGCGGTTTGCAACGAGAAATCCCAAAATCTATTTTAGAAACATTTCCTGAGCCAGAATGGACATTTATTGTAAGTATGCAGAAGAATGAATCTTTTATCCTAGGAATGGAGGAAGACGATTATCAACGTGCGATGGAGGAAAAAGATTATGCAGCATTGGGAAATAATCTCTATGTTGTACAAAATATTTCAAGTATGGTTTATCGCTTTTGCCTCTCTACTACAACCATATTCGATTCCCAGAAAATGAATAAGCCAGATAAAAGATTCCTAAATATTCAAAGTTTTCAAGCCTTCTTTGATAAAAATCCGCACAAGATAAAGATAGACTTACTGGGTGAGATTGTTAATAATTAAAGTTTTGGAAAGATGATAAAGAAGACACTTTGTTTCAGTAACCCCGCTTACTTAAGTTTGCGGGATGCACAATTGCTGATTCGGTTACCTGAGGTAGAAACGAATGAGATACTGACAGAGAGCTTCAAGAAAGAGTCGGAACGTACCATCCCGATAGAAGATATCGGGGTGGTGGTTCTCGACAATCGTCGTATTACAATTACATCCAGTGTACTTGAAGCCCTGCTGGAAAATAATGCAGCTGTCATTACATGCGATCAGCGTAGCATGCCGGTAGGTCTTTTGCTGCCTCTCTGTGGAAATACAACACAGAATGAGCGCTTTCGTGACCAGTTAGAGGCATCTGTCCCTCTGAAAAAGCAATTGTGGCAGCAAACAGTCAAGCAGAAAATACAGAATCAGGCATATGTGTTAGCTCAGGTTACGGGGAAAGAAGAGAAGGGTATGAACGTGTGGGCAGATAATGTACGTAGCGGAGATCCTGACAATATCGAAGCTCGTGCAGCAGCATATTATTGGCGTTATCTTTTTTCGGATATTCCAATGTTCGTAAGAGGCAGAGAAGGTGAACCACCAAATAATCTGCTTAACTATGGCTATGCCATTTTAAGGGCGGTTATTGCACGTGCATTGGTGGGCAGCGGGTTGCTTCCTACGTTAGGAATTCATCATCACAATCGCTACAATGCCTATTGTCTTGCTGATGATATAATGGAACCATATCGACCGTACGTTGATCAACTTGTTATTGAAATCATTAGAAAAGTTGACAACTACGCCTTACTGACAAAAGAAATTAAGATGGAATTGCTTGGTATTCCTATGCTTGATGTGGTGATAGCTGGCAAACGCAGTCCGCTAATGATCGCTGCTCAGCAGACAACAGCATCTTTGTATAAATGCTTCTCTGGTGAATTGCGTCGTATCAGCTACCCTGAAATGTAAGATAAAATGCCTGATTTTGATCGATTAAGCGAGTATCGAGTTATGTGGATATTGGTCTTCTTCGATTTGCCTACGGAAACAAAGAAAGACAAGAAAGCTATATAGACTTTCGTAAATCTCTGCAACGTGATGGTTTCACCATGTTTCAGTTTTCTATTTATGTACGTCATTGTGCAAGTATCGAGAATGCTGAAGTTCATATGAAGCGTGTGCGAAATCTTTTACCAAAATTTGGAAAGGTTGGAATTCTTTGTATCACTGACAAGCAGTTTGCTAATATCCAGCTATTTTTTGGTGAGAAGCCCCAAAAGCCCAATGCTCCCGGTCAACAGCTCGAACTATTTTAATTTATATACAGGAAGTTTTTCTAAGCAACTTTTCCACCTAAAGTAAAATTTTCAATAATAAGGAAACGAAGGATAGTACATTATTTAGGAATAAAAAATCCCGCTCATATAGAGCGGGATTTCACGTTTGTACTATCTTTTTTATTTTTCTGTTTTACCTTTTAACTTTCTGAATATTAGGAATATACACGTATTCTGTTGTTGCTTATAGTACAAAGGTATTAAAATTCAAGCAAATCACAACCCGTCATTCTTAGCTAACAGTGTGCGTTCTGTTGTTGCTTATAGTACAAAGGTATTAAAATTCAAGCAAATCACAACGCTCTAATGATTCTTACTTCGGAGATTATAGTTGTTGCTTATAGTACAAAGGTATTAAAATTCAAGCAAATCACAACGTTCTAATGTGTTGAGTTCTTTTGTTGGTGGTTGTTGCTTATAGTACAAAGGTATTAAAATTCAAGCAAATCACAACAACCGATAGTTGATGAAGCTACTGGAGAGCGTTGTTGCTTATAGTACAAAGGTATTAAAATTCAAGCAAATCACAACTTAAGTTGTTGTCTTCTTCTGTTTCTCCATGTTGTTGCTTATAGTACAAAGGTATTAAAATTCAAGCAAATCACAACACCGACAAACACACTGTCTAGCCAATGAGGGTTGTTGCTTATAGTACAAAGGTATTAAAATTCAAGCAAATCACAACCCCTTTTTATACAAAACGGCTGGTAAGATCGTTGTTGCTTATAGTACAAAGGTATTAAAATTCAAGCAAATCACAACGGTGTGGTAAACGTATTTACGACACGTACCGTTGTTGCTTATAGTACAAAGGTATTAAAATTCAAGCAAATCACAACCGCTTATTCGAAACTCTTCGCTTTATTGTGTTGTTGCTTATAGTACAAAGGTATTAAAATTCAAGCAAATCACAACACTATCTTTGTAATATAAATAATACAATAAGTTGTTGCTTATAGTACAAAGGTATTAAAATTCAAGCAAATCACAACAAATTAAAGTGCAAGATTTGGCTAATAAGAGTTGTTGCTTATAGTACAAAGGTATTAAAATTCAAGCAAATCACAACCAAAGTGACCAATGTTGTGGATGCTATACGTTGTTGCTTATAGTACAAAGGTATTAAAATTCAAGCAAATCACAACTAACAACTCAAGTAACCGACGTGCAGAGGCGTTGTTGCTTATAGTACAAAGGTATTAAAATTCAAGCAAATCACAACAGCTGACTTAGTAGAGTATACAATGGAAAAGTTGTTGCTTATAGTACAAAGGTATTAAAATTCAAGCAAATCACAACGATGCGCCTATACAAGTAGGTGACGTTACTGTTGTTGCTTATAGTACAAAGGTATTAAAATTCAAGCAAATCACAACTAACAACTCAAGTAACCGACGTGCAGAGGCGTTGTTGCTTATAGTACAAAGGTATTAAAATTCAAGCAAATCACAACGATGCGCCTATACAAGTAGGTGACGTTACTGTTGTTGCTTATAGTACAAAGGTATTAAAATTCAAGCAAATCACAACTAAAAGAAACTTTGCATAACTTTCATACGGTTGTTGCTTATAGTACAAAGGTATTAAAATTCAAGCAAATCACAACATTAATAAAAATATACAGCCACAGGAAGCTGTTCTTGCTTATACTATAAAGGAATCTAAGCAATTACCTGAACCCCGCATTACCCTCATCATAGGATGCTAAACGCCCTTGCACTGCGTGTGCAAGGGGGCGTTTGGTATGAAACGAAAGACCACTGTGTAACTTTAACGTAACGTCTTTATATACTACGGCAGAATCAGATGTACCTTCATCGTTTTCTCCACCCCATCTACAGCCGTTTCGTTAACCGATGTCAGTCTATACTTTATGTCGAGGAAATAACCCTTTTTCTCTGCTCCTATAACCTCAATCTGAGGCTCTTCAAGGTAAATGTCACGATCTTTTGTCTCGCTGCTCGTCGGAATCCACGCCGTTACGTTATAGTTTCCGTTCTCGCTTTTCACTTTTACGGGTTCTAAGTCTACATAACCGCTACCTCGTTTTATCGACATTTGTACAAGGTTTATCCACAACCTCGAATCTATGCGTTTTACTTCTTCACTCTTATCGCCATCAGCTGTATTCCTAAATTTCTTTCCAAAGAATTGGTTTACCTCTGTTTTGCCAGCTATAGCCCACTCTTTGTTCAAGTCGGAAAGCGGTTTAAAGCCTGTAAGCGTCAATGTAAACTGCGCCAGTTCTGTTTCAGAGCCATCTTTGGGAGTAAGTTTGATCGTTAGGTCGATGGTGTTGTTGCCATCGCTCTTCTGCTTACCTTCTAAAAGCGGAGCAAACTTATCAGTATCGTACTTAATTAACGAGCCATAGAATACGTCAAGATGTCGATACACGCCACGCATATACAGCTTACCGGTGGCATCGGTATCTACGGTAAATTGCTTTGCATAATAAAGGTTCTTATCAATGGTAAGGCTTGGTGCTCCATTGCTTCCGCTACCCGTTTTTCCCTGAATGCCGTTGTAGGTGATGGTAAACAAGATACGGCCTGAATGACTATTGTTGGGCACATACTTCACATCGCTAATGGTGGTTTTGCCCCAATCGTCGGCTGTAAAGGTGTAATGATTGTTTCCATCGGGTGTAGATGAAATGAGGTCGACAAATTTTGCAAGGTAAGCCGCAGTAAACTTGTCGGTCTTTTTCAAGCGAAAAAGCGTGTCGAAATCGAACTCCGTTAAGTAGTCTACATCCTCTTTCCATTTTGCATAGGCGCGTATCGCCATATCTTGGTTGGTTGGTTTCTGGGCAAAGCCAGAAAAATCGGCCTCCATTTCGAAAGGTTTTGCACCTACAGTTCCCGCTACTTTAAGGGTGAACGTACCTTTTTGGTCATCGCGTTTCATCTCAGTTACGGCTGTAACGTTTATTTCCTTGCCGTCGATAGTTTTCTTTCCGAGGTCGACTTTTGCCTTTTCTAAGGCTTGGGATACGTTAAGCTGTTTGTCGAGGTTGAAATATTTCACGATGTCCGCGGCTTTTACCTCAGACGTTTCTTCTTGTGTTGGTGGTTTTTGTGGTGTGGGGGTTGGTCCATCATCGCCTCCACAGGCAGTGAAAAGTATGATTATGGCTACCGAAAAAAGAATTTTCTTCATTTGTTAATCCTGTTTTAATACTAAACTGGTGCACCTTTCTCTCTCTTGTATATAGGCCTTTGCAAAAATAACACAGAGGCATCGGGTAATTGTGGTGCACAATAATTAAAATACAAAGATAATGAAAATAATTGATATTTTGGTAATTTAACGAGCGCATTAACATAATGTGTGGTTGAATAGAAAGTGAAAATGGGCAATGGAGAGATGTAAAATGCACCTCATTTATTTCTGTGCCTACGCCTTAATATATTAAGATGTAGAAAGAAAGTGTTGCATTGACCCAGAGATAAGGCAGGTTTTCAAGTTGTTATTTGTGGTACAAAGATTTTGAATGCAAAGTAAATCAGGACTTCAATGATTATGTTACGAGGTCAACGAAGTACACGAACATTCATCCACCTACTTACAAATTGTAAGTTTTCGCCTTGTCAAGAAATCGGAAGCAACTTCGCGAGAGTGCCAACAAAATCATCTAACTTGTTCTTGGCTCGTAAAAACGCAAGAATTTTACGGTTGCGCATGTTGTTGATAATTAATTATTTGCGCGTTTTTGGATAGATTTTGCTTTCTTTTTGCTCTCTTGAAACGCCCTAAAATCGTGTTTTTCGGGGTGTAAAAACATAGGTTTTACCCTCCAAAAGCTGATGTTTTGTATGCTAAAAGCTATGCTTTTGCAACTCAAAACCTATGCTTTGGGAAAATCAATGCTGATTTTTCGCTTTTTTATCCCTTATTTTTCTCTGGATTGGAAATGTGATTTGTAAGGAAAAGAGAAAACTAAAAGTGTTCTTAAACGTTAAAAAAGTAACAAATTGAAAGCACCCTAAAAGGTGAAAAAGTAAAAAGGTGAAAGGGTATTTCCTGGATGAAGGAGGAAAGAATAAGGATGAAAGTTTATATGTCTCTCCGTCTTCTGCCACCTACTTCAACCAACCATGCCCCACCTTACTTACCCAAGTAAAAGTGAAAAGGTTAAAAGGTGAAGGTTGAAAAGGTGAAAAATTGAAACGATACAGACGCCACACAAAAGACCAATAATCAATTAAGAAACGAAATTCGACGTTAGTGAGCCAAAAGAGAATAATTAAAAATGGAAAGAATAAGGATGAAATCGAAATAAGAATATTTAGCAATTAAAAGTTGGAAGGTATGAAATAAATACCTAACTTTGCCACAAAATAAACCATAATAAGAGTTTTAGAGCATTAATTCCGACAACAAATGCAGCTGTCGGAATTTATTTATTATATCACCTGAAAACGAGAATAATAATTTAAAATATTAAAGATATGGCATATATGTCACAAGAGGGCTACGACAACCTCGTAGCAGAGCTAAGACGGCTCGAATCAATTGAGCGTCCGAAAGCATCGGCGGCAATAGCCGAAGCAAGAGACAAGGGCGATTTAAGTGAAAACTCCGAGTATGATGCAGCTAAGGAGGCACAGGCACATCTGGAGGATAAAATTAACCGTTTGAAAGTATCTATCAACGAAGCAAAGGTGATAGATACATCGCGTTTGAGTACTGATGCTGTACAGATTTTGTCAACAGTAGAGATGACTAACCTGGCAACAAAGGCTAAAATGACGTACACCATCGTGAGCGAGAGCGAGGCTAACCTTAAAGAAGGAAAGATTGCTATTACTACGCCCATAGCTCAGGGACTGCTGAACAAGAAAGAGGGTGACGAGGTGGAGATTACTATTCCGCGCGGAACCATTAAGTTGAGAATTGACAAAATAACGGTAGCATAGACGTATGGATATATTTTCAAAGATTGCCGCAGGCGAAATACCCAGTTACAAATGTGCAGAGAGCGAGCGATTTTATGCTTTCCTGGACATTAACCCATTGGTAAAAGGGCACACATTGGTTATTCCACGTCGCGAGGTAGATTATATCTTCGATATGGAAGATGAGGAATTGGCCGAATATCAAGTGTTTGCCAAGAAGGTGGCAAAGGCTGTTAAGGCTGCGTGTCCGTGTATAAAGGTGGCTGAAGTGGTAATAGGTTTAGAGGTAAGGCACGCACATATTCATCTTATTCCTATGAATTCGGAGGCAGATGTGGACTTTAAACGCGAAAAATTAAAGCCAAGCGAAAACGAATTGAGGGAGATTTCGGATAGAATTTACACAGAATTTATGAAGCTGAAGTAGGGTTCTAACCGAGCTTATCGAAAAATATTGCCCCCGAAAAGTCTTTTATCAACTTTTCGGGGGCAACGTTTATTTACCTTCTTTTCTATTTTTGAGAAACCGATAAAGCCCCTGACGCACAGAGCGCAACCCAAATTGCTCGGTGTGAATATCGTTGGGCGAGAGCCACATACATTCTGCTGCGTCGTCCATCGCTTTGAGTTGTGTGTCGTCTTCCACTTCACAAAGAAAAAATAAATCGAGTGTTCGGATATTCATACCCGAATAAAGATACACGTTGGGCAGACTGAAAAGGTAGTGGCAAGACGTAACTTTTAGTCCTGTTTCTTCAAAGACCTCGCGTATAACTCCTTCTTCGGCAGTTTCACCAAGGTCTGCAAAGCCACCCGGTAAATCGAGTGTGCCCTTTCCCGGATCGTTTTTGCGGCGCTCAACCAATAGCTCTCCCTTTGCATTCAGAATAAAAGCAACGTTCGCACTACTGGGATTTAAAAAGTATTCGAAGCCACAACCGGTACATTTTTTACTTTTTTCGGTGTTCTCTTCAAAGTGTTTGCTACCGCAATTGGGACAATAACTGAACTTTTCTAACGGGTGCATACCCTTTGTAATGATTGCAAATGGTTAGTGTTCTAAGTTTTTACCCAACCAGCCGTCTATAGAATAACGCCCCGGTCCTGTAAAAAACAAGAAGATAAAAACGATAAGATAAGCGAAGGCTAACTCGCCTTCGGTAATCGAACCATGGTGAGCGTAGAAGAAAGCAACGGACATTGTGAAAATGATGGGTATTAAAGCCAAGCGAGTTAATACACCAAATATCAGCGCTAATGAACACACCAATTCGCCAAAAATGGCTAAAACGAGCGATATTTCGTGTCCAACGCCAATCGGATCAGAAAAATTCTCTCCCATCATATTAAAGTTTTGCAGCTTTTGAAAGCCGTGAAAAGCCAACAATAAACCGAATATTACACGTGCCAAAAACAATGATATGGCAGTTTTAAAACTCTGTTCGCTCGATGGGAACAATAAATGAAATACTTTCATACGTTTGCATTTAAAAGATGAATACCTTTATTTTATATCATAATTTACCACCGTAACATAGGTCGCCGGCATCTCCAAAGCCTGGAACAATATATTTATGTTCGTTTAAACCCGGGTCGATGGCTGCACACCAAATGGTGGTTTGGTCTTCAGGAAAAGTATTTTTGATATGTGAGATGCCCTCGGGCGACGCGATAACGCAAGCCACATGAATGCGTTTGGGTGTACCTTTGGTAAGAAAAGCCTTGTATCCCAGCTCCATAGAACCACCTGTTGCCAACATCGGATCAGCGATAATAAGATTTTTTCCCTCAATACTGGGTGTAGCAAGATACTCTACATGTATGCCAACTTTGGTGTGTTCGTCGTTTACATACTCGCGATAGGCAGATACAAAAGCGTTTCCGGCGTGATCAAAAATATTGAGAAAGCCGTTGTGAAAAGGAAGTCCTGCCCGGAAAATAGTAGCTAAAACCATCTCGTCTGTTGGTACGGCAACCGGCGATACGCCTAATGGTGTGGTGATATTCTTTGTTTCATAATCGAGCGTCTTACTGATTTCGTATGCTTCTAATTCGCCTATCCGCTGAATGTTGTTACGAAAGAGAAGTCTGTTTTTCTGATATTCTACGTCACGAATCTCTGCCAGATACTGATTGATAATCGAGTTCTGTTCACTAAAATTTACTATCTGCATAGCGTTGTTGGGAATAAATAGGTTGTTTTGACTGCAAAAATATGAAATTTCGGCTTATTTTTGTAAAGCCCAAATTACAAAAGTGTTGGTACAAAAAAGTTTTTTATATTCTTTAACCTAAAATCAAAACCCAAGATGTTTTTTTATTTATTGAAACTTGTTGCTTCTTTACTAATTTGTTAACTTTGTGCCCACAACGATAGTGGAACTATCCTAAGACAAAAGTTTTACATTTAATACATTTATAAAATGGCAAAGTTTGACAAGTCAGTACTTGAAAAGTACGGAATTACAGGAACAACAGAAGTTGTTTACAACCCTTCTTATGAGATGTTGTTCGAAGAAGAAACCAAAGCAGGTCTCGAAGGTTTTGAAAAAGGTCAGGTAACAGAATTGGGCGCAGTGAACGTGATGACAGGTGTTTATACCGGTCGTTCGCCTAAGGATAAGTTTATCGTTGACGATGAAAATTCTCACAATACAGTATGGTGGACATCCGATGAATATAAGAATGATAACCATCGTGCAAGCAAAGAAGCTTGGGATGTTGTAAACAAATTGGCAAAGAAAGAGCTGTCTAACAAGCGTTTGTTTGTAGTTGATGGCTTCTGTGGTGCCAACAAAGATACACGCATGAAGATTCGCTTCATTGTTGAAGTGGCTTGGCAGGCACACTTTGTTACTAATATGTTTATTAAGCCTATCAACCAAGAAGAGCTTGATCAAGAACCCGACTTCATCGTTTACAATGCTTCAAAGGCTAAGGTTGAAAACTACAAAGAATTGGGTCTGAACTCTGAAACAGCAGTTGTATTCAACGTAACAACCAAAGAACAAGTAATTTTGAACACATGGTACGGTGGTGAAATGAAGAAAGGTATGTTCTCAATGATGAACTACTACCTGCCGCTAAAAGGCATTGCTTCTATGCACTGTTCTGCCAACACCGACCTTGAAGGCAAAAATACAGCAATCTTCTTCGGTTTGTCGGGTACCGGTAAGACGACATTGTCTACCGATCCGAAACGTTTGCTTATCGGTGATGACGAGCACGGATGGGACGACAACGGCGTATTCAACTTCGAAGGCGGTTGCTATGCAAAGGTAATCAACCTTGACAAAGAGAGCGAACCCGATATCTACGGTGCAATCAAACGCAATGCATTGCTCGAGAACGTTACTGTTGATGCAAACGGAAAGATTGACTTTACCGATGGAAGCACAACCGAGAATACCCGTGTTTCTTACCCTATCAACCACATTAAGAATATTGTGAAGCCTATTTCCGCAGGTCCCGCAGCCAAGCAGGTTATCTTCTTGAGTGCAGACGCATTCGGTGTGCTCCCTCCCGTATCTATCCTCAGCCCCGAACAAACGAAGTATTACTTCCTCTCAGGCTTCACCGCAAAGCTTGCAGGTACAGAACGTGGCATCACAGAGCCCACTCCTACCTTCTCAGCTTGCTTCGGACAAGCATTCCTTGAGTTGCATCCCACCAAGTATGCAGAGGAACTTGTGAAGAAGATGAATAAGAACGGAGCTAAGGCTTATCTTGTTAATACCGGATGGAACGGTACTGGCAAGCGTATCTCTATTAAAGATACTCGTGGTATTATCGATGGAATCTTGAGCGGTGCAATCAATGAAGCGCCCACCAAGAAGCTTCCTATCTTCAACTTCGAAATTCCCACACAACTGGAAGGTGTAGCAACGAACATCCTTGATCCGCGTGATACCTATGCAGATGCTGCACAGTGGGATGAGAAAGCTAAGGATTTGGCAGCTCGCTTCATCAAAAACTTCAATAAATACGAAGGTAACGAAGCCGGCAAAGCACTTGTTGCAGCAGGTCCGAAATTGTAAGATTTTTGATTTTTTTATAAAATGATATTAAGATTAAATTAGTAAAAAAGTTTTCAAGAAGGCCTCGCCCGTGATGGGCGGGGCTTTTTTTGTTCTCATTTCCCATGCTGATCTGACCAACAGTTTGAATAAATATAGACAAGGTTGAGAGTAAAATCTCAGCCTAAAAATACGTTTAAATTATTCCTAAGTTGGGATTTCATTCTTCACAGATGCTTTATGCTGTCCCTACTTGAGGACTTATTCCCAATTCATAATAAATGATAAACAAGCTTTTTTGCGCTATTCAGTAGAGCTAACTATTGTGCAGTAGAGATAGAATGTAAAAACAAAAGGAAGTAAAAGGGAATTAAGGAGCGACAATAGAGATAAGGTGGGCAAAGTCGTCGATGAGATAATTGGCGCCGGCTTGTACCAATTCGGAGCGTGTTCCGTTACCATAGGTAACACCACAGGTGAGAGTTGAGGCACCTTTTCCCATATTAATATCATAAATAGTGTCGCCCACTACAAGCGTTTCGTCAGCCTTTCTGCCCAGTTTTTCAAGAGTAACGAACACCGATTCAGGATGAGGCTTATGATGTTTTACATCGTCTGCACTGATAATGAGTGAGATGTAGGGGGCGATTTCGAGGTCGTTGAGCAGACCGGGTAATGAAACTCGCCCACGACTACTTGCCACAGTAAGTGTTAAACCTTTTTGATACAGTGTTCGTATTGTTTCTAACACGTGGGGAAAAGGAGGTACGGCATCCGGTAGATTGTTGTCGCTAAAGATGCGGCGATAGGTCTGTGTGCAGCTTTCTGCCGTTTCTTCGGTCATTGGTGCCAATTGCATAAAAGCCTCTTTGAGTGATAGTCCGATGGTCGAAGCACAGCGTTCTTCACCAGCAACAGGTAAGTTTTTCTCTCTGAGCGTTTGTTGCAGGGTATTGACAATCAGCCGACGCGAATCACCCAGCGTTCCATCGAAATCAAGTATAAGGGTTGTGATATTCATCTTTATTTTCATTTTCATGCTATGTAACCGTTTTTATCGGTCGCTCGTCTTCATTTTTCGCGACACCGCCATTAGCGAAACATACATCAATACGCCGGTGATAAGCCTGCGATGGCGTCGATGGCGTAATGGGCCATAATGTAAACGGTTGAGAAAAACATCAGAACAAAGAAAGGCAACAGAAGATAGAAAAGTCGCCGGTTGCCTGTACGCCAGGCCAATAGCATAATAACCGTGCTGATACCCACATGACTGCTGGGGAATGCTGCCGTTGGACGCTCTCCGCTTCGTGTGCCTGCTCTACCATTTGGTAAAAGAAACCGTCGTGATAACCGGGACTTATCATGCGCTCGTTGTGGGTATTAAAGTAATCGTGCACGTTGGGAAACACTCCGCGTGCTATCTCATCGAACCCGACAGCCGGGTAATAATACTGCGGGCCGGTTACGGGCAGGGCAATAAAGATGACGTAAAAGATGAAGAAAGACGCGATAGTGACAAACGTTGCACGCTCAAACTCGGTGTAGCGGCATAGAAAATAGAACGCGGTTACAATAGCTATCATCGGAAAGTACGACGCATAGCCCATATCCATCAATTCGCTGAAGATGTGTCCGGGAAGAACACGACTGAATTCGAGTGCCGGTTGAAAGCCGAAGAGCGATTGTTCAGCGCGTGCAAAGATGTGGTCGAGGTTCGGCAGGATGCGATTGAGCTCATAGGTATCGGGGTACCACCACGAAAGTAGCATCAGTTGGGCACCCACGCGTGCAAATCGAGTTATCCTACAGGGTATCAATCGGTATACGCCCCATAGCGCCAGTGTAATTGCTACCACACGTATGCGCCCCCAAATCATTGCTTCAGGGTTGGCCAACTTTGTGTAAGTAAAGCACACCATCAATAGTGTCAGTAACAGATAGATCAGCACAACCCATTCTAAAGCCATCAATCCCCGTCGCGGTTTTTTTTCGATGGCGAAGTATTTTTTGATTTCTTTCATTGTTAAAGCCATCCGTTTTCCTTATACCATTTCACTGTTAGAGCCGTTCCACGCTGCAAATCGTAGTGCGGATGATAGCCCAGCTCGTCTACGGCAGGTTCGATGTTGCATCGCCAGTTGCGCTGTTTCAAGATGTGATATTTGTCGTTGTTAAGTGCAGAGATGTTGCCTGTTATCCGTCCGATGTATTCGCCGAAGAAAGTTACCAACCGAAGCACCCACACCGGAGCTTTTATTCGTAGCAGATAAGGCTTTCCAAGCTCTTTGTGCAACAAGTTACTGAAGTCGCTCGAAGCATATACGCCACCATCGCTCAAGAAGTATTTTCGTCCACTCATCCCCCTATCTAAGGCCAAGAATACCGCCTGTACTACGTCTTCAACATATACAAAGGTGATGTCTTGCGGCTTAAAGCCCACCGAAAAGTCAATATGTCCCTTGATACTCTTAGCCATTAAGAAGTAGTCGCGCTCTCTTGGGCCATACACACCCGTAGGTCTCAGGATAACATAAGGGAACACACATTCGTCCGTCTCACCGTCTTCGTTCTTCGGGTTCAGACTCTCTAAAAATTGTTCAGCCTGCCATTTGCTCCGTCCATAAGCCGTATTGGGTTGTGGTGTGTCCGTTTCCTGAATTTCTTCGTAGGGCATCTGCTCTCTCACCGGACCGAAAATGCTTAACGAACTGATAAAGATAAACCGTTTCATGGGCATTTTCAGTGCCATGATGGCATTCACAAGGTTTCGTGTTCCCTCCGTATTAGTTCTATAAAAATCGCGTTTATGCAAACATTTTGTTGCTCCGGCGGCGTGCACGATGTAGTCGAAAACATGTCCCTCCAACTGTTTTTTCAACTTCTCTTCATCCGAAAAGTCCAGTTCGATAAAGTGAATTCGTTCGTCGGTAAGATACTTTCGCGAGCTTGAACCTCTTACGGCCGCCCACACTTCCATCTCTCTTCTCAGCGCTTCTTCCACGATAAAGCTGCCGATAAACCCGCTTGCGCCGGTAATAAGAATTTTACTCATAATTATGATTGGCAGAAAGCGTCGATTATACCACAATTTTACCCAACCCCTAAGGTGCTCTGCCGGCTACAAAGATAGTGTAGAAAAACGAAAAATACGAATGAAACCTCGAAATAACACCACCTCTTCAACGCCGGTAGTGTTAACCTTTTTGCTGAGTTTTAAGCGGCTGATGCCGTGCCATAGGTGTTACGCTACTCTCTGAAACTTCTTTTTGAGATGGTGATAAAGCAGATAAATAGCTGGAATAAGGAAGAGATCAGCAGCCGACCAGGCAACAGGGTCGCCGTAACAAACGCCTATAAAATGAAGCGAAGGTACCAACCAAAGACTTACTCCGCATCTGGCTATCATCTCCATCACGCCCGAAAGCATCGACAAATTACTGTATCCCAAGCCCTGAATACTGTATCTCAGGATGGTAAGAATGCCCAAAGCGGGGTAAAAATAATTGGCAATGCGCATAAAAAGTGCTGCATTGCGAATGATTTCAGTTTCCGAAGGGTCTACAAAAAGCATCATCATATAGTCGGCAAGGGGGTAAATCAGCAAGAAAGTAAAGAGAAAATATACTCCCATTATCTTTAAGGCCGATTTAATTCCGAGTGCTATCCGCTCCACCTTTTGTGCTCCGATGTTCTGCCCGCAATAGGTTGCCATTGCCACGCCGATGTTTTCAAACACGCAGGTAAACAAATATTTAATGCGCATAGATGCCGTAAAGGCAGCCACATACACCGTTCCCAATGCGTTGTTGGCACTTTGCAGCATAATAATTCCGATGCCGGTGATAGAGAATTGCAGTCCCATGGGGATGCCGTTGTTCAGCAATCGGCCCACCTTTTTATCGTCGTAGGCTCGCTCTTCGCCTTTAGGAATAAGTATTTGCAGATGTTTGCGAATATAACGCATACACAAAAAGCCCGAAAAGGCTTGCGAAAGCAGCGTGGCAATACCTGCTCCTTCAACGCCGAGACCCAAAATAAGAATAAGGAGAATATCCAAACCGATATTGACAAACGACGAAATGATAAGGAAAAAGAAGGGTTGTTTCGAGTTGCCCAATGCGCGAATAAACCCTGAAAGCAGGTTGTAAGTTATCGTAAAGGGAATGGCTGCGAAGCTGAGCATTAAGAAAATATAGGCATCCGAGAAGATGTCGGCAGGTGTGTTGACAATTTTGAGGATGCGTTCGCAAAAGATAAGGGTGAGCAAAGTTATCACAATGGCGATAACAAAGGCTATTCTGATGGCATTACTAACGTACGAACGCATGGCAGAATAGTCTTTTGCACCGAACGATTGGGCAATGGGAATGGCGAAACCTGCACACGAACCGTTGCAAAAGCCCATCACCAGAAACATAATAGACGAGCTGGCACCCACTGCTGCCAATGCACCCACACCAATCCAACGGCCTACAATGGCGGCATCGATAATGAGATACATCTGCTGAAGAATGTAACCCAGTATCAGCGGAAGCGCAAAACGCAAAATGTCGGGTGTGGGGTTACCCACTGTCATGTCGTTGGTTGCAGCCACAAGAGGTATGTTATCCTTTCAAACGACGCTGAATATCAGCCATTTTTTCTTGCCGGTCGAGTGAAAAAACCTGACCGTGATAATCGATAAAATCAAACAAATTAAAAGCTTTTTCAAGCAAAAAGTTGCGTTCAGAGGGGTCTCCGGTGGTGTCGGCTTCGGCATAATACAGCTCTGCCAGCATGCCCATGCGGTCTAATCGCTCGTTTTCGTCAAACGATTGTAGCGCCTGCATCACCTCGTCTATTGTGGCATCGTGATATAAAGCATATGGACCCACGTATTGGTCGTACATCTTACGAATTTCTTCGCGCCGCAAAACCACCTCTTTTTTCTCTAACATCCGCTCTAAAGCAGCCATAAACTCGCGTATCAAACGCTGAATATAATCCCGTTGTAACATATCCGATAGTTGTTGTTTTCGAGGTTTTCACCTTGCTAAGCGAAGATAACAGACCCCGATAGGGCTGTAAAGTTAGTAAAAAGCGAACAGATACGTCGCTATTACGGGCATCTTTTTATACCTTTGTCGCTATGAGATTTATTGAACTGCAGCATCTTTCCATAGGTTATTATGGCAGAAAAGGAACGTCGGTAACAGTTGTTCCCGACATCCATGCAACACTTTATGCAGGTCGGCTTACCAGTTTAATTGGTGTAAACGGCGTGGGTAAGTCTACGCTTTTGCGTACATTGGCCGCCTTTCAGCCCGCATTGTCAGGTCGTATGCTGCTGTTCGACGAGGGGAAAGAAACGGGAATGCCGCTCGAAAAACTGTCGAATGCTGAGCGGGCACGCATCGTCAGCGTCGTACTTACGGGCAAACCGGATGTCAGTAACCTTACTGTCGAAGAGTTGGTGGCATTGGGTCGCTCGCCTTATACCGACTTTTGGGGTACGTTGACAGCCAAAGATCGCGCCATTGTGAACCGTTCGATGTCGCTGGTAGGCATCGATGGACTGAAAGAACGAATGGTTCAGACGTTGAGCGACGGCGAACAGCAGAAGATGATGATAGCTAAAGCATTGGCACAAGATACACCTGTGATTATCTTAGACGAGCCGACGGCTTTTTTAGATTATCCCAGCAAGGTCGAATTGTTTAAACTTTTGGCCCGGTTGGCTCGCGAAACCAACAAGATTATCTTCCTTTCTACCCACGATTTAGAGTTGGCTCTGCGTCTATCGGATGAGATTTGGGCATTGCAAAAAGACAAAACCCTCACTACAAACGATGCTGCTTTGCTGCGAAAAGAAAAGAGTGCGGGCGACTTGTTGAGATAAATGATGAAGAAATAAGAACGTTTAAGGGTGAAAAAGTGAAAAGGTGAAGGGGTGAAAAGATGCAGACGCCACAATATTAGATTACAATGCAAGGGCGTTAGCCATTTTTTCACCCTTTCACTTTTTCACCTTTTTACTTTTACTGGGGTAGGTAAGGTAGGGTATGGTAGGTTGAAGTAGGTGGCAGAAGACGGAGAGACATATAAACTTTCATCCTTATTCCTTCCTCCTTCATCCAGGAAATGCTCTTTCACCTTTTTACTTTTTCACCTTTTAGGGTGCTTTCAAATTGTTACTTTTTTAACGTTTAAGAACACTCTTGGTTTTCTCTTTTCGTTACAAATTACTTTCTTAATCTAGAGAAATATTTTCGTTTATTTGGTCAAAGATGAGCATTGAAAATGTGAAAGCACAAGTTTGGAGTTGCAAAAGCATAGCTTTTACTCTCCAAAAGCGTAGCTTTTAGCACCCAAAACCTATGCTTTTGCAACTCAATATCTATGGTTTTAGCTACTGAAAGTGGCTTTTTTGAGGGGCGTTATTTATCTATTTTCTTTTAAGTGGTTGATTATCAGAGCCCTCAATAACTGTCCGAGAATGGCGTATTTGCGTCCACGTGCGCGCTCGTTTGGCTCTACGCCGGTATTTCGTGCTTACCTCTTGCTCTTTAACAATTGTGAAAATAACAATCTGATACTTTTTGCACGGAAAAGATAACAAAGTGATAAATCGAGTATGAGAAGTAGTTGTATCATTTTTTAACTAAATTCTTGGAGGTTAAACAGGTAATTTTTATTTTTGCATATCATAATAAAACAACACAGTTAACATGAAAAAAATAATTATCATGAAAAAGATGGCTGTCGTAATAATAGGTCTTACGGCTGCCCTTACGGTAAACGCAAAGTTGATAACCTTTATAAATAACGAGCCGGGAAAGCTTGTATATGTGATTAATAACAAGGCGAAGGGTACCTCGACTCTGCACGTTACGAATATGAAAATTATCGGTAAAATCAATTCCGAAGATTTAAGTTTAATACATACAATGTGTACAGAGTGGGTTCTTGACACGCTTGACCTTTCAGAAGTTCGTATTGTAGGTAGTGAACAACAGCGTAGCGGTAGCGGTGTGATGAGATCTAAGAAAGTAAAAAGCGATGAAATAGACAACTCAATGTTTTCTCAAACCCACTTAAAGTGGATTTCTCTTCCGGCTACAACCAAGCGTATCGGTGAAGAAGCGTTCCAATTTTGCGAGGAATTGCGAACAGTGGTGATTCCAAACTCTGTGAAAGAGATTGGCAACCACGCCTTTGCTTATTGTAAAAAACTGACCGACATAACCTTACCGCGCGATTTAACCGCCATACCCGATGCGCTGTTCTATGACTGCGAGAGTTTACCGAAGCTCACAATACCACAAAATGTAGAAACGATAGGTGACAATGCTTTTGCTGTTTGCAAAGCCATTCCGTCGGTTGTTATACCGACCGTGTGAAAACCATCGGATATAGTGCATTCTCAGCTATGCAGTCTGTGAAATCAATTGTTATCGGCAAGGGTGTGGAATATATCGATACATACGCCTTTTTCGATAATCCTCATTTGGAAAAGTTGGTTATGTCGTCCAGTATAAAGACGATGAAGAGCGGTGTTTTCAGCACCTGTCCGTCATTGAAAGAGATTGACTTTTGCGCACAACTGGACAGTTTGCCTGCCTATACTTTCTATAAGAACACTTCTTTGCAAAAGGTTATCTTACCACCAACCATCAAAGTAATAGACGATAACGCCTTCAGAGATTGTACGGCATTGAAAGGAATTTATATCCAAAGCCTTGATCAATGGCTAAAAATGAAGTTCGTGAACGACCGCATTTGGAATGTTACTTCCAATCCGTTGCAATATGCCCATAATTTGTATGTAAACAACAAACTTGTAACCGACTTTGTATTTCCCGAAGGAACAACCGCTGTTCCCGATGCCCTGCTCTTTGGCTCGAGCGTAAAGAGTATAACCCTGCCCCAAACGTTAAAATATATTGGCTTATTGGCATTTTATGGTTGTCGAAATCTTAAGTCGATATACTATTATGGAACAAAGCCGGCTGCTTGTGCAGATGGAAATGTATTTAAGCAAGTTCCTCAAAGCAAATGTACGGTATATCTTCTTCCCGGCGTAGATAAGTTTCCTTTCCTTATGAATTTTAACTGGAGCAATTTTCAATATGATTATATGAAGGTTACAGCTGTTGATAAAGTGCAAGCGGATGATGGTATTTCAAAATTCCCTATTTACGATATCGATGGCAGATACAGAGGCGATGATGCAACGAAATTGCATAAGGGGCTGTATATTAGCAATGGAAAGAAGTTCTTAAAAAGGTGATACCGAACAAATGACGAATGGTTTTGTACCTCGAAAACACGTTTACACATCTATTCCGCTTTCTTTTTAGTGGGTATCAGCATCATTAACAGAGTAACACCAAGTAACACAGACCATGTAATGATATGGTTGGAATTTCCCATTAAATAGCCAACAACTATGCCCACAGCACAAATGAGGATAAAGTATAAGTTTTCGCGAGGACTGGTGAAAAGTAATTTTAGAAAGTTTTCAGGGTTTTCTCTATACACCTTTATTACATTAACTAAAACCGTAATAAATAAAATTATAAAGAGAAAGAAAAAGCTATAAAACAGCACATCTATCTTTTCAAAAATAGGAGAGATAGCAGAAAGTATAAGGGCAACGTGAATTGTGCGTTGGGCAGTTTTGACATTTAATTTCATAACTGTATTTTATCGGGTTAAAACTTATTCTCTTACAAAAATAATTAATTAGAACGAAATGCTTTATAAAATGAAAATGTTTATAACTAAAAATCTTTTCTACCAATAAAAAGATAAAAAGAGCCGTGCTGATCCAACGGTTGCACGGCTCGATAAGTATTTTGCATACGCGCAATACTATGTTTATATGGCTATTCCGCTTTCTTTTTAGTGGATATTAGCATCGTCAATAGGTTCAGAACAAAGAATACCGAAAAGATGTGAACATGGGAGAAATTTTCCATTAAATATCCTATACTTATTCCCACAACGCAGATTAGCAGAAGATATAAGTCTTCGTGTGTGTCGTTTAAACACAATTTGAGGATATTGTTATGGTCTTTTCTATATTTTTAATTACCAATACCCCGGCTATTATACACAAAGAAATAGAAAGAAACATACAAGCATAGTATAGCATATCTATCTTTTCAATGATAGGAGAAACGGCAAAAAGCGTTAAAGCAACATTAAATAATCTTTTAGAGCTTTTGATATTGCATTTCATAACTGCATTTTTTTTATCAGGTTAAAACTTTTTTCTCCGCAAAAATAATCAATTAAAAGCAAACACTCAACAAAATGAAAACTTTTATAACCTATGTGATTTTGGCATAAGTAATCCCTTTCTCCAGCTTCCCTTTTCAGGGGAGAGGTGTGCTACATAACCACTCGAAAGCTTATAAAATTGAGAAATCAATAACTGTAAAGGAGAAACTTAATATGTTCCAATAAAGGGATAGGGGTACTATATGACTTGCTTTTTACTCTTTATATGATGCCTGCATCCTTTCACTTTTTCACCTTTTCAACCATTCATCTTTATTCCGGGGGAGGTTAGGAGGGGATGTTATCATGAACAAATAGTGTAGAAAAGGTTAAAAAGCACATTAGAAAACAAATAAATAGGTGCTATTGGCATCATATCTTATTCCAAGTTGGCGTAAACCTGATACAAAAACGCGGGAAAACATCATTGTGTAAATCTGCCAAATATGGCGTTCAACCCTTATGTTTTGGGTATTTAAAAATATATTTTTACCTTTGCAAATTGTATAAAAAACGGGTGTGATAAATACTACACAATGCAATTGACGGATAAAAACCTTGATATCGCCCTGCTAAAGAGGTGCGTATTCAATGGAGAAGATATAGATGTAGCCACAGAAGTGTATGAAAAAATTGACGCATGTTACAATTTTTTGAAGGCATTTTCTAAAGACAGAGTGATTTACGGTATCAATACGGGTTTCGGTCCGATGGCCCAATGGCGCGTAGACGACAAATATCTCAAAGATCTTCAATATAACATTATCCGCAGTCATGCAACAGGTGCTGGTCAACCGCTGGAAGATGAATACGTAAAAGCGGCAATGTTGGCACGCATTGGTACCTTTTTGCAAGCTAAATCGGGCATTCACCCCGAACTAATCGAGCTGCTTTCGGCATTTGTCAATAAGGGTATCTACCCCTTTATTCCGCGACATGGCAGCGTGGGAGCCAGTGGCGACTTGGTGCAACTGGCACATATTGCCCTGACATTGATAGGCGAAGGCAAGGTGCATTATCGTGGCGAGTGGCTACCCACTGCAAAAGTGCTGGCCGAAAATGGGTTGAAACCCATCGGTATTCATATTCGTGAGGGACTGAGTGCTACCAACGGAACCAGTGTTATGACGGGTATTGCTGCCGTAAATCAGGTGTATGCCGAGCAACTACTTGATTGGAGCGTGCTGCAAGCCGTATGGATGAACGAGATTGCGGCATCGTACGACGACTGGATGAGCAAGCCCTTGAACGCTTGTCGCCGACATTGCGGACAGCAAATAATGGCCCAACGCATGCGCGAAATTGCGCAGGGTAGTCGCCGATTGGTAAAGCGCGAGCACGTGTTATACGATAAAGCGAAAAATGGCGACAGTGTTTTTGAAAAGAAAGTACAGGCTTATTACTCACTACGTTGTACACCGCAGATACTCGGTCCGATATACGACACCTACCAAAATGCGCACACTATTATCGACGAAGAACTGACTTCGGCTTGCGACAACCCCATCATCGACCCCGAAAGCAACAATGTTTTGCATGGCGGAAACTTTCATGGCGATTATATCTCGTTGGAAGAAGATAAGGTAAAAATAGCTACGGTAAGACTGATGATGACTGCCGAACGACAGCTGAACTATCTTTTTCACGACCGTATCAACAATATTCTGCCACCGTTTCTTAATCTGGGCGTGCTCGGACTGAACTATGGCATGCAGGCTTGTCAGTTTACAGCCACCTCGACAACAGCCGAAAGTCAGACGTTGGCTATGCCCAACTACGTGCATTCTATTCCCAACAACAACGACAACCAAGACATTGTGTCGATGGGAACCAACTCGGCACTGCTCTGTAAGCAGGTAATAGACAATGCCTATCAGGTAATGGCTATCCATACCATCGCCTTGGCACAGGCTACCGACTGCCTGAATATTGCCGACGAACTGGCACCTGCTACGCGCGCGATATATAATAAGGTGAGAAAACTATGTCCGAAGTTTATCGAAGATACGCCTTTCTACGATGATATAGCCCGTGTAGAGACGTTTTTACGAACCTTTCGGACGGTAGAATAAGTAGCCATGGCAGTTTTTTGACCTGCTCTGACGGCAATCGTATAAGTATAAATAACGAAAAAAGAACAGTATCAGTATATGAAATATGCTTTAGTAACAGGCGGCTCTCGCGGTATTGGCAGGGCAGTTTGCATCAAATTGGCACAGGCGGGAAATCCCGTTATCATCAACTATGTAAACAATGACGATGCAGCCCGGCAAACACTGGCAGAGGTAGAAGCGTTGGGCGTAAAGGGCGAACTGCTGAAATTTGATGCTGCTTCGCCCGAAGCGATAGAGCAAGCCATAGATAAGTGGGAGTCGGAACACCCCGATGACTACATCGGGATATTGGTTAACAATGCCGGTATTCGCAAAGATAACCTCATGATATTTATGCAAAACGAGGAGTGGAACGATGTTCTCAATACCACGTTGAATGGCTTTTTCTACATTACGCGCAGACTGTTGAAAGGTATGATGACCAAACGCAATGGGCGAATTATCAACATGGCATCGCTCTCAGGTTTAAAAGGAATGCCCGGACAGGTCAACTATTCGGCTTCCAAAGCTGCTCTTATTGGCGCCACAAAGGCGTTGGCGCAAGAGGTGGCACCGAGAAAAATTACCGTAAACGCTGTGGCGCAGGGTTTATTGAAAGCGATATGACCAAAGACTTGAACGAAGATGAACTGAAAAAACTGGTGCCGATGAACCGCTTTGGCAAGAGCGAAGAGGTGGCTGCACTGGTGGCTTTCCTTGCCGGAGACGAGTCGGCGTATATCACCGGCGAAGTTATATCCATTAACGGTGGCCTATATACATAGTCGCCACATCCGTTTGTAAACAGAACACTTATCAACTAAAAACAAAGAACAATGAGCAAAAGAGTTGTTGTAACCGGTATCGGCATCTGGGGGTGTATCGGTAAAGACGTAAAAGAGGTTACCGAAAGCCTGAAAATAGGTCGGTCGGGCATTGGCTTAGATCAAGACCGCCTGACATACGGCTATCAAAGCGGATTAACCGGCATCGTTGAACGGCCGAAACTAAAGGGTTTGCTGGACAGAAGACTACGTGTGGGACTTCCGGAAGAGGGCGAATATGCCTTTATGGCCAGCAAAGAAGCCTTTGAAATGGCACAGGTTACTGACGATTATCTGTTGGCCAATGAGGTGGGATGTATCTTCGGAAACGACTCCTCTTCAACACCTGTAATCGAAGCAGCTGCCATTATGAACGAGAAACACGACTCTACACTGTTGGGTTCGGGCTATATCTTTCAGTCAATGAACTCTACCGTGACCATGAACCTTAGTACTATTTATCACCTTCGCGGCGTAAACTTCACCGTAAGTGCGGCTTGTGCCAGCGGAAGTCATTCGATAGGACTGGGGTATATGATGATAAAACAGGGGCTGCAAGATATGATTCTTTGCGGTGGCGCACAAGAGGTAAACGTATATTCGATGGCTACCTTTGATGCACTGAATGCTTTCTCAAAACGTATGGACGAACCTACAAAAGCCTCGCGGCCCTTTGATCGCGATCGCGACGGACTGATTCCAAGTGGTGGTGCGGCAGCTTTGGTGCTCGAAGAATACGATCATGCCGTGGCACGTGGTGCCCATATTCTGTGCGAAGTAACCGGTTACGGGTTCTCAAGTAACGGTGGCGGTATCTCGCAACCCAGCGATGATGGGTCGGTTATAGCAATGGAGCGGGCTATGAAAGATGCCGGCATTGCACCCGAAGCTATCGATTACATCAATGCTCATGCCACTTCAACTCCGCAGGGCGATATGTTTGAGGCCAAAGCACTGAACCGTTTGTTTGGAGGAAAGAAGACATGGATCAGTTCTACCAAAGGAATGACGGGCCACGAATGCTGGATGGCGGGTGCCAGTGAGGTGGTTTACTCGATTTTGATGATGCAAAATAACTTTATTGCACCCAACATCAACTTTGAAAACCCGGATGAATATTCAGCTCCTTTGCATCTTGCCACTCAAACGATAGAGACAGAATTGAACACCGTTTTATCCAATTCGTTTGGCTTTGGCGGTACCAATAGTGCATTAATTATTCAAAAATAACCCCTTAATTAAATTTTTATGAAAAGAATATTTGTAGCAATCGCCGTGATTTTCTGCAGCTTAAATATGCTGGCCGGCAGTGATGTGATATTTGTAAAAGGTAATCCCTGCATCATAGAAGAGTCGAAAAACTGTGCTGTTGAGGTAACTTTCAAGAATCTCTCTATTGAAGGCAAACCCTATATGCAATATTTGAAAGAGCGCGGCGAGCAGAACGTGGCCGACTGGGATACTGATATCAAAGCAGCTATTGACGAGTTTGTCAACGAGTTTAACAGCGACAATAAAAAGGGACTGAAAGTAAATAGAGGTCAGACAGCTAAGTCGGACTACAGAATGGTTATCGATTTGAAGAAGATGGACCTTGGAAGTGGGGCTGCTTCAGTGCTTATTGGCTTCGGTGCAGGTGGTGTACGGATGTACTGCGACATAACCGTGTACGAAGGAAAGAACCCTGTTGCCGTATTAAAGGGTGACGGTGTGAACGGTGGAAGCGGTTACACAGAGTCTAAACGCTTACGCGATGCCTTCGAAGAAATGGCTGAAGATACAGTAAAGACGCTGAAAAGAGCCTGTAAAAACAGTAAATAAGAACGCCGTAAACCAATGAATTTATTTCCATCAGTAGCCGATAAATACACGAAAGAGCATTTGTCGGCCCGCGAAGCACAGCGTTTAGCCGAGTTTATTGCATGGGGTCCGGTGATCTTTCAGATTGCTCGGCTGATGGTAAAGTTCGGTATTCTTGACCTGTTACGCGACAGTGACGAGGGGCTTACGGTAGAAGAGTTGTCTGCAAAGACGGGCTTATCGGTGTATGCCATTAAGATATTGACAGACGCTTCCCTATCGGCCGGTATCATTTTCGTAAATACCGATACCGACCGATTTACACTTTCAAAAACCGGTTGGTTTTTACTGACCGACCCTGCAACACGTGTGAACATCGACTTTAACCATGATGTAAACTATCAGGGCATGTTTTATTTGGAAGAAGCGTTGAAAGAAGGGCGTCCTGCTGGTCTGAAATGCTTGGGCGATTGGCCTACCATCTATGAGGGATTGTCGCAATTACCCGAGCAGGTACAAAAAAGTTGGTTTGGTTTTGACCATTTTTACAGCGACCATTCGTTTGAAGAAGCTCTGAAAATTGTGTTTTCACAGCATCCCCAAACCTTGATGGATGTAGGTGGAAACACGGGTAGGTTTGCCCTGCGTTGTGTAGAGCATGATGCTGATGTACGCGTAACCATTGTAGATTTGCCCGGACAAATCGGAATGATGAAACAGCAGATAGCAGGCCAAGAAGGTGCCGACAGAATAGAAGGGTTTGCCACTAACCTGCTGGAAGCACAAAATAAACTCCCCCAAGGAACGTGGAACGCCATTTGGATGAGCCAGTTTCTGGATTGTTTCTCAGAAGAAGAGATTTATCGTATTTTGTGTAAGGCGGCACAAGTGATGGGTACCGACACTCGACTTTACATCATGGAGACCTTCTGGAACCGCCAACGCTTTGAGCCGGCATCGCTTTGTTTGACGATGACCAGCGTTTATTTCACCGCGATGGCAAATGGAAATTCGAAGATGTATCACAGCGACGACCTTCTCAAACAAGTAGAAAGGGCAGGTCTTGAAGTAGTGAAGATGCACGATGGGATAGGTCAAGGGCACACGATAGTAGAAGTAAAGAAACAATAGCTCTGCATAATGAGCTATTGAAATAGATTATTATTAATATTAGAAAACAAATATGACACGTTCAGAAATTGAAGAAAAAGTAAGAGAATTTCTTATTGATGATTTGGAAATTGACGAAGAAAAGATTGTTCCCGAAGGTAAATTAAAAGACGATTTGGGAATAGACAGCTTGGATTTTGTCGACATCGTAGTTATCGTTGAAAAGAAATTCGGTTTTAAAATTAAACCCGAAGAGATGGCAGGCATCAGCACCCTAAAGCAATTTTGCGATTACATCGAAAGCAAGGTAGGCTGAAAATAACAACTAAACGAAGCTGATGACACAAGAATGGCAGGGTAAAACTGATGGAAACCGATGGATGCAACAGCAGCTTATCTTTTGGTTTCGGTTTTTAAATCTCCGCATTTACTATGCGGGTGTGGCTTGCACCGTGCCATTCTATATGCTTTTCGGCAAGGGTTTTCGCCCCTCTTACCGCTTTTATCGCAAGCGCTTGGGTATGTCGAGCATTCAATCGTTGTGGTATAGTTATAAAAATCATTACCGCTTCGGACAGGTTATGATAGACCGTTTTGCCTGTTATGCCGGTAAACACTTTGATTTTACGATAGATAATTATGCTTATTTTGAGCACTTGGCACAACAAAAGGATGCCTTTGCGATGCTTAGTGCGCACGTCGGTAACTTCGAAATAGGCGGTTACAGCTTGGTGGCCGAGACAAAAACCATCAATATGCTGGTCTTCGCAGACGAAACGGAGACGGTGATGGAGAATAGAGAAATACAGTTTGGACGCACTAATATCCGCATGATACCTATGCAGAAAGATATGAGCCACTTGTTTGCCATCAATAATGCATTGTACAATGGTGAGATATTAAGTATGACAGCCGACCGTTGTAACAGTTCGGCTCAAACGGTAAAATGTTCTTTTTTCGGTAGCGAAGTGTATTTTCCGATGGGTCCGTTTGCCACTATCGCCTTGCGAAACCTGCCTACACTCGTTGTTCTGATTATGAAAGAGGGACTTAAACGATACCATATCTTTATTCATCGACTTGAAATGCCATCGGAGAATCTATCCCGACAGCAGCGCATAGAGGCCTTGGCACAACAATATGGAATGATGGTTGAGGCGGTTGTACGCAGGTATCCGGAGCAATGGTTTAATTTCTTTGACTTATGGAAGACAACAAATTCCCGGCACTCGACACGATAGACATTCACGAACTGCTGCCACAGCAACCGCCGTTTGTGATGATAGACCGCCTTTTGGCTTATGATGAGCGGATAACAATGTGTGCGTATACCATTTTGGCGGATAATATTTTTTGCGATGATGGCGTGTTTACAGCATCCGGACTGATAGAGAACGTAGCACAAACTTGTGCTGCACGGCTGGGTTTTGTCAATAAATACATCCTTCAACAGGGGGTACAGGTGGGGTACATTGGTGCTATTCGCAACCTTACCATTCAGCGCGAGCCTCGTGTCGGTGAAACAATTGTTACCACCATTACGGTTGAAGAAAGCGTAATGGGGATGACTTTGGCTTCGGCCCGGGTAGAAACGAATGGCGAGTGTATCGTCGAAGCAGAAATAAAAATTGCGTTGGCACCCGCCGACTAAGGTCTAAACAAAATAAGAAGATGGAACTAAAAGCATCTAAAGACATAGAAATCAGATTTAGCGAGGTAGACTCGATGAATGTGGTATGGCATGGTTCGTATGCCTTATATTTTGAAGATGCCCGCGAAACTTTCGGTGCACAATATGGGTTGGAATATCTTACGATTGCCGGAAACGGCTATTTCGCACCGCTGGTAGAGCTTACGTTCAAGTATATTCAGCCTATTCTGTACGGCATGAAATGCAGAATAGATATCTTCTATCGTCCCACTGAAGCAGCAAAGATTGTCTTCGACTACGAAATTCATCATGCCGAGACCAACGAACTGATGTCCACAGGCCATAGTGTGCAGGCTTTTATGGACAAGGAATATCGGCTGATGTGGTATAAACCAGAGTTTTACGAGGCATGGCAAAAGAAATGGGACGTAATGAATAAGTAACCGACAAGAAATCATGGTACAATGTATTGCCGATAACATCTGTTCGCCGTTAGGCTGGAATACGGAAGAAAACTTTGCTGCAGTGCGTGAAGGAAGGAGCGAATTGCGTCTTCACGATGCACAGTCGTGGGTCCTTCAGGAGCCGTTCGTTGCATCGTTATTCCCCCAGAATGCGATTACAAAACGTTTTTCGGATGCCTTTCCCCATGTCAAAGAGCCCCTTTCGCACTTTGAGAAGCTGGCTATTCTTTCTATTTCTGATGCCATTCAGAAGGCGTCTGTTGAGCTTCGAAGCCCAGATGTCATCTTTATCTTGGCGTCAACTAAAGGCAATGTAGAATTGTTGGACGATAAAAATCAGCCGGATATTCCGCGTGACCGAGTGCGTTTAGGGCTTACAGCTGAGGCGATTGCTCGTTTTTTCGGTAATCCTAACACACCGTTGGTGGTGTCGAATGCCTGCATCTCGGGTGTACATGCACAGATTTTAGCCGCCCGACTGCTTGAAATGGGTACTTATCGCTATGTTGTTGTATGCGGTTGCGATGTACAATCGCGTTTCATTATTTCGGGATTTCAGTCGTTTAAAGCTCTTTCTTCCGAGCCTTGCAAGCCCTTTGACAGACACAGAGATGGTTTGAATTTGGGCGAAGGAGCAGCAACGATGGTTTTGACAAGTGTCAATATACTGCAAAAAGATGCTTGGATAGTATGCAATGGGGTTGTGCGTAATGACGCCAATCACATCTCCGGTCCATCGAGAACGGGTGAAGGAAGCTACAGGGCATTGGCTACCGTATGCGAAAAGCAGAAAGAACAGCTTGCCTTTATTAATGTACACGGCACCGCAACACCGTATAACGACGAGATGGAAGCGATTGCATTAGAGCGGGCAGAACTGATTAGTGCCCCCGTAAATGCATTAAAGGGCTACTTCGGACATACGATGGGGGCAGCAGGAATACTTGAAACCATCCTTTCATTTAGGGCTGTTGAGGCGGGAATTGTATTACCTACAAAAGGATTTAACGAATTGGGAGTAAGCAGCCCCGTGTCTGTTGCCGACAAAGAAAGCCCCACAGACAAGAAGCAGTTTATTAAATTGCTCTCCGGATTTGGTGGTTGTAATGGCGCTATACGCTGGAAACAGGTAGGCAATAAAGCTGAAAGGTCTTATTCGAGTCATACTCCTGCCGTGCATTTAATCCCTATGCACAGGGTAAACATTACGCCGACGCAGGTGATTGTAGATGATTTGTCGATAGAAACGAAAGGTGGCGAGGGCGATTTGCTCACCCGACTTTATAAAGAAAAGGTGAAAGATTATCCTAAATTCTACAAGATGGACGGCCTGAGTAAGTTGGGATTAATTGCCACCGAACTTTTAATACAGGGTGGCGGGCAGCAAAATGGAGACTGTCTACCAGAAAACACTGCTATCGTCTTTATTGGAAGAAGCGGTTCTTTGGCAGACGACAGGAAATATCAGGAAACGATACAGACCCAGAAAAACTTTTTTCCGAGTCCGGCTGTCTTTGTTTACACTCTGCCGAATATCGTTACGGGTGAGGTGGCCATTAAGCATAAAACCTACGGCGAAACAGCTTTCTACGCACTTGAAAAGAAAGACGATGTGCTAATACACCATCTGTTGCAAACTGTTTGCTGTGATACCACCACTGAAAAAGTAATTGGTGGATGGCTCGAATATGAAAATAAAGACTGTTTTGAAGCAGACCTTTGTCTGTATCAAATCGGTAAATAGTAGTAATGAATCAATAAAAGAATAAGAAATGGAAGATCTGAAAGAAACCTTGAAAAAGCAAATTATCGAGGCGTTATCGCTTGAAGAGATGACACCGGAAGATATAACAGACGATGGAGCCTTATTCGGCGACGGGCTGGGATTGGACTCTATCGATGCTTTAGAGTTGATTGTGTTAATGGAAAAGCATTACGGCATACGTCTAAATAATCCTGCTGAGGGCAAAGCCATTCTGACTTCGGTTAACTCTATGGCTGATTATATTGCCAAAAATCGCACCAAATGATTGTTATTACAGGAGCAGGCATCATCTCGCAATCGGTAATGACAAGACCGAAACCTTATCGGCGTTGATCGAGGAACGTAGTGGCATCAGGGCAATACGTTACCTTAACACCATACATAAGGATTTGCCGGTAGGCGAAGTGCAGCTAAGCAATGAAGAAATGGCTGCACGTTTAGGCGTGACGTGTACACATCAAACCTCACGAACCACGCTTATGGGTACGCTTGCTCTTAAAGAAGCCTTACAACAGGCAGGCTTAACACCGACCGATTTACCGCAAACCGCACTCGTTTCAGGTACTACTGTGGGGAACATGGACCGTGCAGAGAAGTTTTTTAACATAGAAAAAGGATGCGAAGCACTGGGCGATTGTGGTAAAGTTACCGAAGAAATGGCTGCCATGATCGGCCGTTTCGGCTTTACAACAACGTGTAGTACGGCCTGTTCTTCTGCTGCCAATGCGTTTATTTTAGGTGCCAACCTCTTGCGCAGTGGACTTTATGAGCGGGTTGTTGTTGGTGGAAGTGAGTGCTTATCCAAGTTTCATTTCAACGGTTTCAGAACCTTAATGATACTGGATAACCGTCCTTGCCGACCTTTTGATGCAACGCGTGCCGGTCTGAATTTAGGTGAAGGGGCTGCTTTTATGGTGCTGGAAACAGCCGAAAGTGCAGAAAAACGGGGTGCAAAACCCCTTGCTGTGCTGTCGGGATGGGGTAATGCGTGCGACGCTTTTCATCAAACAGCCTCATCAGAAGATGGTGAAGGTGCATTTCTTTCTATGACTCAAGCTTTGAAAAGGGCAGGTTTGACACCCGAAGAGATAGATTATGTCAATGCACATGGTACCGGAACACCTAACAACGACGCAAGTGAGAGTGTGGCGTTACATCGTGTTTTCGGTCAGAAGTTGCCGCTTGTATCATCAACAAAGTCGATGACAGGGCATACCACCAGCGCTTCGGGAAGCATTGAGATGGTAATTTGTCTACTGGCCATGCAACATCAGTTTGTTCCAAAAAACTTAAACTGGACTACTGGAATGGAAAACGGACTGCGTCCTGTTGCCAATGTGATGCGTAACAAACCCTTACAACACATTTTATGCAATGCTTTCGGGTTCGGCGGCAACGATACTTCCCTTGTTCTTTCTGCTTATTCGCAGAGTCATACACCAGTCAACACACTTCAAAATGTACCTGTTTACGTCAAAGCCGTAGTAAAATTCACGGATATTAGTCAGGAAGAGATGCCCAAAATACCGCCTATGGTGGCTCGTCGGCTCAGCGGCGTACTCAAACGTGCACTGCTTACATCATTGGTAACCTTAAAAAGGATGGGTATAGAACAACCTGATGCCATCATCACAGGTACCGAAATGGGCTGTATAAAAGAGACGGAGAATTTCTTAAAAGAGATGACCGAAGGAGGCGAAGAATGTCTGAAGCCTACTTATTTCATACAGTCTACGCACAATACCATCAGCAGTTTGATTGCTATTCACACCCATACACATGGTTATAACTGCACTTACTCTCATCGCAAGAACTCGTTGAGGGGGGCATTAACAGATGCTTTTCTGCAACTGAAATTAGGAGATATAACGAATGCGTTGGTTGGATGGCACGACGAGGCAGGCGAAATAGCTGTTTCTTTGTTTCTCGATACTCATCCGGACGATAATATTCTTTACACCATTCATCAGATAAAAGATATAGATAAGCTATGTGGAGACTGTTGCCTTTAGCCCTTATACAATCTATGTTACTGGCTTTGGGTCAGGTAACGCTTAAGATTTCGCTTCAACAATTGGGTGCATTTGCATGGACACGGCATTTTTTTGTCCGTGCATTCACCAATTTGTGGTTTGCAACCTGTGGCGTTTGCTTCGGCCTGTCATCGCTGCTTTGGATGTATATCGTTAAACATTACCCCCTGAGTATGGCCTATCCGATGATTAGTCTCAGTTATGTAATGGGCATGTTGGCTGCCGTATTTATCTTTCATGAGCAGGTCCCTGCCGTGCGCTGGATAGGCTTGGCGCTCATCATGATAGGCGTTGTGCTGGTGGTACAACAAAGATAAAATAAGAACAAGGAGGAAAAAAGATGAGGAAATCATTATTTATACGCGTCGCTTTATTACTTTGTATCGTATTTTTTGCATCATCGGGCATTGCACAAACTGTTGTAAACGATGCCACAGCACAGCAAATGATGCAGAAAGTAAATGATGCAGCCCAGAAAATGAAAACGATGCAGTGTACCTTTGTACAAACAAAATCGTTGAAGATACTTAAGAAGAAAATGGTTTCTAATGGTAGGATGGCCTATAGTCAGCCGTCTTTGCTGCACTGGGAATACACATCTCCTTATGCCTACACGTTCATTGTAAACGGTACAAAGGTGTTGATGAAGAGTCGTCAAAAAAGAGATGTTATTGACGCCAAGCAGAATAAGATCTTCCGCGAGATAACCAACATCATGCTCAGTAGCGTTACAGGGAAATGTCTTACCGATAAACAGAACTTCAAAACACAGATGCTGCTCGACGGCGACAAATGGATTGCACGTCTTACGCCTGTAAAAAAAGAATTGAAACAGCTGTTCAATACACTGGTTATCACTTTCGACGAACGCCAGATGATGGCCGTTTCGGTAGAATGATTGAGAAAAGCGGTGACAATACCCTTATTGAGCTGCGCAATGTAAAAAAGAACGTTTCGATAGATAGTAATGAATTTAAAGTGGATTAAGTATCTTTTCGTGCTGTTATGTCTCTTTTCGGCAACGCTCAACATCAAGGCGCAAGAGGCAAAGATGACTGTTGAAATTACCTTTAACAAGGGATATATCACAGGACTTTGTTTGCTTAACACCGAAAATGATACGACTTATGGTACGATAATGAACGAATTTGGTATCAAAGTGTTCGATTTTATCTATCGTGAGCCCTCGAAAAAAATTAAATTGCTGCACCTGATACCCATGCTTAATAAATGGTATATTAAACGTGTGCTAAAAAAAGACATGCGTAATATCATTCCTCATTTGCTCGAATCGGCTGCTTACGAGTACCGAAACGAGAAATATAACATCCATTATCTTTTTACTCCGTTAGTTCAAACATCAGATGCAGTTACTCAATAATTTTTATCACATCACCCAACAAAGCGGTACCGGCGGAGAGATACGGTTTAAAATAGCTTTCCACCCCGACCATATCATCTACAAAGCGCACTTTCCGCAACAGCCAGTTACACCCGGTGTGTGTACTTTGCAAACTGTTACCGAACTGGCAGAACTCGTTTTGCAACGGTCGTTACGTGTGGTTGGTATTAAAAATGCCAAGTTTTTGGCCCTGCTGACACCGATTGATGTGCCTGAGGTTTTCATAGATTTAAATATCAAGGAAGAAGCTACTGCATGTCATATAAAGGCTGAGGTGTCGACAGAACAGCAGGTTTATGCAAAACTTTCAATATTGTATGCGTAAGCAAGTTTGTGTTATTATCCCCACTTACAACAATGCTCAAACGTTGTTGGGCGTTATTGAGGAGGTTAAATCCTATACAGAGCATATCATTGTGGTAAACGACGGTTCCACAGATGATACCGCCCATCTGTTGGAAACTTGCCCTATTCCCCTTATTCTTGTTACGCACACACGTAATCGGGGTAAAGGAGCGGCTTTGCGCAGTGGTTTTCAGGCAGCCATTCAACACGGATTCGACTATGCCATCACCATCGACAGCGACGGTCAGCATTATCCTTCAGACCTTCCCCGCTTCTTAGCAGCCATCCGAAAGAATCCCAATGCCATCATCGTAGGTAATCGTTTTGACCCTTCTTTTTTTACAGAAAAGAGTCGACAGAACATGAATGGCGGCAGTAAGTTTGCCAATCGGTTCAGTAATTTCTGGTTTCGCCTGCAAACAGGTATGTGTCTTGACGACACGCAAACAGGTTATCGGGCTTATCCACTCAACCGATTACGTGGACTTTCGTTCCTCACTTCGCGTTACGAAGCCGAACTCGAACTACTTGTTTTCGCTGCATGGAGTGGGGTAAAGCTTGTTTCTATCCCTATCCGGTACATTATCCATCGCCAGAAGAACGGGTTAGCCATTTTCGTCCCACGCTCGATTTCCTCCGCATTACCCTGCTCAATACCGTTCTGTGCTTCTTAGCGGTAGTTTTTGCATGGCCGTTTCGACTGCTTAAAGTGCTACTCACGGTAGGTGTTTTGCTGTTGCTTTTTGTGTTGATGTTCTTCATTCAAATCGGCATGCTGATTTATTTCAGCAGCCATCGCGTAACCGAAGGTGAGCGACTTGCCTATCATGCTGCATACAAGCTATCAGCCGGTGGTTGCTACGCCATATTCCCGGTGTGCAATCTACCCTTCTCAACCCTGAGAAAGAAGACTTTACACCGCCCGGCATTATTATCAGCAATCACCAAAGTCACTTCGATTTGCTGTGCATCATGCTGCTCACGCCTCGCCTTGTTATCTTGACCAAGCGTTGGGTGTGGCTCAATCCGCTTTATGGCGTTGCCATTCGGTACGCCGATTTTTTGCCTGTTACCCACGATTTAGAACGTAATGAAGTGCAATTGGCCGCCCTCGTGAAGCGCGGTTACAATGTCATGATCTTCCCGGAGGGCACCCGTTCTGCCTCGCTCGATGTGCTTCGCTTTCATCAGGGAGCGTTTTATCTGGCCCGAAAATACAACCTCGACATCATTCCCGTTTTTCTTTATGGTACCGGACACGTACTAAACAAACGCGCTCGAACTGTTTCTCCGGGTCAAATTGTTATCGATGTCAAGCCTCGTATGTCTGTTCAGGATACAGCATACGGTACCACCTCTGTAGCCATAGCACGTTATTTTCGTAGTCTTTACCGCGAATGGACGGCCGAATATGATGCAAAAATTCAGTTGTAACCTACTGTTTTAAAAGTCATTTACACAAGCATTCGGGCTTTTTTTCTACCCTCACTGCTACTCAATATCGCTTATTCCCAATTGAAAATAAGCGATGTACCCAACATAAAAGGTTTGCCTTTCTGACCCATTTTCTGCGTAGTGACAAAATAATACGCTAAGTATTGCGTGTTGGTAACATTCTTCGACCACACTTCCCACGTAAACCGACCTTTTGTTATGCCGGCTTTCAGGTTGAGCAAGGCATAAAAAGGTTGTTTAAAGGCATTGTCTTCGCGCCAGTAAATATCGCCCACGCCGGTCAGGTTGGCATTCATCGTCAGTTTGTCTATATATCTCCCTATATTATATAAGGTGTAATGTGCGTTTAGCGATAATGTGTTTCGGGGCACCATTGGCAGCAAATTACCCGAATAATTTTTACCGTTGCCCATTTCTGCACTCAGCATACGAGCGTAGGTATATCCGTAATGGGCTTGTAAAACCAAACCACGTGCGGGCATGACCTGAGCAGATAACTCGAAACCTTTGCTGTCTGAATGGCCCACATTGCGTATAATGTTACCCAAAGCAGGAATGGTGACCGATAATTGTTGTTGTTTCCAGTCGATATAAAACAAGCTTGCCTCGAAAGAAAGGCACCCGTTGAAAAATGTGTGTTTGGTACCCAACTCGTAATTCCACGTATATTCTGGTCGAAAAGAACGGTCCGCTTCGGTCTCAACAATGGCGTTAAACCCGCCCGCCTTGAAGCCTTTAGACACTGTAAGGTATGCCATTTGCTGATCGGAGAATTGGTATTTCAACGTAAACTTAGGCGTAAGCTGACTGCTGTGCATCTTACTTTGAAAGTAATTGATTTCTGTTCGCAGGGCAGGGTTGTTGAGTGGGGTGCGATAGGTGTGGCTCTCAATATGTGCTTCTTCGTAATCGTAACGCAGGCCCACCGATGCAGAGAGTGCTTTATGCAGGTCAAAGGTAGATACATGGTACACTGCCACGCCCCCGATGGGTAGCCGATGTGCCCTTTCTAAGTTGAAGTTAGCCTTTATATAATCGGTAGAAGGCACATAGTTTTCTTGCTGATGAAAACCGAAAACACCCGTTATCCAGCGGTAACGCACATTATCTTTCGACCGAAAGGTTAACTCTTGGCTCCACATATTTTGGTTCAGCGGTGCCGTTACATAAAACTCGTCGGTCGAAGTGTAATCTTGGTCGATGTGTATTCTATCGTCACTGTGCTGAAACGAAGTCTGACTATTGAAGTTGAACCATTTGCCAGTGTACCGCCAGTTCATTCCTGTGGTGAAAACCGTGCGCCGATAGCCACTCTCACGATTGTAACGGATAGCCTCAAGCTCGCCTTTTGTGTCGTTGTAAACGGCATACGGATAACCATTTTGACGGGTCAGATCAAGCTTGCTGTATAACGTGCCAGCCAATTGCTCGTGGGTTGCCATGCCAAGCCCAAACGCAGGGTGCCGTTATCTATCTTATCGGCCTTACTGTTGAGGTATTCGTTCAGGAAGAAACCGTCGTTATGGTGGTAATTTGCCGCAACCGATATCCCCAGTTTAGAACTTAATTTATTATAGGTTGATAACATGGCGTGCACGTCTTGATAGCTGCCATAGCTCAGCTTAGCCATCGTTGCCTGATAGTCGAGCGGTGAACGGGTAAAGATATTGATCAGTCCGGCGGTGGAGTTACGCCCGAAAAGGGTGCCCTGAGGACCGCGTAACACTTCTATTTTGCTAATGCCGAAAAGGTCCATGTCGAGCACCGAGCGATCAAAGTAGGGCATACCGTCTACATAAATACCTACAGATGGAGCGTTCACCTTCGATCCTATGCCCCGAATATATATCGGCGAATACTGTCGCGACCCATAATCAGGCATATAAAAGTTGGCCACCATCCCGCTCAAATCGCGCAAACCGGTTAGTTCGTTCTGCCGAATAAATCTGCTACCAACTGACGACTGCGACACGGGAGATAAAATGGCGCGGTCTTGTTTAAAGCCAACAACCGAAACTTCTCCCAATTCTTCGCCGATGCGCAACGAGTCGGCACTCTCTGCCCGGCCTCCTGTAGACAGGGCTAAACATAATAAGACAAGGTTTAAATGTATCAACTGTTTTTGCATAACGCACAAAGGTAGCCATAAAAAGACCGCTACCCAATCCCTATTTATGGGGAATATGCACAGCAAAAAGGTGGTTACAATGGCTTATTTTGCAAATTTGGAAGCTCGAGCAGCAATTTTATCCACCGCCAAAGCGATAGCACCGTCGCCCGTAACGTTGCATGCCGTTCCGAAGCTATCCATTGCAATGTACAGCGCAATCATTAAGGCTTGCTCGTTTTCGCCGAATCCCAAAATGCTGCTTAATGGTGCCAGCGCAGCCATAATAGCACCTCCGGGTACACCGGGAGCAGCTACCATGAAGATGGCGAGCACCAAAATAAAGTGCAAAAACAATGGAAAATCGTGGGGCATACCTTCCAATAGGGCAATGGTAAAGGCACAAGCGGTGATCTTCATTGCCGAACCAGATAGATGAATGGTAGCGCAAAGGGGAATAACAAAGCCGGCAACGCCTTCTGATACGCCGTTTTTCAAGGTCTGTTTTAAAGCTACGGGGATAGTGGCAGCTGAAGAAGAAGTGCCCAATGCCGTAAGATAAGCAGGAAACATACGTGCCAACAGCTTTAATGGGTTACGTTTAACAAGGGCTCCAACAATGAGATATTGGTACAAAAGAACGAAGATGTGGAGGGCAAAAATAACGATAATAATCTTTGCAAATACCGTTATCATTCGCATAACCTCTCCGCTGACGGTCATACTGAGAAAGATTCCAAAGATGTAAACAGGCAAAAGAGGAATGATAACCCGTTCGATAACGCCGGTAATGATGGTTTTCATCTCGCCCGTAGCTTCGCGAAGCACCCGCAGCCTACCGTAAGCAATGCCTAAACCAACAATAAACGACAATACCAATGCGCTCATCACGTCGAGCAAGGGTGGTATGTTCAGGGTGAAATAGGGTAAAATTTCTGCCGACTTTTCTATCGTTTCGAGCTGCTGTCCGCCTGTTCCCAGCAATGTGGGGAAGAACGTTGCCCCCGTGCCATATGATAAAATGGCGGCTGCAATGGTGTCTACGTAGGCAATAATAACGGTTATCAGCAACAATTTACCTGCCCCGCTGCCAATTTCAGCAATAGCCGGCGTTACCAGTCCGACGATAATCAGCGGAATCATAAAGCCGAGAAACTGTCCGAAAACACTGTTGAACGTTACGAAGATACGCACCCACGACAAATCCAAAACTTGTCCTAAGAGTACGCCTAAAGCAATGGCAATGAGAATTCTACCCAGTAACCCGATTTTCATTTTATTTGCGGTCTGCCTTCAATCTTTCGGCCATTGCGCGCCCTAAGGCTCTGCATTGCTCTGCCACTTCGGGCGTAAGCGATTGCTTCATTTCCACCGGTTCGCCCACTGCCTCAAAGTGAATATGGTTATCGTTCCAGTCTTTTATCTTGGCAACAGCCTTACTTGCCCATCCGTAGCTACCGAACCAACCTATTAAATGATTTTTTATGTCGCGATTGGCAATTTGATCCAGCATTACATCCATTTCGTGATAAAGCCCCGTATTGTAAGTGGGCGCACCCACAATAAGGCCTTTATAACGGAACACATCGCGGATAATATACGAGTGATGGGTTTTAGACACATTGTGCACAACGATGTTTTTGATACCCGCCTGACTTGCTGCGCGAGCAATTTCTTCAGCCATTCGCTCGGTATTGCCGTACATCGTGCCGTAACAAATTACGATACCTTCTTCTGTTTCGTATTTGCTCATGCTGTCATACAGCCCCACCACCTTCTTTAAATGTTCGTGCCAAACAGGCCCGTGCGTAGAACAGATATAATCAATCTGCTCGTCTGCCAGCTTCTTCAGTGCGTTTTGAACCGGTGTACCATATTTTCCTACGATATTAGAATAGTATCTTACCATCTCCAACCAGAACGGTTCGCAGTTGATTTCGCTGTCTAAGAGTCCGCCGTTGAGTGCTCCGAAACACCCGAAAGCATCGCCGGTAAATATCGTATGCGTAGTGATGTCAAGACTCATCATCGTTTCGGGCCAATGCACCATTGGTGTCATGAAAAACTTCAACGTATGATGTCCCAATTCAAGTGTATCTTCCTGTTTCACTTCATACTCGCAACCGGAGATACCGTAAAACCCTTTCAGCAGGTCAAACGATTTCCTATTGCCCACCACTTGCACATTGGGGTAGTATTTTTGCATAAGAGCGAACGACCCACTGTGGTCGGGTTCCATATGGTTGGTTACGATATAATCGATGGGACGGTCGCCGATTACCTCGCGAATATTTTCTATAAACTGTGAGAAAAAGTCGACTTCAACAGTGTCGATAAGACAAACCTTATCGTCGACGATGAGGTATGAGTTGTAAGAAACCCCGTTGGGAAGCGGCCAAAGTCCTTCAAATTTTTCCTTTTTACGGTCGTTTACACCCACATAATAGGTGTCTTTTACTATTTCTATCATAACTTTTGTTTTTTAATGGATAATGGGTAGTGTTCGGGATGCCCACTTTTTCTGTTTCAGACAAACCGCAGTGCGTTTGCATTAACCGGCCAACCGCATAACGGAAACTCGGGTTATCCCGTTTATTTTTTGTGCAAATATCCGAAAAATTAAGCAAACCAACAAGTAAATGTCGTATAAATTACCCCGTAAAAACGATATGTTACCCCACCAAATCAGACAGATAAAACGCTGCTAAGGCATTGTGAGCAGACCGGTAGATAAGCAGTACTCCTCGCTTTCATAACTTTCATGTTGTTACCCCTTCCGAACGTTCCATCGAAACACGGTTTGACTATAATTGCAAATAAGTAACTAAAACGCAGCTACTCGCAAAAAGCAAACGCCAATAAATCAAACAGAGCGCAACAAACTTATCCAAGTGTCGAAAAACGTAAAAAATTTGTACCCTTGAAAATCAGCAACTTATAAGAATTTATCTTGCTTAGGTAATCAAAAAATACCGTTTTTAGGTTGCAAAAGCTTAGCTTTTGGGGTGTAAAAGCTATGACTTTGGTCGCTAAAAACTATGGTTTTGCAGGCTAAAAGTTATGCTTTTATCCTCGTAATGTTGTATTTTCAGAAAATAAAAGTTGTTTTTGAGTAAAATGACTGCTGTTTTTTCACAGAACAATCGTTTTGGTCGTGTTAAATCAAAGCATTCTTTTAAGAAATGGAATGTTAATTTTTAATCTACTAAAATGTCAGTATCCATTATTGCTCATATTTCGTTATAAACAGGCAATTTTTACTTTTCTGTATCCTTTGAAAGGCTTTTTTTTATACAAAGATATTTTTTAGCATTCTGAATGGTTACCTATTCAATGTTTTTACTACCTTTGCAACTTAAAAATGCACATATAAATATGTAGAGAATATGGCTGATACAAAAAAGATAAAAACGGCCTTGATATCTGTATTTCATAAAGACGGACTGGACGAATTACTTGCCCGGCTTGACCAAGAGGGGGTAAAATTCCTTTCAACAGGTGGTACGCAAGCTTTTATCGAGTCGTTGGGTTATGCCTGTGAAAAGGTAGAAAATGTAACGTCTTACCCCTCCATCTTGGGCGGAAGAGTAAAAACCCTGCACCCAAAGGTGTTTGGCGGTATCTTGGCACGTCGTGATAATGAGGGCGACCGGGCACAGATGAAAGAATACGAGATACCCGAAATTGACCTTGTGATAGTTGATTTGTATCCTTTTGAACAAACTGTTGCTGATGGTGCAACACCTGAAGAGATTATCGAAAAGATAGATATTGGTGGTATTTCGCTGATTCGCGCAGGTGCCAAAAACTTTAAAGATGTGGTGATTGTGCCCAGTAAAGCGGAATACGGACGGTTGCTCGACATCTTAAAGAAAAATGGTGCGCAAACCGAACTTGAAGAACGGCGCACCTTTGCAACAAAGGCTTTCGGCGTAAGCAGTCGTTACGACACGACGATACACCGTTGGTTTGAACAATAACAATTAAAATAAAAACAGATTATAAACAATAACGGGGTGGGTGCAAAATGGTTTTCACCTCGTCAAAACAAAAAAAACATGGGAATTTTTTCTTTAATGCAAGGCATTGCAATGGACCTTGGCACTGCCAACACTATTATTATCAGTAACGATAAAATTGTAGTCGATGAGCCTTCTGTGGTGGCGCTTGACCGACGTACTGATAAAATGATAGCCGTTGGAGAAAAAGCGAAGTTGATGTATGAGAAAACACACGAGAACATTCGTACCATTCGGCCACTGCGTGATGGTGTTATTGCAGACTTTACAGCTTGCGAACAGATGATGCGCGGCTTTATTAAGCAGGTTCATACGGGGCGTCGCCTCTTCTCTCCGTCGCTTAGAATGGTTATCGGAGTGCCTTCGGGAAGTACTGAAGTTGAGCTTCGAGCTGTTCGCGACTCTGCTGAACACGCCGATGGGCGCGATGTTTATCTGATATTCGAGCCGATGGCGGCTGCCGTAGGTATAGGTCTGGATGTCGAAGCACCTGAAGGAAACATGATTGTTGATATCGGTGGCGGTAGCACAGAGATAGCTGTTATCTCGCTGGGAGGCATCGTTTCGAACAACTCTATTCGTGTGGCAGGTGACGACTTGACTGCCGATATACAGGATTATATGAACCGTCAGCATAACGTAAAGATTAGTGAGCGTATGGCTGAACGTATAAAGATAAACGTTGGATCGGCTCTTGACGACTTAGGGGATGAGAGTCCGGAGGAATATTTGGTGTTCGGACCTAACCGTATTACCGCTTTGCCTATGCAGGTGTCGGTGTGTTATCAGGAGATTGCTCATTGCTTGGACAAGACAATCGCAAAAATTGAAAACGCTGTGCTATCTGCTTTGGAGAATACACCTCCTGAATTGTATGCCGATATTGTACGTAACGGTATCTATCTTACCGGTGGCGGTGCGCTGCTTCGTGGTTTAAATCGTCGCCTTTCTGAAAAAATCAATATCCCGTTTCATGTTGCCGAAGACCCATTGCACAGCGTAGCAAGAGGTGCAGGCTTAGCATTAAAGAACATCGAACGCTTCTCTTTCCTGATGAGATAAAAGCATGCAAAACCTCATCGCTTTTTTGATAAAGTATGGCCACTGGTTTCTTTTTATCTTGCTGGAGGTTATTGGCTTTGTATTGGTTTTCCAATACAATAATTATCAAGGTAGTGTTTGGTTCTCATCAGCTAATGTTGCTATAGGGAAAGTATATGAAGTTAATTCGAAAATAGCATCTTTTTTCTCGCTTACAGAGATAAACAAACAACTTACCGAGCGTAACGTGTACCTCGAACAGCAGTTAACCAAGCTGCAAGAACAGTTGAATGGGAAACCCAAAACTGTCGATGAAGTACGCCGTATTAGGCAACAGGTACCGCCAGAATTTAAGATTTATCTTGCAAAGGTAGTGAGTAACTCGCTGGATAAACTCGATAACCTGATTACAATAGATAAGGGTTCGGCCGACGGAATACGTAAAGACATGGGCGTAGTAAGCGGCAACGGTATTGTGGGAGTTGTCTACATGGTAGGCCGTCACTATTCGGTAGTTATTCCGGTGTTGAACAATCACTCTAACATTAGTTGTACAATACGAGGTCGGGGCTATTTCGGTTACTTGCGATGGACGGGCGGAGATCCTCAGATTGCATACGTTGAAGACATTCCTCGGCATGCTCGCTTCGCTTTAGGGATGAGTGTTGTGACCAGCGGATACTCTTCTATATTCCCTCCGGGACTGATGGTGGGTAAGATTTTACATGTGTTTAATTCTCCCAACGGGCTTTCTTATCGTCTGCAAATAAAGTTGGCAACCGATTTTGGACGATTGCGCGATGTCTGTGTAGTAGACAATAGCGGCATGGAAGAACGGCTTGAGATTTTACGAACGGTACAAGACTCGCTGCGCATGAAGTAAAATAACATGGCAGAGAGAACAAGATTGAACGCTAAGAAACAGACATTTTAAGCGGATGTAGGTAAAATGAGATCAGGAAAAGCGTGAAACCGGATTGAAAATAAAGTGAAACCAAAAGCGGATAGAAGGTCGATATGGAAGTCCTTAAATTAATTTTATCATTTCTTTCTTTCTTATTGATGCAGGTGCTGGTGTTAAATCACATTCACCTTTTTAATTGTGCTACCCCTCTTCCGTATATTTATATCCTCTTTCTTTTCCCCCACAACCATCCCAAATGGAAACTTTTGTTGTGGGCTTTCAGTATGGGTATCTGTGTAGATATGTTCTCTAATACGCCTGGTGTTGCCACGACATCGCTCACTTTTGTTGCTATGCTGTACCCGTATCTGCTCGAATGGTTCATTGTACGCGAGAAAACAGAAGATCTTACGCCCTCAATGAAAGAGCTGGGTGTAGGTCGTTACATCCTTTTTGTTTTTATTCTTGTCTTGATATATTGCCTGTTGTTCTTCACATTAGAGACCTTCTCGTTCTTTAATTGGCAGCAATGGCTCTATAATATCGGCGGAAGTACTATTCTGACAATACTTTTTGTTCTTGTCTTAGATAACCTTAGAAAAAGGTAATAACAAAGGAAGTGAAGGGATTCGAATTTGAAAAACGACGCTTAGTGATAGGTTGGGCGGCCACAGTGATTGTGATTGTCTACCTGATACGCTTGTTTACGCTTCAGCTTCTCAGTGATGATTACAAGAAAAATGCCGACAGTAATGCCTTTCTTAAGAAGATAGAATACCCTTCGCGCGGTGCTATCAGCGACCGAAACGGCAGATTATTGGTTTATAATCAGCCGCTTACGACATCATGGTGGTAATGAATGAAGAGCGTGGAAGGCTCGATACCACTGAATTTTGTCAGGCATTGGGTATCACAAAAGAGTTTTTCAACCGTCGAATGGCTGATATCAAAGACCCGATAAAGAATCCAGGCTACTCGCGTTTTACTGAACAGCTCTTTATGAATCAGTTATCCGATAAAGAGTTTAGCGCATTTCAAGAGAAGATATTTCGTTTTCCGGGCTTTTATGTACAAAAGCGCAGTATCCGACAATACCAATATCCGTATGCAGCACACGTGTTGGGGGATGTTGCCGAAGTGTCTAAGGGCGATATAGAAAACAGCGATTACTATCAGCCGGGTGATTATATAGGTAAGCTGGGCATAGAACGCAGCTACGAAAAACAATTGCGTGGCGAGAAAGGAGTGCAGATTGTGCTGCGCGATGCACACGGAAGAGTGCAGGGAAGTTACATGAACGGGCAGTTGGATCGTCGCCCTGTGGCGGGAAAAGAGCTTACATTAAGTATCGATATTCAGTTACAAGCACTTGGCGAGCGACTTATGGAGGGAAAGATTGGTAGTATTGTAGCCATTGAACCTTCAACGGGCGAGGTGCTTTGTATGGTTTCTTCACCCACCTACGACCCCCGAATAATGGTTGGAAGACAACGTGGGAAAAACCATTTGGCCTTGTCTAAGAATGTATGGAAGCCGCTTTTAAACCGCGCCATCATGGGTCAGTACCCACCGGGTTCTACCTTTAAAACCTCGCAAGCATTGACTTACATGTCTGAAGGCATCATTACGCCTACCACAATGTTTCCCTGTCAGCGTGGGTTTAACTATCGCGGACTTCATGTTGGCTGCCATCCCCATGCCGCTCCGATAGCTCTTGTGGGGGCGTTAAGCACCTCTTGTAACAGTTATTTCTGCTGGGGACTCTTCAATATGATTTCTAATCGGCGTCGATACGGTAAGGTACAAAATGCCATGGATACGTGGCGCGACTACATGGTAAGTATGGGTTTTGGCTATAAACTCGGTATAGATTTGGTCGGAGAAAAGCGCGGACTGATACCCAACGCTGCGTTTTACGACAAAGCTTACAAAGGTTCGTGGAACGGACTAACCATTATCAGTATTTCAATAGGGCAGGGAGAGGTGAACCTTACACCGTTACAGATAGCCAATCTTGGCGCAACAATAGCCAACAGAGGTTATTATTACGTACCCCACGTTGTGAGAAAAGTGCAAGGCGAGCCGTTAGATACCGTCTTTACCCGCAGACATTACACTAAAGCCACCCGTAAAGCGTACGATTATGTAGTAGCCGGAATGCGGGCATCTGTAATGGGAGGCACTTGCAGAGCTGCTAACAGACCCGATTATGAGGTGTGCGGTAAAACGGGAACAGCACAAAATCGCGGACAAGATCACTCGGTTTTTATGGGTTTTGCACCGATGAACAACCCTAAAATAGCCATTGCAGTGTATGTCGAAAACGGTGGATTTGGTGCCCATTATGGTGTACCCATTGGCTCGTTGATGATGGAACAATATATCAAAGGTAAACTTTCGGAAGCTTCAGAAGCACGTGCACGCGACTTTCAAAGCCGACATATAGCGTATGGTAAGACCAATAGATAGACATCCCAGTATCTTAGGCACGCTGGATTGGTGGACAATAGTTATTTATCTCGCTCTGCTCATATTCGGATGGATCAGTGTTTGCGGAGCCAGTTATACCTATGGCGATACTGATATCTTCAGTTTGAGTACCCGGTCGGGTATGCAAATTGTGTGGATAGGCACGTCCATCTGTCTCGGTTTTGTAATTCTGATGCTCGACGACCGGTTTTACGACACCTTCTCTTATGCGATATACGTAGGCATGTTACTACTTCTTTTTGCCACAATATTCAATCCGCACGAGATAAAAGGGTCGCGTTCGTGGCTTGTTCTCGGTCCTTTGCGCCTGCAGCCGGCCGAATTCGCGAAGTTTGCAACAGCCTTAGCCGTAGCCAAACTAATGAGTAAGTATGGTTTCAGTCTTCAAAGAGGTAAGGATTTCCTCAACGCTGGCATCATCGTTATGCTACCCATGCTTTTTATCGTAGCACAAAAAGAAACCGGCTCGGCACTTGTTTACCTCTCGTTTTTCCTGATGTTTTATCGCGAGGGTATGCCCGGCAGTATTCTTTTTACAGGTATTGCCATGATTGTTTACTTTGTTGTAGGCATTCGTTTCGAGGCTGTTCCTCTTTGGGATACGCCCACTTCGATAGGTAAGTTTGTTGTATTGCTGCTTGTTCAGATATTTTCCGCCGGGATGGTTTACAGCTATTGTGCCAACAAGGGCAAAACCCTACACCTTCTTCTCGCCTCTCTTGTTCTCACCGCAGCAGCCCTTGGCGTTTCCAAGTACATTTTTGCATTCGATGTAGTATGGATTTTGCTGGCTTCTACGGCCGCATTTGTGTGCTATTTTCTTTATCTGGCACTTCGTACCCGACTGCTCAACTACCTTTATATCGCACTCTTTACACTCGGCTCGGTAGGCTTTTTCTACTCGGCCGACTATGTACTTAACCACGTGATGGAGCCACACCAGCGTGTCAGAATTAATGTTTTGCTCGGTCTGGAACAAGATTTGGCCGGAGCAGGCTATAACGTTCATCAGAGTGAAATTGCTATTGGGTCGGGCGGACTCAAAGGAAAGGGATTTTTAAATGGCACACAAACCAAGTTAAAGTTTGTTCCCGAGCAAGACACCGACTTTATTTTCTGCACCGTAGGTGAAGAAGAAGGCTTTATCGGATCGGCTTCTGTGCTGCTGCTTTTCCTCGCTTTGATACTCCGTCTTATTTATTTGGCCGAGCGTCAAACCTTTGCTTTCGGTCGTATTTACGGTTATTGCGTACTCAGCATCTTTCTTTTTCATCTCTTTATCAACGTCGGAATGGTGCTGGGTCTTACGCCCGTTATCGGTATTCCGTTACCTTTCTTCAGTTACGGAGGTTCTAGTTTGTGGGGCTTTACGCTGCTTCTCTTCATCTTTTTACGAATAGATGCAGGCCGAAATAGAACAAGAATGTAGACAAACATCCTCACCCAACCTTTTTTAGTTACTTACAAATTGTTACTTTTCAGGTTGTCAAGAAATCGGAAGCAACTTCGCGAGAGTGCCAACAAAATCATCTAACTTGTTCTTAGCTCGTAAAAACGCAAGGATTTTACGATTATGTATAGCGTTGATTATTAATTATTTACGCGTTCCTAGATAGTTTTTGTATTCTTTTTGCCCTTCTGAAACTCCCTAAAATCGTGTTTTTCGGGGTGTAAAAACATAGGTTTTACCGCGCAAAAGATGATGTTTTGCATGCTAAAAGCTATGCTTTTGCAGCTCAAAACCTGTGCTTTTAGCAAATCAATGCTGATTTTTCGCTTTTTTATCCCTTATTTTTCTCTAGATTGAAAATGTGATTTGTAAGGAAAAAAGAAAACAGGAAGTGTTTTCAAACGTTAAAAAAGTAACAATTTGAAAGCAACTTACAAGGTGAAAAAGTAAAAAGGTGAAAGGGTATTTCCTGGATAAAGGAGGAAGGAAAAAGGATGAAAGTTTATATGTCTCTCCGTCTTCTGCCACCTACTTCAACCTACCATACCCTACCTTACCTACCCAAGTAAAAGTGAAAAGGTAAAAAGGTGAAAGGATGCAGGCGGCAAATAAAGAGCAAAGGGCAAGTAATTTAGTACACCTATCTCTTTATTGAGGTGTGTTGAGTTGCTCCGTTGTAACAAATAGAGATAAATTGCAGATACAAAGAGCATCTTCTTTGTAATAAATAGAGATTGAACGAAGATACAAAGAGGTTTTTCTTTGAGGTGAATAGAGGGCTTGTAAAAATGCAACAAACTATTTGCTTGTAACCTGTTTAAGTAGTAATGCAGCACACCTCTCCCCTTGTAAAGGGGAGATTGAGAGGGGATTGAAAGAGTGAAGAGATGAAAAAGTAAAAGGATCCAGGAACAATAAGAAAGGGTAAATAATCAATTAAGAAGCGAGATTCGACATTATATAATAAAAGAATAATAAGAATACATAAACTAAGAAGCCTCAATTTAAATAACCTTTCATCTTTACTCATTTACCTTTTATTTCCCGAACACACAACCTTTTATCCTTATGTCCTCTTTCTTTATTCATAAACCTCTTTCCTCTTTTTACCCTTTGATTTTACAATAAATAAATTAGCTTGCGTTAGCAAGTTTTATTTTACAAATAATTTAGTTTAAATACGAGATATTGTTGAATTAATAATCGTTTTTACTTATTTGTTCCCGAAATAAATAAAATATTTTAATTAATACTTGGTTGATTATTATAAAAAATATATCTTTGTGGTCAGAACTTAAACAAACCACCTTTAAACAACCTCACATAATCATAGAATGAGAAATAAAGTTTGGAGTATTATTCTCTTATTACTGACAGTACCCGTATCTAAAGCTTTTGGCGGAACGGAGAAAGTAGATGTTCTGGTAGCCGGAGGAGGCGCCAGTGGTGTTGCGGCAGCTATTCAGGCGGCTCGCATGGGTATGCACGTAGCACTTGTTGAAGAAACCGATTGGCTGGGTGGAATGCTTACCTCGGCCGGTGTAAGTGCGGTAGACGGAAATTATAAACTGCCTGGAGGCATCTGGGGAGAGTTCAAAGAACGCTTAGAAAAGCATTACGGAAGTCGTGAAGCCTTAATAACAGGGTGGGTAAGCGATGTGTTGTTTGAACCTTCGGTGGGCAATCGAATATTCCATGAGATGGCGGCTGCCGAGCCTACGCTTACCATTTGGCATCGCACGCGTATCGAAAGTATCCGCCGTTTGAAAGGTCAATGGCTCGTAAAGGTAAGAAAAGACGCCGGAAAGCCACAGGAAATTCAGGCTCAAACGTTGATTGACGCTACAGAATTAGGTGACGTGGCGAAGCAGTGCGGCGTAAAATACGATATTGGAATGGAGAGTAGGGAGGTTACGCACGAAGCGATTGCGCCTGAAAAGGCTAATAACATTGTGCAAGACATTACCTATGTGGCCATTTTAAAAGATTACGGACGAGATGTTAGCATACCTCGCCCCGTTGGTTATCAGCCGGAAGAGTTTGCTTGTGCGTGTGAAAGTCCGCTGTGTATTACGCCAAAAGAACCTCACAGAGTGTGGTCTGCGGAGAAAATGCTGACTTATGGCAAGCTGCCGAACAAGAAGTATATGATTAACTGGCCGATAGAAGGCAACGACTATTATGTTAATATAGTTGAAATGACGCCCAAAGAGCGCATAAAAGCTTTGGAAGCTGCCAAGCAACGTACGCTCCGCTTTATATATTTTATGCAAAACGAATTGGGTTGGAAGCATTTAGGGTTGGCTGATGATGAGTATCCAACGCCCGACAGACTACCTTTTATTCCCTATCACAGAGAGTCTCGCCGCATTCATGGCGTGATAAGGTTTACTGTTAACGATGCCGCCAGTCCGTACACACAGGCTGATAAGCTGTACAGAACATGTATTGCTGTGGGCGATTATCCCGTAGATCATCATCATTCGCGCTATAATGGAACTGAGACCTTACCCGATTTATACTTTCATCCCATACCTTCTTATGGACTTCCGATGGGAGTTATGCTTCCGAAAGATGTGAAAGGATTAATTGTAGCGGAAAAATCGATATCGGTATCTAACATTGTTAACGGTACAACCCGTCTGCAACCGGTAGTTTTGCAGATAGGTCAGGCAGCGGGAGCGCTGGCAGCTTTGGGTATAAAACAAGGCAAACGGCCCGACGAAGTAGCGGTTCGTGATATCCAGAATGTCCTGTTAGAGGCAAAAGGTTACCTGTTACCTTATCTTGATGTACCGGTTTCTGATGTCAAGTTCAAGTCTTATCAGCGCATCGGTTCTACAGGTATATTAAAAGGTAAGGGTAAACATGTAGACTGGAGCAACGAAACATGGCTGCGTGCCGACACGTTATTGCTGGGCGAAGAATTAGAAGGGCTGATGGATATTTATCCCAAATGGGCAGCTGCTCATGGTAAATTACAATCTGGCAACATCACTTTGGACAAGGCTTTATCATTGATTGGCGATATAGCCAAACAGGAAAACCTCACTCTGAAAGCTACCCCTGAAGCTGTTTGGCAAGCATTCGGTCTGCAAGATTTTCGTCGGGAACGGCCTATTCTTCGTGGAGAGATGGCTGTATTGATAGACCAGATGCTTGATCCGTTCAACCGTGTGCCCGTCGATATCAAAGGTGCATACATTCGCTAAGCAATTTTAATCAGATAATTTATACTATCTATCTTAATATAATAATGTGATGACAAGAAAACTTAAATGTAACAAGAGGTTGATTTCCTCATTGTTTATTGCATTTTTGTGCACATTAAGCAGTTTTGCACAAAATGTAGTAAGAGGTACAGTCAGTGATTCTAACGGCCAACCGCTACCCGGTGCGTATGTCGGAGTGAAAGGAACGACAAACGGACGCGTTACCGATGTGAACGGAAAGTTCAGTATTCAGGCGAGTCCTAAAGATGTATTGACTTTTAATTGTATTGGAATGGCTGCCCAAGAAATTAAAGTGGGCAACCAGCAGGACATCCAAGTAACCTTGAAAGACGACGTGGCAGCACTCGATGAGGTCGTTGTTGTGGGTTATGGAACACAAAAACGTGGTAGCATTACAGGTGCTATATCCACTGTTTCGGATAAAGAGATACTTAAAGCACCCACCATGAGTATTAGTAACATTGTGGGTTCGCGTATCGCGGGAGTAGCTGCGGTGCAGTCAAGTGGTCAACCTGGAGCCGACAACGCTGCGTTAACAATGCGCGGACAGAGCGGTATTATCTATGTTATCGATGGTATTCGCAGAACGGTAGACGATTTTAACGGGTTGGATCCCAATGAAATTGAGTCGGTATCGATACTGAAAGACGCCTCAGCAGTTGCCATTTATGGGTTGGATGCCAATGGTGCTTTCATCGTTACAACGAAAAAAGGGCATCAAGATAAAATGACGATTACTTACACCGGTTCAACCGGTATCAGCCGTAATGCCGAACAACAAGTGTGGTTAGATGGTCCGGGTTATGCTTATTGGTATAACAAGGCAAGAGAAATGGACGGCGACCCGATCGTGTTTTCAGCCGATATGATAAGAAAAATGCGTGAAGGTGTTGACGGTTGGGGAAACACCAACTGGTACAAAAAGTATTTCGGAACGGGTCATCGCACACATCATAATCTCAATGCAACGGGTGGAAGCGACCGCGTTCATTTCTTTGCATCGCTTGGTTATTTAAAAGAGAAAGGTAATATCGATAAGTATAACTACGACCGACTTAACCTTCGGTCGAACATCGACGCAAAGCTCACCAAGAGTTTAACCTTCACACTGGGTGTGTCGGGACGTGTTGAGATGAGAGACCAACCACGTTATTCGGCCAATCCGGACGATTGGCACAACCTGCCTCAGCAGATTATACGGGCTTTACCCTATGTTCCTGAGACCTATGAATACCAAGGAAAGGTGTATCCTGTATCAACTCGCACGGCCTCATCTCCCATCGCACCGTCTGCGTCTATTTACGATTCGGGTTACAGCAACTCGACAAAGACCTACGTACAATCTAACTTCAGCTTGAAATACGATGCCCCTTGGCTGAAGGGTTTAAGCTTTAAGTTTCAAGGAGCATACGATGTTTTGTTTTCTTTTAGAAAGGTGTTGAGCATTCCTTACGAAGTAATGCTGGCAGATTTGCCTACGGCAAGCACTACCAAACTTACTTATCAAAAGGCTTACGATGCAGTAGGCAACAACACAGGTTTGAGCGAAGCCGCCAGCAAAGCATACACCTTTACAACTCAAACTAGCGTTTCTTACGACAATAAGTTTGGCAAACACAGTGTGGGAGCCTTGTTCTTGGCTGAAACACGCGAGTATAAATCCAACCAATTGTCGGCTACCGGAACAGGATTAGACTTTATTCAGTTGGACGAACTCGACAATATCACCAACTTAACGGGCGATGGAAAGGAGAAAATTCCATCGATTGGTGGTAACCGTTCGCATTCAAGAATTGCCGGTTTTGTAGGTCGTTTGAACTACAACTACGATGACAAGTATTATCTGGAAGCATCTCTTCGTTACGATGGAAGTTACTTATTCGGCGGTATGAACAAGCGTTGGATTACGCTACCGGGTGTTTCTGCAGGATGGAGAATGAGTAACGAGGGCTGGTTTCACGCTGATTGGGTAAACAATTTAAAGTTGCGTGCGGGCATAGGTAAGACCGGAACGAGCAGCGGATTATCGCCTTTTATGTGGAGAAACACAATGGAACTAAGTAAAAACGGACTTGTACTGGGTGGAGGAAGTCAGTCGATACTTACACCCAACACATTAGGCAATCCCACATTGCGTTGGGCACAGTGTCTCAATTATAATGTCGGAGTAGATGCAACCTTATGGAACTCGCTCTTGGGCATTGAGTTGGATGTGTTCTATAAATACGAATACGACAAGATTACAAGTTACACGGGTGCTTACCCACCGTCTCGCGGAGGATATTATTACGACAGAGCCAATATGAATAAGTGTGATTACAAGGGTTTTGAAGTAGCTTTGACCCATCATAACCACATTGATAAGTTGAATTATGGTGCCAAATTGATATGGTCTTACGCATACGGACGCTGGCTAAAATACGTTGGCGACTCAGAAAATGCGCCCGATTACCAGCGGTTAACAGGCAAACAGATTGGTGCCAAATATGGTTTCCTTGACGCAGGACTGTTCCGTGACGATGCCGATATTGCCAATTCACCCACTGTGGTAGGCGTGAAAGCGCTGCCCGGTTATATTAAATATGTAGACAGAAATGGTGATGGCGTTATCACGGCAGCACAAGATCAAGGTTATGTAGGTAAGAGTTCGCGACCCACGCACACAGGTTCGCTCAATCTTTTTGCCGACTGGAACGGTTTCGATATTGATATTTTATGCTCTTGGGGATTGGGTAATGTTGTAGCATTAACCGGTGTTTACACTTCGACAGGTTCTGAAGGAATACAAGATAACACTTCGTTTACGAAGCTGTTTTACCACGGTGGCAACTCGCCTCAATTCCTTCCGGAAAACTCTTGGAGACCCGATAACCTCAATGCAGAGTTCCCTCGCCTTGAAATTTCAGGCCCCAGCAACAATAATGGTTATTCTTCTACGTTCTGGTATCGCTCTGGTAACTACATGCGTATAAAGACAGTACAACTTGGATACAACTTCCCCAAGAAGTGGATGAACAGCATTGGCTTCGGCGCCTTGCGTGTTTATGTAGAAGGTTACAATTTACTTACATTCAGTAAACTATCCAAATACAACATCGACCCGGAGTCTCCGGCTGTCAACAACGGATATTATCCGCAGCAGAGAACGTTTACGATGGGTTTAAAATTAACATTCTAAAAGAACAAGAAGATTATGAAAAAGATATGGATGAATACCTCATGCGCCCTCTTGGCCATCTTTTTAGCCTCTTCGTGCAATGATTGGCTCGATGGTGTAACGCAAACTTCGAATGTCAGCGATGAGGTTGTGTGGAAAGCAGAAGATAATGTTGATAAGAATGTCAATGCCTTTTATCGTTATTTACATAAGTACGGACAGTTTGGCGAGGGACAGTTCAGAGGCAGTTTAACCGAAAGTCTGACCGACGCATTTAAGTATGGATCGGTTTCTTTGGGTGATCGTGCAGGCCATCCCAACAACTATGTGGTCAATCCCAGCGTTGTTACGCCCGACGGTTGTTTATATAATGTATGGTCAAAAGATCTGGCTTACGGCGACATTCGTAAGATCAACCAGTTTCTCGACATGCAAAAGCAATACTCAAAGTTTTCTGCAGAGAAGAACGCACTATGGGAAGCACAAGCTCGTTTCTTTCGTGCTTTTGTCTATTTTCAATTGGCCAAGCGTCACGGAGGAGTTGTTTTGTACGATGCGCTGCCCACTTCTAATGATAAAGCGTTGAGCACAGCCGAAGCCACATGGCAGTTTATTGCCGACGATCTCGACTTTGCCGCAGCTCACCTGCCCAAAGAATGGGCCGCCGCCAATGCCAAAGGGCGTGTTACAAAAGGTGCTGCTTTCGCCTTAAAGTCGCGTGTTATGCTCTACGCAGAGCGTTGGCAAGATGCTTATAACGCAGCTGACTCGGTAGAAAAGCTCAACCTTTACGACTTGGTTCCGCAATATGCCGATGCTTGGAAAGGCAATAACAAAGAGGCGATACTCGAGTTTGACTATAACAAAAACACCGGTCCGAACCACACTTTCGACGAATATTACGTGCCGCAGTGCGATGGATACGAGTTCGGTGCATTGGGTACGCCTACCCAAGAGATGGTAGAAACCTACGAAAAGAGCGATGGAACTACCATAGACTGGACGCTTGGCACAGCCAAACCACAACGCCGCCACCCTATGCAGACCTCGAACCGCGCTTCGCAGCTACCGTTATCTATGCCGGTTGCACATGGAAGGGCAAAACAATGGATTGCAGTGTGGGTGGAACAAACGGTGCTTTTATGGCTTATCGCGAACAACCTTACTCGTATGGAAAGACCACTACGGGGTATTTTCTTCGTAAACTGTTAGACGAAAGCCATACCGACATACAAGGTGTAAAGAGTGCACAGCCTTGGGTTGAAATTCGTTTTGCCGAAGTAATCTTAAATAAAGCCGAAGCTGCTTACCGATTAGGTAAGATGAATGAAGCTCAAACACTGATGAACAAGGTAAGAGCGCGCGTGTCGTTGCCAGCCAAATATACCTCAGGCGATGCTTGGTTTAAAGATTATCGCAAAGAGCGCAAGGTAGAATTGGCCTACGAAGGACATCTGTTTTGGGATATGCGGCGGTGGAAACTTGCACACATCGAATACAACAACTATCGTTGTCATGGTATCAAGATAGAGCGAGGAACCTACCAATACATCGATTGCGATGGGCAAGACCGTAAATTTTTACAGAAACTTTACGTGTTACCTGTACCCACTCAAGAACTTAAAGATAACAAATTAGCGGAACAATACGCTGAATGGAAATAATTTAAACAAGCATTTACAATGAAAACAAAAATATTAACCCTTGTTTCGGGCGTGCTGCTTTTATGGGGAATGACTGCCTGTCAAAGCCCAGAAGAGTTTCATCCCAATGTTGATCGTAAGGACATCAACACGTTTACGGCTTCTTTTCCCGATGATAACAGAGACGAAAACCTGTTTACCGCCGAGATTGATTATCAAAACAGAGTTATCAATGTGGTGTTTCCGTACAACTATCCGCGTCTTTCAGACAATGTGCTCAAAATGTCTGCACTTACCAAAATGCGGGTTTCTGCCACCCTCGATAACAATGTTAGCATTTCGCCCGGACTGTTTTTTATGGATCTGACCAAAGAAAACATCATCACCGTAACCAACCAAAACGGGCAGCAACACGATTATAAAGTGGTTGCAGAGATACGTAAGAGCGCCGAATGTGCATTAACCAAGTTCCGTTTGAAGGGCACAGGCCTCTCGGGAGTTATCAACGAAGGTGGCAAAACTATTTCGCTCGTCACCGACGAAACGTTGGGCGAGCAGCTGGCAGAGGTAGAATACTCGCACGGAGCAACCATTTCGCCCGACCCGAGCAAGCTTTCTTTAAACTACGACAGCGAGGTTCGGCTCACCGTTACAGCGCAAAACGGTACCACTTCTGCAACTTACACCGTGAAAAAAGAATTTCCGCAGAAGGTGGCAGCAGGCTTACGCGTAAGCAGTGCCAAGTTGTTATGGGCTAAAAAACTCACCGAATTGGGCATTACCAGCAAGGACATGGTAACCGGTATTGCTGCCATCGACAATTATCTCGTTCTCAACGAGCGCAACAAAGCACAAGCTTTGTATCTCGATGGCAAAACAGGTGCCCAAGCAGGAACCGTCGACATCAGTGCATTTGCCGGCAATTTGACCAACTTCTACGCAACAGCCGACGACGAAAACAACATTCTCTTCACCAATCTTACTCCGGCTTCGAGCAACAAACTGACGATATGGAGGGTGAAAGGTGTGAACGGAACGCCCGAGAAATATATCGAATTTACCACCACTTTCGAGTTGGGCAGAAAGCTTTCTGTACAAGGAAGCCTGGACAAAGATGCCATTATCACGGCGCCATGCTACGGAACAGCAGGGCAGTTTGCACGCTGGCAGGTAACGGGTGGTGCCTTAGTATCGGCTACACCCACAATAGTAACCGCCAAAGGTTTGGGCAGTTGGGGCACCAATGCCGATGTTATCTACACTGATCCGAGTGATGTGGAGAGCGATTATTTCGCATCCTATTATGCCGAACCGCGTAACTTGTGCCGCTTTGACGGTAAAACCAACAACATAAAGGCGAAAGGCCCGGATATAAATGCCAACTGGGTACCCAACGCAGTAGACTTTGTTACCTTCAATAAGGTGGGCTATGTGCTGTCCAACTCGGTTAATGTGTGGACTTGGGGCGTAAACGATAAGATCTATATGTTCGACACCGGTGCCGGAACCATGGATAAAACGGTATTGGATTTCGGTGATAGCGGACTGAAGATTAACGGTAACTACGGTGCGAAAGCAGCGGGCGGCCAGAACGGAAACGGAACTGCCGATGTGGCATTCAAGGTTTCTGCCGACGGCTATTACCTCTATATCTACTTTATGTTTACAAACGGCTACGTGGGTTGTGTGCGTTGCGACTGCCTCGACATTTAGTCTTGACATGGTTTAATACCACTATATAACCCCGCGAAACACTGTTTTAACCCCGTTGCACCGAAGAAATCGGCCGGTATTTTCTATGCTACCGCTTTCTTTCGGTGCAACATCGGGGTTTTCATAAATCTGTTTTTGCCATGTTACCAATCATTGGTAACATCATTACCAATCATCGGTAATCATATTACCAAACGTTGGTAATCACATTACCAAGCATTGGTAATTTTCTCGATAAAAACCTATTTGATGATAAAAATGAAGATTCAACTTACCGCATTATGTGCATCGCTGTTCTTAATGATGGCATGCGGACCCGCAGAAAACAAAGATTACTGGGGCGATCTCGGCGGAACTACACCGCCAAAGCCCGAACCAAAGCCTGAAATAACTGAAAAGCCGCGGTTTATCTGGATAGATGCTGCTGCCAATTTTCCCGACTTTGCCAACAGCAAAGAGGCCATTGCGCGCGACCTTGCACTGGCTAAGGATGCCGGATTTACCGATATTGTGGTAGATGTAAGACCAACAACGGGCGACGTTCTCTTTAAAACCGACGCCGTAAAACAGGTGTCTGAGCTCTTTGCTTGGACTTCTAAAGGGTATGAAAAGATACCCCGCACCGCCACATGGGATTACTTACAGGCGTTTATCGACGAGGGTAAACGGCTCGGTTTGCATGTGCACGCTGCTATCAACACCTTTGTGGGCGGTCATAAAGACAATGGCGGCACGGGTATGTTGTATCGCGATGCCTCTAAAAAGGCGTGGGCTACACAGCTCAATACGTCGGATGGCATCAAGAGCATTATGGATACCGATGCAGGAACCAAGTTTCTGAACCCCGCTCATCCTGATGTTCAAGCCTTTTTATGCCAACTGCTGAAAGACCTTGCACGTTATTCGCTTGATGGAATTTTCCTCGATCGCGGTCGGTATCTCAATCTTCAAACTGACTTTTCGGATGTTTCGCGCAAGCAGTTTGAGGCTTATCTGGGTGGCATTAGGCTGCAACACTACCCCGAAGATATTCTGCCCGTAGGCGCAAAAAGCCTTCCTTCGTCCCAGTCCGCTTATCTGAAAAGGTGGCTCGAGTATCGTGCCAAAACCATTTACGACTTTATGCAGAAGGCGCGCGATGCCGTAAAGAGCGTTAATAGCCATATAAAATTCGGCGTATACGTGGGCGGCTGGTATTCCACTTATTACGAAGTGGGGGTTAACTGGGCTGCTTCGACCTATAATACGTCGGCTCGTTACAACTGGGCTACTGATAAATATAAAAACTTCGGATATGCCGCGCTGATGGATCAGATGCTCATTGGGGCTTATGCTTCTCCGCTTAAGGTGTATGGAAATACAGAGTGGACGATGCAAGGCTTCTGCGCTTTGGCCAAAGATAAAATCAAAGGACAATGTAAAATGGTGGCCGGTGGTCCCGATGTAGGTAACTGGGACTACGACGATAAGGCCACACAAGAGCAGGAAAACCAAGCTATCGTTAACTCGGTAAAGGCTTGTATGGACGCCTGCGACGGCTATTTTCTCTTTGATATGATACATCTTAAAAAGGCTTCGCAATGGTCGTATGCCAAAAAAGGCATTGCTGAGGCATTAAAACATTAACTAACTCATCAATAAATGATAAAATGAAAAAACGTTGTTTTACTTTCCTTTTACTCTTTATCGGGTTTTTGTCGATGGCATCGGCTAAGCCGAAAACGATGTGGCTGGATTGTTCTGCTAACTTTGAACGCTTTAGTTATCCCGACTCTATTCGTTATTATGTAAACAAATGTCACGAAATTGGCATTACACATCTGGTTTTAGACATCAAGGATAATACCGGCGAGGTGTTGTATCCCAGCAAATATGCAGGGCAAAAAAAGAAGTGGAAGGGCTTCACCCGACCCGATTTCGATTTTATTAACACCTTTATCGAGGCGGCACATCAACGCGGAATGGTGATATTTGCAGGTATGAACATCTTTGCCGATGGACATAACGGGGTGAAAGAAGGTGCTATTTTTGGGCCGCACAAAAGTGGCAGTCGATTAATTACACGCCCAAGGGGGGCTTAACACCTGTTACCGAGCTGAAAGATAAGCTCACGATGTTTCTTAATCCGGCGCTGAAAGAGGTGCAACAATACGAACTCAACATTATTAAAGAGGTCGTGCTGAAGTACGATTTCGACGGAATTATGCTTGACAGGGCACGATTTGATTGCATCGAGTCGGATTTTTCGCCGGCTTCAAAAGCTTTGTTTGAGAAGTATATCGGTAAAAAGCTGACCCGTTTTCCTGAAGATATTTACACTTGGCGCACCAACGACAAGGGCGAAAACGAACGCATCGAGGGTCCGTATTTTCGTCAATGGCTCGAGTGGCGGGCATCGGTTATCTACCATTTTGTAAAAGATACGCGTTTGGCTATTAAGAAAATAAATCCCCGTTGTTTGTTGGCTTCGTACACAGGAGCGTGGTATCCCACCTATTTTGAGGTAGGTGTAAACTGGGCAAGCCGTCAATACGATCCTTCAAAAGACTTTGCTTGGGCTACACCGAAGTATAAAAACTATGCGTATGCCGAGCTTTTAGACTTTTATACCAATGGCAATTATTATTGGAATGTAACCATCGACGATTATTATCGTTCGTCGGGACGACACAAAAACGAAACCGACAGCAGTATTCGTCGGGCGAATACCTCAGTGTTGAGGGTGGATGTAAGTATTCTCGCTATTTGCTCAAAGGCGCAATCCCTTTCTCGGGCGGTTTGTATGTTGAAGATTACAAACGCGATACAAACCAGTTTAAAAAGGCAGTGCGCATGAATTTGAAAGAGTCGGACGGCGTAATGATTTTCGATATTGTGCATATCATCCGCAATAATTGGTGGGATGTGCTCAAAGAAGCATTGAACGAAGAGGCTCCGAATGCAGCAACGGGCTGGTTGCAGGGTAGCGTAACCTGTGAGGGAAAAGGTGTTGCGAATGTCGTTGTAACAGATGGCACACGCTGTGTTACCACCGACGAGAAAGGAAATTATCGTTTGCCGTACATCGGCGACTCGCGTTTTGTTTACATTTCTACACCAGCCGGCTATCTCACCGACTGCAAACGAAGCATTCCTTTGTTTTATCACGAAGTTAATTCGGCAAGTTCCGGGAAGACATACGACTTTCGTTTAAAGAAAAATCCCAAAAATGATAAGCGCCATTTGGTGATTGTTGAGGCTGATGTTCAAGCTGGAAAGAAGGAGCATTGGCAAAAGTATGGGTCGGTAGTAGCCGATTGTAAGAATCTTATCGGTACGTATCGAGACCGGGATGTCTTTGCTTTGAGCTGCGGAGACATCGGTTGGGATACGCCCCAAACTTTCTATGACGATTACATCGGACAGTCTGAAAAGATGAATATCCCCATTTATCGGGTTATCGGAAACCACGATATGGATTACAACGGACGCTCGCACGAAACTTCCTTCCGCAGCTTTGAAGGCTTCTTCGGACCCAGTTGCTACTCTTTCAACAAAGGCAATGCCCATTACATCGTGTTAAACAATAACTTCTACATTGGTCGCGAATACTTTTATATGGGCTATATCGACGAACGAACATTCAAGTGGTTGGAAGAAGATTTATCGTATGTGCCCAAAGGAACCTTAGTTTTTGTGGCGGCACACATCCCTACACGCATCACCGAAGAACTGCGTCCGTTTAAATATGACTATATGATTATGGGCGGCGAAACCATCAATGCAGAATCGCTTTATCGGCTCTTGGATGGCTACGATACGCATTTTTTGACTGGACACTTGCATACCAACTCGAATGTGGTGTTTAATGAGCGTCGCATGGAGCACAATACGGGAGCCGTTTGCGGCACGTGGTGGTTCACAAACACGTGCTTGGATGGTACGCCACAAGGTTATGGCGTATACGAAGTAGATGGAAACAAGGTGAAATGGTATTATAAAAGCGCGGGATATCCTAAGAATTACCAGTTTCGTTGTTATGCACCGGGCACCTCGAAAGAGTTTCCTCAAGATCTCATAGCCAATGTATGGAACTGGGATAAGGCATGGAAAGTGGAATGGTTGGAAAACAATAAGGTGATGGGTACGATGAATCAATATACCGGTATCGACCCCATGGCCAAGCAGATGTGCGAAGAAAAGAAGGGCGAACTGTTGAGTTGGATTGCGCCTGTACCAACCAATCACCTCTTCCGCATTACTCCTCGCAATCCCAAAGCGAAGTTAAGCGTGCGTGTAACCGATCGTTTCGGAAATGTATATCTACAAAAAATAGGAAATAAATGAGGTCGATGAGAGGCTTTCTGCTGTTGATCTGCAGTTTTATTTCGGCCCTCTTCGCTGAAAAAATGCAAGCTAAAGTAACGCTGCCGACCATCTGGGGCAACCACATGGTGTTACAACAGCGGGCTGAAGTGAGGTTCTCGGGCACGGCAAAGAGCAATCGTAAAGTAACGATAACAACCTCGTGGGATAAAAAGAAGACAACCACCACTACCGATAAGGAGGGCAACTGGACGGCAACAGTTGCTACTCCGGCGGCCGGTGGACCATATTCTATCGTCTTTTCGGATGGCGAAGAGTTGAAGTTAAGCGATATTTTAATCGGCGAGGTGTGGTTTTGTTCGGGCCAATCGAACATGGAAATGCCCGTAAGAGGATTTCGCGGACAGCCCGTTTACGGCTCTCAGAGCTACATTGTATCGGCAGATAGCAAGCGCTTTTTACGTCTTTTTACTGTAAAACGCAGTTGGAGCACGCGCCCGAAGACCGATGGAGTGAGCGGATATTGGACGCCATTGTCGCCCAAAGAGGTAGGTGATTTCAGCGCAACAGCTTACTTTTTCGGCGAACAATTACAAAAAACGCTGGACATTCCCGTAGGTTTGATACACTGTTCGTGGAGCGCATCGCGTATAGAAGCGTGGATGAGCCGTGAGACTTTGCGTTCTTTTGACGATGTAAAGCTACCCGATGAAGATGCCACCGACTTGAAAGCGTATGCCCAAACCCCCACTTTGTTATGGAATGCGATGGTTTATCCATGGCAGGGAGTACCTGTAAAGGGAGTTATTTGGTATCAGGGAGAAGCCAATTCTGCCGCTCCTCAGCTCTATAAACGTTTGTTTCCGGCGATGGTTGCACAGTGGAGAACCTTCTTTCAAAACCCCGATATGCCCTTCTATTACGTGCAAATAGCACCTTATCGTTCAGATGCGAAAGACGGTTTTACGTGTGCCGAGTTTCGCCAATGTCAGTTAGAGCTGATGAAAGAAGTACCTCATGTGGGCATGGTAACTACTACCGACGCCGGCAGCGAACGGTTTATACACCCGCCTCACAAAATAAAGGTGGGGCAAAGACTGGCTTATTGGGCACTGGCAAAGACTTATGGCATACCGGGTTTTCTGTATTCAGGGCCTATTTACAAGACCTACACGTTGAAAAAGAACGTCGTAGAGCTGACCTTTGATTACGGACAAGAGGGCCTGATACCTGAGAATGAGCGGTTAAAGGGTTTTGAAATCGTAGACAAAAAAGGCAAAATCTTTCCTGCTGAAGCAGAAATTATCAATGGATCAGCACGCGTAAAAGTGTGGAACGATGCGGTTGCAGAGCCTGCAGAGGTGCGTTATTGCTACCGCAATTATATGGAAGGCAACCTGTTTAACAATGCAGAGATACCCGCTTCGCCCTTTCGCGTGGTCTTGAATGCCGCTTCTGCTGCCCCGATAGCACCCTAAAAGGCATCTTGCTTATTGATAATCACAGTTTATACACAACTTCAATATATTTTATACGTAATTTAAATACTTTGGGAGGATGTAAATATGAACAATAAATTACTGAACACCGCAGTGCTGTCGCTGCTTGTTTTATGCCTACATTCGTGCGGAGAGACGAAAAATAACGACTACACATGGGAGTGGCCCGATAAAAAACCGGATACCGGGAAGAAAGAAACTCTGCCCGAAGGGTGGACCTCTGTAACCTCGTTGGGCACTTTGCCAACCTCTATTCGCGTGTATAAATCGCCCGATATGTTGGTTAACAAAAAGGCCATTGCTTATGTGGCCATTGCCGATGCAGCCCAAACCAAGTTTGATGTGCTGGGCGATGTGGCTTATTCTGACGATGCAAAAGGCTACGGAGGTAAAGCTTTGCACACCCCGAAAGCGTTTTACGACACCTCGCATGCCAACATTATCATTAATGCCGGCTTATTTTTTTACGACGAGAATAAAAAGTTTTATCACTCACAAAACTTGGTGGTGAGAGACGGAAAGATGTTGGCGCCCAATCAAAACTACTTCTCTAAAGATTGGGTTACACTGTGGTATCCTACGCTTGGTGCGTTTTGCAAGATGAAAGACGGTAGCTTTAAGGCCACGTGGACTTATTATAACAACAACGATAAGGTAAATTACTGCTACCCGAAACCTGCCGAAAACGATATAACAAAAACTCCTTTGGCTGTTCCTTCTGCTTCGTTTCCGGCCGGCGGAAAAGCTTTGGATGCTACAACAGCCATTGGTGGGGTATCGGTACTTTTGCATGAAGGGGTTGTTAAGAATACTTATCGCTTTGAAATGCTTGATGTAGCGGCTGAAAGCAATCAGCCTCGAACCGCCATCGGCGTAACCAAGGATAACCGGTTGGTACTTTTTGTGTGTGAAGGTAGAAATCAAACACCCGGCGTAGCAGGCTTAACCACAGCCGATGTAGCAGAAGTAATGAAGGCAATAGGCTGTGTTGAGGCCCTGAACCTTGATGGCGGAGGCTCTACTTGCATGCTGGTTAACGGAAAAGAGGTTATCAAAGGCAGTGATGGTAAGCAACGCAGCGTGCTTACAGCCATAGGTCTTTCGGCGCAATAAAACAGTTATGCGCTTTGGGTCAGTCTTTCTTTCGACTGCCGATTTACGATATAGGGACGCACAGTTCGTGCGTCCCTATATGTATTCTATAATATTTGCTTGTTGTTTATAATAACAATTGTTGATAGATAACGATGTGTGAACGTACGATTCGTGCGTTCCTGATGTCATAAACCGTGTGCTTACAGTAACCGTTTCGGCAGATTTATCCGGCAGTCTTACGGTTTTGCACCCCGTTCGAAGTATGTAACCAGCTGTTTAATTTAGCTGAAACATACATTTCCGGGCCAACAAACAGGCACCCACAACACCCGCTTTATCCTGCAATTTGGATAAAACGATGGCCGAATCTCTATTTACCAAGTTTAGCGAATACTTTCTTACGGCACTCTTTATTGGTTGAAGCACCGAGTCTCCTGTTTGTGCAAGCACCCCACCGATGATTACCATCTCAGGATTTAACAAGTTAATCAGCCAGCCAAGTAACGTCCCAGCTTCTGTCCGATTTCTTCTACCAGTTCGATACACAGCAAATCTTCTTTGTTTGTTGCATTGATAATATCCTCTAAGGTCAGGGTGTTTTCATCTTTCATTATCTTACGAGCCAGAATAGTCTGCTGTCCGTTCTTCACACATTGCAGTAAATTGCGGTGAAGCGCCATTCCTGAAATCTCCGTTTCAAGGCATCCGCGCTTTCCACAGTGGCACAATAGCTCGTTGTCGAATATGGGAAAATGCCCAAATTCGCCTGAAAAGCCCGACTTGCCCGTGTGTAATTCGCCATTGATAATTAAGCCGCAACCAACTCCCCAGCTTAAGTTTACGAAGATAACGTTCTTCTCTCCCTTTACGCAACCTTTCATCATCTCGCCGTAAGTCATAGCTCGGGTATCGTTATCGATGGTAACCGGATAGCCTATTTTTTCTGCCATGATATCTACAAGCGGGCGTTCTTCAAAATTAAACAGACTGAAACTATGGCCGATTTCAGGGTTCACACGCCCCGAAATATTAATTCCGATGTTCAGAATACGCTCTTTATCTACATCCAGATGTTCGATAAACTCCTTGATATCGTCGCATAACCGGTCTAATCCTTGTTGTGTATTCTCGTAGTGATACGGCACACCGAGATCCATTTTCACAAAATCACCGATAAAATTCATTAGTCCCAAGTTCAGGTTAGACTTTTTGATGTCTACTCCAACGAAGTAACCTGAGTTCGGGGTAAGCCCGTAAAGCGTCGGCGAACGGCCTTTATTGGTTTCCATTTTACCGTAATTCATCACATACCCGTCATCATACATCTCTGCAATAATCTTAGCAACGGTAGGTATACTCAAGTTCAGCTCTTTCGAAAGTTCAGGTATTGTAGAAGAACGATTATTCATATAAAAATTAATAATCCGTTTTCTGGTCATCACGTTTTTCGAACCCCTCAGCAGTTCGTCTAATAATTGCTGTGCCATAAGTTGTAGGTTATGTTATGGAAGTAAAAGAAGCGTTCAACGTTCGTTTACTTTTTATTTGTCAGGTACTTATTCGGTTATACGCTGTTTTTTTTGTTTAGCGTATGTAAGCGAGTGTGCAGCATTCTCTATTTTTTAATTATCGAATGCAGCATATCCTCTACAAAGATAGCTATTTTTTTGTAATTGTGGGCAAACGATATAACAGTCTTGTTGTGTCAGCCTAATGCCTGGTCTGTAATCTTTCTTTTTTAAGGTTATCCAAAGCCCTTCTCTACATTGCCTTTTATCCTTGCCGAAACTTTACTTCATTTCTACACTTGTTACTTCACCTACTTACAAATCGTAAGTTTGAGCGTTGTCAAGAAATCGGAAGGTACTTCGCGAGAGTGCCCACGAAATCATCCAACTTGTTTTTGGTTCGTAAAAACGCAAGGATTTCACGGTTGTGTATAGTACTGATAATTAGTGACTTGTGCGTTTTTAGATAGCTTTTGCTTTCTTCTTACCCTTCTGAAACGCCCTAAAACCGTGTTTTTCGGGGTGTAAAAACATAGGTTTTACCCTCCAAAAGATGATGTTTTGCATGCTAAAAGCATAGCTTTTGATTTGCAAAATCTATGCTTTGGGATTTTCAACGCTATTTTTTGACCAAATAAACGAAAGTTTTTCGCTATTTGAAGAAAGTGATTTGTAACGAAAAAAGAAAATTGAAAGTGTTCCCGAATGTTAAAAATGTAACGATTTGAAAGCAACTTATAAGGTGAAAAAGTGAAAAGGTGAAAGGGTATTTCCTGGATGAAGGAGGAAGGAATAAGGATGAAAGTTTATATGTCTCTCCGTCTCCTGCCACCTACTTCAACCTACCATACCCTACCTTACCTACCCCAGTAAAAGTGAAAAGGTGAAAAGGTGAAAGGGTGAAAAGATGCAGCCGCCACAATATTGGATAACAACGCAAGGGCGTTAGCTATTTTTTCACCCTTTCACCTTTTCACTTTTTCACCCTTAAACGTTCTTATTTCTTCATCCTTCATCCCCCAACAAGGAAGCAGAGAGGGGTGTTTTTAAGGCGTTTTTCCTTAACGATTCTCTGTTGTGAGTATATTTTACATTCGGAAAAGGTAGCTTTACAAGCGGAAAACAGTAACTTTGCAAATATAAAACAAATGGTTGGGAAATGATATTATTGAGCTTTGATACAGAAGAATTTGACGTACCACGCGAGCATGGGGTAGATATTTCCATGGAAGAGAGTATGCGCGTGTCGGTGTTTGGAACCAACAGAATACTCGATTGCTTGCAAACAAATGGCGTAAAAGCTACTTTCTTTTGTACCGGAAACTTTGCCGAACAGGCCCCAAGAGTGATTCAACGCATTCTGGATGAAGGTCATGAGGTGGCTTGTCATGGTGTAGACCATTGGCGTCCGCAGTCTGATGACGTATTTCGTTCCAAAGAAATTGTAGAGCGTATCAGTGGCGTTACAGCGCAAGGGTATCGCCAACCGCGTATGTTTCCTGTTTCTGACGACGATATTGAACGTGCCGGTTTTAGGTATAACTCGTCGCTTAACCCCGCATTTATTCCCGGCAGATATGCCCATCTGAATGCTCCCCGTACCTATTTTATGAAAGACGGCGTAATGCAGATACCTGCATCTGTAACCCCTTGCATACGTTTCCCCTTGTTCTGGCTATCGTTGCACAATCTGCCCGAAGTCCTTTACCATGCTATGGTACGACGTGTGTTGCGCCACGATGGTTACTTTGTTACCTATTTTCATCCCTGGGAATTTTACGATTTAAAGGCTCATCCCGAATATAAGATGCCCTTTATCATTCGCAACAACAGTGGAGAAGCAATGGTAAAACGGTTAGACCGACTGATTAAGATGCTTAAAAAGCGGGGCGAAACGTTTGTTACGTATGCCGAATTTGTCGATAGCAAAGAGAAAGAACAATGATAACATTGGCTACGGTTTCGCCTTGTTATAACGAGGAAGACGTGCTTGAGCGTTCGGTTGAACGACTTACCGAGTTGTTTAACAGGCTGATGGCTGAAGGAACCATCAGCAGAGACAGTGTGATGGTATTTGTAAACGATGGCAGTACCGATGCTACGTGGCAGCAAATTGTGCGGTTGCAGGCTGTTAACCCGTTGATACGGGGTATCAATCTGGCGCGTAACGTGGGACATCAAAACGCTATTATGGCGGGTATGTTAACTGCCAAAGACTGGGCCGATGCAGTGATTACAATCGATGCAGACCTACAAGACGACCTGCAAGCTATCCCTCGAATGCTGACCGACTATGCCAACGGTAGCGATATTGTTTACGGTGTGAAGGTGTCGCGTAAAGCAGACCCTGTGTTTAAACGTCTTTCGGCTGCAGCCTTTTATAAACTGCAAGAACGAATGGGCGTGAACAGCGTATTTAATCATGCCGATTTCAGGTTGATGAGCAAGCGTTCGCTGGAGCTGTTGGACCGTTATCACGAACGTAACTTGTATTTGCGAGGGCTTATTCCGATGCTCGGGCTGCGCTCAACTACCGTCGACGATGTTATCAGCGAGCGTCAGGCGGGCCAGTCTAAATATACTTTGAAGAAGATGATGGGACTTGCACTCGACGGTATTACTTCTTTTTCGATACGTCCCATCTATTTTATTCTCTACTTCGGATTGTTCTTTATCCTGATGAGTATGCTTATCGGCATCTATGTTTTACATGCCTTGATTGCGCATACAGCTTATCCAGGCTGGGCGTCGCTTATGCTCAGCGTGTGGCTGATAGGAGGCGTTATTCTTTTATCAATAGGTATTGTGGGCGTATATGTGGGCAAAATATACACCGAAGTGAAACAAAGACCCCTCTTTCATATCATAGAAATCATTGGCGATGATCGTAAAGCAGGGTAAGTTATGGTGGCAGGCGCACCCCCAATGGCATAATGGATTTTGGCGAGTGGTGCGTTTCGGACTTGTCGGAACACTTTGTACTGCTCTTCATTACGGGGTTTATTGCTTGTTTCTTTTATTTGCCAATGCCAACATTGCTTACACGGCAGGCTATGGTGTGGGCTTGGTCTGTAACTATGTGCTAACTACCTATTTTACTTTTCAAAAGAAACCTACCAAAGCTAATGCAGCAGGCTTTGTCGGAAGTCACGTCTTTAACTATTTGTTGGAGATGGTGTTGCTGAACCTTTTTTTATGGGCAGGCATCAGTAAGTGGCTCGCTCCGATTCTGGTTATCGCCATTGCCGTTCCCATTAACTTTGTTATGCTTTATTGGGTATTTAAAAATAAAAACACATCCGACCACTCTGCAGCAGCTGATGAAGACGTGACGAAACTTCAGCAGAATGTCGAAAAATGAACCTAAAGGCTACCGATAGGTGGCGATGATTTTCTCTTTCTTGCTTCTTTTGATTGCGCACAAAAGAGATAATTTGTGCAGATAATCGTTTCTTTATCGTTAATGGGTGTTAAAGAAAGTGGTTGTTTGATTATTAATTATACAATCTTCATAACTTTGTAACCAATAAATTTAACAACTATTCAGTATGAACTCATTAAAATTAGCAAGTTTTGTATCTGCTATTTTTTTATCAGGCAGTACATCTTTTGCCGGAGGATTATTGACAAACACCAATCAGAATATAGCTTTTAATCGCAATTTTGCACGTGATGGTGTAATTGCCATTGATGGCGTATACAGCAATCCGGCCGGTGTTGCTTTTTTGGATAAAGGTTGGCACCTGTCTTTTAATATTCAGAATGCTTATCAAACCCGTACCATTGAGAGCGGTATGGAAGTGCCTGCACTGAAAGCGTTGCCTCCGTTTTACCAGCCTTTTAAGCTGAACGGCGGAAACGAGGCTGGCGTAAAAACATTCGTGGGTAAGGCCTCTGTACCTGTTTTACCTTCTTTCCAGGCTGCTTTAAATTACGACAAATGGGGATTTCAAGTGGGCTTTGGACTTATCGGTGGTGGTGGAAAAGCCAGCTTTAACGACGGATTGGGTTCTTTTGAACGACAAATTGCGTTAATTCCGAGTATATTGGCGAATAACGGACTGACGACAACAAGCCCTGCATACGCTGTAAACAGCTATATCAGAGGCCAGCAGTATATCTTTGGTGCCCAGTTTGGTGCCACTTATAAGTTTAACGAACATCTGGCTGCTTATGCAGGTATGCGTGTTAACTACGTATATAATAAATATGAGGGAAGTATTACCGATATAACTGCCAATATTGCAGGTAAAAACGAGGTGTTATATCCTTATTTTTCGGAGAAGGCTTCGCAGGCTTCTGCCGCCGCAGCTAATTTTACTGCGCAGGCAGCAGCTGAAACAGATCCGACTAAAAAGGCTACATACGAAGCCGCTGCAGCGCAATATGCGCAGGCGGCCGAGCGGTTGAACCAACAGAAAGGGCAAGTGGCCGACAAACATTTGGATTGCAGTCAGACGGGGTGGGGTGTTACTCCGATTATCGGACTTGATTATAAGTTTGGGAAATGGAACTTCGGTACGCGTTTGGAATTCAATACACACCTGAACATAGAAAACGATACGAAGGTAGACGACACAGGTCTTTTCAAGCATGGGGTGAATACGCCCAGTGATCTTCCCGGTCTTTGGACTATTGGAACTCAATATTCTATCATGCCTAATCTGCGGGCTATGGCCTCTTATCATTATTATTTTGACAAGAGTGCACAAATGGCCAACAACAAACAGAAGCTTTTGGGCGGTAATACACAGGAATTTTTGGTCGGTGTGGAATGGGATATTACGAAAGATATACTGATTAGTGCGGGTGGTCAACGTACACAATACAGCCTTGGTAACGGCGCTTATCTGTCGGATATGAGCTTTGTGACGAGCAGCTACTCATTGGGCTTTGGTGCCCAGGTGCGTGTTGCCCCCAATATGAAAGTAAATATTGCTTACTTTTGGACTAATTATGAACACTTCGATAAAGCCTATACGCAACGCGTGGGAACACTCGACTTACAGAATACTGACCGTTTTACGCGTACCAGTAAGGTGCTGGGTGTAGGACTTGACATCGATTTTTGATAAATACTTTAATCTAACTCTCTAATTCTCTGCCCATATCTTACTCCGTGAGGACAAAAGGATATGGGCCTTTTTGGCTATGAATCGGTATAAGAAAAATAAGGACAGCCAAAAAAGAGGATAGACTTGATTCATCGTCTATCCTCTTTTTGATAATTTCTTGATAAGAGATTACTGAATGGCGTTTGTCAGTTCAGAACCTGCTTTGAATTTAGCAACCTTCTTAGCAGCAATCTTGATCTTCTGCTTTGTTGCAGGATTGATACCCTCACGAGCAGGACGTTTGTTTACGCTGAATGTTCCAAAGCCAACCAACTGTACTTTGTCACCAGCAACGAGAGCTGCTTTTAATGCGCCAACACATGCATCCAATGCTTTCTTAGAATCAGCTTTGCTCAATCCTGAACCAGCTGCGATTTTGTCAATCAATTCTGTTTTGTTCATAATTCTTTAATTATATAAATGATAAATACTAAGTATTAATTTTCCATTTTGGTGACAAATATAGGTCATTCCTTTTAGAAATCAAACAAAAAGCCGAAAAAAGTGAAGTTTTTTTTGAAAAATTGTCGTTCCAAATGCCTTTTTATGCCCTGTAACAGATATTTTTAGTACTTTTGTGACATTTATAATCAAAAAGAATTTTCTTAAAAAATGGGTAATATACCAACAGTTACAAAGAACTTGCTTATTATTAATGTGCTGGCATATCTGGCGATGGTGGTACTGAAATCGGCTATCGGTATCGACTTGAACGACCTTCTGGGACTTCATTTCTTTATGGCTTCAGATTTCAGAGCTTATCAGTTGGTTACTTATATGTTTATGCATGGCGGACTGACACATATCTTTTTCAACATGTTTGCATTGTGGATGTTTGGTGTTGTAGTTGAAGGTGTGTGGGGAGCAAGGAAGTTTCTTTTTTATTATATAACGTGCGGAGTGGGTGCCGGCTTGATGCAGGAACTGGCACAGTTTGTTGAAATCTATATGAATTTTAATGCGCGAACCCCTATCAGTATAAGCGAGGCATTTACGGTGATGCACCATTATGCCGCACAATTGAACGGACTGACCACCGTTGGTGCATCGGGTGCTATCTATGCTATCTTGTTGGCGTTCGGAATGATATTTCCCGAGAATAAGATATTTGTTTTTCCATTTCCTATTCCCATTAAAGCCAAATGGTTTGTGATGATATATGCCGCCATCGAACTTTATTCGGCAATGACCGGTGCAGGTGGTAATGTGGCCCATCTGGCCCATCTGGGTGGTATGATTTTCGGTTTCTTTATGATTAGATACTGGCGTCGGCATCCCTCAAAGGACTTCGGACATGTAGACGGTAGCGATATTTTTGGACGAATGAAAGATGCCTTTGGACGTAAAAACAAAACTTGGGAGCAGTCTTCGACACCTCATCAGTCTGAACAAGAGCGGGATTGGGAGGATAATGCACGAAGAAAGGCAGAGCAAGAAGAGGTTGACCGCATCTTGGATAAAATACGGAAGAGCGGTTACGATAGTTTGACGCGCGAGGAAAAGCAACGGTTGTTTGATCAAAGCAGAAAGCATTAAGGACGACGTATGATAAAGGCCTTAAAGAAGATAACCATTCAAATGGTGGGCGGTGCTAACATCGCAACCATTCTGATGATGCTGTTGGTGGGCTATTCCGACCGCATAGACCCCCTGGTTCATCCCTTTTGGGCAAACATGGGATTAGCTTTTCCCGTGTTTTTGGTTATTAATACAGTCTTTCTTGTATTCTGGGCCATCTTCAAAGTGCGTGGATGTGTTATTCCGATTATAGGTTTTATATTATGTTATGTACCCGCGCGCACGTATGTACCTATTAATATAAGCCGTGATGCGCCTGAAGGAGCCATTAAGGTGATGTCGTATAATGTTTATCTCTTTGGTGCGGCAGGTGTGCCGGATGAGGAACGGCAGCGCATGTTGGATTATATCAAGGTGCAAGATGCTGACATTCTGTGTCTGCAAGAGGCTAAATTGGGCGGTCCGTTTCAGGTTGTTATCGACTCGATGTTTGCCGCACTCTATCCCTATCGACATTTCAGAGAGAAACCTATTACAGATGATCGACTTGCTTTTTACAGCAAATATCCCATCTTAAGTATTGATAGAATTACTTATCCCCAGTCGAACGACTTCAGTTTGGCCTATCATCTGGCAATAGAAGACGATACGGTAATTGTTATCAATAATCATTTTATGACAACAGGTCTATCTGAAGAGCAGCGACATAACTTTAAAGCGCTGATGAAAGGAGAGATAAGAACTGCCGACAGAGTAGAAACCGAGTCGAAAAAGCTGATAGATAAATTAAGCGAATATACCAAAAAGCGTGCTCCGCAGGTAAATGCGGTGGCGCATTACATCGACGAACATAAAGGGAAAAGTATTATTCTTTGCGGCGATTTTAACGATAATCCCATCTCTTATACTCATCGCACATTGGCCAAACGATTGACAGACTGTTACGTTGCAAGCGGAAACGGACCCGGGATTAGTTATCATCGCAACGGGTTTTATGTGCGTATCGATAATATAATGTGTACATCCGACTGGCAACCTTATGGTTGTAAGGTCGACAATAAGATAAAAACATCTGACCATTATCCGATTATCTGCCGATTGAAAAAGCGCGATAGATAAAGGCTTTTAGATAACAAAGCAAGGTAAAACTTTTTGTAATGCTAAAAAAATAATTATCTTTGCACGGCTATATAAGAACGGAAAAACAATAAAACATAAATAAAATAAAAATGCAAAACAAAGGTATCGTAATTGTAACCGCCGTCTTACTGACGCTTGCAAGTATCTTCTACCTGTCTTTCTCTGTAGCTACGGGCTATTATGATAGTCAAGCAGCCAAACTGAAAGATCCCATTGCCCAACAAGATTACAAGGACTCGGTGAAGTATCTTGGCATCTACTCGTATCAAAAATGTCTGGAGACACAGATCGGTTTGGGTCTCGATTTGAAGGGAGGTATGAACGTTATCCTTGAGATTAGCGTTCCCGACGTAATCGAAACACTGGCCGATCATAAGTCGAGTGCTGCTTTCGTAAAGTCGTTGGAGCAAGCTAAGGCGGAAGAAGAAAAAAGTCAAAGCGACTTTATTTCTCTTTTCATCAAGTATTATCATCAGAATGCACCGGGTCATAAGCTGGCCGAACTGTTTGCAACGCAGCAGCTGCAAGGAAAGGTTTCGCCGCAAAGTACCGACTCACAGGTAGAAAGTGTACTGCGTAAAGAGGTGCAAGCGGCTATCGATAACTCGTTTAACGTGGTACGTACCCGTATCGATAAATTCGGTGTTGTTCAGCCTAATATTCAGAAATTGGAAGGTCAGGAAGGGCGTATCATGGTAGAAATGCCCGGTGTTCGTGAGCCTGAACGTGTACGTAAGCTGTTGCAGGGATCTGCTAATCTTGAGTTTTGGGAGACTTTCAATGCGCAAGAAGTGATACCTTATTTAACTCAGCTTGATGCCCGATTGGCTAATGATGAACGAAGTGATTCTTCTGCCGTAGACACAACCGCTGCAAAGGCGAAAGCAGAAAAGGAAGTTGCTGCAGCCAAAAACAACGAGCCGAAATTTAAGCTGAATAATTCGACAGAGCAAACGCCCGCTGTAAAGCAGCAGAATAACGATGCGCAGATGGCAGCAGCTATCAAAGCGCACCCCTTGTTGGCACGTTTGCAGACATCAGGCGGCAATAGTTTAAGTGTGGTAGGTTATGCTAATGTTCGCGACACGGCTGCCATCAATAAGTTGATTTATTCTGATGTGGCTAAGCAAGTATTGCCATCAGATCTTAAATTATTGTGGAGTGCAAAACCGGTAGATGGATTTAACGTAAAGAATATTTACGAATTGCATGCTCTGAAAGTTACAACCACCAACGGACGCGCGCCGATGGAAGGTGATGTTATTACCGATGCAAGCGATGAATTTAACCATACGACGGGTGCACCGGAGGTAAGTATGCGAATGAACTCTGACGGAGCGCGTCGTTGGGCAGCGTTAACCAAAGCCAATATCGATCGTGCCATTGCCATTGTTCTTGATAATGCGGTGTACAGTGCACCACGTGTGAATGGAGAAATTGACGGTGGTTCGTCTTCGATTAGCGGTCATTTCACCATCGAAGAAACCAAAGACTTGGCCAATACATTGAAATCCGGTCGTATGCCGGCACCTGCTCGAATAGTTCAAGAAGAAGTTGTTGGCCCTACACTTGGTGCCCAATCCATCCAACAAGGAATCGAGTCGTTTGCCATTGCCTTTGTGTTGCTTATGGTATACATGGTGTTGATGTATGGCTTTACACCTGGAATGATGGCTAACACTGCCCTCATTGTCAACCTGTTCTTTACGTTAGGTATCCTCACCTCTTTCCAAGCGGCCTTAACCATGTCGGGAATTGCAGGTATGGTGCTGTCGTTGGGAACGGCGGTGGATGCCAATGTGCTGATTTATGAACGAACAAAAGAAGAGCTTGCCGCAGGAAAGAACATCAAACAAGCTATATCCGAAGGTTATGGAAACGCTTTCTCGGCCATCTTCGACTCTAACTTAACCAGTATTATTACCGGTATCATTCTTTATGTTTTCGGCACTGGTCCTATCCGAGGGTTTGCTACCACGCTTATCATCGGTATCGTATGTTCGTTCTTTACCGCAGTTTACCTCACTCGTTTGGTGTATGAACATCAGATGAAGAAAGACCGTTGGCTCAAGCTTACCTTTACAACGGGCTTCTCAAAGAACTTTATGCAGAATGTTCGTTTCCCCTTTATGAGTGTTTATAAAAAGACATTCGTGTTTGTGGGTGTGCTGTTAGTGGTATTCATTGTGAGCTTCTTTACACGCGGTTTAAGTCGTAGTATCGACTTCACCGGAGGTCGTAACTATGTCGTTGCCTTTGAAAAAGAAGTACAGCCCGAGCAGATTCGCTCCATTATCGGTAATGCTTTCACAGGTTCTAATACTAGTGCGTTGGCATTGGGAACCGACCATAAGACCATCCGTATATCGACCAACTATAAGATTGAGAGTAACAATCCGACGGTAGACGACGAGGCTGAAACCATCCTTTACAATGCTTTGAAGAAGGCCGGATTAGTATCTCAGAAGAATGTGGATGCTTTTAAGAACCCCGACATTCGTCAAGGTGGGTCTATTATCAGCAGTACGAAAGTGGGTCCTTCTGTGGCAAAAGATATTACGAACGGAGCTATCATTAGCGTATTCCTTGCCTTGATTGCTATCTTCGTTTACATTCTCATCCGCTTCCGCAATGTAGCTTTCTCTGTAGGATCTACCATTGCGCTGGCCATTGACACCACTATCGTTATCGGTTTTTATTCGGTGTTGTGGGGAAACATGCCATTCTCGCTCGAAATCGACCAGACTTTCATCGGTGCCATATTGACCGTTATTGGTTATTCTATTAACGATAAGGTGGTGGTATTCGACCGTATCCGTGAGAATATGCGCCTGCATCCCAAGCAAGATTTCAGAAGTCTGTTTAACGACAGTATCAATCAGACCCTCGCTCGTACCATCAATACCTCGTTCTCTACGTTGATTGTGTTGTTGTGTATTCTCTTCTTGGGTGGCGAGAGCATTCAGAGCTTCGCCTTTGCGATGAGTCTTGGTGTTATTTTTGGTACACTTTCGTCTATCTTCATTGCTGCCCCCATCGCCTTCCTCACGTTGGGTCGTACGCAGAAAGATCGTCCACTCGAAGCCGAGTTGGCCATCTAATGAAGTTAGGAAGAATTAGATCGTATTTTCTATCACAGTGAAATAGAAGAAGAGATAAATCTTTTTAATCCTAAAGTACGGGCAGAAACCATTGTGGTTCTGCCCGTATTTTTATATAGGTAGGTATCTCTTAAAGAAAAACTATCTATCTTTTGACGCGAAAAGTATGGACCTTTTAATGAAAAAGTATGGACTTTTCTCCATCTTTCTCGCATTGTTTTATTTTAAAGGTAGTTTGAAGGTACCTCACAAGTGCGTTTTTCAGGTTCAGAAATAGTGCGTTTGTCCGATAAATAATTATCTCTTTATTTATCTTTCGTTAGGTTCTCGTTCCCTTAAAAGAAGTGTGGGAGAGGCATTGAAGATGCTGCCTGAAAATGAAAAACGATGTTCCGCGCAACTTGAAAGTCGGCAGAACATCGTTGAATGGTACTTCCACCGGGAATCGAACCCGGATCAAAGGTTTAGGAAACCTACGTTCTATCCATTGAACTATGGAAGCCCTTTTAGTGCGTGCAAAGGTAAGCCAAAAGGCGGGAAAATCAAAATAAAACAATTGTTTTTCGTACATTTGTAGCAGTATGAACAAGAAGAATAGTCTGATGGGTGCACTTGTATTCACCCTCCTGTTATTCGTTGAAACGATGCAGATGCCTGCTGCGGCAAAAACAATGCGTGCAGATGGGGTGAAAAGTCCTACAGAGGGGATTCTGACTCAACGTTTTGTACCCGAAAACGAGCTAATGGCCGACCTGTTGCAAATGTTGACGCGGTTTGCTCCGTATATGAAAGCACGGTATATCGAGGCGGGTGAGAACGGTTTGGGTGAGCTTTGCGGTGCTTTTAAGGGGGAAAACACGATGGGAAGCAACGAACAAGGCGTGCGACATAACGCCGACTTTTCAATGATTTGTGCTTTCTTGACGAAGTATGCGCGAGGAAAGGTTCACCTACCCAAAGGTATTACATGGATGAATTGGAGCAGATGGCGCGGCGTTCACTTGCTTTTGCCTACTCTACGCACAAGGCTAACCGGCTCAGGCGCTGTGCTGATGGGCGTTATTGGGGCTCTACCTCTGCCCAAGATGATGTGTGGGAAAGCTCGCTATGGGCGTTTTCAGTGGCTTATTCGGCCTTTTTTCAGTGGGACAAGTTGGATGCTGGGGCGCGGCATTGCGTCGAAAATCTGCTCAAAGCTGAATGTAATTACGAACTGCAGCGAACCATTCCCATCGGCTATATGGGCGACTCGAAGGCTGAAGAAAACGGTTGGGAGGCGGATATTTTGGCTGCCACGCTGGGACTTTTTCCCAACGATTCGCTCGCACCACAATGGTTTGAACGGCTTCGTTCTTTTGCGGTCAACAGTTATTCACAGATCTCTGATGCCCACAATCATACCGTTATTGACCCGCATTTTGATGCAAAGACTATTGCCGACTTGTATCTCGGTCCTAACTTGTATGACGATTATACATTGCAGAATCATAATTTCTTTCATACGAGTTATCAAAATGTGGTCATTCAGGAGTTGGGCGAGGCGGCATTAGCACTGCATTTGTTTCAAAAAGAACTGCATGGTGGCGAGCGATGGCACACCCGTGCACTGATGCATAATAACGAAAAGGTGATGAACGAAGTGCTGAAATGGTTGGCACTGGCGGATGGCGAACTGGCAATGCCCAACGGAAACGATTGGAGTTTATTTTTGTACGACCAGATAACTTCTTATTCTACAAATGCTTGTTTCTTGCGCGATGCCGATGCACTGCTGCTCGAAAATCTTGCCTATCAAATGATAAAGGCGCGGCAAACTACCACCGGCGATGGTTCTTGGCTGTTACGGGCAGATGTGGGAGCGCGCCGAATGGGGGTTCAAGCGCATCGTGTCATGATGTCTTGGCTAATGCATTCGGTTCGATCTACTGCCGAAATCACTCCTGTAACATGGTCTAATTTCAACCGACGACATGCTGCAGCTAAGTTGTTTACTACGCAAAATGTTGTCAGAGCGGCCACCAAAGACCGGTTTACTTGTTTTAGTTGGAGTACGGGAAAACGTAGTTACACGGGTTATATCGCTGCTAACAGTGTAGATAAAAATAAAATTATCGTGCCTTATCGCGAGCATAATACGGGCAATTTTCTTGGCTTTTACACTGTTCAAGGCAAAAAAACAGATGCCGTTCCTGTGCTAAGTGGTTATTACGATTTGCAAGGTAACGGTTATGCGATGAACGGAGAACTGAACACTAACGAGGCTGCGCTTAATCATCGGTTTGTTCTTTACTCCACGTCGGGTAATGCTGTGGTGCTACTCGATGAGGTTCGGGCCAATGTTGACGGCACCATAACGGGCGAAAAAGCGGGACTAATGGCGGTGAGTGTCGATGAACTAACCCGCACCGAGCGTACGTTTCATCATGATGCAGGTAGTGTTCTACTCACTGGCGATAGTCTTGTGCGTTTCAACGGCTCATGGATTAACATCGATGATGCAGTGGGTGTGGTTACGCGTAATGCTCAACAATGGGCTTTCGGCAATAAAACTAACAACAATTCTATACTCACGGCCAAGCTTTACCCTGCTTATTCAGACACCCTGCGCGCATTTCGGCAGGTGAAACGATAGGTCGCCACACCTTTATTTATTATAGTAACATCTCGGCAGACGATACTCAACGGATGAACAATGCCTTGCATAGCCTTCAAAACGATGTTCCGAAGGGATGGAATGGCGTGTTGGCACCCGACCCCGACGGCTCGTTTCACTTCTTGCTGACCCATTTCTTCGGCTCGTCCGAGTGTACCTTGCGCGATATTCGCACAGAAAAAGGTGCGCCGGTATTTACCGTTCCTACACAAATCAGCCATTCCGGTTCAAAAGCCACGTTCTCCCTGCCGCCCAATCGTTCAGTTAGTCATCCGTTGTCTTTCTTTATTCAGGGCTCGGGGGTACAAGCTATGCAAGTGTCCGGCTCATCTCCTGTGGTTCAGCTTACTGCTTCTGTTGGCACAACCATTCAACTACATGCGTTTCATAATGGTCGATGGGTAGCTCGTTCGCTCACCCTTCGTGCAGGAAAGACCTTGAAGGTGAATACGAAATTAAAAATATTGAATCGGGATTAAAGCTGAAAGATGGGGGCTTAATTGACTTATGAATCGTGTATCAATCTATAATCCATCATTTTTCATCCTTAATTCAAGCAGGAATCAACCCATCTTCGCTAATCTTTAATCTCTAATTTACGAGGCCTTTTACCCCAGAACATGATATGTTCCGCCGGCCAACTGCTTGATAACTCCCTTTATTTCCAACTGAAAGAGTAGGGATGTGAGACGTGGAATAGGTAAAGCGGTATGTGTGGAGAGTGTGTTGATGGGCTGATCGTTGATTTTTTGCAAGGCCGACACAACGGTTTGCTCATCTTCAGTCAGTGTAGGAAAGAGCTGGCGTTCTATTCCTTGCTGTCTGGCAGTAGTCAGTTTTCGGTCTTCCTCCCATCCCATCAGGTTGATAAAGTCTTGTGCAGAAGTAAGCAATGTAGCCCTCTTGTCGCGAATAAGTGCGTTGCAGCCCTCGCTATAAGGTGCGCCAATGGCTCCCGGAAACGCAAAAACATCTCGGTGATAATCGTCAGACAGGCGTGCAGTAATCAGTCCACCGCCATGAATGGCACTCTCTACAAGAATACAGGCGTCTGATATACCAGCTACAATACGATTGCGGCGTACGAAGTTTAACTTGTCTGCATTGGTGTTTGTCGGAAATTCGGTCAGCAATCCACCATGTTTCAGCATCTCGTCGCTGTCGGTTTGTGGCGCGGAGGATAGAGATAATCCAGCCCATGCGCTAAGATTCCCACCGTGTCAAGTCCGTTTTCAAGTGCAAACCGGTGTGCGTTGATATCTACGCCGTAAGCCAATCCGCTGACAATAAGCACTTCGGGCGACAGTATCTTCAATTCTTGTACAAACCTTCGAATTAAGTCCTGCCCGTAAACGGTGCACCTCCGTGTACCCACAATGTTGATAACGCGGGCTCTGTTCAGGTTGGCCGTACCTTTATAATATAACACCAGTGGTGCGTCGTCACATTCTTTGAGACGCTGCGGATAATGCTCGTCTGCCGGACAGAGTGTTTCGATACCATTCCGGATGTTATATTCCAGTTCAGCTTCTGCCATCTGACGGTGCATGTCAACTTCTTTCATAGCCTCGATAAGGCGCGGTGAGGCGTCGGGAAAGACCTCGCGAATGTCTTTTCGATGCTCCATGATGGCCGTTGCCGACCCTAACTTGCGGTAAAGTAACATCAATCCAGCCAAACTGAGACCGTGAACGCGGGTTAAAACGATGGCGTTGAGATGCTCTGAGTCGGTCATAGATACGGTGCAAAGGCGTTATCTATCTCTTCGCTGTGGCTTAAACGACCATTTACCAGGCATACCAGTTCTACTGTTGCACGAAAACACAGCTTTTCATCCGACGCCCGAAAGATGTCCTGATGAAAGATATAGCGTATTCCTTCTTTAGCCAACCCCAATCGAGAAACGAACCTGTCGTCGCAACGCAGAGGCACTTTGTATTGCAAATTCATCCTCGCCACTACAGCATCTGTACCCTTAGCGTGCAAACCGGCAAAGCTAAGACCCGTTTTTTGCAGAAAAAGGTGGCGTGTATGTTCCGTATAATGCAGGTAATTAGCATTGTTTACAATGCCTTGAATATCGCATTCGTAGTCGCGCACTTCCATTTCTGTTTCAAAAATATACTTCATCATGATTACTATTATAACTTAGGTTGAATGGCTTTTAGGCCGTATGTACCTTTTAAATATTCGTATCCTATTCTGCATCTTAAGCATTCCCGCTTGTCGCAATACTCGTTTTTAAGCTGTATCAATGCCTGACTGTCACTCGCGTTCGCTACCTCCAATCCGCAGTCTTTCCACATTCGGATAATGCGATTGTCTTCTGTTTTCAATTGTTCGAGTAGTTGAAGAGCCCTGTCGCACAGCTTGTCATCACCTTGATAACGCCCATAGGCAAAGAGTATAGGAATTACTGTGTTCACAATCAGCCTGTTTATCGACGCGGTCGATAGGTGTTTACTGCTTTTCTTACTTTCCTCGCCAAATACATAATGTGTTTGCCAATAGGGTGTAACGGCAGTAGCAAGGGTTTCTCTGAGCTGTTCTATGTTTTCGCAGGCAATGATGTTGGCCAGCTTGACCTTGTTCGAGAAATACAATTGGGCCAACTGTGACAAGCGGATATAAGGAAAATTTTGCGGGCGAAGCCGTAAAAACAGCCATTGATGGGCATTCATGGGCTGTAAAGAAAACTTGCGGGCAAGATACAGATATTCGTTTCTCAGTTTGTCGAAGTACCCTTCTTCGTGAGCCTTTGATAAGTATCGCTTGGGTATAAACGCCTCTTCCAGAAGTCCGGCTTGTCCTAAAAACAATGCCTCTATTTGAAAAAGGTTGTCTCGATGGTGGGCTACGGCATGCAGCGGAATATGGTTGGCCCACGTCTCAAACGCTTCTCCGTTGATGCCAAATCCGTAGTTGCGCGCCAAGGTAACAAAGAAGGCGTCTTCCCATGAGCCTTTGTATTGCTCCAAACGTTGTAAAACCGTCTTTGTTTTTTGCTCTAAACGTTCGGTTTGCAAAACTGTGAGCCAGCCATGTATCATCAGTCGGGGTAGCTGGGGAATAATTTTGTAACACGGCGGAAAATGGTCTGTGGCTATCAGCTCTGTATAATGCCGGTGTGTTTCTTGCGGAACGGCCAGTTCCATTTGCACCAACTGTTTCCCGTCTTGTGAAAAAACAGGTTTATCTGCCTGTGCTACCACGTGCAGAATAACATTATTATACCGTTTGTCTTTATCGTGTGCATGCTGATACCACTGTGAAGACCGCTCGTGAATTTCTACATTTCCTACCCATACGGTATCGTTTATCTTGATTTTTGCATTGAAAAAGTCTGGCCCGGCATTGGTGTTATGCAGTCCGGTATCTATTACTTCCACTGGCTCTCCGTCTGTTGTACAAAGATTTTGCAGAGCGAAAAGCCGATGTTTCCATACATAATGTAAGAGTTGTTCCATGGGTTCAGGGTAAGCAAGTTAGCCGATTGCAAAGCTAAGAAAAAATTTTTACTTCAAATCTATCACGCCCGAGTTGTTTACGGTTAGCTTCTTTTTCGCCGGCTTGGCTGCATTTGCGGGATTCTTCAACTTACTTCGGGCTGCTGTTGAACGTTTTACGGGCCGTCGGTAGGTCTTTGTTATGTAACGAAAACCTTCGCGTGTTTCAGGGGCTTCAACGCGTAATCGGGTTTGATACATAAAACCGTCGGGTGCAAAAAGCGAGTCGGCCACCACTGCATCGTTATGTACCCGATAGCGTTTTGTTATCCTTCCCTGTTGGTCGTACTGCCGACAGGGACCCTCAAGAACATCGTCTACGTAGGTTTTTTCCATACATTTGCGAAGCGGATCTTTGATGTTTCGGCGGAAATAGTATTCAGTGGTTATTCCGTTTTTCTTTCCGTTGCGGTATTCTTCCACTCTGTCAATCTGTCCCCAGTCGTATTTAATGTAAAGGCCTTCAATTTTTCCATCCACATAATCGCATTCAGCCTCTTTCGTTCCGTCTCTTTCAAACCATATCCAACGGCCTTCTCGTTTACCCGTTTCTTTGTTATAGAATCCGTAAATATGGGGTTTACCGCTGTCGTAGGTCGTTACAAACTCTTGCGCCGAAGCCTTTATACAGCCAATCCATACAGTAAATAAAATGCCGATGAGTTTCATTGTGCCTTGATTTGATATTCTTCAGGTAGGGTATATTCCGTCAGTTGTTTTCCGTTGTTGCTGATTTCGATAAAGCTGTAGGGCCATGTGGTGATGATATAACCCACCGAACTCTTCTCGGCAGATGTTCTATTCAGCTCTCTATTTAGCGTCCGGGTCCATTTTACCCTGCCGTCTGTACCTCTTAATTGTAAGGTTACAGGTGAGTTCGGAGCCATTGTGGCCTCGTATTGAAGCAAAATATGCTGTTTGTCTTGGTAAATAATGGTGGGATGGAAAGAGATAAACCAGCTCGAAACGGGTTTTATTTCACTTATCCGATAGCGCGACAACCGCTCCAGATACCAATCGTCGATGCGATCTATACGGTCTTCGGGGTCGCCATTAAAATGCTTATAGGTTACGCGCCATATACGAGTTATGTTTTCCGACTCTTCGCTACTGGCATTTTGCAGCAGGTAATAGGTGCTGTCTCGGCATTGTCCCGGCATCTCGTTGGCAGGTAATTCCGTAGCATAATCAAAGGCAACTTTGGTGTATAGGTGGTTGGTTGCCGGACAGTAATAGTATATTTTGCCCAGATTATTTTGTATGGCAAAGCCCTCAGCTTCATTTTTGTTGATAAATCCGATAGCTGCAAAGCCCGACGAAAGGGCTTTTTGGGCACTCATCAGTTGAGGGGCTGCGTCGACAAGGGTCATCCGTTCGGGATTTACTTCATACACCAGCCTGTTGGCAATGATAAGATACCACCGGCGGGTATTGGCAAACCTGCGCAGCTTTACATTGTCTCCAAATGTGTAAAAGGCACGATCTCCTTTCTGTTCATCGCTTATCAAAAGTCCCTCTTTCACGATTTCTCCCGTTCGAACATTACGAAACACGTAATAAATACCGTTGGTGGGCTGCTTTTTCGATTTGTTGTTGTAATCTGCATAATAGTTGCGGTTGGAAATACAGAACACGATATACGTATCTTCCTTTGCAAAGGTGTGTACCAATAAATATTCCTCGCGCACCCGAATAGAGTCTTTGCCTGCCTTGTCGCTGATTGGCGACGTATGGAAAAGACTTGAAATAAAGAAAAAAAGAATGAGGACGGGAAAGAAAATGAGCAGCGCCGCTTTTAACTTTTTGGCGTTATCGCTATCCATCGATAACAAAGGTGCATCGCTGTTGTGGTTATAATGGTTGATATTGATGTTGATATCGTCATCGTCTAAGAAAAATTCGGTGCCGCAGTTGTTGCACACAAATCGTTTCTCGTCTGTTTGTCGGTGGTTACTGCTACCGCAGTGCGGACACTTTATTGCTTTTATTCTGGTTGCCATCGGGCTGGGTTCTGTTTTACTTTTTTCGTGAATAATAGGTTGCAAAGAATAACAGCAACAACTCTAAGGCTGTAATGAGCAGTACGATAATCAGCCACAGATTATCTTGCCAGCGTGCCGGTGCAAACCATCCGCTGATATATTCGAAGATACCGATGCCTGAAAAAATCATTAGCAAGGTAGTTCTATGCGTTTCGTTGATTTTTAAATAATAGGTTAAGCAGCACAAAACGGTGCTTAATACAATCACCATGCTTGTTAAACCCATGTGTTGGAAAGTGTATGTAGAAATCAGCAGTGCTGCCAGTAGATTGAAAATGCAGGCTACAACACCTACCCATATAACTTTTTCATAACGTTTTCAGTATTTCTTGTTTCTTTTCGTTGTATTCGTCTGTGGTAATGAGGTTCTCGTCAAGCAAGGTTTTCAGTTCTCTCAGTCGGTTGGTCGGGTCGTTGTTAGGCTGTGCAGCGGGCGCATCTTTTGTTGTTGTGGCTCCTTCTTGCTTAAAAATGTCCTTCCCCAACTGCACACCTGCGCCTAATTGTAAGCCCGCACCGGCCAGTCCTCCTTCGTTTTTGGCAGCATCACGCAGTGCCCCCAGCTTCTGTACGCGCTCATAATCAAGTCCCACTTCTTCTGCCGCACGTGCTTCAGTCGTCATTTCTGCAATCTTTCCGATACGTTCCATCGTGTCATCGTCAAATGTCACTGCCTCTATTCTGAAGTCGGTCAGCGTCAGTCCCAGCCTTTCCAGCTCTTCGGCTGTTTTCTCTTTCAGTTCTGCCGACATATCCGCCAGATGTTGGTCAACCTCCTGATAAGGGTAAGCCTTTTGTGCAAGGAAGCTCGAAAGTTGTGGAATAACACGCGAGGTAACCACTTCGCGCACATTGTCTGCACTATAATCGGTAATATTTCCTATTAAGTTGGCAAACATTATAGCAGCATCGCCCACCCGAACTGAAAAGTTTCCGTAAGCCCCCAGTGTAACGGGTAGCTTGTAAACGGGTTCCATATATTTCACCGGCGAGGCTGTTCCCCAAGCAATATTCACCATTTCGGCAGAACGGTAGAAGTAAAACCGCATTTTATGTTCGCTTTCCAAGTTTTGTACCAGGTTCAGTAACGTAGTGATAAAAGGGTGGTTATCGGTCTGCATTTCATAGGTTCCAGGTTCATTCAATACCGCCATCACCTTACCATCATATACTACCAAGCACCCCTGACCGGGCGAAACAATTAGCTTACTGGCATTTTTTATCTCGTCTGTTGGCGTGCCTATGCGATGATATAGTACCGATGCATCTTGCACCTTCCATTCTATTACGGTGCGTAATTGGCGTTTAAAAAAGCTTTTTATTCCCATATCAGTTAGTTTTTATATGTTTTTTATTGTTCGGTTAATGCGGATTTATTAATGGGTTGATGTAGAAAACCATACAAAATTATGTCTTTTTGGCGATAAATGTTCCCCTCATCTCATTTTTTCTTGGATAAAGAATGAAGAAATAAGAACGTTTAAAGGTGAAAAAGTGAAAAGGTGAAAGGGCAAGTTGGGACGTAGAAGGGTGAAAGAGTGAAAAGGTGAAAGGGTGAAAAAATAGCTAACGCCCTTGCGTTGTTATCCAACTATTGTGGCGGCTGCATCTTTTCACCCTTTCACCTTTTCACTTTTTCACCTTATAAGTTGCTTTCAAATCGTAACTTTTTTAACATTCGGGAACACTTTCAGCTTTCTCTTTTCGTTACAAATCACTTTCTTCAAATAGCGAAAAACTTTCGTTTATTTGGTCAAAAAATAGCGTTGAAAATCCCAAAGCATAGGTTTTAGGTGCCAAAAGCTATGCTTTTAGGATGCAGAAGATGATGTTTTGGAGGGTAAAACCTATGTTTTTATACCCCGAAAAACACGGTTTCAGGGCGTTTCAGAAGGACAAAAAGAAGATAAAATCTATCGAGAAACGCACAAGTTGTTAAGAATCAGCGCTATGCACAATCGTAAAATCCTGGCGTTTTTACGAGCCGAGAACAAGTTGGATGATTTCGTGGGTACTCTCGCGAAGTACCTTCCGATTTCTTGACAATGGTCAAACTTACGATTTGAAACTTTTTTACCCGATTTAATAAGAGATATAATGACAGGTTGGGTGTTGTTTCTCAACTGGTGTTGGTTCCTCTCTTCGTTGTACAAAGCCCTGCAGATGCGAATAAAACAAATATCCCTCTCTGTCGAATAATTAACTTGTTGGGTGACAACCGCTTGGTTGAGGGCTCGTAAAAGACTATATTCCTCGGAATAATCTGTTATTCAATAAGCTGTTAACTCTTTTTGGCTAAATATTAATTAAAATTAAAACAGTGATTTTTTAAATATATTCGTTTGTGGCTTTTGATATTATCCGTATATTTGCAGCATAACTAAATCGTTATAGCTAATATCTCAATTATCTGAAAAACCACACAAAAGACGTTTCGGTTATCGGAGACTTAACCTTCTGATGTCCGAGTTTGAGTCTCCGGCCGACGTCACAACAGGTGGTTATCTGATGTATCTATAAATACTAAAAACCTATTCCCCATAAATTTGACTTAAACAATAGTATCATGGACGGAAAATTAAATGAAACTGTATGTGCAAAAAAGAGGAAGCACAGGGTGTCCCGGCGTGTTTCTATGGTCTGTTGGTTGTTGGGCCTGTGCCTTTCTCTTTATGCCAACGAAGGCCAAAATGCACGACCCATGCTGTCCAACAATCAGCTGAGGGCAGAAGAACGGGCGGTTGCAAATTATGCAACCGGTATTCGGCAGACTGATAAAGACAGCCGTGTACTTACGGGTGTGGTTACCGATAAGCTAACGGGCGAACCGCTGACAGGCGTAACCATTCAGGTGAAAAACCGCAGTAAGGTGGGCGGAGTTACTGACATCGAGGGGCGTTACCGCATTACCGGTGTAACGTCGAAAGATGAAATTACGGCTTCGTACGTGGGTTATACCACCCGAACACTGAAAGTAGGCAATGTGGCCGAACTGGATATTGTGCTTACTTCCAGTGATACGCAGTTGGGAGATGTCGTTGTGGTGGGTGCCGGAACGCAGGCCAAAGTGTCGGTTACGGGTGCCATTACTTCTATAGAGGGGCGTCAGCTCAATGCGCCTTCTACGTCGCTGACTAATAATCTGGCAGGTAAGCTGGCCGGAATTATCGCCAAAGTGTCGAGCGGAGAGCCCGGAGCATCGGGCGAATTTTATATTCGCGGTGTGTCTACTTTCGGCGGACGTACCCAGCCGCTTATCCTATTAGATGATATCGAAATATCTTCAGACGACCTGAATCGTATTCCGCCGGAAACCATCAAAAGTTTTACGCTGCTCAAAGATGCATCGGCCACTGCCATTTATGGTGCCAGAGGAGCCAATGGTGTTATGTTGATAACCAGCAAGACGGGCGAAAAGAACACCAAAGCGACGATAAATGTCAGGTTGGAGGCTTCTTATCAGCAGTCGGTAAACAGGGTGAAATATGTTGACGGGCCTACCTATATGCGGATGTATAATGAGGCTTTGCTGACTCGGCATCCGGCGGAAACACCCAAATACTCGGAAGAAACCATCCAAAACACCATCAATGGGGTTAATCCTTATGTTTATCCCAACGTAAACTGGTATGACACGGTGTTTAAAAAGGGATGTTTCAACCAGCGGGGAAACCTCAATGTGTCTGGCGGAGGCGATAAAGTGGCTTATTATATGAGCTTGCAGGCCAATCATGATACGGGCTTGCTGAAAACGCGGAAAGATTATGTGTTTGACAATAACTATGACAATAAAGAGTATATTCTGCAAAGCAACTTGACCTACGACCTGACTAACACAACCAAAATCAGCTTGAGGATGAACACGCAGATTGGCAACTGCGAAAGTCCAGATGTGTCTTCATCGGCTGTTTTGTGGTCTACTTGGCAGAATGATCCTGTTACTTTCCCTGTAACCTATCCCGCTCAGCCGGGTGATAAACATATTCGCTTCGGTAATGCGATTATGTCCGACTCGCGCTTATACCTCAATCCGTATGCCCATATGTTAAGTTCTTATAAGGAATACAACTACTCTACGATCAACACTTCTTTGAATATCAATCAGGATTTGCGTTTTATTACGAAAGGTTTAAACCTTACCGCGCTGGTTAATTGGAAGCAATTTTCGGGTTCTTGGTATACACGCAGCATCTCACCTTATTATTATAAGGTGGAAGATGGTAGTTGGAATCCCGCCGATCCGGATGCTTTTCGTACGGAAATGTTGCGTAGCGGCACCGATTATATATCGGATACGGACATCTTCCGGATAAACGATAACACCTTTTATCTCGATTCGCGCCTGAATTATAATCGTAATTTTGGCAAATATTCGGTAGGTGCCATGTTCATGTATATGATGCGCGAGTATCGCAACTTTGTGCTTCCGCATCGCAATCAGGGACTTTCGGGTCGTTTTACCTATGGTTACGACAACCGTTATCTGGCCGAATTGAATTTCGGATACAACGGAACGGAGCGGTTATCCAAAGGAAACAGGTTTGAATTGTTCCCCGCTATGTCGCTGGGATGGGTGGTTAGCGGTGAGAAATTCTGGGAACCCATCGCCAAATATGTCGACTTTTTGAAGCTGCGCAGTAGTTACGGACTGGTTGGAAACGATGAAACGGGCGAGTATGCAGGTGCTGCACACTTCTTATATGTTAACCAAGTGGAGATAGGTAACAGTTATGCGTTTACCACCGGACCGTATACCGGCTCGACAAGTAACGTTACCAAGCGCGGACCGGCTACTAAACGGTATGCCGTTGAAGATGCACATTGGGAGCGTGTAAAAGAGTTTGATGTGGGCATTGATATGCGGCTGTTCCGCCAAGTAGATGTTACTTTTGACTTTTTCTATAACAAACGCGAGCGCATCTTAATGCGTCGAGGTTCTTTCCCCTCGCTGTTGGGCTTCTGGGGAGCCGTTCCTTTCAGTAATGTAGGTAAGGTTGACAACAAGGGTTTTGAAACTTCTGTGGTGTGGAATACCAACATCAACAAAGACTGGCATGTGGAATTGCGGGGCAACATGACGTATAATAAAAACAAATATGTCTATGTAGACGATCCCGATTATCCTTATGTATGGCAAACACAAACAGGAAAGCCATTGAGCAGAAGCACCGGTTACATTGCCGAAGGGCTATTTCAGACAGCAGAAGAAATCAAAATGCACGCTGATCAAAGCGGACTGGGCAGTACACCGATGGTGGGCGATATCAAGTATCGTGACATTAACGGCGATGGAAAGATTACTTCGGAAGACAAAGTAATGATGTCTGAGTATGGCGATCTGCCGCGTTTGCAATACGGTTTAGGTGTAAGCGTAACGTGGAAGAAACTTGATGTAGGTCTGTTTTTTAATGGGTCAACCAAGGTAAAGAAGTATTTGTCGGGCTTTCAACCCTTCCATGCCAACAGCGGTAGCCCTCGAACGGTGATGCAATGGGTAGCCGATGACTACTGGACGGAGGCTAATCCGCGTGTCGATGCACGTTTTCCGCGACTCGGACTTGTTGAAACCGACGATGCAAACAACAATCAACCCAGTACATTTTGGTTGCGCGACTTCAGCTTTCTACGCTGGAAAACACTCGAAATAGGCTATAATCTGCCCCATTGCAGAATTTATTTCAGTGGCGATAACTTAGCCGTGTTCAGTCCATTTAAGTATTGGGACCCTGAGATTTGGTGGGACAGATACCCGCTGCAACGTATATTTAATATAGGTGTACAAGTTAAATTTTGATGAATTATGTTTGGTTTAGATAGTATAAAGAAAGCGTTGACCGGACGGTTGCTTATCGCTTTTTCGGTCGTAACATTCGCTTCGTGTAATTATTTGGATATTGTTCCACCCGAAACACCCGACTTTGACGACACAATGAAAGACCGGGATGCTACGCTTGGCTTTTTATATTCGTGCTATACAGGCATTCCTTCGATATATTTTGATTGGCTTTGCCGGTATTACGACGCGTCGGACGAATTCGTAAAACCCCAGTTATACGGGCATAGAGAGCAGTATATTAATTACAATCAGATGACTCCCTCGAGCCATGCAGAGTTCGGACCGTGGGTAGATTGCTATAATAATCTGGGTCAATGCCATTTGTTCATGAAGTATATTGATGTACTTCAGCCCGTAAATGTTACACAGACTGATAAAGAAAGATGGAAAGCCGAGATTCGTTTTCTGCAAGCTTACTATCATATGGAGCTGTTGAACGCCTACGGACCCATTCCAATTATCGACCATTACATATCTCAGAATACCCCAAAGACCGACTTTCCGGGTCGCAGTCATTACGATACGTGTGTAGATAGCATTTGTAAATGGTTTGATGAAGCAGCAGTTAAACTGCCGCCAACGGTTTCTGTTGAGGAATTAGGTCGTGCAACGTCTACTGCTTGCAAAGCTTTTAAGGCCCGGGTATTGCTTTATGCAGCCTCTCCGCTATGGAATGGCTCGTTCCCTTACCCTAATTGGCGCAACCAAACGTATGAAACGTCGGGATATGGAAAGGAACTTGTCAGCAGAACGGCTGATGTTTCAAAGTGGCAAAAGGCTTTGGTGGCATGTGATGAAGCCATTGATTTTGCCATCAATGAAGGTAATCGAGAGCTCTTTGACATAGAAACTTCCGAGGTTTTGCGTAACAATGACCGTCTTGCTTTACCTCATTACGAAGGTGCAGACGATACTTTTAAGAAGAAAGTGATGATGATGCGCTACCTGATGACATCGACAGAGCCTGAAGGAAATAAAGAAACCATCTTCGGAGTGTTGACCACCGAGCGCAACTCGATTGAGGTTTGCATACCTCACGGCGTAACATTGAACGGCATAGGAAACCCCATTGGCGGGTGGACAGGATTGTCTCCGACACTCTTTACCATGTCTCATTTCTTTACATCGAAGGGAAAACTGCCGGCAAACGATACAGATTTTTACCCTCGAACCGAATGGTTGGAGTCGGCTAACCTCAGTAATAGAAACATCATTAAGCTGAATGTACATCGCGAACCGCGTTTTTATGCGTGGATGTCTTTCGATGGAGATGTTTACGGACAAGTGATTTCAAACGGTCAGCCTTTAACGGTGAATATGCGTAGTGCCGACAAACTGGGGCAGGGATACAATCCCACACGCTATCAAAGAGATAATAGTCAGACCGGTTTTCTATGTCGAAAGTATGTGCAACCTAATATAAAGTTCCGTCAAGACGGCGGAAATAACATGCGCCTTGTGCCTTTTCCCATTATTCGATTAGCCGAATTGTACCTCGACAGGGCCGAATGTTATGCCAATTTGGGTAATGTACAAAAGGCCTTAGACGATCTTAACGTTGTCAGAGACCGTGCGGGCATACCCTTGTTAACCACTGCTGATGTAACGGCAGACACTTCAATACTCGACCTTGTACGTAATGAGCGGTTTGTTGAACTATGGGGAGAGGGGCATCGTTACTATGATTTGCGTCGTTGGATGATAGCTCCCGAATACCTGAAGGCCGGTACACGCGAGGGATTGAACGCATTAGAGAAAATCAATCCGTCGTTCTCCGAATTCAATAAGGTGGTTCGTGTGAACCAACCTTTTCAGTGGAACCAGCGTATGTACTTACTTCCCATTCCGGACAGTGAGATCTATAACGACCCCAATCTGGTGCAAGCTCCGGGTTATTAACCGATAAATAAAAACAAAATGATGAAAAAGTATATTTATTTGGCTTTGTTGCTGCTGGGCGGTTGCATCGTAACGGCGTGCAGCAATCACGAATACGACCTGCAAAATATTGTGCCGTCGGCTTACCATAAGATAGCTTACGTCAAGAATTACGGTACACACCAGTTGTCGTTGTTTACTACGCAGACCGAAGCAACCGACTCTTTGATACTTATCAAAGCAGGTAGCGACCCCTCTGCAACGGCAAACTATCGCATAAAAGTGCTTTCGCAGGCCGAGCTGGACGAAGCGTACAGCCATGTACAAGCGGTTAATTATAAGCTCATTCCTGCTTCGGCATTCTCTTTCGACAATGGTGAAGACATCGCTTTTGCAGCCAATGAAACAGGAAAATACTTCCCTGTAACCTTCAAGCCAATAGAGATTTTTCGGCTGATAAAGGCCAATCCGGATGTAAAGTACGTGTTACCGCTGCAGCTTGTCAGTACAACCGACAGCGTAAATGCCGAGATGAATCGTGCGTTTTATGTGCTCGACGTGAAGAGTTCCATTATAAGTTTCTCGCAAAAGGAGAACACTGCGATGATGATTTACAAGTCGTTGGATGTAAGTATACCCTTAACCATCCGTAATTGCGATGCCAATAAGTGGGATATTAGCTGTACACTTGATGCAGCAGATAACGTACAGGCGGTGGCCAACTATAATACCAAACACGGAACGCATTACGATTTGTTGCCCGACGATGCTTATACGTTAGACCATTTGGCCTTTTCGAAAGGCTCTCTTACCACCGATGCCGCCCTGAAAGTTAATCGTGCGAAGCTCGTAAGCGACCATACTTACCTACTGCCGCTGAAGATTGGCTCTTCGTCTATGGGTGAAGGAATGCAGATAGACACAACTTATGCTTTCGTTATCATCGACAATCCCCGCTATGCAACCCGTGAAATAGTACGCAAGGATGGAAAGCCGTGTTCTGTAACAACGACAATGCCATTGGCGGAACAGACGATAACGCGGGTATTGCTGCGATATTCGACGACAAAAACAATACCTTCTGGCATACGGATGGCAAATTCCGCTGGCCTCGAGCATCTCTTATAAGGGTGTTACAGGTGATGATTACGACTATACAAAACATCATGGTTATCACGCTTTTAAGGGTAGTCGCGATGCCAACAAAACGGTATTTGTACTCGATTTACAAACAACCCACCGCGTTATAGGCGTTGGTATCACTCAGAGACAGAGTTTCGGACATGCCGATTTCCACGAAGCCGATGTGTTTGTATCTAATGATAACAGCTTCTTGTTTAAGCCGGTGGACGGCGGTGGCGACTTAAACGACTACCATTTGGTGGCTCTTAACCATTGGGAAAAGCTGATGTCGATTAATGTTCCCCACGATATTAGTGCCCATTGGTTTAGTCCTGCGCCGGCGATATTTACTGCTAAAGGAGTTCAGGGACGCTTTGTAAAGGTAGCTGTAAAGAGTTCTTATCGCGACCAAAACGTAAGTTTGGCCGAGTTCCGATTAAAAGAACTGATTAGTATAGATGGCGAACCGGTAGAATAGGGCCACGTTTTACCTTCCCAATACGGTAATAATAACACCCCAACAGCGTTTAAGCGCTCTGTCCTCTCGAGGCTTTGTAAGTGCTTAAACGCTCTTTCTTGTTGCGCAGACGCTTGTTATGAGGTGCCTACTTGTATTGGTCAGTGCCTCAAACTCTTATCTTTCATTTTGCCCGAATTCAATTTATTTACGTATCTTTGCATTATCCTAATTAGCGGGATTAACTCTAAAAGAAATCAGCTGTTGTTTTCGCGACAACAGTTTTATCGACAATAATTTTTCAATCACTAAACAGTATTACAACATGAACAGCTTACAAGCATTTTCATTGGAAGGTAAGAATGCCCTCATTACAGGTGCATCTTACGGTATCGGGTTTAATATTGCCAAAGCTTTTCACGCTGCAGGCATCAGCAACATTATCTTTAACGACATCAACCAAGAACTGGTTGACCGCGGATTGGCTGCTTATAAAGAGGCGGGCATTAACGCACACGGGTATGTTTGCGATGTAACCAACGAGGCTCAGGTGCAACAAATGGTGCAGAAAGCACATCAGGAAGTGGGTCAAATCGATATTTTGGTTAACAATGCAGGTATCATCAAGCGCATTCCGATGCACGAAATGAAGCGCGAAGAGTTTCAACAGGTTATCGATATAGACCTTGTGGGTCCCTTTATCATGCTAAAGCCGTGCTGCCCGAGATGATAGAACGCCGCGAAGGTAAAATTATCAACATCTGTTCGATGATGAGTGAGTTGGGCCGTGAAACGGTTTCGGCTTATGCAGCAGCAAAAGGTGGCCTCAAAATGCTTACTCGTAACATCTGTTCGGAGTATGGCGAGTATAACATTCAATGTAACGGAATTGGTCCGGGCTATATTGCTACACCGCAAACAGCACCTTTGCGCGAGCGTCAGGCTGATGGAAGCCGTCATCCTTTCGATAGCTTTATTTGTGCAAAAACACCCGCAGGTCGTTGGTTAGAGCCTGAAGAACTGGGTGGTCCGGCAGTATTCTTGGCGTCAAAGGCGTCGGATGCCGTTAACGGACATGTGCTTTATGTAGATGGCGGTATATTGGCTTATATCGGTAAGCAGCCGAAATAAGTACTGTCTATATCAAAAACAGATATTGCAGGTTATCTCGTTATATGCGAGATAACCTGCATTTTTTATTGGAAAGGGGGCGGTAGGGGATTAGAGAATAGAGATTATGAATTAGGGTTTATTGGTTGTTTTGATGAAGGATGAATGAATAAAGATGAAGGTTTGGCGGCTTTTGGGGATTAGAACTTGGTATTTTGGAGGATTAAGGCAAATTGATAAGGAATGTGGATTAGGACATTTGGAGAGGGTAGAGCCGCTATCTTGTATCGTTACGTTTTTCTTAAAATTGACCAATTTGTAGGTGTCAAAAAAGTGGAAGACGGTATCAAATGCTTGCGATAGAAGTAAACCAACTGCTGTCGGTTCGTAAATACGCCATTCTCGTGTGGTTAAAAATGATATTGTATATCAGTAAGTTACGTGTATTTTGTTCGTTGTTGTATTCTGATAGACATTGTTTGCCCCCCTGAAACCATAGTTTTGGGGTCGTAAAAGCTATGCTTTCTGCCTCCAAAACCTATGCTTTTGAGATGCAAAAGCTATTCTTTTGCAACCTTAAAGCATATCTTTTAGCATACGAATACTTGTTTTTGTCAAAATAACCGTAAATCTTTTTGCTGAAAGAAGCAACCCCATTGTAACGTAAAACGAAAAAATCACGATACCCATTGCTATACCTTTGTGCAACAGAAATCCACAAAATTGACCAATCAATAACTTCTCTCCACCTCTTATAAAATAAATATTCCAACCTTTGTATAATTTACATATTTTGCCGTATCTTTGCATTGTTCGGCTGTTGCCTTGTTATTCAGTCCTCGTATGTTGTGCGAAAAAAGGGGGCATTATGTTATCTCAGAACGAAAGAAAAGCCATTATTCAACTTATACATCGGCAGGTGGTGCCGGCAATTGGCTGTACCGAGCCGATTGCAGTGGCGCTTTGTGCTGCCAAGGCAAAGCAATTGTTGGGCTGTCAACCGGAAAAGATAGAGGTGCGACTGAGTGCCAACATCCTTAAAAACGCCATGGGTGTGGGTATTCCGGGCACAAATATGGTGGGATTGCCTATCGCCATTGCGCTGGGAGCGCTTATCGGAAACCCTGACCAACAGCTCGAGGTGTTGCAGGGATGTTGTGCTGAGGCGGTAGAGAAAGGCAAAAGAATGATCGAAGAAAAACGCATCGACATCTTATTGGAAGAAAACGACCCCGACAAACTTTTTATAAACGTATGTTGCAAAGCGGCCAATAATGAGACTGAGGCGCGTATCAAGGGGGCACATACCCATTTTGTGTTTCTTAGAAAGAACGACAAGGTGATGCTCGACACGGCTGCCTGCACTGCCGAAACTGTGGAAGAAGACTCTGTAGAACTATCTTTGCGAAAGGTTTACGAGTTTGCCACTACAACAAATATTGACGAACTGCGTTTTATTTTGGAAGCCAAAGAGTTGAACGAGCGGGCTTCGCAAAGCGGGTTGGAAGACAATTACGGTCACCAATTGGGTAAAACGATGTGCAGTCCGCTGGGCAAAGGGGTGATGGGCGATAGCATTTTTGCCCACATTTTATCAGCAACAAGCTGTGCATGCGATGCCCGGATGGCAGGCGCAATGATACCTGTGATGAGCAATAGCGGCAGCGGAAATCAAGGCATATGTACCACACTGCCGGTTACAACCTTTGCCCGCGAAAATCATAACACGGAAGAAGAGCTGGTAAGAGCGCTCATAATGAGCAATCTCACCGCTATATATATCAAGCAACATCTGGGTACCCTCTCGGCGCTTTGCGGGTGTGTGGTGGCCAGCACAGGAAGCAGTTGCGGCATAACTTACCTGATGGGCGGAACGTATGAACAGATATCCTACTCGGTAAAGAATATGATTGCCAACCTGACGGGTATGATTTGCGATGGTGCAAAGCCCAGTTGTGCACTTAAACTGACAACTGGCGTGGGCACGGCGGTGATGAGTGCGATGTTGGCTATTCAGCATAAATATGTTACTTCGGTAGAAGGTATCATCGACGACGATGTAGATCAGAGCATTCGTAACCTTGCTACCATCGGCAGCAAGGGGATGGACGAGACCGACCGATGCGTTCTTGATATTATGACACATAAGGGTGATAGCGGCATTTTTACCTTTTCATCCTTTTCACTTTTGCAATTTTAATGTAATTAATAATGAATTTATATAGTAAGATGACAAAAATAAGATTTGTATTATTCGCGATTTTATTCGTTGTATTCGGTTTTTCGGCATCGGCACAGATGCAAAATCCGGTACATTTCAGCGTGCAACAGAAGCAGATTTCACCGACAGAAGTCGACATTATATTTTTTGCCAAGATCGATAATGGCTGGCATGTGTACTCAACCGATCTGCCCGGGGGTGGCCCTACCTCTGCAACGATAACCACAGAAACAGCCGAAGGTGCTAAAGCGGTGGGCAAGTTGAAGGCCAGAGGCAACGAAATCAGCATGTTCGACAAGCTTTTCGAGATGAAGTTGCGTTATTTTGAAAACTCTGTAACCTTTGTTCAGCGATACAAAATAACGGGTAAAACGTATAAACTAAAAGGTTATTTGGAGTATGGTGCTTGTAACGACCAGAGTTGTTTGCCGCCTACATCGGTAGAGTTTGACTACTCGGGAAAAGGTCCGGATACTGCACCCGAGGTTCAAGAAGCGCCCAAAAAGCAGCCCAAAGATTGGGATGAGGTGGACAAATCGAACCTTATAGCTGTAAAAGATAGCGTAAAACCGGTGCTTACAACAACCGATTCGGCTGCAGTCGTGGCGCAAAACGACCTTTGGAAGCCGGTTGTAAAAGAACTGCAAGTATTGAACGGAGCCGATGCCGACAATGGTAGTTCGTGGTTATATATCTTTGCAATGGGTTTCGTTGGTGGTTTGTTGGCACTTCTTACCCCTTGTGTGTGGCCCATTATTCCGATGACTGTGAGTTTCTTTTTAAAGCGTTCGCAAAGCAAAGCAAAAGGGATAAAAGATGCAATTACATACGGTGTGTCGATTATTGTGATTTACCTGACACTCGGTTTGGCTATAACGGGCGCTTTCGGAGCCAGTTCGTTGAACGCGCTTTCTACCAATGCTGTGTTCAATATCTTCTTCTGTCTGTTGCTCATCGTTTTTGCTTTGTCGTTCTTTGGATGGTTTGAAATACGTCTTCCCGATAAATGGGGCAACGCAGTAGATAGCAAAGCCTCTTCGACAAGTGGTATATTGAGCATCTTTTTGATGGCTTTCACCCTCGCGTTGGTGTCTTTCTCGTGCACCGGACCTATCATCGGCTTTCTGCTTGTACAGGTATCGACATCCGGAAGCATAACCGGTCCGGCGATAGGAATGTTTGGTTTCGCCATAGCATTAGCGCTTCCGTTTACGCTTTTCGCACTTTTCCCCGCGTGGTTAAAGCAAGCACCGAAGTCGGGAAGTTGGATGAACACCATCAAAGTGGTGTTAGGTTTTATCGAATTGGCGTTTGCTTTGAAGTTCTTTTCGGTTGCCGACTTGGCGTATGGATGGCATTTGCTTGACCGAGAAGTATTCTTGGCCCTGTGGATAACCATCTTCGGCCTGCTGGGATTGTATCTTATCGGTCGGCTGAAATTCCCCGGCGACGACCCGGACACCAAAGCAATGCCCGTGCCCAGTATTATGTTGGGAATGGTTTCCATTGCTTTTGCCATCTATATGGTACCCGGTTTGTGGGGGGCACCTTGTAAAGCGGTGAGTGCTTTTGCACCTCCGATGAGCACACAGGATTTCAATCTCTATCATAATGAGGTGCGGGCGGCATATACCGACTATGAAGAGGGAATGGCTGCTGCGGCATCTCAGGGTAAACCCGTATTGATTGACTTCACCGGTTTTGGGTGTGTGAACTGTCGAAAGATGGAAGCTGCAGTGTGGACCGACCCACAGGTGGCTGATAAACTTTCAAAAGACTATGTGCTGATTTCGCTTTATGTAGACGATAAAAAGCCGCTGGCACAGCCCATTGAGATTGAGGAGAACGGGCAGAAACGCACCCTTCGCACCATTGGCGATAAATGGAGCTATCTGCAACGCAGTAAGTTTGGTGCCAATGCGCAACCTTTTTATGTAACGCTGGATAATCAAGGAAACCCTCTGAGCAGATCGTACAGCTACGACGAGAACATCGAACGCTATATGGATTTTCTGCAAGAAGGACTGAAAAACTATCGAAAATAATCTTTCTCAGTATCGAAAGAAACGCCCGGAGTTAGCTCAAGAAGGTTTTAAGGGCTTTAGTTAAAAGATTCTTAGATAGTTTAAATAGGTCTCTATTTCACCTGATGATAATGGGGTATGCACGCTGATACGTACATACCCTATTTGTTTTGCTTCCCGAAAACTTTTCTGTTGCCGCCTTCTTAAGTCAAAACAGCAATTCATGGCTTTGTTCGTTGGCGTGTATTACTGTAAAATCATCATCACATATACAATGCAATAAAGTACAAAAGAAGTATAATTTGTATTGTTATTTTATAGAACGATTGAAGTTAGATAATATTTTTAATACTTTTGTTTATCTAAATTTCATTTAGACATTGCTAACATAAGAAATTTAATTATGAAAATACAGCGACACAAACCGGTATTGATCGGTTGTATGAAGAAACTGAAATTCGCCCGTATGAGTTTGGTCTTAGGAACTACTTTGTTATTAGTTTCTTGCCGAATAGGTGGTTTGACAACGGGCTATAACCATCTTACCCCTGCACAGAAAGCAAAAGTAGAGAAGCTTACGGGACGTATTGCCGATGTTAAGAACGATGATGGCAAGGTGTATAAGATAACTGTGGCGCAGCTGAAAGATTTTATCCGCGGTGAAAAAGACGTTGTGGTGTATGAGTTTATACCCTATTGTAAAGCTGAAGGATGTATTCCTCCTGTACTTTTTGAACGTTCTTGTCGAGAAAAAAACTATCGGGCAGTGGTGGTAGCCGTTCTTTATGACGAGCTTTTTAGTGTTAAACATCCCGGCATACCTATGTTCTCAATCGATACCGAGCCTTATCAAACGAAATGGAGATCGAAGTATGAGCGGCGCTTTTTTGATGAATTGACCGGTATAACGGAGAAAGAACGAAATTATTACTCGTTCCATTACTTTCACGATGGTAAGTATGTAAAATCTTACTGTAGATTTAATGAGGTGCCATAAAAGTGAACTAAGGCAATAAGGTTTGATGCTATCATAACGGAGTATGCACGTATCAGCGTGCATACCCCATTTGTTTTTACTCTCCCAAATACCAAATTCTAATCCCAAAAGTCGCCAACCTTCATCTTTATTCATTCATCCTTCATCAAAACAACTAATAAACTGCGTCAGTTCGGTATAAGTAATCCCCTCTCTTTCTCCCCTTTTCAAGGGGAGAGGTGTGCTGCATAGCCACTCGAAAGCTTTGTTTGTTCGTGCGTATTGACCCCATAAGAATTGCCTTTTACTTTTTAATCTTTACTTCTTTTTTCTTCTCTTGCTTCGCTGTAAAACTCCATTCCAAGCCCTATCAATCGTTATTAATTTTCCTTATTCGTGTATTTGAAAAATTGATTTATATCAAGAAATGTGCTATAAGTGTAAAATATACGTTGTAAGCTATTGCATATTTGTAAAAAGTACATATCTTTGCATTGTGTTTTTCATGGTATTAGATTTAAGGTTAACAAAAGGTTGGGATTCAGCGGAATCCCTTTTTTTATGTCCATACCTTACATCTTGTGTGTTTACATCTTAAAATCCATAGGCTTCTTTAATAATTAGAAGTCTCTTGCATATAATAAAATATCCCCGTGTTACAGATATAAAAATCCCTCAAAAGTGGTGGCTTACTTTTGAGGGACTTTTCTTTTTTAATATTCGTCTTCGTTAAACAAGAAATCTTCTTTCGTAGGATAGTCGGGCCAAATGTCTTCAATACTGTCGTAAACATCACCTTCATCCTCTATTTCCTGCAAATTTTCCAATACTTCCAACGGTGCTCCCGAACGTATAGCATAATCAATCAGCTCTTCTTTTGTTGCGGGCCATGGCGCATCTTCTAATTTAGATGCCAGTTCAAGTGTCCAATACATAGTCTAAAAGTTTTTCTTATTATTGTCGGTTTTGGTTGCAAAAATAATACTTTTTGTGTTATCGGCAACTCTTTTGCCACTTTTTTTCAGTAGTATTACAATTTAAATTGAGCCTGCGCGACAAGACGAACAGATAATCAGACAATCGATTAATATACTGTAAAATAAGCGGGTCAACGGCAACCTCATCGTTTAGGGTGATAATTCGACGTTCTGCCCTGCGGCATACGGTCCTGCAAACATGTGCTAAAGCTGCTTCTTTACATCCTCCCGGTAAAATAAACGCTGTTTGTGTAGGTAACTCGGTCTGCATCTTGTCTATCTCTTTTTCGAGTAAGGCAACCTCTTTTTCCGTTACTTCACCCTCTATTGGCAGGGCGTTTTGTGATAAGTCGGTGGCTAAATTACAGCCTATGGTGAAGAGCATGTGTTGAATATGCTCCAGCATTTCAGTAGTATCGCTAGTGGGTAAAAGCGCGATAAGAAGCCCCAATTGGGAATTCAGTTCGTCCAAAGTGCCGTAGGCTCGATGCGGATGTGTGTTTTGCTTACCCTAAAACCTCCCACCAGACTTGTTGAACCCTTATCGCCGCCCTTCGTATAGATTTTCATTCTCACTCGAAATTAAAAGTTAATGATGTAGTTTTGTTTATGTCGTGCACGATCAAAAAATACAATGCCGCAGTAATACAGATCGAAACAGACACCGGTACGCTCGTTCTCCATAACCTGTTTCCAAAATCTACGAGTTGCTGCATTGCGCTTGATACCCTCGATAATCAGCATATTACGCTCGCCCAGTCGGCCGATAATTTGCTGATAAAAGGCAGAATAGGTGTCTGTAAGCGAGAGATGAACAACAGTAGTGTCGCTTATTGATTTCGTAGAGAAAGTTTCTGTCGTCTGAAGAAGCTGTACACGGGTTTTGTTACACCCTCTTACGATATACTGTTCATAAGCATTGGTTACCGGTCGAAAGCTTATCCAACTGTCAGCCTGTGCATAATTAGACAGTCGGAAATAGAGTTTACCCAGTTTTCTGTGCCGTAAAGAGAGGTTGGAATTTTCGTTTTTAAGTTCGTTGTAAGCGTAATAGGGATAATGTTCGTTTATCACATAGCGCACAAATGCGTATGCCGAAGGCGATTGTATGCCAAATCCCCGACAATAACCTATACGCATCAGCCAGACACAAAGACGCTTTACCCTGTCTGTTTGCTTTGTAAAATGAAACATCCCATCCATTTTGTTTACATGCAAAGATAGTAAAGAAAGGTGAAATTACCTCTTTTGACTTTCCCAAAAGAGGGAAGGTGCACGTAAAAAGCATAGCTTTTGTGATGGAAAACTTGTGTTTTTACCACCCAAAAGCTATGCTTTTTACCTTTTATGATAGGCTGATGATGCCTTTATTGATACGAACCTGTGCCGGTGGAGAAGTTAAGGTGAACTTTCTGACCTGCGGTTCCGTTGATGCGAGGTTGGTCGTTTCCATTACCGCGGAAATCTATTTGTCCCCCTCCGTTAACGATAAACTCGGTCTTCCACCAATCAAAACCGTCAAGATTGATACACATACGGACCTCTGCATTATTAGTAAAAGCAGGTGAAACAAATTCGCCCGTTGCGTCGGAAGGTACACTAAACCGGTGAGCAGGATTGATTGTCCAGTCGTTTCCGGCAGTTCCGCCGATGAGATAAATATCGGGCGAGAGGATGTCTACTGTGCGTTGCGTTCCGTTAACCACCTTCAGTAAGTACCATCCTGCGTTAGCAATCTTGATGTTTCCACTGTTATCGGTTGCGCCCGCACCAGCAACGTCGTTGATAGTAGCCTGTGAACCGAAGTCGTTACCCCATCCGGCTTGTGGCGCAAACTTAAATTCTTCGCCAGCATGAAGGTAGATAATCGTCCAGAAAGTGGGTGAAGGAGAGAGCTGACTGATAGTGCCGTGAACCGGAACCATTGGTTTCCACGTTCCGCCCCAACCATATTCGCTGCCTGTAAGAAATAGTTCGGCATCGTTTAAGGTGGTTAGGGTGTAGGTCTGTGCCAGCATATCAAAGTCTAGCTTATAATATTTTACGCCGGCAACCGTCGTTATTTTAATTGCCTCGCCCTCGTTATTATAAGCAAATTTGCCTGCGGCATTATCTTTGGTCGCCGTGATACAGTGGTCTTCTTTACCCAAAGCAGATGCCGGTGTGAGCTTAAATTGAAGTCCGGTTCCCACCTGTGCTGCTGTCAGCGTTATGCTGAAAGCAGGGTTGAGATAAGGATCGCCGCCGTTGTTTTTTACCCCGTAGGTCTTATCATTATAGTTCCAAGCATTGATAGAACCCGTAAGGTAATACGTTTCGTCGATTTGCGGACCGTTGGGCGTGGCTTTAACGCTAACATTGCCTTCATTTTTGATACTTTGTCCGTTAATTTTGGTGTACGCTGTAACCGTTATTGGCACCTCGCGTTGGGTGGGACGGCTGGTGTAAAGCGCATTAACGGCTGTTATCAAGTCGCTTGTTTTTACGCGCCCTGCAGCGTCGGCAGGTAGCGTTCGGGCTGCACTTTTATCTGTATTGAACAGTTTTGCCGAGTAACTGTTTACTGCGTTGGCTGCGCTTTCCACTTTTGGTACAAAAAGTTGAATCGAGTCTGCAGTTACATTTGCCAAGTTGATGTCGGGTGCTTGTGTAAGCGAAAGGGTCACAGAGGCCGCATCTTCGCTGGCTGATTGTGGTTGAGCCCAGTCGGTATAATCGTCAGAACAAGCCGTTATCAGTAAAGCAGCACTGATAGTATATAAAAATTTCTTCATTGTTGTGTGTAAATTGTGGAGAAACGGTGTGTAAAATACACCGCCTCTCCTGTTAATTTGACTATTGAGCAACAAAGCTATACGCACCGAGAATATCGTTGAAGTATACTTTGTATGTACCTTTCTTGTACGGAATGTTGGCTCCGCCGGCTATACCTGTACCGTAAGGGAAGCCTTCTCCACCCCAGTTGACAGCCCAAGAACCGTTGGCAAACTTCATTCCTTCAGGGTCTTTGAGTGCCGAATTGGCGTCTGCGGGGAAAGAAACACTTGTTGTCCAGTCGTGATTTTCTACCGTTGTGTTGATGGCAGTCATAGCGTTCTGGGTCTCTTTCCAACCCTGATAAGTACCCGGCATGGTGATGGTAGTGTATGTATGCACCGTTCCGGTATGCGGTTGGATGGTACATTTCATTGTAGCAGTGTTGAGTGAGATGTGATAATAACCCGCCGTTGCAACGGTGATGTTCTTCCAATCGCCGCTCTTTTCGCCATTTCTGACTGTTGTTTCAAGCGGTTTGCCGTCTACACCGCAGATGGCATGCTCCCAGTCGCCTAAGGTCTTGAGAATTTTAAATTCGGCTCCGGCAGGGAAATAACCGATATATTCGATATCTCCTGTACCTGTTTTCTTGTCGTAAGTGTTACCTGTGATGGCATACATGGGGATAACAGACACGCCCAAACCATCTGCCGAATTAGCCCATAAACCATCGCCGATGCTGCTACCGATGAGATACCAGATAATTGGAGCGGCATCTTTGAGCTCAATATAATAAGGAGCCACCTTTATTTGCACGTGGTTAGAGTACACGGTATCTACATTTGTGTATATCGCTTTTGTGCGTACATACACCGTTTGATGAGCAGGTACAGCATCTTCAGCCCAATGTGCGAGCTGTTGCAACGCTTTAGCGAAGTCGACGGCATTGGCGTTGGCCTCGCAAAGGTTGTAAATAGATGTCAGTTCGTTATAATCAGCCACCTTTGTTCCTGATTTATCTGCCTCAGCTTCATCTACCGATGTGGTGAAATTACCCGTGAGCGAAACCTGCAATTGATAATCTACCTTTGCCGGAAAACCGAATTCGGGTTGAGACCAAGTGAAATGTAGCGTATTGGATGTGGCCAAATCAATCTCGGATGTAGCGTATGCCGGCGTGTTCATAGTGAATGATGTCGGACGCTGAATGGTGGGATTAGAGTCTCTGTCGTCTGCACATGAGGCCCATAACGACAGGCCGCATATCAGCAATAAGGCAGACTTTATCATTGTTTTCATATTCTTCATAAATTAATAACTTTGAATGAATCAAGAATGTATTCTGAAAATCGAATCGGAAAGACATTAACTGCCATAGCCGGGATTTTGCTTTAAGTTCTCGTTGACAGAGAGGTCGCTTGCCGGAAGGGGAAAGATGTTGCGACGTTTGTCAAAGTTACGTCCGTTGGCAGTGCCGCCTTTCCATGTCCAGAGATAATCTGTTTCTCCGCCGAACTTGTCGTAACGGATGAGGTCTGTGCGTCGTTGTCCCTCGAAATAAAATTCGCGAGCGCGTTCATCAAGGATGTCATTGAGCGAATAACCTGCTTTGTTGACAGCATGTGAACGTGTTCTGAGTCTATTCAGGTAGGCTATACCCTCAGCAGTTGCTCTGCCTCCGTTCAGTCGGGCTGTAGCTTCTGCATAGGTGAGGTAGGCCTCTGCTGTGCGGAAAAAGAAGAAATCGGCATCCGAAAAACCTGTGTCTGTACCGTTTGAGCCATCACTTTTGATATTGGTAAACTTGGTAACAGAGAAGCCTTTCTTAAAATCTTTTACCTGATCGGTGGTTTCTATCTCTAAGGTTCGGTCTTTACTCCAGAACAAAGCACGGTCATCTTTGGCTGCAGCAATAAGATCTGCAGGCTCGCCTACAGGTGCGTCATTGTTTGGGAAGAACTTTTGTATCAGTTCTTTGCGTGCCCGATTACCTCCCCAAGCAGCGTTCAGACCGTTCGATTTCATATCTGAGGTATGCGTAGAAGCCGTAAGGAAGGTGGTGCAACCGTACGCTGCGGTTCTGTTTCCCTGCTGTAACACGGGGAAGATGGCCTCGACAGAGGCTCCGCTTTCGCCGTTATCGCCCATAAAAAGCTTTTGATAGGCACTGTAATTGCCTGTTGCCTGGGTGTACAGTTGATAAGGAGAGTCGATAACTTTTTTAGCATATTCGGCTGCTTTAGCCCATTGTGCAGTACCCGTATAAACTTCTGCATTGAGGTATAAACGCGATAACAGCATCCAAGCGGCTGCTTTATCAACACGTCCATAACCTGCATCGGTAGACTTCTTTACAGAGGGTTGAGACATCAAAGGCTCAATTTCGAGCAGCTCTTTTTCCAACCAAGCGTACACCTGTGCTTGTGTTTCCTGCACTGGCTTTTCGTTGGATATCATCGTTGGAACGGGAATATTACCGAAAGCATCCATTGCCAAGTAGAACTGAAGTGCACGAATAAAACGGATTTCGGCCGTTCGTGTGGCGTCGATATCTGCTGCTACAGTAAGGTATTGATTGCAAACGGAGATACCCGAATACAACCGATTGTAGTAAATAGCAAGGAAAGCGTTGCTTGCCCCCTGCTCATTGGTGTTCATAGTGGTAACACCCGGATCGGTCCATGCACAGATAGCTTCGTCGGTTGTCAATTCGTTGGCATTGAATAACTCACGCACCAATCCGGTCGTACCAGGGTCGTCAGCAGCGATATTGGCTTTTCCCGGTCCCTCAACGCCCTCTAATGCGAAGTTGGCATAACACATATTGAAAAGCGCTTCGGGGTCTAAGTCCATATTCTTGTTGGGATCAATAGGTGTAACATCTAAGTCCCCGATACAGGAAGAGAAGCCCATTGACAACAGTAATACCGCTGAAGGGATTATGTTTTTGATATATCTTTTCATTTTTTAGTCATTAGAATTGTTAGAAATTCAAGCTTAAACCTAAGATAAAGGAGATAGGCCGTGGGTAAAGTTCATAGTCGAGACCACTGAAAACCTCGGGGTCGAGACCTTTATATTTGGTAATTGTGAACACGTTGGACGCTGTTGCATACACTCGTCCGTTAAGTCCGTGCCATCCATTGGTTTTGAAAAGCTTGTCGAAACTGTAACCCAACGTAATGTTATCACACTTCAAGAAAGAAGCGTTGTGTACGAAATAGTCGCTTTGTACCCAGTTGCTGGTCTGCCAATTGAGGTCGAGTACCGATTTGGGACGTTGCTCCAAGAAACCTGAAGGAGCCCAAAGCTGACTCATATTGCTGCGACTTGCCTCGACATCGTTATAGACATAGTTGCCTATGCTGGCACGAAACGCCATACCCAAGTCCCATTTTTTGTATTCCAAACGCGAAGAAAGTCCCATCGTAACGGGTGCTGCTGCCTGCTTGTAAAAGTAGCGATCATCGTCTGTAATGGCACCATCGCCATTGCGATCGACGATGGCTCCCTCGATGGCACGCCCATTTTGATCGTATGCTTGTTGGTAAACCCAGAACGATGTAGAGGGATGACCTACTGCATAAGCAAAGATTTTCTTACCTATACTGCTGTTCAGTGATTTTCCATTTTCAATCGGTTTCGAGTTGGCTCCAGTCAGTTCGGTAATCTGATTGTGGTTATAAGTAATGTTATAATCCAGTGTCCAGTACCAATCTTTCGACTGAATGGCCTTCCAACTCAGTGTTGCTTCGATACCAGTATTCTCTAACGAGCCGATATTGGTCATCACTTTATTGTCGAAATTGGTACCTGCTGCAACCGGAGAATAATTCAACAAGTCGGTGGTTTTGCGATAATACCAGTCGATACTTCCGCTAACACGTTGGTTAAGGATGCCCCAGTCGAGCCCGATGTTGTAAGTTGTGGTTGTTTCCCACTTCAAGTTGGCATCATAAGCTTGCGGTGTATACAGTCGTCCGATACCTAAGAGGGGGTAAAACGATTGCGTTCCGGTGTTAGAATTATACACTGCGAAATAGTTATAATCGCCAATGCTCTCTTGTGTACCATTACCTTCCTGTTGTCCGGTCATTCCCCAGCCCAGTCTTAACTTCATATCAGAGAGCCAGTTTACATCTTTCAATGCCTTTTCGTCTTTCATTCGCCATGCAAAAGCAAACGAAGGGAACCATGCCCAATGCTGTTTGAAGCGCGAAGAACCATCGTCACGCACTGTGGCTGTAAAGAAGTAGCGGTTTAAGAACGTATAGTTGGCACGACCGAAGAACGAAACCAAGTAGTTTTCAGTCTTTGTATAGAAGGGTGTATGATCGGTTTCCTGTCCCGGTTTTACCGAACTTGTAGACTGATAATAGCCAAAATAGTCTTTGTGTTCATCGCGCCAGAAGTGTTGCCACTCGTAACCAGCCATCAAATCGAAGTGATGTTTGTCGTTAAAATCTTTGAAGTACTGCGCATACATACTTAAAGAAAGGTTTCTTTTCAGTTTTTCGGTAGCGCCGTAGCTGCCATAATAGAAGTTTTCTGACGATATTGGAGGAACACTTTTATTTTGTTTTCCTTTCGAAACATCGGCTCCAAGAGTTAGGTGTAAGCGTAAATCTTCAAAGCCATGCACCTTATAATCAATATCTGCGCTACCTACAAACGACCGGCTGTAAGCCTTTTCGTGATGCAAGTTAAGCATGGCAACGGGGTTGTTGGGTGCCAAATTATTGAAAGCAGTAGGGAAATGTGTGTCTATATCCGTAATACCGCCGATGGTTTTCCATTGAAAATAACCGCCGTAATGCTTTTTTGCGTCGTCCGAATCATCATAAATGCTCTGCGTAGGATCAAATCTAAACGCATCGTTTATCGCAGCTAAGTTGGGGAAATGGCTCTCTGCATACATTCCTTTTGCATTGAGATTCATCGTGAGATGATCGTCGAAGAACGACGGATTTAAGTTAACAGCCGCCGTATAACGCTTAAAGTCGGAGGTTTTAAGAATACCCTCTTGCCCTGTATAGCCTATTGATACGCGGTAAGGAACATTTTTTACAGCCCCTTGCAGTGCAACGTTGTGATCGTGACTGATGGCTGTGCGATAAATTTCTTTTTGCCAATCGGTGTTCGAAGTACCTAAAGCTTTGGCCGCATCGCTGCCTGCACCATACTTGTTGATAATAAATTCGCGGTATTCGTCGCCATTCATTAGCTTCAACGATTTACTCTTTTCGCTCACAGTAAGACTTCCGTTGTAGCTCACCTGCGGTGCCATACCCTTACGTCCTTTCTTTGTTGTGATGATGATAACACCGTTAGAGCCACGCGAACCATAGATGGCAGTGGCCGATGCATCTTTTAATACGTTGAACGACTCGATGTCTTGGGGGTTCACCATTGAAAGCGGATTGGCCAATCCTTGAACTCCATTGTTATCCATGGCTATACCATCAATAACGATTAATGGGTTGTTAGAGGCATTAAGCGATGAACCGCCACGTATTCGGATGTTTGCGCCGGCACCTGGAGCACCGCCGTCTGATGTGATATTTACACCTGCCACCTTACCCGAAAGCATATCTTGCGGGTTCACCACAAGTCCTTTATTCTTCGAATCGGGCTTTAAGGCAGCCACCGAACCGGTTAAATCGCTCTTCTTTACTACGCCGTAACCGATGACAACCACCTCATTGAGGGCTTTTCCTGCGTCATCTTTCAGCGTTACATCCACATTCGGGCTTGCCGCTACTTTGGCATCACTGTATCCTATATAAGATATGGTGATGGTTGCACCGGTTTGTACCTGAATAACAAAATTTCCATCAAGGTCTGTTATCACCCCGCCTGTTTGGCCGGCAACACGAACAGTGGCGCCAATAACGGGTTCACCGCTTGCGTCTTTAACGTGTCCCTTGACTGTGATTTGCTGCGCAAAGGCACTGATGGAAAGGATAAGCGCGCATAAAAGCATACCCATCCTGGCCAGCATAGTACATTTTACCTGCTTCATCATTCTTTGTTCCATAGAGTTTAGTTATACATTGTTATATTGAATATCCTGTTTAGGTCATCTGTTGGTAGGTCGAAGACGTTACCCCGCAGTAGTTTTCACCGGGGCAAATGCGTTTATTTTATTTATCTTCAGTACTTGTTACAATAGTTGTATAGGTCTTCTTCCAAATAGATTGACGATGATTTTGTAAATCATCTATAATGCAAAAATAGTTCTCTTCGCATTACGTTGTACCTTTTTAGGGGTAAAAGCGATATTTGTTTGGTGCAAACGTTTGCATATTTAGTTGTTTGGTGGGGTATTTTTGTGCGATAAGGTATTGAAAAATAATAGAGATACCTATTTATTCGCTTTTCGTTCGTTACCTGTTTTATCTTTATACCTTTTTATATATCTTTGCATAAGATAGGCTGTACTCGGCAATTTGTAAATAAATTTACATTGCGCTTGTTTGCACTATCTTTGCATTATACTGACATTGTCTCTGTTAATTCAATCCGGTTGCTGTTGTTTTTCATTTGCACTATCCGGGTATTAGGTCTTCACATAAATTAAAGGATGATGAAAGAGATGTCTGCCATCACGATGAAAGATATTGCAAGAGAGCTGAATGTCTCTGTTGCAACGGTTTCGCGAGCACTTAAGAACAGTCCGTGTATCAGCCTTCAGCAACGCGAACGTATTCAGGCTTATGCTCGTGAACATGAGTTTTACCCCAATTTTATTGCAGAGAGCTTGCGCAACAGCAAGATACGACCGATGAAAATTATCGGTGTCATCATTCCAGAGTTTACTCATTTCTATTTTTCTTCCATACTCAGTGGTATCGAAGAAGAAGCTTCGGCACGCGGTTATCGCATCATGATTGCGCAAAGCAACGAGCAATACGACCGTGAAGTAAGCATCTGCAAATCGTTTTTCGAGAACAGAGTATGCGGCATTATTGTGTCGCAGGCCAAAGATACTGCTGTTTACGATCACTTTCAGCGATTTATTGATGCAGGCGTACCATTGGTTTTCTACGACAGAATATGTACGGGCGTCAATGCCAGTCGTGTGGTTGTAGACGATTACATGGGTGCTTACACCGCTGTAAGCTATCTTATCGAAACGGGTTGCAAACGTGTGGCGTTCTATGGATCGCCTATGAAGATGGAGATTTCTAAGAATCGGTATAACGGTTATCGTGATGCGCTACTTAAACATGGACTTAAAGCCGACGAAAGTTTAGCTTTGATATGCGACAATAGGGCAGATGCCGAGGTGCTTACGCCCGACATTCTGGCCCGAAAAGACCGTCCCGATGCTTTCTTTGCTGTAAACGACGACACCGCTATCGGTATTCTTTACACTGCCAAACACGCCGGTTTTCGTGTTCCCGACGATATCAGCGTGTGCGGTTTTACGAACGGACAACGTGCCATAGCTTGCGATCCGCCTCTCACAACGGTAGAACAGCGGGGGTATAAGGTAGGGCAAGAGGCGGCCGATATGTTAATTCGGCATGTTGAAGGTGCTATCGAGAAGGGACAAATAGAACGCCGCGTGGTGCGAACAAGGTTAGTTGTGAGAGGAACAACGCGGTAATTCGTAGTTCACGATGCATCATTCATAATCTTAGGTGTGCATATTGGGGCCTCTATGTTATATGGCATCTGGCGGTTATCTGTCAACATTTATAGTTTACCTATACAACAGCTGTTATTTCATAAATGTTATAAGCTTCGTATAATCAAGGTGTAAATAGGGCGTTATGAATAAGTAAGTATTTGTTGCAACTTAGAAATATGAAAGTGAAAGATAAAATAATAAAGAGTAATACCTTATAAATAGGGTAGAGATGAAAGATATAAATAAGCATGTCGTTGTATTAAAAAATATGGATTTTTCTGTTTGAAGTGTAAGACTTTGTACTTACCTTCGCGATAAATAATAAGGTATTAGTTATGTATTGAGTTGATAAAACGTTCATAACGGTTGTAAAAAGACAGCTGAATAGTAAGTAAGAGTGAAAAAAATGAATAGTTAAGTACAGTATTTAAGATAATGATAACGTATCTCATTGTGAATGAAGTAAACAATGAAATGTGAAGAATAAATTATGAATTGTGAATTATGAATCATCAATTAAAAAACAAGCCCGATCTTAGTTTTTGGAAACTGTGGAACCTTAGTTTCGGTTTCTTCGGTGTGCAGATTGCTTATGCGCTGCAAAGTGCAAATATTTCGCGTATCTTTTCGACGTTGGGAGCCGACCCCCATAACCTCAGTTACTTCTGGATATTACCACCGTTGATGGGTATTTTGGTACAGCCCATCGTCGGAACATTGAGCGATAAAACCTGGACACGCTTTGGGCGCCGTATACCTTATCTCTTTGTGGGTGCCACCATAGCTGTTTTGGTGATGTGTTTGCTGCCCAATGCCGGCTCGTTGGGTATGGCGGCAGCCACTGCAATGGTGTTCGGATTGGGTGCATTGATGTTTCTTGACACCAGTATCAACATGGCAATGCAACCTTTTAAGATGCTGGTGGGCGATATGGTAAACGAAAAGCAGAAGGCTTTGGCTTATTCCATACAGAGTTTTCTTTGTAATGCCGGCTCGGTGGTAGGCTTTGTTTTTCCTTTCTTTTTTACTTATATCGGTCTAAGCAATGTCGCAGCAGCCGGTACGGTGCCCGATTCTGTTATCTGGTCGTTCTATATTGGAGCCTACATTCTTATTCTTTGTGTTATCTATACCTCGGTCAACGTAAAAGAATGGCCGCCCGAAACGTATGCAGAATATAACCGTTTGGAAACGCCACTTCATGAAGAGAAGGCCAATATGTGGCAGTTGCTGCGCCGTGCACCTGCTACTTTCTGGACTGTTGGATTGGTTCAGTTCTTTTGTTGGGCTGCTTTTATGTACATGTGGACCTACACTACGGGTTCGATTGCCGATACTTGCTGGGGCGTAGACATGCAACAGCAAACTGCAACTACCACCCTTGCTTATCAGGAAGCGGGTAATTGGGTGGGTATTCTGTTTGCCATTCAGGCTATCGGAAGCGTTGTCTGGGCGGTTGTGTTGCCCCTTTTGAGAAACCGAAAGCTGGCTTATGCCCTCTCGCTTCTGCTTGGTGGCATCGGCTTTGGTCTTGTTCCGTTTGTCAGCGATAAGTATTTGATGTTTATTCCCTTCATTCTTATCGGTTGCGCATGGGCTGCTATGCTGGCCATGCCCTTTACTTTCGTTACCAATGCATTGGAAGGACGTGGGCACATGGGTGCCTATCTGGGCCTTTTTAACGGCACCATTTGCGTACCTCAGATTATCGCCGCTGCGCTGGGAGGTGTGGTTTTTCACCTTTTGGGCAGTGTACAGAGCCACATGATGATGGCTGCCGGTGTGTTGTTGATTGTGGGGATGTGCTGCGTTTGCCTAATTAAAGATAAGGCAGCAGCTTGATTTTATCGGGCGAAAGATTGACGGTTCGGCGGCAGTTGGTTTGCATGCGTTTCGCCATTCTCTAACAATAACGATAGTACCAATGTCTGGTAGTGCCACTACCACTGTTTGGTAGCATGGCTACCAGTGCTTGGTAGGGTGAGTACCAACGCTTGGTAGTCATTTGGGTAGTCTTATGATGCGATTGATTTTTTTGTTTCTTTTTAGTTTTTTGCTGTTAACAGGTCGTGCGCAATACAAGCCTTATCATGGTGACGGCATAGAAGATTACTTACGGTTTGCACCCTTAACCGCGACGTATGTTATGAAAGCGGCGGGTGTAGAGGGGGCAAGCTCTTGGAAACGACTGCTGGTTAACTCAGCCGCTTCAGTGGCTTTAACCTCTGGCACCACCTTTTTGCTAAAGCGATCCATACACAGTAGGCGTCCTGATGGAACAGATAGAGTGTCATTTCCATCAGGGCATACCTCGTTTGCTTTTGCCGGAGCCACCATCTTACACAAAGAATACGGCAAATTTTCAGCTTGGATTAGCGTGGCAGGTTATACCGTTGCCACGGTCACAGCATTAGAACGGGTGCGCCGCAACCGACATCGCTGGAGCGACATTATCGTTGGTGCGGGATTGGGTGTGCTGGGAACGCATGCCGGTTATTGGCTGGGTGATAAGCTTACGGGCGAGAAAAGCCGTTATGTTGTGGGTGTAACGGAAGATGGTATCACGCTGATGGTATGTCTGTAAGTTATCTTAACAAGGCAGAAAAGAAAGTTTATGATCAATGAAAAAAGATGCTTTTCGAGCCGAAAGGCATCTCCTAAAAAGATAAAAGGCCGCGAGTTCTACAGAACAACGGCCTTTATCTACGTTAGTATGTTATGAAAAATTTGAGAGAAAGAAGCTTCTCAGCTTCGCATTGTTTTACTAAACATTATTTATAGAGAAAGCATAGAAAATTTCTTACTTAATGATATTGACGGGAATGGGCTGTAAAGTAGCTTTCTGTAAGGTGTCGGTCGTGGTCGAATCGCCCATTGCAACCGATGCGCCTTTATCTATTTTATTATATCCCGCAAGGTTTACTGCGTCGTTTTTGCTGTTGTTAAACGATTCTTGCGCAGCGTTTCCCAGTGTCAGGAAGATAGCTACTACAGCGGCAGCTTTAAACAACGGCATCAGCCTTTGTGTCATTGTGATGGTGCGTGCCTTCACTTTCAGCGGCTCTTCCTCGTTGATAACAGACAGTATTTTGCTATCGAAGTCGCTGCCTAATACGTGCGTGCTCACCTCCTTTTGCTCGTAAACGAAGAGCGCCTGATAGGGTAGCAGATGTGCCGGAATGTCTTTCTGGCTGAAGAACGTGCGTAAGATGTCTTCCTCTTCTAAAGAAGTTTCGCAGTTCCAATAGCGTTCCAGCAGCTGCTCGATATATTTATAGTCCATAATCATCTACCTTTTTAAACTTCTGTTTAATGGTTTGTCTTGCTCTGAAGAGGTTTACTTTTACCTGTTCTTCGGTTATCTGCATCACCTCTGCAATTTCTTTGTACGTTTTCCCTTCAAAATCTCTGAGCTGCATACAGCTTTTTTGTTTCTCGGGCAACGTGTCGATGAAGGTTTTGATGAGGCTGATTCGATCGTTTTGCAACATCTCCTCGTATGGATTGAAAGCAGAATCGGGTCTCTCGGGGCCAACATCTTCGAGCGAGTGGTTTTTATTTTCGTGCCGTTTGATGCTGTCGAGCGAGAGATTTCGACAGATCGTAAGACTGAAAGCCTCGATGGATACGATTTCATTCCACTTTTCTCGCCGGTTCCAAACCTTGATCAGTGTATCTTGCACGATGTCTTCTGCGTCGCCCGGGTTGAGCGTTATGCGCAGCGCAAGCCGATAAAGCTTGTCTTTTAAAGGGAGAACATCGTGTTGAAAACTGATTTTATTCATCGTGTCTCTTGATTGAATGACGAGTGGGTTACAAGTAAGTTACGCGCGTTAACATTTATTTATATAATAATTGTACCTGTTTGGATACAATCAGGGCTTTGAAAGGAGCTTTCAGCGTCTGTGATAATCACTCGATGCACACCTGCTTCGGCTGCCGAAAGGGCACTTTCGATCTTCGGAATCATGCCTGCTGAGATGGTGCCGTTGGCGATATGGACTTTAAAATCATGTCGGTTGATGCATGGAATGATACTGTCGGTGTTGTCGGGGTGTGCCAAAACACCTTTCTTTTCAAAGCAGTAAACCAGCGTTACTTCATAATAGGGTGCCAATGCTTTGGCTATTTCAGATGCCATAGTATCGGCATTGGTGTTGAGCAGCTGTCCTTTTCCGTCGTGTGTAAGGGGTGAAATGACCGGCGTGATACCCCAATCGATAAGCTTTTTCAAGATTTGGGCATCTGTTTGCTCTACATCGCCGACGTATCCGAAGTTCACTCCGTTGACAACGGGGCGTTGATGACTGCGAATAAGGTTCATATCGGCGCCTGTAAGACCGAGTGACGGTACACCGAGTGCTTGCAAACGCGCTACGATGGTCTTGTTAATGAGTCCACCATAAACCATTACAGCCACTTCGAGCATAGGTTGGTCGGTAACTCTGCGACCGTTAATAAGTTGGGTTGAGATACCCAGTTGTTGGGCAATATCAGTGGCTCTGCGACCTCCTCCGTGAACAAGTATCTTGCGTCCTTCGAGCTTTGCAAAGTTCGAAAGCAGCTTTTCCAGTTGTGCCGGGTCTTCAATGATGGCGCCTCCGGTCTTTATAATGGTGATTTTTTCTTGCATAACGTGAGGAGTTTAGTGTGAAGTAATGAATAAAAGCGTGTTGTATCGCTCCTGAATATCCATTAAACCGTAATTTATAAGTCCTATTTTAATGTCCAAAGGGTATCAAACCTTCGTTCTTATTCTTTTCATACTTCATCCACAAGGCATTCATTCTAATCCCCAAACTTCTATTCTTCATCTCGAGGCAACGAGCTTATTACTCCAGATATGTGTATCCGTAGAGTCCGGAACGATAGTTTGAGAGAAACTCTTTACCTTCTTCGAGCGATATTTTGCCTTGTTTTACACTCTTGGTAACCCATATTTCGAGTTGCCGAACCAATTTTTTAGGATTATATTGTACATAGTCGAGTACCTCTTCAACGGTTTCTCCGTCGAAAATTTGGTCGATACTATATCCCCCATCCTTAACAGATATGTGTACAGCGTTAGTATCTCCGAAGAGATTATGCATGTCGCCAAGTATCTCTTGATAAGCTCCGACGAGAAAAACACCGAGATAATACGGTTCGTTTTTGCGCAGTGTATGCACCGGAAGCACATGTGAAATGTGGCGATTGGTAACGAAATTGGCTATCTTTCCGTCGCTGTCGCAGGTTATGTCTTGAAGTGTTGCGTTGCGTGTAGGCCGCTCGTCGAGCCTTTGAATAGGCACAATAGGAAATAATTGATCGATAGCCCAACTGTCGGGAAGCGACTGAAAGAGTGAGAAATTACAGAAATACTTGTCTGCCAACAGCTTGTCCAGATTGCGAAGTTCCTCCGGAACGTGCTTCAAACCCTTGGCAATGGTGTTGATTTCACGGCAAACGCTCCAGTACATACTTTCGATTTCGGCCCGTGTACGCAGGTCAACCATGCCATGTGCAAATAGGTCTAACGCCTCTTCGCGTATTTGTTCGGCATCGTGCCAGTCTTCTAACATCGAGCGAGAGTTGATGTTATCCCATATATCATACAGGTCTTTTACGAGCTGATGTTCGTTTTCGTTGGGCTCAAAATCTTCGGTCATCTCGGGTAACGAAGCTGTTTCGAGTACGTCAATAACCAGTACACTGTGGTGAGCTGTTAACGAACGACCGCTCTCGGTGATGATGTTGGGATGGGCGATACCGTTTTTATTGGCAGCTTCGACAAAGGTATAAATACAGTCGTTGACATATTCTTGAATAGAATAGTTAACCGAACTCTCGCTGCTGGGCGAACGTGTGCCGTCGTAATCGACACCTAATCCGCCGCCGCAATCTACAAAATCGACGTTGTACCCCATTTTATGGAGTTGCACATAGAACTGAGATGCTTCGCGAAGGGCGGTTTGTATGCGGCGTATCTTGGTGATTTGCGACCCGATATGAAAGTGAATAAGCTTTAAACAGTCGTGCAAACCTTTCTGATCTAATATCTCGAGTGCCTGTAACAGTTCGCTGCTGGTGAGCCCAAACTTGCTGGCATCGCCTCCGCTTTCTTCCCATTTGCCTGACCCCGACGACGCTAATTTGATACGAATGCCGAGATTAGGGCGTACGTTCAGTTTCTTAGCGGCCCGTGCAATGAGGTCTAATTCGTTCAGTTTTTCTACAACAATGAAGATGCGTTTACCCATTTTCTGTGCCAAAAGCGCCAGTTCGATGTAGCTTTGATCCTTATATCCGTTGCAGATAATCAGCGAATCGCTTTGGCATTGCACCGCTATCACGGCGTGAAGTTCGGGTTTTGAGCCTGCCTCTAAGCCCAAATTAAACTTACGCCCGTGTGAAATAATCTCTTCGACGACAGGTTGCATCTGGTTAACTTTGATGGGATAGATTACAAAGTTTTCGCCTTTATAATCGTATTCCTTAGCTGCCTGACGGAAACAGCTGGCTGTTTTCTCGATACGACTGTCGAGAATGTCAGGAAAACGCAGCAAAACCGGAGGCGTAACATCGCGTAATGACAACTCGTCCATAATGTCACGAAGGTCTATTTCAGTGTTATCCTTACAGGGCGAAACGTACACATCGCCTTTATTGTTAATGCCGAAATACGAAGTTCCCCATCCGTTGATGTTATAAAGCTCCTTCGAATCGTCGATAGTCCATTTTTTCATGCTTCTTGAAACGGGTGATTTATTGTTATGTAAGTTAGTTTGCAGCCGGCTCTCAGGGGGTTAAACACCCAACAGTTGGCGAGCTTTGGCCACCGTAATGTTTATTTTTTCGTAATTATCCATCAAACTGACATCGAGCATATAACGCGCTTTTTGATAAAAAGGCTCGCGTATTTGCAGTTGCTCGCTAATGAAATGCTGTACCTCTTCGGGTGTTTTGTTGAGCAGAAGGGGGCGTATGGTCTTGCCCATTTTTAAGTGTTTGTAAAGCACTTCGGGTGCGGCTTTGAGGTAAAGAGTATCTCCCTGTTGGTTCAGATAATCGATATTATCAAAGAAACAAGGCGTTCCGCCACCGCAACTGATAAGTATATCCTCAAACTCAGCTAACTCATGAAGGAGGTTATATTCTACCTTTCTAAAGCCTTCTTCACCGCGTTCACTGAATATTTGCGCAATGGTTTGCCGCATACGGCCCTCAATATACCAGTCTAAATCGTAGAAGCGCATACCCAGCTCGGCAGCCAATGCCTTGCCCACAGTGGTCTTTCCCGACCCCATATAGCCGATGAGGATAATACGCCGCATAGTTTTTTGAGTGAAGAAGGGGTGATGTTAGCGGCCTTTCTTTACAGGAGTGGCGTTGATAATCTCCATACATTGCTCGTAAGTAAGGTCTGCCGCCTTGCTGTGAAGGTCTTTCGGAATACGGAAATTCTTACCGTTGTGTACGATATAAGGACCGTAACGACCGTTCAGTACTTCGAGTTTGCTATCTTCGGCAAACTTTTTGAGGTGTCGTTGTTGTTCTTGCGAGCGTTTCTCTTCTATCAATGCAATGGCTGTTTCGAGCGTTACTGTCATCGGATCTTCAGTCTTTGGTAACGAGGTGTATTTTTTATTGTGCAGCACATAAGGCCCAAACCTACCCGCACCGATGACTACCGACTTGCCTTCAAACTCGCCAATGGTACGCGGAAGCTTAAAAAGCTCTAACGCTTCGTTTAGCGTAATGGTTTCCATGCTCTTGTCTGTGGGCAACTGTGAGAAGCGCGGTTTGTCGTCGTCTTCTGCCGAACCAATTTGTACTACCGGTCCAAATCGACCTATCTTTACAAACACCGGTTTACCCGTTTGCGGATCGTCGCCCAATTTTCGTTCGCCGGCTTTGTGCTCAGAGCGGGCATTCATCACCGTCTCTACAGTGGGTTCGAACGAAGCATAAAAGTCTTTCATCATCTCTGTCCACTGTTCTTTGCCATCGGCAATGCGGTCAAACTCTTCTTCAACATTAGCCGTAAAGTGGTAATCCATAATTTTCGGAAAGTTGTTCATCAAAAAATCGTTTACCACCATACCAATATCCGTGGGCAACAACTTGCCCTTTTCGCTACCCACCATTTCGCGTTTGGTCTTCGCCGTCACCTTAATACCCTTCAATGTATCGATGGTATAGGTGCGTTCGTCGCCTTTCCGGTCGCCCTTTTGCACATACTCGCGTTGCTGAATGGTGCTGATGGTGGGAGCGTAAGTTGAGGGACGGCCGATGCCCAGCTCTTCAAGTTTGTGCACCAAACTGGCCTCTGTGTAGCGGAAAGGACTTTGACTGAACCGTTCTGTGGATGTGATTTCGCGCCGTTCGAGCATGTCGCCTTTCTTCAAAACGGGTAGTGTGCGAGCCTCCTCCGCACCGTTTTCATCGTCGTCGGTAGACTCTCGGTATACTTTCAGAAAGCCGTCGAAGACGATAACCTCACCGGTGGCGATAAATTTTTCTTTTGTTCCCGATACATCTATCGTTACGGTGGTCTTTTCTATCTGTGCTTCGGCCATTTGCGAGGCCACCGTACGCTTCCAAATCAGGTCGTAAAGACGTTTTTCTTGCTGTGTTCCTTCAATTTGAGTATTGTCCATATAGGTGGGTCGAATAGCCTCGTGAGCCTCTTGTGCACCTTTGGCACGGGTCTGAAAATTGCGCGATTGACTGTAGGTTTCGCCCCAAAGCCGTATAATTTCTTCTTTGCTGGCACCGATACAGAGCTTTGAAAGGTTTACGCTATCTGTACGCATATACGTTATTTTACCGCTTTCGTACAGCCGTTGGGCCACCATCATGGTTTGCGAAACGGTGAAACCCAGCTTGCGGGCAGCCTCTTGTTGCAGCGTCGAAGTGGTGAAAGGAGGGGCAGGTAAACGCTTTAACGGCTTCTTGGTGATGCCCGAAACCGAGAACTTTGCATCTTTACACTTGTCTAAAAAAGCCAAAGCCTCATCATGAGTGCTGAACCTTGTGTCGAGTTCGGCATCTACTTCAGTGGCCGAACCGTCGGCATTGATAATGGCAAAGATGGCGTTGATGCGGTAGTAAGGCTCGGAATGGAAAGCCTGAATTTCGCGTTCGCGCTCTACAATAAGTCTTACTGCCACACTCTGCACACGCCCGGCAGACAATGCCGGCTTGACTTTGCGCCACAAAACGGGTGATAGTTTGAAGCCCACCAATCTGTCGAGTATACGCCGAGCCTGCTGAGCGTTCACTAAATTCATGTTCAGATGCCGGGGCGTTTCAATGGCTTGCAATATCGCCGGCTTTGTAATTTCGTGAAAAACGATGCGGTTTGTCTTCGCCTCATCCAGTCCTAATACCTCGCACAGGTGCCAAGATATGGCCTCTCCTTCACGGTCTTCATCCGATGCCAACCACACTTTGGTCGTTTCTTTGGCAGCTTTTTTCAGCTCGTTTACCAGTTTTTTCTTCTCCTCGGGTATTTCGTAGTCGGGTTGAAGCGTTTTTAAATTGATGCTTAACTCTTTCTTTTTTAAGTCGCGAATATGTCCGTAACTGGACATTACTTTATAATCGTTTCCCAGAAATTTCTCTATTGTTTTAGCCTTTGCAGGGCTTTCTACGATAACTAAGTTTTCTTGCATACTTCTGTTTGCCTTTTAATTTGGGACGCAAAAGTAAGTAAAACTTCAGCTTATACCTTATTATATAGAATATTTTTTAGTTTTTTTATAGATTGGGGGTGTTTGTGTAGGGTGTAAGAGGTGTCTTTTGATAGTGCGATAGCGCAGAGTGATTATTTTTAGGAAAATGTAATTTCACTGTATGAGGTGCTTGCGCGTCGTTAACAAAAATCGTTCCGAAAGCGACAATGTATTTACATCTTTTCACGTGTAGAATTTTATGGTTTCATGCTTCGTCGTTTTTATGTCCAAATTTTTAAGCTAATCACTATTTTTGAGTTTTATCGTAAATCATTAATAGTTAAGTTTTTATGGTTTTGTATTATGCTTTTAAACTTTTGTTTTCTGATATTTTCGCTTGTGAAAACATGGGTTTTGGATGTTGAAAGCATAGGTTTCATTTTCTAAAAGCATAGCTTTTGCAACCTAAAACCTATGCTTTTAGTGTTTAAATGTCTCTCTTTTCGATATCCAATAAATAAGTATGGGTTATTAGGATCTATTTTGAGGGTTGCTAAAAGCTGAAAAGTAAGAATATTTAAGATAAAAATATAAAGATTAATAGTTTGGAACGTGTATCTGAAAGTGTGGGTGTGAACTGATTTGTGGGTCGTTAAAACGAAATTTTGAGAAAGTGTATTTTCCTCTTTTTAAGTGATAAAACGCTGATTTGTTACATTTTGATGGTTCTTTGATAGGTAAGCTGTGGTGTAGTTGTTTTGTTAATATTTCGTAAAATCTACTTTTCTTTCGCAGTGGGTTGGCTTGTTGCTCTATATAAATATGTAACTTTGCAGTCCGATTATTACGGGGGTAACTTAGGGCCTCCACTACAGTTCGTGTTAATAGTTGTACTTTTGGCCGAGTGCAGCGGTTAGTGAATCGGCTGTAAAAATAAGATATAAACGTTTTTTAGTAGTATTACAATTTTAATTTAAAATGGACACTTTAAGTTATAAAACTATTTCCGCTAATAAGGAAACAGCTAAGAAGGAGTGGGTCGTTATTGATGCAACCGATCAGGTTGTGGGCCGTTTGTGCTCCAAAGTAGCCAAACTTATTCGCGGAAAGTACAAACCCAACTTTACTCCTCACGTAGATTGCGGAGACAATGTGATTATTATCAATGCTGAAAAGGTGGTTTTCACCGGTAAGAAAGAAACCGATAAGGTTTATACACGCTATACAGGTTATCCCGGCGGACAGCGTTTTAACACACCCGCAGAATTGCGCAAGCGCAAGAATGGTGTAGATCGCATCATCCGTCATGCCGTTAAAGGTATGCTTCCCAAAGGTATTTTGGGTCGTCATCTTTTGAACAACCTTTATGTTTTTGAAGGTACAGAGCACGATAAGGCTGCTCAGAAGCCTAAGGCAATCGATATTAACCAGTATAAATAATTAAGGAAATAAGAATGGAAGTAATAAACGCAATTGGTCGCCGCAAGAGCTCTGTAGCTCGTATTTACCTTTCTGAAGGCAGCGGTAAGATTACAATCAATAAAAAAGACCTTACAGAGTATTTCCCCTCGGCAATTCTTCAGTATGTGGTTAAACAACCGTTGCAGCTGTTGGACGTTGTTGAAAAGTATGACATCAAGGTAAATCTTGATGGTGGTGGTTATACCGGTCAGAGCCAAGCGTTGCGTCTGGCTATTGCCCGCGCACTGGTTAAGGTTAACGAAGAAGATAAGAAGGCTTTGAAAGTACAAGGTTTTCTTACTCGCGACTCTCGTGCTGTAGAGCGTAAAAAGCCCGGTCGGCCGAAGGCTCGTCGCCGCTTCCAGTTCAGTAAGCGTTAACGAATTGAGAATGATCAATTGAAAACGGCAAGCGGTAGCGGCACAAATGGCACACAGCCTGATGCTGTAAACCTTGTCGAAAGTAAATTCTCAATCCACTGAACACGTTTAGCATCTAAACGGACACGACTCCCGGCAGAGCAAATTGACTATGAATAATTGCAGCATGCTTGTTATCTTAAAAGGATAAAGAGGCAATAAGCAATTCTCAATTGTCAATCCTCAAAAGGTTAAATTGTCAATGATTAATTTTCATTTGTCAGTTATCTGGCCCTCGGATTACCTGTCCGTTGGTTCTAAATCAACAGAATTAAAAGGAAAGTAAACAATTAAAAGAAAGTAAAAAACAATGTCAAGAACAAATTTTGACCAATTATTGCAGGCCGGTTGTCATTTCGGACACCTGCGTCGTAAATGGAATCCCGCCATGGCTCCTTACATTTTTATGGAGCGTAACGGTATTCATATTATCGATCTTCATAAAACTGTAGCCAAAGTTGATGAGGCTGCAGAGGCTTTGAAGCAAATTGCCAAATCAGGAAAGCGTATCCTGTTCGTTGCTACTAAAAAACAAGCTAAGGACGTTGTGGCAGAAAAGGCTGCCAGCGTAAATATGCCTTATGTTATCGAACGTTGGCCGGGCGGTATGTTAACCAACTTCCCCACCATTCGTAAGGCTGTGAAAAAAATGACGAACATCGATAAACTGATGGCCGATGGTACATTTGCTAACCTCTCAAAACGCGAGTTGTTGCAGGTTACTCGTCAGCGTGCGAAGCTTGAAAAGAACCTCGGTTCGATAGCAGATCTTACCCGTCTGCCCAGCGCACTTTTCGTTGTAGACGTGATGAAAGAAGCTATCGCCGTGAAAGAGGCTAAGCGTTTGGGTATACCTGTGTTTGCAATGGTTGATACCAACTCTGATCCTCGCGACATCGACTTTATCATTCCTTCTAATGATGATGCTAAAGACAGTGTAGATGTGGTTCTTTCTGCTTGTTGCGCCGCAATTGCTGAAGGCTTGGAAGAGCGCAAAGTAGAGAAAGCTGATGAGAAAGCTGCTGAAGAAAAGGCTGAAGAAGCTGCCGACGGAAAGAAGCGTACGCGCAGAAGTCGTAAGGAAGAGACACCTGCAGAAGTAGCAGAAAAAGAGGCTCTGGTAGCAGAAGCAACTGAAGAAAAGGCTGAAGAAGCTGCCGACGGAAAGAAGCGTACGCGCAGAAGTCGTAAGGAAGAGGCACCTGCAGAAGCAGCAGAGAAAGAGTCTCCGGTAGCAGAAGCAACTGAAGAAGAAGCTGAAGCGTAAAACAACAATAAGGAAGGTAGCCGACGGATGAAATATGAGTCGGTCGGTTGTTTTCTTTATTAATTATTAATTTATAAAATACAAAGGAAAATATTATGGCTGTTTCAATAGCTGATGTACAGAAGCTCCGTAAACTAACTGGAGCTGGATTGGCAGACTGCAAAAAGGCGCTCGATGAAAGCGAGGGCAACATAGAAAAAGCAATCGAGATTATCCGTGAAAAGGGTCAGGCCATCGCTGCAAAGCGTTCAGACCGTGAAACTTCTAACGGTTGTGTGCTCGTAAAAGTGGGCAATGGCTTTGGTGCTATCATTGCTTTGAAGTGTGAAACTGACTTTGTTGCCAATGGTAAAGATTATATTCAGCTTACACAAGATATTCTTGATGCTGCTGTGGCTGCAAAGGCAAAGAGTCTGGATGAAGTAAAAGAATTGACATTGGCTGACGGTACAAAGGTACAAGACGCTGTTGTGGCTCGTTCGGGTATCACCGGCGAGAAGATGGAATTGGATGGTTACAACTTCCTCGAGGGTGAGAATATATACACATACAACCACATGAACAAAAATCTTCTCTGCACAATGGCTCAAATGAACAAGCCCGCAGAGGAGCAAGGACATGCTTTGACGATGCAAATTGCTGCTATGAGACCTATCGCTCTTGATGAAGCAAGCGTTCCGCAGGCAGTGAAAGACGATGAAATGAAGGTTTCTATCGAGAAAACGAAGCAGGAGCAGGTGGAGAAAGCTGTTCAGGCTGTATTGAAGAAAGCTGGCTTTAACCTTTACATTGCTGAAAACGAAGAGCATATCGCAGAAGGTGTTGCAAAGGGAAATATCACTGAAGCGCAGGCAGAAGAAATTCGCAAGATAAAGAAAGAAACTGCTGAAGAAAAGGCTGCAAGCCTTCCCGCTGAGATGATTCAAAACATCGCAAAGGGTCGTATGGCAAAGTTCTTCAAAGAAAGCTGCCTCTTAAATCAAGAGTTTATTCAGGATTCGAAACTCAGTGTTTCAGATTATCTGAAGGCTGCCGATAAAGATTTGACGGTAGTTGCGTTCAAACGTTTCACACTCCGCGCTGAATAAGTGTTTTATCTTGATAAATAAACGTTTGTCGTTTTAAACGATAGTATTTCATCTTTAATGATTAAGTGCTCTTGTTCTCAATAAATAAACGTTTGTTTTACATAAAAATAAAAAGACTGTCGAAGAGGTTTTCTTCGGCAGTCTTTTTTGTTCCTTTGTATTTGTGAACTTATTTTCTATGCGCTAAACATATCTATGTGCAATGTCAGAGCTTCTAAAAAGAATGTGAGAAAGTGCGATTTTAGGTACTAAATGATTAAAAGCGATAGGCGAAACCGACATTGAGATAGATGGGATACATATTGAAGCTAATGGTTTTAAAGTCTGCTTCAAAGATGTTATTAAATGCCCAAGTAAGGTCGGCAGTGACCGAGAAGTGTTTAAATGCGCGCCATGAACCACCCAATTGTGTTCCCCAGAGGAAACGGCGCAGCTGAGAAGTAAAATCATAGGTTGCTGTTTTACCGTCGGTAAAGCTTATTTTCTCACCGATAGGCGTTCCTTCGCGGAGGTATCCATCACTCACAAAACCTGAAAATTCTCCGTCCATGCGATAAGAAACATAAAGACCGGCGCGAATTTTCCATTCGGGATTGAACCGATAATTGACCAAAATAGGTAATGAAACGAAAGAACTCTTGTAATTTGTGTTCACATCTCCCGTCCAGTAACCTGCCACTTTCTCTCCCTCGTTAACAATTTCGGTTTGGTAGCTTTTCACTGTAGCTGCTGTCTCCATGCCTTTCTCTTCTAACCGTAAACCTGCGGAGACTCCCCATTTATAATCGTTTCCGAGCCATTTTGTTGCGCTACCTTCGAGCAATCCATTAAGTTTGGGACTGTAACTCTTGATGTCTCGGATTTCCACCGGTAGCGGCAGGGGACTTGCTCCGCCGATGTTGACGCCGGCTTTTACCTCGTATTCCCAACCGTTTTCTTCCGAAAGAATAAGGCTTTTGTTGCGGTCGCGCTGAGCGAAGACTGAATTGCCGCAGATAAGAAGGGAACATAGCACGGCGATTGAGATATTTTTTTTCATGATTTGCAGGGGTCTCACACGCATTGCGATGGATTGAATAATCGTTTGTATTGGCCTCACAGGCATTGAGCCCCATTGAATAGTCATTCGCATGGGCCTTACAAGCATTGAGCCGAATTGAATAATCGTTTGCATTAGCCTTACGAACGCTGCGCCGAATTTTATTATTATTTTCATTGTCATTCTTTATTTACAGTCCAAATGCAGCTCGTCGACACAGAGCGTACTGCCGACTGCTCCCAAAAAATCCGCACCGCCCTCACTCGACGAGAGAACGATTGTCAAGTTATATTTACCCGCGCGCAGTTTCTCGCGATTGATTTCGCGCTCGTTCACACTTTTAAAGGGAATCGAGAATTTGCGCCACACATCCGACTCTTTCCGGTCTTTTATCTGCGCGAGCATCACAATATTCGGATGCGTTTTGATGTTTGTCCCATCGAGATACGGTACCTCCTGCGTTACCTCATACAAAACCGCATAGATGTCACACGAATCCGTTCGTCCCGCCACCACGTTTTTATTTTTATCCGTAAAAACTTCACCGGTTTATACTTATAATATCCGGAGAGGCTCAGCGGCGTTTTATAGAAAGGAACCCCAAAGTGAGTAGACTTCGCCATCTGTATTAAGTTAACCATAAATGCCCCGAGGAACAGGTTTCCGGCTGCAATCGGAGCCCCCATTTTCTCACCGAACACTCCCGTACTGCGCGTTACGAGCTTCGCGCACTTGCCCACATACCCCTCATCACTCTGACTGGTGGGGTAATCGGCGGCAGGAGCCAAATTGTTTACCGTTTTAAAGCCTCCGTTTCCGCTGCTCCATGCCCGCTCATTGTTGTCATCATCCAGTTCATAAAAGATGTGGAAAAGTTGCCGTTTATTCTCCTCAAAAAAGCGAATGTGTTCAAAATGATAGTCAGTTGGGATACCCCCTGAGATAAACTTCACCTTATATACCTTGCTCCACTGCCCGTCCTGCGAAGTAACCTTATACGTTTGAGCAGTCGAAAAGTCTCTCGTTGTACCGCTCGCCGGCTCGATAGTGGCCCCTTCGGTCAGCGTAAATTTAGGAGCTAAATTCGTTACGTCGTCCCAACTATTCACATAAAGTTTAATCTCATCGTTGAGAATGACAGGCTTTCTAATCAGAATCCCCTCCGATACCTCGCAACTCAGGATGTCAGCCTCTGCGTTAAGCGCCTCGTCTTTGATGCACGAACTCATCAACATGGCAAATCCCGCCATCACACACAAAATACCCGGAGTAAATTTTCGGCAAATTATCATCATATCTCTTTTTTGCTTGTTATCAATTAAAACAATTTGAGTAATCTGTGCAAATTTACGATTAAATTCTCAATTACCACTTCCCGACATTCAATTTGCCCGACCCGCACTCCCTCGCATCGCCTTTGCCAGGTGTTTTTTGCTCGTTTCCGACTGATTTTCACTAAATTTGTATCGATTTGTAAAATCAATCTGCCGAAACATACTCGAAAATGAGAAAATCTTTAACTCAAACAAATAATAACAAATGAAAAAACTTTTATTTTCAGTCTTTGCACTGGCGATGACCCTCCAGATGCAGGCAAAAGTAAAGTTGCAGCCGATGTTTTCAGATAATATGGTGCTGCAGCGCAACACCTCTGCGCCGATATGGGGTGAAACCCGACCGGGGCGCATGGTATCCGTCGTAACATCTTGGAACGCGAAAACTTATCGCGTCAAGGCCGACAAACAGGGCCGCTTCACGGTTAGTGTCGAAACCCCGAACGCCGGAGGACCCTACGAAATCACCATCAGCGACGGCTCTCCCATCGTGTTGAGCAACATCCTCATTGGCGAAGTATGGATTTGCAGCGGACAAAGTAACATGGAAATGCCAATGCAGGGATGGGACATCCCGATGAACGCCGAAGAGATTGCTCAGAGCGACCGATACACTGGAATACGACTGCTGCACGTAGAACATGCCATCGAAACTGCGCCGAAAACCACCATCGCCGTAAGAAATAACGGCTGGGCCACCTGTTCGCCACAAACCGTGAAAGATTTTTCGGCCACCGCCTTCTTTTTCGGAAAGAAAATCAACGAAACAGAGCGCGTCCCCGTAGGATTGATTATGACCTGCTGGGGCGGAACACCCATCGAGTCATGGATAAGTCCCGAAAAACTTCGCGCCCTCACCCCATTCAGCGCAACCATACAAGAAATGCAAGGAAATTCGTTGCAGCAGAAAGCACGCCAACAAAAATTCTTAGACGATTATAAGCAATGGATTGATGATGAAATAAAGCGCAGCACCGCCGTAGATTCGCGCGGACGATACCTCATGGCACAGCCCGGTATAGACGATAGCCGATGGGAAACCACCTACTGTCCTGCCGTGCTTACGGGCCCCCGCTACGACAAGTACGATGGCGGACTTTGGTTCCGTAAAACCATCGAGATACCCACCACTGGGCAGGAAAGCCACTCGAAATCCGACTGGCCAAGATAGACGACGATGATGTTACCTTCTTCAACGGCGAGTTTGTGGGTACCACCTACGGATATCAACACCCCCGCCGCTACATCATCCCCGCCCGACTCGTAAAGAAAGGTCTCGCTCAAATCGCCGTCTACAATCTCGACTTCTCGGCAGGAGCCGGCATCTGGGGCGAGCCTCGCGAAATGACACTTTCGCTGGTCGGCAGCACCGAGACCATCAGTCTTGCCGGCGAATGGAAGGTCAACACCGCGCTGCCCCTCAGCCAAATGAACCCGATGCCCAAAAACACCGCATACAACCAAAACGCTCCCAGCGTTCTCTTCAACTCCATGATTTCGCCCCTCATCCCCTACGCAATCCGCGGAGCCATCTGGTATCAAGGCGAGGCAAACGCACCTCGCGCCTACCAATACCGCGAGTTGCTCCCCATCATGGTAAACGATTGGCGTGCACGCTGGCAAAAGCCCTTCCCCTTCTACATCATGCAGTTGGCCAACTACAAAGCGCGCAATGCAGAACCCGTAGAATCTGATTGGGCCGAGCTGAGAGAAGCTCAACAAATGGCGGCCGACCACCTCGTGGCCTGCGAAACCGCCGTAAACATCGATATCGGTATGGCCAACGACATACACCCCATTTCAAAAGATATCGTTGGCGATAGATTGGCACGTTTAGCCCTCGCGCTCGATTACAAACATAATCTGCCTTACAGCGGACCGCGTTACCAATCTTACTTCATCGGTCCGCAGTCCGTTACCCTTACCTTTCAGTTTGCCGATGCACTTCAAACTTCCGACGGACAGCCTCTGCGAGGCTTTACCATCGCTGGTGCCAACCGCCGCTTTTACAATGCTGATGCAGTTATTAAGGGAAACACCATCGAAGTATCCTCGCCACACGTTCCCACCCCGCTGGCTGTGCGTTATGCCTGGGCCGACAATCCCGATTGCAACCTCATCAACGCACATCAGTTGCCCGCCTCACCTTTCCGCACCGACGATTGGCCGGGCATCACCATCAACAATCATTGACGCAGCGCTTTCGAACGAACAACAAACCATCGGCAGCACTTCCGCTCCCCGTTTGGTAAATAGCTAAGAACAAGCCCCGTTGGGGTGACGGCCTCTCCCTGTTTTTTCCTCCGTCGTCCCTTCGGGGTTTCTTCATTCTTCTGATATCCCTGCATCTTGTCTCAACTTTTTATCTCCCTCTTCCTTCTGCCTTTCTTCGCTATTTATAGATGTACCATTTTCTTTCAATGCCCTTGAATCTCTCTTCAATTCTCCCTCTTCATCAGCACTCTACCTCTCCTCGTTGCTGATAGACTCACCATTTTCTCTCAAAATCCCCATAGCTTCCTTCAATTTCTACTCCTCATCTATATTTCCCTTTCCTACGTAACTCATCGGCATACCATTTTCTCTCGATACCTATTAGCTCGTCTCAACTTTTTATCTTCCCTCTTCCTTCGACCTTTCTTCGCGGCTCATAGATGTATCATTTTCTTTCAATGCCCTTGAATCTCTCTCCAATTCTCGCTCCTCATCCCTATTTCTTTTCTCTTCATAGGTTATAGATACAGCATATTTTCTCAATAATTCCACATCCCTCTCTAATTTTCTCTCCTCATCTATACTCTGTCTCTTTTCGCAGCTCATAGACGTAGAGCTATTACTTAGCAGAATCATTCACGCTTCCTTTTTTCTTTATCCATTACTTGTTTTCCATAGAAAAAGATTCCTTTTTTTATATCCTCCTAAAGAAGAACATCTAAAAATCAATCTTTTTTGATGTCCTTCTATAGGAGAGTACCCAAAAATTGAACTTTTTTATTATCCTTCTCCAGGAAACCATACAAAAAGTCTTCTTTTTTACTGTCCTCCTAAAGGAAAGTACTTAGAAATCAATCTTTTTTATTGTCCTCCTATAAGAATACATCCAGAAACTAAACTTTTTTACTATCCTCCTGTTGTCGGATGCATAAAAAGTTAACACTTTTAACATCCAACAATAGAATGACACATAAAAAGTTACATTTTTTAATATCCAACAATTGGTGGATATAAATCGATTGACATTTTTTAGTATCTAACAAGCGGAGGACTTCTAAAAAGAATACTTTTTGTATGGTTTCTTATAGATTGACACAAAACTAACACACTTTTTGGCTGTTCACCAATCGGAGATCTTCCAACTCACACTCTTTTTGTATGTTTTCCGGTAGAATGCCATAAAGCAACAACTATTTTTTTATGGCTAAAACTGGACGGATTATAAAAAATACTCTGTTTTTATCGTCAGTTAGCGCGCGAACTCACAAATTCTAATATTTTTAAAGCTTCGCTGTTGCATTGCCTCAAGAAAACTTTTTTTGATGCGTTATCATCTTACGGTAGATAACCCAAAACGTAAAAATGGTGCGAGAAACAGGCAAAAAATATCGCAGATACTTTGCTTTTTGCAGTATCTGCGATGGTTTAAGGAGGAGTGCGCCTGATAGGACTCGAACCTACACGTCGCGAAACACCAGATCCTAAGTCTGGCGCGTCTACCAATTTCGCCACAGGCGCGCACATTTAATGAGCGGGTACAAAGGTAGTTGATTTTGTGGGATTTGCCAAATTTGCGAGGGGGGAATTTGCTGGTGATGTGGGAATAACGGCCGAAAATGTCACTTCGCCAAAAAATGACGTGCAAATTCGATAAGCGTATCCTTGTCCTTTTGCAGGTCGGCCGACAGCAAACTAACTGGATGGTGGGGCTCTATGCCGAACTCCGTGGTATGAAAGTCTCGATCATAGATCGGACACGCGGAGAATCGCACCGACCAGCCATTGGGCAGTTCGCTCGAAAATGGCAATCCGGCGCCTCCTCCGGTTTGGTCTCCGACAACAGTTACCCTCGGAAAACACTTTATATATTTCACAAATTCGTTCGCTGCACTATAAACTCCGCGATTAGTTAGCACAACAACTGGTTTTTGCCAGCGAATTCCTTTCGTGGGGGAGAGCCGCTGCGGGTATAACCCCGAGAAATCATTGTGCCCCTTTCCCGTCTTGTGCTGCATGTAGCCAACAACGAGTGTTTCGTTGGTAAATCGTGCGGCTAACTTCTCGGCACTCGTTATCATGCCACCTCCATTGTTGCGGATGTCTAAAATTAGCCCATTACAGGGGGCCAATCGGAGGAAGATCTCGTCAAGATTGCCTTCGCCGAAGTCGTTCAGGAAACTGCTACAGCGAATGTATCCGATATTATCATCAAACACTTGATACTTAAGTCCCGCTGCAATTTGATAGTTGGTCCCCAAGTATTTATTTACTAAATCTTCGCTAAAATTGGTGGGAAACTCTTCGTGCCAAGACCAGTTTCGCCCTACATCAAAGGGAGAATAGAGGTTGACATGTCCATCACGAAGTTCTGCAAGCATTTCTGCGAGAACCTCGAAAGTTTCTCCGTCACTCATTCTCGGCGCAAAGCGCGGGGCGTATTTACTGTAAATTTCGGCCCAATCCAGCCCGTAGGCCTGACGTTTGTAATCAAAAAAACAATAATGCTCGTCGATGATTCGCCAAAGCGCCTCGAAGTTTCCCCTCGGCGTGTTGTCGTATTCGGGCTCGTCGACACATGAAGAGAAACACAGCAGTAGGCCGAGAAAAATGGATGTAAATCGTATTTTCATGGGCGGAGATGTATAAGTTTGAAACGTTTTACGACTCCGACAACAAGCGAATGCGTGTAAATATGCGTTTTCAACAGATTGACTTGAGATTGCTGATAGTCGCCCAAGTATCCCAATCTTAACGTAGTGTTACGCAGCAACTGGAAGTCAATGCTGAACATTTGCCGCATGGATGGAGTGGAAATAAACGTAGTAGGCACGATGTTATGGTCGTAATTCCCCTCAGAAAATATTTCGTAGTAAGATTGTCCGTAGTTAGGACTGAACATCACACCCAAAAGTGGTATGCTCACCTCATATCGAAGTATCATCGGATGGTTTTTCATCATCACCCGATAGCTCACCACCGCAGACGGTGCAATATTAAAATTCGCGCGTGCTTGAGCAGGATTGTTCGAGTTGCGTGTATTGTAAATAAAACCGATATTCACATCAGCGAGTGCACCGGCACTCAATCGAAAGCGATTATCGAAAAAACACCAGTTGTAGTGCCAAGCATAAGAGAAGTTGTAATTTCCTGCAAATTCGTTGCTGTTCCTTGCTCGGTTATGTACGTATGACACGTTGCCATTGTGTATAATTTGGCGTGAAAGATGCTTTCCTTCGCGCTCCCGTGTGGTGTGCGAGATAAATCTTAGGTCCGCACCTTGGTATTTTTCGGGCGACAGGTAGGTATCTAATATATTTGTAGATCCGATGCCCAACATTCTTACCTGTGTTGTAATTCGGTCGTCTGCAACATCGTTTTCTACCTGTGTTTGAGCCATCAGCAATGTGTTTCCGCATAAAAGCAGTGCGAGTAATCCGTATCTGCTGTGGCTGTTTAGTATTCGTCGCTGTTTGTTAATAGAGTTCTTGGTGTGTGTCATACATTACTGCAGGAATTTATTCATCTTGATCAGAAAATAGGTTTAGCTGTCCCGTCATCTCATCTATTACCTGTTGCTCGCTCTTTCCTTTGTCTGGATCCAAGTTATCTTCCTGATCTTGGTCCTTATTTTCATTGTCATCTTCCGTTTCTTTAGGCTCAGGGAAGCGAGTCGGTTCCAATTCTTCAACTTTATCTAATGTCCAATTCGCAATTCGCTTGCCTTTGGCTTTGAACCCTTTGACACCTACAAACTCCTCAATGTCGATGACCATGGGTTCCCGGAAGGCATCGTTTCCGCCAAAAGAAACCTTAATTCTTGGGTACATTTGGTCGGTAAAGAAGAGTAATTTGTTTTTCGGATTTTCACCAAGGAAGGTCTGTTTGCGGCTATTCGACTCCATAGTGAAGCGTTTGATATAAGGATGATTGCCATTATCTGCATCCAATAACACTGCACTCCATACCTTGCGTTCATCCCATTTTTCGATAAATCGGATATTATCTTCGTAATGGTTATTGACATCAAAGTTGGTTGTGTAAAATTCCGAATTGTCAAGCACCACAAGAATGGCATCATTTTCGTGAAACTCTCCGAGCAAACGACCGCGTTCATCATAGTTAATCCGGTTCACATCAGGGTCAAACCACACCTTTCTTCCGCCCAAAGTACTGTGTCCGTGGCTCTTTAAACTAATTCGGTTTACGGGCGATTTCGATAAAATATTACCCTTTGAACCGCGTCCTTTGATGGCAATTTGCGAAAAATCGTACTCCATAAAGAGCCTTTTCTTTTTTGGTGTAGGCTCTAATGTTACTTTAATCACTTCAGCTTCTCCGTTTGGATTGGCGGTAAAATACACCACTTTGGTGCCCGGTTTACCTTGTGCAAGGTCGTATTCCCTGTCACAAGTCATTGCAGGAATATTGAAACGCTTGATAAAGTAATAGCCCTCGCGCCCGTCTTTATAAACAACGTTGTATGTAGTACGCTTGTCATTCTTCTTATAAACATTGATATAAATAACGTTTTTACCGATAAAAATCTTGTCGGCAACACGTGTTACTTTATATTTTCCGTCTTTATAAAAAACAATGATGTAATCCAAATCCGAACAGTTACATACAAATTCGTCTTTCTTCAAACTCGTTCCGGCAAATCCCTCACTGCGGTTGATATAAAGCTTTTCGTTCGCCTCTACCACCTTCGTCGCTTCGATGGTTTCAAAACTCCTGATTTCTGTATGCCGGGGATGTTCTTTTCCGTATTTGTCGATAAGGAATTTAAACCACTTAATGGTAACATCTATCATGTGTGCAAGGTCGTGATCAATTCCCTCAATCTCGTTTTTGATGCGTGCAATCAGCTCGTCAGCCTTGTCTTTGCTGAACTTCAAGATGCGCTGCATCTTTATTTCCATCAGTTTTAAGATGTCGTCGCGGGTTACTTCGCGTATAAAATCGGCTTTAAAAGGCGTTAGTCTGTGATCGATATGCGCTATTGCCACATCCATATTTTCGGCATTTTCAAACTCTTTGTCTTTGTAAATGCGTTCTTCGATGAATATCTTTTCGAGCGATGAGAAAAACAATTGCTCCAGTAATTCGTCTTTACGAATCATCAATTCTTTGCGCAACAGGCCCATTGTGCTGTCCACACTATGTTTCAAAACTTCACTAATCGTGAGGAAGCAAGGTTTGTTGTCTTCGATAACACAGCAGTTGGGCGAGATATTGATTTCGCAATCGCTGAATGCATATAGTGCATCAATGGTTTTATCCAACGAAATTCCGGGTGCTAAATGCACCAAAATCTCTACTTCGGCAGCTGTATTATCGTCTACCTTTTTCGCTTTTATCTTCCCTTTATCTATCGCTTTCAGTATTGATTCGATAAGAGTTGTGGTGTTTTTACTGAACGGAATTTCTCTGATGGCTAATGTTTTATTGTCCAGTTTCTCTATTTTGGCACGCACTTTTAACGTGCCTCCGCGCTGCCCGTCATTATATCGGCTTACGTCTATCGAACCACCGGTAGGAAAATCAGGGTATAGATGAAAAGGTTTACCTTTGAGATACAAGATGGCGGCCTCACAAATCTCTTTCATATTGTGAGGTAAAATCTTTGAACTTAGCCCTACGGCAATACCCTCTGCACCTTGTGCCAGCAACAAAGGATATTTTACCGGCAGCGTTACGGGTTCTTTATTTCTGCCATCGTAGCTGAATTGCCACTCTGTAGTTTTGGGGTTGAACACCGTATCAAGGGCAAATTTAGACAGACGAGCTTCTATATAACGAGGCGCTGCCGCACGATCGCCGGTCAGAATGTTCCCCCAGTTGCCCTGCGTATCAATGAGCAGGTCTTTTTGTCCCATCTGCACCAGGCGTCGCCAATACTTGCATCGCCGTGCGGATGAAACTGCATGGTATGTCCAACGATGTTTGCCACCTTATTATAACGCCCATCGTCCATTCTTTTCATCGAGTGTAAAATACGTCGTTGTACCGGTTTCAAGCCATCTTCGATATGTGGAACGGCTCTTTCCAATATCACATACGAGGCGTAATCAAGAAACCAGTTCTGATACATTCCGCTAAGATGATGTACTGCCGATGCGTCAAAACGATCTACGGGTTTGTAATTCGAGTGTTGTTCTACTTCCGTTTCCTCGTTCTCCGGTTCAAAACCGTCGTGTTCTTTTATTTCGTCGTCCATTTCTTATTGAATAAACCAAATTGTTTAAAAAGCGGTATGAGTTTTTCGTTTGATGTAAGAAGTGTATGTTCCAACTCATTTTTGATAGCGCAAATATCTGCAAAGAAAGTTTATTTTCAATTTGCCGAGTGCAGCCTATCTTATGCAAAGATAGTGCAAATGAGTGCAAAGAAAGCTTGCTTTTAATTTGCTGAGTGCAGCCTATCTTATGCAAAGATAAGAAATAATTTTCAACTTACTTTTATTTCTATGCGATAACATTCCCCAACAGTTACAACCTGTCTTCCTCGCGATAGCTGTAATATTTGCCGTCGGTAATGATGATGTGATCTAAGAATAGAATGCGCATAGTCTCACAAGCCTGCTTAAGAGATTGTGTTAAGCGGTCGTCAAAGGCGCTGGGTGTAGCATTGTTGCTGGGATGATTATGGCATACTGCCAGAATGGTTGTGTTATGCAGCAGTGCTTCGCGCATAACAACGCGCACATCTACCGCTGTTTCACTAAATCCTCCGTGCGATATGCGTTCAGCCTTGATAAGTTTATAATTCTGATTCATCAAGAGTGCCCACGCCTCTTCTACATCTAAATCCTGCATTCGCGGATGCATGTAGTTGTAAATAGCCGTTGCCGAACCTAAATCCGGTCGTTTTTCTACTTGTTCCAGCTGTCTGCGCTTGCCTAATTCGCAAGCTGCCATGAGGGTGATGGCTTTGGCTTCTCCTATCCCATTATAGCTTGTTAGTTCGTGTAAAGTTTTCTTTCCCAGTGTATTCAGGTTGTTTTTACAGTCAGCCAAAATGCGTTTCATCAAGTCTACGGCGGTTTCTTTCACCGACCCGGAGCCGATAAGAATAGCCAACAGTTCGGCATTGGTCAGCGCTTCTGCTCCTAATCGGTTCATCTTTTCTCTTGGACGGTCTTCTTCTGCCCATTCGTTGATTTTCATGATAGCGAGAAATTATAGGTAATGAAGAGGTTATTTATAAAATGTTTTCTCAAAGGCGCTAAACTCATTTCGCTTGAAAAGACAGCGTTTTATCCACGCATCAATAAATCCCGAACCATAACCCGTTAGCTGAATAAAGGCTGCCCAAATACTCATGGCGCCTATTTTAATACTGCGGTATTGGCAGGTGGCATCGATAAAGATGGCAGCCGAGTAGAGGATGAGGGGTGTAATGCCTGCCCAAAGCAGCCCTACGCCAACCTTTTGGCATGTATCTTCGGGTGCAAAAGCGGCTAATAGTCCGCCGACAATCATGGTTAAAAGCAAGAGAAGAACCCCCACTGTAAATGCGGCAGGTAACAAATGAACTATTTTGAGCGACTCCGGATACTTCTTATAAAGGTTAATTCGGGCAATGCCACTGTTGTAAACTTGTCTGAAAAATTTGCGAAAGTCGGTGCGCCTTTTATGCCATACCCATGCTTCGGGGAAGAGTCGGCATTTTAATCCGGCTTTAAATATGCGGATAGAGAAGTCGATATCTTCGCCGAAACGCATCTGCGAAAATCCTTCCAGCTGTTGATAAACCTCCCTTTTAACACCCATGTTAAACGAGCGGGGATAAAATTTATCTAGTTTTTTTTGTCCGCCGCGTATGCCTCCGGTGGTAAAAAAGGCCGTCATGGCATACGAAATAGCTTTTTGAGTAGTTGTAAACGAAGTGTGTGCACGGTCCGGACCACCGAAAGCATCTGTGTTTTCGCGGTTCAATTCTTTGTCTACAGCTGCCAAATAACCGTCGGGCAGTACCACGTCGCTATCTAATATGATAACATATTCGCTTTTACTGCGTTCCACGCCATAGTTTCGGGTTTGTCCCGGACCCGAGTTGGGCTTGTTATAATAATGTAAATTCAAACATTTGGCGTATTTTTCACATACCTCTTTACAAGGTATGGCCGATCCGTCTTCTACAACCAGCACCTCAAAGTCTTTCAAGGTCTGTGTCGTCATACTCTTTAAAAGTTCGTCTACCTCGTCGGGACGATTAAAGACAGGAATGATAAAAGCGTATTTCATAAGGTTTTTCGAACTGTATGGGTACGGTTAAAAGGGTATGCAAAGCAGACTTTTGGACGTCTGACTTAAAAAGATAACGAGTCGATAAGTATCTTTTAGCCCCGATGCGCTATGTAAACGGGTTTCACTTATCGACTCGTCAGCAAGTAAATATTTTATTCTTTCACTCTTTGCAGATACGATCCGTCGCGCGTATCTACCTGTATCAACTCTCCCTCATTAATAAAAAGAGGTACGCGAACAATTATTCCGGTTTCCAATGTTGCAGGTTTGGTGGTATTGGTAGCAGTATCTCCCTTAATACCGGGTTCGCTATGTGTAATGCGTAGAACTGTTTTAACAGGCATTTCAGCAAAAAGCACAGTACCGTCTGTTGTATCGGTCACCACCTCAACAATGTCGTTTTCTTTCATATATTCAACGCCGGTAATGGCTTCTTTGGCTATGGGTGCCTGCTCGAAGGTTTCCTGGTTCATGAAAATATAGTCAGCCCCATCCTGATAAAGAAACTGATAGGGGCGACGCTCTATGCGAACATCCTCCAATTTAAATCCTACCTGAAACGTACGGTCAAGTACACGGCCCGTCGTTACATTTTTCAGCTTGGTGCGCATAACAGTATTTCCCTTGCCCGGTTTAACGTGTTGAAAGTCGATACAAGTGAAAATCTGGTTGTCAAGACGAATGCACGTCCCGATTTTGATTTCTTGTGAATTGATCATTGTGCTCTATTTAAAATTCGTATAAATGATGTGCAAAGTTAAACAAAATATCTATAAGTCGTTTAAAAACAAAGCAATTCTTGGTGATTTCAAAAGAAATGAGTAATTTTGCAGCCCAAAGTGTGAAATATAACAATAAATAATATAAAGCAATGAAAAGAACATTTCAGCCTCACAACAGAAGAAGAGTAAACAAACACGGCTTCCGCGAGAGAATGTCTACAAAGAACGGACGTCGCGTTTTGGCATCGCGCAGGGCACGTGGTCGTAAAAAATTAACCGTTTCCGACGAGCATCACGGTAAATAAATTTTAGTTTATCTTTTTTAAGACATAAGATTGCAAAGGGCAGCAGCAAAACATTTGTTTTGTTGCTGTTTCTTTTATGCCGTATTACACCTTAATTTATATATGGGTATACTTAGGCCTTTCGTGTCCTTTTGTAGTGTAATGAAAGGATTTCTTTGCAACTTATTTGCCCTCTAACGCAAAATATTTCCACAACGGGGCATACATCAGCGCCTGATATAGCTTGTTGTCAAGCAGCAGTTCGTACACTTGTTGTCGGCTCAATAAATGCACTTCGAGGTCTTCGGTTAGGTCAAGATGCTGCTCATCTACTTTCTCTACATCTGTAGCCAAAAAGCAATGACATAAGTTGGTTGTTGTTCCAGGATTAGCCGAGAGCGTCATCCATGTTTGCCATGTACCTTTTCCATACCCTGTTTCTTCCAACAGTTCGCGTTGGGCAGCCTCAAGTGGTGTTTCATCTTTTTCTATTACGCCTGCACAAAGTTCCATAGACGTAACGCCAAGCGCGTACCTATATTGGCGAACCAACACAAAATCGCCCTCTCGGGTAATAGCTATGGTGTTCACCCAGTCGGGATATTCCAGTACATAATAGTCGTTCAGCACTACGCCCGTTGGTAATTCCACTTTATCGCGACGGGCGGTGAGCCATGGTTCGCGTATCAAATACTCTGTCTCTAACGTTTTCCAAGCCATAAGTGTTTATCTTTTTGTTTTTTTATGATGGTGTCTGTATATGCTTACCTTGTCACTTTCTCACCTTTAAATGCCCTTTCTATCTTCCTTTCAGAAGGGGAGAAGCATGTTACATTACTACTCAAGAGATTGCAAAGGAGAAGCTTTTCGTATGCCTTCTCTTAGAAAAGCAGTGGTTAGAAAGGGATGTGGGTAATTGCTTATTTATAATTAATAGTTGAATTATCTGATAAGATGAATGATCCATGCTCAATGGTCAGTTTTCAATTACATATTGTTCTGCCGGGTCTTCTTTCCTTGGGGGAGGTAGGGTGGGGTGATTTTTTCAAATTCTGTCGCTGAATAAATACATACTTCCTTACCCGACACAGGATGTTGAAAGCAGATTTGTTCGGCATGCAGATACATCCGGTCGGCTTTTTTGCCATAAAGAGCATCACCCAGAATGGGCATATCGAGTCCGGAGGGATGCGCGCAATGCACCCGTAGCTGATGTGTTCGACCCGTTTGAGGATATAAAGCGATGAGTGTGTGCCCATTGCTGCGACCCAATACCTCATAATCGGTAACGGCAGGTTTACCCATTTGATGGTTTACCGTTTGACGGGGACGGTCCAGATAATCGGGCATGAGCGGTAGTTCAATGCGCCCTTGTTGCTTATCTTCGGGCAGAACGCCCTCCAACAGAGCAATATAACGTTTTTTGACGAGCTTTTTCCGAAAGGCGGCTTGCAACTGTTTGTGGCATTGTTTCGTCTTGGCAATAATCAGTAATCCCGATGTATCTCTGTCTAAACGATGCACCATAAGCGGCGAATCGCTTTCTTTAAACCGCTCTTTTACAATGTCGTACACCGAGCACGCATGACTTTTACCCGGAACACTTAACATTCCGGCGGGTTTACAGATAACCGCCAGTGCATCGTCTTCGTATAAAAACTTTACGGACGAAGATTGTTGTCGGGACGGTGGCGTACCATTCGCCAGCTCAATACCCTTTAACATGAAAGCCAATGTAGGTTTACATTTACCGCTGCAAGCAGGGTAAAACATACCTTCTTTGCGAATTTCGGTTGTGGGAGATGCTCCCATCCAAAATTCGGCGATACAAACGGGGCGCAGTTGGTGGGTAAAAGCGTATTGAAAAAGTTTAGGAGCGCAACATTCTCCCGTACCTGCGGGCGGCAGTTGTTGTGTTGCAGAGGCAAAAATATCAAGCAGATTTCGCTGTTCACCCAGTGCATTACGCATCTCAAATTGGGTAAAAAGCCAATTTTGTAATGCGTCTGAACGCCTTTTGCGTTCTTGTTTCAAGGCATTCAATCGGTCTTCAAACACTTTGATTAGTTTGTCTTGGGCCTCTGCTTGCGTCTGAAACTGTTTTTTAAGGCGTTTCAGTTCGGCCTTCATAAACTGGCTCTCTGCAATTCTTTCTGCCTCTCTTACCCCTTCTACATCGGTCTTTCGATCGGTATCTCGCCGCCGTTTTGCCCTCTGCATCTCTGTTTTGTACGCCTCGATACGTTCCTCTGCCTCTTGGTGCAGTAGGTTTCGCGCCTGTAACAGTTGATGCCTGTGCGTATCTTTTTCCAGTTGTTCCACCTCCCGATTGATGCGGGTAATCTCCTGTTCGTGTATTTTGAAGAACCCGTTTGGTTGCAAATAGTTGAAAACGGCAGGTACAAAGCCCTCCCAATCGCTGCGTCCGGCTATCTGACCCGAATAAGCTGCCAGATAACCCAATGTTGTTTGCTGTCCCGTTTTTTGTTCTACAACCAGTACACCGAACATTTTTCCTCGCTCTACCTCCGCTTTCCACTCTTCGTTATCCGGAAAATGCGCCTTCATTTCTTCTGCCGCTTGTATGCAAAGTGGGTGTGGTTCGTAGTCGAAAGGATTGTTCAGCCTTTCGGGCAAAGGTATATCGGTGTGCAGGGGGTGAAGTAGCATATACGGGTTGATGTAAAAATACAATCTGTTGCAAAGGTATAAAGTTTTTAAGTACAGTCCAATATGCTTCCTCCTTTTGTTTATCGGTAGAGAGATTATGTATCTACATACCCCGTTTGGTCATTGGGGCTTTCTATTTTATCCCTATCTTATCCCACACCCTCTACTTACAAATTGTAAGTTGGAGGGTTGTCAAGAAATCGGAAGGTACTTCGCGAGAGTGTCAGTCGAAGTCACCAACTTATTATTAGCTGGCAAAATCGCAAGGATTTTACGATTACATATATCGTTAATAATGAGCAACTTGCATAAACCACATTAACTTTTCGTTCCTTTTCGCCCTCTTCAAACGCCCTAAAACCGTGTTTTTCGGACTGTAAAAGCATAGGTTTTACACGCTAAAAGATGATGTTTTGCATTCTAAAAGCTATGCTTTTGTAACTCAAAACCTATGTTTTGGAAAAATCAATGCTGTTTTTTCGCTTTTTCATCCCTCATTTTTCTCTATATTGAAAAAGTGATTTGTAAAGAAAAGAGAAATCAGAAGATGTAATAAAAGGTTAAAAAAGTTACGATTTGTAAGCAAATAGTTGTACTTTTGCATTATCTTTTATATCCCGCCTTTGCAGAAAAGAAGAGGGAGTGAAGAGGTTTTTATCAAGCAAAAATTACATCAACAATGGCAAACTTGAGATTTGAGGTTGTGGCAGAAGCATACAAAAAGAAACCGTTGGAAGTGATAACACCCGTTGAACGCCCGTCGGAGTTTTTCGGAAAATACGTTTTCAACCGTGCTAAAATGTACAAATATCTGCCTGCCGACGTGTACGAAAAATTGATAGATGTTATCGATAACGGCACGCGACTTGACCGCAATATTGCCGACGCCGTAGCTATGGGCATGAAAAAATGGGCCAACGAGAACGGTGTTACGCATTATACCCATTGGTTTCAGCCGCTTACCGAAGGTACGGCAGAGAAACATGATGCCTTTGTTGAGCCCGACGGAAAGGGTGGCATGATAGAAGAGTTTTCGGGAAAGCTGCTCGTGCAGCAAGAACCCGATGCGTCTTCGTTTCCCAGTGGCGGTATTCGCAACACCTTTGAAGCGCGCGGATATTCGGCTTGGGACCCCACATCGCCCGTCTTTATCATTGACGACACACTTTGTATTCCTACCATCTTTATTTCGTACACAGGCGAATCGCTCGACTATAAGGCACCCTTGCTGCGCTCGTTGCAGGCCGTAAACAGTGCGGCAGCTGCTGTGGCACAGTATTTTGACCCACAGGTGAAGAAAGTTACGTGTAATTTGGGTTGGGAACAGGAGTATTTTTGGTAGACGAGAGTCTTTATTTTGCCCGTCCCGATTTGATGTTGACGGGCCGAACGTTGATGGGACACGACTCGGCCAAAAATCAACAGATGGACGATCACTACTTCGGCACCATCCCCGAACGGGTTCAAGCGTTTATGAAAGACCTCGAAATTCAGGCGCTCGAACTGGGTATTCCCTGCAAAACACGTCATAACGAGGTGGCGCCCAACCAGTTTGAGCTGGCTCCTATCTTTGAAGAAACCAACCTTGCGGTAGATCATAATATGCTGTTGATGTCGCTGATGAAGAAGGTGGCACGTAAACACAGCTTCCGTGTGCTGCTTCACGAAAAGCCCTTTGCAGGCGTTAATGGCAGCGGAAAACACAATAACTGGAGCCTCTCTACCGATACGGGCGTACTGTTGCATGCGCCGGGTAAGACACAGGAAGAGAATTTGCGGTTTGTTGTCTTTATCGTTGAAACGCTGATGGGCGTATATCGGCACAATGGACTTCTAAAAGCGTCGATTATGAGTGCCACCAATGCCCACCGATTGGGTGGTAATGAGGCCCCGCCCGCTATCATCTCATCGTTCCTGGGCAAACAGTTGAGTAGTTTGCTCGAGCATATTGAGAAGGCTGATAAGGAAGAACTGTTTTCGATGGACGGCAAAAAGGGTATCGAACTGGACATTGCCCGTATACCGCAACTGCTTATCGACAACACCGATCGCAACCGAACATCACCCTTTGCCTTTACCGGTAACCGCTTTGAATTTAGAGCGGTGGGGTCGGAAGCTAATTGCTCGTCGGCGCTTATCGTGCTGAACACGGCGGTGGCAGAGGCGCTTGTCGACTTTAAAACGCGTGTCGATGCGCTTATTTCTCAGGGAGAAGAGCCTACACACGCCATCATCGACATTCTGCGCGAGGATATTAGAACGTGTAAACCCATTCAGTTTGAGGGTAATGGATACTCGGAAGAGTGGATGGAAGAGGCCCAACGACGGGGGCTGGATTGTGAAACAAGCTGTCCGCTGGTGTTCGATCGTTACTTAGACGAGGCCAGTGTACAGATGTTTGAAAGTCAGAATGTGATGCAACGCAATGAACTGGAGGCCCGAAACGAGGTGAAATGGGAAACTTATACCAAGAAAGTGCAAATAGAAGCGCGCGTTTTGGGCGACATTTGTATGAACCACATTATTCCCGTTGCTACGCATTACCAGAGTAGGTTGGCTAAAAACGTACAGAGTATGTTCGACATATTCCCCAGAGAAAAGGCTACTTCGCTGACCTCGCGCAACGTGAAGATTATCGAAGAAATTGCCGAACGCACGCAATTTATCGAAACAGAAGTAGAAGAATTGGTAAATGCGCGCAAGGTAGCGAACCGTATTGAGAACGAACGCGATAAGGCAATTGCTTATCACGACACGATTGCGCCGAAATTGGAGACTATTCGTTATCAGGTGGATAAACTCGAACTGCTGGTTGCCGACGAACTTTGGACGCTGCCAAAATATCGTGAACTGCTGTTTATCCGATAAAAATTTCGTATTCCGTACTTATCAATCAGGTTACAGAATTCATTATTTATTTTGCACTCTACCGATATTTTGCGCCGAATCGACTAAAAAACGAATAAGCCGATTACGGTACAAAAGGGTGTTGAAAAGTGATAGATATCTTTCGGTACGTAACGTTCTGACCAGCATGGCCCGAACAAAATCGATGCCAAGGCAAAGAGAAAAGACTGCAATACAATAACCAATCATCACAGGGAGAAAGCTCCAGGAGGTGATAAAGTCAGTCTGTGGGATAAAATGCCACACCCATTGGCGAAGTTCTACATGGTCGTGTATAAGATAAACACCCAACACATAAGGAGAGAGTTGAGCCACACCGTACCACAATTTACTTTTTAACTTGAGCTTGATAAAGGATATAAAGAGGCCTATAGAGATAAGGAAAGGTAGTCCATTATAAGCCGTGAAGAAAGCAGAATACTTCATTTCGCCACGCAGATAATGTAAATAATCGTATCCGGAACCTCCTAAAAACAGCAAAAACAAGCTTACGAAAAGTACAACAAGTCCCATTTTTGCGGTGATTTTATGTTCTACACGCTTTATAAAGCCCCCGGTAAGATATAGTAGAAACATCATTGGAAGCGATGAACCGCCAATACCCATCACATTTCCGAAAGGAAAATGAATGAAGAAGCTCAGAAAACAAACCGATAATGCCAATAGAAGGAAAGCGTATTGTCGATTGGAAAGCGGTTGTACCATTAGAGAGAGGAAGGGAGAAAGCAATAACAGACCTAAGTAACAACTGATAAACCAATAAAAATAAGGCGGTATCATCAATATCGATTTAATGATACTTCGTAAAGAAGTGACATCTGTCAGCAGATAACAAGCTATGGTAATACCTACAAGATAAAAGAAAGTGAGAAACCCCAGTTGCTCAATTTTCCGAAACATTACCTTATATCGGTCTATCAAAAAATAACCGGTAATCAGAATATAGCAGTTAACAGCGGCAGAAGCGATTGAAAGCATTCCCTTGATACAAAGAAAATTAAACACAGAAGCTTCTGTAGTAAAACTTAAATGGGGAGTATCGGGAAAAGAAATCTTCAGTCCGTGTATCAGAAAATGCCAGAAAACAATCAGTAACATCAACACAACCCGTAGCACATCTATATTAATATTACGCTTGTTCATCTTATTTGCAGCTACCATCTTATCGTCTTTCATTCAACTTATCTTCTATTTTTGCGTTTGGCTTTAAACTTATCAAAGCCCAAACCGTATACTCCAATGACCTCGCTTTGAGAAACAAAAGCAGCCGGATCGATTTCATCAATGATGGAAAAGATTTTGGCCGACTCGGTCTGTCGCGCCAAAACAAAAAGCATCTTCACCTCTTTGCCCGAATAAAAACCTGTGGCATTAATGGTAGTACAGCCCCTACGGCACTCAGATTGATGGCGTGGCCGATGTCTTTATACTTCTCAGAGATGATGAAAAACTGTACCGATTGCCGCATCATACTGACTACCTTGTCTACACAAATAGAAGAAATGAAAAGGAAAACATAGCCATACAACACCAATTCCCAATTGCGCAGTACCAAATAACTCAATGTTACTACCGTGACATCAACCAAAAGAATAACTTTTCCCAACGAAATGTCGTGATACTTATTAATCATCGCGGCGATAACATCTGTGCCGCCTGAACTTCCGTTACAAGATAAGCCCAAACCTACACTGCTACCCAAACAGCCCGCACCAAGAATAATGGCCATAAAAGGTTCGTTTTGCAACAGCGTAGAACCCGCTGCCCAGCTTTGTCCTAACACGCTGAAAAGGGTGAACACCACAGTTGCATACAGCGTTTTTAAACAAAAACGCCAGCCCAGTACGCGCCAAGCAATGAGCAGTAATACCGTATTAACGCCCATAAAAGTATATTGAACGGGTATGTTAAAGCCCCAATAAAGGATAGAAGACAGACCGGGAATACCACCGATGGCAATGTGATTGGGTAGCAAGAAAAGTACCCAGCCTATACTTCCGATAAACATGGCGATGGTGAGTATCGCAAAATCTTTTACCACTGCTCGCTTTCTCAGTTTCAGCATAAATACGATTTGTTTTGTTGACACAAAGGTACAAAAAATAGTAGTAAGGTAGTAAAGGAGTTAAGGAATACGATAATATGGGGAGAAAAGATGAAAAATAAGAAAGTGAAAAGGGTAAAAAGAGACAGGCACTATATTTTATAGAGGTGAAAGGAACAAGTTTTAGCGGCCCTTTCACCGCGTATTCAGCGAAGCAAACGTTTGCTGAGGTATCTCACCGGATACCACACCGAGAGCCAACCCACAGCAATAACGGTAAGAAAAATGAAAAAAACGTCGCTATAATGCACGCTTACGGGATAAGCATTGATAATGAATGCGCCGTCGCTGTCGCCCAAACGTACCATACCATATTCTTGTTGGAGCCAGCAAAGCAAAAGTCCGAGCGCAATACCGATAAACGCACCTATAGCCGAAATCATACGTCCTTCAAAAAGAAAGATGCGAACAATCTGCTGATCGGTGGCTCCGAGATTGCGCAATGTTACAACATCGGCCTTTTTATCGATGATAAGCATCGATAGCGAACCCACAATATTAAAGCAGGCCACTACAAGAATAAAGGTTAGAAAGATGTAAGCAATGATTTTTTCGATAGACATTATGCGGAAGGTATCTTCTTGTTGCTCAAACCTATCAAGTACTTTATAACGCTCGCCGGCCAGCGATTGTATCTTATTTTTTACGCTTTCAGTATTCACTCCGTCTTTCAACCGAAGCTCAAGAGATGAAAGCATACCCTGAAGTCCGAATAAATTACGGGCAAATGAGATAGAAGTGAGAATGTAACGCTGGTCGTACTTGGCTTGTTTGACCGAAAACACCACGCCGGGAGATATAATCGAGTCGGCCACAAAGCCCGAAGCGGGGTCTGATGGGTCAAGTTGACCTTCGCGATTGGGTGCAAAAATCTTCATATAACCATTCCATCGAACGCCTGTTCCCAGTTGTTGGGCCAGCCGAATACCCGGAATGCCATACTCTAAATTGGCTGCTCGAAGAGTAAACTCGCCATCGCCGTAAAGGATATGATTAATTTGCGTAAGCTCTGTAAAGTTATTGTCTACCCCTTTTATCGTTACCATAGCCTGCTTATCCTGAAAAACTGCCAGCGCATTGTCTTCTACACACTCAGTAACAACGCTCACTTCGGGCAGCTTTCGTATTTCTGTCAGTATCGGATCATCAACCGGTGCCACCTTTCCTTTTGTCGGAACAATCTCTATTTGTGGGTCGAAAGCTGTAAAAAGAGAAGCTACAAGGTCGTGAAAACCGTTAAACACGCTAAGAACGATGACTAACGCCATCGTGGCAACAGCCACACCAACCACTGAAATAATACTGATGATGTTGATGGCGTGGGTACTTTTACGCGAAAAAAGATATCTGCGAGCGATAAAAAGAGATACAGCCATGCTTATTTTTTCAAGAGCTCGTCGATGCGGTCGATATAATCGAGACTGTCGTCAATGAAAAAGCGCAGTTCGGGAATAATGCGAAGCTGATTGTGTATACGTGTTCCCAGCTCATAACGTATGGTTTTAAGGTTGCTCTCGATATTGTTAAGAAGCTCTGTACTACGCTCGGAGGGGAACACACTGAGGTATGCTGTGCAGATACTTAAGTCGGGAGAAACCCGCACACGCGTAACACTGATCATCACACCGTGCATTAAACGGGTTTGAGATTGAAAGATAAGGCTGAGTTCTTTTTGTAAAAGCCGGGCTATACGGTTTTGTCTTGTTTCTTGCATAAATGTGATATTGGAATGAAAAACAGGGCAGCCCACCGGCTGTAAAGAAAGTCAATACGTTCTCCGCGACGTATTATTCTAAATCGATGTGCTGTACATCAACCTGTTCATGTAAAAAGATTCGGGCGTTGTCTTTAAACTTTTCTTCGCTCTCGGTAGTGAGATAACGACATGTGGCGTGCTTGGTGCACATCGCATCTATCTCCGGATGGCGGGCGAGATACAGTTGAAGACTGTTGGCCACATATTCTCCTTGTGCCACAATGCGCACTCCTGCGGGCACGTGACGTGAGATGCTGGGCATCAAAAGCGGGTAATGCGTACAGCCTAAAACAATTGTATCGATGTTCGGATCGGTTTGCATCAGCTGCTCAATATGCTTTTTTACAAAGTAATCGGCACCTGCACTGTCGGCCTCGTTGGCTTCTACGATGGCTGCCCACAGCGGACAAGCCTCCCCAGAAACGGTAATATCGGGGAAAATCTTTTGTATTTCAAGCCTGTAACTATGACTTTTGATGGTTCCTTCGGTGGCTAAAATGCCAATATGTCGGCTGTGTGTGAGGTTTCCAATACACTCTGCCGTAGGTCGAATGATGCCCAACACGCGTCGCGAAGGATCGATTTGGGGCAGGTCGAGTTGCTGAATGGTGCGCAGAGCTTTGGCCGAAGCGGTGTTGCATCCTAATATAATAAGGTGGCATCCCTTCTCAAAGAGTTTGAGAACAGCCTGCTTCGTAAACTGATAAACCACTTCGAAAGAACGCGCCCCATAAGGAGCTCGGGCGTTATCGCCAAGATACAAATAGTCGTATTGCGGCAAAAGCTGCCGTATTCCGTGCAAGATGGTCAGTCCACCATAGCCCGAATCAAACACGCCTATTGGCCCGGCTTCTTTGGGAAACATTGTTATCGGGGGTTATTTCAGCTCTGCACTGATGGCCGCACTTACGTTTTCGCCCATTCGCGAATTAATATACGGGGCGGCATTATTATCTGTATTAAGGATGAAAGCTAAACCTTTGGCGTCGCCAATCTTCTGAATGGCCACCTTTAAACGGGCACGCAGCGGTGCAAGAGCATCGTCTTCGGCCTGCTTCAACAGGCGTTCGGTCTCCTTTTTAAAAGCCATATTCTTCTCCATTAGCTCTTGTAACTCGGCTTGACGCTTCTCCCTGATAGGCGTTGCAAAGTCTTTTTGACCATCCAAAAAAGCTTCGTATTTGGCGTTAAACTCATCAGTTACGCGCTTCATCTCTGCGTCATACTTAGCCCGCAGATTGCTTAAGTTGCGCTTAATGGCTGCATAATCGGGTGCAGACTCTAAGACATCTTTGTAGCTGAAATAGCCAAACTTCAGTGCAGAAGTCTGTGTAACCGTTTCATTTTGTGCCGAAACGGACAGTGTAGAAAAGAGTACGAAGAGTGAAAAGATGATTTTTTTCATATCATTTGTATTATAAATATTTGCTGTTTGAAAAGAAGCCGGCTTCCGTCTTTGCCTGTTACAGATGCTAAAGGGCAAACACGGGCACCGGCCCCTCTTATTGTTTTAAACGTATTCTTATTTCATTTTAGCCAGTTGAGACTTTACATCAGCAGTTACATCCTTACTTAATGTTTCGCTGATATAGGGTATTCCGGCAGATACATCCATGATATAAACATACCCTCCGGCTTTACCTACGGCCTTGATGGCATCTACCAACTTGCTGGTTATAGGTGTCATCTTCTCTTGTTGTGCTTTTTGCAGTGCCTGTTGGTTGTCTTGATAAGTCTGCTGAATTTTCTGATACATCTGTTGCAAGCTAGCTTCTGTTTCTTGTTGCTTAGATGCATTCATCGTGCTCTTAGTCTTATCATACTCGTCACTCTTGCGTTGCAGTTCGTCTTGCATCGCTTTCAAATCGTTTTCATACTGTTTTGCAGATGCTTCAATCTCACCTCTTGCCTTGATAAATTCAGGCATAGAAGACATTACATCCTGTGCATTCAGATGCCCAAACTTCTGCGCAAACAGCGACAGAGGTGCACATAGCAGTACCATTAAAAATAGTTTTTTCATTTTGTTTCTTGTTTATGATTAATTAATTATATTTATATCGCTTAGTTGGCATAACCTAATCGGCTCAGCACTTCATTGCTAATATCGATTTTCGGCGATCCGAATATGATGCCGGTATCGGTTGCACGATCAAGCACCAACGAGTAACCACGCAATTCTGAAATTTCTTTTACCGCATTATAAACAGCTTCTTGAATGGGCGAAATAAGGCTTTCGCGTTTTTTAAACAACTCACCTTCGGGTCCAAAGTATTTCTTTTTCAGTTCGCCGGCTTCTTGTTCTTTCTTCATAATGGCTTCTTGTTTCGCCTTTTTCTGTTCTTGCGAAAGGAAAACTACTTCATTTTGATAGTTCTTATACATGTTTCCCGCTTCTGTATTAAGTGCTTCCACTTCGGCTTGCCACTTCTTCGACACCTGATTCAGTTGTTCGTTGGCTCGCTCATAAGCCGGAATATTCTTCATTATATACTCCATATCAATCAGCGCAAACTTCTGTGCGCTTGCCGTTATCGCAACTATTGCGAAAAGGCATGTCATCATTATCTTCTTCATAATCTCTCTTTTGTTAGTTAATGCCTGAGCGAAAATTTATCGCCAAGCGTGTTATACATTATTATTATGTTTAAAATTCTTGTCCTAAAATAAAGTGAATATGGCTTCCGCCCTTAACTCCGTACACCTTATCAAAGCCGTATGCCCAGTCGATACCCATCAAACCAACCATCGGAAGGAAGATACGCACGCCCACACCGGCACTCCGTTTCATTTGGAAAGGATTGAAATTGCGGGTTTCTGTCCAAGCATTTCCACCCTCGATAAAGCCCAATCCGTAGATAGTTGTGTTACCAAGCATCAGCGGATAACGCAGTTCCAGTGCCAAACGACTGTATGCATATCCCTCAGCTCCATTAGGTGTTAACGACCCATTTTCGTAACCTCGCAAGCCAATTGTTTCTTCTGCATACCCCGTTGAGTAACCACTCATACCGTCGCCACCCATATAATAGGTTTCAAAGGGCGATTTTTTGTATTGGTTATACGAACCCAACAGACCCAATTCTACACGTGTCATCAACACAAAGCACTTGTTGGCACCCGAAAGAGCTGTAAAAGTTCTTGATTTAAACTTCCATTTGTGATATTCAATCCAGCGATATTTCTCTTGTTGTTCTCTTGAGAAAGAAGGCGAATTACGGTCGTTGGCCAAGTTTTTATAATCTTTTCCGTCCCATTTAGACCATGGCGGAGTAATTGTAAGCGATGCCATGAATTCAGAACCGCGGCGTGGAAAGAGTTGATTATCTGTCGAACTACGACTCAAAGTCACACCGAAATTAATATTATTGGCGTTTCCATTGCTCATCAGGAAGTATTTCCAGTTCTTCAGCATATAACGGGTGTACGACAATTCCAATGAAAGTTGGAAGTAATCATCAGGCCAACGTAAGCGTTTACCCCATCCGATAGATGCTCCAAGCATTTGAACATAGGTGTTCGGATCTAAATAATTCTCATAATTATTATAGTAACTGCGTCCATAACCGTATAGGTAATTGTTGTAAGCATTCATGTATCCACTACTATAATAATTGCGTGAAACGTCGGTTTGTTTGGAATAGAATGCGCTAACACTAAATTGGATAGGCCGTTTGCCACCAAACCACGCCGTAGAATAGCTCGCATTGTACGACTGATAATAACTTCCGTTGGTCTGTGCACCCAATGCCAGCGTTTCACCATCGCCTACCGGGAGAATGCCGCGATGTTCTTTGTTTTTATTAAAGAGGTTTCTAATGGAGAAGTTATTCAGCTTCAGTCCCACCTTACCTATCACACCGGTTTGTCCCCAACCAAGAGAGAACTCGATTTGGTCGTTACTTTTCTGTTCCAAATCCCAGTGAATGTCTACCGTTCCATCTTCCGGATTGGGCTTAGGAACAGGATTTACCTTCTCCGGATCAAAGTGTCCCATCGACGCAAGCTCACGAGCCGAACGTTGAAGCGCATCTTTTGAGAACAAATCACCCGGTCTTGTACGCAACTCTCTACGCACAACATTCTCGTAAAGGCGGTCGTTTCCGGTGATGCGAACACGGTTTAAGTGGGCCTGTTGTCCTTCCGAAATACGCATCTCCAGGTCTATCGAGTCGCCAACGATATTCACTTCAGTGGGTTGCAGATTATAAAACAGGTAACCATGATTCCAATAATTATTACCAACGGCATCATCATCACCCGTCAATCGCTTTTCCAGCAACTTCTGGTTATATACATCTCCCTTTTTCATACCTAACACTGCGCTGAGGTAATCGGTTGTATATACGGTGTTTCCCACCCATGTAATGTTGCGGAGATAATATTTTTTGCCCTCGTTTACTTTGACAAAGATGTTTACATGCTTATCGTCGGCATTCCATACGCTGTCTTCTACGATGGTAGCATCACGAAAACCCAGCTCGTTATACTTTTCAATAAGCTTTTGCTTGTCGGCTTTCCACCGTTCAGGCGTAAACTTTTTGGCTTTAAACAGCGACGATAGCTTGCCGGCTTCGTGCGTTTTTGCCAATGCACCTTTTTTAAGAAGGCCACCTTTGATTTTAGAGTCGGGTAACTGATCGTTGCCTTCAATCATGATGCTACGTACCTTCATCTTCTCCTTTTTGTCGATGATGATATCCAAAATTACCTGATTTTTGTTGGCAACATCTGCTCTTTGCTGAATATTAATATCTGCGTTTTTAAACCCTTTATCGTCAAAATATTTCTTGGCCAATATTTTTGCACGGTCTATCATGTTAGGCGTTATCTGCGAACCTCGCAGCAACCCCAACTTACTTTCCATGTCGTCGCGCTCCGACTTTTTTAAACCTACGTAGTTAATGGTCGATACACGCGGACGCAGACTAAGACTTACGTGCAAATAAATTTTGTCGTGAACAATTGAATCGGCAGAGATGACTACGTTTGAAAATAATCCGTGTCGCCAATAACGCTTCACTGCATCCGTAATTTCATTACCGGGAACGGTTATTTCCTGCCCCACGCTAAGTCCGGAAATACCAGTCAGCATATAATCCTCATAACCCTCGACACCTGAGACGTTGATTCCGCCGATTTCAAACGTGCGCGGCGTGCCGGCATAAGATATGTCGGGGTTTACGATTTTATCTTGTGCACCGGCCCCGATGCCGGTCATACAAAGTGTCGTTATTATGAACACCTTATTTATTATATTCATCTTTGCGATTATTTTCATTCAAATCTATATCATTCTTCCTTTTCAACCTGCCCTCCGGTTTTGCCAAAACGGCGTTGCCGAGCTTGATAACTGGCGATGGCTTTATGTAAATCTTCCTCGTTAAAGTCGGGCCAATAGGTATCACAAAAGTATAATTCGGCGTAAGCAATCTGCCAAAGCAGGTAGTTAGAGATGCGCAATTCGCCACCGGTTCTTATCAACAGTTCCGGGTCGGGCATAAAATTCGTAACCAAATGCTTACTCAACAGCTCTTCGGTAACGTCTTCTACATTCAGCTTTCCTGCTTTTACATCGGCTGCAATTGCTTTAGCCGCTTGTGTTATTTCCCATCTTGACGAGTAACTTAATGCTACAACCATCGTCATCGCGGTGTTTCCTGCAGTATGTTCCATCGTTTCCTGCAGCTTCTGTTGTACCTCTTCGGGCAGTCGTTGAATATCGCCCACCACCTGAAATCTTACGTTATTCTTCATAAAGATTTCATCTTCGAGCGACGATAACACCAAACCCATCAGCGCAGAAATTTCATCGGCCGGCCTGCTCCAATTCTCTGTAGAGAAAGTATATAAGGTAAGATACTTCACGCCCATACGTGTGCACTCCGAAGTAATGCGTCTTACGGTATCAACCCCTACCTGATGACCGAAGCTTCGTTCTTTTCCGCGCTCCGAAGCCCAACGTCCGTTGCCATCCATAATGATGGCAATGTGTTGTGGTATGCGGTTTTTATCGAGTTCGTATTTCATTAATCATCTTTGTTACAAGTTCTGCATTTGGGCATAAAACTATACGTCAGCGACAGCATCAAAGCCGAATAGCCGTCGGTATTCTTAAACATACCGCTGCTTTTTACAGCATAAGGATCTTTCACACCGTCAAGTTGGTCGCTCAACGAAAAGTGCATGGCCCATAGCAGTGCGATGTTCAGCCGTTCGGCAAGCTTGTATTTTACACCCATTCCTAACGGAATATGGGCTGTAAATACGTTCGTACTGTTGTCAAACACACCGGTCATGCCCACTCCTCCTAAAATAAAGGGTGTTAATCGCTTAGCTCCGCGATAGTCTCTACCCGTTCCGTATGGCCAAAAGTTGTATTCGTAAACAATACTTGCATTGACCAAATGGCGGTCGAACACATAAGGTGTAAGCGCATAGGCAGGATAATGGGTGCTGGCATTTGCCGAAGAACCTTTCAAACGACCGTATCCCACATCAAGCTTCAGCCCCATATAAGGATTGATTACCCGTCTGAGCAACACGTTTGCCATAGGTTGAGCATGGTTTACAATGCTCTCGTTGAAGTCTCCCACATAGGTAATAAGCCCTGCGCCGGCGCCAATCTCCATCCGATATTCAAGCTCGTCTTGCGCGTGCAACTCGAAAACGACGGTCAAAAGTGCAATGCCGACAAAGAAAACTCTCATCACCTAATTATATATACGCGTACGTGCGAATGCCCGTTCCGCTTATTTTACAAACTCAGTCTGCACCTTTTTCCAGCCCAAACTGTTCTTGCGGGCTTTCCAAACCTGCCCACTGGTGCCGCCAATCAGCCAGATATAGTTATCTGCATCTACAGTCATGGCAAAAGACGTGGCGCTGCTGCTCCACTCTTTGGGCAGTTTATATAAGGGATGACTGTGCCAAGTAATGCCTCCGTCTTTGCTGAAATACATCTGCGAAAAGGCCTTTGTCTTATCTGTACCTATGCCGTTGCCACCAATGGCCAATATTCCGCGATCGTAAACAACTGCTTGCAGGTTGAATATTCGCGGCAAAGGATAGCGATTGTTTGAAGCAATAGCATAATAAGCCCATGCCTGCGGGGCAGCATAAGCATCATATTCAGCCACCTTACCCCATATTGTGGGCTGCTTATCAGTGGTATAAAGCACAGAATCTCTATTGCCGATGAGCAACAGAAGGTCGGTTGAATCGCCTTGTGTAGAGGCCATCGACAAGAAATTTATATCGTTGGTGGGCAGCAAACGGGCATCGCTATCCAAGGCATCTGCTGTTGCTGCGCTTTCGTTTTTCTTCAAAAGATAGAGCTTTCCGTCGGTTCCCAAGAAATGATAGCCCAGTCCCGATACACCGACCAATTGCCGAACGGTAGCTCCGGGCGATGTTATTGAGGTCCAAGTAACCCCATCGACCGATTTTAACAAACTGCCATTATTGAGTATATACAGTGTGTTGTTGTACGTGCAAATGCTTTTATACGCCCCGAAAGCAAGCGTTACATTGGGTGAAAGCTGTGTCCACGTACCGCCGTTGTTCGTGGCTGCCGAGCAAATTACCGTGTTTGCTCCGTCCTCGCCGAAAACAAACACGCGTCCGTTGGCGGCTACAGCCCGCATTGCCGTAAGACTTCCGAGCAATGTGCTGGTAGCAACTTGCTTCCATTTAAACACATTCGGCTTTTCTTTGTGTACGTTTACCATAACGGTATATTCGCGATATTGCCCCTGAGAATTGCTATAAACTCTAAACTTACGCGGTTGCGAAAAGTCTGTTGAGTCTTTACTATTAAAGTAACGCAACGAATCGCTCGTCATGCTTTTTATCAAAACGGGGCCGGCATTCTTGCTCGACACGGTACATAATATCTTCTTTTCGTCTACGCCATAAGGCAACGAGTCGGGATTATATACGGTTTTGTTGTTGTGATCGACATAAAACACAACCTTTTTTGCATCTAATTTCTTTCTATACACAGTGTCTTTTCCGGAAGCAGTAACCGAATCGACGTTCCATTTCAATGTTCCGAGTGTAAATGTCGTTATCGCCGTGTCCTCATAATACCCCAAATCTCTGTCGTCGCCCCCTAAACAGGATGTCAACAGAAACGAAGCGGAACACAATAGTACAAGAGATAACCGTATTATTTTCATTCTGATTTTCTATTGATTTTAGCTGCAAATTTAATTACATTTCCTCAAATAACGGGCTATTTCTCTGCTTTTATTATCTAAAATAAGATATTAGGCATCGTTTTTAAAGTTTGTTTATGAAATAAAAGTAGGCGATTGGTTGTAATCATACAAACGGCGATATTCGCTGTCGTGTTATTGTTGTGCATCAAAGGAGTGTAATGCTGTCTTGTTGAACGGTACGATAATATATAAAAAAGATGCCGGCATGATCACTCATCCCGGCATCCTTAAAGAATAATGTTAACGCACGTTGGTGTGTTGCAAAGCAATAATACTCAAAATGGTTATTACTGTGACACCCGCCAACATTGCGGTTGTTTCAAAATCTATTAACATAATCTTTAACCTTAAAATCTATCAAACTACTAACCTAATGAAAACTTATTATGAAAATACATTCTCACGAATGCATTTGCAAATGTATAATAATTTAAAGTGTTATGCAACACTGTTTGCATCTTTTTTATATATATAACATAATTACTTGATTTATGTCAATTTTTAATTGTTTAGGGGATTAGAGAATAGGGATTATGGATTAGGGCTTATTTGTTGTTTTGATGAAGGATGAATGAATAAGGATGAAGATTGAGCGCTTTGGGGATTAGGGGTTGATGTTTAGGGGATTAAGACAAATTGATGAGGGATGTGGATTGGATAGATTTGAAGAGGGTAGGGCCGTTTTCTTACATTGTTACGGTTTTCTTAAAATTGACCAATTTGTAGGTGTCAAAAAAGTGGAAGGTGGTATCAAATGCTTGCGATAGAAGTAAACGAATGGTTGTTGGGTTATAAATACGCTATTCTCGCGTAGTTGTTGGTAGTATTGATTATCAGCGAGTTGCATGCGTCTTGTTAGTTATTGTGCTCCGTTTGGCTTTATTTTATCCCCTAAAACCATCGTTTTTACAACCTAAAATCTATGCTTTCAGCCTCTAAAACCTATGCTTTTAGGTTGCAAAAGCATAGGTTTTGCAATCCGAAAGCATAGGTTTGGGCACATGGATGCTTGTTTTTGTCAAAATAAGCGTAAATCTTTTTGCTAAAAGAAACTGCTCAATTGTAATGAAAAACGAAAAATAACGATACCGTTACCTATACCTTCGAGCGACGAAAATCCATAAAATTGACCAATATTTTAAAAGTGAGAGGGGGTGTAACAGTAAAAAGTTGTTACAAAATCGACAGGAAATGCGTCTTTAGCAGCAAGTAAACCTCTTTTGTTACCGTTATTGCTTATATCAAACTCACGTTCTTTTACTATCTTTGCACCCAAATTAAGGATATGCAAGATCAATTTTCCAGAACCCGATTATTGATGGGAAAACCTGCCATAGATACACTGAAAGAGGCACGAGTGGCAGTGTTTGGTATCGGCGGTGTGGGTGGATACGCGGTGGAAGTGCTCGCACGAAGTGGTGTGGGTACACTGGACATCTTTGACAGCGACCGCGTTTGCCTTACCAATGTCAATCGGCAAATCTATGCTTTGTTGTCTACAGTGGGCCAACACAAGGTGGATGTGGCCGAGCAACGTATTCATGATATCAACCAACAATGCACGGTGAACAAGCATCAAATGTTTTATCTGCCTGAGAACGCCGACGAGATAGATCTTGCGCAGTTTGATTACGTGGTGGATTGTGTAGACACCGTGACGGCAAAGCTGGAATTAATGAAGCGCTGTTATCGCTTGCGCGTACCTATTATATCATGTATGGGCGCGGCAAACAAGTTGGATGCAACGGCATTTCGTGTGGCGGACATCTCTGAAACAAAGATGGATCCGCTGGCAAAAATTATCAGAAAGAAGCTGAGAAAATTGGGGATAAACCATCTGAAAGTAGTGTACAGTGAGGAAGAGCCCTTACGGCCCCTCGAAGATGACGGTATGGGTAGTGCTGTTCGTTGTGCTTATCCCGAAGAAGATATGCGCAAATGTACCGGTCGCAGAGATATTCCGGCCAGTAATGCCTTTGTTCCGGCAGCGGCAGGCATCATCGTTGGGGGCGAAGTTGTAAAAGATTTGATTAATCAAGCGCAAACTATGCGGATTGTTTCGGATGTAAACACGGTGGCAGAAGCTGTGTCGGATTGTTAATTTTTCAGTTTCTTACGCAGCCCGACTGAATTGTTTTGGCATCCGAAAAAGAAAATTTTGTTTTGCTATTTGTCGGTTTTGTGCTACCTTTGTCTATCTCATACGTTTGTAAAATGGAATATATCAAAACCAGTATCGAGGGGGTTTTTATACTCGAACCCAAAGTATTTAACGATGCACGCGGCTATTTTTTCGAGTCTTGGAGGAAAAAAAGACTTTGAGGAACATATCGCAGGTAGACTTTATACAAGATAACGAGTCGAAGTCGAGCTATGGTGTGCTGCGCGGATTGCATTACCAGAAAGGCGAATATGCACAGGCCAAGTTGGTAAGGGTAATCGAAGGACGGGTATTGGATGTGGCGGCAGACCTTCGGAAAAGCTCGCCCACCTTCGGTCGGTATGTAGCCGTAGAGCTAAGTGATGCAAACAAACGGCAGCTTTTTATTCCACGAGGCTTCGCACACGGTTTTTTGGTGCTGAGCGAAGAGGCTGTTTTTGCCTATAAAGTAGATAATGTGTATGCGCCGCAAGCAGAAGCCTGCATTCGTTGGGATGATAAAGACATTGCTGTAGACTGGCCCATCGACCCCAAAGAGGTGATTACCAGTGAGAAAGATTTGAATGCGCATACACTGCGTAACGCGGAAGTGTTTGAATAAAAGACAGCGAAGGCTGGCAAAGAATTTCAGGAAAATACGATGAATATTGCGATTGTTGGAACCGGGTATGTAGGTTTGGTGTCGGGTGCATGCTTTGCCGACACCGGCGCTGTGGTTACTTGCGTAGATGTAGACGTAGAGAAGGTGGAGCGGTTGCAAAAAGGCGATATCCCCATCTACGAACCGGGATTGGACGAGCTGGTGCTGAAGAATGTTAAAGCAGGACGTTTGCGCTTTACAACCTCTTTAGAAAGCGTTCTCAACGACCAACAAATCGTATTCTCGGCAGTGGGTACTCCCCCCGATGAAGACGGTAGCGCCGACCTGAAATATGTGTTGCAGGTGGCCGAAACCATCGGTCGTAATCTTAACAAATATATCGTTGTGGTAACCAAGAGTACTGTACCCGTAGGCACAGCACGCAAGGTAAGGCAGGCCATTCAAGAGCAATTAGACCGACGGGGCGTAGCCATCGACTTCGATGTAGCCAGTAATCCTGAGTTTTTAAAAGAGGGAAACGCCATCAAAGACTTTATGAGTCCTGACCGAGTGGTAGTGGGCGTGGAGAGCGAAAAGGCCAAAGAGTTGCTTACAAGATTGTATAAACCTTTTCTCATCAATAATTTCCGGGTTATTTTTATGGACATTCCCAGTGCCGAAATGACCAAATATGCTGCCAATTCGATGTTGGCAACGCGCATTTCGTTTATGAACGACATTGCCAACTTGTGCGAAAGGGTGGGTGCCGACGTAAATATGGTGCGGGCAGGGATAGGCAGCGACACCCGTATCGGGCGCAAATTTCTGTATGCCGGCTGTGGTTATGGAGGCAGTTGTTTCCCAAAAGACGTCAAGGCACTTATCAAAACGGCAGCCGATAATGGTTATTCGATGGAGGTGTTAAAGGCGGTAGAGCGTGTAAACGATGTACAAAAGCACATCCTTTATAAGAAGTTGGAGAGCGTTTTCGGTGCCGATGGGCTCAAAGGTAAAACGGTTGCGCTGTGGGGATTATCGTTTAAACCCGAAACAGACGATATGAGAGAGTCTACCGCACTTATTACCATAGCACTTCTGCGCAAAGCGGGTTGCACCATTAAGGTGTACGACCCTGTGGCGATGAACGAGTGCAAACGCCGCATGGGCGATGCCGTTATCTACGCAAAAGATATGTATGATGCGGTAAACGATGCCGATGCGCTGCTGTTGCTGACAGAGTGGAACGAATTTAGATTGCCCAATTGGGAGGTAATAGGTAAGGCTATGCGCCGCAAACTGTTGATTGACGGCCGCAATATTTTTGAAAAGACCGAACTGAAAAGCTGCGGATTTGAATATCACAGCATCGGTCGCTGATAACAAAAGACTAAACGACTACATGGTAAGAAAAAACATTTATGCTTTATGGGCAGTACTCTTTGTGGCCTTTCTCTTCGCTTGCGGAGGAAAAAAGGAACAAAAAGAGTACACACCAAAAGAAGATAAAACGGCAAAACAGATGCTACAAGGCATTTGGATTAATGCCGACGATGAGAGTGTTGCATTTAAAGTGCACGGCGATACCATTTTTTATCCCGACACAACCAGCAGTCCTGTGTACTTTCAAATTATTCACGACACCCTTGTTATGCGTGGTGCCGATGTGGAAAAATATCCCATTGTGAAGCAGTCGGCACACCGTTTTGTATTCAAAAATCAAAATGGAGAGACCGTAACGCTCGAGTTAAGCGACAACCCGATTGATAAATACGAATTTCAAAACAAGGGTATCCGGGTGCTGAACCAAAACCAATTGATTACACGCGATACGGTGGTGACATACGATAAACGCCGTTATCACTGTTATGTGCAAATCAATCCCACCACGTTTAAGGTGCTGCGATCTACCTATAACGACGAAGGGGTAGAGGTAGACAATGTTTATCACGATAACATTATCAATCTGTCGGTGTTTCTTGGTAAAGAAAAGCTCTTTTCAAAAGATTTTAAAAAGAAAGACTTTAACGGTATCGTACCCAAAGAATTTTTGTCGCAGGCCATTCTCAACGATATGACTTTTCAGCAAATTGATGCGCAAGGCATTCATTATGATACGTTTATCGGTGTGCCCGATTCGCCCAGTAGCTATGTCGTTGAAGTGATAGTTTCACCCGAAGGCAAACTGAAAATGCAGCTCGGAAGCTGAAAATAAACGATGTCGGACGGTTTTCGACAGCTTATATCTATTTAATATAACAGCTCCTCATGGAAGAAAAAGAGCGTATTTTGCAACTGAGAAAACTGTTGCACTTGTACAATTACCAATATTATGTGTTGAATCAGCCCTCTGTTTCCGACCGAGATTTTGACGGGTTGATGCACGAATTGCAGGATTTGGAAGCCCAACATCCGGAGCTTTTTGATAAAAATTCGCCCTCACAACGTGTTGGAAGCGATTTGACTACCGGTTTTACGCAGGTGGTTCACAAATATCCGATGCTTTCATTGGCCAACACTTATAATGAGCAAGATGTGGCAGGATGGTACGAAAGCGTGCGTAAAGACCTTGCCGGAGAACCTTTTGAGGTGTGTTGCGAATTGAAATACGACGGACTTTCTATCTCATTGACCTATGTTGACGGCCAGTTAGTGCGCGGTGTAACGCGTGGTGATGGCGTACAAGGCGATGATGTAACAGCCAATGTAAGAACTATCAGAGCTATTCCGCTGGTTTTACCGGGTACAGGTTATCCGAAAGAATTTGAGATAAGAGGAGAAATTTTAATGCCTTGGCAGGTGTTTGAGCGACTAAACGCCGAACGCGAGGCGGCCGAAGAACCGCTTTTTGCCAACCCACGCAATGCTGCGAGCGGCACATTAAAGAGTTTAGACCCGCAATTGGTGGCCAATCGACAGCTCGATGCATATCTTTATTCTCTTTTAGGCGAAGATCTGCCTACCGAAAAGCATTATGAAAATCTGCAGGAAGCGCACAAATGGGGCTTTAAAATCAGTGAGGGAATGCGCAAAGCAAGTACCTTGCAAGAAATATACGACTTTATTAACCGCTGGGATGAAGCACGTCACCAACTGCCGGTAGCCACTGATGGCATCGTACTGAAAGTGAACAGTCTGCGTCAACAACGTGCTTTGGGTTTTACAGTAAAGAGTCCACGCTGGGCCATTGCTTACAAGTTTAAGGCAGAAAGGGTGTGTACTCGCCTTGATGAGGTGACCTATCAGGTGGGAAGAACGGGTGCCGTGACGCCCGTTGCTAATATGCAGCCGGTGCAATTGGCAGGAACCACGGTGAAAAGAGCTACCTTAAACAACGAAGATTTTATCCGTAGCTTTGATCTTCACATAGGCGATTATGTGTATGTAGAGAAAGGTGGCGAGATTATTCCGAAGATTGTGGGAGTTGATGTCAGTCGCCGCACACCGGATTTGCAGCCCATTCAATTTATCACCCATTGTCCGGAATGTGGTGTTTCGTTAGTTCGTTACGAGGGTGAGGCGGCTTATTATTGCCCGAATGATGCAGGGTGTCCACCTCAAATCAAAGGCAGAATAGAGCATTTTATCGCCCGCAAGGCGATGAACATTGACTCTATCGGACCAGAAACCGTTGATGATTATTTCCGTCGGGGACTGATTCGCAATATCGCTGACCTGTATACTATCGATGTGCAACAAATTAATGGTGACGGTTCACGTGAAAAATCAGCCCGAAAAATTGTCAACAGCATTCGCGCTTCTGTGGAAGTGCCTTTTGAACGGGTGCTTTTCGCATTGGGAATACGTTTTGTCGGCGAAACTTCTGCCAAACTTTTGGCACGTCATTTCAAAACGCTTGATGCGTTAATGGTCGCTTCGATAGCAGATTTAATGGAAGTTGAGGGGGTGGGAGAAGTGATTGCCGAGAGCGTGATACGGTATTTTCATAACGAAGAAAACCTTCAAATTATTGAGCGATTGCGTAGTTACGGACTGCAAATGAGTCTGAATGCTGAGCAATTACAGGGCTCTACCGATAAGTTGGCAGGTAAAAGCATTGTTATCAGTGGTGTATTTGAACGGCATAGTCGCGATGAATATAAAGCGATGATTGAGCTGAATGGAGGTAAAAACGTAGGTTCGATTAGCAGTAAAACCTCTTTTATTCTTGCCGGAGCGAATATGGGACCATCGAAATTACAGAAAGCGGAGAAGCTGGGCATAGCTTTGGTAGACGAGGAGGCGTTTCTTCGGATGCTCGAATAAAACTTTTTTACACTATTTTTACTTCAATAATAAGAAATATGGGAATTGTTATCGGTATTGATGTGGGGATTAGTACGACCAAAATCGTAGGTATCAATAAGGATGGTATTGTTATTTCGCCCCTGAGAATTAAGGCTACAGATCCTATTACATCGCTGTATGGGGCTTTTGGCAAATATCTTTACGACAATAAAATCAGTCTGAATGAGGTGGAACAGGTGATGCTGACCGGCGTGGGGGCAGCTTATATCAATACACCGATATACGGATTGCCGACAAATAAAGCCGAAGAGTTTATCGCCGACGGCTTAGGGGCACGTTACGAAACGGATTTGGAGCGGATGATTGTGGTGAGTATGGGTACGGGAACGTCGCTGGTGAGGTGCGACGGCGATAACATCAAGCACATCGGAGGTATCGGAATAGGTGGCGGAACGTTACAAGGTCTGTCGCGAATTTTACTGAAAACCGATGATATAAAGCAGGTTTCGACGCTTGCAATGCAAGGCGACATCTCGAATATCAATGTTCTTATTGGCGATATTAGTGCTCAACCGCTACCCGGTTTGCCGATGGATGCCACCGCAAGTTTATTTGGAAATGCCAAGAGTAATGCTTCGCGAGAAGATATTGCCTTAGGGTTGATTTGCATGGTACTGCAATCTATCGGTAGTGGCACCATCCTTTCATCGCTTGGCAGCGGTATTAAAGAGTTTGTTTTGATAGGAAATCTTACACTGTTACCACAGTGTAAAGAGGTGTTTCCGGCAATGGAACGGTTGTACCATGTACGTTTTCGCATTCCTAAGAATAGTGAGTTTTGCACTGCAATCGGTGCGGCGCTCTACTATTTTGAACGCAAATAACACATCCCAAGATTATATTTGTAAGTCGGCAACTGAGCCATCGCACCCTCGTATGATTTTATGTGGCAATTCAGGGGTTACAGTTTTTCCACCGGGAACAAAAGAACTGCTTGCTTTCTGCCTTTAAAATGAAGAAGATAAGGCGATTCAGTATGATTTATTTAACCCGTAATAAGGCCTTTCTTTTATATTGAAAGGAGAACGGGAACTAATTAATGGGATTGTTTAAAGGTGAAAAGATGTCGTACAAACATCTTCTCACCTTTTTACTTTTTTATCCTTTTACTTCTTCATCAGCTTTTCTGATACAAGTATCTTTTGATGCTTTTCTTCGGCGTTTTTTCAAATTCGTCTTCTCTGATTTCAAAAGAAGCGAGCTTGCTATAAACCGGAAGAATGGCGTTAAGCTCTTGACGGTTTTGCTCCATGAGGTTAATAAGCTCTTCGTTGCTATGCCCCAATGCCTTGGCTTCTTCGTAATCGGGATACACCAAACCAATGAGTTTGTCGCCATCTTGTACCACAAGACTTTCCATAACCAAATGCATCGAGTTAAGTTTGTCTTCAATCTCCTCCGGATAGATGTTTTGTCCGTTTGAACCCAACAGCATATTCTTCGACCGTCCTTTGATAAAGATGTTGCCATCGCTATCCATCAGTCCAAGATCTCCTGTGTGATACCAGCCCTCTTTATCCAAAACGGCAGCCGTTGCTTCTTCATTTTTATAGTAGCCCAGCATTACGTTAGTGCCTCTTGCTAAGATTTCGCCCGGAATGTGCTGCGGGTCGGCGCTGTTGATTTTCACTTCCATGTGTACAACAGCCCTTCCACAAGACGTAGGAACAAAGTCTTTATAATCGCTGTAAGCAATGATGGGAGCGCACTCGGTGGCTCCGTAGCCTACGGTAAAGGGCAGTTCGATATGTTTAAGAAAAGCTTCGACTTCCTGATTGAAAGCTGCTCCGCCGATAATAATTTCGTAAAAGTTTCCGCCAAAGGCTTTATATACCTGCTCTCTTATCTTTTGCATCACCTTTTTGTTGATGATAGGCATATTCAATAACAACTTCATCGTGTTGTTTTGCAGCTTCGGAAGCACTTTTTTACGGATGATTTTCTCTATCACTAATGGTACGGCGATGATGATAACAGGTTTAATTTCAGCGAAAGCCTGTGCGATAATAGCCGGACTGGGTATGCGATTAAGGAAGAAAATGTGGCATCCACAGCAAAATTCGAAGATAAATTCGAAAGCCATTCCGTACATGTGTGCCATCGGAAGAATGCTGATAATGGGGTCGCCACTTTTTACATGGGCTCCCAAAACATTGATGGCAAAGTCTAAATTACCCCAAAGTGCGCGGTAAGGTATCATCACTCCTTTTGAGAAACCCGTTGTTCCGCTGGTATAATTAATCAGCGCCAGTTCGTCGGGTGTTTGTTCCATGTAATATTTTACATGCTCTTTGCGAAAATATTTCGGATATTTTTTACCGAACATTTCATTGAGATGCTCGCGTGCATAAGTCAGTTTATTGGTGCGCGAGAGAAACAAAGAATAATCGGGAATATAGATAATTCCTTCCAAATGCGGCATCTTTGTGGCGTCGATGGTGGTTGCCACCACATCGCCAACAAACAAAAGCTTGGCCTCCGAATGGTTAACGATGTTGTGCATTTGCTCGGGTGTGAACTCGTGCAAAACCGGAACAGCTACCGCTCCATACGTAAGCGTAGCAATAAACGCCACCGCCCAGTTGGCACTGTTACGTCCGGCAAGAGCTATTTTGTCGCCTTTCACCACACCGCTGTTTTCAAAAAGGATGTGCAACTTTTCAATTTTGCGAGCCACATCTTTATATTGCAGCGTCTGTCCTTGGTAATCAGTAAGCGCGTCTAAGTTCCAATTGTCTTGAATACTCTTCTGCAAGTAGGCATTAAAAACAGGCTTTTTTTCCATTACTGTATATTTTATGTTTGTCAGATTTTTCTTTTTTAAGTCACTATATATAATAAGGTGGGATATATTTACACGATATTTTTGTACAAATAGCGTTTGATACTCTTCTTGGGTGTTTTCTCAAACTCGGTTTCATGCAACTTTATTGACGCCAGTTTACAGTAAGAAGGCAGCAAGCCATTTAGTTCTTTTCGGTTTTGTTCCATTACATCTTGAAGTTCTTGTACCGAGCAACCCAGTGCCTCTGCTTCGTCCATGTCGGGGTGAACCAGTCCGATGAGCTTATTTCCGTTCTGAATAACCAGGCTCTCGTTTACCATTGTCATTGAGTTGAGTTTGTCTTCTATTTCTTCGGGAAAAATGTTCTGTCCGTTAGAACCCAACAGAATATTTTTTATTCTGCCGCGAATGAAGATGTGTCCATCAGCACTCATCGTTGCCAAATCGCCCGTATGAAACCATCCGTCTTGGTCGATCACCATCTGTGTAGCCTCTTCATTCTTGTAATAACCTTGCATTACATTGATTCCTTTGGCAATAATCTCACCCGGAATGTTCAGCGGATCGCTGCTGGCGATGTTTACTTCCATATGACGAACAGGCATTCCGCACGAGCCTTTTACAAACTTTGTGTAATCGGTAAACGTGATGACGGGTGCCGTTTCTGTTGTTCCGTAAACCATTGTGATAGGAAACTCAATGTTAACCAAAAACTCTTCGATGTCTTTATTTAGACCTGCGCCGCCCACTATCACCTCGTACACGTTGCCACCAAATACATCGCGCACCATTCCGCATATTTTTTGCTTCACCTTTTTATTGATAACAGGCATGCTCGACAGCAGTTTGGTACGTTGATTTTGCACCAAGGGGAAAATCTTTTTGCGTATAATTTTCTCAATCATCAGCGGAACAGACGATACCAATACAGGCTTTACCTCGGCCATTACTTCGGTAATAAGCGATGGCGACGGCTGTCTGGTTAGAAAATAGTTGTGACATCCGGTGCAGAAAGCCAATATAAACTCGAACATCTGTCCGTACATATGCGCCATGGGCAGCACACTTACGATGTTGTCGCCTCGCTTCATGTGCGGCGCCAAATCGTGAAGCATAAAATCAAGATTGCCCCATAAAGCCCTGTAAGGCAGCATTACGCCTTTCGAAAAACCCGTTGTTCCGCTGGTATAGTTAATAACAGCCAATTCTTCAGCAGTGTCTTTGTGGTATGCAATGTGCTCTTTACGGAAATATTTGGGATACTTTTCCCCATACATTTCATTCAGATGTTCGCGAGCAAAAGTAAGTTGTTCGGTGCGAGATACCAGCAACGAAAAGTCGGGAATATAAACCACTCCCTCTAATTCGGGCATATAATCGGCCTCAATGCTGGGTGCAACGGCGTCGCCCACAAAGAGCAGGCGCGACTCGGAATGATTAACAATGTGATAAATCTGCTCCGGTGTAAACTCGTTTTGTACCGGAACCACCACCGCCCCGTACGTTAAAACTGCCAGAAAAATTACCGCCCAATGGGCACTATTTCTGCCGCAGACAGCTATTTTGTCACCTTTCTGTATTCCACTGTTTTCAAATAGGATGTGCAGTTTTTCTATTTTCCGTGCCACATCGTGAAATTGCAGCGTCTCTCCTTTATAGTCTGTCAGGGCATCTAAGTCCCAATGATGGATAATGCTTTGTTCTATATACGAGTTAAAACTCGGTATTTCCTTCATTGCACAAATCTCAAAATTTTGCGCAAAGTTACTATCTTACTTGCACATTTCCAAAACTTATGTGCAGTATTTATAACACTTTTATGCGCTTTTCAATGAGATGACGGCGCGAATAGGGAGTGATGAGGAGATAACAGTTGATGAAATGCCGTTAATCTTAGTTCTTATTAGGCTTATTAGCGGTATATGGATGAACAAACGATTTATAAGTCTGGCTCCTTTAAAAGGTTTTCAATCGTAAATTCTGTAATTGTTAAAAGTAAGAATTTTGCTTCAAGAGCATACTCGCCGATGCTCTTGACCATCAAACAACTCATAAATTTTAAAGTTCCGTGCATCTTCTTAGTATGTTGATAATCAGCTTGTAACAGTTGGTTAATCTGTTTTGATTTTCTTTTTATGTTGTTCAAAGTTCTAAAAGCATAGGTTTTGAGTTGCAAAACCTATGCTTTTAGCCTGCAAAAGATGATGTTTTAGAGGGTGAAAGCTATGCTTTTGCAACCCCAAACCATAGCTTTTGCAATACCAAAGCCTAAGAAAAGCAAAACTGTTTGATTCATAATATTGATAATTCGTTATTTATCAACCTTTTACAAGCAATCTACTCCACTCGTAAAATACAGGCATAGGTATTGAGTTTCTCTTGATATAGTTTGCTCGATAATCATGCAGCACACCTCTCTTTTTAAAAGGGGGAGATTAGAGAAAGGATTATTTATACATCATTCGGATTAAAAAAGGGGTATTTCTATCATCTTTTCACGCTTTTATCAGCCACGAAAATGAGGGGCAGAGAAACGTCTGCGGTGTTAATAAACTATAAACAAAAGATACGTTTGACGCTATTGCACGTCTTACAAGTAACTTTGTAAATAAAAAAGTAAGCATACAAGAATACATCGTTAACTTAAAATGATAGAAAAATGAATAAGAAGTATCTGCTTTTGCCGACATTGTTCGTCGGTGCATGGCTCGTTTCGAGCTGTGTAAGCAAGAAAGATTTAGAAAATTGTCAAAACCAAAATCGTGAGCTGAATGCCTCGTATCAAAAAGCCAAAGAAGACTTGGCAGCAAGTAAATCGAGAGTGGCCTCGCTCGAAGAACAGTTGGCACAGCAAAAACGCGACTATGCTTTGCTGCAAAAATCATTGGATAAGAGTTTGACCAACAGTAGCGCCAACAATGTCAATATATCCAAACTGGTAGACCAAATCAATGAAAGCAACCAGTATATACGCCACTTGGTAGAGGTGAAAAGCAAGAGCGACTCGCTGAATTTGGTGCTTACCAACAACCTAACACGCTCTTTGAGCCGCGAAGAACTGAAAGAGGTGGATGTAAAAGTGCTGAAAGGGGTGGTTTATATCTCGCTGGCCGATAATATGCTGTATAAAAGCGGTAGTTACGAAATTAATGATCGAGCAGCCGAAACACTCAGTAAGATTGCCAAAATCATCATGGATTACAAAGATTACGACGTGCTGATAGAGGGTAATACGGATAATGTGCCCATCAATCGCGAGAACATTCGCAACAACTGGGACTTGAGTTGTTTGCGTGCATCGAGCGTGGTGCAATATCTGCAAAACAACTATGGCGTTAACCCCAAGCGACTTACAGCCGGCGGACGGGGCGAGTTTAACCCCATTGCCACCAACAATACAGAGGCAGGCAAGCAGCGCAACCGTCGCACACAAATTATTATCACGCCCAAACTAGACCAGTTTATGGACCTGATAGACAAGGCACCCGAAGAAGGCAAATAAGCCTACGGCTTAATAAGGCCTCATCTTTAACCTCTTTTTAAAGGTTGAAGATGAGGCTTCTTTTTATTCAATAATACCCCATAAAATTGAAGTAAGATGTCAGCAGCACTCAAAGGATTTGTCAACGCCATTGTATCGGCCGCTTCTTTCGGTTTGATACCCCTCTTTACGCTGCCCGTTTTGGCAACAGGAATGCATTCGTCGTCTATTCTGATTTATCGTTATGCCTTCGGTTGTCTGGCTATGCTGCTCATCTTAATGGTCAACCGCAGTCGCATGAGCTTAGGCTTTGGCGACTTTTTGCGTACCCTTCTTCTCTCGGTGATGTATGCCGTATCGTCTATAACGCTGATAGAGGGTTACAATTATATGGCGGGTGGTATTGCAACGACGTTGCTTTTCTCTTACCCCGTGTTTACTTTGTTGCTCTCGGTTATCTTCTTTCACGAACGGTTGTCGTGGATAACCGCCCTCGCTATCTTGTTAGCGGTAGGCGGCGTGTTCTGCCTTTCAGGACTGTTAGATGGCGGCGGAAGCATCCATTCGATAAAAGGCTTGCTGTTGGTGCTGCTTTCAGGCTTTCTCTATGCTGTGTATATGGTTGTCTTTCCGCGCGTACGTGTACGCAAAATGCCCTCGTTAAAAATTACCTTTTACATCTTTTTCTTTGCCATGATTATACTGACGCTCTACGGTATATTTACCAATGGGCGCATCGAACCTATCGAAACCCGCAGTCAGCTGTTTAATCTCGTGCTGTTAGGACTGTTGCCTACTGCCCTGAGTAACCTCACTTTAATTGTTTCGCTCAAGCAAATCAGCAGCACCCTTGTTGCCGTTCTTGGAGCGTTCGAACCGATGACGGCAATGGCTATCGGCATTATTGTGTTTCACGAGCCCTTTACTCTACCCATCATCATCGGTTTTCTGCTCATCCTCTTCTCTGTTTTCCTCATCGTTTTCTTTAGAAAAACGAGAGATAAAGGATAAATAATAAAGGTTTATATCCTTTTTACCTTTACCTTCAATAGATAGAAACGTATGCTTGTAACAAGTAAATAAACGCTATTCCTATCATTTTTTTAGATTCAATACACACTTATAAATGCTTGGGAAAAATACCTTTATGGTATATTATTCAGCCCAATTCTAATAACATAAAAGCGATTACTGCACAGTAATCGCTTTTTTATTTTTATGTCATCGCTTATCAGTCGGGCTATTACCAATGTGTGGTAACACCATTACCATTTGTTGGTAACAGGATTACCGCTTATTGGTAATGGTATTACCACACATTGGTAATACCCCAAGACAAGTCCTTTCTCCCCCTCGTTTCATTTTTTCTGGCTTACAATAGCTGCAAACTTATATCAAAATCTGTTGGGTATACCTCTCAAAAAGGAGGTAGACACAACATGACAGAAGAGTACGTTTTAAGCCTTATAGTTGGGTATGCCTCTCAAAAAGGAGGTAGACACAACACGTTTCGTTAGTTAATCAATAACAATTTGCTGTTTTTACCTCTCAAAAAGGAGGTAGACACAACATGGAGACTGTGAAGGTATTCCTGCTGAGAGCTGTTTTTACCTCTCAAAAAGGAGGTAGACACAACCCCGCAAACACGTATAAATCAAACGTTTAAGCTGTTTTTACCTCTCAAAAAGGAGGTAGACACAACTGAATTTAAGTGCTTATGATATTATTGCTCGCTGTTTTTACCTCTCAAAAAGGAGGTAGACACAACTGATCGATTGTGTTCCCTTATTTACTAACGCTGTATTCTTGGAGCAAAATTATAAAAATAATACGAACCTTTGAATATAAAACCTTTGTTTCTTTGGTTTTGTAGACAAGAGATACAATGGATATATACTAATCAAACAATTCGATTCTTTTTATTCTATTTACAACCTTCTCCACCTCTTTATACATTTGTGTGGCAATGCCCAGGCCCTCTTCCTCTTCTAAAATAAGTTCTTTCGGGTTGAACTTTCTTATTCGCCTAAAGGCTATTTTTTTTGAGTCAGGGTATTGATTATGCGAAAAGGCATTGCGTACATCTTTTAAAAAATCAGTATCCTCTTTGATATTACGGGGTATACCTTCCTTTTTCCTCCAACCGATCAGCATCTGATAAAAATTATCAGTATTTAAATCAGAGTATTTATCAAGCAATTGCGCCTCCAAACCAAGCGTTTGCTGAAAGATGTCGATACGGCAAGTTTGGTATAAATCTAATTCTAAATCTACCCGACGTTTGGTTAGCGGATGTTGTTTTAAATCGATATCATCGTGTTCTATATACGAGAAGAGTCCTTTAATTCTGCGATCTGCCAATAGCGTTTTAAAGTTTCCCCACTTTAAAAGTTTAGTACCTTCCTCTTTGATATAGACCGTAAATTCTTTATTTTCTTTTTCATTATTTCCTGCTTTGCCTTTCGGCTTGGGGCTATCTATATGGATGGCCAGTGTCATCGGCACAACTTTTGCCAGCGCATTCAGGCTGCCTGCAGTAGAAGTGTTGGTTTGAAGCGAGTCGAGTTTTATATAGGAAACGGCTATTCTTGGTTCTAGAATGTCCTTTTTGGGCTTTATCTTCTCGTCAAAAAGATTTTTGCACATCAGCCAGATTAAGATATCTTGGTTTTTGATGAGACGTAATTCGCGTTCAAACTTTTTCCACAAACTGAAGTTTTTATATTCGCGATATTCCTTTGTTTTTTCTGCGGGAATATTGTTTTTAAACTTATTCTGATAACTCTTAAACAATTCTTCGCGTTTTCCCTTAGATAAATAATTGGCTTCAGTGGGTTTTGACACATTACCTACATTAAAATCGTATCTATAAAACGGTTGCGAATGGTCTTTAAACTTCTTATCGAAGAACACGGGAATAAGCCGGGCAACCTGTCCTACTCTGTTTTTAAAGATATCACAGTCGGATATATCTACTATCGTCTTGTGTTCGTTAAACCACGTTTTAATTTTCTCGGTAAACAGTCCGCGCGGCAGATTAAAGCCGTTTTTCCAACCTTCAGCTAATTTCTGGCGATCGTTTTTAGGTGCACGCAGCAGTAAAAAGTAGTTGTCTGATGCCCAATTTTGGGGTTGCAGTTCATTCAAAAACTCTAATTTTGCTTTTAAATATGCAGCATAAAAAGCGATCAAATTAGGTTGTTTATCATATTCAAAACGAGATAAGAAGAGGTGTGAATTATCACTATGAATAAGATGGAGCTGCGTAAAATAACGCGATAGCCGGCAAGAATCGGTTGCATAAAATGCAAAAGCCCGCTGTAACATTTGGTATTCGGTGCTGTTGGCTTTGCTACAATTTATCGGGTTGCCTTCCTTATCTCGCTTTACAGGCTGAAATCGCATCATATCATTAACCAGCCAATCGGCAATTTGCCCATTTTTCAGTAATGTTCCGGTGTTTTTTGCTGCAACGTCCGTTTCCTGTTTTAGCTGCTTATCCAGTAGTTTTAATCGGCGTTCAGTATCTTTAATTAACATAGCCTTTTTCTGTTCAACCGCTTTTAGCATATCCCTTTGATGCCCTTTCAGCAAGTCTATCATTTGTTTAGGCAAGTGTCCTATCAGGATTGGTTTATCCTGAAGATAGTTTTCGAGGTCGGTTATGGTATTTATCTTTTCTTGAACAAAAGCATCATAAAGATTGAAAATAGCATTTCGAGTATCTATAAGCACTTTTTCAACAGCATTACCAGCGTCTGTTTTCAACATACCTTCGCACAACAACAATTGATAATAAAACATCATAGGCAACAACTCGTGTACACTTAAAAAGACATCAGCCTTAAAGCCCGGTGTAAGTGTATATTTATCAGGTTTGTTCAGTTGTTTTTCTGTTGATACAGAAGGCCAAATATCAGTGTCAACAGCAGTGTCTCCGTCAAATATTTTTATGCCTATCTTTTCATTTTCTATTTGATAATGAGGTATGGTGTATGATATATACGGCAACGGAACACCTTGAACCGTTTTGCCATCATTGCCCGAAGATGGTTCTGTTGTTTTTACCAAAGTATTCCATTCTTCAGGTCTGGTGTTCTGGGTAAAGTTCTGTAATCTGGAAAAGCCATATAAAGTACGTATAAGATGGTGGACTTCTTTTTTGTCTCCGATTTGCTTTTTACAGATGGCAAAATGATAACAGCCTAAGTTTATTTGAAAACGGAGAGTTGTAAACACCTCATTAAGATCGAAAAAGCGTAATACAAAATAGGGAAAACGATTTTGATGCCGCACTAAAATTCGACTAAAAGGATTATCGTCTTCTTGCCGGTTTGCATTATCAGATGATTTTTCGGGAACTTTAAACTTATTTTGAGCTGCCGGTGTTAGGCGTTTGTACAAAGAAAGAGGGCATCGAACCACTTCGTTAAGCATATCCAGCAGCATCCAATCTTTATCATATACAGTTTCTAATCGTATTTTAGGAAGCAGTATATGATTTCTGCAAAACACCTCGTTGGTCATCTTCATATAATTTTCTGACGCTTTTTTAAAGCCTGGTATCTTTTTCTGCATCCAAATAGAATCTTGTTTTTCAAGAAAAAGAGAAACAAAAAATAGAAGACCAAACGCATTGATTGAACCGTCTTTTGAGGTAAAGGGGTATCTGCAGGGCTTTATTTTTCCCTGCTCATCTTTATATATAAGGTGTGAGAAACTGGTGTTAGGGTCAATTACAGAATTGCTGCTATAATCTTCTTTAACTTTATTCACACTATCGATAAAGATATAACGCATCCAATTTAATAAGTCTTCATCAAAGTTGGGCATAGTTGCCGATTTTGAATGCTTGACATGTGAGTAATAATTTCTCAACTGTTCTAATATCTGTAGGAGGCGAAAGAACATCGATTTCACATTAGAAAGTGACAAAAGATCGTTAATATCACCTTCGCCAGTTTGCTTTAAGGAATCGTTGGATGTGCTTGTGCTCCTTTTATCTTTATCTATAGTTGTTCTTTCTTTTGTTTGTGCACCAATAATTGCCGGTTGAATAAAAGGGAAATGTTTCAATATTAGCTCTCTTAATTGGTATTTCCTCGTGAGATCTGTATCGAGGTCATCCCATATTTTCTTTATATCCAACTTCCTTTTTTTACCGTTTGAATTGGCATCATTCATCACATCATCCGATATATTAAAAATATCTTCACGTTCAAAGATTTCTTTATGTTTACCTTCATCATACAGTTTTTCTAAGTCAAGCAACTTATTGATGTGGTTAACGGTAAGATAAACATTGTGACGAGCTAAGTTAAAGAATGCTGCCCAAAAAGGTTTATCCTCCAAAATGTCAGTTGGATTTGAGGGTAAAGAGTTTTGATTTTTCATTATATGCTAAATTTTAAGTTTGTAATATCAGTATTATAAGGCATCACCAAGAATATCTTCTGTTATTTTAGTATGAATTTTAAACTATTCTTTAGTTGGCGAAAGACCTCTAACAGTATTTTAGAAACAACATTTTACAAAAGTAATAATAATGTTTAAAACAAACAATTGATATTCGATGTATTGATATTCTTGCTTTTTTCTTCTGTAAAATTCGGCAGAGTATGATCGAAAAGCAGTAACTTTGTACACACGAATACGCTACTTTTTCAAACAAAATAACAATGATTCTTTTTTTTAAGACGCAGAAAGAAACGGTGATTGCGACAGAGATTGACCATCAGCCGAGTGATGAAGAAATTGCCAAGCTGTGCTGGCTGTATGGCGAAGCAACATTGATGGATACGCAAGAGCTGGAAGGATATTATGTGGGTCCGCGCCGCGAAATGATAACGCCGTGGAGTACAAATGCCGTTGAGATTACACAAAACATGAATCTTAACGGCATTTTACGTATCGAGGAGTTTTTTCCGGTAGCGGGAAGCAACGCCGACTACGACCCGATGTTACAGCGAATGTATGAAGGCATTGGACAAGAGGTGTTTCGGGTAGACCACCAACCGCAACCCACAGTTTACATCGACAATCTGGAAGCGTTTAACGAAACGGAAGGTTTGGCGCTATCGGCTGATGAAATTGCTTATCTGCATCATGTTGAAAAGCAGCAGGGACGGTCGCTTACCGACTCGGAAGTGTTTGGTTTCGCACAAATCAACTCGGAACATTGTCGTCATAAAATATTCGGAGGTACCTTTATTATTGACGGAGAAGAGAAAGAATCGTCGCTCTTTGCCATGATTAAGCGAACAACGGCAGAGCATCCGGGTAGCATTCTTTCGGCATATAAAGATAATGTGGCCTTTGCACAAGGACCTGTTGTGGAGCAGTTTGCACCTGCCGACCCCACCACTGCCGACTATTTTCGCATTAAAGATATTGAAAGCGTTATTTCGCTGAAGGCCGAAACACACAATTTTCCTACTACCGTAGAGCCTTTTAACGGAGCAGCCACGGGTACGGGAGGCGAAATTCGCGACCGAATGGGTGGCGGAATAGGGTCGTGGCCCATAGCGGGAACGGCGGTGTACATGACCTCTTATCCGCGATTGGATGGCGGGCGGGATTGGGAAACGTTGCTCCCTGTAAGGAAATGGCTGTATCAATCGCCCGACCAAATTTTGATTAAAGCTTCGAACGGCGCATCCGACTTTGGCAATAAGTTCGGTCAGCCGCTCATCACCGGTTCGGTTTTGACCTTCGAACATCAAGAAAAGGGGGCCGCTACGGATGCTCATGGCGATGCCCAAGCACCTTTTTATGCTTACGATAAGGTAATTATGCTGGCTGGCGGTGTAGGTTACGGCACGAAGAGAGATTGTTTGAAAGGTGAGCCACAACAAGGAAATAAAATTGTGGTAGTGGGTGGAGACAATTACAGAATTGGTCTTGGAGGTGGCTCTGTGTCGTCGGTCGACACCGGCAGATACTCTAACGGTATCGAACTGAACGCCATTCAGCGCGCCAATCCTGAAATGCAGAAGCGTGCTTACAACCTTGTTCGCGCCTTGGTAGAAAGCGATAACAACCCCGTTGTGTCGATTCACGACCACGGTTCGGCAGGACATTTGAACTGTTTAAGCGAATTGGTGGAAGAATGCGGTGGCGAAATAGAGATGAGTGAACTACCCATTGGCGACAAAACACTGTCGGCAAAAGAAATTATTGCTAACGAAAGTCAGGAGCGAATGGGGCTTCTTATTAACGAACAGCACATTGATGAGGTGCGAAAGATTGCCGAACGCGAGCGTGCCTCACTATATGTTGTGGGCGAAACAACGGGCGATGCACACTTCAGTTTTAAGCAGAAAGACGGTACAAAACCTTTCGATTTGGATGTGGCACAGATGTTTGGTCATTCGCCGAAAACCATTATGACCGACCATACCGTAGCACATCACTATGAAAACGTGAGCTACGAACCCATCGGAGGCGCAAAAGACTGCAACAAAGAGGGTGAAGAACACCTGACAACTTATATTGAACGGGTGCTGAAACTGGAAGCAGTGGCTTGTAAAGACTGGTTAACAAACAAGGTAGACCGTTCGGTTTCGGGTAAGGTGGCACGTCAACAAACGCAAGGCGAGATACAATTGCCCTTATCGGATTGTGGCGTAGTGGCACTGGATTATCGTGGAAAAACGGGTATTGCCACAGCTTTGGGACACGCTCGCAAGTGGGCTTGGCGTCAGCAGAGGCCGGTTCGGTGCTGGCCGTTAGTGAATCGCTTACCAATTTGGTGTGGGCGCCGCTTTCAGAAGGCCTTAGTAGCGTTAGTCTTTCTGCCAACTGGATGTGGCCTTGCAGATCGCAAGCCGGCGAAGACGCACGTCTTTACAGGGCGGTAGAAGCGTTGAGCAACTTTTGTTGTGCGATTGGCGTGAATGTTCCGACGGGAAAAGACTCGCTGTCGATGACCCAGCAATATCCCAACGGTCAAAAGGTGATTGCACCGGGAACGGTTATTGTGAGCAGTGGCGGTGAGGTGTCGGATGTAAGAAAGGTAGTTTCGCCGGTACTGGCCAACGATAGTAAATCGGCACTTTATTACATCGACTTCTCTTTTGATCGACAAAAGTTGGGCGGAAGTGCCTTTGCACAGACCTTCGAAAAAGTGGGAAGCGATGTTCCGACGGTAGCCGATGCCGACTATTTTGCCAACTGTTTCAACGCCGTTCAAGAGCTGATAAACCGCGAATGGCTTATGGCAGGGCATGATATTTCGGCAGGAGGACTGGTTACTACATTGCTCGAGATGACCTTTGCCAATGAAAAGGGAGGAATGCGCATCAACTTACAAGAGCTGAAAGATGATGATGTGGTGAAAAATCTCTTTGCCGAAAACCCCGGAGTGGTTATCCAAGTAAGCAATGAACATCAGCATGCCGTATGCGATTTCTTAGACGCCCAAGGCGTAGGATACACCCAAATCGGTGTTCCGACACCCCAAACACGCAGCCTTGTGGTACAAAAGGGCAATAACGAATATTCTTTCGATATCAACTCGCTTCGCGAAACATGGTATCTCACCTCGTATCGGCTCGATAGCAAGCAGAGCTTTAACGGCACGGCCAAGAAGCGTTGGCTCAATTATAAAAAGCAACCCATAGAACTGAAGTTCAGCAAAGAGTTTACGGGCAAGCTGCAACAGTATGGCATTAGTGCTGATCGGCGCACGGCATCAGGCGTAAAAGCGGCCATCATTCGTGAAAAAGGAACCAATGGTGAACGTGAAATGGCGTATGCTTTATATCTCGCGGGATTCGATGTAAAGGATGTTACGATGACCGATCTTATCTCAGGACGCGAAACTTTGCAAGACATTAGCATGATTGTATTTTGCGGAGGCTTCTCCAACTCTGACGTATTGGGTTCTGCAAAGGGTTGGGCAGGCGCTTTTCTCTACAATCCCAAAGCCAAAGAAGCGCTCGATAAGTTCTATGCACGTAAAGATACGCTTTCGCTGGGCATCTGTAACGGCTGCCAGCTGATGGTAGAGCTCAACCTTATCAATCCCGAACACGAGCACCATACCCATCTTACCCACAACACCTCGCAAAAGTTTGAAAGTGCATTTCTGGGGTTAACCATCCCTCAAAACAACAGTGTGATGCTGGGAACGTTAAGCGGCAGCAAACTGGGTATATGGGTTGCGCATGGCGAAGGAAGATTTTATATGCCCGAACCGGAGGATAAATACCACATCGTAGCTAAGTATAATTATGCCGAATATCCCGGTAATCCCAATGGGTCTGACTATAATGTGGCGGGCATTTGCTCTGCCGATGGGCGTCATTTGGCAATGATGCCACATTTGGAACGTTCTATTTTTGCTTGGCAAAATGCTTATTACCCGCGCGAACGCAAAGCAGATGAGGTTACACCATGGATAGAAGCCTTTGTCAATGCACGCAAATGGATTGAAAACCAACACTGAAACGCAGGTTGTAAACAATCTGTCCACTTATCAGCACAAGGCTTATGAATGCAGAAAAGCAGAGCGCCCAGCGCACGTATTCGGTTTATTGGCAGAGTTTCTGCATTTTTTTTAAAATCGGATTGTTTACGCTGGGGGGCGGATATGCGATGATACCCATCATTGAAACTGAAGTGGTGAACAAGCATCGGTGGATAGAAAAGGAAGAGTTTCTCGACCTTATCGCCATTGCGCAGAGTTGTCCCGGTGTGTTTGCGGTGAACATCAGCATCTTTATCGGCTACAAAATGCGCAAACTGCGCGGAGCACTTTGCACCTGTCTGGGCACCGCCTTACCCTCTTTTCTCATCATTTTACTCATCGCTATGTTCTTTCATCAGTTTCAAGACAATGCCCTTGTAGCCGCTATGTTTCGCGGAATACGACCGGCAGTGGTGGCCCTTATTGCCGTTCCGACATTTAATCTGGCCAAAAGCGCGCATATCACGTTGTCGAACATCTGGATTCCTATTGTCTGCGCACTGCTTATCTGGGCGCTTCACGTTAATCCGATATACATCATTATCGCAGCCGGCGTATGCGGATATCTCTACGGAAAGTTTATAAAACCTACCGAAACGGACGAGCACTAACCATCAATCATTGTTCATTATTCATTTTTGTTAGGAACGATTTATTACCCGTAATTCACCCCTCAATTACTTTCATTCTCACTTGTCAATTCTCAATCATCAATATCCCCAATGGTTTTCTTAGAGCTTTTTTATACGTTTTTTATCATCGGACTGTTTGGTTTTGGAGGCGGATACGGTATGTTGTCGCTCATTCAGACCGAAACGGTGATACATCACCATTGGCTCAGCTCGGCCGAATTTACCAATATCGTTGCCATTTCGCAAATGACACCCGGTCCTATCGGCATCAATGCCGCCACCTATTGCGGTTATACGGCAGCCCACAACGCGGGGTTCGGCACATGGATGGCCGTTTTGGGCAGCGCCACAGCCACCTTTGCGCTGGTGCTTCCATCGTTGATTCTGATGGTGCTCATTAGTAAGATGCTGATGAAATATATGAAAACCTCTGCGGTACAAGATGTTTTTGCCGGCTTGCGACCTGCTGTAGTGGGTATGTTAGGCGCTGCCGCTCTGCTTTTGATGACCGAAGAAAACTTCTCTTCGCCCCTTACCCACCCTTGGCAGTTTTGGGTCAGCGTCTTTCTTTTCGCCGCCACCTTCATCGGAACAAAGTTTCTTAAAATTAATCCCATCCGAATGATAGGTTATGCGGCCGTTGCAGGTCTGCTGCTTTTATATTAAACCGAATAAAAATGCCGGCGTATGGCCGGCAAAAACCCTTGCTTATGAATCCCGTATCTGCGTTTACCGTTTGTTGCGCCTTTGCTTTCAGTCTCTTTGCATAAACCAACAAGCCCCGCCCCAAACATCCGGCGCAAGTCAATAAGCCACTTGTACACAATCCGGTGATGGCTTTTGAGAATGGTAGGTAGTAGTGGGCCGCAGCCGAAAGGTGCAAGGATCGTATCTGGATAATACCGAAACAGAAATGCTTCAAGGCTGTGGCACACCGGTTTTAGAAGGAGATAAAAGGATGTTTGAGGCCGTAGAACACTGTGCTGCCTACCATTTTGGGGATAAAAACCGTTTTATTTGTCACGGCTATTACCTACCTTGGGGTGGCACATCCATTCTTGTGAACAAAGAATTAAAATGGCCTACCGATTGACTGGCCCACACTTAATAACCGGGAAGCAGACTTTTCTCCTCCCGGTCGTTAAGTGTCTGCCTGCGCTACTCTTTCACAAATCTAATCGATTGCACGGCAAGAACAACGCCGATAACCGCCATCAACGGCATAACAGCCAGCTGAACGGGGTTAAAAGCATCAACCCATTCGCCCATGTGCAAAATACAGAACACGCCGAAGATGCATGCCAGCACTGCATTAGCGATGCGATAAGCCTTACACTTGCCGTACACCAACGCCAAAATAGCCAATGCCGGCAAGGTATAAGTCAGTATCAGCATAAAAGCAATCATACCTTTCGGGGCCACACCGCCGGGCATTGCAACAATGCTTTCGCCCCAAAAAGCGGGCATAACATCTGCCAACGTGTGGGTAAGAAAACCTAACACGATGAGCACCCATAACACAATCAGTTCTATTTGTTTTGTCATGATGTATATAAATTAACTTGAAACAACATTGTTTCGCTGCAAAATTACATCGCTTTCCTACCCCTTGCAATACCTTAAAACGATGATTTTTCTATTCTCTACATATCAAATGGCTTTCCTGTTGCGTGCCTTACCTGTTCCTGCATATGATCAATTTTCAATGCGAGGATAGAGGCCGCCTATTGTTTTCTACCCTTTGAAGCAATGGAAAATACGGGTGTATTTCTTCATTGTCAAGCCTTCGTTTTCTGATTGGCAACATCCCTGCCTTCTGTTCGTGTCAAGTCCCCCCATATATAATAAGGTATAAAAAGAAAAACAGCCGCCCCCGATCTGCCCAACAGGTAAGAAACGGCTGCTCAAAGCGCGAAAAACACGGTTTGAAATGTGTGCTGCGTTACTTGCGTTTATACTGACAACACTTGTGCAAACTGTTGTAAGCTGCATCGGTAGCCCGCACTTTGCCTGCATCGTAGCCTTTGGCGGCAATCGCTTTCTGCACCTTTTCGGGCGAAGTCTGCGTGTCGTTGTAAACCAAACTAAGTTGATGCGTCTTCACATTCCACTTTGCCGACACCACGCCCGGCACCTTTTGGGCTGCCTTTTCTATCGTGGGCTTGCACATATGTTCGCAGTTGCCGTTTACCTCAAAGGTTGTTTTCACTGTCTTTGCATTTGCTGCGCCCATACATAACAGGGCTGCCAGCGCTAATACCATTTTTTTCATAAGCTTTAAATTGAGCCTTTCCCCACCCCGCTTCGAAGAGCAAAGGGGGTAACAGGCGGATAAATAAATGTAAATTATTAATTAGTAAATCATTCAAAACACGTTAACCATCAGCCCGGTAAGCCGCTTGCCCAACCGATAAGAAGTTATTCCATCATGCTTTTTTTACCCTCCAGCTGTGCACTTGCATCTACCGCAAACACGCCATTGGTAACTATCTCTTCGCCTTCGGCCAGTCCGTCGGCAATGACATAGCTGTCGGGAAGCGATGCACCCAATGTAACCTGACGCATGATAAAGGTGGGATGTTGCTCGCTATCGTCTTTTACATACACCACCGAACGCCTACCCGTCCACAGCACAGCCGACTTCGGCACGACGATTTCGCTGTTTTTGCCGCCTATTTGCGCCGTGATGTTACCCGTTATCAGCATTTCGGGCTTAAACATACCGCCTTTGTTGGCCATCTCTACACGCACGCCGGCGGTTCTGCTCTGCGCATCTATCACGGGGTCTACAAACGAAACACGCCCCGTAAACACCTTTCCGGGCAACGCCTCGACGGTAAACCGCACGGCAGAACCCACCTTAATAAAGGGCAGGTCGGCTTCGTAGGCTTTAAAAATCATCCAAACCCTCGACAAGTTGGCTATCTGCAACAGCGCGTCGCCTTGTTTTACATAGTCGCCCGGCTGCACATTCTTAGCCACAACCGTGCCCGATGTGTTGGCGCGTAGCGTGATGTAAGGCGACGCTTTGCGCGTACGTAGTAGCGTGTTGATTTGCGCCTGCTCCACGTTTAGCAGTTTCAGTTTCTCAATGGCAGCATCGGTTACCACCTTTCGTTGGCGTTCGTCGGGATAATCCAGCGCGGTAACAAGTTCCTGACCAGCAGTGTACAGCTCGGGCGAATAGATAGTGGCCAGTGCCTGACCTTTGCTTACGGCATCGCCAACGGCATTGATAAACAGCCGTTCGATGCGTCCGCCGGCATAAGCCGCTTGCGATTGCTGCAGTCGTTGGTCGGCTTCTACCTTGCCAAAAAGCCTTATTTCTTTGCCGCCAACGCCTGTTCCCACCACTTCGGTTTGTATATTCGCCAGCGCCACCGCCTCTTCAGACAGCGTAACGGCGTTTTCGCCGATTGTCGAAGCCTGCGTTCCAGAGGTCAGCGGAATTAAATCCATGCCGCAGATGGGGCACGTTCCGGGATGATCTTGCCGTACTTGGGGGTCCATCGAGCACGTCCACACCTGCGCTTTTTCGGTTTGGGCATGTTCGTGCGTTGTGCTCTTGCCGCGAAAAAGCAGCCAACCCAACAACAAACCTGCCACAAGCGCCACGCCAAAAACAAGCCATGGCTTGCGTTGTATCTCGTTTAATATCGGTTTCATCATTTTGTTCCTTTCGTTATTGAATGTTTGGTTGTATCTCGTTCTCGCCCGTCAGCTGTTCCATTTCTGCCGCGATGGCAGCGTGTAGAGCATAGGCTTCTTGCTTTTTCAACGCATAATCCAACAGCTCGCGCGAGGTTTGCAGGATGTCGGTCAGCGTGGTTTGCCCGTTGGCATATTCAGTTTTCATCAGTTCTAAGGTGCTTTCCAACAGATGGATTTGCTCCTTGTAAAGCGCTATCTTACGCAGTACGTCGTCTTCGCGTTGGGCTATGGAGAGATAACGCGCACGCAATTCGTCGACCTGCCGACTGTAAGCAGCTTCGGCAGAAACACGCATCAGATGCGCAGCGCGCATTGCCGACGTGGTTTTGCGCCGATAAATGGGCAGCGAAATTTTTACCATCGGCATCCACATATCCATGCCGTTCATCTCGGGCATTACCCCCATGGCATGTGCATCGCGCTTTTTGTTAAGCATATATTCCACACCCACACCTATCATCGGCATGCCCTGACGTCGCGCCCGCTCTGCTTCAGCCTTGTAAACATTGCTCTCTGCAAGCGTTTGCGACAATTGCGGACTGCGTCTGAGGATTTCATCCCACGGCGTTTCGCGTAGCTTTTGCAGCCGAATGTTATCGGGAAGGTGCACAACGGCCGTTTCTTCACGGTGCAACAGCAGGTTAAACTGCCGGCGTTGCAGCTCGCGTTGCGACTCCAGACTTGTTTTTTGTTCTTCCAACCGTGCCAATTCGGCATCCAGACGCATCTGATCGCTCAACCGCGCACCCTTCATTCGCGTGGCAGACTTGTATTCGTAGAGCGCCACCTGCCGGATACCCTTGAGCAGCGAAATGTTTTCGGCAAGGCTTTTGATGCGTTCTTGCACCGCCCACAGCTCGTACCACTGCCGCCTAACCTGAAAAGCCAGCCCCAAACCACTTTGGCGCAGCCGCTCGTAAGCCGCTTTGGCACGCCACTCTTTCGCCTCTCTTCCGGCGCGCAACGTGCCCCACCACGGCAGCATCTGCATCAGCTGAAACGTCATTACTTGCTTACCGCCGATATGTTCCATCGGCCTGGGGTAGAAGCCCAGCGACAGTTCGGGGTCGGGCAGCACACCCGCACCTTCGGCTGCAGCCGTTGCAGCCCGATAGGCATTATATAGTTCGGCCGTTTCGGGGTTGTTTTGCACTGCCTGCCGTATGTAAGTTTGCAGGCTGTCTTGCGCTTTTGCAGAGGCAAAACATACCCCCAAAACCGCGATATATAGCATCTTTTTCATCAATATAACTGTTTGTTTTTTATCATCTTTACAATAAGCTGAAAACCAATGGCTTATCCGTCTGATTTCAAAAGCTGTGTTTTTGCCTTGCAAAACCTATGCTTTTAGGTTGCAAAACCTATGCTTTTGGGTTGTAAAACCTATGCTTTTGAAGGCCAAAACCTATCCTTTTGCAAGCCCGTTTGTAAGCTATTGAAAACCAGAAGGTTGCCTCTTGGTTGTTAAGGAGATATTTTTTTGCTCTTTCTTCATCTTTTACCTTGATTTCTTCATCTTTCATTCTGCCGTTCATCAAAGGTTTCTTTACGTTCTCGCCACCAACATTGCAACACCGGCACAATAAACATCGTCATCGTTTGGATCAGCATTCCGCCGAACGTTGGTATCGCCATGGGCACCATAATGTCGGCTCCCTTGCCTGTAGACGTCAGCACCGGCAGCAGCGCAATCAGTGTAGAAGCCGTTGTCATAGCAGCCGGGCGCACACGTTTAAGTCCCGCTCGCACCACCGCCTCTTGTATATCATGACGTGTACGGGGCTTTTCGGCCTCGAAAACCTGGTGAATGTAGGTGCCCATGAGCACGCCATCGTCGGTGGCAATACCGAAAAGCGCAATAAAACCCACCCATACCGCCACGCTCATGTTGATGGTGTGAATGTCGAAAAGGGTGCGCATGTTAACGCCGGCGATAGAGAAGTCGAGGAACCAAGGCTGACTATAGAGCCCGATAAGAATGAAACCGCCGGCAAAAGCCACAAAGACACCCGAAAAATGGATGAGCGATGCGGTGACCGAACGAAACTGAAAGTAGAGAATAAGCAGAATAGAGAGCAGCGCAATGGGTATAACCAACGCCAAGCGTTGCGTGGCATGGGCTTCTTGTTCGTAAGTTCCGGTAAAACGGTAGCTTACCCCTTTGGGCAGCTTGAGCCTTCCTTGCGCCAGCAAATGTTCAAGCGTGTGCGCGGCATTGTTTACCACATCTACTTCGGCTTTTGTGCCCTGACGGTCGAAGGTGATGTATCCTACGAGGAAAGTATTCTCGCTCGAAATCATCGTTGCACCTTTGGTAAATTGTATTTCGGCCAGTTGCGACAGCGGAATTTGCGTTCCGTCGGCTGCAGGAATCAGTATTCCGCCCAGCGCTTCGGGGTTATCGCGCAGCTCACGGGCGTACCGCACGCGGATGGGAAACCGTTCGCGGCCCTCTACGGTGTAGCCTTCGCTCATACCGCCGATGGCTGTTTCGATAACGCTTTGCATGTCGCCCACCTGTATGCCGTAGCGTGCCATCTTCTCACGGTCGAGCTTCAACTCGATATAGGGAGCCCCCTCGGTGCGGTCGTAATATACCGATGCGGGGTTGATGTCGGGCATTTGCTTCATCGCCCGTTCGAGTTGACGCCCTGCCTGTTCGATAGAAACAAGGTCGGGACCGTATATTTTAAGTCCCATCGGTGCCTTTAAACCTGTTGAAAGCATCACCATACGCGTGGCAATGGGCTGCAATTTGGGCGAGCCGGTTAGTCCTGGCAGCGTGGCAGCATGGGTTATCTCAGTCCAAATATCGTCGGCGGTGCGGATATGGCTACGCCATTGGCGAAAGTAATCGCCGCTGCCGGAGGGCACCAAACTATCTTTCGGTATCACCCGGAAGCTTTGCGGGGTCGTAAACACTGCCGTTTTTCAACACAAAACGCCCTTTGCCGTCGGTTTTAAACCTTGCCCGCTGTCCATTCTCATCCAAAATGTACTCGGGCAGATAGTTAATGGTGGTTTCGTACATCTGTATGGGTGCCGGGTCGAGTGCCGAATTAACGCGTCCCCACTTGCCCACGGCCAGTTCAACTTCAGGTATCGCCTTCAATCTTTTGTCTAACAGGCGGGTGTAACGTATGTTTTCTTCGACTCCCGAATGGGGCATACTCGTGGGCATGAGCATAAACGAGCCCTCGTCGAGTGCGGGCATAAACTCTTTTCCGGTGTTTTGCCACACCCAAACGCCCGCTGCAAGGGTAAGCAGAGGCAGGGTCATAAACTTCCAACGGTTGTGTAAGCACCAGCGCAGAATGCGTTCGTAATAGATAACCAGCAGCCACAGCGCAGCCAAGATAATGCCGACCAGTCCGCCAACAAAGAGCGTGTTGACCACGATGCCTGCTTCAGGACCCAGCGGAAGCCACATTTCGGCGAGCAAACCAACCGACAGTAACACGGCGATGGCAATAAAAAGATGCTTAAACGGCACTTCCCAACGCCACAGTTTGAGGGTTCGCGGTTGTCCGCCGAGCCCCATTCGCCGTATCCAACGCTGCGGCAATCGGAGCGAAAACACCCAATAAGCCAGTGTGGGCAGTATCACCATGCCCAACACCAGCGATGCCGTCAGGGCGAAAGTCTTGGTAAATGCCAGCGGATGAAACATCTTGCCTTCTTGCGCCTGCATAGCAAACACGGGCAAAAAGCTGATAACGGTGGTGAGCATGGCTGTGACAATAGCACCCGACACCTCGCTGACGGCTTTCAGTATGACGTCTTCGAGCTGCTTTCCACCCACGTGCACGCCCTTGCCGAAGTCTTTTTCAAGGTGTCGAACCACGTTTTCCATCAGCACCACGCCCACATCTACCATCACACCGATGGCAATAGCGATGCCCGAAAGCGCCACAATGTTGGCTTCGATGTTGGTGAGCTTCATCACAATAAAGGTGGCGAGCACCGCCAACGGCAGCATTCCGGCGATAACAACCGATGCTCGCAGGTTGAGAACGAGTATCAAAACAACGATGATACAGATGAGCACCTCGTGCGTAAGCGCACTTTCGAGTGTGCCGATGGTTTCTTTTATCAGTTGCGTTCGGTCGTAAAAAGGCACCACAGTAACCTTCGACACACTACCGTCTTTCAACCTTTTTTCGGGCATTCCTGCCTGCATCTCCTTTATTTTCGCCTTTACATTGTTGATAACGTCCATCGGATTGCTACCGTAACGCGCCACAACAACTCCGCCAACAGCCTCTTGGCCCTCTTTATCAAGCCCTCCGCGACGGTCGCCGGGCCCGAAATTGACCTTCGCCACATCTTTTATGCGCACCGGAACACCGTTGCGCGAGGTAACGGCAGCATTCTCCAAGTCGGCCAAACTTTTGATATAACCCAGTCCGCGAATAAGATATTCGGCGCGGTTTACCTCCATCGTACCCGCCCCCACATCGATATTGGCGTTCTTCACTGCTTTCATTACCTCGATAAGGTTCACCCCATACGAGCGCATGGCATCAGGGTCGAGGTCTACCTGATACTCTTTGACGTATCCACCGACCGATGCCACCTCGGCAACTCCATCGGCAGCGGTGAGCGAATAACGCACGTAGTAATCTTGAATGGTGCGCAGTTCTTGCGGATCCCAGCCTCCACTGGGCTTGTTTGTTTGGGTATCGCGCCCCTCGAGCGTGTACCAGAAAATCTGTCCGAGCGCTGTTGCGTCGGGACCTAACGTGGGTTGAACCCCCTCGGGCAGCAAATTCGGTGGCAGCGAATTCAGTTTTTCGAGGATGCGCGAGCGGCTCCAGTAAAACTCTACATCGTCTTTGAAGATGATGTAGATGAACGACATGCCGAACATCGATGTCGAGCGGATAGTTTTAACGCCGGGAATGCCCAACAGAGAGGTGGTGAGCGGATAGGTAATCTGCTCTTGCACATCCTTCGGCGAACGCCCCATCCAGTCGGTAGCGATAATCTGTTGGTTATCGCCTACATCGGGAATAGCATCCACTGCCACCGGATTGCGGGGCAAAAAGCCGCCATGCCAGGCAAACGGAGCCGTTGAAAGTCCACCCGCAACGAGTGCAATAAGCACAATGGCAGTGACCACTCGGTTTTGCAGAAAATATCGAATGATTTTTTGAAGCATAATTCTTTCATTGACAATTAAAAATTAACAACCGATAACAACCAATTAATAATTGATGGTTATAATAAAGCGTAAATGGACAATTGCAAACAAACAATTGCCACAAGGTAAGAAAATAGCAGGCAAGAAACAACCGGAAGAAAGCGAATGATTCATTGTCAATCTCCAACTGGTCAATTGGAGATTATCAATTTTCAATTCCTACTTACTTCTTCTGCTACTTTCAAGAAAATCGCGGCGGCGCTCTTAACCCCTTGTTCAAAATAAGAACATCGGGTAAAGGCGGGGGTGTATAATAATAAGAATGTGTACTTTCTATTTCGCAGACAATGGGTTGCGGAATAGATTGTTGCTCGAATGCGGCATGAAACCAATCAGGCTGAACAACCACCGGCTGTGTTTGTGCCACCTGTCCTTTCATAAACTGCGAAAGAATGCGGTAACAATGCTTTACGTTTTTGCAGTGCGTACAATCGTTTTCCTTTTCCATGCAGCCCTGCATAGCCTCGCCCTGCTCGGTAATAAAAGTAAAACCGTTGACGATGCTGCCCACATATTCGCCGCTACAATAGTGCGAATTGACATTAATCCCGATGGTACTTGCCATCAGAACCAAGGTCATTAAATATGTGTACAGCTTTTTCATCATCCTCTTATCCTGATACCTTTGCTTCTGTTTTGGGGCAAAGATACGAAAAAAGATTTTAAAGTAAAGACAAAAAAGGATAAAAAGGCGATTTAAAGGTGAAAGGGTGAAAAAGTGAAAGGGTGAAAAGGTGAAAGGGTTAGGCGGGGATGTTGAGCTTGGTTTGTTCTACCTTCGCCACGAGGTCGTACTGATTGCTGTGAAACAACGTGTGCGTGGCATTGCTGTGAGCACCCAGATAAATGGTCTGAATGCGAACGAATTTTGGTAATTGATTTTTAGCTACCATGATATTACTATTTAATTAATTATAAAATAAGTGTTTCATTTTCAATGTAGAGGTCTTGTCTTGTGTGCGATTTTTGTTCAGCGGATTGTCGGCAAGCAATTTCGTGTGCAAAATTCTGTCACTCGCTTCTCCCCTCCCTTTTCTCCGCCCCCGCGTGGATGTTGCAGGGGCGGAGGGGGTGAGAGAATATCTAAAACAGAGGTTCGTCCCAGGGGTTGGAGTTTGTTTCCTCCTCGTCTTCTTCGTCGTCGAAATATCCGCCTTTGGAAAGCCCCTCATCTTCGCCTACCTTTTTCGATGTGATAATGAAATCGGTGGCTATCTTTTCTGCTGTTGCCAACGGAACTATTTGAATACGGGGGACTGTATATGGAAATTTATTGTTCATATCTTTTTGTTATCAATTAAAAATTTGTTTTTTCCCATTCACAATATAAATGCCACGCGTGGGATTTGTTACGCGGCGACCTTGCAGGTCGTAGATGGTTCCTTGCTGCTGTTTGTCTTGAGAAACGATAGAACGAATGCCGGTGGTAAGGTTACGCCTGGCTTCTTCAAAGTCGAGTACGAAACCTTTCGCGGGTGCAGGTCCGCTGGTGGGAAGTTTCAAACCTGCCTGATGCGCCCTAAGTTTGATGCTCGTTCCCTTGCGGTCGCCCTGATGATAAAAGCCCAATCCTTTTTCGCCGTTGGCAAAAACGTAGTATTTATAGTTTCCGCCGCTAAATTCTTCTCCGGTTCTTGTACCAACCATCATACTGTTTGTTACGTCTGCCACAGGGTCTGTGGCTTGTACGGCTACGGCAGCTTCATAACTTAATGTTCCTGCCGGTGCTTCGAGTATAAATCCCGTCTTTTGGGGAATGATACTTCCTTCGGCATAAGCAGTGATTTGTGCATCGGGATATCCGGTTCTGCCCGTTTTTGTACCGGTAATAATGTAGGCATAGCAATCTTTAGGCACTTTGAAATTCTCGGTATCTAAATAAAAGCTGATATAGCCGGTAGACCCGATGGTAACTTGCTCGCGGTAAATCAGGGGGAAGTTATGATAATGTTCATCATAAGGTTCCGCTTTCCAAAGAGGATTTGCTTTATAGGCAGAGGAACAGTCGATGGGAACATACGCCCCTTTAAAAACAGCAGGATTGAGTAAACCAAAAGCTTGGAAACTTATAGTGGGAGTCGGAGGCGTTTCTCGTAACAGATATACTTCTTCCAATTTATCTTGCATGTGAAAGATGTATGCGTTATAACTCTCACAGCTAGCTGGCAAAATCCAGCGCTTTACACCTACGTTGTTGAAAGGTTGCCAGTTATTAAGATGTTTTAGTGTATTCGGAAGAATAATTTCCTCTAAATCATGATAACCTGAGAGAGATGATGCAACGTCTACCACAGTATATTCTTTGTTGTGGTCGGCTGCATTCTTTACTCTGTCGGGGATAACCACTCTTGTAAGGCCACTGTAGGCATTTCCAGCAGTACTAGTTCCCAAGTAAACTTCTCGGTTTGCCTCATCCGTAATTTTGTAATACAAGGTTACGCCGTCGTCGTTTACCGCAGTGAAATCATAATTTTGCGCCTTTACAACAATTGCAAAGAGGCATCCTAAATACAATAGTAAAAATCTTTTCATATTCTCTATATTTTTGATTAAATAATTAAACGAAAAAAGCTCGCTGTTTTACACTTAAAAAGTGGAAACAACAAGTATGAGTTTACTGTACGCCAAAAACGCTCGAAACGTCTTTGTGCAATAGGGGCTACACTGCGCCTTACGCGTGCGTAAGGAAAAGCGACAAAGTTGCCTGAAGTGTGTTAGCAAATTATCCGAACCTGCGAAAGATAAAACATTAAAAGATGCAGAGATGGAGAAGTTTCTCTGCAAGCTGTTTAACGTTGCCGAATATATATTTACACAAAACATTGTAACTTTGTTTTTCTTCTTATCCTTTTTGAAATATTATTCTGTTTTTCTTCCAGCTTTTAAGAGCACCTGTTCTTTCGTTGTAAACGCAACAAAGGTAAGGAGAATTATTGATTTAACAGAATATTACATAAAAGATCTTACTACGCCCTAATTGATGTAAGCCCATACAACAAAGCAAACAATCAGCGTAGCAAGGGTACAAAGGGTAATGAATGTTATTTTTTCTAATGCTTTTCTACGGCGACGAGCATTAAGGTTGCGGCGCTTTAGCTTGCTCTCTTCACTCTCTTTATGATGGTGATGATGATGTTTTCTCTCTTCATTCATGATAGGTTTCTTTTAATTAATGTGTATTGTCTCTTTATTAATTAAAATCTGAGGGCCACTTCAATATCTATCATCTGATAGTTGGGCTTGCTAAGCGAGCGGTCGTTAACAAACACATACTCGCCGGAAAATTTAAGGTTGCGTGTAAGGATGTAGTCGGCACCCAGCTCGTAGAGTGTCTTGGCCGACCCCCACTCAGCGCGTGAACGATAGAGGTCGTAGCGTGCTTTGATGTGAACTTTCTTTTTGATGATGGGTGCAATGGCCAGCGCATAAAAACCATCGGCTTTGTTGCCGGCAGCATAATTGATGTCGGCCTTCTGAAGGTCGTCTTTGGTGTTGTAAGTGGTCTGGAAGCTGTAGCCAGTGCTGTGGATATACTCGCTTCTAAACGTAAAATCGTTGACTGTATATTCTGCACTGAGGGCATAGCGTTGCTTCTCTACCGCTTGCAAGCCTTTAACAATTTGCGGATGTCCGCCGGCATCGAGCACAGGAGCATGTGTAACGGGATCGACAAGGGTGTAATTGCCCCGCCGGGCGTATGAGCCTGTCCACCCGAAAACGCCGAGTCGTAATCCTTTAACGGGCATTACCCATATACCGCCGATAATATCCTTGCGTTGGTCTACATCTTTTGTATTGATGCCCTGACCGTTATAAACGCCTATTTGATAGTGTACCAGTTCGCGTCCAGCTGCATTCTTGAGTATATCTCCCTGCAGCTGAATACCGATGTCGCGTCCATTACTGGAATGTTCACCTGTTCTGTCTGAAAAACCGCATAGTTTTGATACATTCTGCGACACAGACATGAAGCCTTGATCGATGGGATGAATGGGATTTTCGAACGTGAAAGGTCTCTTAAACTGTCCTAATTTCACGCGGAAAAACTTGTACTTCTGCCATTCGGAGAAGAGATCTATCACGCGCGGTGACTGCCCAACTGTAGAGATGTTACCATTAAACTGTACTTGTGCTTTCCAATAGAAATCATTGAGCAGACTCCCTTCGAGTGATAAACGTCCCAACCGAATGTTAAAAGAGTTACTTTCGGCATCTTCTTGTCCGATGTACTGGTATTGTGAAATGAGAAGACCACTCAACTTAAGGTCGCTTACCACCGGTGTTTTTTTCTCGGTTGCGGTTATGGGTTCTGTCTGAGCCCTTAGTCCACACACGGATGTGGCAGCCCAAATAAGTATAAAGATTGTTTTTTGTTTCATGCGTATTCTATTTAGTTATTATATTTTAAGTTCTTCGCTCCAGTAAAACCACATTCTCGACGTGGGGCGTATGTGGAAACATATCTACCGGTTGTACATCGGTTATTTGATATCGAGTGTCAAGCGCCATGAGATCTCGAGCCTGAGTAGCAGGGTTACAGCTGACGTAAACAATGCGTTGGGGGTCGGCATGTAATATCGTTTCTATTACGTCGGCGTGCATTCCAGCGCGTGGCGGATCGGTAATAATGACGTCAGGTTTACCGTTTTCGGCAATGAAGTCGACATTAAGAATATCTTTCATATCACCGGCATAAAAGACGGTATTATCAATATGGTTAATCACACTGTTTTCTTTGGCGTCTTCTATTGCCTCGGGCACATACTCTACACCGACAACCTTTTTAGCCGAACGCGCCACAAAGTTGGCAATGGTACCCGTTCCGGTATACAAGTCGTATACGGTTTCTATGCCGGAGAGCTTTGCAAAATCTCGGGCTACTGAATAAAGATGGTAAGCCTGATGAGTGTTCGTCTGATAAAAACTCTTTGGGCCAACTTTAAATTTCAGGTCACCCATTATTTCGTAAATGTAATCTTTCCCCTTAAATACCTCAATGGGCAGATCGTTAAAGGTGTCATTGCATTTCTGATTGTCTACATACAAGAGCGATGTAATCTGCGGAAAGGTGTCAGCAAGATGTTGTAGCAAGTCTTGAGCGACTTGTGGGTCATTATCATTTTCAAAATGAAATTGCACCAAAACCATCCATTCGCCCGTATCGCTATTGCGTATCATGATGTCACGGAGTAGGCCCGTTTGCTGGCGAAGGTCGAAAAATGAGATATGTTGAGCAAGCGCGTAATCCCTGATTTCATTCCTTATTTGGTTTTGTAAATCATCCATCAGCCAGCATTTTTCTATCGGCAAAATCTTATCAAAAGCACCTGTGATATGGAAGCCGATGGCATTCATATTGTCAAAGGTTTGGCCCGAAGCCACCTGTTCTTTGGTGAGCCATCGTTTATTAGAGCAACCGAACTCTAATTTGTTGCGGTATTCGCTTGTTAGGTGTGACCCCAAGATATATCTGAACTCGGGCAACGCCACATGAGAAATGCGCGACAACTGGTCGTACACCTGTTTCTGCTTGGCCTTCAACTGTTCTTCGTAAGGTAGATTTTGCCATTTACAACCCCCGCAGACTCCAAAATGCTCGCACATAGGAACAGCTCGCACATCGCTATATTTTACAAAGCGTACCGCTTCGCCTTCGCAATAACTATGCTTCTTCCTTTTTATCTGTATATCGACAACATCTCCAGGCACTGTAAAAGGCACAAATACAACCATGTCATTCACTCGTGCCAATGATTTTCCTTCTGCTGCGACATCCGTAATCGTAATACTCTGCAAGAGTGGTAATTCTTTCTTTCTCCTTGCCATACTATAAATAATGGTGCAAAGATATGTATTTTTTATCTATAACCCGTATAAAAAGGATATTTACAAATCGAGGGTTAAGCTTTTTGTAAAAAGCTTAACCCTCGTTATGTTGAGTTAGTTTTATATCACAATTACGATTCTTCCACTGCTGCTTGCGCCGCTGCCAAACGGGCGATAGGCACACGGAACGGAGAACAGCTCACATAGTTGAGACCTACACGATGGCAGAATTTTACCGACTCCGGTTCGCCGCCATGTTCTCCACAGATGCCGCAAATAAGATTGGGGCGTGTAGAACGGCCTTTTTGCACAGCCATATCAATAAGCTGACCCACACCCTTTTGGTCTAAAACTTGGAATGGATCAACGCTTAAGATCTTCTTTTCCAGATATACAGGCAGGAAACCTGCTATGTCATCGCGACTGTATCCGAAAGTCATTTGGGTAAGGTCATTCGTGCCAAAACTGAAATATTCAGCACGCTTAGCGATGTTATCGGCAACCAAAGCTGCACGCGGAACCTCAATCATCGTACCTACATGGAAAGGTACTTCTATGCCTTCTTCTTCAAAAAGACGGGCGGCTGTTTCGCGGATAACCTTATCTTGCTCGTCAAACTCATTAACTACTCCAATCAATGGCACCATAATCTCGGGATGCGGGTCAAATCCTTCCTTCTTTAATTGTATGGCAGCACCAAGAATGGCCCGTGTTTGCATAGCTGTTATTTCAGGATAGGTATTGCCCAATCGACATCCGCGATGTCCCAACATGGGGTTATGCTCACTCAATGAGTTAACGCGGCGCTGTATTTCTTGTACCGAAATTCCCATTTCATCTGCCATTGTCTGCTGCCCTTCGAGATCGTGCGGAACGAATTCGTGCAAAGGCGGGTCGAGTAGACGGATGTTTACAGGATAGCCATTCATCGATTTGAGAATGCCGTAGAAGTCTTGTCGCTGATACGGTAACAGTTTTTCGAGTGCTTTTTCACGACCTTCTTTCGTGTCAGACAATATCATTTCGCGCATCGCCTTTATCTTTTCATTCTCGAAGAACATGTGTTCAGTTCGACAAAGACCGATGCCTACTGCTCCGAAGTTATGGGCTACATCGGCATCATGTGGTGTATCGGCATTGGTACGTACAACAAGTTTGGTGTACTTATTGCAGAGTTCCATCAAAGCAGCTAAATCACCTGTTACTTTTGCCGGTTGTGTGGTAACCTGTCCGAGATAAACCTCGCCCGTGCTACCATTTAACGAGATATAATCACCTTCCTTAATAATGGTTCCGTCTACTTCAAGTGTGCGCTCTTTGTAATTAATGTTGATAGCACCTGCCCCTGAAACGCAGCATTTACCCATACCTCTCGCCACTACGGCAGCATGAGATGTCATACCTCCGCGTGCTGTAAGGATACCTTCCGCTGCAGACATTCCAGCTAGATCTTCAGGAGATGTCTCGATACGAACCATGATAACTTGATGTCCTTCTTCATGCCAATGAGCGGCATCGTCGGCAAAAAAGACAACCTGCCCACATGCAGCACCTGGCGAAGCAGGTAATCCACGTGTAAGAACCTTGGCTTGCTTCTGTGCCGTTTTATCGAAAACAGGATGCAACAGTTCGTCCAATTTATTAGGCTCGCAACGCTTCAGTGCTGTTTTTTCATCGATTTCTCCTTCACGTAACAAGTCCATAGCAATTTTTACCATTGCCGTACCCGTACGTTTTCCATTACGGGTTTGAAGGAACCACAGTTTACCGTCTTGCACAGTAAACTCCATATCTTGCATATCATGATAATGCCGCTCAAGCTTTTCCTGAAGAGTATTCAGCTGTGCATAAATCTCGGGCATGGTTTCTTCCATCGAAGGAAACTGGCTTGCACGTACGTTCTCGTCAATACATTGTTGTTTAGCCCAGCGCAAAGAGCCTTCTTTAGTAATTTGTTGTGGTGTGCGGATACCCGCAACAACATCTTCTCCCTGCGCATTGACAAGATATTCGCCATTGAAAATATTCTCACCGGTAGCAGCATCACGACTGAAACATACACCGGTGGCAGATGTGTTGCCCATATTACCGAATACCATTGCCTGAACATTAACAGCCGTTCCCCATTCAGCAGGTATGCCTTCCATTTTCCGATAGAGAATGGCACGTTCGTTCATCCAACTGTCAAATACAGCACAAACAGCTCCCCAAAGCTGTTCCATAGGCTCTGTTGGGAAATCTTTACCTGTTTGTTTCTTGATGGCCGCTTTAAAAAGTGCTACAAGCGATTTAAGTTCATCCACGCTCATTTCGTTATCCAGCTTAATGCCGCGTTGTGCTTTAACTTGCTGAATAATTTCCTCAAACGGGTCTATATCTTCTTTGTTGGTAGGTTTCATTCCCAAAACAACATCACCATACATCTGTACAAAACGGCGATAGCTATCGTAAGCGAAACGTTCGTTACCCGATTTTTCGGCCAAACCTTTTACAACAACATCATTAAGCCCCAAATTAAGAATGGTATCCATCATACCCGGCATGGATGCACGCGCTCCTGAGCGTACTGAAACCAATAAAGGATTCGTTGTATCGCCGAATTTGCAATTCATCAAGTTCTCTATATGATGCACTGCTTTTTCTACTTCATCTTTCAATAGAGCAACAACGGTTTCTTTACCTTTTACAAAATATTCATTACAAACATCTGTTGTAATCGTAAAACCGGGAGGAACAGGCACCCCAATCAGGTTCATCTCCGCTAGATTGGCACCTTTTCCACCTAGCAAATTTTTCATTTCCGCCTTACCTTCTGCAACGCCATTACCAAAGGTATAAACTCTTTTTTCGCTCATAGTTAATTGTATAATTGTTCTAGTACTTTTAATTGTTGCAAATATAATCTATTTTTATAAATTTCCCAAAATATTTACACCGAAAGTTGTAAACTCCACATTGCATTTCTTATGCCTAATAAATGGAGGATGTAAAACGAAAATTTAAATTCGGTCAGGAGGGAGAAACAGACCTAATAACAGGGCGTAGAAAAATAAAGAGGTATCTCTCGACACCCCTTTACATAATATACAAAAACATTATGAATTTTATTTAGCGAACAAGATTAAAAGTTTACTGTTATGATTTTTCTTTTTCTACTTCGTTCAAATGTTACTGAGCCATTTTGTAATCTCGCCCTTTGCGTTCGCAGTATCGTTCACACTGTCTGCAAATATCATATCCAAGCATAGCGCCTAATATGAAATCTTCTTCAGGACTCAATTGATTAAGCGGCCGATTAACCATTAGGCGGATGGCATCCAGACATTCTCGGCGCCCAAAAAACAAATTTAGATTGTCTTTCCCCACCGGTATAATCAGGTAATCAATGTTTTGATGCTCCAGTCGAGCTATTGCATGCTGTTCATATTTTCTGTTAAAAGTGTACAAAACCATTTGCCGTACACCTTTTTTATACTCGTAAATATGATTCATCAAAACCTTCATGTCGGCAGATAATAACTCGTTCTGCGGCATATCGTTTACGCTTTCAATGCAGCTCCCGAATAAAATCGTAAGCCCACTATTCCAATTGAAATTTACAAAAGCCCTCTTTTTGTTAGTTTTACAATGCAGGTTTGATCGCCTCAAGCCAAGCATCGATGCGGCCTTCTGTCTTATCGTCTTCGTTTACATCATCAAGCGCAAGACCCATAAACTTACCATCCGCAACAGCATCGCTATCGTCGAAGGTATAACCGTCTGTCGAAACTTCACCTATCATCGTTGCTCCCGATGCCTTGGCTGCATTATAAAGTTCTGCCATTGCACCGCAGAAAGTATCCGAATAGCTTTCTGCATCGCCGCAACCGAATACGGCAACGGTTTTACCAGCTAACGACGTGTCTTTTAAAACCTTTACACCATCATACCAATCGTCTTGCAATTCGCCTGCACCCCATGTTGAGGTACCGATCAGGAGGTTATCATTGGCAGCAACAACATCTGCATTAAAGTTCGTAACTTCTATTGCTTCAACACCCAATTTGCTTGCTATTGTTTCTGCAATGCTTTGACATGTCCCGGTAGAAGAACCGTATACAACAACCGTTTTTTTCATTTCAATTCTTAAGTTTTTTGTGATTAATTGATTTGAATGCAAAGATAAATAGGATAAAAAAATACCACAATACCTAAAAATGGGGGTTTTTCGTACACGATATGGTTATTTATCAGATGATGCTTTCTCGTGTGATTAATTCCGTTCTACGGTATAATGAGGTGCAGGTGGAGCTAAGAAGAAAATTCAAGTTTATGCCTTTCGGATACACCACGATGTTATATCTTGTACTTAAAAATAATGAAGGCCTTGAATAGAAGGGGTTCTTAGACGTTAATCGGAAACAAATAAGAAGTCTAAGGTTTGTTTTTCTGCTAAAAAAGAAATGGGGACATGCTCGAAAGAGCATGTCCCCATCTTATCTTGTATGGTTTGCACCAGTTTGTTAGTTGTTCAAGCCACGATTATTAATTGTAGCATTGAGCAGCAACAGATACTTGCGATACTGATCTCTGTCAAGAATATAGTGCATATATTTCAGATCTTTTTCGATAGCCTTGTTTACCATCGCCTTACGATCGTCTTTCGGAGCAACTGCAGCATTCAACATTTCTGCACAGAAAGTCTTATGTACATCTTCTACACTCTCCATCTGATCGAGTGTCAAACCTAAGGCCTGACCCAACTTGCGGTAGTTAACCGTCATATCATAGGCTTGAATATCGTTTACTACGTTTGTGTTTTCTCCTTCAGCAAATGCCATTGTCATACTCAGCATAGCAACTAATGTCAAAACAATCTTTTTCATAACTTTTACCTTTCTTTTAATTCCCCATCTTTTATCGGGGACTTTTTATGTTTTACTATTTTTACTTTTAATTATCCTTGTGTCTTATTGACGATGCAAAGGTATAACGTTTTTAAACTTCATACAAGTAAAATGTTAGATTGTTTGCGCAAACAGCATGCTTTATTGATATAAATCAAATCGTATTACTTTTAATTTGTTACTTTAATGAATATGGGTTCTATATATAATAAAGGTATAACCAAGGTATATTTATTTTTCAAAGGAGATGTGCATAATTAAAAGGTGAGCACAGTATAAACCATGCTCACCTTATTATATATAATGTTTGATGTTGTAATTACCCTACTTGGCGAAAGCTACAGAACGAGTTTCGCGAATAACCGTAATTTTAACCTGACCGGGATAGGTCATTTCGTTCTGTATCCTTGTGGCTATCTCGCCACTCAACTTCTCACTTTCGGCATCGTCCATCTTATCTGCACCAACGATGACACGTAGTTCACGGCCGGCTTGAATAGCATAAGTCTTTGTTACACCGGGATAACTCATGGCTATTGCTTCTAAGTCATTGAGTCGCTTAATGTATGCTTCCACAATTTCGCGACGTGCTCCGGGGCGTGCACCCGATATGGCATCGCACACTTGAACAATAGGTGCCAGCAATGTGTTCATCTCTATTTCGTCGTGGTGAGCGCCTATCGCATTGCAAATATCGGGTTTTTCCTTATATTTCTCAGCAATTTTTGCACCATACAGAGCATGCGGCAATTCGCTCTCTTCATCGGGAACTTTACCTATATCATGAAGAAGTCCGGCACGTTTGGCTTTCTTTGGGTTCAAACCCAACTCTGAAGCCATCACTGCGCAAAGGTTAGCTGTCTCGCGAGCATGCTGTAAAAGGTTCTGTCCATACGACGAACGATACTTCATTTTACCCACAATGCGAATTAGTTCGGGGTGCAAACCATGAATACCCAAGTCTATTGCAGTTCGTTTTCCTGTTTCGATAATCTCATTATCGAGTTGTTTCTTCACCTTCGATACAACCTCTTCGATGCGTGCGGGATGAATACGGCCATCAGAAACCAACTGATGCAAAGCCAAGCGGCATACCTCTCTGCGCACGGGATCAAAAGCTGAGATAACAATTGCCTCAGGAGTGTCGTCCACAACAATCTCTACTCCCGTTGCAGCTTCTAAGGCGCGAATGTTTCTTCCCTCACGCCCAATGATGCGACCTTTCACCTCATCGTTGTCAATATGAAAGACGCTGACCGAGTTTTCGATAGCTGTTTCAGTAGCAACACGCTGTATAGTCTGTATAACAATTCTCTTTGCTTGCTGGTTGGCATTCAGTTTTGCCTCATCAATAATTTCGTTGATGTATCCGGCAGCATCCGTTCTGGCCTCATCTTTTAGGCTTTCAATAAGACGTTCTTTAGCCTCTGTGGCACTAAGCCCTGATAATTCTTCAAGCTTGGTACGCTCTTGCGCCTGCATTTTCTCCAACTCTTCCTGCTTGATACCCAACAATTTTTTCTCGTTTTCGATACGCAACTGGCTCTGTTCTAATTCTTGTTTTCGACGCCCGAGCTCTTCTTGTCGCTGATTAAGAGATATTTCACGCTGCTTTAGCCTGTTTTCGCCTTGCTGGATACGTTGTGTACGCTCTTGTACCTCACGCTCTAATTCACTTTTTTTTATTGAGAAACTTCTCTTTTACCTCAAGTAGCTTTTTCTCTTTTAGAACCTCTGCCTCTTTATTGGCAGCATCAATCATTTGGTTATACTTTCCTTTAATGATATATCGAAATATCAGATAACCGATCGAACATCCTAAAACTAAAGCTACGACATCAGAAATTATAAAACCTGTCATATTGTTAATTTATTTGTAATGTTTTTGTTTTGTATGGATTTAACCATTGAGCAAAACAACAGATTTAGGTCTAAAGACATCATCAAAGCAGGTCTGTGTATACAAAAGAACTTCATTACTCATCAGAAGTTTCATGTAAACACGCTTCTATCTCTTCACTCAGCATATTGATAACCTCTTTATAAGGTTCGGCATCGGTGTTAGCGGCTGTTTTTGCAAATCTGAAAGCAACATCTATCAATGTCATTAAAAAGATTTCGTCTTTCTCCTTGTGTTTATTAAACCGTTCGGCATAAAAGTTTACCAAATCAGTTACCAGCAAGGCAGCCTTTCTGTAGTATTCTTCATCTTCTCTTGGCGTGTTTACAGAGAATTCTTTACCGTATACCGTTAGCCTTATCTTTAACTTATCTCTCTTGTCTTTAGCCATTATCAAGACTGTTTTTACTCAACAATGTAATACATTTGTCGACGTCTCGAATAAGCTTTGATAGTCGTTTTTGGGCAGATTGCATATCGCCATTTGTTATTTCGACCATCCTAGCCACTTTAAGACTATTGTAATTGCTATGTGCCGTTTGCAATTCTTCTTTCAATTGTTCGATAGTAGCATCACGCTCGTTTATCGTTGCTTGCAGTTCGCCGTTTTTCCGTTTTTCTTCTCGATATTGAAGTAACAGCTGCCTTACGTGCGCGGTAATTTGCGACAATGCGTTATCATTGGCATCCATAGAACATACAATTTGGCTACAAATTTAACTTAATAATCTGGAAAATACAAATTATAATTGTGCTTTTTACCCCTATCTCACCTTGTGTTTTATGAAGGAAAGTATCAAATTGGCACAAATTTCTTCAACTTATTTTTGTTCTTCAGGTTTTGGTTCTTTCTTAGCCAGCATCACTACTTGGAATACAAAATTGGTAATCCACTGCTCGCTAAAGCCTAAACGTTTGTTATATTGGCGTATCGAAAGAACTGTTTTCATAACACCTGCATCCGAAAAGTCGTTCTTACTAAAAATATCGCTTACAGTTTTCTGAGTCATATTGTAGATAGCCTTCTTAAAAAATGAGGGCAACCGCAACTTAAACCGCATTAAATTACCGGTAAGCATCATTAAATCTTGTGTAAAATTTTGAAACTGCACAAGATACACCTGCACATCTTGCAGCTTGTGACAGTTTTTGCGGATACTTTGATCTACTTCTTTAAAAAAAACGTCGTTGGTTTTATAAAGTCCCTGCAACATCTTTTTACACTGTGCCTTCTCGCCCACACCCAACTTATTGTTCTGCGTTGGTATGCGCAAGGTAGATTTAAATGCACGCAAATCGGGTAGTATCGCCAAATTGCTGATACCCAATTGGGCTGCCAGCGAGGCTTGGAAGTATACCCTTACTAAAGTCATATAATCTTCCATTCCGCCCGATCGGTACTCTTTATTTCGCTTTCCGAATATATTTGAGAAAAGTCCCATAATAAATTTACTTCAAAATAATTGGTTATAAAATAATTTATTTGTTGATTGCAAAAGTACGGAAATAATGTTACACTTCAAAAACAACGGTTCGTAAAGTGCTGTCGATAATATAAAATCAATTAACACAGAACAACCTAAAAAATGCATTCGGTGTATTGAAACAATCCATAATTTCGTATGCCGATACTTACAGATTAAAAGAAAGTACTGTTTTTTACTTACATTCGCATTTTATTATAAAATCCACTTTCAACACATCGTTTCATGATAAAACCGTCCTCATTTTCAATAAGAACAGCGTTGATTTTCCAAAAGCATAGGTTTTGAGTTGCAAAAGCATAGCTTTTAGCATGCAAAACCTATGCTTTTGGCATCTAAAAGATGATGTTTTACAACCCGAAAGCATAGCTTTTGTAAATCAGTCGATTATTTTCGTCTTTTCATCTTATTTGCATTGATTTTTCTTCTCTCTCTTTCTCTAAAATCATTGCAAGGTTTGTATTAGTTTGATGCCCTCCTTTCGTTAAGAAAGTATCAATACTTGCGGGGACGGTATCATGTTTGTTGAGAGGATATAGAGATAAAAGTATCGTAAAATGGATAGAGATGTACATTCGGAAACAAGCGCATAAACTCTGCTATTATCATTTTTCTTATATTGACTTTACGATCTTCAAGTAAGATAAAAGATACAGGCAGCACATGAACAAAGAGAAAGATATGCAACGAAAAGAAGCTAATTATCCTCTTCTTTTTGGGGGTAGACAGTGAAGATAAGGCCCTTAAACAGAACCAATAAGGCTTTTTAACTCATTATTTTTAGGTATTGCCGTTTTTTAGAGGAACCTATACCTTTGCAAAAGCTTATTGGCGTATTTCGGAATACAGGCAAAAATGATACACAAAATCGCAATATTTTTATTGTTGTTTTTAGGTACTTTCGCCCTTGGCAGGGCACAAAATATAACGCTCTCAGGAACAGTAACCAACCAAAAGAATGGCAAGCCTGTTGAGTTTGCCTCAATATTGCTTAAAGAAAGTGGGCTTTGGGCGGTTTCTGATGCAAAAGGAAAGTTTACCGTTAAAAACATTCCGCAGGGAAAAGCTACCCTTGTGGTGCGCTGTTTGGGATATGCCACGCACCAAATAACCGTTTTGGTAAACGGAAAAACACCGACTTTACAAATACAACTACAAGAGGATAACCTCAAACTGAATGAAGTAGAGGTGGTGGCGAGTAAAAAAAACGATGAGGCTACCACATCTTATACCATCGACCGGCTGGCATTGGACAATCAGCAGGTGGTGAACATCAGCGATATTATGAGTCTTTTACCGGGTGGAAAAACGGTTAATAGCAGTTTAACAAGCAACCGCCGAATAGCCTTACGCAGCGAAGAAAAGGGCGAAAAAGGTAACACCTCGTTTGGTACAGCGGTAGAAGTAGACGGCGTTAGGCTGAACAACAACTCGGTGATGGGCGAAACTTTGGGTCCCGGAACGCGCACAGTGGGCACATCGAACGTTGAGAGTGTAGAGATTGTTACAGGGGTTCCGTCGGTAGAATACGGCGACTTGAGTAATGGTGTGGTAAAGGTAAACACTCGAAAAGGAAAGTCGCCCTTTATCGTTGAGGGCAAATTAAATATCAACACACGGCAGATAGCACTGAACAAAGGCTTCGATTTAGGGCGCAACGGCGGTTTGTTCAATTTCTCGATAGAGCACGCACGGTCGTTTTCGGATGTTGTTTCGCCCTATACGGCTTATCAACGTAACGTGCTTTCGCTGCATTACATGAATGTTTTTATGCGTAATGCCATGCCGTTGACGTTGAATGTGGGACTGACGGGTAATATAGGCGGATACAATTCGAAAGCCGATCCCGACCAAGACCTCGACGATTACGACAAAGTACGCGATAACGCGTTTCGCGGAAACTTTTCGTTGGAATGGCTGCTCAATAAAAAATGGATAACTAACATTACGCTGCAAGGCTCGCTCGCGTATACCGACAAACGCACGGAGCGGTATTATAATACCAGTAGTTCGTCAACACAAGCCTACATTCATACGATGAAACAGGGCTATTTTGTAGCTGCTGACTATGATAAAAACCCGGCGGCCAACATTATTTTGGGTCCTACGGGTTACTGGTATGTGCGCGGTTTTAACGACTCGAAGCCCCTAAGTTACGCTCTTAAATTGAAAGCCGATTGGACCAAACGCATGGGGCAGGTGCTTAACAAGGTGCTTGCAGGAGCCGATTTCACAGGGAGTACGAACTACGGGCAGGGCAGTTATTATGAAGATCGGCGTTATACGCCTACGTGGAGACCTTATCGGTACGACGAATTGCCGTCGATGAACAATTTGGCACTATACATTGAGGAGAAAGCAAGCATCCCGACATCGCACCTTTCAAGATTGGAGATAACCGCCGGTCTGCGCCAAGACATGACCTTAATTGGTGGGTCGGAGTATGGAACGGCTGCAAGCACATCGCCCCGAGCTAAGGCACGTTATATTTTTTGGCGCGGGCGCAACACTTGGATACGTGATTTCAGCGTACATGCAGGTTGGGGAAAATCGGTTAAACTACCCTCTTTCCAAGTGCTTTACCCCGCAACCACCTATCGTGATCAGCTGGCATTTACGCCTGGAAGTACCTCGAAAAACAAAGCTTATTATGCTTATTACACCCATCCGTCGAGAGCCGTGTACAATCCCGACTTGTTATGGCAACACACCAATCAGACAGATATCGGACTGGAAACCAAAATCAAAGGTACACGCATTAACGTGTCGGCCTTTTATCACAAAACGTTCAATCCCTATACCGCCACAACTGTTTACACACCTTACAGTTATAAATATACCTCGCAAGCTGCATTAGAACGCATCGGCATACCTTCGGCCAACCGTTCGTACAGCATTGATCAACAAACAGGTGTGGTAACGGTGACCGATGTAACGGGTGCCCAACCGCCGGTAGAGTTGGCTTACAATGTGCGCAACAGCTTTTTGACCAATACCAAATATGTCAACGGGTCGCCAACAGAACGCTATGGCTTCGAGTGGATTGTAGATTTTGCGCCCATCAAAGCCCTTCGAACCTCGTTGCGGTTGGATGGCAACTATTATTTTTATAAAGGATTAGACGAGAACCTGTTTGCGCATGCACCGCTTAATCAGCGCATGAGCAACGGACAGCCTTATCAATATATCGGCTATTATCGGGGTAGCGACGTTACATCTACCGATTATGCAGCCGGGGCTTCTGTTTTTAACGGCTCCATTTCGCGCGAAGCCAACCTCAATGCCACCGTTACGACGCATGTACCGAAGATACGAATGGTGGTTTCGTTGCGTATGGAATGTTCGCTATATGCCTATTCGCGTCCGCTGAGCGAACTACGTAACGGTACGCGCGGGTATGTGGTAGAACGGGGAGAAGACTTTTTCGGGCAGCCGTATACACGCGATGCACGCGATAAGTTTTTGGTGGTTTACCCCGAATATTATGCTACATGGGATGCCCCCGAAACGCTGATACCCTTTGCCGAGAAGTTTGCGTGGGCCCAAAAACATGACAGGACATTGTATAACGAACTGGCTAAGCTGGTACAACGTTCTAATTATGCCTATGTCATCAATCCCGGCAGACTGTCGAGTTATTACTCGGCTAACATCACTGCTACCAAAGAGATAGGCGATCATGTGTCGGTTTCGTTTTATGCCAATAATTTCTGGAATACGATGGCTAAGGTGCATTCTACCCAAACCGGACAAAAGACATCGCTCTTCGGGAGCAGTTATGTGCCCTCGTTTTATTACGGACTTTCTCTGCGTTTAAAACTTTAATGGTATACAAAAAATGAAACGAATACCCCCTTATATAGATAAGGTAAAAAAAGCAATGCTGTTGTCGGCTGTTTTGCTGTCGTTCACCACCTCATGCAGCTATGATGAGGAGATAGAAACCTGCAACGTAAGCGTTCGATTGATTTACCCCCCGGCAGTATTGATCCCTACGAGGGTGCGAGGGTGGAGATGAAAGATGCCACCGGCTCTATTTTTGTAGACTCTACCGATGCTGGCGGGGTGGCGCATTTTGCCGTTCCGGCGGGTATATACGATATAAACAGCAGTACAACCCGTATCACCACCGATTGGAGATACTTCTTTAACGGGGTGAAAAGTATGAACATCATTTCGCGTGACAGTACCAACCGGTTGGAATTAAAACTGGTGATGTCGAAGAAAAAGAATTGGCATTGAGCGGAAGAAAGGAAAGAGGGCAGTACATGCTTTGAAAAAGCAACGCTTCGTCTTTCCGAGCGCAAATAAACATTATAAAATCAATGAATAGGAATTGTAAAATCAACCAATAAGAAATAAAAAACAACAAATAGAAATCATAAAATTAACCCAGTATGAAGAAATTTTTATCTATGCTCATGGTGCTTTTTGTCGGTTCGATGTCACCCCAATGGGCTCTTGCCGAAGGCGAAGAAGGTACCGTTGAAGTACAGTATCTTGTGGTAACACTAACTGATGGCAGTAAAAGCGAGTATGCGTTGACTGATTCGCCAACGTTATCGTTTAAGGCAGACTCTATCGTTGTAACCTGTAAGGATGATGAAATGCGATTCGATTTGGCTGGACTGACTGGTTATCACATAGAAACCAAGCACGTGTCGACGGGCATTGACAAGGCACCCACAGTGGAAAACGAAAGCGAAACGCCCTCGTTTGCTTTTCGTAACGCCACCTTTTCGGGGCTGAAAGCCGGCACGCGCATCGTGGTTTACACGTTGGAAGGTAAAGCGGTGAAGACCATCGTGGCTACTGAAGACGGCACGGCGAAAGTAGATCTTTCTGATTTGGCGCGCGGCGTGTATATCTTGCGTGCGCCCAACAAGAGTTTTAAGATGGTGAATAAGTAATCGGCAATGCAGCAATGAGAAAAACTTTACTTACCCTGTTGGCTGCGTTTGCTCTTGCCATAAACGGCTTTGCGCAGACGTGGAACATGGTAATTACCCGCGCGGATGGTACGAAAGATACCCTGAAAACGTCGGAGGTAAAAGATGTTTCGTTCTTTTTGCCCGACCAAAACGTGGAGCAGGTGATTATCAAAGAAATCTACAACGGCGGCTGTCCGTCGGATCAAGGTGATCGTTTCTTCCAACAAGACAAGGGATTTATTTTGTATAACAACTGCCCCGAAACGGCTGTGATTAACAATTTGGCAGTAGGCATTATCGATCCGTTCAATGCCAATGCTGTTCATCTCAGTAAATGGCATGAAGGTAAAACCATGTTGTACGAAAAAGAAGGCTTTATCCCGGCGCTTCACGGCATCTGGTGGTTTCAGTCGGCATTGGTTATTCCGCCCTATTCGCAAGTGGTTGTCTGCTGCAGGGTGCCATCGACAACACGCAGACTTACAGCAAATCGGCCAATTATGCCAATAAGGATTATTATGCAATGTACGACCCCGAGAGCGGGTACGACGGTGGTGGGATGGGATGGTACCCTTCGCCCGCTGAGGTGATACCCACTTCGCATTACTTAAAAGCCAAAAAGCTGGGCAATGGCTTTGGTTGGCCGCTTAGTGTAAGGTCGCCGGGCTTGTTCGTCTTTCGTACAAAAGGTGTTACACCGGCAGCATTTGCCAACAATATTGATAATGTTGTTTATCCGCCGGGTGCAAGTCATGAAGCTGTCAGTGCTTGTTTCAGAATTCCTGTAGATTGGGTTATCGACGGCGTAGAGGTATATACAAAATCTTATCTCCAAGCATGTAAAAAGCGATTTACCCCAGACATCGACGGCGGATATGTGGTGCTGACTTACAGTTTGGGCCACACGCTGTATCGCAACGTAGACAAAGCCGCTACCGAGGCGCTGCCCGAGAATGCCGGAAAGCTGGTTTACGGCTATGCGATGGGTGTTTCGGCCGGCGACCCGAGCAACATCGACGCCGAGGCATCTATCAAACGAGGTGCACACATTGTTTATATGGACACCAACAATTCGACCAACGATTTTCACGAACGCAAAGAGTTTTCGATTCGTGGAAAGTAAAAGCAGAAAAATAAAATAAAAATAAACGATATGAAGAAAATTTTATTGACATTGATAACCGTCTTTGCACTTGCTGCAAGCGGTTTTGCGCAGACTTGGAACATGGTGATTATCCGCGAAGACGGTACCCGCGACACGCTGAAGACATCGGCCGTAAAACAAGTTTCGTTTTTTATGCCCGACCAAAATGTAGACCAGATTATTATCAAAGAACTCTACGTTGGAGGTTGTCCGCCGGATCAGGGTAAAACCGCTTTTCAGTTTGACAAGGGTTTTATTCTTTACAACAACTGTCCGCAAACAGCAGTGATTAACAATTTGGCTGTCGGAATACTCAATCCCTACAACGGAGAAAGCGAGAATAAGTGGTACGACGGAGCGGGAAAGCTGATTTATGCTGCCGACGAATACCATCCCGGTACCGACGGATTGTGGTATTTCCAGGCACCGCTCGTTATCAAGCCTTTTTCGCAGGTGGTGGTTAACGTGCAGGGCGCTATCAACAACACCCTTACTCACAGCAAATCGGTTAATTATGCCCATAAAGATTACTACGCCATGTACGACCCCGAGGTGGGTTATAAGCATCCGCTTTACTACCCCGCGCCGTCAGAACTTATTCCTACGGCCCATCATCTCAAGGCTGTTCGCATTGGGCAGAGCACGGCTTGGGCGTTGAGCAGTATTTCGCCGGCATTCTTTATTTTCCAGACGCAGGGAATGACGCCTGCCCAATTTGGCAATGATGTAAATTATAGGATATACGTTCCAGGAGGTCAGCAAACGGCCACCAACGCTTGTTTCAAGGTTCCCACCAATTGGATTCTCGATGGGGTAGAAGTTTTTGGTGCTTCGGCAGTAGCCAAAAGTAAAAAGCGGTTTACGCCTGAGATAGACGGTGGATATGTATTGTTGACCAACAAGTTGGGACACTCGCTGTATCGCAACGTTGATAAGGCGCGCACCGAAGCCTTGCCCGAAAACGCAGGCAAGCTGATTTACAACTATTCGATGGGCGTTTCGGCCGGCGACCCGAGCAACATCGACGCCGAAGCATCTATCAAAAACGGTGCGCATATTATCTATATGGACACCAACAACTCGACCAACGATTTTCACGAGCGAAAAGAGTTTTCGTTGCGCGGGCGATAGCCGAAAACAAAACCGAAACCTATTGGCGGGATGTTCTGCAGAAAGTAAAATGTGGATAAACGCCTCGGCGGAGCTTCCGCCAAGAGGAAAAGTAAACAAACGGTGTCGGCGGAAGTTCCGCCAAGAGATAAATGTTAAGAAAAGTAACAGCGGAAGTTCCGCTGAGCGTAAAACGTTAATGAATGTATCGGCGGAAGCTCCGCCAGAATCTCAACGCAGAGTTTACCTCTTTCGTTTACGCTCGGCAACCTATTTTTTCTCGAGTAGGTATCTTACAGTTCTCTCGCATTAAAAAAACGATGATACGCATAACCCCCAACATCCGCAGATGAAAACAAAAAAAGGTACATATCTGCTGGCCGCCATGCTGCTGGTTGCGCCCGGCAGGCTTTACCCCCAACAGCACGACACGGTGCGCGTAACACGCATCGACACCGCCGTGGTGCGTATGCTCGAAGGTTCGCTTACATGCCTGGTGCCCCCGACGGTCTTTCGCAGCTTTGCCTTTGTAAGCAGCACCTCGCCGTGGCTGTCGAGCGAAAATGCCGCCGGACTTACCGCCTTTCTTCGGCGCCGCAACATCTCGCAAGCCGATGTGGCGTGGCAGGCGGGGTGGGGCGATTTTACCGACTTTTCGCAATCGCGCCAAACCATCGAGGTAGATGCAGCATCCGAATCGTTTTACAGGCTGAACAGGCGCAGCGTGGTGTATGGAAAGATGGCCTACAACAACTTTTCGGGCGAGGATATGGGCGGTTCGGTGTTTGTAAATCCCGACCGAAAGCCTTTCGACATCGTTGAAGACTCGCTTACCAATCTCGGGCGCAAACATCGCGACACGTATCATCTTGTAGGGGCTGTGGGCATCGACCTCTTTCGGGGCATCGGCCTGGGGCTGAAAGCCGATTATACGGCTGCCAATTATGCCAAGTATAAAGACCTTCGGCATTTTAACAAACTGATGAACCTGAAGTTTACCGCCGGTATACGCCTACTGCTGGGGCGCAGGGGCAGCGCGGGGGCACATTATCTGTATCGCCGCAACACCGAAAGTGTGCGTTTCAGTACTTACGGGCGGGTGGATAAAACGTTTAAATCGCTTATCGATTACGCCGGCTTTATGGGCGAGGTAGAACAGTTTGGCAACTACGGCTACACCAACAAGAATTTAATTCAGATGCTTTTCGACGAGTATCAAGGTGGCGCCCTGCAGCTGGAATGGCAGGTGGGCAAGTTGTCGTTTTTCAACGAACTTTCGGCTGCCCACCGCACCGGGTTTTACGGAAAAGATTCGCCTTACAGCGTTATCCACTCGCAACACCGTTCGGCGGTGTATCAATATCGCGCCGTGCTCACGTTTCGCCAATGGCGCACGCATCACCGGCTGGCGCTTACGCTCGATGCCGAAAACTTGGAAAACCATCGCACCACGTACATCGAACAACGTAACGACAACGGCGTATCGTATTACAACTACTTCGACCCTGTGCGAACCGCCAACAAATTGTTTACAAACGGCAGCGTTATTTACACCGGGTTTATCAATGTGCAGGGCGATCAGCCTATATGGAGGATTGATGTGGGCGCGCGATGGATGCACCGTCGGCAAACTGCTTACCGCTATCCCTACTATCGTCGGCAAGACCTTCGCAACATCGAGGGCTTTGCTCAGGTAGAACGCAACGTTATTTGCAATGCGCAAATGCTCACAGCTATGCTGGGCGCAGCTTTTCAGATGGTAGCGGGGCACCCTTTGAAGACGCCACTTTCGTGGCACCTTCCGACAAACAAACACCTCCGCCCACGATGAACGCTTGGCTTTATCGCGAGTATGCCGTGCTTACTGCCGCACAATTCGCACTACAAGCAGCCCTGAAATATTCATTTGTCGTTCCACGCACCTCGCTGCCGATGTACATCAAGGCGCAAATCAATTATCGACATGCTGCCCACGCACCCGATGTGATGCAAAATCGACATCGTGCAACGTTCGGTGTTTCGGCAGGCTGCACGTTTTAATACAATGTATGCAAAGGCGGTAGTTTTTTCTTTCTAAAGTTGTCAGAAAAGTATATTTAAAAATAAAAAAATCATTTATTCAAAACATTATGAAAAGAACTATTCAGAACCTTTTTCTTTTGCTCTTGTTGGTGCTCCCCACAACGCTGTGGGCACAGTTGGTAGAGCGCGACGCCTCGTTCAGAACGGGGCGATTGGGCAACGGACTAACCTATTCCATTCGGCATAACGCCAAAGAACCCGGTATGGCCGACTTTTACATTGCGCAGCGTGTGGGCAGCATTTTAGAAGAACCGCGTCAGCGAGGGTTGGCGCATTTTCTCGAGCATATGGCCTTTAACGGTACCCAAAACTTTCGTGGCGACAGCACTTCACTGGGCATTGTACCGTGGTGCGAAACCATCGGCGTAAAGTTTGGCGCCAACCTCAATGCCTATACTAGCGTTGAACAAACCGTGTACAACGTGTCGGCGGTTCCGGTAAAACGCGAAACGGTGATTGATTCGGTGTTACTTATTCTGCACGATTGGAGCCATTGTCTGCTATTGCTCGATAAAGAAATCGACAAAGAACGCGGCGTTATTCACGAAGAATGGCGCACCCGACGTGCAGGAATGGCTACTCAGCGGATGATAGAGCGTGTGTTGCCCGTAGTTTACAAAGGAACCAAATACGAAGATTGTCTGCCTATCGGCTCGATGGACATTGTAGATCATTTTCCCTATCAAGACCTTAAAGATTATTATCAAAAATGGTATCGCCCCGATTTGCAAGCCATTGTTGTGGTGGGCGACATCAATGTAGATCAAATGGAGGAAAAAATTAAAAGTCTTTTCAGTCGTATTCCCAAGCCGCAGAACCCTGCCAAGCGCGTGTATTACCCCGTAAACGACAATAAAAAAATGATTGTGGCGGTAGAAAAAGATAGCGAGCAACCTATTATGCTGGCCACGTTGCTGATGAAACACAACGTTACGCCCGATAGCAAGAAAAACACCGTGAAGTATCAAGAAGATGGATATGTGGAGCAACTGATTACTTATATGCTCAACGAGCGACTGAGCGACATCAAGCGCCGTCCGCAATCGCCCTTCCTCAGCGCGTCCGTGCACTCGGGAACTTTCCTTGTTTCGCGTACCAAAGATGCCTTTTCGCTTTCGCTGGGCTGCCGACAAGAAAATATCAAGGGCTCGTTTGATGCTGCCGTCGGAGCGCTTGAGCAGGCACGCAGATACGGATTTACCGCGTCGGAACTGGCGCGCGCCAAAGCCGTTAGACTGAAAGCAGCCGAGCGCAGATATGCCGAACGTAACGATAGAAACAACCGCTACTTCGTGCAATCGGCGGTCAGCCATTTCCTTTCTTCCGAACCGATGACTACCGCCGCCTACGATTTGCAGCTCGTTAAGCAGTTCGATCATAGCATAACGCTTGCCAAAGTGAATGCCGCCACGCGCCAACTTATCTCCGACCGCAATCAGGTGCTCGTGGTTTATGCGCCCGACAAGCCCAACTTCCATCTGCCCTCCGCCGATTCGCTCGAAAGCTATGTACTTCAGGCGCAGGCACAAAGCTACTCGCCGTACAAAGACGATGTTGTTTCCGACCGGCTTATCACTCATTTACCGCAACCGGGAACCATTAAAAGCGAAACCGATTACGGAAAGTTTGGCGTTAAAAAGCTGACCTTGAGCAACGGCGTAGAGGTATATGTAAAACCCACCGACTTCAATAAAGACCAAATTAACATGCGCTTTTACGGCGAAGGGGGAACCTCGCTCTATCCCGACAGCGATGCCATTAACTTCCACTTTATTGCTCCCGCCATCACCGATGCCGGCGTAGGACGCTTCGATAACAGTGCGCTGAACAAGCTACTTGCCTCGAAAACTGTGCGTGTGGCCCCCGCCATCGGCGACGAAACCCAAACCATTACCGGAGCCTCCTCGGTAAAAGACCTCTCCACGATGTTGCAACTTACCTGGCTCTACTTCACCCAACCGCGCAAAGACACCGCAGCCTTCGTTAGTAACATCGACCGAACCCGTTCGTTCCTCACCAACCGCGACGCTAATCCGCAGGTAGCTTACAACGATTCGCTGCTGGCCATCTCTTACGGCAACCATCTGCGCACGCGCCCCATCACTGCCGACAGATTGAAAGAGGTGTCTTACGACAAAATACTGAACATCTATCGCGACCGGTTCAGCGATGCCTCCGGATTTAAAATGATACTTGTGGGCAACGTTAACCTCGACACGTTGCGTCCTCTACTTTGTCAATACATCGCCTCGCTGCCCGCTAAAGGGCGCCACGACAAATTTGCCGACAGCTACCCCAAGGTGCGGAACGTTGACGAAACCCACCTATTCAAGAAAAAAATGAATACGCCCTCGGCTCTTGTTACAATTCTTTACACCTTTCCCCGCCCCTACACCGCTAAGAGCATCTTGCCCTTGACGTATTCAAGCGCGTGCTTAGTATTGCTTACACCGACTCGGTACGTGAAGAAAAAGGCGGAACCTACGGTGTAAGCATCGATGCCGAGCTCGATAAAAACACTACACCCAATACTGTGGTGCGCATCTCTTTCCGCACCGACCCCACCAAATATGCCGAGCTCATCCCCATCATTTACCGCCAAATTGCTCACATTGCGCAACAAGGACCGGTAGCATCGAGCCTCGATAAAGTGAAAAAGTATCTGTTGAAGAATTATCAGCAAAATACCATCAACAACGGATATTGGGATTACGTGTTATACAACGATCTGCGCAACGGCGTCGATTTTCACACCGGATACGACCAAATGGTTAAGACCCTCGCGCCTTCCGATGTGCAACAAGTGGCGAAAGACCTTTTAAATGCTCGCCGTCGCATCGAAGTAACGATGTTGTCTGAGTAAAACCACGCGCTTATCGCAGCATTTTTCTCATGCAGGCAGGAGTTGTTGGTATATCTACAACTCCTGCCTCTTTTTATACTACCTTTCGTCCTGTGGATGTAATCTTTCGGGGGGGAGCGGATTGGCGAAATGCGACAATCGGGAGTTTCGCCATCGTCACCACCTCTGCCTGGCGCCCGCCGCCTCTTCGAGGCTACTTTTCACGTTCAGAGTGCCCCATTCCTATACTTTATTAAACCTTTTACTTTCAGAGTGAACTATTCCTGTACTTTATTTAGCCTTTTACTTTCAGAGTGAACTATTCCTGTACTTTATTTAGCCTTTTACTTCCAGAGTGACCCATTCCTATACTTTATTTAATTTTTTGCTTTCAGAGTGACCCATTCCTATACTTTATTTAACTTTTTACTCTCAGAGTGACCTATTTCTATACTTTATTTAACTTTCTACTTTCAGAGTGACCCATTCTTATACTTTATTTAACCTTTTGCTTTCAGAGTGACCCACTCTTATACTTTATTTAACTTTTTACTTTCAGAGTGACCCATTCCTATACTTTATTTAATTTTTTACTTTCAGAGTGACCCACTCTGGAGCTTTTTTGAGTTGTTTTACTGCAAGAGTGCCGCACTCTTATACTTCCTTTAAACTTTTAGCTTCAGAGTGCCGCACTCTGCAGCCTTTTGGATTGCTGCACGCCAAGAGTACGCCAGTTCGGGTTGAGCTAACAATAAAGGTTGCATGAAGGAGGGAAAAATACGTGGGAATGGGTTATGAAACAAAAGGTGGACCATCCTAATCGGATGACCCACCTTTTCTATAAGTGAAAATCACGTATTAATCGCGATCGAGGCTGTCGTTAAAATCTTTTGGCTCGTGTTGGGCCAATGGATCATGAAAGTCCTGATTATGATTGTCGTAGTGTTCGCGGTGTCCTTCACGACGCTCACCACGCTCGGGGCGTGGGCGGCGTTCACCTCTTTCGCCTCGCGGACGACGTTCGCGCTCTACATACCCTTCAGGTTTTTCGAGCAATACACGGCGAGAAAGCTTGTATTTGCCCGTTTTCGGGTCGATGTCAAGTAGTTTTACCTGCAGCTTGTCACCTTCTTTGATACCGGCTTCTTCAACCGTTTCAAGCCGTTTCCAGTCGATTTCAGAGATGTGCAGCAATCCGTCTTTGCCAGGCATGATTTCAACGAAACAGCCGTAGGGCATCACCGAACGCACTGTTCCTTCGTAGATTTCTCCTACTTCAGGCACAGCCACAATGGCTCTAATTTTAGAAAGGGCTGCATCGATGCTGGCTTTGTCGGGTGCGCTGACCTGGACCTTACCCTTACCGTCAATTTCGTCGATGGTAATGGTGGCTCCGGTGTCTTCCTGCATCTGCTGGATAATCTTTCCGCCCGGACCGATAACGGCACCGATAAATTCTTTGGGAATTTCGATTTGCACGATGCGCGGAACCTGTGGTTTCAATTCGGCACGCGGCTCGGCAATCGTTTCGGTGAGTTTGCCAAGGATGTGTTCGCGACCAGCCTTGGCTTGCATCAGGGCCTTTTCAAGTATTTCGAAGCTCAGCCCGTCACACTTGATGTCCATCTGTGTAGCTGTCAGTCCGTCTTTCGTTCCCGTTGTCTTGAAGTCCATATCGCCCAAATGGTCCTCATCGCCAAGAATATCGCTGAGGATGGCATACTTGTCTTCGCCCGGATTCTTAATCAATCCCATCGCAATGCCGCTTACAGGCTTCTTCATCGGTACACCGGCATCCATCAACGCCAATGTTCCAGCGCAAACGGTGGCCATAGATGACGAGCCGTTACTTTCGAGAATCTGGCTTACGACGCGTACGGTGTAAGGATAATCTTCGGGTATCTGACCTTTCAGACCGCGCCAAGCAAGGTGTCCGTGTCCTATTTCGCGACGACCAACACCGCGTTGTGCTTTGGCTTCACCCGTACAGAACGGGGGAAAATTGTAGTGAAGCAGAAAGCGCATGTAACTTTTATCAAGCACATCGTCTACCATCTTTTCGTCCATTTTGGTACCCAACGTACATGTGGTGAGGCTCTGTGTCTCGCCGCGTGTGAAGATAGAGCTGCCGTGAGGCATGGGTAGCGGACTTATTTCACACCAGATGGGACGAATTTCATCGGTCTTGCGACCATCGAGGCGCTTGCCTTCGTCAAGAATACAACGGCGCATAGCATCGCGTAATACGTCGTCATAATAGCGTACAGCCATGGCATGCTTTTCTTCTAACTCTTCAGTAGAGAGTGTGTCGGCATGTGCTGCATCATATTTTTCGAGGAAGTCGGCCACAATTTTATCAAATGCGTCATGACGTTCCTGTTTAGGCAGTGCCTGTTTGGTGACGTCATACACCAGTTGATATAGTTCGTCGTTCATCTGCTTGCGCAAATCTTCGTCGTTCACCTCGTGATCGTATTCGCGTTTAACATCTTTGCCCAGTTCCTTGGCCAATTGTTCCTGCATTTCGCACATTGGTTTGATGGCCGCATGTGCTACTTTGAGGGCTTCAATAAGATCTTGTTCGGTAACCTCGTCCATTTCTCCTTCCACCATCATGATGTTGTCTTTCGTGGCGCCTACCATGATATCCATGTCAGCTTCCTTCATTTGTTCGAAGGTGGGATTAACAACATACGTGCCGTTGACACGTGCAACGCGCACTTCGCTGATATAGAAATCGAAAGGAATATCTGAACATGCCATTGCGGTAGAGGCGGCAAAACCTGCCAATGCGTCAGGTTGGTCAACCCCGTCAGCCGACAACAGCATCACATTTACAAATACTTCAGCGTGGTAGTTGGATGGAAACAGTGGGCGCAATACACGGTCTACGAGGCGCGAGGTAAGAATCTCATTGTCGCCCGACTTTCCTTCGCGTTTGGTAAAACCGCCCGGAAACCGCCCGGCAGCAGCATACTGCTCTCTATAATCTACCTGTAAGGGCATAAAATCTGTTCCGGGAACTGCATCTTTTGCGGCACAAACAGTAGCAAGGAGCACGGTATTGCCCATCCGAACCACAGCCGAACCGTCGGCTTGTTTTGCCACTTTCCCGGTTTCAATGCTGATAGTTCTTCCATCAGGCAATGAAATGGTCTTTGTAATTACATTCATCTAAAAACTATTGTTTTAAAACATCTAAAAATTAATTCACGCAAAGATAGGTATTAAAAAGTTAATCCACGAATAAAAAACCGATAATTATCAATTCCTTACGTTAATTTGTAGATTATACCAGCAGCATGCACTTACTTATTTTTGCTTTGTGAATGTGGCTTTGACACCTTTCGCATGCAAGTTATTTTTCAGTCAATAGCCTTCTCAGCGTAGAGAATAAAAATAAGCGAGGAAGTAACTCCTCGCTTATTGTATATATAAGTATGTAAAGTTTCTTATCTCACGATAATTTTCTTTGTAACCTGTTTGCCGTTGTGCATGGTGTAGCGAACGATCTTCAAACCTCTTGAGTATGCGTTGGTCCGTGTACCATCGATGTTGAAGTATTCTGTGAAAATAATTTCACCATTTAGTTCTACTTCTTTGATGCCCGTTGTGTTCTCTTTCGAACTTTCGGTGCCTAGATAATAGAGTTTGAAGTTAGTGGCTGTTGTCCAGTCGTTGCTCTTATGATGTTTGTTGGCAAAGCCTATTCTCAACAACCCCGTAGCGTCAACGTATGCATAAACGGTGTTTACATACAGTCCGCTTTCAAAGCGTTCGGCAGCCGTTGCACGGTCATTGGGATAATAATAAGTAGTTTTTACGCCTGCAACACTCACACTATCGATGTATTCGCGCCAACTTCCGGTACCTGCTGTCTTGGCAATGTCATTAACAGCAACGATGCTCATTATGTTAGCGCTGTCGCGATTAGCGTATAGTTTGGCATTATATACGGTCGAGTCACCTTCGAAAGCCTTGTTGGCCAACTCGCTGCCGCCATAGCGGTAGAAACCATTGGCTACGATTTTGTAGGTTCCTTCGGGCAGATTGGTGATGTCTTGGTAAATGTCGAAGTCGCAGTTATAGCCTTCCATTACATTGTTGGCAACACCTGTAGAACCGTCTCCAGCTATCTTTTTCACCGTCCAGCCTTTTTGTCCGTCTGTGAACCCGGGATTAATGAGCAGTGCCGTGTAATCCAACGGATTGTCGTCACTTGCTACACCGGCGGGTTTTTTCAAGTTATTGATAAGCACTTTTACTTCGTTCACCTTTGCAAGTGCCTCTGTTACGTTCAAAGTGCCTGCCGAAATAGCTGCCGTTAATGTATTTTGCATATCGTTGGCTTCATTGAGAGCAGTCGTAGAGGCCGTTGCCGAATAGGTATTGATGGCGTCGGTGAGTGCTGTTTTAGCAGAATCAAGTGATACATACGCAGGAATGCTAGTATCTGCATCCTCCATTGCTTTTACCAATGCGGCATAAGCGGTGAACATAGCGTTGATATCGCTTCCTGTTGTGGCGTTCGTTGCGTTGGTAACAGCTGTGTTTAGGGCCAATTTGTGTGTGCCGTACATCGCCTTTTCTGCCAGCGTTTGCGCCGAAGCGGTAACGTTTTGAAGAACTGGAGTAATATCAGTGGCCTTTTTTCCAATGTAGGTTAGTTTCAAGGGAGACCAAAGTGTCCACTGTGCAACACCTGCATTCTTCTCGAAAGACTTGATACCTACGCGTAGTTTTCCTTCTACGGCGATACCGTAAACTTTGGTTTCGTAGTCGTTGCCGTTAGCAAAGTAGGCAGCGGCAGAAACCTTGTCGTTGGGGGTATATTTCCCGTCACCATCGAGAATTTGGCTTCCTTCGCCCAGCTTAGCAGGTAAGGCCCCCTCAAAGATATTGTGCATCAGTACCTCGTTACGACCCAGATAGAAAGCAGACTTAATCTCATTGTCACCCGTATTTTGTCCATTGGCTTCATGCCACCTCTTCCATGCATTACCACCGTTATCTCCACCATTGTCAAGCCGCTCAAAACCTTTTACTGTAAGTAGGTAAACACCATTCTGAACGCCCGTTAGATCTTGATAAATATTAAAGTCTGTATTCCATGCTTCAGCAACTCCATTTCCGACATTTACCGTTCCGTTGTTACCTGTGTAGCTGGTTTCAACCTTCCATGAGCCAAATCCATAAGGCATTCCGTCTTCTGTAAAATTGGCATTTTTAATTAAAGCTGTTACATCACTATTGGGGGCTACGATGCTGCGGATGGCTGCTTCGAGAGCCTCTGCCATTTTTGTAATTTCAGCTTCCACTAATTCGGTGGTGGCAGTATGTGTGTCATATACTTGGCGAGCTGCTTCGATAGCAGTTCCAAGTGGAGGATAATGGCTGTATTTATCCCAATACAGGGCGTCTTTTGCGTCTATTTCAGTTTTCAACTTTGCGTAAGCTGCAATGTTTTTCTTCAACTCTGCCATTGCATTTGCTGCTTTTTTATAAGCCTTAAATGCATCATCTTTCGTGGTTGCACTAGCTGCCGTAGCTGTTTGTGTGCGTACATCGTCGGCATAATTCTCAGCATATACATCGTCTGGATCGATGGCATTCAGTTCGGCATTTACCATCTGAGCCAGATACTGATAAGATACCAGTGAATTGCCGTAATACTTCAGAGTTACATTATCCAATCCCATCCATCTTGTAATGGTAGAATCTTGTGCTAAACCTATTTCCAGGGTGTCGGCTTCTACTGATGTAAGAATGGTGTAAGCGGTAGGTTCGCCCTTGGTTAGATATGTTTTGTCATTGTTGGCATATACATATTGTTTTTTATTAGTAGCATTGTTCTTGTCGAATGTTTGAACGAATGCAGCAATACCCACCTGATATACGCCGTTGGGAAGTCTTTTAATTTTTTGGAACATCTTACCTGTGTAGGGTTTGGGATTCCAGTTTTCGTAGTATCTTCCTGTGAAAGCACCTGCCTGATTCGTAGCTGTTCCATTGTTTTGAGCTTTTGTTGTGCTGGTCCAACCTTTGATACCCGTATCAAAGGTGGGGTTGGTAACAAGATTGGTTACATCCTCCGGATTGTCGGGTGTAACCAAGTCGGCCACAGCATTGTTTAAAGCGGTGGTTGCAGCTTCAACTTCAGCCACCGTACAGTTTGTATTATTGAATACAGTCACAGCCGAAGTAACATCCACCCCTTTAGCTTCAGCCTTCTCAAGGGCGATTTTCAATATTCCTTTTGCAGCAAAAACCTGGTATTGTTCTTTGCTGACAAAAGCCCATTGGCAATTAGTGGGATTATCGCTGTACCTTATATCGTAGTACAAACCATAAGTAATACCTTCTTGTTTTTCCGTAGCAAAGTTCGAAGCATGGTTGAGTTGAACGCCGAGGAATTCGGTGGCCACATACTCATAGCCTGCTGCAGAAGAAGTAGACGGGGTTTGAATGGTGTACACTTTGTTACCCAGATCGACGATGTTCCATCTTCCTCTTTCGTCAACATTGCCATCTGTAAAGGTGGCTTTGGGTCCTGCAGTATTCTCAGAAGCAACACGGAAAAGTACTGAATTCGATTCTGGCTTTAGGGCATTTTTAGCTCCAGTAAAAATCTTGTAGGTGTCATCGGCCTGCTTATTAGCGATAATTAACAAGGCGCCTGAATAGGTGTGGTCTACCACAGCTTGTGTGCCGTAGGCTTCGCCTTTGTTGAAAAACATCTTCTGACCTATATTATATAGGTAACAGGTGTCACCTGATGTCAACTCAGAGAATGTAGGAGTGGGGATAACATACGTTGTTGCCCATGCACTCACACCGGTTAACGTCGATAGCAACACGACAGATAAAAAGCGGAAAGTTTTTTTCATAAGCTTTGATACTTGTTGTTAGACATTAAATATAGTATTGTTTTGTGATTTGATTTCTAACGACATTGAGGCTTTAAAGACAAGCAACACTGCGCAAGCGACTTCTTACTTCGTTGCGCGACCGATACAAACGCGATTCTACCGCCCGGTAGCTCATCTGCATTACTTCGGCAATTTCTTCATACGATTTCTCTTCAAAGCGGCTTAAAGAATAGATCTTACGATTTACTTCGCCCATTCCCGACACAATTCGAATCTCTGCATCTCCCAGCTCTTTAGTTGCAAACGTAGTATCTTCGTACACCATGTTATATTGGTGCATGGCTTCCACCGCGCTGTATATTTTCCGAATGCAGGCCTTACGACGCAAATAGTCTATGCGCAGACGTAAAGCGATGGTGGCCGTGATACCTTTAATAGTTTCGGTGCGCAATGTATCTATCGATAAAAGTTTGACAAATACATCCTGAACCAGGTCTTCGCAATCTGCTTCGGGTATACCAACTTGTCGGAAAATAGAAAAAACAGAGAGCTTCATCTCTTTATATACAGCGCTTATCGCCTGTATATGGTTTGTTTGTACAAGCCCCATAGAATGTCATTAATTAGGGATAGATTGTCATCTGTTCGTTGTTAGCTGTGCACGAAAGGAAGATTTGTTTAGTAAGTTTAGGTAGATGTATCATTCCTTCCTATGATGTTGCAAACATACGAATAAAAAATTATCTGCACAAGAAAAAAATAAGAAAAAGTGTATTTTTAACATTTAATTTATAACTAAATGATATATAAGGAGATTTGTCAAGTCACTATAACTATAAGAGAAGGTGTTTTAGTCCAACCAGGGGGGTATAAAAAAGTCGCAAAACGCAATGATTGCGCTTTGCGACTTCTAATTTAAATCTTCATTTTTTAAGTCATGGAAATTTATTTCAAGTTTGGATTTATTTCGCTCCACTTCTCAACAGGGGGTAATACACCAAGAGCAATAACCTCTTCTCGCATCTTTACCAAGTGGTCGTAGCTCTTTTTGAGAGCATCCATCTCTTCTGCGGTGCCTATAACCTCTTCGTAAGCCGAACCTTTCTCGGTGATGCTCACTTCCATTGCCATCATGATGTGGTCGATACCGGCAAAAGATACATAGCGCCCGGCGGGCCATGCAAACTCTTCTCCACCCATTGCAGCCTCTATCATTTTAACCGATACATAGGCAGGACTTTGGAACGAACTGCGACCGCGTAGCTTTATGATATTCGAACCTCCTTGAACAGTCTTCTGTTTGATGTCTTCCCACTGTGCGGCGGTCAGTTTCGGGGTACCGATAAGATCAAGCAACGGTGTTCCTTGTACCTTTGCTGTTGAGGCAAAAACTGCCATAGCTTCACCGTGTCCGCCGTAAGTGCGACAACCGGTAACCTCGCTTTGTTCTACGCCAAAATGTTTAGCCAATTCGCTTTGCAGACGAATAGAGTCGAGTGCAGCCAGTGTAGACACCTGTGAAGGTTTCAATCCTGACCATATCAGTGTTACCAATCCCGTAATATCTGCAGGGTTAAAGATAATCACCACATGTTTTACATCGGGGCAATAAGCTTTGATATCTTTGCCCAACTGCTCTGCAACGCCTGCATTACCTTTAAGCAGATCCTCGCGTGTCATACCTTCTTTACGCGGAGCACCACCCGAAGAGATGATGTATTTTGCATCTTTGAAAGCCTCTTTCACGTTGGTGGTGTAGGTAAAGTTCACCCCTTCGAAGCCGCAATGACGCATTTCTTCGGTAACTCCGGCCAGTCCCGGCTCATAAACGTCGTAAAGACAGATGTTGGGTGTTAAGCCCAGCATGGCTGCAGTCTGTGCCATGTTAGAACCAATCATACCGGCAGCGCCGACAATGACCAGTTTCTCGTCAGTTAAAAATTCCATAGTTGTGCTTTATTTATTTGTTAAATAATCTCCGATAGAAGCTATCCGCAAAGGTAACAAAAAAAAGTCAGCCTTGTGTCTTCTGGCTTCTTTAATGTGTTATATTTTATAAAAAGGTAATGGTATTGTAATGTGGGGGTTGCAAAACCGTTATTCTCATTGGCTTGTTGTTTGGGCTTTTCGTTTTTATTGACTATCTTAGCCATGTAAATTTAACAAAATACGGTATTCTGTTTAAGCAATTAAAAGTATATGAAAGCAATTAACGAGCGACTGGCTGCATTGCGCGAGGTGATGCGCAGAGAACATTTAGGGGCTTTTATTTTCCCCTCTACCGACCCGCATAGTGGTGAATATGTGCCCGATTATTGGAAAGGACGTGAGTGGATAACCGGCTTTGACGGGTCGGCAGGAACGGCAGTGGTAACGATGAACAGTGCGGCGATGTGGACAGACTCGCGCTATTTCATTGCAGCGGCAGAACAATTAGCGGGTACGGAGTTTGAACTGATGAAACTGCGGGTGCCCGGAACGCAACCATTGCCGAATGGTTGGCGGGCGAACTGCGTGAGAGCAGTACCACAGAGGTGGCACTTGATGGAATGGTAAACACGTATAATGAGGTGAATAGTCTGAAAACCGAACTGAGAAAGGTGGGTGGATTCACCTTAAGAACTAATTTCGACCCCCTTAAAGAGATCTGGAAAGACCGTCCGGAGATACCTGTTGATGCCGTAAAAATACAGCCATCGGAACTGGCAGGCGAAGAAACAATCAATAAATTGGTTCGAATCAGGCGGGCATTGCGTGCACTTCATGCTGATGGAACACTGCTTTCTACCCTCGACGATATAGCGTGGACGCTCAACCTGCGCGGAACGGATGTACGTTGTAATCCTGTTTTCGTAGCTTACTTGTTGATTTCAGATACCCAAACTACTCTATATATAAATAAGGTAAAACTTACCCGTGAGGTGTCGGCTTATCTTTCGGCGCAGGGAATAACCGTAGATGATTACGAAAATGTATCGAAAGGACTGAAAAACTATGCCGAATATAATATTCTGCTCGACCCTGATACCACCAATTATACACTGGCCCGACAGGTTTCTTGTCCTGAAGTGCTGTTTGAAACATCGCCTGTTCCGGCGCTAAAAGCTGTGAAAAATGAGGCAGAGATACGGGGATTTCACAGCGCAATGCTGAAAGACGGTATCGCGATGGTCAAGTTTTTGAAGTGGTTACGTCCTGCTGTAGAAGCTGGTGGACAAACAGAGATAAGCCTGAACGAACGCCTTACCGCCCTGCGAGCAGAACAACCGCTGTTTCGCGGTGTTTCGTTCGATAGCATTGTAGGCTACGAAGCGCACGGTGCGATTGTGCATTATGAAGCAACGCCTGCAACTGATGCTCCGATAAAACCTTGCGGACTGGTGCTCATCGATAGTGGGGCACAGTATGAAGATGGTACAACCGACATCACGCGGACCATTGCTTTGGGTGAGATTACGCCCGAACAACGACATGTTTACACGTTGGTATTGAAGGGACATATACAGCTTTCGATGTGTAAATTTCCTGAAGGAACCACCGGAACACAGCTTGATATAATGGCTCGGCAGGCAATGTGGCGTGAGGGATATAACTATTTTCATGGAACGGGGCATGGTGTTGGAGCTTACCTCAACGTACACGAGGGGCCGCAACAAGTTCGGATGGAGTGGAGGTCTGCACCTTTCAGGGAAGGAATGACCATTACCGACGAGCCGGGACTGTATTTGGAGGAGCAATTTGGCGTGCGGATAGAAAACACGTTATTAACCATTCCTTATCGTTCTACTGAATTTGGCGTTTTTCTTCAATTCATCCCGCTCACTCTTTGTCCCATCGACACTGCTCCCATCGACGTTACCCTGCTTACCGACGAAGAACTATCGTGCTCAATGCCTATCACGATACAGTTTGCGCAACGCTTGCTCCGCATCTTGATGCAGCCGAAAAGGTATGGTTAGAAGCAGCAACAAAGCCTATAAAGCGCTGATATAGGCAGCAGAAAAATCGTTTTTTAGTCTAAGTTCAGCATAAGTCATCTCTTTACTATCTTCTCTTCCAAAAGAAGAAAGGTGCGTTGTATAACTACTGAATCAATCGTAAAGGAGAACCTCAACACCTTGAAAGGAAGAGGCAAAGCATTGCATATTGGAATGTGAGGTTACATTTTTTGAGCACACGATTTGTGTATTCAAAAGGTGATGTTTTGGTTATTTGTTGATAGAAATAACAAGAAAAGAAGCCGTCAAAAAGCTTACTCGTTCTATAATTGGCCTGCTTCTACTTGCAAAACGATGCGTTCGGTAAGCCGGTCTACACCTTCGGGCTGGTATTCTTTCTTCAAACTGGCACCGAAAACCCATGCAAAAGCCTGATAAAAGCCTGCACGCATAGGACCAAGAAATGCGTGTATGAGGTCGTAAGACGATGAACTGCTTTCGCGATAAATCAGTTTGATAAGCAATTTACCCTGTGCGTAGGTTAGCTTCTTCATTCTCGGCGTATATTCTTTCTTAATACTCGCCTCTACAACTTTCATGTGTGCGTCTCTCGCTTTTTTGTTCGGAAGGGTTTGCAGATATTCGTAGGTTTCGATAATCATGCGGTTACACTCTTTGGCAATGGGCAAAACCTTCTTTACATTATATACCAATCGGTTATAAGCAGCCCTTTGTCGCTCGTTGGCAAATTCCATCGGAGGGTACACATAAATATTATTCAGCTCTACATATTGTATGCTGTCACCCCCCTCGAGTACTTTTCCTACGCGTACCATCGGTACGAATGTGGGGTTGTTCATGTCTACTTCCACTTCTTCGGGATTGACACGAACACCTGCTTGCTTTTGTGCTGACAATTCAACAACAAAAAACGCGAGTACGAATATGGTCCAAATTCTTTGCATTATCTGATTGCCGCAGACAGCGTTCTGTTTATACAGCCCGCTGTCTTTCGGCAAAAATAGCAATATTTTTCTTATTGTGAGAAACGAATTTCTTTTTATCTGCTCAATTAACGCATACTGAACAGAAACATTATTTTATCTTCATCTCTTTCAGCAGACGGTCAGCGTGGCCCCATTTATCCATCATAAAGAGCACGTAACGAATATCTACACCGATGCAGCGAGCCAATCGTGCATCGAAATTGATGTCGCTCGATAAACTATCCCAATTGCCATCAAAGGCCAATCCGATTAGTTCGCCCTTACCATTGAACATCGGCGAGCCGCTGTTTCCGCCCGTTATGTCGTTATTGGTAAGAAAACAGAGATGCAGTTTACCCGTCTTTTTGTCGGTATATGGCCCGAAGTTACCACTTGCCAACAGCTCTTTCATAATTGGTTCAGCCTCGTAATCGATGATGTCTTTTGCTTTATTCATCTTTTCAACCATACTTTCGGCAACGGTATAATAGCCCGATGCTTGCCGCCGAGTTCGAAACCGGTAACCTGTCCGTAGCTTAAACGCATTGTAAAGTTGGCATCCGAGTAATGGGGAAGGTCTTCTTCCATACGTAATTTGGCATCGCAGAGGTAGCGTTCTTGCAGTTCGATGGAGTCGTTAACTGGTCCGACATTCTCTTTCAGGTCGTAATAAATATCCATAATATCCTGTCCGAAGTTCACACCAACATCTTTTTTATAGGCTTTAGAATTGAAAAACAACTTCTTTCCTTTCTTCATCAGCATCGATTTGGCGTATAGATGGTCTACAAACTTGGTATAATTGCCTCCGAAACGTGTATCGATGGTTTTGTAAAAAGCAGGCAGATACTTGGCATCTACATGTTCGCGATAGTTTTTTAGCAGAACGGCAAGTACCTCTTTATCCAATGCTGCATCCCACTCTTTACTGTTATCGGCAAACTGATGATATTGCTTTTTTACATTATCTTTCGGTCCTTTTACCTCCATTCCGTTGATTAGCTTCAGTGCACGCGTAGCCAATTCGTTGGTTCTACGGAACGTTTCTGTCCAGAACATCATTGTGCGCACCCCGTTCAGGCGTTGTGCATAGAATTGTTGCAGTGTATCGAGGTTGAGTTTTCCTTTCAAGTAGCCGGTAGAATCTTGCCAACGACGCAACCGCTGTTCGTAAGCCTGTTTCTGTTGAACCAGTCCGATGGAGTCGATACACTTGTTCATACCGATAGAATTTTTCCAATAGTTGGCACTTTGCGCAAACTTCGAATCGTATTTAATGCGCACAGCCTCATCTGCACGCATGTGTTTTTTCATCACTTCCTGCTTAATACCCCTTACTTGAGCCCTCGGTGTGTTCCTTGCATCACGTCGTTCAATAATGCCGTAACTGGATATGTAACGGCTTGTACTGCCCGGATAGCCCATTGTCATTGAGAAATCGCCTTCCTGATAACCGTTTAACGATATCGGTGCCCAGTGCTCCGGACGGTAGGGAACATTCTCTTGGGCATACGCTGCAGGTCCGTTGGTCTTGGGATCGGCGTAAATACGGAATACGGAAAAGTCGCAAGTTTGACGCGGCCACATCCAGTTGTCGGTCTCTCCACCAAATTTTCCCATCGACTTAGGTACAGTAAAGACCAGCCGAAGGTCGGTAAAGTTGCGGTAAACAGTAGCATAATACTTGTTGCTTCATAGAAAGCAGCGATGTCTACATGTAACGTGGCATCTGTTTTCTTCACCGAGTCGGTCATGGCATTCTGCAATGAATCGATAAGTGCTGCCTGTTTGCTTTTGCTTAGTTGGTGAAGTCCCAGTTTTTCTAAGCGTGATGTAACATCCTGCTGCGATAACATAAAACTTACAAACGTATCTTTACAGGGCAGTTCATCGGCAAACGACTGTGCTACAAAGCCGTTCAGCATATAGTCGTGCTCAACTGTCGAGTGACTTCTGATGGCTTCAAAGCCGCAATGATGATTGGTAAAGACCAGTCCGTCGGGCGAAACCACTACGCCTGAGCAAAACCCGGAGAAGTTCACCACTGCATTTTTAACAGCATCTTTACTTTTGTAGAGGTCGTCGTAAGGCAGCTGAAAGCCTTCGAGTTTCATTTGTTGGTACACCGCCTGTGGCAGATTGTACAGTGTCCACATACCTTCGTCGGCCTTAGCAATGCCAAAAGCCGCCATCAAAGCAATACCTAAAATTGTTTTCTTCATATCATTTATAGTCTTTTATTTCTTAAAATATTTCCCGATAAGGGGCAAGCTGTGTAATGGAAAATCCCATCGAATGATGTGTGCAACGAATAAAATTAGTACAATTGTATTGCACAGCAAGGCCCAACCGGTTGAAAAATGGTTGTTGGCATAGGTCATTACAGCATAGAAAAGTGCGGTAATGGCTACATATATCGCCATGCTGCCCAGCGGATAAGCAATGGGATACTTTTTCTGACCTATGATATAACTTAATATCATCGCAGTGGCGTAACCTGCAAAGCCCGCCCATGCGCAGGCCATATATCCGTATCGGGGTACAAAGATAATGTTAATGGCAACGAGAACGATGCACCCTATGCCTGAGAAATAAGCTCCCCAAATGGTTTTATCGATGAGCTTATACCAAAACGAAAGATTGAAATAAACCCCCATCATAATTTCGGCAGCCATCACAATGGGTACAACTTGCAGACCCTCCCAATAATCGCGATGAATGATATAACGCAGAATGTCCATATATCCTACCACTACAAGGAAAGCCAGCAGTGTAAAAATAAGAAAATATTTCATGGCTTTGGCATACGTTTCACGGTTGTTTTTGTCTTCTGCCTTACCGAAAACGAAAGGCTCGTAAGCATAGCGAAAGGCCTGTGTTATCATTGCCATAATCATTGCTATTTTGCTGGCAGCCCCATAAATGCCCAGTTGCGCATGCGCATCGTTACCTTTATATATATAGGGGAACATGATTTTATCGGCTGTTTGATTTAAAATACCGGCAATACCGAGCACCAAAATAGGCCAACTATATCTCATCATACGGCGCATCAGTTGTTTGTCGAAGGTATATTTAAAGCCCGTTAGTTCTTTATAAAAAAAGAAAGTGATGGGTGCCGTACAAGCCAAATTGATGTAAAAGGCATATCCTGCGCCCACCGATGGGTCATAAATATGCCCGATAACATCAGGGTAGGTTTTGTATAAAGCGGGCAGCAAGAGGAAGAATACTAAATTAAGTGTGATGTTCAGCACAACAAACAAAAGTTTAAGTGCTGCAAATTTGATGGGTCGTTTTTGATAACGCAGATACGCAAAAGGGATACATTGAAAGGCATCAATAGCTACCACCATCGCCATAACCCATATATACGAGGGATGATCAGCGTATCCCATGGCCGATGAGATGGGCGAAAGGAAGATAAAAACGAATATAACAAAGAGCAACGATGTGGTTCCCACCGACAGTAAGATGGTAGCATACACCTTCTTTGGGTCTTCTTCGCTTTTGTTAGCAAAGCGGAAAAAGGTTGTTTCCATTCCGTATGTCAGGATAACGAGCAGTAAAGCGGTGTAAGCATATATGTTAGTGATAACGCCATAGCCACCGCTTGCTTTCGTAATAGCATCGGTATAGAGCGGTACCAACAAGTAATTAAGAAACCGTCCGATAATACTGCTCAGTCCGTAAATAGCAGTATCTTTTGTTAGTGATTTTAAATTGGCCATCGTTTAAAGATGAAAGGGTGAAAAAGTGAAAAGGTGAAAAGATGCAGACGCCACATAATCAGCGGGCAAATAAACTGATAAAAAGATGCAGATACCGCATACTTAAACTCCATTGTCTTTATATTTCCTTTTTAGCTTTTAATTTATTGATAATGTTGATTAATGTTCCTATTATTGTTTTCAAATCATTTACGATAGAGTGAAACTCTTCTTTAGTAATTGTATCCGATTCATACAGCAGTTCTAACCAATATTCTGTTTCATCAGCTTCTTTTAAAGCTATGCTTAATTTATTAATAAAGTCAGCTGTACTTTGCGCATTTCTGCTTTCAGCCACATTTGCACCAATACTTGTTCCGCAGCGATATACCTGTTTAGACATCACATACTCATGCTGTTCCTCTATCAAATGCTTATATAATTTGATTATTCTTAGAGCAAAACTTTTGGTTAAGCCAGCTATAACATTCGGCTTATACATATTTCCTATAAGTTTAGTCAGAATTTATGTGGTTATCTATCAGCACTTATGTCAGTATTTATCAGAGCTTATGTGGCGTCTGCATCTTTTCACCTTTTCACTTTTTCACCCTTTCACCTTTAAGAGAAGAATAGATATGCGATGCCTATCGCGGCAATGACGCCTGCCAAATCGGCGAGCAAACCACATACAACGGCATGACGGGTGTAACGCACACCGATGCTGCCGAAGTAGACGGCAAGGATGTAAAACGTAGTGTCGGTGCTGCCTTGAAAGATACAACTCAACCTGCCCACAAACGAATCGGCACCGTAAGTTGTCATAGTGTCAACCATAATGCCGCGTGCTCCTGCGCCGGATAACGGTTTCATCAATGCCGTAGGCAAAGCACCGGCAAAGTCGGTGTTACCCCCACACAGTTCCACAAACCATCTGACGCCGGCTATCAGCATATCCATTGCACCCGAAGCACGAAAAACAGCCACGCCGACAAGTATCGCTACAAGGTACGGAATAATGCGAACCGCCGTATGAAATCCCTCTTTCGCCCCCTCGATAAACACGTCGTAGACATTGACTTTTTTTCTGACACCTGCCCAGATAAATGCAATGATAATCGACATTAACAGAATATTGGCCACACTTGTGCTCACAAGGTTCATTTGTTCCTTATCCATCCGGTCGAATCCCCATATAATACCCGCCACCATAACACAAGCCCCGAGCAGTGTCAGCAGTATTCCTTTGTTCAGTAAGTTGGTTTTCTGATACAACGACGTTACCACAATGCCGGCTAAGGTCGAAAAGAACGTAGCCAAAAGGATCGGAATAAACACATCGGTAGGTTGTGCTGCGCCCAGCTGTGCCCGATAAGCCATGATGCTGACCGGTATCAACGTGAGCCCCGATGTATTGAGAACCAGAAACATAATCATCGAGTTGGTGGCCGTATCTTTCTTCTCGTTCAGTGCTTGTAGTTGCTCCATCGCTTTCAAACCCAAGGGTGTGGCGGCATTATCCAGTCCTAACATATTGGCTGAGATATTCATAAAGATGCTGCCCGTTACGGGATGGCCCTTCGGAATATCGGGAAACAGCTTCGTAAAAACAGGACTCAGCATTCGTGCCAATGCGTTGACAACACCTCCACGCTCGCCAATCTTCATGATACCGAGCCATAAAGACAGCACGCCCGTTAGTCCTAACGATATTTCAAACGCTGTTTTCGACATCTCGAAAGTACTGTTCATCATAGCAGGAAACACGGCTGTGTCGCCCATGAAAATAAGTTTCATCAGTGCCACAACAAAGGCAATGATGAAAAAGGCTATCCAAATATAATTCAACACCATAGTTAGTGCAAAATTAAAACAATTTATCCAAGTTTTCGGTTCTCGTCTGCTGTTTTTAAAACCGTCTCTTGTTTTTTGCCTCTTTTATAGATTTTCTCCTCTTCTTATTCATCAATCGCCCTACCTTTTCTCCTTATTCTCTTCTTTTGCATCCTATAAGTAATTCTTCATTAACCCACATTCTGCCAAGTCCTCTTTCTTTTAGGAAAGGCTGAGCGAAGTATTTTGACCCCTACTTATCCTTATATTGGTCTACCTCATCTACTTACAAATCGTAACTTTTTTAACCTTTGGTTACACTTTCAATTTTCTCTTTTTATTACAAATCACTTTTCCAATCTAGCAAAATATTTTCGTTTATTTGGTCAAAAATCAGCGTTAAAAATCCAAAAGCATAGGTTTTAAGTGGCAAAAGTATAACTTTTAGGATGCAAAACATCATCTTTTAGCGCCTAAAACCTATGCTTTTACAGTCCGAAAAACACGGTTTTAGGGCGTTTGAAGAGGGAGAAAAGAAGCGAAAAGTTAATGTGTTTTATGCAAGTTGCTCATTATTAATGATATATGTAATCGTAAAATTCTTGCGATTTTGCGAGCTAATAACAAGTTGGTGACTTCGATTGACACTCTCGCGAAGTACCTTCCGATTTCTTGACAAGGCGAAAAGTAACAAATTGTAAGTAGATGGGGTAGGGGGAAGAAGGGGATGTATAAAGTAATTTTTATAACTTTGTTGCAGGGTTTGCATAGATGTGCAACTGGTATTGATTGTTTTTCTTGAAATATATAGCATTTTAAAAGGTGATGGTAAAAAAGATAATAGGGGTGGCCGTTTTGTTGGCGGTTGTCTTATTGGCTTCCTATTGGGTTGTTACACACTTCAATTTAAACACGAAAATCGGTAGAGGTGAGGTAACAGACAGTATCAATGGGGTGTACGTATACCATAACGGAGGGGTTAATCAAAGTTCAGGTCGCAACCTTGTCAAGGGTTATAATGTGGGTATTAAATATCAGTGCGTAGAGTTTGTTAAACGTTATTATTTGCAATTTTATCACCACAAAATGCCCGATGCATACGGGCATGCCAAAGATTTCTTTGACAAGACACTACTGAACGGCAGGTTAAATGCGAAAAGAGGGTTGATACAATATCGCAACGGTGAAGGGGTGCAGCCGCAAACAGGCGACTTGCTGGTGTTCGGACCTTCCTTATTGAATCCTTACGGGCATGTTGCCATTGTATCAAAGGCTGACCATAACCAAGTGGAAATGATTCAACAAAATAGTGGTCCGTGGGGAAAAAGCCGAGAAGAAATGAACTTAACGCACATAAAAACAGGCTGGAAGATAGAAAACGAACGGGTGCTGGGTTGGCTAAGAATGCCGGAAAAGGAAGCTGCCAACAGCAATACATATACAGAATAAACGAATGAAATAGAGACGATATACGGTTGATACATATTATTTTATTTAATAAAATAGAGTAGAATGAGAAAAATGATGTTTTTACTTGCTGTCAGTGGGTTGCTGTTTGCGAACTGTGATGGGTGCAGGCAATGTGTTGACGTAGTCAAGATGGATAGTGTTAAACTGTGGTATGGCCCCGGAATGATTATGCCGAAAGAACGACATACATGGGTTGTTTATAGCGACGGTCGGGTAAAAGAGTATATTGAAAAGACCATGCGGTTGATGGATGAACCAGATTCGACACGCGTAAGGATACCTGATAAAGCGAAACAAGAAGAAATGAGCAGTCTTGTTAAGAAGTTGTTTGTTGAGCGTTCGCAGCCCGACCTTCTTTCAGCGGTGCATAAACAGTATGCCACCGACTTTCCATCGTTAGAAGTACGCGTATATAGCGGTCCGCGAACAGTGATGTACTCTTATTATATGGGGTGTCTGGATGCCGTGTATTCGCCACCCTTTAAGCGTTTGAAAGAACTTATGAGTGAAGACAAGAAGTGAGCATCGTAGAGCCGGCGCTCTTGATGAGCACATCAACAGTTACTAACTTTTAACAGCTTTTGAAGATGATAGCCTTTTTATCGTTTTTGATTCTTTTTATTCTGCTTTGCTTCATCGCATCGTGGTGGATCGTAAAACGCAGTACATGGATAAAGAATGATGGTCTGCCGGAGAATACAACCGCATGGGGGCGGATAGGTTTTCTTGCTCTGCGATTGGTGTCGGTTTTTGTGGTAACGGGTGTTTTGCTGTTTACTGCATTCGTACTTGATAGGTCTGAAGATCCCAATGACGAACTGTTTTGGCTCTTTGTGATTGTCGTCGTATTTTGTTATATCGCCATCCCCGTTGCTTGCATTTATGTTTACTCGTTTTTTAAATGCCTGTTTGACCGGAAAGGCGTGGAAAAACTCTTTTTGATTTTACACGCTATTGGTATCATGGCCATTTTGTATATTGCTTATCTTTGCATTGTCGACCCCGACCACTGTGATGTCCGCATCATGGAAAAACATTATCACACGCATCAAAAAGAGCTGACGGCAGTGGTGAATAAGGTTGAAGGGTGGCTTCCGGACAGTGTAAACGTTGACTTAACATTTGATAAACGTGGCGACATTACCGATTTTGAAACTAATATTCGAGGATTGAACCTCAACGAAATGACTGATAAAGAATGGGGAAAAATAGGATTAAGCACGGCAAAACTGGATACGCTTTACCGTGCATTAGAAAAGATAGGTTGCAAAGGGATAAACATTGCCCCGACCCTTTATCCTTATTCGGAAATTAATTTTCGAAGAGGTTACAGCTTTAGGCTGTACAAACAGGCGCTAACCGATGAAGAAATGAATAATCTGAATGCAAGTTCTTGCTTTTTGGTAGTGAATCGACACACCGTGTTTGCACTTGACGGTACTTGTACAAAGAGAGAATTTGAAGGGAAAGAGAAGTATCTGCAAGAACAAAAACTGCTCCAACGAGGTCTCGAATAAGAAAAATAGCCTTTATCTTTTATATCTCTCTTTATCTTTGACTTTATGATAAAAATAAGGTGAAAAAATGCTATCGACACATCTTTTCACCTTATTGTTTGTGCACCCTTTCATCTTTGAGTGGGTGTGGGCGTGTTGAGTTCGGGGTAAGAAATACGTGTGTGGTAAATGGATTTGAGGCGTTCGAGCATTACAGCCTTAGCTTGCGCGATGTCGCGGAAGGTGATGGGGCAGTTGTGGAAGTGCCCTTCGCTTACTTGACGGTCGATAAGGCGATTGATAAGGGCAGAGATGCTCTCTTCGGTGTATTCGGTAAGCGATCGTGAAGCGGCTTCAACGGTGTCGGCCATCATAAGAATGGCTTGCTCGCGGGTGAAGGGATCTGGTCCGGGATAGGAGAAATCTGCGGGCGAAACTTCTTCATCGGGGTGCTCGTTTTGATAGTTAACGTAGAAGTATCGTGCTACGCCGGTACCGTGATGAGTAAGAATGAATTCGCGGATGATGGCGGGTAGGTTTTCTTTCTCGGCCATTTTGATGCCATCAGTAACATGACTGATGATGATTCGGGCACCTTCTTTGTAAGGCATTCCTTTGAGGGGGTTGACACCGGCTTGGTTTTCAGTAAAGAATACGGGGTTAACCATTTTGCCGATATCGTGGTAAAGGGCTCCGGTACGTACAAGCAGACTATTGGCTCCGATACGATTGGCTATCTCGGCGGCGAGATTTCCGACGGTGATAGAATGCTGGAAGGTTCCGGGTGCTACTTCGCTCATTCGCCGTAACAATCCTTTATTAGTGTTCGAGAGTTCGATAAGGGTTACACTGGAAACGAATCCGAAGGTGCGTTCGATAACGTACATCAGTGGATAGGCCAACAGAAGGAGCACACCGTTGGCAATAAAGTGGCTGTACATGCTACCGTCGAAGTTGCTGATGTCACCGGTTTGCATGAGCTGGAGGGAGAAGAAGATGACGAAATTGCCAAGGGTGACAAAGAGTGCGGTCTTAAATACTTGGGCTCGACCGGTGAGTTCGCGTAGTGAATAGATGGCAACGAGTCCGCCGGCGAGCTGAATAATGATGAATTCGTATTGATATTTTACGGCAATAGCGCAGATAAGAATAGTTACAACATGAGTAGTGAAAGCTGTGCGCGAGTCCATGAAGACGCGAATGAACATCGGTCCGATTGCGAAGGGGATGATATAGACGCTGAGAATGCTGTGAGTCATAAAAAGGGATACGAGCACAGGGAAGATCGTTATTATGGCATAGAGCATTACAACGCTACGTATTTTGCTGAAATAGTCGCTGCGGAAGAGCCAGATATAAACGGTAAAGAGCACTATCATCAGGGTTACAAAGATGATTTGACCCATAATAGTGGATGTGATTTCTCCTTTTGATGCGTTCTGTCGCTGGGTTTCTTTCTCGAAAGAAGCCAGTACACGGTAGGTGTGTTCATTGACGATGTCACCCCGGTCTATAATCTTTTGTCCGGTGAGTACCATTCCACTGGCCAGCGGAATACCGCTAAGAATATCGTTTCGTTCGGTGGTGCTGCGCTTTTCGTCGTAAATAAGGTTGGGCTGAATATAGGTCACGATATCTGATTGTTGCAAAGCCGACTTGTAGGTAGCTAATACCTCGTCGGTCAACAGCTTTTCGTAGGCTGCCATTGTGCTGTATATACAGTTGACAGGAATGCTTTGTGCCAGTTTCCCATTGATGATACGAACCATCTTCGTCGAGTCTTTGAAGATATCATTATACTGTGGTGTACTCATGATACCTGCCTGATAGAGACGGTGAAGGCGGTCGCGTAGGATGTGCATATAGCCTGCCGGCAGTGTTGGAATGCCTTTTGGGTAATCGGTATGCAACTTCGTTAGTTGCACGTGTTCAATGTTTTTCCTATAATTATAATAGGGTTGAAATGCTCCGAGCAAGGAGTCTTGCTCGCTTTTAATCACATCGTCGGTTTTATATACGGGGAAATCGAACTGAGCAATCAGTGAACCGTACATCCACGGTTTGCCAATATCGTAGCGCATCTGTGGTCCGCTGTTGCGGGGAAGAAACCATACGATGAGCGTTACTGCAATAAAGATAAAACCAATTAAGGGAAGTAGTCGGCCCAGCCAACGTTTTTTTAGTGTTTCAAATCTATCCATGAATAACCTTTCTGCTGTTGTTACACCCCGCGAAAATACGAAAAAAAGAGGCAATAGTTGGAAAAAAAGCATTAATTTTGCCGAAAATATAAATCTTACCATCACTTTTCAACGATGACAGAAAGAAAAATCCGTGTGCGATTTGCTCCTAGTCCGACGGGGCCTTTACATATTGGCGGTGTGCGTACTGCACTCTACAACTATCTCTTCGCTCGTCAGCATGGTGGCGATTTCGTTTTTAGAATTGAAGATACCGACTCGCAACGCTTTGTTCCGGGTGCCGAAGAGTATATCATCGAATCGTTCAGATGGCTGGGTATCAAGTTTGATGAGGGGGTGAGTTTTGGTGGGTCGCATGGTCCTTATCGCCAAAGTGAACGCAAGGAGATATACCGCGAATATGTGGATAAACTTCTCGAAGCAGGTAAAGCCTACGTTGCTTTCGATACACCTGATGAATTGGAGGCGAAAAGAAACACCATAGAAAACTTTCAATACGATACACACACACGCGGTATAATGCGTAATTCGCTTACCTTATCAAAAGAAGAGACCAACCAACTGATTAAAGACGGCACACAATATGTGGTGCGTTTTAAGGTAATACCGGGCGAAGAGGTTCACATTAATGATATGATTCGCGGTGAAGTCGTTATCAAGAGCGATATTCTTGATGATAAAGTGCTTTACAAAAGCGCTGACGGACTGCCCACCTATCACCTTGCCAACATTGTAGACGACCATCTTATGGAAATCACTCACGTTATTCGCGGTGAAGAATGGTTGCCCAGTGCACCCCTGCACGTTCTCCTTTATAAGGCTTTCGGATGGCAAGATACGATGCCGCAGTTTGCCCATTTGCCCTTGTTGCTTAAACCGGAGGGCAAAGGAAAACTGTCGAAACGCGATGGAGATAGGCTCGGTTTTCCTGTATTTCCGCTCGAATGGCACGACCCTAAAACAGGTGAAGTGTCGTCGGGATATAAAGAAAGTGGATATTTTCCTGAAGCAGTAGTCAACTTTCTTGCGCTTTTGGGCTGGAATCCTGGTACCGAACAAGAGCTCTTTTCGCTTGAACGACTCGTTGAAGCCTTTGACATCAGTCGTTGTTCTAAGTCAGGAGCCAAGTTTGATTATCAAAAAGGAATCTGGTTTAACCACGAATACATCCTGCAGAAAAGCAACGAAGAGATTGCCGAACTTTTCGCACCGACAGTCGCCAATAATGGTATCGACGAACCCATGGAACGCATTGTGCAAGTGGTTGCGATGATGAAAGACCGGGTAAACTTTGTAAAAGAACTTTGGGATCTTTGCTCATTCTTCTTCATAGCACCTCTCGAATATGATGAAAAAACGGTGAAAAAACGCTGGAAAGAGAATTCTGCCGAAGTAATGGCACAGCTGGCAGAAGTACTTAGAGGGCTTGATGACTTTTCTATTGAAAACCAAGAGCATGTTGTTTTTGCATGGATGGAAGCGAAAGGCTACAAGCCGGGCGATGTGATGAATGCTTTCCGGCTCGCCTTAGTAGGCATCGGAAAAGGTCCCGGAATGTTTGATATCACCGCTTTCTTAGGAAAAGAAGAAACGTTAAGGCGTCTTGAGCGGGCCATCGAAGTATTAAAGTAAAAGCCAAAAACAAGCAACAACAACGTGTATAATCTTATTATCTATCTCTATCTATTAGGTGTGGCGATAGCTTCGCTCTTCAATGCCAAAGTAAGAAAAATGTGGCGGGGAGAGAGAAAGGCATTCGACATCCTCAAAGAAAAAGTTGACAAAGACGCGCATTACATATGGTTTCATGCCGCTTCCTTAGGAGAGTTTGAGCAAGGACGGCCCTTAATAGAGCGTATTCGTCACGATTATCCCACGTATAAAATTCTTCTCACTTTCTTTTCTCCCTCTGGCTACGAGGTAAGAAAAGATTATGATCAAGCCGATATTATTTGTTATCTGCCGTTAGATACCCCTTTTAATGCCCGCCGTTTCCTGCGCATGGTGCGTCCCGAAGCAGTTTTCTTCATTAAATACGAGTTTTGGTACAATTATCTTCACATTCTGAAACATCGCGGTATTCCCACTTATAGTGTTAGTAGTATCTTCCGTCCCGAGCAGGTTTTCTTTAAATGGTACGGCCGACGCTATGGAAAGGTATTGGCATGTTTTACCCATTTTTTTGTACAAAACGACCTCAGTAAAGTCCTTTTGGCAAACTTGGGGCTGCATAACGTCACTGTTGTGGGCGACACTCGTTTCGATAGGGTGCTTCAGATCAAGGAGTCGGGTAAACACCTGCCTATTATAGAGGCATTCAAACAAGGAAAAAAGATATTTGTTGCAGGAAGTAGTTGGTTACCCGACGAAGATATTTTTATTCCATTTTTCAATCAACACCGTGATTGGAAACTGATTATTGCACCACATGTTATTGATGAAGACCGGCTCGAAAGCTTGCTTTCGCAGCCCCATCGCAAAACTGTACGTTACACACAGACTACACCCGAAGAGGCAGCACAAGCTGATTGTTTGGTGATAGATTGTTTTGGACTTCTTTCCAGCATTTATCATTATAGCGATGTTGCTTACGTTGGCGGTGGGTTCGGTGTCGGAATACACAATCTTCTCGAAGCTGCCGTATGGGGAGTTCCCGTTATTTTCGGACCCAACAACAAACGTTTTGAAGAGGCGCAGGGCTTATTAGCTGCTCGCGGCGGGTTTGAAATCACCTCTCAAACCGACTTTTTGCAATTAATGGAAGGCTTTATCAATGACGAAAACAGCTTAAAAGCTGCCGGCGAAAGGGCTGAAGAATTTGTCGAAAAGCTTTCCGGAGCCACCGATAAAGTGTTGTCTGCCATCAGCCTATCGTAAAACTATTTTCTAAAATCTATTCTTTTGCAACCTAAAAGCTATGCTTTTGGAAGCTAAAACATCATCTTTTACTCTGCAAAACCTATGCTTTTACATCTCAAAACATCATCTTTTAGGAGGTAAAACATCATCTTTTAGGAGGTAAAAACATTATCTTTTGTATGCCCAAAGCTATGTTTTTGCAACCCGAAAAGCATGGTTTTAGAGTGTTTAGGAGGGATAAATAACAAGAAAAATATAGTTATAAGTATGTAAAGTTTTAATTATCAAATATATACATAATAGTAAAATCCTTGCATTCTTATGAGCTTATAACAGGTTAATGGCTTCGATGAGCACTCTCGCGAAGCACCAGCCCATTTTTTGACAACTATAAAACTTACGATTTAAAACTCTTTTACTTCATTGCTTACAGGCCAATGAGCGTTGGAGCAGACTGAAAAATGGGAAGTAAAAGGGGGAAAAATAAAACCGCAACCTTGTTTACGAATGGGCAAACGAGGTTGCGGTTTAAGGCGAAAGGCATTGGTATAAACTGCTGTTGATGTACCGGCGCAGGCTATCCGCAGAAGAACAGCACAATTAATTGGGCTGTGAATATTCTGAGAAACATACTTAATGGGTAAACCGTAGAATAGCCGATGCCCGGTGCTTCACGCGAACAAATCTGGTTGGCGTAGGCTAATGCGGGTGGATCGGTACAGGTTCCGGCCAGCATTCCCATAATTGTAAAATAGTTGAACTTATAAACTATGCGAGCTATCGTGCCGATAATAAGGATGGGAATAACGGTTATCAAAAAACCTGTGTACACATATTTGATACCATCTCCTTGTACTACCGTGTCCCAGAAACCTGCTCCGGCCTTTATTCCAACGCTGGCAAGGAAGAGGGCAAGACCTATTTCACGCAGCATCAGATTGGCTGATGTGGTGGTATAAGTAACGAGTCGGAAACGATAACCAAAGCGACCGATGAGGATGGCGATAACCAACGGACCGCCGGCGATGCCCAATTTGAGTGCAGCAGGAATGCCATGAATGGTAACAGGAATGCTTCCGAAAAGTATTCCGAGAATAATACCGATAAAAATGGTGGCAATATTGGGTGCATCCAAGCGTTTGACAGAGTTACCCAGCACGTCTGCTACCCGGTTAACGTGATCTTCAGGCCCTACGACCATTACGCGGTCGCCTATCTGAAAACGGTGGTTGCGACTAGCAAAGAGGTCCATTCCCTGGCGGGTTATGCGGGTTATGTTAACCCCGTAAACGCTTGAAAAGTGCATTTCGCTCAACAGCTTACCGTTGATGGCAGGTCGTGTAACCACAATTCGTCTAGATACCAGCGGTTGCTCTTTATCTTCGTAACTCCATTCGTCTTTCATTTCTTCACCGATAAAGGCCTGAATGGCTTCGGCATCTCCTTCTGCACAAACCACCAACATTTCGTCGCCCAGCGCGAAAACAGTGTCTCTTTTCGGGATGGTTACTTTGCCATCGTGCAGCAGACGCGTACATACCATATCACGATTAAGAAACTCGGATATTTGTTTGAGTGTTCTTCCTGCCAGGTAAGAGTTGTTAACTCGGAGGTGCATAATGTGCGGTTTGGCATGCGGATTGGCTTCTTCTTCGGCAGCCAATTGTTTTTCTTCTTCTTGTAAGTCAACCCGGCAAATGTATCTGATGGCTATTGTGGCTCCGATAATGCCCAAAACACCTAGCGGATAAGCACAAGCGTAACCCGATGCAATTTGTGGAAGACCGTTGGGGAACGAGCTTGAAAGACTTGTAAGGGCTTCGCTTGCCGCACCTAAACCCGGCGTATTGGTAATGGCACCATAGAGTGTACCCACCATCATGGGCAGATTGTTGGGGTTATTGGTATCGAAAAAGATGAAATAACAAGCGAACATCACAAGGATATTCAGAAGAATCATACTTGTAGAAAGCAGATTCAGCTTGATACCTCCTTTGCGAAAACTCTCGAAAAAACCCGGTCCGACCTGCAAGCCGATGCAGAAAACGAAGAGGATAAGTCCGAAATCTTGCATAAAAGTAAGAATGTTGGTAGGCGCGGTAAAGTGGATATGTCCTGCCAAAATACCGACAAACAGGACGAATGTAACGCCCAATGAGATGCCGCCGATTTTGATTTTTCCAAGCAGAACACCGCCTGCGATAACGATAGCATATAGCAATGCAATGTGCGCTACTGAATCGTCTGTGCAAAAAAGATTGATTAACCAGTCCATAAGATTTTAATAAAACGATGCAAAAGTAAGTATTTTTGTAAACATAAGTTATGACTTTATCGGAATAATTGGCTTTTCAGGGCTTATTCAGATACTTTTATCGGGTTGTTCTGAAGCCTTCCATATTGTCGTACCGACGCTGCATAAACCTGCGATAGATGTTTTGAAGCCACCAGGGGGCGCTTAAAACAAAGGTCAGACCAATGCCTCCGAGTAGAAGAAAAGCTGTGGTTTCGCTGAAAAGACGAACAACAACAGAGGCTAATAAATAAGGAATGGCGAGCGACACAATTTTTATAAGCAGCTGAATATAATTTTGTTCACTGGCCCGTCTGCCTGTTAATCGAGTGTTGAGACTGAGGGTGCGCTTGTTGTAAACAGCCAATTGAAACAGCAAAAAATGTTGAAATCCGGCGGTGAAAAAGATAAAGCAAACCAGCATCAGTAAGCTCCATTTACCCATCAACACAGGAGGAAGCATCAAAAGAAAGGGCCATAATAGTAGCAAACTGTAAAAAATATACTTTGCTTTGAACAATTGATAAATGTTTTCTTTATGTACCATTAACCCGTCTATATAGTTTCCTTCAACGCACATCAAGTTACTCAGCCAAATAATTCCATAGAAATTAAAATTGTAAAGACACCAAAACAGGGCTTTCGAATCGTCGTCGTAGATGGCAGAAAAGGTAATGATAAGACTGAAAAAGACGATAATGGCTGTGGCATAGATAAAAGTAGTGCGGACATTTCGGTTGCGATGTAGCATTTTGAGCTCGAGTTTGAGATACTCGCCAACTACGCCGAAGCGGCTTAAAAAGCTTAAATGATTGCTGTTGGTAATGCTGATGTCTTTGTCTGTGTGGGTCAGTTCGCACCAAACAGCTTTATTTTGCAACTGCAAATTGATCGTAATCAGTACCGCCAACACAAGCAAAGCGATGATAATCGGCCACACATGGCCTTCGGAGAGGAGAATTCCGGGCTGCGAATAAATATGAAAAAAGTGTACAATTCCCCTATCTACCCCTACATAAAGCGGACATGCCATAAGGGCATAGATAGCTAAGGGAAGGAGCCAATAAGCTAAAGAAGAGGTTAACAGGGTGCGAATAATGATGTACCATTGGCTATTTATCAGGATTAAAACAGTGAGAAAGAGCAGTAATAACAGGGTGGAAAAAAGTCCGTACGAAGTTATTACCGACATGATACAATAGGGAATAAACAGCACAAGCCATGTTAAATTACCCCAACTGAAGAGTGAAATGCCCACGAAACACTCAATACAGGCACGTCGGGGCATAGGCAAAAGCATGTAGGGCTTGATGATTTGGGCGGGCGTTTGCTGTGCAAGAAAACGCAAAAGAAAATCTATCAGAAGGATAAAGGGCATTCCGCTGACCAAAACGGCTATGGGGTTGAGGTACGGACTGTCGTTAACAGCCAGCGATAAGGCGATAGCCATGCCTGCGAGATATAGCAGCATAAAGGCGTAACCTGCATAAAGGATGTAGCGAGCAACCTTATTTTGTGATGCATCGACCGCCCGTTTAACGGCCAATGAACGATGTCGATACAGCTGTTTGTATAGCCACAGTCTGTTCATAGTCGGTTGGTTTACCGCAGGTCTACTACTTCAGCAGTTGGAAAATCTTTAGATTGAAAGGTAAAAATACGGTCGGCCAACTTTTGGTTTTTAAAATTAGACACTGTAATGGTGGTCCATTCGCCACCCCGTTTCATTTTTACCTGTTTGGGTTTATAAGTCGACCGGTTAATCAATATATATACTTCGGCAATCGATTGCTTAGTGCTTTGAGCCTTCATATGTACCTGATAATCGGCTCCAACGGTCTTTAATGCAAGGTTATAACCGCTTTTATACAGATTGATAAAGGTGTAAGGGTTCATCGCCATCTGCTGTGCGGGGTTGGGCGTACTGATGTTTACCTCGTTGGTAGATGTGAGATAGCTCCATTGGGTTTTGCCGTTGTACCACATAATGGCCTTAGAAGTGTGTGCATAAAACTTGTTCCCTTTAATGGATAAAGTGCCGCTTGTAGTGCCCAACTTCTTATTTGATATTTTAAAATCGGCCGTGGCACCATTTTTACTACCCACAATGGCAGCCGTTTTGTCTAATACTTTGCGCGCATTGGTGGCTGTTTGTGCGTTACATACAATAGCGATGCACAGCAAAAGAGCTGTTATAAAAAAAGTCTTTTTCATCATTGTAATAGTCAGCTATGCCTTTATTTAATTCCTGTTGCGCAGTTGTGACAATAGCACATTCAGCGAATTCTCGTCTGTAATCAATACGTCGCGAGGTTTACTTCCCTGTGCAACCCCCACGATACCTGCCATTTCGAGCTGGTCCATCAATCGTCCCGCGCGGTTATAACCTATCGAAAAGCGGCGCTGAATCATACTTGTAGAGCCTTGTTGTGTGGTAACAATGGCGTGAGCAGCCTCTTCAAAGAACGGATCCAGGTTGTTCAGGTCGGTTGAACCGTTACCTATCATGCCGCTATCATCTGGCGTAGGCTCGGGCAAAGGCATTGGTTCAATAGGGCCGGGCTGATTGGCAATGTAGTGATTGATGTCTTCTACCTCCGGTGTATCTACGAAAGCGCATTGTACACGCACAGGTTCGTTGCCGTTAAGAAACAGCATATCGCCTCTACCAATAAGCTGATTAGCACCGGGACGGTCGAGAATGGTACGCGAATCAATCATTGCGCTGACCTTAAAGGCCATTCTACCGGGGAAGTTGGCTTTGATATTACCTGTGATAATCGTTGTTGTGGGGCGCTGAGTAGCTATCACCATGTGAATACCTACTGCACGTGCCAACTGTGCAATACGTGCAATGGGCAGCTCAATTTCTTTTCCTGCGGTCATAATTAAATCGCCAAATTCGTCGATAATCACAACGATGTAAGGCATATATTCGTGCCCTTTGGTAAGATTAAGCTTATGGTTGATATACTTTTCGTTATATTCCTTGACGTTTCTTGCGCCTGCAGCTTTCAATAAGTCATAGCGACTGTCCATCAATTTACAAAGACTGTTCAGCGTTCGTACCACCTTTGTTACATCGGTTATGATGGGTTCTTCATCGTCATCGGGAACTTTTGCGAGGAAATGATTGGCTATCGGTGCGTAAATACTAAACTCAACCTTCTTCGGGTCGATAAGAACGAGCTTCAGTTCGTTAGGATGTTTCTTGTAAAGTAACGAGGTAATAATGGCGTTAAGACCAACAGATTTACCCTGACCGGTTGCACCGGCAACAAGCAAGTGAGGTATTTTTGCCAAGTCAACCATAAATACTTCGTTGGTAATTGTTTTGCCCAGAGCAATGGGTAAATCCATTTTTGTTTCCTGAAATTTTCTCGAATTGAGAATACTTTCCATCGAAACAATGTTCGGTTTGTTGTTCGGAACCTCAATGCCGATAGTTCCTTTGCCCGGAATAGGTGCTATAATACGTATTCCCAGTGCAGCCAAACTGAGCGCAATGTCGTCTTCCAAGTTCCTGATTTTATTGATACGAACCCCCTCTGCAGGTGTTATTTCGTATAAAGTAATGGTCGGACCGACAGTTGCTTTTATCTCGCGAATCTCTACTCCGAAACTGTTTAATACCTCAACGATGCGTTTATTGTTAGCTTTTATTTCGTCCATGTCCACATACGGCTTACCGTCTGTGTCATATTTTTTCAACAAATCGAGCGTGGGATATTTGTAAGAGAGAAACGGTTCCAATGGGTTGATAGGCGTATTGAGCACCTCTGCCGCTGTAAGCATTGAGTTGGTTGCCGTTTCTTCTTCGTCAGGCACTTCCACAGTTAGGGTATCTTCGGGTTGATGCGAAAGATTTGGGCCACCCGGAGCTAAAGAATGAAGTGGGTTTTGTTGTGTATGGAGGTCGTCTTTAGCTGAGTTGAAAGGGCTTTCTTCATTCGGTTGAGCAGCCGTTATCGGTTCGTGTACAATCTCAATATCATCCTCATCGGTGGCGGGAGTAATCTTTGCATCGGTGTTGGTAATGCTAAACTTTATCTTGCTGGTGAGGTATTTCAGCGGATTTAGTGCTTTGCGAACAATCACTATTGTTTCTGCACTAAGATAGGTAAGGTATGCCAAGGCTACAAAAAACAGCAAAACAACAAGTCCAGGAGGACCGATGATGTTCTCGATACGTTGTACACAGTACAGTCCATGATAGCCACCGGGATTAAATATCTTATCGCTCATCAGCGGTGAAAGAAACTTTGCGAAAGTAATCGATGTCCATATCATAATTAAGGACATAGAAAAGAAATACTTCCATAAGTTTAGTTTGTAGGTGCGCATCAGTTGCAGACCAACCATAAAGATAAAAGGAGGAATGAGAAAAGCCGATAAACCGAAGTTAATCGTGATGAGCTGATAAGCCAATAAAGCGCCTATTGACCCGCAATAATTGGCAAATTCCTTATCGGTATTTATCCATTCGCCCGGTCTGAGGTCTTCCAATATACTTTGATCTGCTTGTCCTGTATTGAAAAAAGAAACCATAGCTATGACCAGATACACAGCTATGAATAACAGAACTAAACCGAGAAGAAAGTTTATTTTTTCGTTACTGAATATGTTTTTAAAACCAATCGCTTCGCCGATAGTTTTCGGTTTGCGCTCTGATTTCTTTCTAACCATCTGTTTCTTTCTCTTATAATAAACTGCAAAATTAGCGTAAAAAACTAAGAACGACCTACAAAGTCGTAACTTTTTTCTAATTTTGCAACATGTTATAACAAGTCAAAATGAAAAAGATTATTTATAATAAATTTGACAAAAAAGCCATAACAGAATTACCTCTTTTAAACTTTCCAGGAAAGATTATTGTCATCGTAAGCGAAGGAGAAGCAGAAAGAGCTGTCGATTACCTTCTTTCAAGTGATATTTTAGGCATTGATACTGAAACCAGACCCTCATTCAGAAAAGGCGAAACGCATAAAGTTTCACTGTTGCAAGTTGCTACACGAACAACCTGTTTCTTGTTCCGTTTAAATTATATAGGCATCACCCCCGCCATACTTCGATTGTTAGAAAACCGCGAAGTGCCTATGGTGGGACTCTCTTTGCACGATGATATCCTTTCGCTTCGCAAGCGAACGGAGTTTAAACCGGGAATGTTTATCGACCTGCAAAATATTGTTGGCGATATAGGCATCGAAGATTTAAGTCTTCAAAAGCTGTATGCCAACCTTTTTCATCAAAAAATCAGCAAGCGACAACGGCTTACCAATTGGGACTCGGATGTGCTTAATGATAAGCAAAAGGCGTATGCGGCATTGGATGCGTGGGCTTGTATTAACCTGTACGAAGAGATATGCCGCCTCAAAAACAGTAAAGACTATTGTCTTACCATTAGCAAAGAAACTGAAAAAGACATTATATAAACATCTGTTATATGTATAGAAAGGTTTACCTAAAGCAGGGTAAAGAAGAAAGTTTAAAGCGTTTTCATCCGTGGATATTCTCCGGAGCGATACAAACCATTGAAGGAAAGGATGATATAGAAGAAGGAGAGACGGTAAGAGTGTTGACCTCCGGAGGCGAATTTATTGCTGTTGGGCATTATCAAATAGGCTCTATCGCTATCCGGGTTTTATCTTTCGACGATGTGGAAATCGATGAAAGCTTTTGGGAAAACAGAATATTATCGGCACTTCAGGTACGTATTTCCATCGGTATAGCAGATAATTTGCAGAATGATACCTACCGTTTAATACACGGCGAGGGCGATAATCTGCCGGGATTAATTGTTGATTGTTATGGAAAAACAGCTGTTATGCAGGCACATAGCGTAGGAATGCACGTGGTGCGAATGGCTGTTTGCCATGCGCTTGTCAAGGTGATGGGGGCGCGAATTGAGCATATTTACTATAAAAGTGATACTACACTGCCCTTTAAAGCTGAACTTGGACAAGAAAACGGCTTTATTTTTGGTGGCAGCGAGGATAATATTGGCAAAGAGAATAATCTGCTTTTCCATGTTGATTGGTTAAAGGGGCAGAAGACAGGGTTCTTCATCGACCAACGCGATAACCGCTCTTTGCTCGAGAAATACGCACGGGGCAGAAGCGTGCTGAATATGTTTTGCTATACGGGAGGCTTCTCTGTGTATGCCATGAGAGGGCAAGCTGCATTGGTACATTCGGTAGATAGCAGTGCAAAAGCCATCGAACTGACCAATCGAAACATAGCACTTAACTTTCCTGATGACAGCCGTCACGAGGCATTTTGTGAAGATGCGTTCAAGTTTCTCGATGCCAACGAGAACAAATACGACCTCATTGTGCTTGATCCACCTGCGTTTGCAAAGCATAGAAGTGCCCTTCACAACGCTCTAAAAGGTTACACCCGGCTTAATATCAAAGGCTTTTCGTGCATCAAGTCGGGTGGTATTCTCTTTACTTTCAGTTGCAGTCAGATTGTTACCAAAGAGCATTTTCGCAATGCTGTCTTTACTGCGGCAGCGCAAGCAGGACGTAAAGTGCGCATTCTTCATCAGCTTCACCAGCCTGCCGACCATCCTATTAACATCTATCATCCTGAGGGAGAGTATCTAAAAGGATTGGTTTTATACGTTGAATAGCGATATAAAACGACTTGTCGATAGACAAACAACACTCCCTCGGGTGTTTATTTCTTTATATATTTAAGGTATAAAACAAATTCAATTCCGTCTTATCAATCCGAGAGCATGAAGATAGAAACCATCGTAAAAGCCTTTATTGCCCAACACCGGTTGCTCGACCAGCGCAAAAAATACCTTGTGGCGTTGTCGGGTGGAGCCGATAGCGTGGCGTTGTTGCTGCTGCTTTCGGGTATGGGGTATGATGTTGAGGCGGCTCATTGCAATTTCAAACTGCGCGGAAAGGAGTCGGATCGTGACGAATTTTTCTGTCAATCGCTTTGCCAAAAGCTGCAAATCCCCTTTCATACCATTCATTTCGATACCCTTTCTTACGCCGAACTGCATAAAATAAGCATTGAGATGGCCGCCCGAGAGCTACGCTATCGTTATTTTGAAAACCTGCGCAAAGACCTCGATATGGAAGGTATCTGTGTGGCTCATCACAATGATGATAACGTCGAAACGCTCCTTATCAATCTTATTAGAGGAACCGGTTTCAACGGATTAACGGGAATGTTGCCTCAAAACAACCGCATATTGCGCCCTTTGCTATGTATCAACAGAAGCGATATTGAGCTTTATCTGGAGCGGAAAAAGCAGGATTATGTTACCGACAGTACCAATTTAACGACAGATTTTACGCGAAATAAAATTCGATTAGAACTTATACCGTTGCTCCAACAAATCAATTCGGCGGCAGTGTGCAATATTTCCAAGACGATAACCCGATTAAACGAGGCTTCAAAGCTGCTCAATATCACGCTCGAAACACTTTCGACGCAGCTTGTGAACCGTGTGCTTTTACATGGAACACAACGCACATCCGTTTCCATCAACGCCCTTTTGCAAACCCCTTCGCCCGAGTATGTGCTCTTTTACATCATCCAACCGTTTGGGTTTACACCTGCGCAAGTAGAGCAAATTGCATCTCATCTGCACGCTCACACCGGTAAACACTGGGTGTCTGCTACGCATACGCTCGTCATTGATCGTGGAATGCTGCTCATCGAACCCACGCTTACGCCTGAAGAGCTGAGCCGCGAGATGCGCATTCCTGAAGAAGGGGTTTATGTTTTTGCATCCCACAGAACCTTTCGGTTTACTTCGGGTATCATCGAAGCCGGCTTTGCGCCCGGCAAACAGCCTCATCTTGTTCATTTAGACAAAGCGAAAGTGGCCTTTCCGCTTATCCTTCGACATCTGCACACGGGCGATCGGTTTGTTCCTTTCGGCATGAATGCTCCCGATTAATCAGCGATTACCTCACCGACCGTAAACGTTCGTTCTTCGATAAGCAGCATCAGCTGGTGCTTACCGATGCCCACAACCGCATACTTTGGCTGGTTGGCGAGCGCACCGACAATCGTTTTCGCATTGAAAACAATAGTAAAGTCTATTTGCAAATAGAGGTTTCGCTCTCATCTGTTCAGTATTGACAAACGATTTTCCAGCAGTTTTATATACTCTTCCTGCAGATTGAGCGGCAGAAAACTCTTACGAATGAAATGCTTCCATCGTTCTGCTGCATTTATAAAACGTGTGAATATATTTCCACAAACCTTCTGATTTAATCCCGATTGATACATAGCGCTTTGAAAATCGCTTTTTTTAATGTTGCGTTTTTTACCACATAAGGTTAAAGCCAGCTCTTCCGGGTCTGTCGGAATAATTAATAAGGTAGACAAAAGGTCGTAAGCCGGAGCCAGTGTATAGGTTACATCGTCTGTAGATAACAAAGAAAAATTTTTCAGATGCATATCCGAATTACCCACAATCCATGAGAAAACAACCCGTTCCCAATAGTTTACCACATCGAGTTGGGGTACCGAACTGTATTGCGATATAAGCTTAGCTATTCGCTCGTACGAACTTTTATACTTATCCTCTGTTAAGCGTTCTGCCAATTGACACATATCTTCCATTGCCCATTTCTCGCCTTTTGCTGTTCGGTCTATGCGTCTGGTGATGTAGCAAAGTTCGCCATCGGCAAGAGGAATAAGCGCATGAGGAACGGTTTTTATTCTTACTTCTTCTGCCAAATGCATGGTTAGATCTTCCAATTCAGGCAGAAAATGGTAAGATGTTGTTTGTGGTTTTAAGATGTATCTTCCCCAAAGTCCTACTATCGTAAAGCGTTTGGGCAACTCCTTTTTATTCTCAAAATCTATCGATAATTTAGACTGTACCCCCGTCAATGCTGTTTGAGCACGGATAACCTCAACAGCCAATTTGCTTATATCTGTGCACTTATAGGGCAATAAAGGTGCTTGTGCCGTACCAAACATCTTTTTACAACACGAGGCATGATAATATTGTTCGCCCGCATTCAGCTCATTATAACAATACAAACATCTTTTACACATTTTCTTCATCCTCCATTGATATGATGCTCACTGCACCAATACAGTCTTTACAACAAGCCAAAAGAAGCGACATTCGGTCTTTGTTGTTTATTTTCCAGTTTTGTTCAGCGATGTTCAACAGCCAACCTTCAGGTATCAATCCGTCAAAAAATGCAATCATTACACGGCTTTTATAAGGACGACGGGTTAGCGGTAGGGTTAAACTGACCGGCATAGCATCATGACTTTCAAGATATTTCCGGTCATACGCAAACGTGTATCCATCAGCATCTTCCTCAAGATGCCTGCAAACCGCTTTCTAAAATAAACCTTTGCCTGCTTCATTCTTCACCCTCTTTTTGTGCTATTGCAACCGGTCCGCACTCTGTACCGAATAAATTCAGCACCTGATTGATTTTGTCTAAACGTAAGGTTTCCTTGCCTTGTTCCAACTCACGCACAAAGCGCAAGCCCACTCCCGACTTCTGCGACAAATCAATCTGCGTAAGATGATATTTCTTTCGCATCTCTTTCACATATCCGGCTATTACAGATGGTTTCATATAGACGTAATTATACCTCTTCGGGTGCAAATATAAAGAATTTATTTTATATTACACCATTTCGGGTATAAAAAGCTGATACTTTGCGATACATATCCTGATCGATGTACGAGTGAAGTTGAATTGAGGTGCAGGTATTTAAAATATAACGAGATAATCTGCGGTGAGACCAAAACAAATTACTAAATTTGCAACAATTTCGGGCACTTATCTTACCCTCCTACCCTCTTCATCCGGCGAGGTTTTGCCCGGCGTAAACCTTATTAATAAATAAAAATACCATTATGTACGAAAATTTTTCTTTCGATTTAGTGCCTGCCTGTTGGGCCGTTTGCTTCATTAACGAATGTCCGATGGCCGACCGTTGTCTGCGCCATCTGGCTGGATTACACATGCCCAAAGACACCCGTTTCGGCTTGGCAGTGTATCCAACAGCGTTGGTTGGAGGCCAATGTAGCGAGTTTAAGCAAATTCGTATCGTACACGCCGCCTACGGATTTAATGCCCTTTTTACCGAAGTGAAGCAGAAACACGCTGCCTATTTGCGTCAAACCATAAAGAATTTTCTGGGCGGAAACGGCTCTTATTACCGCTATCATCACGGGCAACTGTTGTTGATGCCCGAGCAACAGCAATGGATTCTCGATCTTTTTCACGAACTAGGATACACCGATAGCTTAGCGTTCGACGGCTACAAAGACATTTACGACTTTACCTGATACATTCTTTCTGCTCGCCCTTTCACATCCTTTTCTCCCCCATATCAATTTACCAAAGATATTACCACTACTTGGTAATCGGTTTACCAATGGCTGGTAATCGAGTTACCGATAGTTGGTAATAAGATTACCAATGCGTGGTAATTGCGTTACCATTCGTTGGTAATTTGGTAAACTGTGGTGAAATGCTTTGCCAACGCTTATCATATCCGTTCGAAAAGCTGTTATTCGGTGGGGTATCTTCAGTTTAGGGTGATACAATTTATATGAATAATGTAGAATAAAATAAGTTTGTAGAGCCGTTGTTTTTATGGTTGTCTTACAAATAACAGGTGCTCGTTCAAGGGTTGGAAGAGCACCTATTATGGTTGAAACGCAAAGGCTTGGGTACAAAAAAGGATGTAGCGCAAGATTCTTTATTGAATGTTGCGCCACACCGAATGGGGTGAATCGGTGGAAGATTAGATGTAAATACCAACGCCAATCTTTAAACCCACTGTTGAATAATCTTTCTGGCTTTTGAGCGAGAGGTCGTAGTATATCGAAGGCTCTATCGTTACCGTGCGACTGATAAAGAAAGCATAACCCAGTTCCAAACCCGGCATAAAGTCGTTGTAGTTGTGATAGGTATGCACCAAATTGCAGTTGGCACCGAGAAAAAGACCGTTCTGAATGATGTAATAACGTATGCCGGCGCCCACAGAATAATAGTCGGCAACGGTTTCATTACCTGAATGTAGTATTGAACCCTGCCCTAATAACAACCAATTGTCTTCAAAAAAGAATCCGGCACGTGCCTGAACACCGAAGTTAAAACCGTTTTTACCATTGTATTTCAGGTCCAGTCCGCTGAGCGAACCATTAACATAAACCTTTCTTTCTTCAAATTGTGCACTTGAAGTAAGGGTAAACAGTAGCGTCGTTAACAATAAAAATAACTTCTTTTTCATTTCTTACCTTATTTAAATTAATACTCAAATATTTGCTTTGTTTGGTCTTTGCAGCCGTGTATGGGCTACCGTGCAAAAGTAAACAATAAATTCGACAAACAGGTAAAATATACTTAACTTTGCAAACATCATAAAAATCAATAATAAAGGCTTCTTTTAATGAGTGCAATCTCACAACGCACGGTGCGATTTCTGGTATTATTAGTATGGTTATTCACGATAACGACGAGCACAGCACAAACTTTTTCATTCTTTAAAACCGGTGACGGTGAGGCGTCAAAATTTCCCAAACACGAGGTAAGAGCCGTGTGGCTGACTACCATTGGAGGCTTGGATTGGCCCCGTTCGTATGCTCGAGACGCGGCGTCGGTTGCCCGACAGCAACGCGAACTTACCGATATTCTCGACCGTTTGCAGCGTTCAGGTATCAACACCGTGTTGCTGCAAGTGCGCATTAGAGGAACGGTGATCTATCCATCATTGTTCGAACCGGTGGACGGATGTCTTGCGGGCGTGCCGGGAAAGCAGCCGGGGTACGATGCTTTGCAGTTTGCCATAGACGAATGTCATCAACGCGGGATGGAGCTTCATGCGTGGGTGGTGACTATTCCGGTAGGAAAATGGAACGCTACGGGCTGCAGGGAGTTACGGAAAAAGTATCCTTTGCTCATTAAAAAGATTGGCGATGAGGGATATATGGACCCCGAGAACAGGCAAACGGCAACTTATCTGGCGGATATTTGTGATGAAATTACACGCAATTATGATGTCGATGGCATTCATCTCGACTACATCCGCTATCCCGAAACGTGGCATCTTCGGGTGTCGAACGATGAGGGGCGCCGCCACATTACAAACATTGTAGAAGCCATTGCGCGAAAGGTGAAGGCACGAAAGGCATGGGTAAAGATGAGCTGTGCACCGATTGGAAAGTTTGATAATTTGTCGCGCTACCACAGTTATGGCTGGAATGCTTATACCAAAGTGTGTCAAGATGCACAGGGATGGTTGCGTAACGGACTGATGGATGCGCTCTTTCCGATGATGTATTTTCAGGGAAACCACTTTTTCCCCTTTGCCATAGACTGGTCAGAACAAAGCTACGGCCGAATTGTTGTACCCGGATTGGGCATTTATTTTATGTCGCCTGCCGAGAAAAACTGGGCTTTAGATGTTATCACACGCGAGATGTACGTGCTTCGACAATATGGTATGGGCTACGCTTTTTTTCGCAGTAAGTTCTTTACCGATGATTTAAAAGGCATTTATTCTTTTACAAAAAACGAGTTTTCGCGTTATCCTGCGCTCGTTCCGGCTATCACTTGGCAGTGGGCACAACGTCCTTTGCCTCCCCGACAGATGTCTGTGCATACAGTGAAGGGTGATGTTATGCTGTCGTGGAGCGGTGCTGTAGATCACAGCGATGCACCTTATCTACTCTATAACGTGTATGCCGGGCGTACGTATCCTGTGGATGTGAAAGATGCGCGTAATCTGATTGCCGTAAGAAGACGGGCTACCGAGCTGCGTATTCCTGCCGAACGAGCCGACAGATATTATGCCGTTACTGCCACAGACCGTTACGGAAACGAGAGCGAAGCCTTGCAAAGTATGGCTCCGCAGCATTCTGTGGAACGTCCGAAGATGTTGAAATGCGATGGCTATAAGGTACAGCTGCCCGCCAAGGGTAGTTTCTTGGATGCCGATGTAGTGGTTGTCGAGGGGGCGGACGGATGTATGGTGGCTACCTATCCCTATGTGGGTACAACATTGAATGTGGCCCGATTGGATAATGGTATTTATGTTTTGCGGTCGCTCAATCGCAAAGGCGTCAATCACCGACTGGGCTTTTTTATGATAAAAAGAAAGTAAAAGCGAACAGAAAACAAACGATTTTGTGCGTCAAAATTTATTTTAAGCAGATAAAAAGTATCATTCTCACAGATAAGAAAAGGTATTAACCCCTATTTTCTCATCTCTAATTCCTCATCAAAAAGGTCTTCATCTTTCATTCCTAACCTTTCGTCGCCCATCGGCAGTTGCGAAAACAGCTTGCGCGCTTTGACATAATATTGCCAAAGCAAAGAGAAGTGACCATTGATATTTTTATCGGTGGTCTTTTTGTTTTGTTGTATTTGGCGTCTGTCTTCATCAAAGTTGTGGCGCCACCGACGAAAATCTCTGCGTGCTTTCCATATCGCCCGGCAGTCCGCCCAGTTGAAATTTACCAGTAAAGTTTGTGTTGCTGCCACATAGTCCAGCAACCAACGCACTCGCATCACATGTTTTAGTTCGTCGCGATGCAAGTTTTTATAGAGCATGGTTAAATTGTTTCTGAAGTTTAGATACGTTTTCATCGGGTTGGCTTTGGGTAGCGTTCCCCCGCCCACATGATATACCACACTATCGGGTTCGCAGTAAATCTTTCGACCAGCAAGCCGCAAACGCCAGCAAAGGTCTATTTCTTCGTTATGCGCAAAGAAACGTCCGTCGAGTCCGCCGACGCTCCAATAGTCTGCCGAACGTATCATTAAGCACGCACCTGTAGCCCAATGTACCTCTTGCATGTAGTCGTATTGAGCATTATCAGTCTCTATTGTGTTGAAGATTCGCCCCCTACAAAACGGATAACCATATCGATCTAAGAACCCGCCACAGGCTCCTGCGTACTCAAAAGCATCTCTATTGGCTATCGAAAGCAACTTGGGTTGACAGGCTGCAACGTCCGGATACATCTCCATCAGTTCGATAAGCGGGAGCAACCAGTTGTGCGTTACCTCCACATCCGAGTTTAACAGCACGTAATATTCGGCTTCAATGGTTGCCAGCGCCTTGTTGTAGCCTTCGGCAAAGCCATAATTTTTATCAAGAATAAGCGTTTTACAGTGTGGAAAATGTTGTGCAATGAACGCCATAGAGTCGTCTGTCGACGCGTTATCAGCGATGTAAATGGAGGCATCTTCACGCGAATATCTCACCACCGAAGGCAGATAACGCTGTAACATCTCGCGACCGTTCCAGTTTAAAATAACGATGGCAACTTTATCCATACTTGTTTTTATTCCGTTTTTATTTACGCCACAACCACTCGTAAGGCACTCTTGTCGTGGTTCAACTCACCCAGTTTTACCCGCATTAGCTGGTTATCATATTCCTCTTTTGCCAATGTGGCGGGCAGTTCTACACGGATATAATTGCGTGTAAAACCGTGCATTGCCTTTCCTCGAATGGCTTTTTCGAACAGTACTTCAGCCTCTTGACCGATGTGATGGGTGTAAAATGCCTCGAGTTTTTTATCCGATAAGTCGAGTAAACACTTGCTTCGCCTGCGCTTTTCGGCATCGGTCACCACGTAAGGTATGCGTAAAGCTGCCGTTCCGGGACGCTCGCTATAAGGAAAAACGTGCAGTTGTGTGATGTCAAGACCCTCAAGAAAACGTCGGCAATCTTCAAAAAACGCCGGCTCTTCACCGCGTGAACCCACCATGACATCTACCCCGATGAAGGCTTCAGGTATCTCTTTTTTGATGAGTTTGATTTTATGTGCAAACAAGTTGGTATCGTAACGGCGGCCCATTAGTTGTAAAACCTCATCGCTGCCGCTTTGCAAGGGGATGTGAAAATGAGGCATAAAAGCCCGACTTTGGGCACAAAAGGCGATGAGTTCGTCGGTTAAAAGGTTGGGTTCGATGCTGCTGATGCGAAACCGCTGAATGCCTTTCACCCCGTCAAGTGCCTGTACAAGATCGATAAAGCGCTCGTTGCCGTCACCCCGAAACTCACCGATGTTCACGCCGGTAAGTACAATTTCTTTGCCGCCTTCTGCTGCTGCAGCTTCAGCCTGTTGTACCAACGAGTCGATAGAGGGATTACGTGATAGACCACGTGCAAAGGGAATGGTGCAGTAAGTACAAAAATAGTCGCATCCGTCTTGCACCTTTAAGAAGTAGCGCGTACGGTTTCCGCGACTGCAACTGGGTGCAAATGTCTTAATGTCTTTGGTCTTTACCGAGAAATGTCGATGTTGCGCGCTACCGTCCTTACCATCTATCCAAGCGTCGTTAAGATATTGTATGAGGTTAGCCTTTTCGTTACTGCCCAGCACAAGGTCAACCCCTTCAATGGCACTTACCCGTTCTGCCTCCAGCTGTGCATAACATCCCGTTACTACAACAAAAGCTCCGGGATTTTCGCGCACCATTCGATGGATAACCTGTCGGCATTTATGGTCGGCCACTTCGGTAACCGAGCACGTGTTAATCAGACATATATCCGCCCGTTCACCTTTGTTGGCAGTACGTACACCCATATCTTGCAGCATCTGTCCGAAGGTAGATGTTTCCGAAAAATTAAGTTTACAACCCAGTGTGTAATATGCGGCGGTTTTGCCTTGAAAGGCCGAACTGTCTATCATTTATACCTTATTAATATATTAGGGCTGCAAAGATACTAATTTTTAAGTAGCTGTTCAAAATTTATTTTCAAAGCCTTTGTTTGCACTTATCGTAATTATTGGTAAAGCAGAGAAACTTTTTTAGGCTGACTATATGGATAAGGGCTTTGCTGCAATAAGGTAAACGTGATATCTAAAACGATACTTTTACTTTCTGGAAAGCATGATTTTAGGGCGTTTCAGGCGAGTAAAAAGAGGATAAAGTCTATTCTTAAACGTGTAAGCTGCTAATTACCAGAATTATACGGAGCCACAAAGTTCTTGATTTTTTATGAATCAAGAACAAGTTGGAGGATTTTGTTGGTATTCTTGCGAAGTTGTTTCCGATTTCTTAATAAGGTCAAAAGTTAGGATTTGTAACTTCTATTGACCCTTCTAAAGGTGAAGAGGATATAACGGAATGCGAGCTAATCAAGATAAATTTACCGGATAAAGGAGACTTTACTTATTTGTTTTATTTTTAACCTTTTACCTTATATGTTGCTGCCTGCATCTTTTTGTCCTTTTACATTTTTACTTTTTTACCCTTAAATCTCCGCATCCTTCATATTCTTCAGATAAAAGTATGATCTCTAAAATGTAAGTTGAAAGGTTATTTCTATTGAAAATAAATAGAAATAACGCTAATTTAATTAAAAATTCATACATTTGTAGTTTCAAATAATAATTGTATGCGAACAGTTTTAACTTTATTTCTTGCTTTTGCATTGGGACTTGGCTATGCTGAAACAACAAACTACAACAGTCGCACTGCACAGAGAGCCATCGGAGAAAATGATGAAAATATAGTTTCAGGGGTGGTGCGCGACCCTGTGGGAGAGCCGTTGGCGGGTGTTACCGTGCTGCAAAAGGGAACGACAAACAAGGTGGTTACCGATACCGACGGGCGTTATACGCTGCGCTTAAAACAGGGAGCGGCGCGCTCGCTGGTGCTGAGTTACATCGGAATGAAAACGCTTACAGTACCGGTGAACGGTAATACAGCCGACCTAACGATGCAGGAGGATGCCAATCAGCTACAAGATGTTATTGTAAAAGGAGCCTACGGAACGGCACAAAAACGGTCGGATTTAGTGGGAAGTGCCTTTCAAGTAAACGCCGAACAATTGAAAAGTCTGCCTCAACAGCGGCTCGATGTGATGCTTGACGGACTTATTCCGGGTGTAAAAATTGCGCCTAACACCGAAGAACCGGGGTCGCCCAGAACGCGTTTTAATGTACGTGTGCGTGGAGAAGCATCGCTCAATGCTTCTAACGAACCGTTATGGGTAATTGATGGAACGCCAATGTACACAGGAGATCGTACAAATATGATGCCGGGAACGAGTTATACGGTAAGTCCGTTGTCGTTTATCAATCCCGAAGATATTGAGTCGATAACGGTGCTGAAAGATGCTACCGCCACCTCTATATATGGTGCCGATGGTGCCAACGGAGTGGTTTTGGTAACTACAAAGAAAGGACGCGATGGTAAATTGAATGTCCGTGTGAATACACAATACGGTCTTGCCAATATCGATAAAAGCACTGAGCCGAAGGTAATGAATGCCCAACAGTGGCTCGACTTGGCGCGAACGGCTTACAAAAACGCAGGGTTGGATATGCGAGCGTTTCCTTATCAGGACAACGACATGAATTCTTACTCAACGACTGATACCAATTGGCGAGATGTTTTCTATGGAACGGGAACAACATTCCTTACTAATGTGTCGCTCAACGGAGGTACACAGAAGTCGGATTATTATCTTTCGGGACAGTATTTTCTGAACAACGGAACGGTGAAAGGTAACACGCAGCAGCGTCTTTCATTGCGTTCTAATCTCGGTTTTCAACTCAATAAGAAACTCAAGTTAAGTGTCGATCTCTCTGCCAGCTATAACGACAACGACCTTTTTGCACTTGGTCGCGAGTATTATCAGCTGTTGCCCATTTTCAGTCCCTATAATGCCGACGGTACATACCGTTTATATAATAAGGTGGTAGATGGTATTGACGGTTCTGGAAACCCTATTTGGCGCACGCAACGGTTTACCAAAAACTCGGTGATGGAGCGCGACCAGAACCTCAATAACCAGAAGGCGTGGTTTCTGCACAGTAATTTTATGCTGGCTTACGACGTGTTGAAGGGATTAAAATATACCGCCCAGCTAGCTTACGACTATCAAAGCACCCTCGAGGAAACGTACAATTCGCAGAAAAACTGGTCGGGAATGAGCACCGAAGGCAACGCTGTGGGCTACTCGCGACGTTCGTCTGCCGATATCATTAACCTCACCACCATTCATCGATTGAATTATAACAGAACCTTCGGAAAGCATTCTGTAGGCGGCGTTGTGGGTTTTGAGGCAGGCGCACGCAATTATACAACGATGTATGTAACAGGTTCGGGCTTCATCAACGACAACATTCAGGATGTCAGTCAAGCCAATACACGTAACGGTTACAATTCGAGCAACAAGAATAGAAAGGCTTCTTTCCTCGGTCAGCTAAGCTATTCGTTCGATCATCGCTATTATCTTACCGTCAATGCACGAAAAGACGGCAATTCGCAATTCGGTTCCGATGTGCGCTGGGCTAACTTTGCATCGGCGGGTGTATCGTGGAATGTACATAACGAGAAGTGGTTTAAGTTGCCTTGGATGAATGTTTTGAAGTTGAAAGCCAGCTACGGAGCTAACGGAAATTCGCGTATCGGAGCGCAAGAGTCGCTTGGAACCTATCAGTATGGTGACAGTTATGCCTATAACGGCGTAGCGGCGGAGTGCAAGGGCAATCGCCCAACTCGCGCTTAAGTTGGGAAACAACCTACATGACCAATCTCGGCATACGCATTGCGGTGCTCAATCGGATTGATTTGGAAGTAGAAGTCTACAACAATCAGACGCAAAACCTGCTCAGTCAGCTCCCTGTTTCATTACTCACCGGTGATACTCGCGTGTATCGAAACATAGGCGAGATACGCAATCGAGGCATCGAAGCCACCCTGACTACCCGTAACTTCGTGGGCAAAAAAGAAGGCGACTTTACATGGACAACCGACTTTAACATCGCGCACAATACCAACAAGCTGGTTAAATCTTATCGCGGCACGCAGGTAAACTTTACCGACGGCTACTCGTGGATGGAGGGCGAAGATACACGAACCTATTATCTGGTAAGGTGGGCAGGCGTAGATCCCTACGACGGAAGCCCACTTTGGTACGATGCCGAAGGCAACATCACCAAGACATACGATAGTGTACGGAACCGTGTTCGTGGTAAAACATCGAATTCAACCGTTACGGGTGGACTGACGAACACGATGAGTTACAAAGGCTTTTCGTTGCGTTTTATGCTCAACTATCAGTTTGGCGGCTACACATACGGTTCGTTTGCCGCCATCGGAAATACCGATGGATACAACGTTATGGATACCAATCAGGCGATAGAACAACAATATTACTGGCAAAGTCCGGGTAACATAGCTCGTAATCCCAAGCCTCTTGCCGGCGTAAGTACGGGCTCTGCGCGTCAGTCTACCCGCTTTTTGTACCACAAAGACCTAATTAGGTTGCAGAATGTAGTGCTGAGTTATGAGCTACCCAAGCATCTGATGCGACATTGGAAACTAACCGGTTGCACTGTTTCGCTTATCGGCGATAACCTGATGGCTTATTCGCCATATGCCCGAAGCGACTGAAACTCTTATAAAACGATGATGAACGGCTATCCTTTAGAACGCACTTTTTCGCTCTCGCTCAATGTAGGTTTTTAATTAAAGACGAATATCACAGATATGAAAACAAATATAATCAGATACGGTTGCTGGGCTCTATTGGCTTTTGTAACCGCCGGATGCAACGATTTTCTTAACGTAGAACAAAAAGGAAGAACAACCATTCCCGCCTTTTTATCCACTCCCCGAGGTTTAAAAGCGGGTTTGGCAGGCACGTATAACACGCTTTACGCTTACTACGACAACGAGTTTTTGAAGTATCCTGAGGTTACAGGCAATATGAGCAGTATAAATTTGTCGTCCGGTTCGTCAATGCTCGAGCAGTATAACTTCACCCCCAACCCCGGGGATGGTACCACCTCCTATTATATATGGAAACGAATGGCAGAAGCCATGACCAACGCCAATAATCTCATTCAATACGAACCGGCAGTAGAAAGTGCATATCCGGCACAGGCTGCAGAATGCAAACAGATATTGGGGCAGGCCTTATTAATACGTGCATGGTGCATTTTGACATGGTAAGAGTATATGCACAGCCCTATAACTATACTGCCGACGCATCGCATATTGGTATTCCCGTGCAGATAAAATCACCCGGACCCGATGATAATCTGGCACGAAACACGGTGAAAGAGGTGTACGACCAGATTTTATCCGATCTCAATCAAGCGGCTCAAATCCTAACCGATGAGGCTGCAACTGATGTACATTATGGTTCGTTGCAAGCCGTTAACGCCCAGCTTTCGCGCGTTTATCTCTACATGGAGAATTGGCAACAGGCGTTAACTTACGCCCAACGTGCCATCGGAACGCAAACACTGGCACAGGCCGATGATTACATCAATATGTTTATGAACCTGAACACGCGGGGCGAAACCATTTTACGATTAAGCGGAAAAGACATTAACGGCAAGCTGAAAGGTTTTTACGAGTCGGAATGTTTGCCGGCAGACACCCTGCTGACGCTGTTTGATACCGATGACATCCGGTTGCGTTTGCTCCGTTCCGGAGGTGAAAAGAAGTGCATGAAATACACTGCAACGACTATCCCCGATAATCAAGATAAGCGTGAAGACCCCATTCTCTTCCGTCTTTCAGAGATGTATCTCACCGCTGCCGAAGCTGCTTGGCACCTCAATAACTACACCGAGGCGCGCTTGCATATCAAAGCAGTGATGGAAAGAGCAGTAGGAACAGTAAAAGCCGACGCTGCATTGACCGCTTGTACCGATGCCGAACTGCTCGAGTTGATTTTGAAAGAGCGAGTGAAAGAACTGTGTTTCGAGGGGCATAACTTCTTCGACTTGACTCGCCGCAAGCAAAGTATTGTGCGAGAAGCGGCTAGCAATGCTACTGTAAAGCGCATTAATTATCCCAGCAAATATTTTGTTCTGCCTATTCCCAGATACGAATTGAATGCCAATGGCCGTATGCAACCCAACGAAAATAACGACTAAAGAGATGAAAAATATATGGCTTTTAGGGTTTGCCATCGCTTTGATGACAGCCTGCAACAAAGAAGAATTCAACGGATACGATATGCCTTTCGTGCGTATCTCCACAGAAACGGGTGCTTCGTCGACAACAGTTTTGTCGAATGTTCGTAACATCAATACGTATGTTGTTACGCTAAGTTCGCGCCCATTAACCACCCCGCTTGTCGTAAACTACGAGATAAAGGTGGGTGACGGCTTACAAACGGGCGTGGATTACGAGCTGGTTACCACCGGTAACACGCTTACTTTTGAGCCCGGCGTGTATGATATGCCTATTCGTATTAAGTGGCTGCCGCATACAGTAGATGCGCAAAAAGACAATACGCTGACCATTACGCTTACCGGAAACAATCAGAATTTGCTGCTCGGATTACCCGGAAACGCTGCTCGGCAAAGGGTTTTAACTATCACTAAACAGAATTGATATGAAGAAAACAATGCAAATATACGCTTATGTAGCAGGTTGGTTGCTGGCTGTGTGTATGTCGGCCTGTTCAGATAAAGATAACTTTTCGCACGGTAATGTTGATGCTCCGCGCTTTACGAGCTTCGGTTTTTATCAGGAAGATAACCCCGGTGTGCTTGCTGCCGACTATGTAGCAGACCTTACAGCCATTGAAACGGCGGGCACGTCTACCGTAAAATTGAACGTACCGATGCCTGCTACTGTTGATAAATCGAATCTAATTGCCCGCTTTACAACCGCCGAAGGCACTACCGTGCGTGTGAATGGAACTGTTCAAACCAGTCGAACCACTGCTAATAACTTCACCGTTCCGGTAGATTATATCGTTGGTTTGGGAGCACTGAACGTGCGTTATGCCGTAACTGTTGTAAAGGTAACGAACATGAAATGGACAGAAATAACACCATTTTCAGACCTTGCCGTGTACGGCGATGCTGTGATGAAAATCAACCCGCAAGATGGTTTGCCCTACATTGGGTTTAAAGTTCGCACCGCCGACGACAACCGCTCGGCTGTTATCAAGCTGACCAACAGTGGCTGGGCGTATGTAGGCGAGGGTGCGTTCGGTCATAAAATCAGCGGTTCTTACTTTGATATGGCGTTCTCGACAGATGGTGTTCCCTACGTAGCTTACTCGGATAACGAGGCCGCAGAGAAAGGGGCGATGAGTGTTCAGTATTTTGATGGCTCGACGTGGACATATACCGGAGGCACGGCGGGCATACTCAAGGCACAGTCTAATTACGTTTCGCTGGCGGTGTTGGCAAACGGACAGGTAGTTGGTGCACAAATCAATAACAGCCGTCGTGCCGATTATCCGCAGCGCAAACTTGTGGTTTCAGTGTATAAAAACGGAATATGGAGCAGCGAAATACCCTCCATGCTGACCAACGATGTAGCTATGGTGAGTGCCGCCGGTGGAACAAATGCTGCCTATCTTATCTCTATCAATCGCGGCAAAGTGAACGGTGTAGACTACGGCTATAATGTTTTGAAATACGAAAACAACACGTGGAATTCCCTCTTGCTAAATCATCCGGAGTCAGGCTATACGCAACATAACATCCGTACCATCGGTATTTATGTGGCACCCGACCAAACGCCCTATATCTGGACGATGGATAAAGTGTCGGGCGAAACTGGTATTCGACTGAAGTATTATGATACGGCGACCAATAATTGGATAACGGTGGGTGGTAACATTTTGCCCTTAGGCTTCACCCCCGACCGCCACACCGACATAGCTTTGGCTGTTACTGCCAACGGAACACCCTTCATTGCCTACAATAATGCTGCCGATCAGAACCGTCCTTACTTTATGTATCTCGAACCTGATACGCGCCAATGGAGCACGCCTGCTAAGCTTTCCGACACACCCGCCAGTGGGTTGCGCATTGCATTTACGCACTCTGGCGTAGGTTATGTTACATTTGCCGATAGTAAAAATCTTTTACATACCTTTAAATACGAGTAAAAAGAGGAACGTCTTTTAGTGATGCGGATATACGATTTGTATATCCGCATTGCATTTATTTATAGTTTTGTATAAACTTTAAACCACTATTCTATCTACCCCCTTTACTTACAAATTGTTATTTTTTTAACATTTTATTACGGTTTTGTTTTTCTCTTTTTGTTACAATTCACTTTTCCAATCTAGCGAAATATTCTCGTTTATTTGGTCAAAAAATAGGTTTGATTTTCCAAAAATATAGCTTTTGAGTTGCAAAAACATAGCTTTTAGCTTGCAAAAACATAGCTTTTAGCTTGCAAAACATCATCTTTTGTATACTCAAACCTATGCTTTCACCACCCCCAAACCACGGTTTTAGGGCGTTGCGGAGGGGTAAATAATAGGTAAAATTTATATAGAAATGTGCAAGTTACTAATTATCAATAACATATATAGCTGTAAAATTCTTGCAATTTTACGAGCCGAGAATAAATTAGAAGATTTTGTTGGCACTCTCGCGAGGTTGCTTCCGATTTCTTGACAATACCAAAACTTACAATTCGTAAGTTTTCGTCGTCATCTGGTATATATTGAATTTTAATCTTTTGAAAATAAGCTGGATGGAAAAGAGGACTGTGTTGAAATTTTCGTAAATATTTGTTTGTTCAAAAAATAAGATGTAATTTTGCACCCGCAATTAATAATAACGATATTAAAAATTGAATAAGTTAAACATTAATATAAAATAAAACATGATTATTGTACCCGTAAAAGATGGTGAAAACATTGAGAGAGCTCTCAAGAAATTTAAGAGAAAATTTGAGAAAACAGGTATTGTTAAAGAGCTTCGTGCCCGTCAACAATATGACAAACCGTCTGTTCTGAAGCGTCTCAAAATGGAACACGCCATTTACGTACAGAAACTTCGTAGCATAGAAGAATAATTTGTATTTGAAAATTTGGTAGTTTAAATAAATCTCTGTATATTCGTTGCCGAATATGTAGTATGTAGGCAATGGGTATAACGATAGAGAATTTTCTAAACTATCTGCAATTTGAACTGAATCGTTCAGCGTTAACCGTAAGTAGCTACGGTGACGATTTGCATGCCTTTGAGGTATATTTCAAAGCTAAAGATATAGAACTCTCTTGGGAGGCGATAGATTCCGACATCATCCGAGATTGGATGGAGAGTATGATGGATAAAGGAAACAGTGCCACTTCAATCAATAGAAGATTGAGTGCGTTGCGTTCCTTTTATCGTTATGCGCTTGTTCGAGATCTTGTTTCTAAAGATCCTGTGCGTGGCATAACCGGTCCCAAACGCAGCAAACCGCTTCCGCAGTTTTTAAGAGAGGCCGAAATGGATCGGTTACTGGATGATATTCCGCGTGGTGAAACTTATAAAGAGGTACGCAATTATACCATTATAATGATGTTTTACCAGACCGGAATGCGGTTAGGAGAACTGATTGGGCTGGATGATGCGCATGTAGATTTTGATAATAAACAGGTAAAGGTGACGGGAAAAGGGAATAAACAACGTATAATTCCGTTTGCCGATGAGTTGTTTGGCGTATTACAGAAGTATCTGCAACTGCGTAATCAAGAGGTAGAATGTAAGTCTGCCGCTTTCTTCCTAACAGATAAAGGCGAGCGTATGACGCGTTCCGGCGTGCGTTATATTGTGAAGAAAGGTCTTTCAAAGGTCAGTACTTTGAAGAAAAGAAGTCCGCATGTGTTGCGTCATACTTTTGCAACGGCAATGCTGAACAATAGTGCCGGTTTGGAGAGTGTTAAGAAACTACTGGGCCATGAAAGTCTTTCGACAACTGAAATCTATACGCATACTACGTTTGAACAATTGAAAAAAGTTTATGAAGACGCCCATCCACGGGCTTAACCTTTAAATATAGGAGATAAGTATTATGGAGATTAAAGTTCAATCTATTCATTTCGATGCAACGGAACAGTTGCATATGTTTATCGAGAAGAAAGTTGTTAAGCTCGAAAAATCCTATGAACATATTCAAAAAGTAGATGTTTTATTGAAGGTTGTTAAGCCCGCAACAGTCATGAACAAAGCCGTCAGCCTTACAATTACAGTTCCCGGCAACAAGCTTTTTGTGGAAAAAACTTGTGATACCTTTGAGGAGAGTATTGATCAGTGTGTGGACGCTATGCGAATGCAGCTTACCAAATTTAAGGAAAAACAGCGTGAGCATTAAAAAAAAATAGAAAAGTTTTGGCGATTAAAAAATAATGTCTATCTTTGCAGCCGTTTTACAATACGTCCTAATGCGTGCTTGACGGCTGCAAGGATTTGCCTCTTTAGCTCAGTTGGCCAGAGCACGTGATTTGTAATCTCGGGGTCGTTGGTTCGAATCCGACAAGAGGCTCAGAGAAAGGGCGTTAGTAAAGATGTAAGGGTGGTTACCAGAGCGGTCAAATGGGGCAGACTGTAAATCTGCTGTCTTTCGACTTCGGTGGTTCGAATCCATCACCACCCACTTCAGTAGAAGTTTAAAGGGATCTTACGTTTATTGAGCATAGATGTTTGTTTGTGTGAGAGGTCGTTGAAGATACCTATTTGCGGAAATAGCTCAGTTGATAGAGCACTAGCCTTCCAAGCTGGGGGTCGCGGGTTTGAGCCCCGTTTTCCGCTCTAACCAATGCTGTAATAGCTCAGTGGTAGAGCACTTCCTTGGTAAGGAAGAGGTCCTGAGTTCAACTCTCAGTTACAGCTCTATCGCAGTTCTTTCTATGTGTATTGGAAAACCAATTGATAATTCATTAAATAAATAAAAAAGAAAAGCTATGGCTAAAGAGACATTTGTGCGTACCAAACCGCATGTTAACATTGGTACAATTGGTCACGTTGACCACGGTAAGACTACTTTGACAGCTGCCATTTCTAAGGTTCTCCATGAGAAGGGCTTCGGTTCAGAGGATATTAAGTCTTTTGATCAGATTGATAACGCTCCTGAAGAGAAAGAGCGTGGTATTACTATTAACACTTCTCACATCGAGTATGAAACAGCTAATCGTCACTATGCACACGTTGACTGTCCGGGTCACGCCGACTATGTGAAGAACATGGTAACTGGTGCTGCTCAGATGGACGGTGCTATTATCGTAGTTGCTGCTACAGACGGTCCAATGCCGCAGACTCGTGAGCACGTACTTCTCGCTCGTCAGGTAAACGTTCCGAAGTTGGTTGTTTTCTTGAACAAGTGCGATATGGTTGAAGATGAGGAAATGCTTGAACTCGTTGAGATGGAAATGCGCGAGCTTTTGGATCAATATGAGTATGATGGCGAGAATACTCCTATCATTCGTGGTTCTGCACTGGGTGCTTTGAACGGTGTTGATAAGTGGGTTGACTCTGTTATGCAACTGATGGATGCTGTTGATACTTGGATTCCGTTGCCTCCTCGTGAAGTTGACAAACCTTTCTTGATGCCTGTTGAGGACGTGTTCTCAATTACTGGTCGTGGTACTGTTGCTACAGGTCGTATCGAAACCGGTAAGGTAAAAGTAGGTGATGAAGTTGAACTTCTTGGACTTGGTGAAGACAAGAAATGTGTTGTTACTGGTGTGGAAATGTTCCGCAAGCTCCTTGAAGAAGGTGAAGCCGGTGATAACGTAGGTCTGTTGCTCCGTGGTATTGACAAAAATGAAATCAAACGTGGTATGGTGCTTTGCCATCCGGGACAGATTAAGCCTCACAAGAAATTTAAGGCTTCTGTATACGTTCTGAAGAAAGAAGAGGGTGGACGTCACACTCCGTTCGGCAACAAATATCGTCCTCAGTTCTATCTTCGTACAATGGACTGTACAGGTGAAATTACGCTTCCCGAAGGTGTTGAAATGGTAATGCCCGGTGATAACGTGGAAATTACTGTAGAGTTGATCTACGCTGTTGCATTGAATGTGGGTCTACGTTTCGCTATTCGTGAAGGTGGTCGTACAGTAGGTGCAGGCCAGATTACTGAAATTGTTGAATAATAATAGCTACAAGCTAGATTCAATATCAAAGGTTCCCGCGATTATTTTACGGGAACCTTTCCTACGGGAATAGCTCAGTTGGTAGAGCATCGGTCTCCAAAACCGAGGGTCGTGGGTTCGAGTCCTCCTTCCCGTGCTAAAATAAGAAGATGATATGTTTAAGAAGATAGGAAACTTCTGTAAAAAGATAGTAAACTACTGCAAGTCGTGTTATAACGAACTTGTGCATAATACTACTTGGCCAACGCGTGCCGAACTTACTCATAGTGCAATGGTTGTATTATCTGCTTCCCTAGTCATTGCAGTTGTGGTATTCATTATGGATAGCGCGTTTAAGTTTGTTATGGGTGCAATCTATCCCAACTAATTTATTTGAAAGGAAGATGGCAGAGACATCGAAAAATTGGTATGTGCTTCGTGCGGTTAGTGGAAAGGAAGCTAAGGTAAAGGAATATATTGAGGCTGAATTGAAACATGACGCATTGCTTCGTTCGCATGTTTTTCAGGTATTAATACCGATGGAAAAGCAGGCAATGTTGCGTAATGGCAAAAGGGTAGAAAAAGAGAAGATCAGTCTGCCTGGTTATGTCTTTATTGAAGCTGACTTAAAGGGTGAGATTGCTCACGCTCTTCGGTTTATGCCTAATGTCTTGGGCTTTCTTGGTGGTTTAGATAACCCATCACCCGTACCGCAGTCTGATATCAATCGAATGTTAGGTGCTGCTGAAAATACAGAATTGGTTAACGATGTAGACATTCCGTATTCGGTAGACGAAACAGTGAAAGTGACAGACGGACCATTCAGTGGCTTTAGTGGAGTCATCGAAGAGGTGAATACCGAGAAGCATAAACTGAAGGTTATGGTCAAGATCTTTGGACGTAAAACTCCATTAGAGTTAGGTTTTATGCAAGTAGAGAAAGAAGGTTAGTACGTTGTGTTACGAGCGGAAAGCTTTCAATAATTCCAAATTTTAATATTAACAAAAATGGCTAAAGAAGTTGCTGGATTAATCAAATTACAGATTAAAGGTGGCGCTGCGAATCCTTCACCTCCCGTAGGTCCCGCTTTGGGTTCTAAGGGTATTAATATTATGGGATTCTGCAAAGAGTTCAACGCCAGGACCCAGGATAAAGCAGGGAAAGTTATTCCTGTTGTTATCACTTACTATACTGATAAGTCATTCAGCTTTGAGCTTAAAACTCCTCCCGCAGCAGTTCAATTAAAAGAGATTGCCAAAGTGAAGAGCGGATCTGCTCAGCCTAACCGACAGAAAGTTGCTTCGGTTACATGGGATCAGATTAAAGTGATTGCTGAAGATAAGATGAAGGACTTAAACTGTTTTACGGTAGAGTCTGCCATGCGACTTATTGCAGGTACAGCAAGAAGTATGGGTATCACTGTAAATGGGGACTTCCCTGGTAAATAATTAAAAACTTCAATTAAGAAAATGAGTAAGCTGACAAAAAAACAGAAATCAGTAGCTGATAAGATTGAAGCAGGGAAAGCCTATACTTTGAAAGAGGCTTCAGAATTGGTAAAAGAAATTACGACAACCCAATTTGATGCTTCACTTGACATTGATGTGCGTTTGGGCGTTGACCCGCGTAAGGCTAACCAAATGGTTCGTGGTGTGGTAACATTACCTAACGGAACTGGAAAGGTTACGCGTGTGCTTGTCTTATGTACACCCGATGCTGAGGCTGCTGCAAAAGAAGCTGGTGCTGATTACGTAGGTCTTGATGAATATATCGAAAAGATCAAAGGTGGATGGACTGATATAGATGTAATTATTACGATGCCTTCTGTAATGGGTAAGGTGGGTTCCGTTGGTCGTATTCTCGGCCCCCGCGGTTTGATGCCTAATCCTAAAAGTGGTACCGTAACAATGGATGTTGCTAAGGCTGTTAAGGACATTAAGTCGGGTAAAATCGACTTTAAGGTAGATAAGGCTGGAATCATTCATACTTCTATAGGTAAGGTTTCTTTTACACCTGAGCAGATTTATCAGAATGCCAAGGAATTTGTGGCTACTGTAATCAAACTGAAACCTGCTGCTGCTAAAGGTACATACATCAAGAGTATCTTTATTTCAAGCACAATGAGTAAGGGTATCAAGATTGATCCGAAATCAGTTGAATAACTCTAAAAGTTTTGTAAAATGAAGAAAGAAGTAAAAGATACTATTATTGTAGAACTTGGTCAGAAGCTTAAGGAGTATCCTCATTTCTACCTTGTAGACCTTGCTGGTCTGAATGCAGAGGCAACAAGCAAGTTGCGCGAGGCATGTTTCAAGAAGGAAATAAAGCTGACTGTAGTGAAGAATACTCTTCTGCACAAGGCTTTCGAGGCTTCTGATATTGATTTTGAACCTTTATATGGCACATTGAAGGGAACTACCGCAATCATGTTTACAACGGTTGCAAATGATCCCGCAAAATTGCTGAAGGACTATAAAAAGGATGGAATTCCTGCTCTTAAAGCTGCATATGCAGAAGAAAGTTTCTATGTTGGTGCAGACAAACTAGATGAACTTGCTTCTCTTAAGAGTAAGAACGAGGTTATCGCAGAAATTGTTGCTTTGCTGCAATCACCTGCAAAGAATGTCGTTTCAGCTCTCCAATCCAGTTCAAGCACTATTCATGGTGTGCTTAAAACTTTGGGTGAGCGTCCTGAATAATCAATTGAGTCTTCCTTATGCTGTGTATTGCGGTAGATAAGGGAAACCCAATAAAAGTCAATCAACAAAAATAATATTAAAACAATTAAATTTTAGAATAAAATGGCAGATATTAAAGCTATTGCTGAAGAATTAGTAAATTTGACAGTTAAAGAAGTAAACGAGTTGGCAACGGTCCTCAAGGACGAGTATGGTATTGAGCCCGCAGCTGCAGCTGTTGCTGTTGCAGCAGGTCCTGTTGCAGCAGGTGCAGCAGGTGGCGGTGACGAGAAGTCGTCTTTCGATGTGGTTCTCGTTGATGCAGGAGCAGCTAAGCTTCAAGTTGTTAAGGCTGTTAAGGAAGCTTGTGGCTTAGGTTTGAAAGAGGCTAAAGATCTTGTAGACGGTGTTCCTTCTACTTTGAAAGAAGGTATGTCTAAGGATGAAGCTGAAAACCTGAAGAAAGCTATCGAAGAGGCTGGTGCTAAGGTTGAGCTGAAATAAGCTGACTATAGAATTTTAAAATACGGTTAGGATTTACCCGGTAGGTAAGTCCTAACCTTTTGTGTCTTATTATAGATCTTAAGCATATTTGCTTAATTGAATGTATAAAATATTAATGAATGGCTCCAAAAATTGTTGATAACAGAGTAAATTTTGCCAGCGTCCATAATCCGATGCCTTATCCGGATTTTCTCGATGTGCAGTTAAAGTCTTTCAAGGATTTCTTACAGTTGGATACTCCACCTGAAGAACGCAAGAATGACGGTTTATACAAGGTCTTTGCAGAGAACTTTCCTATTACCGATACACGCAATAATTTCGTTCTTGAGTTCCTGGATTACTATATTGATCCGCCTCGTTATACCATTGATGAATGTTTGGAACGTGGGCTGACTTATAGTGTACCTTTGAAAGCAAAGATGAAACTGTATTGTACGGACCCTGATCATGAGGATTTCGGTACATTTATTCAAGATGTTTTCCTCGGAACCATTCCTTACATGACAACTAACGGTACCTTTATTATTAATGGTGCTGAACGTGTTGTGGTATCGCAGTTGCATCGCTCGCCCGGTGTATTCTTCGGACAAGGTGTACATGCGAATGGCACGATGTTATATTCTGCTCGTATCATACCTTTCAAGGGTTCGTGGATTGAATTTGCTACCGACATCAATAATGTGATGTATGCCTATATTGACCGTAAAAAGAAATTACCTGTTACAACTCTTTTACGTGCCATTGGCTACGAAAACGACCGTGATATCTTGCAAATCTTTGACCTCGCTGAAGAGGTGAAAGTAAACAAAAAGAACATGAAGGAGGCTTTGGGTAAGAGGCTTGCGGCGCGTGTATTGAAGAGTTGGAGTGAAGATTTCGTAGATGAAGATACTGGTGAGGTTGTTTCTATTGAGCGTAATGAGGTCATCATGGAACGTGAAACAGAGATAACGGCAGATAATGTAAGTGAGATCCTTGATAGTGGGGTTTCTACGATTCTGCTTCACAAGGATGCCGATGCGGCCAATAAGTATTCTATCATCTTTAATACTTTGGCTAAAGATCCGAGTAATTCTGAGAAGGAAGCCGTACTTTATATCTATCGCCAATTGCGTAATGCAGATCCTGCAGATGATGCTAGCGCACGAGAAGTATTCCAGAATCTGTTCTTTTCAGATAAGCGTTATGATCTAGGTGAAGTTGGTCGTTACCGAATCAATAAAAAACTCGGGCTAGATACCGATATGGATACTCGTGTTTTGACGAAAGATGATATTATTGAAATTATTAAGTATCTCATACAGTTGGTAAACTCTAATGCTACGGTAGACGACATTGACCATCTGAGTAATCGTCGTGTACGTACTGTCGGTGAGCAGTTGGCTAATCAATTCTCTATTGGTTTAGCACGTATGAGCCGTACCATTCGTGAACGTATGAACGTGCGTGACAATGAAGTCTTTACACCGACAGACTTAATTAACGCCAAGACCATTTCGAGTGTTATTAATTCTTTCTTTGGCACAAATCCTTTGTCGCAGTTTATGGATCAAACTAATCCTTTGGCTGAAGTAACACATAAACGCCGTTTATCTGCTTTAGGCCCTGGAGGTTTGTCTCGTGAACGTGCAGGATTTGAGGTGCGTGACGTGCACTATACACATTATGGTCGTCTTTGTCCTATTGAAAGTCCGGAAGGTCCTAACATCGGTTTGATTTCTTCTCTTTGTGTATATGCTAATATTAACGAACTTGGATTTATCGAAACTCCTTATAGAAAAGTTTCTGAAGGTGTAGTAGATCTTGATAATAAGAACTTAGTTTATCTTACAGCTGAAGAAGAAGAAGATCATATCATCGGCCAGGGTAATGCGCCATTGCGTGAAAATGGTACGTTTATTCGCGATGTAGTAAAATGTCGACAAGATGCAGACTTCCCCGTAGTAGAGCCTGAACGTGTCAATCTGATGGACGTTTCTCCTCAGCAGATAGCATCTGTTTCTGCCAGTCTTATTCCTTTCCTTGAGCATGATGATGGGCACCGTGCATTGATGGGATGTAACATGATGCGTCAAGCAGTTCCATTGCTTCACAATGATGCGCCCATTGTCGGAACAGGATTGGAAAAACAATTGTGTGAAGATTCGCGTACGATGATTACAGCAGAAGGGAATGGTGTTATTGATTATGTGGATGCAACAACCATTCGTATTCTTTATGATCGTACTGAAGATGAAGAATTTGTCAGCTTTGAACCGGCATTAAAAGAATATCGTATTCCTAAGTTCCGTCGTACAAACCAGAATATGACTATCGACTTGCGACCTATATGTGTGAAAGGACAACGGGTAAAGACAGGTGATATTCTGACCGAAGGTTATGCTACCGAAAATGGTGAGTTGGCTTTAGGACGTAATCTTCTTGTGGCTTATATGCCTTGGAAGGGCTATAACTACGAGGATGCTATTGTGCTTTCCGAGCGTCTTGTCAGAGATGATGTGCTCACTTCTGTGCATGTTGATGAATATTCGCTTGACGTTCGTGAAACAAAACGTGGTGTAGAAGAATTTACAAGTGATATTCCTAACGTGAGTGAGGAGGCAACAAAAGATCTGGACGATAATGGTATTGTTCGTATTGGAGCCCGCATCGAACCGGGTGATATTCTCATCGGTAAGATTTCACCTAAGGGAGAAAGCGATCCTTCACCCGAAGAAAAGTTGCTTCGTGCCATCTTTGGAGATAAAGCCGGTGATGTGAAAGACTCTTCTCTCAAAGCTAATCCTTCGCTTAGCGGTGTTGTTATTGATAAGAAACTCTTCTCACGTGCTATTAAAACTCGTGAATCGAAGAAATTGGATAAGGCTGTTCTCGCTAAAATTGACGAAGAGTATCAAGCTAAGAATGATGATTTAAAAGATATCTTGGTAGATAAACTCCTTGAACTGACAGCTAAGAAAGTTTCTCAGGGTGTGAAAGACTATACCGGAGTTGAGGTTATTAATAAAGGTAGTAAATTTACTGCAGCTGCATTGAAAAATCTTGAGTATGATGGAATACAATCGAATGATTGGACTAACGACGAGCATACCAATACCCTCATTCAGCGGTTGATAATGAATTATATTCGCAAGTACAAGCTTCTTGATGCAGAATTGAAGCGTCGTAAGTTTGCTATTACGATTGGTGATGAGCTACCCTCAGGAATTCTTCAGATGGCTAAAGTATATATTGCGAAGAAACGTAAAATAGGTGTGGGCGATAAACTTGCAGGTCGACATGGAAATAAAGGCATCGTATCGAAAGTGGTGCGTATGGAAGATATGCCATTCCTTGAAGATGGCCGTCCTGTAGACCTTGTTTTAAACCCACTGGGTGTACCTTCACGTATGAATCTTGGTCAGATTTTCGAGGCAATCCTTGGTGCAGCCGGTAAAAATCTTGGTGTGAAATTTGCGACACCCATCTTTGACGGTGCTAAATTGGAAGATCTTTCGGAGTGGACAGATAAAGCAGGACTTCCTCATCTTTGCTCTACCTATCTTTATGATGGTGAAACAGGTGAGAAGTTTGACCAGCCCGCTACTGTCGGTGTTACTTACTTCCTTAAACTTGGACACATGGTTGAAGATAAGATGCACTCACGTTCCATTGGTCCGTACTCTCTCATCACGCAGCAGCCGCTTGGTGGAAAAGCCCAGTTTGGTGGACAACGTTTTGGAGAGATGGAGGTTTGGGCCATCGAAGCATTTGGTGCCAGCCACATTTTGCAAGAAATCCTTACCATCAAATCAGACGATGTGGTAGGTCGTTCTAAGGCTTACGAAGCCATTGTCAAAGGTGAACCGATGCCTACGCCTGGTATTCCAGAATCGCTCAATGTGTTGTTGCACGAGCTTCGCGGTCTTGGTTTGAGCATTAAGATGGATTAAATTGAGGAATAAAAAAGAACGCTTAATTAAAAAGTAAAATGGCTTTTAAAAGAGATATAAAGGTTAAGAATAATTTTACGAAGATTACCATAGGTCTTGCTTCTCCTGAAGAGATCTTGGAAAATTCGTTTGGCGAGGTGACCAAACCCGAAACTATCAACTATCGTACGTATAAACCCGAACGTGACGGACTTTTCTGTGAGCGCATATTCGGTCCAACTAAAGATTACGAATGTGCCTGTGGAAAATACAAACGTATCCGTTATAAAGGTATTGTTTGTGATCGATGCGGAGTTGAAGTAACAGAGAAGAAAGTTCGTCGCGAACGTTCCGGACATATCGAACTGGTGGTACCTGTTGCTCATATATGGTATTTTCGTTCCTTACCCAATAAGATGGGATATTTGTTGGGACTACCTACAAAGAAGCTGGATAGTGTGGTGTATTACGAACGTTACATCGTTATCAAGCCTGGTCTTATGGAAGGTAAGAAAGATAGCGAAGGTGCAGATGTAAACGGATCGCATAAGATGGATCTGTTAACAGAGGACGAGTATCTCAATATCCTTGAAACCCAAGTTGATCCAAATAACGATCAGTTGGATGATAATGATCCCAACAAGTTCATTGCAAAAATGGGAGCTGAGGCAGTCTATGATTTGCTGGCAGGTCTCGACCTTGACGCGCTGTCTTATGAACTGCGCGATCGCGCCAGCAATGATTCTAGTCAGCAGCGTAAAACAGAAGCATTGAAACGTTTGCAGGTGGTGGAGGCATTTCGTGCCAGCAAGGATATCAACCGTCCTGAATGGATGATATTAAAGATAGTCCCTGTTATTCCACCCGAATTACGTCCGCTTGTACCTCTGGATGGTGGTCGTTTTGCCACCTCCGACTTAAATGATCTTTACCGTAGGGTTATTATTCGTAACAACCGACTCAAACGATTGGTTGAGATTAAGGCGCCTGAAGTAATCCTCCGTAATGAGAAACGTATGTTGCAAGAGGCTGTAGACAGCCTTTTCGATAACTCACGTAAGAGCTCCGCGGTGAAAAGTGAAAGCAACCGTCCGCTCAAATCTCTCTCTGATTCACTGAAAGGTAAGGCAGGACGGTTCCGCCAAAACTTACTTGGTAAGCGTGTTGACTACTCTGCACGTTCAGTAATTGTTGTCGGTCCCGAGTTGAAGATGGGCGAATGCGGTCTACCCAAACTTATGGCAGCCGAACTTTACAAGCCGTTTATCATCCGCAAGCTTATTGAGCGTGGAATTGTTAAGACGGTGAAGAGTGCCAAGAAGATAGTCGATCGTCGCGAACCCGTTATCTGGGATATTCTTGAGAATGTAATGAAAGGCCATCCTGTATTACTCAACCGTGCACCTACATTGCACCGTTTGGGTATCCAAGCATTCCAACCTAAACTCATTGAGGGAAAGGCTATTCAGTTACACCCGTTGGCTTGTACGGCATTTAATGCCGACTTTGACGGTGACCAGATGGCTGTTCACCTTCCGTTGAGCAACGAGGCAATTCTTGAAGCACAAATTTTAATGCTACAAAGTCACAATATCTTAAACCCTGCGAATGGTGCGCCTATCACTGTTCCTTCACAAGATATGGTACTCGGACTTTATTACATCACCAAGATTCGTCCCGGAGCAAAGGGGTCTGGTCTTACATTCTATGGTCCGGAAGAGGCAATTATTGCCAATAATGAAGGTCGATGTGATTTACATGCGCCGGTTAAGGTGGTGGTAAATGACTTGGTTGATGGAAAATTGCAAAAGCGCATGGTTGAAACTTCTGTCGGACGAGTGATTGTTAATGGTATCATTCCTGAGGAAGTGGGCTACTTCAATGATATAATTTCGAAGAAGACATTGCGTGGTATCATCGCTGACGTGATTAAGAGTGTTGGTATGGCACGTGCTTGCGAGTTCCTCGACGGTATCAAGAATCTCGGTTATCGCATGGCATATGTTGCCGGACTTTCGTTTAACCTCGACGATATTATTATCCCTGAAGAAAAGGAAAAGATTGTAGCACGAGGCAATGAAGAAGTTCGACAGATTACCGAGAATTATAATATGGGCTTTATCACCGACACTGAGCGCTATAATCAGGTAATTGATACCTGGACGCACGTGAATAATGATCTTGGAAACGTGTTGTTGAAGCAGATGACGGAGGCCGATCAAGGTTTCAACGCTGTATTTATGATGCTCGACTCGGGTGCGCGTGGTTCGAAAGATCAGATTAAGCAGCTCTCGGGTATGCGTGGATTGATGGCTAAACCGCAAAAAGCCGGTGCCGAAGGACAACAGATTATTGAGAACCCGATTCTTTCTAACTTCAAGGAAGGAATGTCTGTGCTCGAATATTTTATCTCTTCTCACGGTGCACGTAAGGGTCTTGCCGATACCGCTATGAAAACTGCCGATGCGGGATATCTTACCCGTCGTTTGGTAGACGTATCACACGACGTCATCATTAATGAGGAAGACTGTGGTACGTTGCGTGGATTGGTTTGCACGGCATTGAAGAATGGCGATGAAATTATTTCTACTTTGTACGAGCGTATACTCGGACGTGTGTCGGTTCACGACATCATTCATCCCACAACGGGCGAACTGATTGTGGCTGCCGGCGAAGAAATCACCGAACCCATTGCCAAGATTATTGACGAATCGCCTATTGAAAGCGTCGAAATTCGTTCAGTACTCACCTGCGAAAGCAAGCACGGTGTCTGCATGAAGTGCTACGGTCGTAACCTTGCAACCAGTCGTATGGTTCAGATGGGCGAGGCTGTCGGCGTTATCGCAGCACAAGCTATTGGTGAGCCCGGAACACAGCTTACGCTCCGTACTTTCCACGCCGGTGGTGTGGCAGGTAACGCTGCTGCCAATGCTTCGATTGTTGCGAAGAACGATTCGCGTATCGAATTCGATGAACTTCGCACCGTTCCGTTTGTGGAAGAGGGTGAGAAGGGCGACCGCAAATGCGAAATGGTTGTAAGCCGATTGGCTGAAATCCGTTTTGTTGATGCGCACACCAACATCGTGCTTTCTACATTAAATGTACCTACGGTGCATCGCTTTACAACAAGCATAGTGATGTAGTGAAGAAAGGCGATTTGATTGCCAAGTGGGATCCCTTTAATGCCGTTATCGTTTCTGAGTATACAGGTACGCTGAAATTCCATGATATAGAAGAAGGTGTAACCTTCCGCGCCGAAACCGACGAAACAACGGGATTGACCGAAAAGATTATCACAGATGCCAAAGACCGTTCTAAAGTGCCTACCTGCGACATCGTGGGTGCGAAAGGCGAGGTGCTTGGTACCTATAACTTCCCCGTAGGTGGCCACGTTGTGGTAGAAGACGGTGCGAAAATCAAAACCGGTACAACGTTGGTAAAGATTCCGCGTGCTGTAGGAGGTGCTGGCGACATCACCGGTGGTCTACCACGTGTTACCGAGCTTTTTGAAGCGCGCAATCCTTCCAACCCTGCTGTGGTGTCAGAAATCGACGGTGAGGTAACGATGGGTAAGGTAAAGCGTGGCAATCGCGAAATTATTATTACCTCGAAGACGGGCGATCAGAAGAAATATCTCGTCAGTCTTTCCAAGCAAATCTTGGTACAAGAACACGATGCCGTACGTGCCGGAACGCCATTGTCAGACGGTGTTATTACGCCCAATGACATTTTGTCTATCAAGGGTCCGACGGCGGTTCAAGAATACATCGTTAACGAGGTGCAAGACGTTTACCGTCTGCAAGGTGTGAAGATTAACGACAAGCACTTTGAGATTATTGTTCGACAGATGATGCGCAAGGTTCAAATCAACGATCCGGGCGATACCACCTTCCTCGAACAAGAACTTGTAGACAAGCTCGACTTCTCTGAAGAGAACGATCGTATCTGGGGAAAGAAAGTTGTTGTTGATGCCGGCGACAGCGAGATGATGAAACCCGGACAGATTGTTACCGCTCGTCGTTTGCGCGATGAAAACTCTTCACTTAAGCGGCGCGACCTTCGCCTCGTTCAAGTGCGCGATGCCGTACCTGCCACCTCTACACAGATCTTGCAAGGTATTACTCGTGCGGCTCTGCAAACAAAGAGTTTCATGAGCGCTGCTTCGTTCCAAGAGACCACAAAGGTGCTCAACGAAGCTGCTATACGTGGCAAGGTAGATCGTTTGGAGGGTATGAAAGAAAACGTTATTTGCGGACATCTGGTACCTGCCGGAACAGGACTTCGCCAGTGGAACAGGATTATTGTCGGTTCAAAAGAAGAATACGACCGTGTGCAATCCACCCGTAAAAACGTGCTCGATTATTCTGACCAGCCCGCCAAGGCTGAAGAATAAACAAGCCTGTTTATTTGAATTAGCATAGCGAGGGCTGTCTGCATTTTTGCAGGCAGCCCTTATTTTTACCGCAACTTACATCCGTCTTCCGTTTTATTAGCCACGCCAGAATAAGAAAATACATCAGTTCTTTATAAGTAATCCCCTCTCTTTCTCACCTGTGCAAGGGGGGCGGTGTGCTACATAACCACTCGAAAGCTCATAAAAAGAGAGAACTCAATAATTGTAAAGCGGCAACTCAACATATTAAAATAAAGGGATAGGTGTACTACATTACTTGCTTTTTGCGCTTTATGTGGTACCTGCATTCTTTCACTTTTCACCCTTTCACCTTTATTCCGGGGGAGGTTAGGAGGGAATGTATCTGTCAGCAGATATCGTAAAAAAGTTAAAAAGCACATTCGGAAATCAATCAATATGCGGTATGGTCATTATTTCTTATCCCGAACTGGCGTACTCTTGGGGTGCGGTAATCCAAAAGGATTCAGAGTGCCGCACTCTGAAGCTAAAATTTTAAAGAAAGTATAGGAGTGCGGCACTCTTGCGGTAAAACAATCCAAAAAGCTCCAGAGTGTGGTACTCTGAGCCTATAAAATTAAAGGATGGATAAGTGTGTGCCACTTTGAACTTCGAAAACCTCGCCGTTCTAAAATATTCTGATAGCAGCCGTTGCGCCCCTGCCGTAAAATTATTGCGGAAAGGTTGCGCTGAAAACGTATTCATTATAAATCACAATTATTCAATCCTAAACAACATGAGGTTAACAATTAAAAAACTTAAAAGTATTCGCCGTATTTGGGTTGCAGCGCTTGTTGTCGTTGCAGGAACTGTGTTTCAAACATGTGGCGACAAAGAAAATATCGCCGCCGTAGATAACCAAAAGCCTGTGGTTACGCTTGACACCGATCATATTCGAACCGAACCGGGCAGGCTGTTTTTTATCGCCGGAACGGTGAAAGATGCCGACGGATTGGAGAGTATTCGGCTGGAAAACGCCGGGATGTTTCTCGATAAAACCATCCGCCTGCGCGAAATTTATGCCGATAGTTTGTTGCACCAGTATCGCCTCAATTATAAATACACGGCGGGTAAAGATTGGACAGATGCCGACCGTTTTGAGGTGAAGATAACCGTAACCGATGTGCAGGGCAACACCACCGAGCAGGTGCTCACGGTTACACCCGATGGCGATTTTACGGCGCCTGCGTTTAAGGTGGCGCCCTCGAAAGAAATAACGGTGCTGAAACAAAATTCTACGCTTACATTTAACTGTGTTGCCACCGACAACAAGGCGCTGCACCACCTGAAAGTAGAAATTCCTGAACTAAGCATCGCCGACAGTCTGCCCGCCAACAACGTTACCGAGTATCGGCTAACAAAGGTTTACACGCTGCCGACAACCGAAACATCTTACACCATGACCATCACGGCGGTAGATAATTTTAATAATAAGGTGTCGGCAACAAGCACCATCCACGTGTCAGATATGCCCGATTTTGCCAAGATGTACTTGGCCGACGTGAGCAATACAGCGCAGTTGTCGAGCGATTTGTTCGGCGTTCCTATGCTCATCGAGCACACCGGCGTTTATCAATACAGAGCTCGCTATTACAATCAGAAGACGGGGACTCGGGTGAGATTTATTCCGCAGAAAACCGATTTTACGCCCATTTGCTTCGGCATTTCGGCAGATAACAACGCCGTTTTTACCAGCAATCCTGCCAATGCGCAGCCCATCGTGTTGAACGATGTGGGCTATTATCAAATAGATTTTAACTCGGTAACGGGTGTTTACAATGTGCAGAAGTACACGCCCACCGATGCTTACTTTCCGCAGGGTCAGCCCATGTTCCTCAACGGTACCAGCGGCGATACCCAACCTTACGAGCTAAGTTTGGCAGGGTCGGGACTTCCCGGCGTCGGCAACTGGTCTACCTCCAACCCGCTGGTGCTTACCCAAAGCGCCACCAACCGTTATCTGTTCTACGCCGAAATGACGCTAACTGCCGGAACGGTGCTCGAATTTACCATCACACCTAAACACAATTGGGGCTGGTGGCCTGAACCTTTCTATCGTTTTGAGAACGGTTCGCCCGATTCGAAGGAAAATGAGTATAACACCAAGAATGGTGGAAACAACATGAGCAAAGTAGCGGTAAAGTCATCGGGCAAATATCGTTTCGAGTTCGACACACATCTGCTACGTTCAAAGTTGTATCCCATTGATTAATTAACCGCAAACACGCTTCAAATGAAAAAGTATATATTAGCCTTGTTGCTGGCAGTTACCACCCTTGTCACCAACGCACAGGATATCAGAGTTTCGGGTCGGGTTATCTCATCGACTGATAAAGAGCCGCTTATCGGCGTTACCGTAAAAGTGTCGGGTGCGTCGGCAGGTGCTGTTACCGACTTAGACGGGCGCTATACGCTTAACGCCGGTCGAAACACCACATTGAGTTTCTCGATGGTAGGCTTTCAAACGCAGGAAGTAAAAGTAAACGGGCGCACTGAAATAGATGTAGAACTCGTTGATATTTCGTCAGATCTCAACGAGGTGGTGGTTATCGGTTATGGTGCTGTTAAAAAGGGAGACCTTACCAGCAGTATATCTGCCATCAAGGGCGATAAGCTCGAACGCCTCAGTACGGGTAATGTAATGAATGCCCTGCAAGGACAAGTAAGCGGCGTGCAGATAGCCGGTGCAGGCTCGCCGGGCGCCACTCCGCGCGTCATCATTCGCGGTGTGTCTACCATTAACGGGTCCGAACCCTTGTATGTTGTCGACGGCATGCCCGTAGGAACCAACATCAACTTCCTTAATCAAAACGACATCGAAACGATGCAGGTGCTCAAAGACGCCTCCGCAGCAGCCATTTACGGTACGCGCGGTTCAAACGGCGTTATCCTCATAACCACCAAAAAGGGGGCAAAAGGCAATGTCAAGTTCAACATAACCTCTACGGTGGGCTTGCAAACGCTCACCAAACAGAATATGGCAGGTGCTGCCGAATACGAACATGTTTTCAAAGCGCGCTACATCAACGATGGTAACGAGCCCAACTACAAGGGTATCGAGAACATCACTAATGCACAAGGAACCGATTGGTGGAACGAAACATTGAACAAAACAGCTGTTCAACAAAACTACAACTTCAGTTTTTCGGGTGGAACCGAACGCTTGCTTTACTCTGCCAATATCGGCTATTTCAGGCAGAACGCGCAGTATAAAGTGGGCGAATGGCAAAAACTCACAGCGAGGTTCAGCATGGAATACGCATTCAATAAAATAGCAAAGGCGGGTATAGACTTTACGCCGAAGTACGAAAACTGGCACGATACGCCGGGGTTAATGGGTGCTATTATGGCCATGGATCCCACAACGCCGGTGATGCGCGATAGAAGCGAGTGGACAGGTAACCCATACAGTAACTACGCTCGCTCAAACAATAATCAAGAATGGAATCCCGTTGCCTCGATGTACCGACTGGACAAAGGGGCCGACGAATATGGTTTGCTCGCCACACCTTACATCAGCATTACTCCAATTGAAGGACTTACGTTTCGCACACAGTTTGGTCTGAACGCCCGTTTTCGCATAGCAGACACTTTCAACCCCAACTTTTTTATCGACAATCTTGAACAAAACAGTAATAATAACGCCACCCGAAAGATGGAGAACTGGGTGGATTGGAACTGGACCAATACGCTTACTTGGATGAAAACGTTCGCCAAAAAGCACAACTTTAACGTGATGGCGGGCTACACTATGGAGCGTTTTCAAGACTACTGGGCTGAGGCTTATGTCGAAAATATACCATCGAATGTGCCCGAAATGCGCTATGTAGCGCTGGAACGGCTAATATGCGGGCAAGCGGAACCAACGAATACTCGTCGCTGATTTCGTACTTGGGGCGTCTGATTTACAACTACGACGAGCGTTATTATCTCACCGCTTCGGTACGTATCGACGGTTCTTCCAAGTTTCCCATCGGTCAAAAGTATGCCACTTTTCCCTCTTTCTCGGCGGCGTGGCGCATCACCGGCGAGTCGTTTATGCAGCAACAACGCATCTTTAGCGACCTGAAATTGCGTGCAGGATGGGGACGAGTGGGCAATCAAAACATTGATAACTCGGTTTACATTAGCTCAATTGGTGCGGCAGACTACGTGTTTGGAACTAATGCCGACCGCATCGTTGGTACCGCCGTGTCGTCTATCGGCAACTCGACCGTGAAATGGGAAACAGTAGAAGACTACAATATCGGTGCAGACATGAGTTTTCTCGACAGCCGACTAAAGGTTACGCTCGACTGGTTTACCAAGACATCTCACGATATGTTGATGAGAAAAGCCAACCTTTTGGTGCTGGGCTACCCCATGTGGAACGGACAAATGTGGGAGAATATAGGAAGTATGCGCGCTCGCGGATGGGAAGTCGGCATCAACTGGACGGATAAAGTAAGAGAGGTAAACTATGGCGTGGGGCTCAACCTCTCGTCTATCAAGAACAAAGCCCTCAAACTGATGGGCGAACCAATATACACCGGCGGCTTTAACGGCGATTATATCATTCGCAACGAAGAAGGAAAATATATCAGCCAATTTTATGGTTACGTTACCGACGGACTGTTTCAGAACGAAACCGAAGTGCGTTCGTACACCAACGAGCATGGAGATGCACTGCAACCCAACGCCCGACCAGGAGATATTCGTTATCTGGACCTGAATAACGATGGCAAAATTAACGAGAAAGATAAAACGTATATAGGCAATCCGTTCCCCGATTTGATGATTGGCCTGAACCTCAATGCATCGTGCGCAATATCGATTTTCTCGCCAATTTCTATGGAACGATGGGCAATGATATCTTCAACAACAACCGCGCACGCTATTCGGGCGTGGGCGGACAAAATATTTATGCCGGCACCTATAACAAAGCATGGCATGGAGAAGGTACCAGTTACGACATTCCGCGCTTATCGGTCAACGATGCCAACATGAACTATAAACGCCCCTCTACCTTCTTTGTGGAAGATGGTTCTTACTTCCGTTGCAAGCTCTTGCAAGTGGGTTACAAACTGCCGGCACAGTGGTTGGGCAACAAAATATCGATGCGCTTGTCGTTTTCGGCACAAAACCTGTTTACCATTACCGGTTATTCGGGTGCCGACCCTGAAACGGCATCGCTCGGCAGAAGCGTAACCGAAGCGGGTATCGATTATACCGGCTATCCCAATCCGCGTACGTTCTTGTTCGGATTGAATTTAAGTTTCTGACGTTTTTATCACAATTATGAAATTATATCAAAAAAGAAACATCATGAAAAGATATATAAAAGGCGTGTTCACCGCCGCAATCATCAGCATTCTCAGCGTTTCATGCTCTGACTTTCTGAACGAACCGATACGGGGACGACAGGATTTGGATAACTATTACACTGCAGAAGACGAGTGTAAACAGCAAATTACGGGCTGCTATCAGGCTCTATTTTTCGACGACTGGTGGCAAATTCAGAAGTTTTATGTCTGCGGAGATATGTGTACCGACGACGAATGGATGGGCAATACCACACAAGACCCCGGCGAATATCGCGACGTTGCACACTATACAGGTAACACCATCAACGCAGGAAACTGTTGTCAAAACTTTTGGCAATACAGATATAAAGGCATCTTGAGGTGCAATATCGCCATTCAGCGCATATCCGACGTAAACTTTAACGATGCCGCCTTGCGCGCACGTTATATTGCCGAAGCAAAGGCTTTGCGGGCTTTTATGTATCTCGACTTGGTTAAAAACTTCGGCGGAGTGCCTTTGGTGCTGGGCTTGAAAATGCCTTCTGAAGTGAAAGGTATTACTCGTGCCACCAAAGAAGCAACGTACGCACAAATTGAAAAAGACTTGCTCGAAGCGATTTCCGACCTTCCCAAGCGGGCTGAATATGCCTCTGCCGATCTTGGCAGAATAACCAGTGGGGCGGCAAAGGGCCTGTTAGCAAAGGCATATCTGTATCAAGGTAAGTATCAAGAAGCAGAACCACTGTTGCAAGACCTTTGCAAACGGGGTAGCTTTGGCGGTCAAACCCCCGAGTATAAGCTACTGGCAAACTTCGCAGATGTATGGAGCATGAACCACAACAACAGCGAAGAAAGTCTTTTCGAAGTACAAACCAATAGCAACCTTACCTACAACCTGGGCGAAAGAATATCGGTTGTAACCGGTTCGCGCGATGATTCGGGCTGGTCGTGGGGGCTTCCTACCAGTAATTTGGAGCAGGCTTTTAAAGCTGCCGGCGACTCTATCAGGTTGCTTTATACTATCATTAAAGATGGTGCCACGCTGGTTCCGGGCGACGACACCTATTCTGCCGCCAAACCTTATCGCATCAGTGCCGATAAACATAAGTCGGCACGGTGCAACATGAAACTGTATATCCCCAAGTCAAAACGTCCCGAACCATACGACGCACCGCATATCCCGCTCAATTATCGACTATTGCGTTATGCCGATGTGTTGTTGATGTATGCTGAAGTTGAAAACGCATTAAACAATGATAGCGAAGCGCAATGGGCATTAAATCAGGTAAGGGCAAGGGTAAACCTTGCACCCGTAATGGCTACAGGCACGCAATTGCGTAACGCTATCCGTCTGGAACGCCGCCTCGAACTGGCGCTTGAGAACAACCGCCTCTACGACTTGCGTCGCTGGAAAGACGATAACGGCAAAACCGCCATACAAAATCTGATGGGTCCTAACGGCTCGTTTGTACAGTATAATCTGAACATTTCGACCGACAAGTACGAAAAAACTAATCAGAAAGAAAACAGCAACAAGGGCTATGCGTTTAGAGAAGGGCGCGACGAACTCTTCCCTATTCCCAACTCTGAGATAACCATGTCTGAAGGCAGTATTCAACAAAACCCACTTTATTAAACCACATAAGTATGAAAAAAACAATATTTTTAAGCATAGCTGCTGCCCTGGTGATTACCCAAAATGCGTGCAGCGACCCCGACAACTCGTTTACACCTGCCTACCGACTCACGGTTTCGGCAGACACTACCATCAGCGTGAGCATTGATGCCAACCGTATTTTTCAAACCATCGACGGCTTTGCCTCGTCTGATGCGTGGAGCATGGACTACGTCGGAAAGTATTGGAGCAGCGATCAAAAAGAAGGTATTGCCAAACTGTTGTTTTCGAAAGACGTTAAAAACGGACAGCCCGAGGGTATCGGTTTGTCTATGTGGCGCGTCAATTTGGGTGGAGGAACAGCCGAACAGGGTACTGCAAGCGGCATCGAAAACGAGGAACGGCGAGCTGAATGTTTCTTAAACAGCGACGGGTCGTACAATTGGAATAAGGCTGCCGGGCAGCAATACTTCATGGAAAAGGCAAAAAACTATGGCGTTAACCGGTTTGTTTTGTTCAGCAACACACCGCCAGTGTACTACACCCGCAACGGAAAAGGCTTTTCAAACAGCGGCAGTTACAGCAATCTGAAAGCTGATGCTTACCCCAAATTTGCCGATTTTCTGGCCACATCGGCGGCGCATTTTGCTGAAAAAGGTTACAACATATCAATGATTAGCCCGGTTAACGAACCCCAATACAACTGGGACGGCGGACAAGAAGGCAGTGGATGGCAGAACGCTGAAGTAGCCCGACTGGTGAAAGAGCTGGATAAAAGTCTTACGGCCAAAAACCTTTCTGCTACCCAAATTCTTGTGGGCGAGGCAGGAGATTGGAGCTATCTCTACGAAACATCGGGTAAAGCAGGTGCCGGGCGCAGTAGGGTTATCGATGATTTGTTCAACACATCGTCGCTCAATTACATTGGTAACTTGCCCCATGTGCCGTCGTTGATATGCGGACACAGCTATTGGTTAGACCGCACATGGACTGAACTGCAAACTACACGCGCAAAAGTGGCAGCCGCTGCACAAGCCAAAGGGCTGAAAACGTACCAGACGGAATGGAGCATGATGAGTGATAAATACGAGGGTATGGCCTCATACGACAATGCCTCACAAATGGATTTGGCATTGATTATGGCAAAAGTGTTGCACGCAGATCTTACCATTGCCAACGTCAGCTCGTGGTCTTACTGGACCAGTTGCGATCGCGAGCGATGGGGACATAAAAGCCGCTTCTTCCTAATTAAGCTACAACCGGTGGGTGGAGACTATGCCGCATTGACCACCGGAGGTACCCATACCACCACCAAAAACCTTTGGACGCTGGGCAACTACAGTCTTTTTATACGTCCGGGCTATAATCGCGTAAGTGTATCGGTGCCCCTTACAGACAACAGCATACTGCTTCGGCATACCTTTCGCCCGAAAAAGACCGCCTCGTGGTGGTGTACACCAACCTTAAGAAGAAGTCGGTGAAGGTAGAAAACCGCCTCAATGGATTCAGCGCAGGCGAGCCGAAACAATATGTAACCTCGTCGGGTAGGGATCTGAAAGAAGTTTCTTCGTTCGAAACTTTTGTGCTTCCTGCGCGCTCGGTAACAACCATGGTTTATCCGCTGAACAAATAACGCAATATCAATACGCATCAGCCGGCACGTTACCAACGCTTGGTAATGTCAGTACCAAGCGTTGGTAGCCTCAGTACCACACATTGGTAGTCACACTACCAAGCATTGGTACGCTCCGCATAAAACAACTGCCACAATTTAAATCGACATAGAACTTATGACAACAAAAAGAAACTTTCTTGCCATTCTCTTTGCTTTGCTCACGGTGTTTACATCCTTCGGGGCACCCAAACGTGGCGGAACATTCGTTGCAGGCGACAAAACTTTTCTGCTGAACGGCAAACTATTTGTGATAAAAGCTGCCGAGCTGCATTATCCGCGCATACCCCGCGCCTATTGGGAACATCGCATCCGCATGTGTAAAGCACTGGGCATGAACACCATTTGTTTGTACGTGTTCTGGAATATTCACGAACAAGAAGAGGGCAAATTTAATTTTACCGATAACAACGACGTGGCTGCCTTCTGCCGATTGGCACAAAAACATGGGCTGTATGTTATCGTTCGGCCCGGTCCTTATGTGTGTGCCGAGTGGGAAATGGGCGGACTGCCGTGGTGGTTGTTGAAGAAAAAAGACATTCGTTTGCGCGAACGCGATCCCTATTTTATGAAACGTGTAAAAGTGTTTGAACAGCAGGTGGGAAACCAATTGGCACCGCTTACCATCGATAAGGGCGGCCCCATCATTATGGTTCAGGTCGAAAACGAGTATGGCTCGTATAGTGTAGACAAAGAATATGTATCGCAAATTCGCGACATTGTGCGTTCGTCGGGCTTTGATAAGGTAGCGCTGTTTCAATGCGATTGGGCCAGCAACTTTGAGAAAAACGGTCTTGACGACTTGATTTGGACAATGAACTTTGGCACGGGAGCCAACATCGACGAGCAGTTTAAGCGTTTGGGCGAGCTTCGTCCGCAGTCGCCGAAGATGTGTTCAGAGTTTTGGAGCGGCTGGTTTGACAAGTGGGGAGCACGCCACGAAACGCGTCCGGCAAAAGATATGGTAGCAGGCATCGACGAAATGCTGACCAAAGGCATTAGCTTTTCGCTCTATATGACGCACGGCGGAACATCTTTCGGTCATTGGGCAGGTGCCAACAGTCCCGGTTTTGCTCCCGACGTAACCTCTTACGACTATGATGCGCCCATCAACGAGTATGGTTTGGCAACACCCAAGTATTATGAATTGCGCGCTATGATGCAGCGACACAACGGCGGCGCACAGCTGCCTGAGGTGCCCGCGCAGCCTATGCCGTTAATCAGTATACCGCAGTTTACCCTCACACAGTTTGCTCCGCTCGAATTCGCCGCCGGTCAGCCGCAGACCGCCAAAAATCCTTTGAGCTTTGAAGCGTGCAACTTAGGCTGGGGCGCAATGATATATACCACCATGCTGCCCGAAGTGCCGATGCCGAGCACACTCACCATTAACGACCCGCACGACTATGTTCAGGTATTTCTCGACAACCAACTGATGGGGCGCATCGACCGCGTGAAGAACGAAAAAACACTCGCAATGCCCGCCATCCGCAAAGGTCAGCGGCTCAGTATTCTGGTCGAAGCGATGGGGCGCGTCAACTTCGGGCGCGCCATTAAAGACCATAAGGGCATCACAGATAACGTCACCCTCTCCGGCGAAACCGATAACCTGCAATGGGAAGCCCGCATTACCGACTGGAAGATGCTGCCCATTCCCGACGATTATGCTACTGTTCGATGGGCTGTAGATGCTCTGACACGAGTGAAAGAATATATTTATAACAAAACCATTCCGCAAGATAAGATAGGTTATTATCGTGGTTATTTCAACCTCAAAAAGGTGGGCGACACCTTCTTAAATATGGAAGCCTTCGGCAAGGGGCAAGTTTACATCAACGGATATGCCATAGGTCGCTTTTGGAACATCGGTCCGCAGCAAACCCTTTACGTTCCCGGCTGTTGGCTGAAGAAAGGTCAAAACGAAGTGATTGTACTCGATATGGTAGGTCCGAAGGGCAATCCCGTTCTTTTTGCGCAAGACAAACCCGAACTCGACAAGCTCAATCTTGAAAAGAGCAACAAACATAACAACCCCGGCAATCGCCCCGATCTCAATTCGAAAACACCCCATGCACAAGGGCAGTTCTCACCCGGAAACGGTTGGCAGCGCATTTCGTTCGCCCAACCGGCACGCGGTCGTTACCTCGCTATTGAGAGCACGTCTGCCCACGACGGTGGTAACGTAGTGTCGATAGCCGAAATTTATGCTACCGGCAACGATGGTCAGCGTCTTAGTCGCGAACCTTGGAAAGCCTTTTATGCCGACAGCGAGAATGCAGAACAAGGCAATCATACCGCCGATAAGGTGTTCGACCTGCAAGAAAGCACCTATTGGAGCACTGTTCGTGGAGCCTCTTACCCTCATCTTCTCGTTATCGATTTGGGTTCGGTTCAAACCCTTCGCGGCATCGAGTATCTGCCGCGTGCCGAGCAAGGTGCACCCGGCAGCATTAAAGATTACCGCATCTTTGTGTATTAAAAAGCGAGTGAAAGGGTGAAAAGGATAGAAATGTTTGAGGCAGCGATAGCCTAAATTATAGAAAAGAATTATTATCAGTATAATTTGACCTTGAGCAGGGTAATCACAATGATAGTTTTTGCTATTATTGGAGGAGGGCTATCTATTTTGTCATTGCATGAAAATGGCAGAGATTATCTATCATATAAACCTAAAACTCAAATTAGGAATACGCTTATTCGGGATAAGCTGTTGTTCTAAGGACAGCTTATCCCGAATGTATCTAAAGTTTGATGCGAACGCTCAGGTGTTAGGGTAAAATTTAATTGGTGTACGGAAAGTTAATCACCACCTAAAATTTTAAGAGTTTCTTGTGATTGAGTGGTTAAGTCTAAAATCAGTTTTTTCTCAGAAAACATCCAAGTGTTAAGTCTAAAAAAATATTTTACCCCTGCATCTTGAGATGCAGACAGAGTAAAAAAAGTCTGAAAAGGGATTAGCGTTCGGCAGCGCGGTTTTGTTTGATGATGCTATAAGCTGAATAAAGACCGAGCTCGCCGGCTTTGCTGAGATCTTTTATACCGTGTGTTTTATCGCCCTTTTTCAGATAAGCCAGTCCGCGATTGTAGTAGGCTTCAGCCAAATGGGGGTCGAGGCGCAAAGCGGTGGTGTAATCGGCAATGGCGACATCGTAGGCAGCTTGTGCAGCATGGAGGTTCGCCCGATCGAAATAAAGGTAGGCGTTGTTAGGCTGCAGGGCGAGAGCACGGGCGAAATCGGATTGTGCGCCGGCTTCTTGAAGTTGGGTACTGTTTCCCGAAGAGGCTTTGTAGCCGCTGAGTTGTACTTGGTAAATGGCGCGATGCCAATAGCCGAGCGCAGAGGTGCTGTCGATGGAGATGTAGGTGTCGAGGTCGGCAATGGCGGCATCGAAGTTTTGAAGTGTTGCGTAGGCCACGGCACGTTGCAATACAAGGGCAGCAAGGGTAGCGGGGGCGCGATGGGTTTGAAGAGCGGTGGTAAGTGAGTCGATAAGCTGAAAGTAGCGGGTAGATTGCTGCTCGGTGAGCTGTTCGGTGCCGCAAGAGAGATAGAGGGGTGTGAGGCGATGGGTGCGGTTGAAAGCTTCGAGCTCGCGGTCGTAGGCTTGATAGGAATTAATACCGTTGCCGTAGGGATTGAAGGAGAGGTGGTACATCGGCATGAAGGCATCAGAAACAGAGTTATCTTGCACACGTCCGCGATAGCGGCTTTGGTATTCGTGAGTTACTTCATTCTCGTCAGCTACCACCATTTGATTGTATTTGCTCAAATCTATTTCGCTGCGCTTGCGAACGGCTTGTAGCTTACTTCGTGTCCATCGTGTTTGTTGTCCGATCCGTTTATCCATTTGTGCCTTAAAAATCTTGAACTCATCGAGTTCGGCTTTAGCCGTCATCCCAAGTCGGCGATAGCAGCGGGCACGGTAAGCAAGTCCTGTCCAAAAATTGGGAAATTGGTTGATAACGCGAGTATAATCGTTGATAGCGGCGCGGAGATTACCTGTTTTGTCGTGCAGAATTCCGCGATTGAGTATGGCCATAACGTTATCGGGTTCCATTCGGATAACGTAATCGAAGTCGATAATGGCGCGGTTGTCGTCGCCGAGTTGCATACGGAGTAGTCCACGATTGTAGTGAGCAAGGAAATTATTGGGGTCGAGATCGATCGCCATGTCATAATCGGCCATCGCCCCGCGCAGATTGTTGATGTTAACGCGTGCAAGGGCGCGGTTGATGTAGTTGTCGGTGTTTTTGGGTTTAAGATGAATGGCTTTGCTGAGAAAAGTGTCGGCATCGCGCCATTGCTTTCTGGACAAACTGATGTAGGCTCGCATGGTCCACGCGGGGGCATCATAAGGATCGTGTTTCAATCCCTTATCAAGCCATTCGGCCGCGCGAAGGGTATCTTTTTCGTGTAAATAAGTTTCGGCGTTGAGAACATATACCTTTGCGTCGTCTGCCCATCTGCCGATCATCATATCAATATCCTTGTGTACAGCGGCGTAATCTTTTGTGTTCATCTTACAGACTGTGCGATTGTACCAATAGTTTTTATTGGTAGGGCTGAGCAGAATGGCTCGGTCGTAGTCGATGATGGCTTTGTCAAATTTTTTCTGTCGGATTCGCGAAATGGCACGCAGGTCGTAAATCTCCTCGACATAAGGGTTTAAGGAGATGGCTTCATTGGCATCCTCTTCTGCTCCAACGTAATCGTCAAGGTAAAATTTGGCAATAGAGCGGTACTGCCATGCTTGATAAAGATAAGGTTTGAGGGATATGACCTGATTGAAATACTGCATAGAAAGCACATAATCTTCGTAATGTAAGGCAATTTGTCCGCTTGTCATCAGCCGCTCAATGTTAAACTGGGCATAAGACAGCAGAGAATAAACCGATAACAAGAAGATTACAAACTTTCTGTACATGAGAATTATGTCCTATCAAAATAAACAGAATAAAGGGGAAAGTACCGCTACTTAACACCATTTCTGTGCAATCTTTGTACACTTTTATTCTGTGTATAAGAATTTTTTGAGTTGCTTCTTTTGTTTCTTACGACATTTGCGCTACTTCTGCGCAATCTTTGTTTTATATCCGCAACGAAAATTACCTTGCAATAAGGCTTTCAGTTTACTGCGAAGCATCTGTTTGCGAAACGGAGAAATACGGTCAATAAACAACTTACCGTCTAAATGATCGAACTCGTGTTGCATCACTCGGGCTAGGTAACCTTCCACCCATTCGTCGTGTTGCTGCAGGTCTTCGTCTATATATTGCACACGGATGCGGGTATGTCTAGGTACGCTTTCGTGAATGCCTGGTAAAGATAGACAGCCCTCTTCTATCGTTTCTTTTTTAGAACTTTCATCAATCTCTACAATGTGCGGATTGATAAAAGCCTTCCGAAAGTCTTTGTATTCTGGAAAACTTTCGGACAAAACATCCAGATCTATTACGGAAAGCCGAATGTCGAGACCTATCTGTGGAGCAGCAAGTCCAATCCCATCACTGGCATCCATAGTCTCAAACATATTTTGTATCAATTCTTTCAGGTCAGGATAATCCAAAGGAATGTCTTGCGCTATTTTTCTTAATACAGGTTGACCGTATATATATATAGGTAAAATCATTTTCTTTTTGATTCTAAATAACTTTGCAGAATAATCGTTGCACTGATTTCGTCGACAAGTGCTTTATCTTGTCGAGCTTTTTTCTTCAATCCTCCTTCTATCATTGCCCGATGCGCTAAGACAGAAGTAAAACGCTCGTCATAAAAAACAATGGGGATAGAAGGATATATTTTTTTCCAATGAGTTACAAACTGTTTTATGCGCTCAAAGTTCTCACTCGGCATCCCGTTCGACTGTCGGGGTTCGCCAATGACAATCAGCTCGACCTCTTCTTTCGCAATATAGCTTTTAAGATAGTTAATAAGTTCTGATGTTGAAACAGTTACCAACCCATTGCAAATAATCTGCAATGGATCGGTAACTGCTAATCCGGTTCGTTTTTTACCGTAATCTATAGATAGTATTCTCGCCACCTATAGCTTACTTCTTAAACAATAACCAAGCGTCTGGATACTTTGAACGGAATTGATTTCTTGAATGTACAGCATCGGGCTTTTGAGCAAATGTCGATGCAATGACACGATACATGCCACGATCAGCATTAAAGGCTACTTGTGCTTCATAACCTGCAGTTCTCAATGTGTTGCACAAGCCATCGGCATTAGCACGCAAAGAGAATGAGCCAACAACAACACTGTAGTCTTTCAAACCAGCGCCATTTACCACCGTAACACTTTCCTGTCTTACTGTTGCATTATCTACATTATCTACAACTGTTGTCTGCGTTGCCGGCGTCTCTACTATTGGAGTTACAACGGGTGTACTTGTTGGAGGTGTATCATCTGCCATCTGATTTTGCTCTTGATTCTTAGCTTTTTCATAGGCTTTTTTGTAAGCACTTTCTTTACTAGATCCACAACTCGAAAAAACAAGTGCAGCGCATAAGCCAACGCATAAAACGAAACTTTTCTTCATTTTCAATCGATATTTAGAATTAAACTTGTTTCATTATTTGTTGGGCGAAATTACAAAATATATAATAAAGGAAGAGAGTGGACGCGCATAAAGTTTGTTAAATCAAGAATATACACGCTTTTTAACTAAAAATGGTTGAAGCAAATGCGGAGCATTGAAAATATTTTCATATATTTGTTCCCATCATATAGATTGGGCTGCTCCTTATCATACTTTTTGACAAGCTATGCGGAGTCATATAAGTCGTTTATCTTTTATATACACAAAGGTTCGATAGAATTTGTCAATATTTTAGCACGTCATTAAAGAGGGAAATAAGAGAAAAGCCTTTTATAAATAACTAAAAGAAGAACTTATGAGAACATTAGGTTACATTGGTGCCTTTATCGGCGGTGCTATCGCCGGAGCCGCATTAGGATTATTGGTCGCTCCAGAAAAAGGGGCAGATACGCGTTCAAAAATCGCAGATGCTGTTGACGATTTTTGTAAGAAGCACAATCTTAAATTAAGTCGTAAGGATGTGGAAGATTTTATTGATGATATAAAAGAGGCCTCTCCTGAATCTATTGGATAATTTGATAATATGTTCTCGACTGACAACAACGTAGAAACAATCGGGCAATTAGTCGAAGTAATCAAACATTACATCGGGCTTCAAACTGAATATGTGAAGCTCGATGTAATTGAAAAGATTGTACGTCTTATTACTGCTCTTACGTTAACAGTGATATTGTCTGTGTCAATACTAATGATTGCCATCTTTCTATCTTTCGCCGGTGTCTATGTGTTAGAACCCTGCGTTGGGATCGTTGGGGCATTCTGCATTGTTGCAATGTTCTATTTTGTGGTATTCTTGCTTATGTTTGTTTTCAGAAAACAATGGATAGAAAAGCCTGTTGTTAGACTGCTTGCCAGTATATTAATGGAAAAGTAAGATGGAAAATGAATTAATACAATATTCTGATTATAAGTCACTTGTCGAAATAAAAGCTCGAAAAGAAGTGCTTTTGGAAGAAATACAGAAAGACGATAAAAAAATTAAAGAGTTGTGGGAAAGTCTTTTTTATCACGAAGATTTGTTATCTGCATCACCTACCAAACGTATTTCTGGGCTTCTAAATACAGGTGCAAGCGTCATTGATGGGCTAATTTTAGGCTGGAAACTATATCGCAAATTTCATGGCTACTCGTTTTTCAGGGGTAGAAGATAAAGTTTTCGGGAAATAAGAAGAATTTCCTTAAAGTAGAAGACAGGTTCGCTTACCCATCCCATTCTACCTGCATCCCATCATAACCAAACTCAAAACCTTTTAGCAAACGGGCATTAGCGCTGTCATGAAATCCTATATCATGGGTTACATGAATAAATATTGTCCGTCTAGCTCCTATCTTTTGTGCAAAGTTTACAGCATCATCTACCAGTTGATGAGAATGATGCGGTTTGTTAAAACGAAGTGCATTAACAATCAATATTTCTATTCCTGTTAAATGCGTTAATTCCTGATGAGAAATTGATTTCATATCAGTGATATAAGCCAACTTTCCAAAGCGATAGCCCAGAATAGGTAGATCGCCATGCAATACCTCAATTGGCACAACATCAATATCGCCAAATTTTAACTGCTGATGAGGGCGAATGGCGTGGAGTTTTAATAACGGAACACCCGGATACAACTTATCGGTAAAACAATAAGGCATATTATGTTTCAGTCCTGCCACTGTATCGCGATTACCGTATAAATCAATATCACCAAATTTGCAATAAGGACGCAGGTCATCAATCCCGGCCACATGGTCATAATGAATATGTGTAAGCAACACAGCATCAATCTTTTTGAAAGGAACACGAAGCAGTTGCTGACGGATATCCGGACCGCAATCGATCAATACCCGATGATTCTCCGTTTCAACTAAGGCGGCACATCGGGTTCTCTTATCCAATGGATTCGTGCTTCTACAAACTTCACACTGACACCCTAATACGGGGACCCCGCCTGAAGTTCCTGTGCCTAAAAGTGTAAGAATCATCGAATATTTACCTCTGGTTTTAGGTTTATCCCAAATCGTTCGAAAATATCTGTCTGAACAGCTTTGTAAAGTTTCACCATATCTGCACCGGTTGCGCCTCCCTTATTCACAAGTATTAATGCCTGCTTAGAATGCACACCGGCCCTGCCCAATGTTTTTCCTTTCCATCCACACTGCTCTATCATCCATCCGGCAGGTATCTTGATATGGGCGTCATCTATTATATAATGAGGCATATCCGGATAAATTTGCAATAAATCCTTAAACTTTGTACGGTCTACAATAGGATTCATGAAAAAACTGCCGGCATTTCCTTCATCTTTCGGGTCAGGTAATTTAGTCTTACGTATATTTATGATTAACTCGCGCAACTCTTTAGCGGTTGGCTTTTCAATTCCTTTTTCCGTTAAAGAGGCACGAATAAGACCATAATCAAGATGAGGACTAAAGCTTTTAGAGAGGCGATAAGTAACATAAGTAATCATAAATCGATCTCTCCATTCGTTTTTAAATTTACTTTGGCGGTAGGAATATTCACATTCGATATTGGTAAAAGTCCTTTTCTTACCAGTGGCAATCTCTACGGCTTCTACAGTTTCTATAAGGTCTTTCACCTCTATACCATAAGCGCCTATATTTTGTACGCCACTTGCCCCCACTTGCCCCGGTATCCAAGAGAGATTTTCCATACCATACCACCCATTTTGAATACTGTATGCAACAACATCATCCCAAACCTCACCTGAACCGCAACGCAAATAAACAGTTTCTCCTTCAATAGTCACTTCCTTGCCTTTTATACAAGAATGTAAAACCGTTCCAGGATAATCCGTTGTCAATAAAAGGTTACTGCCGCCACCTAATAATAACAAAGGCTTATCCCTTTCAGATAGAGAAGATAAAATTGTTATCAGTTTTTTTTCAGAATCAAACTCTATAAATCGATGACATTTCGCATCAATACCAAAAGTATTGTGTGCCAACAGACTGTAATCAGTAAGGTCTCTCATCTGCGCAGGCCACGGTGTTAACTGTCAAACTTTACCAGTTTCCACTTTCCGTTTATCCGCTTGAAAATCATTTCTGTTTCCATACCGTTCGCTATACCGCGTATCACAAAAAGTTTCTGGTTGCTTTCAGTGTATTTTTGTCCATACAGAATATTATAAATCTGCCACTCGGTATCAGTCCCGGTTTAAACGAAGGCCATTGCTCGGGGGTAATAGAGCCAGTTATTGAACTGAAGTCATCATCCGGATCGGGTGCTGTAAAGGTTACAGAGCTATTCATACTGTTAATCTGAAAAGTGCTATCTACGGCAAAACGCTCATAAAATTGTAAGAACGAGGCATTGGTCGTCTCATACATAGCCTTGTTGTTGATAGAGGTCATCATCCATTGCCCGTTAATACGATCAAACAGATATTGCTTTACCGTTTTGTTTTCAAATGTTATCTTCTCAATAACTACATGTTTTATTGTCGTATCTTTCACCAAGTTCATTTGCTTTCGGTTATCAAAAATCAGTGTATAATAACCTTGGGGCATAAAGAAATGCTCCATTTTCCAATCGCCTTTCGCAATTTTTTTTACCACTTTTTCATTTTGATAAACCGCCAATGGAAATTGAATACGCTTGAGCTGTAACTTTCTGTTTGCGGCAAAATTAAAGATAAAATCGTCAAACAGTTCGTCTGCAGCCTTTGGCATAGGTTGTTCCTCAATAATATTCTCTAACGTATCTTTTGCAGAAGAATCCACAATAAGAGTGTCTACTCGTGTTGAGTCGGTCGTTGTTTTTTTATCGGTACAACTCGAATTGGAATATCCCATTACAATAAGTCCTAAAAACACCGATGCAAAGAAAGCATATTTTTTCATTTTTAATCTACTTGTTTTCCTGTCTGTAATAAGTCTCTCAAATCATTGCAAATGTACAACTTTATTTCTATATCATATCGGTTTTGTTGTAAAAATGTTACCTTTGCAAACAAATTGTAACAAGAAGAAATATGATGCTTGATAAAATCGATGAACTTCTTAAAGAAATAAGTAATCTCACTGCAAAAAATGCAGAGGATATTGAACGGTTGCGCTTGAAGTATCTCAGTAAAAAAGGAGAGATAACAGGCTTATGGCGGAATTCAGAAACGTTGCGGCCGACCAGAAAAAAACAGTCGGAATGAAGCTCAATGAACTAAAACAGCTGGCCACCTATAAGTTGGAAGAGCTCCGAAATACTATTTCTACTGGGCAAACCAAATGTGAAGCTTTCGATCTTACACGCACACCTTACCCGATCAGGTTGGGTACACGCCATCCGCTTACCATCGTACGTAACCAAATCATCGATATTTTTCAACGCATGGGTTTTGCCTTAGCAGAAGGTCCTGAAATAGACGACGACCTGCATGTTTTCACAAAACTCAACTTCGCTCCTGACCATCCTGCACGCGATATGCAAGATACTTTCTTCATAGAAACCCATTCTGATGATGTTACAAAGAACGTTATCCTGCGCTCGCATACATCAAACGACCAGAGCCGGATAATGGAACGACGCCAGCCACCTATCCGTGTAATCTGTCCGGGACGTGTTTATCGCAACGAAGCCATATCTGCACGCGCCCATTGTTTTTTCATCAGCTCGAAGGTTTATATATAGATAAGAAGGTTTCTTTTACCGATCTTAAGCAAGTTTTGCTTACTTTCGCACGCGAACTCTTTGGTTCTGAAACCCAGATACGCCTTCGGCCTAGCTATTTTCCCTTTACAGAACCCAGTGCAGAAATGGATATATCTTGCCACATCTGCGGAGGTGAAGGTTGCGGATTTTGCAAACATACTGGGTGGGTTGAGATTTTAGGTTGTGGAATGGTTGATCCAAACGTTCTTGAAGCTTGTGGAATAGACAGCAACACATATTCAGGATATGCCTTTGGTTTAGGTATCGAGCGAATTACTAATTTGAAGTATCACGTTGCCGACTTGCGTTTATTCTCTGAAAACGATGTTCGTTTTCTCCAAGAGTTTGAGTCGGCTTATTAAAAGTCTGTTCTTGTTTCGCTGTTTACAAGCGAATACAGGTTAACATTCCATAATACATGAGCCACTATATAACGAATAAACAGATAAAAAAGTTCATCTGTTTATTCGTTTTTTGTATCTTCGCCCGCAAACAGTCAACCCTATAGCTGAAAAGTATGCTTGATATAGCCGTTATCGGAGGTGGAGCAGCCGGATTTTTTGCTGCCATTGCAGCGAAAGAGAAGTATAAAGACGCTACCGTTACTATTTTGGAGAAGTCGACAAAAGTACTTACCAAAGTAGAAATAACAGGTGGAGGCCGTTGTAACCTCACCAATTCGTTTAGTGAAATTAAAGATCTAAGGCAGGCATATCCTAGAGGAGACAAGCTAATGAAACGCTTGTTTAAAGTTTTTGACAACGAAGATGCCTACCGATGGTTCACTGCTCATGGGGTACCTTTAACCGTTCAGGAAGATGAATGTATCTTTCCGCAGTCGCAAAATGCACATAGTGTGGTAGATTGCCTGATGCAAACCGCCCGTCGATTAGGTGTAAATATCCTTACAAACTATGGCGTTAGCACGCTGAAACCATTGCCCAACGGAGATATCCGCCTACTTTTCACAACGCAAGAAACGCGCGTTTTTAATCGGGTTATTGTGGCAACGGGCGGTTCGCCACGGATAGAGGGGTTGAAGTATCTGGCCGACATTGGTCATGAGATTGTCTCTCCGGTACCTTCTCTTTTTACTTTCAATATTGCCGACAAAGCCTTAAAAGAACTGATGGGTACGGTTGTCGAGAGTGTCACAGCAACTATTCCGGGCACAAAGCTACGTGCTGACGGTGCTTTATTAATTACGCACTGGGGAGTTAGCGGGCCTGCTATTCTCAAATTATCGTCCTATGCCGCACGATATATTGCCGAACAAGGATACCAATTCTCGCTTTCTGTCAACTGGATTGGCGAAAGCAATGCCACACTTATCGAACAACAACTGCACCAGCTTATTATATCTAACTCTCGGAAACTGGTTTCGAGCATACATCCTTACAGTCTTTCTACCCGAATGTGGCAATATCTGCTGAACCGAACAGTAGTTGAACACGATAAAAAATGGGGAGAATTGAGTAAAAAAGCCTTACATAAGCTTATCGAAACGCTGACTAATGATACATATACCGTTACAGGCAAAGGAGCTTTCCGTGATGAGTTTGTTACCTGCGGAGGCGTTTCTTTGGCAAGTATCAATCCTCATACACTTGAGAGTAAGACTTGTCCACACCTACATTTTGCAGGAGAGGTACTCGACATCGATGCTATTACGGGTGGCTTTAATTTACAAGCAGCGTGGACAACAGGCTACGTAGCAGGGACCAACTTATAATATCAACTATATGAAAAGAAAAGAAATCAGTGTATGGACTTATGCCGATACAATCTTAAACGAGCTTTCCAAAGGGGTGTTGCTTACAACCCAAGCAGACAACAAAGTAAATACCATGACCATCAGTTGGGGCAGTTTGGGTATAGAATGGGGTTGTCCTATCTTTACAACATTTGTACGCGAGGGCCGTTTTACTCGCGAACAACTTGAAAAGAACGGTCAATTTACGGTAAATATTCCTTATGGAACGTTTCAAAAGAAAATTTTAGGCTTTTGCGGAAGCCGCAGCGGGCGCGATACCGACAAGATAAAAGAAATGGGGTTAACGCTTGTTCCGGGCGAAACGATACCGGTTCCGGCTATCAAAGAACTACCGCTTACGCTTGAATGCGAAGTGATTTATCACCAATTGCAAAATCTTGATGCTATCCGAAACCGTCAACTGGTCGCCCAATGCTATCCGCAAAATGTTCCGAGCAACTTTACAGGCTCTAACAAAGATGCTCACATTGCCTTTTGCGGACGAATTTTAAAAGCATATATTCTGGAAGAATAATATTTGAAAGATAACTTTGCGAAGGTCGGTTAACGGTCAAAAGAAATCGAATTAAACAAAGAAACAATGATACGTAACCTATTGTTAGTAGCCATAGGCGGAAGTTTGGGCAGTATTATGCGCTACCTGCTGACCTACATCTGGCCGCTTAACAACACCAATACGCTGCCTGTAGCCACACTTATTGCCAACGTGCTGGGGTGCCTGCTCATCGGTTTTATAGGCACATATCTCACCAAAACATTTGGGGGCAGTCCGCAATTACGTCTATTTCTTACAGTGGGCTTTTGCGGCGGACTCACTACATTCAGCACTTTCATCAACGAAAGTACAGGTATGTTGCAAGCAAACCACTTGCTACTCTGCGCAGGTTATCTCGCCCTAAGCGTAAGTTTAGGTTCATGGCTTTATATTGCGGTATTTGGTTGGCAGAAATTGTAATAGAACATTAACGCTTTCTGCCTCTTCTATTCTTTTACAATAGGTTTCTTTTTCTCTATCCATGCCAAAATGCCACCACGCAAATTCGTTACCTGATAACCTGCTTCAGACAGCTGCTGGGCAGCCATCGCGCTGCGTTTACCACTTCGGCAATATACGGCCACCGGTCTGTCTTTTTTCAATTGGGCTGTAGCCAACTTCATAAACTCGGGGTTGTAAACATCAATACATACCGAACCGTTGAGGTGTCCGTCGGCAAACTCTTTCAATGTACGAACATCCAGCAGTTGCACCGTATCTTTTTTTAGCATCTGTTCAAAATCGTCTACGGTGGCATTAGTAAAGGAATTTTGTGCTGACGCTCCGAAAATACTTCCCAAAAATGAAATCATGATGACAAATAAATATTGATAAACCACAATAATATCTATTATATTTTTATTTTATTCTTTCTTTACGAATATCTCTTTCAGTGCAGCGTTGATTTTGGAAGATACCACCGTGCTCAGCACCACCTTACCTTCCGGGTCGATGAGATACAATGTTGGAATCCAATTGACACCGTATGCTTTGGCAATCTCCGTTTCGCGCATCTTTTTTAATTCGCTTACATGCGCATATTTCATATTGTATTTGGTGATGGCTTCTCGCCATTTCACCGAGTCTACATCAAACGAAACACCGATAAACGATACATTTTCATGTTTAAATTCTTCGTACATATTTACCACATGAGGTGCATCTTTGCGACAATCGGGACACCAAGAGGCCCAGAAATCGAGTACAACATAACGACCTTTATACTGGCTCAGCATCACCATTCTTCCTTCAGGTGAGGGCAACATAAAGTCGGGCGCTTCCGTTCCGGGCTTCAATAGCTCGGTGGCATACTTCGTATCGGGGTCTTCATCGTTTGCGGTTTGTGCCTTCGATGCTGTAGAATGCAATGTGAGAGCTGCCATAACAGCCATTAATACCTTTTTTACTTCTCTTGTTTTCATCTTCTTATAGGTTTTAAATTGATGATTATATAGTTTGAATTAACGTGCTAACGAACGGTTTGTTCGGCAATTGGTGCGTTGTTTTCGGTTACAAATATAGAGATTAAATCGCAGTTTTTCCATGCTAAATCAACACTTTTACAGGCATTAACTATATTCTACTAATTTTACACTATTTCCTGATTTTGCTGTAGTAGGATGTATAAGATAAGGAAATAAAAACAGATGTGGCAACGGAGAAGGTATCTTGCGGTGGAAGTTTTCTTGAATACCTTTTCAACCTTTCACCTTTATTCCGGGGGAGATTAGGTGGGGATGTACCTGTCGGTAGGTAGCGTGAAAAAGGTTAAAAAGCGCATTCGGAAATAAATCCATATGGGCTATGGGCAGTCTTTCTTATTCCCAATTTGCACTTCAGTTACTTTCAAATCGTAACTTTTTTAACGTTTGAGAACACTTCTGGTTTTCTCTTTTCCTGACAATTAACATTTTCAATCTAGAGAAAGATTTTCGTTTATTTAGTCAAAAAATAGTTTTCATCTCCCAAAAACATAGGTTTTAGCATTCAAAAGCTATGCTTTTATATG